>NZ_CP096247.1:0-1200000 GCF_023204875.1 Prevotella sp. E15-22
AATATTTGAAAGATTTGCAGACTTCATATCCATGAGAACACAAATCTCATTTGGAGTAAAACGTGCAAAGACAAAAAGACACACTAGTTTCTCCTTGGTGGAAATATCTGTATTTCTTAAACATAGTCTGGTCAAGTTCTCAGGAAGATAATGTGAGACTTTGTTACGAAACTCTGATAACTCTTGATCGGTGGCCTTTCCGCCTTTTGCGGCTTTTTCTTTTAAGTGCTTCACAATGGATGAATTATGCAACACATCTGACAGTCCCCAATGAACTTCTTCAGAGTTATTTTTCTGCATATTCTCTATGTCCTTTTTCATGTCTTCTAAATCCGTCTGAGCCTGAATGGCAAGATGCCTGTGGAAGGCATTCTTACTTTCAGACTCCTGCAAAGCATCCTTAACCGTATTATAGTCATGAATATCTGAGGCATATTTCGCACGGATTCTGTGTTTCACCAGTCTAAAGTATTTTATAAGCCGATAGAACACGTATGCAGAAACTGTCAAGGCTAATAAGAGGAATAACAGCAGGATCACATTTCTTTGTTTTGACCTCATTGCTTCTATGGCTTTACTTTCTGCTGCAGATTTATAGGAGTGATAGTTGTATAGATGTTGAATGCTCAACAAAGCGGCAGTAGAAGAAGTATTCGTTTCTTTTTTAATATTTGAAGCATAAAGGAGGGCATACTTTGCAACAGAATCATTCTTATGCAACATGGTATAGGTCTCGTATAATCCTTTGCAAGCTAATGCCAGATTGTTGGGTGACTTACTTGTATAAAGGGTTTTATAATGATAGTATAGTGCAGAATCGCATTCTGCAATCCCTAGATAATAGACACCTTTATAATAATAAAGCAGTTTCCAGTTTTCATTCTGCTCAATTGTTTGTTTGTTAAGATGGGAGTGAAACTCATAACTATCCAAATATGACTTTGCTTTTGAATACTCGCCTTTCTTTGATAAAAAATATGAGACAGGCCCTTTTTCTGTATTTGCGGAAAGTGTATCGCCATACTCCTGAAACATGCGTATGGCATTGTTTTCGATAAGAAAGCTACTGTCAGGAAGGTTGAGGTCATAGTAACATCGAGCTTGTTGGGCATAGAATTCTACGGCAATAGCACCTTCGCCAACTTTAGAAGAATATCGATATGCATCTTTGAAACCGGATATTGCATTTTGTGGAAGGTGATTCAGGAAAAGCAATTGAGCCATTTGTCCATAGACCCTCGACAGTTTAGAGAAATCACAGTCGGCAGCTGTTGTGTCGGCACTTTCTACAGACTTCATAAACTCTTCAAGTGCTTGTGGGGCCTCCCCTCTATCTGTATAGGTGCGAGCCAGCATATAATGGGCACGCATGCGTTCGTTGGGGGTGCCGTGGCTGTCGAAATAGTCACAGAGGGCGATGGCCAGTGTATCGTTGGTCATGAGGGAGTCGGCCAGGTTCTGTTGTTCCAGTTCTTCCAACTGGGTCAACATTTGCTGATGGTCTTTGCAGCCTTGCAGGACAAGGCCTAGGAGCAGGATGAGGAAACAGTTGATTATTTTCATGTGACAAAGATAAGTAAAAAGATTTTAAAGACGATGAAGCTAAGTGATATTTTCACATTTTTTATACGTCTGTGTATAAGCAATTTAGACAAATGGTGCGTTATGGTGCTATGTACCCTGATTCGTACCCTAAAGGGGGTTGGTGGGGCTGGGGAGATGTTGTACCTTTGCACCGTTGAAAGGCGCCAACAACACAAATAACAATTAATAAATAAGTATTAAAGAATCATGGAAACACAAATGAATTTGAACGAAAAACTGACGGAGCATTTTACACTCCGCGAAATGGTACAGTCGGCCACTGCTATGCGACTGAAAATTGTGAATATGCCAACACCCGAGGTGGTGGAATGCCTGAGGGCCCTATGCGTGAATGTGCTGGAACCGCTGCGCCAACGCTTTGGTGTGATACGGATAACGAGTGGATACCGTTGTGAGGCCCTGAACAAGGCCGTGGGTGGGGTGAAGAACTCGCAGCACACCAAGGGCGAGGCGGCCGATATTCACTGCTCGAGCAAAGTGCAGGCTTATAAGATGGCTTGCTATGCGCAGGAGCACCTGGTGTTTGACCAGCTGCTGGTGGAACGGGTGATGGACAATGAGTGCTGCTGGATTCACGTGTCGTATGTGGTGGAAACGGCCTCAAGACGCAACCGCAGAAGCATGAAAACAAAGCTGCTGAAGTGATATCCCCACATGTGTACCCCCATCATGCTTGATTTTGCTTCGGCAATGTTGTACCTTTGCACCGTCGAAAGGATCCAACGACGCAGAAACAACAAAAAACATTTATTAATAACCATTTAAAACACAAAAAGTATTATGAAGTTGATTTATCAGAAGTATCAGAACAAGAACATGGAGTCGAAGGCTTATTGCAAGTGGTATGGCCGCGTAGTGATCAAGGGCACAGTTGGCATTGAGGAACTGGCCACTAAGATGCAGGACAACTGTACGGTGAAGCGCGCCGATATCTTGGCAGTGCTGAGTGAACTGGGACCCACCGTGCGTGACTTGCTGCAGGGCTCTTATCGTGTGAACATCCCTTATCTGGGTAACTTTAAGTTGGGCATGTCTACACTGGGCGCCGACAAGCCTGAGAATTTCTCGGTGAGAACGCATGTAAAGAATGTGCACGTGCTGTATCAGCCTGAGACACATATGACCGTTGACGGACGTCGTGTGAACGAGATGGTGAAGGACTGCCGACTGGAGGAGGATACGGATTATGTGAATCCTAACCCCAAGAAGGAGGAGACAGGCACTAACGGCGGCGAGACTCCTGCCAATGGAGACTAAATTTATTAACCAATTAAATTAAGAAAGGATTTAAGATGAAGAATAAGGAAATGTGGAGGTTTGCCTTCCAAACTCTGATGGCTATCTTGTCGGCAATTGCTACGTCGCTGGGCGTTACGAGTTGCATTGCGCAGTGATGGCAACGGCCACGGCATAGGCGGTGGTCCAGGCGGCTTGGAAATTGAATCCGCCTGTGACACCGTCGATGTCGAGCACCTCGCCTGCAAAATATAGATGGGGGTGGGTGCGACTCTCGAGCGTGGCTGGATTGACGGCGGACAGCGATACGCCACCGCAGGTGACGAACTCGTCCTTAAAGGGCGCACGACCGGCAATCTGGTAGGTGTCGTTGACGAGGGTGTTGGTGAGTCGGTTGAGCTCTTTCTGGTTGAGGCTGCCCCACGGGGCATGGGCCCGGCCGGAAAGGGCTCTTTCTGTGAGATAGGTCCACAGACGCTGGGGGAGGTCGAAGGGACGAACGGTGGTGAGCTGCTTCTGGGCGTGCTGACGACAGAAGGCTGTTAACTGTTGTTGTACTTCGTTTTCTTTTAATGTTGTCCAGTTGATGGAGAGGGACTGCCGATAGGATGACTCGCTGAGCAGGCGGGCGGCATAGCTGCTGAGGCGCAGGATGCAGGGACCACTCATGCCCCAATGGGTGATGAGCAGGGGACCGCTGGCGCGCAGCTTGGTGCCGGGTATCATGGCTGAGGCCTGGACCACGGTGCCCATGAGGCTTCGCAACTGGGAATCCTCAATGGTGAAGGTGAACAGCGAGGGCACGGGCTGCTCGATGGGCTGCTGGAGCCAGAAGAGACCGTCGACCTTGGGCTTGCCGCCAATGGTGACGGCAACGAAGTCGTAGGGGATGAGCTCGCTGAGACTGTGCACCTTGTGACCGGTCTTGACGGTGATGCCCAAACGGTGGGCCTCGCGAAGAAAGAGATCGATGATGGTGTGGGAGTCTTGCGACTGGGGGAAGACGCAATGGTCGTCCTGGGTGGTGAGCTTGACACCGCGATGCTCGAACCATTCGAAGGCATCGCGGTGGTCAAACTGCTTGAAGAGGCGCTTCAGTAGGCGATGGCCGCGGGGATAGACGCTCTGCAGGTCGTTGACTGCCTGAAAGGAGTTGGTGCAGTTGCAACGACCGCCTCCAGAGATTTCGACCTTGGACAGCACGTGCTGTGAGCCTTCCAGGATGGTGACGTCCATCTGGGGGCACATCTCCTTGAGGTTGATGGCAAGGAAGAATCCGGCGGCACCGCCGCCTATGATAGCGGTCTTCATTCGTTATAGGCTGCGGCTTCGGCTGCCGCAATGATTTCTTCGCGTGAGAGTTCCACGGGGGCGTGGGTGATATCAGAGAGGTCGAACTCGTCGGTGAGGTCGGCACCCTCGGGCTTGCCGGTTGAGGCGGCTGAGGTCTGGCAGCTTGCTGTCTCGGTCTTCTCTGGCTTATCGGTCTTAATAATAAACTCTTTCTCGGCCTCGAGGTCGGGGGCAACGGCGGTGGGCTCTTCCTCCATCTTGGTGCGCTCGCTCTTGGCAGCGAAGATGGCTTCGACAAACTGGGGCTCGCGACGCAGGCGCTGCAGGGTTTCCTTGGCGGCCAACTGCTGGGCTTCCTTCTTGGAATAGCCCTGACCGCTGCAGCCATCAACGCCTTCAATCTTTACGATGAAACTGAAAACGGGCGAGCCTTGCTGGTCGGTGGTCTGCTGCTGCATGTCGAACTGCATCTTCACACGGTTCTTCTGGGTCCACTCCAGGAGCTTCGACTTGAAGTTGACTTCCTTATAGGCTACCTTGTCGATGTTGACCATCTGGGCCAGAATGCGCTTCTTCATGAACCGCATGACGGCATCGTAGCCCTGGTCCAGATAGATGGCACCTACAAGGGCCTCGAAGGCGTTGCCGGCCATATAGCTGTTGTGTGAACGCTTGGAGGTGTTGCTCTGGATGAGTTCGGTGAGGCCCATCTCCTCGGCCAACTTGCCCAGGGTCTCGCGACTGACGAGCTTGGAACGGGTGTTGGTGAGGAAGCCTTCGCGCTTGCCACTGAAGTGTTCATAGACAATGTGTCCCACCACGGCATCGAGTAGTGCGTCGCCCAAGAACTCCAGTCGCTCGTTGTTCAGAGGACGGCCTTTCTCGTTGCGCTGGCCTGAGCTCTTATGGGTCAGGGCCACCTTATAGTACTCGATGTTGTGGGGGTAGAAGCCGATGATGGCGCGCAGAGAAGAAAAAAGCTCCTTCTCCTGACGGAAAGGGAGCTTAATTCTGCTGATGATATCTTTAAGCTTCATACTTCTTGAAAACAACACAGGCGTTGTGACCGCCAAAGCCGAACGTATTGCTCAGACCGGCACGCACGGTGCGCTTCTGTGCTTTGTTGAAGGTGAAGTTCAGATTGTAGTCGATCTCGGGATCCTCGTCGCCCTCCTCGTGGTTGATGGTGGGAGGAATGATGTCGTTCTGGACAGCCAGAACAGTGGCCATTGCCTCGACAGCACCAGCGGCACCCAGCAGGTGACCAGTCATTGACTTGGTTGACGAGATGTTCAACTTGAAGGCTGCATCGCCAAACACTTCCTTGATGGCCTTGGCCTCAGAGATGTCGCCCACGTGGGTTGATGTGCCATGTACGTTGATGTAGTCGATCTCGTCGGGCTGCATGCCTGCATCCTCGAGTGCGTTCTGCATCACGAGCTTTGCACCGAGACCCTCGGGGTGAGAGGCGGTGATGTGGTGTGCATCGGCACTCATGCCGGCACCTACCATCTCGGCATAGATCTTGGCACCACGTGCCTTGGCGTGCTCCAACTCCTCGAGAATCAGACAGCCGGCACCCTCGCCCATGATGAAACCATCACGGCTGGCACTGAATGGACGGCTGGCCTTCTGGGGCTCATCGTTGCGGGTTGACAGAGCGTGCATGGCATTGAAACCGCCAACACCTGTCTCGCAGATGGCTGCCTCGGCACCACCAGTCACAATGACGTTGGCCTTGCCCAAACGAATGAGGTTGAAGGCGTCGGCCAGGGCATTGCTTGATGAGGCACATGCTGATGAGGTGATATAGTTGGGGCCATGGAAACCGTACTGGATAGAGATCTGACCAGCTGCGATGTCGGCAATCATCTTAGGAATGAAGAAGGGGTTGAACTTGGGGCCATCCTCACGATGAACACCATAGTAGGTCACCTCGTCCTCGAAGGTCTTGATGCCGCCGATACCAACGCCGAAGACCACACCAACGCGGTTCTTATCAATGGTCTCAAGATCCATGGCACTATCCTTCACGGCCTGCTGAGCAGCAATCATGGCCAACTGGGTGTAGCGGTCCATCTTGCGAGCTTCCTTGCGGTCCAGATAGTCGTTCACATTGAGGTTCTTTACCTCGCAGGCAAACTGGGTCTTGAACTTGCTTGCGTCGAAAAGTGTAATAGGTGCTGCGCCGCTAACGCCTGCCAGGAGATTGTTCCACATCTCCTCGGGGGTGTTGCCCAGGGGGGTCACTGCGCCAAGACCTGTTACAACGACTCTTTTTAATTCCATAGTTTGTTAATTGATATAAATAAAAAAATTGAAGAATTGAAAAACGAATCCAGGATGAAGCCTGAACTTCAATTTTTCAATTCTTCAATCCTTAATTCAAAATGAATTTATTTTGCGTTCTCCTCGATGTAAGCGATAGCGTCGCCAACAGTACCGATCTTCTCAGCCTTGTCGTCGGGAATAGAAA
The DNA here is from genome assembly GCF_023204875.1 of Prevotella sp. E15-22. Taxonomy (NCBI): domain Bacteria; kingdom Pseudomonadati; phylum Bacteroidota; class Bacteroidia; order Bacteroidales; family Prevotellaceae; genus Prevotella; species Prevotella sp. E15-22. The sequence continues at coordinate 6,611 of NZ_CP096247.1, forward strand.
TGCCGAACTCCTTCTCGAATTCCATGATGAGCTCAACGGTATCCAGTGAATCTGCGCCCAGATCATTGGTGAAACTTGCTTCGGGCTTAACTTCTGCTTCGTCAACACCGAGTTTGTCTACGATAATAGCCTTTACTTTGCTTTCAATTTCTGACATAATTTTACCTTTTAAATAGTTAATAATTTATTTGTTTCCTTGATATTATCTTGAAAATCGGGTGCAAAGTAACTCATTTTTATTCAATTACGCAAACTTTTTATAAAAAAACTGACCATTGTGTGCACACACAGGGGTAAAATGTGCAAGTTTTTGGCGAAAATTTTGGTAATTTTTACACTTTAGGTTAATTTTGTAGGCGAAACATGGAAGGAATAGAAACATATAAATATGGTATGAAAGAGTGTGTTAGCTCTATCAAACTATCAGACCTGTGCATTGGCTATAGGGTGAAACAGGATGTCAGGGTGGTGGCCAAGGGCTTGACGGCCACGCTGCAACGCGGACAAATGACGTGTCTGCTGGGTGAGAACGGTGTGGGTAAGTCGACGCTGCTCAAAACGCTTTCGGGCTTCTTGCCTAAGTTGGGCGGCAGTATCCAGCTGGAGGGCAGGGAACTGGAGGCTTACAGCGAGAATGAGTTGGCGCGCACCATTGGCATTGTGCTGACGGAGAAGCCTGACGTGCACCAGATGACGGCGATGGAACTGGTGGAGATGGGGCGCGCGCCCTATACGGGCTTCTGGGGCGGACTGAACCGTGACGACCACGAGGCTTGTGACGAGGCTATTAGGATGGTGGGCATCGAGGCACTGAGGAACCGACAGGTGAGGACGCTGAGTGACGGTGAACGACAGAAAGTGATGATAGCGAAGGCGCTGGCGCAGCAGACACCTATCATCTATCTGGACGAGCCCACGGCCTTTCTGGACTATCCGAGTAAGGTGGATATGCTGATGCTGCTGAGCAGGGTGAGCAGGGAGGCACGGAAAACGGTGTTCCTGTCGACGCACGACCTGGAGCTGGCGCTGCAGGTGGCCGACATGGTGTGGCTGATGACTAGCGACGAGGGACTGAAAATAGGTACGCCCCACGAACTGGCGGCGAGCGGTGCCCTGGGCCGTTTCGTGGAGCGTAGCAAGGATATTACGTTTGACGCCCAGACGCTGAGCGTACGGGTGAAGACGCACTAACTAAAAGATGTCGCGTATGAGGATGTCCCATACGGCCACGATATGGCAGATGCTGCCTGCCAACACGCAGAAATGAAAGACGGTGTGCATGTAGCGCTTCTTGTTGAAGGAATAGAACACGGCACCGGTGATATAGAAAACACCTTCGAGCAGTATCCAGACAAAGGCATTGGTTGACACGGTGTCGACCAGGGGCTTGAAGGCTGTCAGCACGCTGAGGCCCATGATGCAGAAGCAAAGGGTCTCGATGTTGGAGTGTTCTTCGAGATGGATGAAGCTGATGATGGTGCCGATGATGGCGCAGGTCCAGACGAAGGTGAAGAGCATCCAGCCCCAATAGCCGTAGTCGCGCATGGCGATGAGGGTGATGGGGGAATAGGAACCGGCGATGTGCCAATAGATGGCGGCATGGTCCCATTTGCGCAGATGGCTTTTCCACTTGCTCTTCTCGTTGAGGGCATGATAGATGGTGGAGGCCAGATAACTGCCCATCATGCCGATGAGATAGAGACCAACACCTATGCCGGCCCACATGCGGTCCATGTGGCCCAGGCATACCACGATGATAAATGCGATGCCCACTGCTCCGGCCATCATGGCGCCGCCGGCGTGGGTCCAGGTATTCCAGATTTCTTCTTTCTTGGTATATTCTATTGCCATTAGTCGGTGATAGGGCTTGGGGGTAGGGATTAGTCGGCGAGGATGAAGTCGAGCTGGCGCTTCTCGATGTTGGCACGGGCCACCTTGATGCGAACGGCATCGCCCAACTGATATTTGTGGTGGGTGCGACGGCCCACGAGGCAGTAGTTGCGCTCGTCGAACTCATAATAGTCGCCGTCGAGGTCGTGCATGCCTACGAGTCCCTCGCAATGGTTGTCGTCGATCTCGCAATAGAGGCCATACGACTGGACACCGCTGATATGGGCATCGAACTCCAGGCCTACCTTGTCGGCCATGAACTCGACCATCTTATATTTGATGGAGTCGCGCTCGGCATACTGGGCGGTCTGCTCCATCTGACTGCAGTGCTCGCAGAGTTCCTCGTAGTGGTCTTGGTTCACACTGCGTCCGCCATCCTGATAGCGGGTGAGCAGACGATGGACCATGGTGTCGGGATAGCGACGGATGGGCGAGGTGAAATGGGTGTAATAGTCGAAGGCCAGTCCGTAGTGACCAATGTTATGGGTGGAGTACTTGGCTTTCATCATGGCGCGCAGGGTGAGGGTTTCGACCAACTTCTGCTCGCGCTCGCCTTGTGACTCTTCCATCAGCTTGTTGAGGTTCTTCGAGATGGCGCCCTTGGTGCCGCTGGTCTTGACTTTATAGCCAAAGGGGGCAAGGGCTGTGCGCAGGTTCTCGAGCTTCTGGGGATCGGGCTGGTCGTGGATACGATAGACAAAGGTCTTGCCCTTGGATTTGCTGGGCTTATTGGGGTCTTCCGACTTCTTGGTCTTGCCTGCCTTGCCGATAAACTCGGCCACGGTGCGGTTGGCCAGTAGCATGAACTCCTCGATGAGCTGGGTGGCATCGGTTGACTTCTTGAAATAGCAGCGGGTGGGCTTGCCGTTGTCGTCGATATCGAAGTGCAGCTCCTCGCGGTCGAACTTCACGGCTCCGTTCTTGAAACGGCGCTCGCGCAGGTGCTTGGCCAGAGTGTCGAGGGTGCGCAACTCGTCGGCATAGTCGCCGTCTTTTCCTTCCAGGATCTCCTGTACTTCCTCGTAGGCATAGCGGCGGTCGCTCTTGATGACGGTATGGGCCAGGTGCCAGTCCTTGATGTTGGCGTCGTCGTCGAGTTCGAAGATGACGCTATAGCTGAGCTTCTCTTCGTTGGGGCGCAGTGAGCAAACGAAGTTGCACAGACGCTCGGGCAGCATGGGGATGGTGCGGTCGACCAGGTAGACACTGGTGGCGCGCTGCTCGGCCTCGCGGTCGATGATGCTGCCTTCGGTGACGTAGTGACTTACATCGGCAATATGGACGCCTACTTCCCAATGCTTGCCAACCTTGCGGATGGAGAGAGCATCGTCGAAGTCCTTGGCATCCTTGGGGTCGATGGTGCAGGTGAAGACATCACGAAAATCCTCGCGACGGGCAATCTCTTCGGCAGAGATCTCGGCGTTGATCTTCTGGGCGGCGTCTTCCACCTTCTTGGGATATTTATAGGGCAGACCATACTGGGCCAGGATGGCGTGCATCTCGACGTTGTTCTCGCCTTGCTTGCCAAGGACGTCGACAACCTCGCCAATGATCTTCTTCGATTCGGCCGAGGGCCACTGGATGATTTTTACCACGGCCTTCTCGCCTGTCTTGCCGCCCTTGAGTTTCTTCTTGGGTATCAGGATGTCGCTGGTGAAGAAGTTGCCCTCGGCATTGAGGAAGGCAAAGTCTTTCTCTACTTGCAGAATACCCACGGCCTGATCGTGCTTGCGCTCGAGGATTTCAGTGACAATGGCTTCCTTGATGTGGTTCTGGCGACGGGCCATGAAGGCTACCTTCACACGGTCGCCATTGAGGGCGAACATGGAGTTGCGCTCGGCCACAAAGACGGGCTTGCCGCCATCGTCGGGCTGGAACGAGTTCTTGCCGTTGGCCTTGCGGATAAAGGTGCCTTCCTGTACCTGGGTCTTCAGGTTGAGCTTATAGGAGTTGTCGCTGACTCTTGACAACCAGTCGTCCCACTCCATCTCTTCCATCACATCGATGGCGAGCATCTTGACGGGGTGGGTGTCGAACTTCAGAGCTTTGAATATCTGTTTGAAACTGAGAGTCTCGCCTGGATGGGCCTGAAACAGTGCCTGTATGGCTTCGGCTATGTCGCGCTTGGTCAGTCGCTTACCTCCTTTTTTCTTTCCCATAATTGCTAAAGTATTAGTTTTTACGTGGGCAAAGATACAAAAAATTCTTAATTGTTAGGTCTTAATGGGCAAAAATTACTATCTTTGCAACGCAATTTAATTCGAATTAAAATGAAAATAGCTTTAATCGGCTATGGCAAGATGGGTAAGATGATTGAAGAGATTGCCCGTAGCCGTGGCCATGAGATTGTGAGTGTCATCGATATCAACAATCAGCAGGATTTTGATAGTGAGGCCTTTGCATCGGCAGATGTGGCCATCGAGTTTACGGCTCCACAGGCTGCCTATGGTAATTATCTGAAGGCGTGGGCTAAAGGCGTGAAGGTGGTTTCTGGCTCGACGGGTTGGATGACGGAGCACGGCAACGAGGTGCGTCAGGCTTGTGAGAACGGCAAGACGCTGTTCTGGGCTTCTAACTTCAGCATTGGTGTGGCTATCTTCTCGGCTGTCAACCGTTACCTGGCCAAAATCATGAACCAGTTCCCTCAGTATGACGTGGAGATGGAGGAGACGCACCATGTGCACAAGCTGGACCATCCCAGTGGCACGGCTATCACACTGGCCGAGGAGATTGTGGCGAATATTGATCGCAAGGAGGCTTGGGCTGAGGATACCACCGACCCGAAGCTGTTGCGTGTGGACCATATACGCCGTGGTGAGGTGCCTGGCATTCATACCATTCGCTATGACTCGGATGCTGATATCATTACGATTACGCATGATGCGCATTCGCGTCGTGGCTTTGCCCTTGGTGCTGTGCTGGCAGCAGAATATACCAAGGACCACAACGGACTGCTGACCATCAGTGATATGTTTAAGTTCTAGGAAATCTAGGGGAACTAGAGCAACTGGGAAAAACTAAAAATTATGGAAAAAAGAGAAAAAGCTAAACTGAATATGAAAAAGCAGTGGGCCAAGTTCGTCCTTGTGATGGTGTGCTATCTGCTGTTCCTTTTTTGGGTGAAGTCGTGGTTGGGACTGCTGGTCATTCCTTTTATCTACGATGCTTATATTTCGAAGAAAATAAACTGGAAATGGTGGCAGGACTATGAGGGCCCGATGCGAACGGTGATGTCGTGGGTCGACGCGATCGTCTTTGCGCTGGTGGCTGTCTATTTCATCAACCAGTTCTTCTTCCAGAACTACGTGATTCCTTCTTCTTCGCTGGAGAAGTCGCTGCTCACGGGTGATTACCTCTTTGTGAGTAAGGTGAGCTACGGCCCTCGTATTCCTGAGACGCCGCTGACCGTGCCCCTGACGCAGCATACGTTGCCCATTGGCGACTTGAAGTCGTATATTGAATGGCCGCACTGGGAATACCGTCGTGTGCCTGGACTGGGTAAGGTGGAACTCAACGATATCGTGGTGTTTAACTATCCCGCTGGTGATACGATTTGTCAGAATGTGCCTTATCAGACGGAATACTATGGCATGTGCTATGGCTATGGACGTCAGATCTATGAGCAGAACTATCCTTTGGCTTATCCTATCGACTCGCTGTCGAAGATGGAACAGAGAAAGCGTTTTGAGGAGTACTATAACCTGGGCCGACAGTATATCTCGGCTAATGCACATGAGTTTGGCGGCATTGGCTATCGTCCTACTGACCGTCGTGAGAACTATGTAAAGCGCTGTGTGGGTCTGCCTGGTGATGTGCTACAGATCAAGAATCATATCGTTTATCTGAATGGTAAGGCTAATAAGGAGCCTGACAATGTGCAGTATAAATATGATGTGCTGTTTAACGATGGTGTCATTCTGGATAATGACTTCCTAAAGGAGAACGGTATTACTTGCGAGGACCTGGGATTGAGTCGTGCTGACCAGGCTTATTTTAAGAGCGAGGGTCAGATTCAACTCACTCAGCAGTTCCGCAACAACCGTGTGGTGATGCCTCTGACCAAGAAAACGGCTCAGTTGCTGAAGAGCAGAAAGGACTTGGTGCAGGCAATTGCTCCAGAGGTTGATAACAGAACGGACGAGATCTATCCGAAGAACATGGTGAAGAGCTGGACGCGCGATAACTATGGTCCTGTTTGGATTCCTAAGAAGGGCGAGAGTATTAAGTTGTCGCTGGATAACCTGCCCATCTATGAGCGCCCTATCAAGGTGTATGAGCATAACGACCTGGAGGTGCGCGATGGCAAGATCTTTATCAATGGTGAGCAGACGGACAGCTATACCTTCAAGATGGACTACTACTGGATGATGGGCGACAACCGTCATAACTCGGCTGACTCGCGTTACTGGGGTTTTGTGCCCGAGGACCATATCGTGGGTAAGCCTATCTTCATCTGGTGGAGCAGTGATCCTGACCGCGGCCTCTTTAGTGGGGGCATCCGCTGGAGTCGCCTGTTCAGTATCGTTGATAATATTAAATAACGTGTAAGTCGCGACACTGTCGCAGCCTACAGAGAGCAAAAGCATGAAGAAGACCCTCCGATTCCTACTCGCTTTCCTGATAGCCTTCGCACTGCTGATGGTTGTTAGGGTGGTAGGCTTCACCATCTATACCATCAATGGCACTGGCCTGGAACCAACATTCCAGGCTGGTGACCGTATCGTGGTGAACAGATGGAGCTACGGACTGCGAGTGGGTAAGAAGGATGGCTTCTTTGACTATGGTCGCATCGTGCGACGCCCTATTCGTAAGGGCGATCTGGTGGCTTTTGAACTGCCGCAGGACAGGAAACAGATTCTAATTTGTCGCTGCAAGGCATTGCCTGGCGATACAATCAACTATGAGGGGCAGACACTCGTCGTGCCAAGTTTGAAAGACTGTGCCGATGGGGATTACTATTGGCTGGAGTCTGTGAATCCGGCTAATGCGGTGGACTCGAAAACGCTGGGTTTTATTTCTGAGGAATTTATTATTGGACGTGCCTTCATGGTGGTCTATAGTCATGAACCGCAGTCATCTGTATGGGATGGCTGGCGAACAAACAGAATGCTTCTTCCACTATGACCACGGCATGCTTGTCTACTACTTACTTCGGTCCTGTTCAATGGTATCAGAAGCTTCATCGTTATGACCAGGTGGTCATCGACGGTGAGGAGCGTTTCCAGAAGCAGACTTATCGCAACCGATGTCTTATTGCAACTACTCAGGGTGTGCAGGCGCTGACGGTTCCTGTGGTTCACGATTCGAAGTCTTCTATCAGTGATGTGCTGATTTCTGATCATGGCAATTGGCGGCACTTGCATTGGCAGGCCTTGCAGTCGGCCTATGGCGATTCGGCTTTCTTTGAGTATTATGAGGATGACTTGCGTCCTTTCTTCAAGGAGAACAACTGGGAACGTCTGGTGGACTATAATGATGCTATCTGCAGGAAGGTGTGTGAGTTGCTGGATATTCAGCCGAGTATCGTTCATCAGTCTTCGCAGGACTGCTCTGATTTCCGCTTGGTCATAAACCCTAAGCATCCGCTTGAGGACAGTGAGTTTATGCTGCGTAAGTATTATCAGGTATACCAGCAGAAACATGGATTCTTATCGAACCTGAGTATTCTGGATCTTCTTTTCAATATGGGGCCAGAGAGCATCTTTTTCTTATGATGCTATGCGGCTAGGTATTGTCTCTTTGCTTTTGTTATGCTGTCTGTCGGTCTGTGCACAAGAACAGGGCTCATGGGAACAGGTGTGGCATGAGATTTATGATGCGGAGAATACGGACGATGACGCGGATTTAGATGATTATGAGCGTCTGCAGCAGTTGGCCGAGCATCCCATCAACCTGAATAACACCAACCGTCAGGAGTTGGAACAGCTTCCTTTTCTTTCGGAGCAACAGATAGACGAGCTCATGGATTATCTGCTTCGCTACGGACCCATGCGTTCTCTGGGTGAGTTGCGCATGGTGAAGGCCATGAGTTACCAGCAGTTGGCGCTGCTGCCTTTCTTCGTTGCAATTGGCGAGGCGCCTGTTAAGGAGAAGTCTTTTCCCAGTTGGTCTACGATTGCTAAATATGGTAAGCACACCATGACGCTGACAGGTCGTGTGCCGTTTTATAATAGAAAGGGCGACTTGCTTAGAGATACAACGGGCTATTTAGGGTATAAGTATCGCCATTCCTTTCGCTATGAGTTTGCGTATGGGTCTTATCTGAGGGTGGGACTCGTTGGGGCTCAGGATGCGGGTGAGCCTTTTTTCTCGACTAGTAATCCGTGGGGATATGATGCCTATTCGTATTATTTGCAGATACAGCAATTGGGCTTTCTGGAGAATGCTATCGTGGGAAAGTATAAGGTGTCATCGGCTATGGGACTTGTGCTTAACACGAGTTTCTCGCTTGGAAAGCAAATGATGCTGCAGAATATGGGTCGACGCACGAATTCCCTGCGCCCACATAGTTCTCGTTCTGAGGCTGATTATATGCAGGGAGCGGCTGCCACTGTCCGTCTCTTCCGTCCGCTTACGGTAACGGTCTTTGCTTCCTACCGCCCTATTGATGCGACACTAAACAAGGATGGCACCATATCGACAATCATTACGAGTGGTTATCATCGCACATTCTCTGAGTTGCAAAAGAAGTATAATAGTCATCAGACGGATGTTGGTGCTATCATCCGCTATCAGCAGGGTGGCTTTCATCTGGGTGCCAACATGGTTTATACGCAGCTGGACCGTCAGCTGCATCCTAACACCAAGCAGCTCTATCGTCGTTATTATGCCCAAGGAACGCATTTCTTTAACGCAAGTGTTGATTATGGTTACACTCATCATCGCCTGTCGCTGAATGGTGAGACGGCCGTTAACCGTGATGGTGCGCTGGCTTCTATCCATTCTTTGAGTTTTCAACCGTCAGGTCGCTTCGGCATCATGGCTTTTCAGCGTTTCTACAGTTATCGTTATACGGGTCTTCATGCTCATGGCTTTGGCGAGAGCTCGCGCACTCAGAATGAGGCCGGCTACTATCTGGGGTTGACGTGGAACCCTCTCGCCCGCCTGTATTTGCAAGCGTATGCCGACTATGCCTATTTCCCTTGGGCACGCTATCTGGTGTCACAGTCCTCGCACTCATACGACTTTTCATTGCAAGCCGATTATCAGTTGCGGCGATGGTCTGTCAATGCTCGCCATCGTGTTCGCCTTCGTCAAAAGGATAATGAGAAGAAGACAGCCTTGATTCCAGATAATGAGCATCGCGGCCGACTGTCATTGACCTATGCGCATCCCTCAAAATGGAGTGCCAAGACAGAGTTGGATTATACCCGTTCTGATTACAAGACTACGAGTCGTGGCTATATGGTGAGCGAACATCTGGCATATTCTGCCAAGCACTGGCAGGCCAGTCTGATGACAGGTTATTTTGATACTGATGACTATAACAGTCGTATCTACATCTACGAACGACAGCTGGCGCACGACTTCTCTTTCCCTATGTTCTACGGACACGGCGTTCGTGCTGCCCTTTTCGTTAAGGCTGATATAACAAATCATCTTTTGTTTTCTGCCAAATTAGGCCACACTAATTATTTCGACCGCGACGTTATCAGCTCGGGTATGCAGCAAATAGCAAAGTCGCATACCACGGACTTAGACCTTCAACTGCGTTGGAAGTTTTAGATAAAATGATGATTGACAGCAATTTTTCAATTATCACTTTTCACTTTTTCACTTAAAATTCGTAACTTTGCACCCACAAACCAATTTGCCTTGCAAAAATGAAAGAATTACCCTTGAAGTACGGATGTAATCCGAATCAGAAGCCCTCGCGTGTGTTCATGGCCGACGGCTCTGAGCTCCCCATCGAAGTCGTTAACGGCCGTCCTGGCTACATCAACCTGCTGGATGCACTCAACTCCTGGCAGTTGGTAAAAGAGTTGAAGCAAGCCACAGGTTTGGCTTCTGCCGCCTCGTTCAAGCACGTCTCACCCGCAGGCGCTGCCGTAGGTCTGCCTTTAAGCGACACGTTGAAGCACATCTATTTCGTCGACGACATCCCTGGTTTGGACGATAGTCCCATCGCTTGTGCCTATGCTCGTGCCCGTGGCGCCGACCGCATGTCTTCTTATGGCGATTTCATTGCCCTGAGCGATACCTGCGATGCCACAACAGCACTGATCATCAAGCGTGAGGTGTCTGACGGTGTGATTGCACCCGACTATACCCCTGAGGCTCTTGAGATCCTGAAGGACAAGCGCAAGGGTACTTATAATGTGATTAAGATTGATGCCAACTACAAGCCCGCTCCCATCGAGACGAAGCAGGTGTTTGGCGTTACCTTCGAACAGGGTCGCAACGAGATTAAGTTGGACGATCCCGCTTTGTTCGAGAATATCCCCACCCAGAATAAGACCTTCTCTGATGAGGCTCGTCGCGACCTGATGATTGCTCTCATCACCCTGAAGTACACTCAGTCAAACTCTGTATGCTATGTGAAAGACGGTCAAGCCATCGGTATCGGTGCTGGTCAGCAGAGCCGTATCCACTGCACCCGTCTGGCTGGTCAGAAGGCCGACATCTGGTGGTTGCGCCAGCATCCCAAGGTGCTCAACCTGCCCTTCAAGCCAGGCATCCGTCGTGCCGACCGCGATAACACTATCGACGTGTATATCTCTGAGGATGAGCACGATGACGTATTGCGTGATGGCGCATGGGAGCAGTTCTTCACTGAGAAGCCCGAGGTACTTACCCTGGCCGAGAAAAAAGAGTGGATTGCCAAGAACACCGAGGTGAGCCTTGGCAGTGATGCTTTCTTCCCCTTTGGCGACAATATCGAGCGTGCCCACAAGAGTGGTGTTCAGTACATTGCTCAGGCAGGTGGTTCCGTACGCGATGATCATGTCATTATGACCTGCGACAAGTATGGCATTGCCATGACTTTCACAGGTGTGCGTCTGTTCCATCATTAATAGATTGGTTCATTTACCCCATAAAACCCATAATTATGGTAGGCGAAGACGATTTTCAGAGCATTCTTGAGAATGGTATTTCCTTTGGAAAGGGTGGCGAACGCAAAGACCCCAACGAGGGGAAGGTGAAAACCAAAGCCAAGAAAAAGAAGTATATTACGGGAGCTCATGGCAGCGGCTCGGCCCGTCAAAAGGCAAAATACCGCGAGCAGCGAGCTAATCGTAAGCACTAAATGAGACAAAAAGAAAAGTTCTTGAAACATCCGGCGCAATCATTGCGCCGGATTTTTTGTATTTTTGCGCTGTAAATATAACCATAATTAAAAACAACAACATGAAAAGAAAGTTAATGTTGGCTGCCTTGGCCATTACCATGGGTGCCACAAGTGTAAATGCGCAGGTGAAGTATGCTTGGCAAGATACCAATTTGCCAAGAACACAGCGTGTAGAGAACCTGTTAGGCATGCTGACGCCTGAAGAGAAAGTAGGACTGATGATGAACAAGTCAATCTCTATCGAGCGTCTGGGCATTCCCTCCTACAACTGGTGGAGCGAGGCCTGCCACGGTGTGCGTCAGGGCGACTACACCGTTTATCCACAGCCCATTGGCATGGCTGCTGCCTTCAATGCCAAGTTAGTGCACGATGTCTTCTCGCAGGTGAGTGATGAGGCCCGTGCCAACTGGAACCGTTCAGACCACAGCGTGAAGCATGTGGGCATGGGCGAGACCTATTATCCAGGCAATCCCGAGTTGACCTTCTGGTGTCCTAACGTCAACATCTTCCGTGACCCCCGTTGGGGACGTGGTCAGGAGACCTGCGGCGAGGATCCCTACATGAATGCCGTGCTGGGTGTTCAAACCGTTCTCGGCATGCAGGGCAACAACGATCAGTATTTTAAGACTCACGCCTGTGCCAAGCACTATGCTGTGCACAGCGGACCAGAGCCCTTGCGCCACTCCATGAACGTGGAGCCCACCAACCGCGACCTGTGGGAGACCTATCTGCCTGCCTTCAAGGCCTTGGTGAAGAAAGCCAATGTGCGTGAGGTGATGTGTGCCTACCAGCGTTTCGAAGGAAAGCCCTGCTGCACCAGCGACCGCCTGCTCATCGACATCCTGCGCAACAAGTGGGGCTATGATGGTTTGGTGGTGACCGACTGCGACGCTATCAATAACTTCTTCAACCGTGGCCAGCACGAGACCCACAAGGATCCCCTCTCAGCCTCTGTCGATGCCGTTCTTAATGGTACTGACCTGGAGTGTGGTAAGATCTTCATGAACCTCACAGAGGGTCTGCAGAAGGGACTCATCAAGGAGAGCGACCTCGACGGTCACCTGCGTAAGACCCTCATGGGCCGTTTCGAGTTGGGTATGTTCGACCCAGCCGAGAAACTGCCTTGGGCCAACCTCACCTCCGATGTCATCAGTTGCGAGAAGCACGACGAGTTGGCCACCCAGGCAGCTCGCGAGTCGATGGTTCTTCTCCACAACAATGGCATCCTTCCTCTGTCAAAGAGCATCAAGACTCTGGCCGTGCTTGGTCCTAATGCCGATGATGTGGAACTGCTGAACGGTAACTACGGCGGCACCCCCACCAAGAACCACCAGCACTCGCTGTTGGAAGGCATCAAGAACGCCCTGCCCAACACCAAAATCATCTACCACAAGGCTTGTGAGTTAAATGACGAATACACCACTGTTAAACACTTGCAGGAATTCAACGATGGCAAGGGTGTGAAGGTGGAGTTCTGGAACGACAGAAACACCAACTTCGAGAACCCCGTCAAGAGCGGCTACTATACTGAGTTGAACTTCTCAACCTTTGGTGCCTGGGGCTTTGCCGAGGGCATCACCAACGACAACCTCGCCGTACGCATCAGTGGCACCTATAAGGCCACCTTCACTGGCGAGATGAAGTACACCCTTTCTACCGACAATGGCTATGTGCTGAAGATCAACGGTCAGGTGGTTGAGGAGAACAAGGGCGGCGGCAATCGTCGTGGCTTCGGAGGCTTCGGACGCCGTGGTGGTGCCGACTATAAGTCGTTCAACGTTGAGAAAGGCAAGACCTACGATGTTGTTATCGAATACCGTCGTGGCACAGGCAACTTCGCCATGCTGCGTGGCGACATCTGCGAGCGTAAGTTGGCCGACTTCACCGACCTGGCTAAGGAAGTGAGCGTGGCCGATGCCATCATTATCATTGGCGGCATCTCTGCCCGCATGGAGGGTGAGGGTGGCGACAAGCAGGACATCGAGTTGCCCAAGGTGCAGCAGATCCTGCTTCGCGACATGCACAAGACCGGCAAACCCGTCATCTTTGTCAACTGCTCAGGCTCTGCCATCGCCTTTGGCAGCGTCGAGGGTCAGTACGATGCACTCCTCCAGGCCTGGTATCCTGGTCAGGGTGGTGCCAAGGCTCTGGCCGAGGTGCTCCTGGGCGACTATAACCCTGGCGGCAAACTGCCTGTCACCTTCTATCGCTCTACTGAGGACCTGCCCGACTTCATGGACTATTCTATGAAGAACCGCACCTATCGCTACTTCACTGGCGTGCCCCAGTATGCCTTCGGCTATGGTCTAAGCTACACCACCTTTAGCGTGGGTAAAGCCAAAATTTCTGGAAAGTCTGGAAAATCCGGTAAGGTTAGCAAGCCCCTTTGCACCGTCACCATACCTGTGACCAACACTGGCAAGCGCGAGGGCACAGAGACTGTTCAGGTCTATGTGAAGCGTCTCGACGACCCAGGTGCACCCATCAAGGCCCTGAAGGGCTTCCAGAAGCTGAGCCTCAAGCCTGGCGAAACCCAGAAAGCCACTATCGCCCTCGATGGCGAGGCCTTCGAATACTACGACGAGACGATCGACGAGCTGGCTGTGAAGCCTGGTCGCTATCAGATCCTCTATGGCACGTCTTCTCTCGACAAAGACCTGCAGTCGTTCGATTTCACCGTGAAATAAGTAAAGCTAACCTTTTAACCAATAACTCAACAACAATATGAAAAAGACATTGCTTATGTTTACGCTGATGGCCGCCGTAACCTCGGCATCAGCACAGCCCCGCCCCAACAACGACGGGACGGTAACGTTCCAGTATCGGAACGATTCTGCAAAGAAAGTCCAGGTCGACGTCCAGTTTGCTGGTCGTCAGGATATGACTCGCTCTGCCGATGGCACATGGACCGTGACCCTTGGCCCTGTGGCCCCCGACATGTATCCCTATTGCTTCATCGTCGATGGTGTCAGCGTCATGGATCCAGAAAATCCTCAGTACTTCCCCAACGAAGGCTTTAAGAACAGTTTGGTAGAGATTCCGTCGAAAGACGGGTCTCTGCCTCACGATATCCGTCCAGTGCCCCATGGCCGCATCGAGTATGTGCACTACTTCTCGAAGAGTCTTGGCGCCACCAACAACGCCATCGTCTATCTGCCTCCCCGCTATATGGAGGACCAGCAGAAGAAGTACCCCGTGTTCTATCTGATTAGTGGCACCACCGATACAGAGGAGGTCTACTATAAGGTGGGCCGTGTGAACTACATCCTCGACAATCTGCTGGCCGATGGCCAGGCCAAGGAGATGATCGTGGTGATGCCCTATGGCAATCCCACCAAGCTCCTGCCTCCACGTCCTGCTAATGGTGCCCCAGGCGCTCCTGGTGCAACCCCTGGTGGTGCACCCCAGATGCGCTTTGGTGGCGATGTGTTCAGCAAGGACCTCATCAACGACCTGATGCCCTATATCGAGAAGACCTATCGCACCAAGAACGATCGCGACTCTCGCGCCATCGGTGGCTTCTCGCGTGGTGGCAACCAGGCCCTGATGAACGGCCTCACCAACCTCGACAAGTTCTCGTATCTGTGCTCTTACAGCTCGTTCACCTCTACCGACATCCCCAATGTCTACGACAAGGCTGCCGATACCAACAAGAAGATCAATCTCTTCTGGCTCGGCGTGGGCACAGACGACTTCCTCTATGGCAATGCACGCGACTACATGCAGTTCCTCGACGACAAGGGCATCCAGAGTGTTAAGGAGTTTACCACCGACAAGTTTGGTCATACCTGGATGAACGCCAAGTACTTCCTTTCTAAGACCCTGCCCCTGCTCTTCAACAAGAAGGCAGCCGAGGCCGCTATGAAGGAAGGCAAGCCCGCCCCCGCCAAGACTGGTCAGGAGCAGCAGTTCACTGCTGGCGTCATGGCCCGTCTGTTCCCCCGTCCTATTGTCTCGCCCGAGTATTCTCCTGAGGGCATCACCTTCCGCTTCAAGGCTCCTGAGGCCAAGAACGTAGAGCTGGCCTGCGAGATGCTGCCCGAGGCTGTCAAGATGGAGCGCGACAGCGATGGCGTGTGGAGTGTGGTGCTGAAGGACTATCTCTTCGAGACCTTTAAGTATTGCTTCATGGTCGATGGTACGGCTGTGGCCGACCCCAGCAACATGTACCTCGCCCCAGACCGTGGCTTCAAGTTCAGTGTGGCCGACAACCCCATGTCGCCCTTCAACTTTATGTCTCAGGGTGAGATAGAGCACGGCCGCGTGGCCTACGAGCTCGACCGCAACGAGGCTTGGTACACCTCGCCCATGCCACGTCAGGGCATGTCCATGCCTAAGTTCATCCAGTTGGTGCCTGGCGAGGGCGATACCATGGAGAGCTGGTTTAAGGTAGGTGGTGCCGACGCTATTGTCGATCGCCTCATTGCCGATGGCAAGACCAAGCCATGTATCCTCACCACCAGTGCCCTCGAGTTTATGCAGCAGGGTGGTGGCGCACCCCAGATGCCTGGCTTCGCACCCCGTGTGCTCCGTGCCGACGACTATCCCACATGGACACAGCGTCGTCGTGCCCTCGTCAAACTCCTCCTCGAGATTGGTCGCGAGCCCGATAACCAGTTCCCTGGCTTCGGCGGAGGTAACTTTGGTGGTGGCAACCGTCGTGGTGGCGGTCGTCCTGCTGGAGGCGGCGGCTTCGGAGGCGGCTTCGGCGGAGGCGGTGGCTTCGGCGGAGGCGGTGGCTTCGGCGGAGGTTTCGGAGGTGGCTTTGGAGGCCCTCAGATGTAATCCCTTGAATAGCTTATCATAAAGAGCGGCAGGAACGTTTGTCCCTGCCGCCTTTTTATGTCTTATGATGTGTGGATCTTACTCAAATCCGCCACCACCACCAAACGTGTTGTTGTTGTCCTCGTCCAGACCGTTGCCGTGGCCTTCCTCGCCTTCGCGCTCAGGCTTCTTCTTCGTCATGTTGCCGAAGTTCCAGGTGAGCTGCAGGTTGATGCGTGGGTCGCGATAGTTCTTCTGATGGCGCCAGAAGGTGGGACCCTCAGTATAGTTCTCAAACTTACGGGTGTTAAACACGTCGCGCCAGTTCAGGGCCAGTGCGAAGGTCTTGTTCAGGAATGTTTTGCGCAGACCCAGGTCCAGCGAGCCGTTAGCCTTGCGATGACCCTGGGTGATCACTGAGCGCGAGCGATAGTTGCCTGTGGCCTGCACAGAGATGCTGTAGGGCAGGATCACTGAGGCCAGCACGCGAGCGTCCCAGGCAAAGTTCTCGTTGCCCTCGCCCGTCACCGTCTGGTTCTCAACGATGGTCGAGAAGCCGTCCAACTTATAGTAGTAGGCGTTCAGCGTGGTGGTCAGGTCGAGGATGCGCAGGAACTTATCCTTCAGGATGAGCTCGGCACCAGCACTCTGACTCTTGGCCACGTTGAGGTTAGTCATATACATCACGTTCTGACCCTCATACAGTCCCTGATAGCGGATGCGCTGCATCACGTCTGTGGTGGGGCGATAGTAGGTGCCCAGCGACAGCGTGTGGTTGGTCCATGTCTTCAGGTAGTTCAGCGAGAAAGCGTTGGTAAACTCAGGTGTCAGCTCAGGGTTACCAAACTCGATCATCGAGGCGTCGCGCGTGTTCTTAAACGAGTTGAGCTGTCCGCCCCAGGGACGACGCAGACGACGTGTGACGTTCAGCTGAATCTGTGACGTGGGTGTCAGTTCATAGTTCAGGAAGACAGAGGGGAACAACTCAAAGTAATCCTTCTTGAAGGGCGACTCGTTCTGATAGTAGTCGATGCTCTTCGTGTCCACCTTCCAGTATTCGCCACGCAGGCCAGCCATCACGCCAAACTTGCCAAACTTCATGTTGGCCGTGGCATAAAGGGCGTGGATGTCGCTGTCGTAGATAAAGCGGTTGTAGAAGTAGGGGTCCTCCTTCAGCAGGGGGTCGTCCGTAGCCAGTCGCTGAGCCTGTCCAGCGGCAGCATACTCATAGCTGCTCTGTGGCGTGTTCTCGTGCGAGAAGCGACCCTCATAGCCCGCCTCAATCTTGAAGTTCTCGTTTATCTGGTTCTCATAGTCCAGGCGCGTCTCCCAGTGGCGGTTGTTCATGTCCATGGGTCTGTACTGATAACTGTATGTTGAGGCCATCGTGCCCAGATAGGTCGTATCGTTCAGATACTCGTTCGAGCCGTCGCCGTTCCATTTGTTGAACGACACCATAGCGTCCAACTTGTGCGTACCACTCTCATTGAACTTATGCGTGAACGACAGTTCCACGTTATACATGTGGTTCTTGCCGTCGCCCCATGTCTGACGGTTCAGCTGGCGGTCGGGCGTCTTGTTGCCAGCAGCGTCGAACGAACCATATTCATACGTCGTCAGGTTGTCGTTCGAGCGGTTGCCCTGCATGGTCATACCGGCCAGCGACAGGTCGTCGTCATCGCTCAGGTGGAAGGTCAGTCCAGCGCGAGCAAAGAGTCCGCCACCATTGTTGTTGTTCTCGCCCTCGCTATACTGATAGCTGTTGAAGGGCGAGCTCTCGTTGGCGCGATAGCGCTGGTCGCTCATGTTGCCACCATTGCCCTTGCGCTTGCGATAGCCCAGGTTGGCATAGGCATCCACCCACTTCGAAGAATAGTTGATGTTGCCACCCACGTTCCATCCTTTCTGGTTGTTCACGCCCGTCTGCACAGAGCCGTAGTAGCCAGCACGACGGTCGCGCTTCAGGATGATGTTGATGATGCCGGCTGTGCCCTCAGGCGAGTATTTGGCGCTGGGGTTGTCGATCACCTCGATGCGCTCGATGCTCTCGGCAGGAATCTGCTGCAGAATCTCAGCACGGTTGTCACTGGTCAGACCGCTGCTCTTACCGTTGATCCACACCTCCACGCTCGAGTTGCCACGCAGCGAGATCTCGCCGTCGGTGGTCACCTCCACCGATGGGATGTTTTCCAGCAGATCACTCACCGAGCCGCCAGCAGCTGCCAGCACCTCGTCCACGGTAAACGTCTTGCGGTCCACCTCCAACTTCATCTGCGAGCGCTGACCCGTCACCTGCACCTCCTTCAGCATCTTCTGGTCCTCGGCCATATAGATGGCGTTGAAGTGCACAGTGCGCTTCTGCGGCGTAATCTGTACGGCGCGCTTCACGTCCTTATAGCCCACCAAAGAAATCTGGAGTGTGTAGTTGCCGTCCTTCAGGCCCTGAATGTTGAAGGCACCTTTCACGTCGGTCATGCCGCCGCCAGCCAGTTTGCCGGCGCTGTCGGTCAGTCTCACGGTTACAAACTGCAGTGCCTCGTCGTTCTGTTTGTCGAGCACCTTTCCTCTAACCACACCTTGTGCCTGCACGTTGAGTGCGACACCAATAAAAAATAATAGGGTATAAACTAGTTTATTCATAATGTGCTTATTTGACGCATAACCTTAATAAAGGTTTAAACTACACTCAAAAAGTTTTTTTTGCATGATGAAATAATTTCTATTTTTGTTTCCAAAGTGTTTCAACGTTGGAAACACTTTGTTTCTCCTATGGAAACACTTTGTATCCATTATCGAAACAAACTGTTTCCATTATAGAAACAAACTGTATCGCCTATAGAAACAAATGAAATACATATAATAGCAAAACAAAAGGGCCTGTAGAGAGCCCCTTTTGTTTTGTTATTCGATACTTATTTTATTCGAACAGCGAGTCGAGGAAGGTATAGAAAGAAGGATCCTCGCCCGTCACCACCTTAACAATCTTGCCTTTAGGGTCGACAATGACCTTGGTGGGGAAGCCCTCAACGCTGTATTGCTCCATCAGGCCGCGAAACTTATCATCTGGGCAGCGCACCTGCTTCCAAGGCAGTTCGTGCTCCTTGACGGCAGCCTTCCATTTAGCCTCCGTGTCGCGACAGTCCACACCCAGAATCTCCATCTTGTCCTTGTGTTTCGCGTAGGCCTCCTTCATGTTGGGAATGCCACGCACACACCAGATGCACCAGGCGCCCCAGAAGTCGATGACAACATACTTGCCCCTGAGCGAAGAAAGTTTTGTGGGTTTGCCCTGCAGGTCTGGCAGTTCAAAGTCGGGCGCCATCTTGCCTTCCTCCACCGTCATTTGTTCTATACTAGCAGCCGATTGCTGGCGCTGTCCGCACGATGCTGTGAGCGAAATTGCTACTGCGAGCATCATCATAGTCATCATTACTTTTTTCATCTTTTTTATTTTTTATGTGGTTTCAGGCTGCAAAATTAAGAAAAAAGATTCAAATATGGAAATAAAAGCGTACCTTTGTGCGCTGTATAAGAAACGACGACAAATGGAACCAATCAATGACTTCTTCTCGCTGCTCAGCTCGTTCTTGTGGGGCTGGCCCATGGTGATCCTCCTTTTGGGAACCCACATCTTCCTTACCTTTCGTCTGGGCATCCCCCAACGCAAGTTGCTCACGGGCATTCGCCTGTCGGTGAAGAAAGATGCAGGCGCCGACGGCGATGTGAGTCAGTTTGGAGCCTTGGCCACAGCCCTGGCGGCCACCATCGGCACAGGTAATATCGTGGGCGTGGCCACGGCCGTGGCACTGGGAGGTCCTGGTGCCGTGCTGTGGTGCTGGCTTACAGGCATCTTCGGCATGGCCACGAAATATGCCGAGGGACTGCTGGCTGTGAAATATCGTGTGAAGGGCAGCGACGGCCATACCTATGGCGGCCCAATGTATGCCCTCGAGCGAGGCCTCGACATGAAGTGGCTCGCCATCCTCTTTGCCGTCTTCACCGCCCTGGCGTCGTTTGGCATCGGCTGCACCGTGCAGGCCAACTCCATCGCCCTGCTGGCCAGCGAGACCTTCGGCATACCCACGTGGATTATCGGCATCAGCATCTGCGTGCTCACAGGCTCGGTCATCCTGGGTGGCGTCAAGTCGATTGCTCGCGTGTGCACCATCCTGGTGCCGTTCATGGCCGTGCTCTATGTGCTGGGCTGCCTCGTCATCCTGGTGATGAATGGCGATTTTGTGTGGCCAGCCGTGCAACTCATTGTGCAGTCGGCCTTCAACCCCTCGGCCGCAGGTGGCGGTTTTGTGGGTGCCACGGTGATGATGGCTGCCCGCTATGGCATCGCACGAGGCTTGTTCTCTAACGAGAGTGGCATGGGCTCGGCTCCCATCGTGGCTGCTGCCGCCAAGACGCGCAACCCTGTTCGCCAGGCGTTGGTGTCGAGTACGGGCACGTTTTGGGATACCGTGGTTATCTGTGCCCTCACAGGACTGGTACTTGTCAGTAGCATCCTGGCCTATCCAGACATCAGCTATGCCGATGGCGCTGCCCTCACCAAGGTGGCGTTCTCGAAGATTCCCTATGTGGGTGCACCACTGCTCACCTTTGGCATCCTCACCTTCGCCTTCAGCACCATCCTGGGCTGGAGCTATTATGGTGAGAGTGCTGTGAACTATATCGAGGCACGACGTGCCAACCGCTTCTACCGTATTCTTTATATTGTGGCGCTGTTCTTTGGCTCCATCATCAGTCTTGACATCATCTGGAACATCGCCGACACCATGAATGCCTTCATGGCTATTCCTAACCTCATCGCCCTGCTGCTGCTTAGTGGCGTGGCTGCAAGAGAGACTAAAAAATATCTTTGGGGCAATCGGTTGGATGAGGAAATGGAGGAGTAATTTTTACTCCTTCCCAAGATTGTTCACTTTCGGACAGTAGGAGTGTCCATTTTCGGACACTTCGAAAATGAGTGACTGCTGATTATCAGGTAGTTACGTTTTTGGCATGGATGTTGTTGATAAAAAGGCGAATATTTTTATATCAACAACATCAACCTATGAGATATATCAGACAGGCTCTCGCCCTGATGCGCGAGGAACGACTTTACTCAGCCATGTACATCGCTGGCACGGCACTGGCCGTGGCCTTCGTGATGCTCATCGCAGAGGTGTATTACATCAAAATGGCCGACATTGCGCCAGAGGTGAACCGAAGTAAAACGTATTATCTGGCCGCACTTGGCATTGGAAAAGATGCAGCAAAAAGCGCAATGCACGAGGACCTTCACCTATTTCAGGAGATGAAGACCCCAGAATACATGACTGCTGTGGCCTATACGTGGGATCAAAGGAAAATATGTATCAAGATGCCCGACAACATCCATGAAATGGAAGCCAATCCAAAAATGACCGACCCCACCTTCTTCAGTATGTATCAATTCCACTTCATTGAGGGAGCCCCGTATTCACAGGATGACTTTGACAATCATCGCCACGTGGTAGTCATTACCGAGGACGTAGCAGAACATCTCTTCGGAAAGGGAGCAAAGGCCGTAGGGAAGACCATCCATTTCTGTCATACGGACTATCGTGTCTGTGGCGTGGTGCAGACACCAAGTGCTCTATTGGAGGTCTGTTCTGCCGATATTTGGGTGCCCTACTCGGCCGAAGGTCTTACAGAAGAAATTGGTTTATATTCTCTTGTGGAAGTACCCATACAAATATATTTCAGTGTGCCAGCCAATCAGCGCGAGGCTTTCAAAAAAGAGATAAAAAAAGTTGAGGCACGCTACAACTCCATGCATCCAGACGATACTGTTGACATGACAACATTCCTGATTTCTCATTACGAATCTGTATGGCAAACTCTCTGCAATGTTTTTGACACCGAGCCCGATAACATTTTCTGTTTTCTGTTGCCATCCATCCTCCTCCTACTGTTCGTACCCGCCCTCAATCTCAGTGGCATGGTGGCCAGCCGCATGGATCGCAGACTACCCGAGATGGCCATTCGAAAGGCTTTTGGCGCCAAGCGCCTAACGCTACTTGGCCAGGTTATTACAGAGAATCTGATACTGACGCTCATCGGTGGCACCCTCGGCCTCTCTCTGGCATGGACGGCTCTCTATGCTTGGCGTGACTGGGTCTTCCATGTGTTTGCTGGCTATAACTATTTCTTCGACTACAGCGGTGTGCCTATCATCCGAGGCGAGATGCTCTTTGGTCCTACCATTTTCCTCATCTCGCTGCTGGTGTGTGGTCTGCTCAATGTATTGGCTGCCACCCTGCCTGCTTGGATCAGCCTGAGAAAGCCGATTGTTGAATCAATGGGACTGAAAAAATAAAAAGATAAAAAAATGAAACACATAAAGAATATTTTCAGCCGTAAGTCCTCCATCTGGCTGGCTCTCGAACTCATCCTTGTCACCATCGCCTGTTGGTGGGCGTTCGATCCCTTACTGGTCACCTCTTATGTCACTCATATGCCCTTGGGCTATGATACCGACAGATTGGTGCAACTAAATGTAGCTAGCAACATCCCTGTAAAAGAGGCTTTCCAAAACACAAATCTATTTAGAGATGAAGAGACGCAACTAGTTGAGAAACTAGAGGAGATGGAGGATGTGGAAATGGCCTATCTGGCTTACGACAAGCCTATCGGAAACGGTTCTATGAATCTTGGCCATTATTTCTCCACCAAACTTCGTGAAGACTCTATTTATGCTCATGTATATGGGTTCATGCCAGACTCCAAGATGTTTGAGGTCTATGGCATTCAGTCACTCACACCCGAGGTGCCCACTAGCGAACTGTCACACGACTGTGAATGGGAAAAAAGTATCATCATCACTCGTTCGCTCGCCATGTACCTTTTTGGCACCATTGATGTGGCTGGACGCACAATAACCAGTTATACCACGTTTTACAACGAAAAAATATGGGACTATCAAAAGGGAAATGTGGATTACAAAGTCCGTGCGGTAGTAGAGGATATCAAATCATATATATCCGACCGCGACTATACCAACGTATTCATCTGTAAGGGATCACCAAGCGTCAACATCCCCATCATCGTCCGACTGCGTGAGGGAATCAATGCCGATAAGTTTATCCAGTCGCATCAACAGCAGGTGGATTACGAGTTAGTGACAAAGCATTGCTATGTGCGCAACATGAAAAGTCTCAAGGAATTAAATCAGCAGGAATTCGAGCACACCTATGGCCGTTCGACACGCCGTTTTATGCTCATCGCTGCATTTTTTGCCCTCAATCTCGCCCTTGGCGTCTTCGGCACATTGCTCATGTACACACGTCAACGTCGCGAGGAGGCTGGCGTGCGCCGTGCCTTTGGTGCCACAAGGTGGAGCGTCTTCTGGAACTTTATCAGCGAGGCATGGCTGCTCACCACCATCAGCGTTGTTGCTGGCTGTGCCATCTACTTCCAGTTTGCCACCACCCACGGACTTTTCAGTTATTTCTTAGGCACTAACAGCGCCTCGCACTATTGGTTCGACGACTTCGGCACCCACTTCCTCGTGGTCTCTGTCATCGTCTACCTCGTCCTGCTGTGTGCCGTGCTCATCGCCACTGCCATTCCTGCATGGCGCATCTGCCGAAGTGAAATCACTGTAGCCTTAAAAGATGAATAATATGAGATATTTCAGACAAGCTTTAGCCATGATGCGCGAAGAGAAACTCTTCTCTGGCATCTACATCGTAGGCACTGCCCTGGCCATAGCCTTTACCATGGTGATGGCGGTGGTGTACTACATCAAGTTAGCACCTGTCTATCCTGAAGCAAACAGGGCGCGTACCATTTATTTCGAGGGCCTTCGCATTGAGGCCGAGAACGAGGGTATGGGACAGACGGGATTCAGTACCAAAGCCTTTGAGGAATGGTTTCAGAACAGTGAGAACATCGAGTACTGCTCGCCTACGCTGCTGGCTGCAGGAACAGGTAAGACGGAGGGCCGATGCCACAGTTTCGTGGTGAGAGGCAAGGACGACTTCCTGGAAGTGGTTCGCAATGAGGTCAGTGCCGACTTCTTCCGTATCTATGAGTATGACTTCCTGAGTGGCCGTCCCTTCACCAACAAGGAAGTAGAGGATAAGGAAGAGGTCTGTGTGATCAGCGATGCCTTGGCCGAGCGACTCTTTGGCAAGGGCGTGGATGCCGTGGGACGGATGGTGGAGTTAGAGAACGGTGGCGACAACCTGCGTGTTGTGGGCGTGATACGAGGCTGCAGTCAGTTGACGCCCGACAGCTATGCCGATGTGTTGATGCCCTATACGCAGTTTGAATTCTACTCGGGTTCCCCCTATAGCGGCACCTATTCTGTTGTGGCCACCGTGAAGGATGATGCTCACCTGCAGGCCCTGAAACAGGAGTTGGACGATGTTGCTGCTCGTATAGAACAGGCACACCCAGAGGCGCTGAACAACTTTAGCTTTGGTGAAGGCGTGAAGAAGAAGCTGGTGCTGACCAGACACATGGAGACGCATCCGATGCACGTGTTGCGTACAGAGAATCGCGATGGTACGTTTGACATGGTCACCAACTGGCAACTCGTCAAGCACTATGCCAGCATCTTGTTCGTCCTGCTCTTTGTGCCTGCACTCAACCTCTGTGGCGTGGTGGCAGGACGCATGGAACGACGCAGGGCAGAGATGGCCGTGCGTAAGACCTTTGGCGCCCGTCGCAGTACACTGCTGAACCAGGTGGTGATAGAAAATCTGGTGCTCACAACGATAGGCGGCATCATTGGTCTTGTTCTCTCATGGCTTGCCATCTATGGCCTGAGAGCAGAGATCCTGGGCATGTTCTTCGACAACAGCACCCTTTCATCGGCTCCTATCGTGGAAGGCGAGATGCTCTTTGCCCCCCTGTTGTTTATAGGTGCCTTCGCTGCCATCATGGTCCTTAGTCTACTGGCTGCCGTGGTGCCTGCTTGGTGGAGCCTGAGAAAACCGATTGTTGAATCAATGATGGAAAAGAGATGAAACAGATACTGAACAATATCCTGAATGCCAACAGTTGGCTTTTCCTTGAACTGGTTATCATCACCATTGTGGCATGGGCCGTGTTCGAGCCTGCCGTGGTGAACTGTTACTATCGCAGTCTGCCCCTGGACTACGACAGCGAGCAACTGCTCTATGCTGAGACTGAGGTGAATGGTGATGTCTTCGTCGACGAGAACGGCACGCCACATGACGCCTGGGAGATGATGCCCCAACGCCATCAGCAGATGCTGCGCCAGCTGATGGCCGTAGAGGGCGTGGAGTCGGCCTATCTTTACACGCAGTCATACGGCTCCGTGGGCTATAGTCAGCCAACCTTTAATTATTGTCGCGCTGATGGCGATACGCTGCTGCTGAATCGTATTGGTTTCACCAACGACTCCCACTTCTTTGAGACGTATGGCCTGAAGCCCCTGACGGGCAGTCCTTCGGCAGAGGAGCTGTCGCAAATCTCCAAGAGTGATCAGCAGGTGGTGTTGACCCGTTCGGCTGCTATCTCCCTGTTTGGAACAGCCGATGTGGTGGGGCGCCAATTCAGCATCTGTTATCAGCCAGAATACAAGGTGACCGTTGCCGGCGTGGTGGAGGATTTCCGTCCGTCGATGTCATCCACGATGCGCTCAATTATCCTGATGCCTGAAGACTTAAACCATACAGAATGCCGATATGTCATCCGACTGAAAAAGGGGTTGGATGCGAGTCGCTTCGTTGAGGAGCACGGACAGGACCTGATACGTGGTGGCAGAACGACGTTTAATCGCATCAGCCGACTCAAGACCTTCGAAGATTATCTGAAGCAGTTGGAACTCGACGATGGGCGTACGCAGGAGGTGAACCGCAGTCTGGCACTGGCCCTGTTCTTCCTCGTCAACCTGATACTGGCTGTCATCGGCACGGTCTGGCTCCACGCCAAGAGGCGTACTGAGGAGTGTGGCGTTTGTCGTGCCTTTGGTGCCACGAAGTTGCGCCTGCTGTTCAACTTCCTCTGGAAGAATGTGGTGCTGACTACTGCTGCCGTCATCATCGGCTGTGCCATCTACCTGAACTATGCTCACAGTGGCATTCAAGAGTACGATGGTGAGGTGTACTACGAAACGCTCTATAGCATTAGGGAGGTATCGCTCCCAGCCGACAAGACGTGGGTGGATTACTTCTGGTCTCACTTCCTCGTGGTCTCGGCCGTTGTCTATCTCGTCTTGATTGTCACTGTTATCATTGGCACGGCCATCCCTGCCGTGAAGATTATCAGAACAAAGATTACGGAGGCATTGAGAGAAGAATAAACGACCCACCCCCAGCCCCTCCCTGCGAGGGAGGGGAGTAATTACCAAGAACAAATTAACAATAAAACAATAAGCATTATGGAAACAGTTATTAAACTTACAGGAATCAACAAGATCTATCGTACCGACGAAGTGGAGACACAGGCGTTGGAGAATGTAAACCTCGAAGTGCAGAAGGGCGAGTTCCTCAGCATCATGGGCCCCTCAGGCTGCGGCAAGTCAACGCTGCTGAACATCATGGGACTGCTCGACGAGCCCACCAGCGGCGAGATTGAACTGTGTGGCACACGCATCGACCCCAAACTGAGCGACAATAAGTTGGCAGAACTGCGCAACAAGACGCTGGGCTTCGTGTTCCAGAGCTTCCACCTCATCCCCACACTCAACGTGCTTGACAACGTACAGCTGCCCCTTATCTATCGTGGCGTGCGCAGCAGCGAGCGCATCAAATTGGCCAAGGAGGTCATCGAGCGCGTGGGTCTCAGCCATCGCATGAAGCACCGTCCCACACAGCTCTCTGGCGGACAGTGCCAGCGTGTGGCCATCGCCCGTGCCATCATTGGCAACCCAGAGATTCTGCTGGCCGACGAGCCCACTGGTAACCTCGACTCGAAGATGGGTGCCGAGATTATGGAACTGCTCCACAAACTGAACCGTGAGGATGGTCGCACCATCGTCATGGTGACCCACAACGAGCAGCAGGCTGCCCAGACCAGTCGCATCATCAAATTCCTCGACGGACGACAGATACAGTAAAAAAGACCCACAGATTATTTTCGACCACGAATTTCACGAATTACACGAATGATTAAGATCATACGACACGCCTTTGCACTCATCCGCGAAGACAAGCTCTTCTCCGCTATCTACGTCGCGGGCACAGCGGTGGCCATCGCCTCGGCAATGGTGGTGGCGCTCATCCTGCACATCCGCATCAGCAATATCTATCCTGAGGAGCACCGCGACCGCACAGTGTACCTGAAAAGCTACTTCAAGAACGACAAGGGAGCATTCGTGGGTTACTCCGGCTATTCTCCCCTTGCCGTTGAGGAACTGTTCAGCCACCTGAAGTGTGCCGAGGTGGTCAGTGCCAACATGGACAACAGCTATGTCTATCGCTTCACGGCCTGCGAGGAGCTGGGCAAGCAGGAGATGCCGGTGACGATGAAGTTCACCGATGCCAACTTCTACCGCCTCTACGACTTCCAGTTTGTCAGCGGCAGGCCCTACACCGATGAACAACTGCAGCATGCCGAGAAGTGCATCGTTATCACCGACGTGCTGGCCCGCCGGGTGTTTGGAACGACGGAGCAGGTGGCAGGCCGCCAATTGCTCCTCAACTACCTGCCCTATCGCGTTGTAGGCGTTGTCAGGGAGGTGAGTCCGCTATTGGTCAACTCCTCGGCCGATGTCTACCTGCCCTATACCGTGAATGACTCGCGCAGCCACTGGCAGAGCCGGGACGTGAGCTATGCTGGCGGTCTGGAGGTGACGGTACTGCTGAAGGAGGGCTGCACTTACCAGATGCTGAAGGACGAACTGGAACCCTACCGTGCAAAATACCTCTCGATGCTGCGACAGGCAACGGGCAGGGACTACGAGTTTAGCATTGACGCACAGATGCACTGGGCCAGGACGCTCAACTTCGAAGAATCTTACGATATGTCCACGGGCGACATGCTGTACAACCTGCAATATCCCGCCCTGCTCATGTTGCTGCTCCTGCTGCTGCCAGCCATCAACCTGAGCGGCCTAGTGTCGAACCAGATGGAGGCGCGCATTGCCGAGATGGGCATCCGCAAGGCTTTCGGCGCCAAGCGCCGGACGCTGCTCAGTGAGGTCATCCATGAGAACCTCGTGCTGACGCTCCTGGGCGGCATCGCGGGCTATGCGCTCTCGTGGCTCTTCATCAGCGCCATGTGCAGCAATACCATGTTCCTCGCACTGTTCGAGCGCGAGTACGATCCCATCAACAGCGTGTCGCTTCAGCTTGACATGTTCTTCACGCCGACGCTGTTCCTCATTGCCTTCGTCTGCTGCGCCGTGCTCAATCTCATGGCGGCCCTCATTCCTGCCTGGTCGTCGCTGCGCAAACCTATTGTTGAATCATTAAACCAGAAAAGATGAGCATGATACTGAAGAGTCTGTGGACTCGCAAAAAACAGAACGGCTGGATATTTGGCGAGATAGCCATCATCTCCTGCCTGAGTTGGTTCATTGTCGACTTCCTCACCGTCACTTTCTATGCCACCCATTTCTGCATACCGGCAGGCGAGTTTGAGAAAGACCACCTCTGCGTGGGCCAATTGGGCATCGTCCGCAGTGAGAGTGCCTCTGAGGGGCAAGCCATCACCGAGGAAGAGGCCCGTGGGGTCTATGTCATCCGCGACAAGCTGGCCACCATGCCCGAAGTGGCATCCGTCTGCCTCACGCCCGACTATCTGGGGGCCAACCTTCGTTTCTACAACTGGCGCACGCTGGCCCTGGCCGATGACACCACGCGTACCATCGGCTTCTCGCAGTTCTTCTACTACCAGAACGAACATTTCTTCGAGACCCAGGGGCTACGCGCCATTGAGGGCAGTCCCGATGCCGAGACGCTGTCACGGCAGATTGCGCCCGACGGCATCGTCATGACCCGCAGCGTGGCGCAGATGCTCTTCGGCCACGACCATGTGATGGGCAAGCGCGTGGCGATGGTGGACACCCGCTATGAAGGAGGAGAAATCGTCCACGGTGTGGTTGGCTACCACACCATAGCTGGCGTGGTGGAGGACGTGAAGGGTGCGCCCAACGAGCGATACCCCTATGTGGTCTTCTTCCCCAATCCCGGCAGCGGGGCCAGTGCCTACTGCCAACTGCTCGTGCGGCTGAAACCCGATGCTGATGCCAAGATCTTCGTAAAGCAGCTCACGCCTACGCTGATCAACGACTTCCGCGCCGGCATCTGCGTTTTAGGCAGTCTCGAAACCTATCAACAGCACTACGACAAGCAGGTGGCCCACGACTACACGATGTACACCACGCTGGCCACGGTCCCCCTTGTTCTCTTCGGCATCATCGTCGTGCTGGGCACACTGGGCACCTTCTGGCTGCAGATACGCAAGCGCACAGAGGACATCGGCATCATGCGCAGCTTCGGCGCCAAGCGGCGCGACATCTTCCTACAGATATGGGGCGAGGCGGCCGTCCTTACCGCTCTTGCCGTCTTCACGGGCTGTCTTGTCTGGTTTCAAGTTGCCATCCACTGGGATGTGCTCTCAGATGGCAACGCCTACGGCGGCTCCGGCCGCGAGACCGACTGGGTGTCGCAGTTCTGGCCTCATTTCCTCATTGTATCCTCCATCCAGTACCTTTTGCTCCTCGCCATCGTCACCATCGGCATGGTGGTGCCTACGTTCCTTGCCATGTATAAACGTCCTGTAGAAGCCTTGCAACATGAATAGACTCTTTTTCTTTTGTCTGGCTTTACTGCCCCTGTCGACACAAGCCCAAACGGACACCCTCCGCCTGACCCTCGACGAGTGTATTACGATGGCACGCCGCCAGAGTATCGAGGCCGCCGTGGCCTTGGGCGAACTGCGCTCGGCCTACTGGCAGTGGCGCAGCTACAGGGCCGACCTGCTGCCAGAGGTGACGCTGTCGGGTACTGCTCCCTCGTACAACAAGCGCTACAGCTCGTATCAGCAGGCCGATGGCTCGCTGTCGTTCGTACGCAACGACTACCTGGGCCTTGACGGTGGACTGCATATCTCGCAGAAGCTGTGGCCCACAGGCGGCACCATCTCTGTGGAGTCGTCCCTGGACTACCTGCATCAGTCGGGCAATGGGGTGAGCACGCAGAATCAGTTTATGTCGCTGCCCGTGGCCATCACCCTGCAGCAGCCCCTCTTCAGTGTGAACTACCTGAAGTGGAACCGTCGCATAGAGCCCTTGCGTTATCGCGAGGCCCAGGCGCGCTTCCTCACAGAGACCGAGCAGGTGGCCATGCAGGCCATCAGCCATTATTTCAGTCTGCTGCTGGCTGGCGAACAGGTGAACATCGCACGCCAGAACCTGCAGACAGCCGAAAAACTCTATGAGGTGGCCCAGGCCAAGCGCCAGATGGGTACCATCAGCGAGAACGACGTACTGCAGATGCGCCTCAACATGCTCACTGCCCGCAGCGCCCTAACCAACAGCGAGAGCAGTCGGCAGGCCAGTCAGTTTGCCCTGCGCTCGTTCCTCGACGTGGAGGCAGATATCGCCCCCATTATGCCTGAGGACTTACCACTCCCCTCCCTCGATAGGGAGGGGCAGGGGATGGGTCTTTCTTACGAGGACGTCCTCACCCATGCCCTGGAGAACAATGCCCAAGCCACCACCATGCGTCGCCGCCAGATAGAGGCCGACTATGCCGTGGCGCAGGCCCGTGCCAACCGTCAGAGCATCAACCTCTATGCCCAGGTGGGCTATACGGGCAATGCCGACAACCTCAATGGTGCCTATCGCAACCTGCTGAGCAACGAGGTGGTGCAGGTGGGCATCAGCATCCCCCTGCTGGACTGGGGCAAGCGCAAGGGACAGCGCAAGGTGGCCGAGAGCAACCGCGACATCGTGCAGGGACAGATACGTCAGCAAACGCAGAACTTCCGACAGGACATTTTTATTCTGACGGAGCAGTTCAACAACCAGGCAGAGCAACTGCGCATTGCCTGCGAGGCCGACACCATTGCCCGTCGTCGCTATCACACCAACGTGGAGACCTTTAAGATTGGTACCATCTCGACCCTGGAACTATCGGATGCGCAGACGGCCAAGGACCAGGCGCGCATTGGGCGCATCACCCAACTCTATAACTATTGGTATTACTATTATCAACTGCGCAGCGTCGCCCTCTGGGACTTCGAGCACCAGTGCGACCTGACGGCAGACGTTGAGAAACTCATTTCAGAGAAATAATATGAAGAACGATAACGAAACGATGGACAGGCAGATTCCTGTCAGCGAGCAACGCAAGAAGAAGATACGTAAGATAGCGATAGCTGCTGCGGTGGCTGTGGTGGTGCTGGGCATCGGTGCCTGGCTGGGCTCGATGATGATGCCCTCGATAGACCGCAAGAAGCTGATGATATCTGAGGTGGACCGTGGCACCATCGACGTGAGCGTGTCGGCCACGGGTAATGTGGTACCTGCTTTCGAGGAGATTATCATCTCGCCCATCAGCGCCAAGATACTCGAGGTGTATGCCCATAGTGGCGATAGCGTAGACGTGGGTACGCCCCTGCTGCGCCTTGACCTGCAATCGGCCGAGGCCGACTATGCCAAGGCACTCGACGAACAGGAGATCCGTCGCCAGCAGCGCGCCCAGCAGCTGGCTAGCAACGAAACACAGTTGGCCGACCGTCGCATGCAGATAGAGGTGAAGGAGATGGAACTGTCGCAACTGGAAGCGAAGTTGCGCAACGAACTCTATCTGGACAGTCTGGGTTCAGGCACTCGCGACCGTGTGCGACAGGCAGAGACCACGCTGCGCACGGCTCAGATGCAACTGAACCAGTTGCGCCAGCAATACCAGAACGAGGTGAAGGCGAAGCAGGCCGACCAGCGTATTCAGCAACTGAACGACGGCATCTATGAGCGCAACCTCGATGCACAGCGTCGCACACTGAACGATGCTCGCATCTGTTCGCCACGTCGTGGCACGCTTACCTATATTAATACAGAGGTGGGCAGCATCGCTGGCGGTAGTCAGAAGATTGCGGTGGTGAGCGACCTGAGTCATTTCAAGGCTGAGTGCGAGATTAGCGACAACCACAGCGAGCGTGTGCGTGTGGGTGGAGCTGTCATCTTGCGCATTGGCAAGGAGCGTCTCAGGGGCACCATCAACACCGTGACGCCGCTGAGCAAAAGTGGTGCCATCACCTTTACCGTGGTGCCCGATGATATGAGTCACCCGCGTCTGCGCTCTGGTCTCAGGGCCGAGGTCTTTGTCATCACCAGCATCAAGGACGATGTGCTGCGCATCAAGAACGGCTCGTTCTATAGCGGTCCTGGCGACTACACCCTCTTTGTCGTGAACGGCGACACGCTCTTGCCTCGCGAGGTGAAGCTGGGCGAATGCAACTACGACTACATCGAGGTCATCAGCGGCCTGGAAGTGGGCGAGCAGGTCGTCGTCAGCGACATGACGAAATATAAAGGTAAAGAAAAGTTGAAGTTGAGTGGCGAGGATTAAAAAGTTTTTTGTTATCTTTGCAGACGCAAACCTATAACAGATAAATATGATTCTCGTAGTAGACGACGATAAAACCATACGCCTTTCGCTGAAGCTCGTGCTGGAACGCAACGGCTATGAGACAGCTTTGGCCGAGGAACCGAAGGAAGCCATACAGATGATTCGCAGGACGCCTGCCGTGGAGCTGGTGCTGATGGACATGAACTACACCCGTGCCACTGATGGCGAGGAGGGACTGACACTGCTGCGACAGATCAAGGTGCTGCGCCCTGATCTGCCCTGCATCCTGATGACGGCCTGGGGCAGCATCGACCTGGCTGTGCAGGGCATGCGTGCTGGTGCGTTCGACTTCCTCACCAAGCCGTGGGACAACGGTGTGCTGCTGGAACGCATCGAGACGGCTGTGAAGTTGACAGTGAAGGGGCAGGAATCTGTGGTTCATCGCCCAGAGCGCAACCCCATTGTTGGTACCTCGCTATCCGCTATCCTGGCCACCGTGGCGCGTGTGGCTCCCACCAACGCCCCTGTGCTGATAACAGGCGAGAGCGGCACGGGTAAGGAACTCATTGCTGAGGCCATCCACCGTCAGAGTCGCAGGGCCAACGGACCCTTTGTCAAGGTGAACCTCGGCGGCATCTCTACGTCGCTGTTCGAGAGTGAGATGTTTGGCCATAAAAAGGGCTCGTTTACGGATGCCAAGGCCGACCGTGTGGGGCGCTTCGAGATGGCGAAGGGCGGCACTATCTTCCTCGACGAGATAGGCGAACTGTCGCTGGCCAGTCAGGTGAAGCTGTTGCGTGTGCTGCAAGACCAGACCTACGAGGTGCTGGGCGACAGCGAGACGCGCCGTACGGATGTGCGTGTGGTGTGTGCCACCAATGCCGACCTGCGCACGATGGTGGCCGAGCATACGTTTCGCGAGGACCTGTTTTATCGTATCAACATCATCAACCTCCACCTGCCGCCCTTGCGCGAGCGCTTGGAGGATATCCCTTTGTTAGTGGATCATTTCATGACGGAGGCCTGCAAGGCCAACGGACTGCCTGCAGTGAAGGCCTCGGCCGAGGCCATCGCCTATCTGCAGACACTGCCCTTCCCTGGTAATATACGCGAGTTGAAGAACCTGGTGGAGCGCACGGTGCTGATGAACCCACCCCAAACCCCTCCCTCCGAGGGAGGGAATCAGTTACTCACCAGCGATGCCTTTCATCCTCTCAATGGCGACCAGACACCACTCCCCTCCATACAGGGAGGGACCGGGGGTGGGTCTTTATCTTCCATGGAGCGCACGGCCATTGCGGCCAGCATTGCCAAGAATGGCGGCAACCTCTCGTTGGTGGCTAAAGAGCTGGGCATCAGTCGTGGCGCACTTTATAGAAAGATTGAAAAACACGGCCTATGAAGCTGAAGCATTATTTTGTTCTCCTGGCCCTGGGCATCGTGCTGTTGGCAGGCGCAGCCCTCTATGCCGCGTTTGGCAGCGACTCCACGCTGTTCTACGCTGTCGAGGGCTTTGTCGTTGTGCTGCTGTGCTATCTGGGCTACTTCTATCGCAAGACCATTCGTCCCTACGACACGCTGATTGGGGGTATGGAACTGGTGAAGGACCTCGACCTGACCACCCGCTTGGCACCATCGGGGCAGCACGAGACCGACCTCATTGTGCGCACCTTTAACGACCTGCTGACACGCCTGCGCAGCGAGCACCTCACACTGGAAGAGCAATACTCTTTTCTCAGTCTGCTGATTGAGGCCTCGCCGATGGGCATCGTGCAATGCGACATCGACGGCAGGACCACCTCGATGAACCCTGCTGCCCGTGAGATGCTGTCGCCCAACATCGAAGAGGCGATGAAGGCATTGCCCATGGGCGAGTCGACCACCGTTCGAATGACGGGCGGTCCGCAACTGTTCCGCATCAGTCACCTGTCGTTCCCTGACCGTGGCTTCCAGCATCCCTTCTTCCTTATCGAACCCCTCACAGCCGAGGTGCGCCAAGCCGAGAAGGCGGCCTACGAGCGCATCATCCGTATGATAGCCCATGAGGTGAACAACAGTGTGGCAGGCATCGTCAACCTGATTGACAGTGAGCCTGCGGCCGACCGTCTGAAGGCGCTCTCGGCCTTCGTCACGCGCTTTGCCGAAGTAGTAAAAATTCCCAAGCCGCAGTTGCAGTTGTGCGACCTGAGCGAGGAGGTGGAGGCCTGTCAGCCGTTCCTCGAAAACCTGTGCGCTGGTAAGCCTGTGCACCTGGCGTTCTGCCTCACCGACGAGGCCACGCCTGTGCATCTCGACACAGTACTCTTCCAGCAGGTGCTCATCAACATCGTGAAAAATGCGGTGGAGAGCATCGGCCACAACGAGGGACATATCACCATCACCACCACACCCTATCAGCTTGTTGTCACAGACGATGGCTGTGGTATCCCTGCTGAGGTGGCGCAGCATCTGTTTACTCCGTTCTATTCCACCAAGCCCCAAGGCCAGGGCCTCGGACTGCTGCTCATCCGCGATATCCTGACGGCCCACGGCTGCACGTTCAGTCTGCTCACTGACCCTGACGACCACCTCACGCGCTTCACTATCCAGTTTGTAACTAAATGATAATCTTTGAGGGGGATAAAATGTGAATATGTAACCGAATGGGCTAATTAATAATCAAATTGTTTTGTGGTGCGAGTGATTTTTTGTACCTTTGCGCCCAATATTTAAAAAAAATCTATCAAACTATTAAGGAAAGAATGGCTTATACACGTATGACCGCTGCTGAGGCTGCAGCACTGATTAAGAACGGCGAGAACATCGCCATGAGTGGTTTTACGCCGGCTGGTGTGGCTAAGGCCACCACCAAGGAACTGGCTAAGATTGCCGTGAAGGAGCATGAGGCAGGACGCGAGTTTAAGGTGGGCATCTTCACAGGTGCCTCTACAGGACAGTCGACCGATGGCGACATGGCGAATGCTCAGGCCATCAAGTATCGTGCGCCCTATACCACCAACCCCGACTTCCGCAAGCACGTGAACATGGGTGAGATTCCCTATAACGACCTGCACCTGAGTCATATGGCGCAGGAGTTGCGCTATGGCTTCTATGGCGACCTCGACTGGGCTATCCTCGAGGTGTGCGACATCGAGGAGGTGGGCAACGACTATCATGTGTATCTCACTGCTGCTGGCGGCATCAGTCCCACGGCAGCCCGTCTGGCCAAGCGTGTCATCCTCGAGTTGAACAGCTTCCACAATGCCAATGCGAAGTTCATCCACGATGTGTATGAGCCCCTGGATCCCCCTTATCGCAAGCCCATCATGATCACCAAGGTGAGCGACCGTATCGGTGTGCCCTACGTGTCGATTCCCAAGGACAAGGTGGTGGGTGTCGTGGAGTGTAACATCCCCGACGAGGCCCGTGCCTTCAAGGACTCTGACCCTGTGACCGAGAAGATTGGTTTCCTCACGGCCGAGTTCCTCGTGGACGAGTTGCGCAAGGGTCGCATCCCCAAGGAGTTCCTGCCCCTGCAGAGTGGTGTGGGTTCAACGGCCAACGCTATCCTCGGCGCCTTGGGTCAGGACAAGCAGGTGCCCGACTTCAACATCTATACCGAGGTGATCCAGAACTCGGTCATCGAGATGATGCTCAACGGTCGTGTGAAGGACGCTTCGGCCTGCTCGCTCACCGTATCGAACGACTGCCTGATGCAGGTATATGATAACATGGATTACTTCAAGGATCACCTGACGCTGCGTCAGAGCGAGATCTCCAACTCGCCCGAGGTGATTCGCCGACTGGGTGTCATTGCCATCAACACGGCCATCGAGGTGGACCTCTACGGCAATGCCAACTCTACGCATATCAGCGGCACGAAGATGATGAACGGTATTGGCGGCTCTGGCGACTTCATCCGCAATGCCTACCTCTCTATCTTCACCTGCCCGTCAACGGCCAAGGGTGGACTCATCTCATCGATTGTGCCCTTCGTCAGCCACCAGGATTCTTCGGAGCACGATGTCAACATCATCGTCACTGAGCAGGGTGTGGCCGACCTGCGTGGCAAGAGTCCTGCTCAGCGTGCCGAGACCATCATCGAGAACTGTGCTCACCCCGACTACAAGCCGCTGCTGCGCGAGTATTTGAAGTTGGCAAAGATGGGACAGACCCGTCACGAGCTCACTGCCGCCTTCGCCATGCACGACACGCTGGCGCGCAAGGGCGACATGCACCTCACCGACTTCTCGGAATATCTGAAATAAATGACTTTATATGCCGAAATGGGCTGACATCCAACAGGAAGTCAGCCCATTTCTTTCTGTACAATTTATTTTTAATTTTGTTTCCAAAGTGTTTCAACGTTGGAAACACTTTGTTTCTCCTATGGAAACAAAGTGTATACACTATCGAAACAGACTGTTTCCATTATAGAAACAAACTGTATCCTTTGGAGAAACAAAGTGAACACCGTTAATATAGTATAAAAGATTTAACAGAATTGACTAACGAATGAGAATTAATTGTATATTTGCATCGATATTAAACTTCAACCATTTATGAGAAAACAATTGGTATTAATTCTTTTGATGGCATGTCCCTTTATTGGTCTGCAGGCCACGCACTTTCCTGCACTCACGACTCACTCCGTGAAATGTCTTGCCCATGATGCAACAAACATTTATGTTTTGAGGCCGGACGGACTGGAGATTGTGAATAAGACCACAGGCAAAAAGACTGTCTATAGTAAAGAAAGCGGGCACTTTGAACAATTAGGCCTGAATGCTATTGCCTTGCGTCCTGACACAATCTGGGTGGGCAGCAACTATGGTATGCTGACAAGTATCTCAGATGGCCATGCAAATACAACGGAACATATATGTAATCATGGTTCCTATGCCTCGTATGAGCTGATGAGTCCAATAGGTATCAATGGAATCGTGTTTGACTCGAAAGGAAACGTAGTCATTGGAGGTGATAATTGCATATCGGTCATATATCCCTCAGGTGAAGAGATGTCTCTGTCATTCCCAGATCTTCACTATGGAAATGAGATATGGCAGATGGTGATTGACCCCAATGACGACATTTGGATTTCATCAACAGGTGCTAACGCAGGTAATGGGCTCATCAAATATCATGTTGGGGGAGAGATACAAGTAATAAGTGACCCAAATAGTCAAAATCCACCATTTCACAGTAGCAAAGTCAAGGGTATGACTATTGACAACGATGGACATCTGTGGATTGGCAGCAACCATAAAGATAGTATTGATGTTGGTAAGACTGAATACAGGGCAAAGTTATTAAGATATGATGGAAATGAATTTACGAGTTATGACATTGGTCCTTACGTAGAAGTCCCCATATCAATGATGTGTGATAATCATGGATGCATCTGGTACTTGCCAACGGCTCCAGCAGATTATACTTTAGGAATCAGTGAATATTCCAAGGGTCCTCTTTGCTGCTTTGACCATGGCGTGATAACTCGTTATGAATGGGATGTGGAGACTGGATACTGCTATTGCGTGGATGTGGATGGCGACTCCGTCTATATTGGCACAGACAATGGTGTGTTGGTGTTCTCTGATGGCTCGTTCCATTGGCTGTGTGATACAGAGGCAGGAGTTTCAGAGCCAACAGTAAACAAGAGCATGTCATCACAAACCTTCGATCTCCAAGGTCGTCGCCTCAATACAGAGCCCAAGCATGGGGTGTATATCCAGAATGGAAAGAAGGTGATGAGGTGAGTGGTGGCATGAAGAATCAAAGACCCGTCCCTATGATCTTGGAACACATAAAAACAATCAACTTCTGATAAAACATAACTTTATGGAAAGGCGAATTTTTTATTTTTTTCTTCTGTTTACAATTCCCTTGTTGGGTTTTTCACAATCACAAGCGCCTGATGACGAGGTTCCCCACTGTCCTATATTGAAAGAAGGCAAGCAATGGGTATATGAACACCATATCAGAGAGGATGAAGTGCATCATGTGATCAGGGAAATCTATACCCTGACAGGTGATACTATTATTGGCAATCTGTCATATAAGAAACTATATAGTCAAGACGAAGGCGAAGCACCTGTGTATTGTATGGCATTACGCGAGCATGGAACGACAGTCTATCGTTGTATGAAAAATACGACGAATGAAATACGACATATAGAGTTTAATCCCAATTATTTTTCTGAAACAGATCTTGGGGAATTCATAGGTGCAGAGGAAGTTACTGATCTTATTGATACGGTCGAGGTGAACAACAGGTTATTTATTCGTCATAGATACAGCTGGGGAAACAATGAAATGTATCCTGCTGTTGAGGGTATAGGCTTTTGGGGAGGAATTTTAACAATGAGTCCTGCCGTTTCAAGTGAAAATTTTCACCTCTTTTCTGCGTGCTATGAAGGTGGCGAATGTATCTTTACAAAAGATGATTTCGATAAACTGGGTATTGAGGCGGACGTAAAGACATTGGAAACCAAGAACCCCCGAAGGAGCAATCCTGCTATCTTCGACCTCCAAGGCCGATGCATTCAGGGTGAACCTAAGCATGGGGTGTATATCCAGAACGGAAAGAAGGTGATGAGGTAATAATAATAAATCAGCGGGACAATCAGACATAGCAGCCTTTCATCATGCACAGTCGGGACAGATGCCCTTGATCATATAGTTGATGCTCTGAAGCCGATAGCCATCGGGGAGGACGATGGTGGGGATGGGGGTGTCGCTCAGGCAGAAGGTGCGATGGCAGCGCTCGCAATAGAAGTGCACATGCTGGTCGTCGTCGCTGTCGTGACCGTTGTGACTATGACAAAGCTCATAGCGCACGCCGTCGCCACCGTCCTCGATGACGTGCACCAGGTGGTGCTCGCGGAAAAGGGTGAGCGCACGAAAGATGCCCGACTTATCGATGGACAGGATTTGGTATTCCAGTTCGCTGAGTGATAAGGGGCGATGGGCATCGGCCAGTGCCTTGGCCACCACGATGCGGTTGACGGTGGGTTTGATGCCGTGCTCAGTGAGCAGGGCTTCGCATGCTTGTTGGTTTAACATGGGTGCAAAGATAATGAAAAAGAAGGAAACGAAAAAAGGTAAAGGCGTAAAAATTAGAACTTTGCAACCGAGTTGCGAAATAATTGTCTTACCTTTGCACCCAGAAAACTAAAAAACAAGTATATTATGTCACACGAACATCATCACGAACACGAGTGTTGTGGTCATGAGCATAAGCATCACCACGAACACCATCATGAGCATCATCATGAGCACGAGGGCCGTCGCCAGTTGCTGACGATAGCTGCAGCGGTGGTACTGCTGATTGCGGCCGTCGTTGTTGAGAAGACTCTGGAACTGCCCACATGGCAGTTGCTGCTGGTTTATCTGATACCTTATTTAGTAGTAGGCGCAGGCACACTGAAGGAGGCTGCCGAGGGCTTGGCGCATGGCGACCCCTTCAACGAGCATTTCCTGATGACGGTGGCCACCATCGGCGCCCTCTGCATCGGTTTCCTGCCAGGCGCCGAGAGCGAGTTTACTGAGGCCGTCTTTGTGATGCTGTTCTTCCAGGTGGGCGAGTATTTTGAGGGCTTGGCCGAAGGAAAGAGTAGGGCGAGCATCTCGCACCTGATGGACATCCGTCCTGACGTGGCACGACTGGCCGGCCAGGAGGAGACGGTGAGTCCTGATAAGGTGGCTGTGGGCTCTGTCATCGAGGTGCGCCCAGGCGAGAAGGTACCCTTGGACGGCACGATTGTTAAAGGCAGATCGAGTCTGAACACGATGGCCCTGACGGGCGAGAGTGTGCCCCTGGAGGTGAACGAAGGTGACGACATCATCTCGGGCAGCATCAACCTGAGTGGCGTCATCGAGGTGCGCACCACCAAGGCCTTTGGCGAGAGTACCGTATCGAAGATCATCAAACTGGTTGAGGACGCAGGCGAGCATAAGTCGCAGAGCGAGGCTTTCATCACCCGCTTTGCCCGTATCTATACGCCCATCGTGGTGTTCCTGGCCCTGGCCATTGCCGTTATCATGCCCATGGGCATGGCGTTTGCCGTGGCTGGCCTCTCATCCACCTTCTTTAATGCCTTCTGGGGCTTCTTCCCCCTGTGGCTCTATCGTGCGCTGATGTTCCTGGTGGTCAGCTGTCCCTGCGCCCTGGTTATCAGTGTGCCCCTCACCTTCTTCGGAGGTATTGGCAGTGCATCGAGAAAGGGCGTGCTGGTGAAGGGTGCCAACTATTTGGATATCCTGTCGAAGGTCGATACCGTGGTGTTCGACAAGACAGGCACACTGACCCATGGCCGCTTTTCGGTGGTGGCCGTACACCCTGAGGTGTGCAGCGAGTATCAGTTGCTGCACCTGGCCGCTCACGTGGAGCACTCTACCACCCATCCCATTGGTGCAGCCCTGCGCGATGCCTTCCCCAGCGAAGGTACCGATGGCTGTAAGGTGACCGATGTGGAGGAGATTGCCGGCAAGGGTATCCGTGCCAAGGTGGGCGACAAGATGGTTTGCGTGGGCAACACGAAGATGATGGACATGGTGGGCGCCAAATGGCACCACTGCGATCATGGCGACGAGGGCACCATCGTGCATGTGGCCATTGCCGAGGTGGATGCTGTGCTGAGGGTGCAGCCCACGGCCTATGTCTATGCCGGTCATATTGTGATTAACGACCAGGTGAAGACTGACAGTGCTGAGGCTATTGCGCAACTCAAGCGCCTGGGTGTGAAGCGGACGGTGATGCTGACGGGCGACCGCGAGGAGGTGGCCCATCGTGTGGCCAATGAGTTGGCCATCGACGAGTATCACGCCGAACTGCTGCCCACAGACAAGGTAGAAAAACTCTCTGCTTATCTCTCGTCCCATCCTTCACATCCTGTGAAAACAGCGTTCGTGGGCGATGGCATCAACGATGCACCTGTACTGGCACGTGCCGATGTGGGTATTGCCATGGGCGGCCTGGGCAGTGATGCGGCCATCGAGGCTGCCGACGTGGTACTGATGGACGATCAGCCTACGAAGATTGCCACGGCCATGCGTATTGCCCGTCGTACCCTGGGCATTGCCCGACAGAATATCTGGTTTGCCATTGGCGTGAAGGTGGCCGTACTCATCCTGGCCTTCTTCGGTCTGGCCACCATGTGGCTCGCCGTCTTTGCCGATGTAGGCGTCACAGTACTGGCTGTGCTCAACGCCATGCGTGCCCTGAAGGCATAAAAGGTATCATTAACTCTCTCTGCATCGTTGAATAATTCATTCAGATGCAGAGAGAGTTAATGGTTATCTTATCAATACTTTTCCCCCATGTCTTAAGTAGATACGTCCTTTAATAGGTTTATTTATCTTCTTTCCTGTAAGGTCATAGAATATGGGATGCAGGTCTTCTTGTTCCTGCACATGGCCTGCGATGGATGTTGTCCCGGGGAAGTTGTCTGTCTCAATAATGTTATTAAAGTAGTTCCAGCCCCATGCATTTCGATATAACTCTGCAGTGCCGATAGGAACGTAGACTGGTATGTCATTTGAAGCCATCAGTTCACCGCCACTATATGGTCCAAAAGGAGTATCCCCAGGATTTGCTGGACTATCTTCACATGTGGGAGGAACAGTTGCTGCGCAATAAATCCGCTTTAGTCCTCTGCAGTAAGCACAGGCTTCACCTCCAAGGGTCTTAAGTGTAGACGGAAAAACTAATTCCTCCAATGAATTCATATAAAAAAAAGCATAACTTTCAACCTTCTCCAATCCTTCTGGCAGATGAATTGTTTTCATAGGTTTACAATCTGTGAATGCGTATCCTCCGATTTTCTTTATCGTTGATGGAATATTGACTTCTTTAAGATCCAGACAGTAGCATGCGAAAGAGTGAGGAATTGCAGTAATGCCTTCTGGTAGATGAATCCTTTCAAGGCCATAGTTTAATTGAAAATGGGAAGCCCCACTTAGTAATTGGCAGGAGTTTGGGATATAAACTTCTTTTAGCCTACAGGCATAGAAGGCAGCGTCTCCAATCTCCTCCAATCCTTCTGGCAGGTTCACTTTGGTTATTTTGGCGGAGAAGAAAGCCCCAGCTCCAATCTTTTTGATGGTGCTTGGAAGTACGACTTCTCCAGTCAACGACCTACAATTCTGAAATGCAAGACTAGCAATTTCCTTCATGCCCTCTGGAAAAATCAAGGGGTCTGTTTTCAGACTGATGCACTCGGAGAAACTGTAGTTGTTCAGTCGGCGCAAGGTGGATGGAATATTGACGTCCTCAAGATAAATGCAGTAGGAAAAGGCCCCATAACCAATTTCTACCACTCCTTCTGGAAGAATCATTCTTCTGAGTTTGATGCAGTCAATGTATTGCCAGTCGGGAGTTAGTTGTTCCTCTAGATGACAGAATGCGTTCTTAGGGATAACGCCGCCTTCTATGTTAGCGTTCTCTAGGTTGATGACAGACAGATTACCATAGAATGAAGCGTGCCACATGGTTTTGAAGTCATCTTCGTTGATTGGACCTCGAACGACGAGCGAGTCAATGCTATCAACATCTGCCCCCAGCAATCCAGCCACTTCGCCGGTGTTACTGGTGGTTATATCTTTATATGTTTGGGCATTTATTTCAGTCAAACTACATAGCAATGCTAATATAAGACTAAATAAAAGAGGCATCTAAATTATCTTTAATATGGAAAATAATAGTGATTCGCGAGGGTCAAGCACCCTCGCGAATCACTATTTGAAGAATTAGAGAATTATCTTTTTTTGATCAATTACTTCTCCGTTTATATGATAGGTCACAATGTATAATCCGCTTTGGATTCCTGATGTATCAATAGAGATGTTTTTTGTTCCAGGTTGTATGTCCTCAGCCAACCTTATTGTACCATTTTGAGCAGACACAACTGATAAGGTTGAGTTTTGAGGTGCATCATTATTTAACTCTACTGATAAGCTTTTAAGAGAGCTAGCCGTGGTAATGTTTTTAATACCATGAACAGTTTCAATTGTAATGGCTCCAGTTGCCACGTCTCCGTTAACAGTTGTAGCAATAACCCTATACTGATTATTATCTCTCTTTGGCAGAACAGTTATTGAATTTGAACTACCGATTTTTTCACCATTCTTATCTTCCCAATCAATATTTATATAACCTGTTGTGTCCACGACAGCCAGTTCAAACTTTCCTCCATTAATAGGAATTGGTTCAATATCAATAGGCTTATGTGGGAGAAGTTTTGGAGGCCTAACGACAAAGGTTTCTCCATCAATGATATTACCATTCTCATCTCTTTGAATCAAGTCAAGTGTATAATCTCTATCTGAGAACATATATTCCTTAAATCTAAATTTTAGGCTAACGATATCAAATTCCTTGCTATTGAGATTCACAGATCGTAGTTCATTCTGGGACGATAATAGCTTCACTCTCTTCATATCTGAAGTGCTATTCGTATTTTGATTAATCAATTCAACATCTTGAGACAATAATCCACCACGCTCCCATGCATTATAGATTTTTGGACTCATTCCCATTTCAACATCTGCTACTGAGAAAATAGCTTCATCTTCTGGTGTTTGTGGTATAAGTTCAAGTCTGTAAGGTCTCGTTTCAGAAGAAACATTTCTCACATACACATTAAACGCCTTCGAAAGATCTTCTTTTCGGATAATAGTAACGTTTTTCTGTGCTTGATTATTACTTCCTTGTTTGTCAAAATATGCTTTCCCCTCTACAAATCCGTCATCATATGGGGTATCCATGATCTTGGCATATAGACAAAAATGGAAATTGCCTTCAGGATATTCCGTAAGGAGCTGTGGGAGGGACCACCCAATTGAAACATCTACAGAGTCTCCTGATTTAATAAACGGGATAGGAATTGCCTCCAAGATTCCACCAGTTGGATAGCGTCCTTCATATACTTCACGACCTTTCCATGCCCGACTGTTTATACCTGTTGACGCTTGAACCCAATAAACAATGACCCATTTTCCAGATCCTTCAAAATTCTCTTTTCCTCTATTGTGTAATCGAACGTATACAAAAGCCTGTTGATGGTCTTTAGAATATTCTGGATTCTGATGTTCATATATATTATCTTTCTGATTTCTCACCCAAATAGAAGGGCTCTTCCAGAATTCATCTGTA
The DNA here is from genome assembly GCF_023204875.1 of Prevotella sp. E15-22. NCBI lineage: Bacteria > Pseudomonadati > Bacteroidota > Bacteroidia > Bacteroidales > Prevotellaceae > Prevotella > Prevotella sp. E15-22. Next base: position 51,204 of record NZ_CP096247.1, read on the forward strand.
CTAAGATTTGGTTCTTTTCCAGTATCTTCATCATTATCTTTTATATAGAGATCGACAGAAGGGGCAAGATAATTGAATGCTAAATCTTCTCCAACGGAAATAGGGGTAGAAACATATTGAGGACTTTCATAACGTCTATCATGTTGTTTCGCAAAAACAAAAGCTTCTTCCATAGTTATTTTTCCGTTATGATCAACATCCGCATTTACTGTCGTGTTATTGTGTGTGGCGCCATTTACAGCACTTGTCCACCAATAAACAAATTCGTCAAATGGCCTGTCGCTACATGCATAAGAAGATTCGCTTCCTGTTGATGCCGATGCAACCACGCAACCAACCTTAGTTAGATTATCATTAAAACCTCCAGAAAAGCATTGGCCTAGAACTACATTCACATTAATATATTTATTAACGAATGGAGTTAACATATTCGCCAATTCATAATCGTAGAGAGATTCATAATTCCACAGACAAATATATGATCTTGAGTCACGGTCGTCTGTTCCGCCATGATCAATTACAAAAATGAATAGTTGGTCGTCTTTCTGCATTTTGCTTTCTAAAGAAGAAAGAGTTTGAGAAATATTTTGTTTTGTTGCTGCAAGATATATGTCTTGAATTCCATCATAATCCAAATCCAAAGGCTGCGAAATAAACGTTGTGGAATGCATATCTATTCCAGGATCAGCACCATCCGACATGATTGGGTAGATGTTATCTTTGGGTACATTGTATTTATTGACGAGCGTTTGATAGATAAACGAGCAATCATTCCAATATCGTTCATAATTACTAAATTGGTCAACACCTCCGCTTAGAATTATAGCATATGTTCTTTTTGCTGCAACATCTTCTCCATTTGATGATGTGTTTTTTGCTATATGAGGCTTTTCATTTGCATGACTACCATAGCGGTTTTTTACAAGCAATGGGACATAGTTCCCCTTAGGTGGAATCTGCCTTTTGTTGATGTTTACATTTATCACGCTGTTGTCTTTTACACTTCTTGGTATCGTTAAAACATAACAATCATGTTCCCATCCTTTCATTGGCTCTGCATCTACGAATATAGTCCAATTTTGAACCGAATTGTAATTATTAAGGATATAATAGTCGACATCTTTGCCCTCGAACCTTTCTTGGGCAAGCCTTAGAGCTTCCGGTTTTGTTACTGACCTTACTGAAGCTAACGTGTTCATAGAAAAGAAGCAGCAAAACAAGATGCAGCAAATTAATAGTACTTTCTTTTTCATTTTCTGAAAATTTTAAATTATTATGATTAAAAGATTTTATAATTCATAGATAGAGCAGATACGTCCTTTTTCATCAGTAATTTCAAGAATGTAAGCATCTGGGTATTTCGAAGACTCAATATCTAATAAGACACCAGAGATGTTAGGTACCATCTGAGAATAAAGGATCTTGCCATCAAGAGTTTTAATACATATTGTAAATAGTAAAGCTCGTTTTTCTGGCGAAACCTGAATAGTATCGCTTTGTCCAGAAGGGTCAGGCTTAATCTCTGACGAAGAAACTGGTGAAGAAGTACTATCCTTCACAACGATTACATAATCTTTTGCGCTCACTATAGATATAGAGATCGCAAACAAAATAGAAACTAAAGATACAATTTTTTTCATTGCGGTTGATATTTGTTGTTGTCCGCAAAGTTGCGAAATTATTCGTAAATATTTGAAAATATTAGTTCACAAATAGTTCACAAATGAAAAAGTGAACTATTTGTGAACAATTTCTTGCATATTCACTCCTTTTTCTTTATCTTTGCAGGCAAAAATTATAACGTATAATGAAATCAACATATCATACACCTCCATTTATCATTATAATAATTGTCGCATTATCTCTTCTTGCGTCATGTAATCAAACTGACATGAGGCAAGATTTTTATGATGTTGAAGAATGCATTGTCAAGGGAACCTATGAGGAAGCTGACAGCATTCTTAATTCCTTGGAAAAATTTGAAGATAATTTCACAGCAGAGGAAGGCTTCTATTGGAACTATCTCAGGTTGTATGTAAAGTTTGTAAAAGGTAGTTTGTCGGAAAAGGATTTTTATGTGGCGGAAAATCTCAAATACTATTTTAAGAAGACGGAGGATATAGAAAAACTCTCTAAGACATATCTATTCATAGGTGAAATTTATCGGCTCATTGGCGATAATACTAAAGCCTTAAATAATTTCTTTCAGGCAAAAGAACTCATCCATGAACAAAAGGATAATTCAACAAATGTTTGGATCAATATAAAACTGGGAGAATTGTATTTGTCTGAGCACATGTATGATAAGTGTGCAGATAGTTATCAAGAGGCCTATAACTACTCAATTAAAACCAATGATACGATTAGGATTGCACTTGCTGCGCTATATATGGGGAAAGCATTTACTATTCAGAATAATGTTGATAGCGTCATATACTATTATGAAGAAAGCATACGATTAGCAGATAAAACAAACAGAAAAGAATTCATATCTCCTTATGCAAAAATGGCACTTTGTGATATTTATATTCAGATAGAAGAATATGATAAAGCACTCGCATTGATGCCAAGAGATTCACTCAATACGGCAAACTGGGCCTATTGGCATTGTGGACAGAACCATGTGGATTCGGCTATGTATTATTTCAAAGAGTTGCTTCGGTGCTCTTCTTTACGAGTAAAAGCAGAAGCCTTACACATGCTTATTGATTTATCGAAAAAGAAAAATGATGAGCACCAGTCTTTGGTTTTCTCAGGGATGCTTGTGAATATAAATGATTCGTTGGAAAAGCTATCGCAGATTGAGGATATCAGGCGTACGGAAGCCCAACATAAGATTAATATTTTTGTTCATGAGCAGGATAAGCATCACCAAATGATATTACTCTCCGTTCTTGCTTTCATAATACTTATTGTCCTTGCTTTGGTGTTTTTATTGCTCAAGAAAAAAAGGCAGAAGTACTATTGCAAAAAGCAGCAAGCAAAGAAAAAAAATATCATACTACGAACACAGACAGACACTCAAGATTTGGAAAGTAGAGTCACCGAGTTACATCATACAGAGATCTATCGCCTTGTTATGGAAAATGCCGGGAAACAAGACTTTCATCTGACAAATGATCAATGGATGGAACTTCAGATGGCCATTGAGAATACATATAAGGGATTTACACTTAAGTTGATGAATTTGGCTCCTATATCAGAAATAGAAAAACAAACTTGCTATCTCATTAAAATAGGTGTATCACCTGTTGCTATTGCAGAAATACTGTTTAAGACAAAAAGTAGTATTGCTATGATGCGTAGGCGTCTTTATAAGAAATTGACGGGGGAGGAAGGCACCCCTCAGCAACTTGACGAATTCATTCAAAGAATATGAGCAACATAAACTTGTTTATAGAAATATAGCAAGGGCAATTCTACTGAAGAGGAGAGTTGATGGTTACTTTACCAAGACTTTTTCCCCATGTCTTAAGTAGATACGTCCTTTAATAGGTTTATTTATCTTCTTTCCTGTAAGGTCATAGAATATGGGATGCAGGTCTTCTTGTTCCTGCACATGGCCTGCGATGGATGTTGTCCCGGGGAAGTTGTCTGTCTCAATAATGTTATTAAAGTAGTTCCAGCCCCATGCATTTCGATATAACTCTGCAGTGCCGATAGGAACGTAGACTGGTATGTCATTTGAAGGGCGTAAGCCTGATGACGAATCAAAATCTCCCCAGGGCGTTTTGTCTGTTGTTTGGTCTCCTTCGCATACTGGAGGCACAGGCGCTTTGCAATAAATTCGTTTTAATGATGCCCAATAATCGCAACTTCCTTTTCCAATCTTCTTTAATGTAGAGGGATACTCAACCTGCTCTAAAGAGTCGAGATACCATAAGGCATTCTCTCCGATGTTTTCAAGACCTTCTGGTAACTCTAAATTTTCCAGCGATCTGCATTGAAAGAAAGCACTTTCATCTATACTTTTTACAGAGGTGGGAATGTTTGTCTTGCTTAGTTCCAGGCAACATGAAAGGAAATTTTGGGGAATTGCTGTAATGCCTTCTGGTAGATGAATCCTTTCAAGGCCATAGTTTAATTGAAAATGGGAAGCCCCACTTAGTAATTGGCAGGAGTTTGGGATATAAACTTCTTTTAGCCTACAGGCATAGAAGGCGGCGTCTCCAATCTCCTCCAATCCTTCTGGCAGGTTCACTTTGGTTATTTTGGCGGAGAAGAAAGCCCCAGCTCCAATCTTTTTGATGGTGCTTGGAAGTACGACTTCTCCAGTCAACGACCTACAATTCTGAAATGCAAGACTAGCAATTTCCTTCATGCCCTCTGGAAAAATCAAGGGGTCTGTTTTCAGACTGATGCACTCGGAGAAGCTGTAGTTGTTCAGTCGGCGCAAGGTGGATGGAATATTGACGTCCTCAAGATAAATGCAATAGGAAAAGGCCCCATAACCAATTTCTACCACTCCTTCTGGAAGAATCATTCTTCTGAGTTTGATGCAGTCAATGTATTGCCAGTCGGGAGTTAGTTGTTCCTCTAGATGACAGAATGCGTTCTTAGGGATAACGCCGCCTTCTATGTTAGCGTTCTCTAGGTTGATGACAGACAGATTACCATAGAATGAAGCGTGCCACATGGTTTTGAAGTCATCTTCGTTGATTGGACCTCGAACGACGAGCGAGTCAATGCTATCAACATCTGCCCCCAGCAATCCAGCCACTTCGCCGGTGTTACTGGTGGTTATATCTTTATATGTTTGGGCATTTATTTCAGTCAAGCTACATAGCAATGCTGAGATAAGACTAAATACAAAGAGATTCTTCATCTGTCATCAAGTTTTTATTTTTTGGCTGCAAAATTGCGAATTAATTCGGAAAATGAAGAGAAAATTAGTTCACAAATAGTTCACAAATGAAAAAGTGAACTGTTTGTGAACTATTTCTTTCTTAGTGGGTCTCATGGTTTGAATACCATATTATAAAAAATAAAAGCGGGTGAAGAATCGCCCGCTTTTATTTGATAATCATGTGTTTTACTTGCTGAACAACTGGTCGAGGAAGGTGTAGAAAGAGGGAGTTTGTGATCCTTGACAGCAGCCTTCCACTTGTCTTCTGTGTCGCGACAGTCAACGCCAAGGATTTTCGATGTCGGGAGCCAGCTCGCCGGCCTCTACATCTGTCTATTCTACTGCTGCCTATGAGGGTTTATTTAATCTTCGACGTCATGGGCCAGCGAACACCCTTGTAGCCCCTGAGGAACACCTTGGCCGAGCCAAAGCTCAGGAACATGTCGAGACGCACAGGGATGTGGTTCATGTCGTCGGTGATATAGAAGCGAATAAGCTCGTGACTCTTACCGTCCTCGCGCTCGTAGAACGAGAAGACCAGACAGCGGAACTTCTCTTTCGAGCCCTCGACCTTGAACGTGTCCTTACCCCTGTAGGTGAGCCATGAGTTGGTGAGGTTGCGCGCATCGCTGATGGGCATGGGGATGATGTCGCCCTCTTTGAGCTTCGAGGCGTCGAAGTTGCGAGCGCGAAGGAAGATGCTCATCATGTCGTAGACGCAGTCGGCATACTCCTTCTCCTGCCAGTGCTGCTCGCCATCGGCATCAATGCGATGCATCCTCAGGCGGCAGTGGTTGCGTGGATAGCTATACCACAGTTCGTCCACATAATAGCGGCTGCCCTCGAGGGCACCTTTGCGGAAGTAGAGTGGCGACAGGTCGGCAGTGCTGCAATAGGAGAGCAGCGTGTCGCGCATCACGAAGACACCATCCAACCTGTTGTTGCCGCGGGTGGTCAGACTGGTACGATAGGCAGGCTGTCCGCGGAAGGTAGAGCTGACGGTGGACATGGAGGCCGAGCCCACCTTGAGCCATACGAACTTCCAGTTGAAGTAGAGGTCGTAGGTGAGGAACTCGCCATTGCTGAAGGCCTTGTTCTCGATGCCGCACTTGGCAGAGGCCTTGAGGGGCATCAGCATCATCAGGCAGAGGGGCATGTACCACTTTGCCATGCGTTTGATATTGCTAAAAAACGTTCTCTTTTCCATAACACAAATCCTTTAATAACCTTTAGGAACATATTCTTTTCCCATGTCGCGAGCACGCTGGATGTTGCGGTTCTTCAACTGCTGCTTCTGCTTGTCGGGCTTCTGCTTGGTGATGGCCATGGGTTTTTGCTTGAAACGAGGGCGTGCCGTGAGGTTCCATTGGCGATTGATTTCCCATTTCTGGCGGCACTCCACCTTCTCGTGGAAGTAGTATACGGGCTCAGGCTGCAGGTTCTGGTCGTAGATGCCAGTGTCCCATTGGCCGTTGCCGTTCTTGTCGATATAGGCACGCACGTAGTAATTGCCTGGTTTCAGATAGGGGAACTCAGCCAGTCCGTCGGCATCGGCCAGGGTCTGACGCACCACCTTGTCGCCTGTGTCGAGCAGTTGCACCACGATAGAGTCTTTCAGGTTGACACCACTCAGTTCCATGAGAAGTGAGCTGAACTCATCCTCTGTGCGCACCTTGATCTTTTGTTTGATGGGGTGCGTGGTCAGGCCGTAGATGCTCTGGAAGGCAGCGGAGTCAATCTCCACCTGATATTCCTGTCCCATGACCCAGTCGGCCACCACCTCGTAGCGACGGATGCCCACCTGTCGGAAACTGTGGGGATAGTCGTTCCAAACACTGTCGGCCAGGACAGAGACGTGGATGGCCGTGGTGTCGCAGCTACTCAGTGGCTGTGGTGTCTCTATGTAGAGGCGCTGGTTGGGGTCCAGGAGGTTGTTGGTAGAGAACTTCATGATGAGAGGCTCTGCCGGCATGATAGAGTCGTAGGGCTCCTTGTGCTTTTTCTTGCGCTCCTGTTCCTTCTGCCAATCCTCAAACTCCTTCTGCTTGGCCTTCATGCGCTTGGCGTAGGATGTCTTGGCCGTGAAGGCGATGGTGTCTGTATGACTGACCAGGGCACCCAGCGTGTCGGTCATCAGATAGGTGGCCTCAATCTCCAGTGTGTCTTTGTTCACCAGCGTGGTGTCGGCCAGCCAGTAGGTCAGTGTGTCGTTCTTCTGCGAGGCCTCTAGGATAAAGGCGTTCCTCTCGTCGAAGTTCAGTCCACGCAGACGTGGCAGCGAGTCGGATCCATAGGTGAAGTACATGCCCAGACGCTCAGGCGTGTTGCGCTCGGTCTTCAGCAGATAGCGGTCGGTCTGCGGCTCCTGGAAGCACATCAGGGTGATGTCGTCGGGCAGGAAGTGCGTGTAGCGAATGGGGACGATGTCCTTGATATGGAGCGAGTCAAGCCAGATGGTGTCAGGACGGGCGTCCAACTTCCATGAGGGTTTGATGCTGTCGTTGTTAAAGGCGATGATCTCGCTCTTCTGACCAAACACCAGGTCGCCGTCGTTGTCCTGCAGGGCAAAGCAGCGATAGGCGCCAGGAGCCACACCCTTGATGGTGAAATGGCCGCTGCCGTTGGTGCGCGATACGCGCATCATGGGCTCCTTGTGGAAGAGCGAGTCCTCAAAGTTACTATAGAGTCCCACCATCAGTCCCTTGATAGGCTCCAGGTCCTTCGCGTTCAGGCAGTAGCCGCTCACCTCGAGTGTGTCGATATGGTCGCCTGTTGAGAAGCTGAAGGTGTAGTTGCCCAAAGGGTTGCCCTCGTTGTTGTCGCTGATGGCATCACCAAAGTCAACGGTATAGGTGGTGTTAGCCTTGAGCGAGTCTTTCAACTCCACGATAATCCTGTCGCCAGCAGCCTTGATCTCAGGCATCTCCAGTTGTGGCGGCGAGATGACCACCTTGTTCTGGGGGTCGTCCAACTTGATATACTCGCTGAAGTTGATGGTAATCTTCTTCGCCTTCACGTTGACACCCTGGTTGGCAGGTGAGGAACTGACAACGCGTGGTGGCGTGTCGTCGTACCAGCCGCCGTCAGGACTGCCCATGCGGGCGCAGGAGGCAAGAACGAGTAAAAAGACCCACCCCCAACCCCTCCCTATAAGGAGGGGAGCGAATAGTTTTTTAATATGTCTTACGATATTTTCTTTTCTCTTAAACATCATACAAATTATTATCAAGAAATGGTTCCATCAACTCCCCTCCTTACAGGGAGGGGTTGGGGGTGGGTCCATTCATCTTTAGCAACTCTTCCAGGTGCTCACGACTATTACTCAGACGGGGCACCTTGTGCTGGCCGCCCAGTTTGCCCTTGGCCTTCAGCCAGTCGTTGAACAGACCTTCGCGGGCAGGGATAATCTCAAGGTGCTGCAGGGTGATGTCCTTATAGCGCTTGGCCTCGTAGTCGCTGTTCAGCTCCTGGAGTCTGCGGTCCAGGATGTCGGCAAACTGCTCTATGCTCTCAGGGGCCTTCGAGAACTCGATGAGCCACTGGTGGCGACACTTGGCGTTCTGGTCCATGAAGACAGGCGCAGCGGTATACTCCAGCACCTGGGCGCCTGTCAACTCGCAGGCATACTTCAATCCCTGCTCGGCATTGTCGACGATGAGTTCCTCGCCAAAGGCGTTGATGAAGCTCTTGGTGCGACCAGAGATGATGAACTTATAGGGGTTGGTGGATGTGAACTTCACCGTGTCGCCCAGCATATAGCGCCACAGACCACACGAGGTGGAGATGAGCATGGCGTAGTTCTTGCCAGCCTCGACACCCCACAGGGGCACGATATTGTCGGTGCCCATCTCCTGGAACTCGTAGAAGACGTCGTAGTCGAGCATCAGCAGCATCGACTTGTCGGCAGGGTCGTCCTGAATGCCGAAGAAGCCCTCGCTGGCATTATAGGTCTCCATATAGTGCATCTTGGCACTGGTGATGAGTTTTTCGTACTGCTCGCGATAGGGGGTGAAGGCCACGCCGCCATGGAAGAACACCTCCAGATTGGGCCATACCTCCTCGAGGTGGGTCTTGCCAGATATCTCCATGACGCGATTCAGCACAGAGAGCATCCATGAGGGCACACCACTAATGTTGGTCACATTCTTGTTCAAGGCCTCGCGTGCAATGCGGTCGCGCTTAATCTCGAAATCGCTCAGCAGGGCCGTCTTCTTAGAGGGCACGCGCACCATGTTCACCAAGGGGTTGATGTTCTCGATGAGGATGGCACTGAGGTCGCCCACCAACGAGCCTGGCAGGTTGTAGTTGGGTGCATGACTGCCACCCAGGATGAGGCCCTTGCCATCGAACATCCTACTCTGAGGGTTGTTTCTCAGATAAAGGGTCACCACATCGGCACCACCCTTATAGTGAACGCGCTTCAGTCCGTCGGGCGAGACGGGAATGAACTTCGACTTGTCGTTGGTGGTGCCGCTCGACTTGGCATACCACTTCACGCGGCCTGGCCACAGCACATCGCTCTCGCCCTGGCGCATGCGGTCGATGTCGCCTTTCAGTTCTTCATAAGTATTCACGGGGTTGTTGCGCACAAAGTCCTCGTAACTCTTTGTGGTGCTGAACAGATGCTTGCGTCCGTATTCTGTGTCCTGAGCTTTCTGCACCAAATGGGCCAGCACCTGGCGTTGTAGTTGCTCGCCCTCGTTGATATGTTTTTCCAGTTCCCGCCATCTATTGGCAAACAGCGGTCTTACTAATCCTGTCAGACTCATTTTTCTCTTTATTTATATGGTATAGAGACTGCAAAGTTACTGTAAACTTTTGGAATACCCGCAGGTTTTTAATTTTTTTTTGTATCTTTGCAGCCAAAATCCAAGGCTTATGGAGAATTATGTTGCTGACGCATTGCGCTATGATAGCGGAATGAAATATGAGAGGTGCGGACACTCGGGCGTTTTGCTGCCCAAGGTGTCGTTGGGATTCTGGCATAACTTCGGCGGAGACGACTCCTACGACCGTGCCAAGGCCATTGCCCGCTATGCCTTTGACCATGGTGTGGTGCATTTCGACCTGGCCAACAACTACGGACCGCCTTATGGGTCGGCCGAGGAAACGTTGGGCCGACTGATGGACGAGGACTTCCGTCCCTATCGCGACGAGTTGTTCATCGCCACCAAGGCTGGCTACGACATGTGGGCAGGACCTTACGGCAACTGGGGCTCGAGGAAATATCTGATGGCCTCGCTCGATCAGAGTTTGAAGCGCATGCACCTGGACTATGTGGACCTCTTCTATAGTCACCGCTACGACCCAGAGACGCCCCTGGAGGAAACCTTGCAGGCACTGGTCGACACGGTGCGCAGTGGTAAGGCGCTCTATGTGGGCATCTCACGCTGGCCACTGGAGGCTACGAAGGTGGCCGAGAAATACCTGCGCGAGCATGATGTGCCCCTGCTGATCTATCAGGGCAAGCTGAACATGCTGAACCGTGAGCCCATGGACACGGGCGTTCTTGACTTCTGTGCCGAGAAGGGCATCGGCTTTATCTCGTTCTCGCCCTTGGCACAGGGTTTGCTGACCGACCGCTACCTGAATGGTATTCCTGCGGATTCACGTATGTCGAAAGGGAAGTTTCTGAAGGAGAGCATGCTGACCGACGAACTGCTAACCCAGCTTCGCCAATATAACGCTGAGGCGCTGGCACAGGGAAAACCGCTGTCGCAGATGGCCTTGGAGTGGATTCTCAAGCAGCGCGGCGTGACCTCTGTACTGGTGGGTGCCAGTAGCACGGAGCAGTTGCAGAAAAATCTGATGTGTGTTAATTCATAGTTGATAGTTCATAATTCATAGTTGATAGTTGAAAAAGGTTCTTTTAGTAAACGATGTTGCAGGATATGGCAAGGTGGGCATGGCGGCCATGCTGCCTATCCTCTCGTATATGGGTATCCCTGCCTTTAACCTGCCCACAGCACTGGTATCTAACACGCTGGACTATGGCGATTTTGCCCAGCAGGATACCACGGAGTATATGCGGAAGACGCTGCCCGTATGGAAAAAGCTGGGCTTCCGTTTTGATGCCATCTGCACTGGACTGATGTTCAGCGAGGAGCAGTCGCGCCTGGTGGCGCAGTTCTGTCGCGAGCAGTCAGAACAGGGTTGTACCATCTTTGTCGACCCAGTGATGGGCGACGGCGGTCGACTGTATAACGGTATTGGTGATGCGCAGGTGAAGCTGATGCGCGAGATGGTGGGTGTGGCTCATCTGATATTCCCTAACTATACGGAGGCTTGCTATCTGGCTGATGTGCCTTTCCAAAAGGATGGAATGACGCGTCGCGAGGCTTGCGAGTTGCTGGATAAGTTGGTGAAGTTAGGCCCTACTTCGGTGCTGATCACCAGTTGCTTCATCGACAACAAGAACCAGGTGTGTGGCTACGATGCCGCCACAGGCAAGTATTTCTTCCACGACTACGACGAGATTCCTGGCATCTTCCATGGCACAGGCGACATCTTCTCGGCTGTACTCATCGGTCATCTGATGAAGCAGGAGTCGCTGTCGGCCAGCACGCGTCAGGCCATGGACGTGGTGCGAGAAATGATATACCGCAACCGCGATGTGGATGATCGCTGCTGCGGCATATTCATTGAGCGTTGTCTGGACTTGCTGTAGTCCGTCTTTGGTCTGTCGCTTTAGCGGACCAGTATCTTTTTCCCGTTTTGAATGTAGAGTCCCTTTGTGGTGGGCTTACTGCTGAGGCGGCGTCCGTCGAGACGGTGCCAGGTGTCTTTCTGACTTTGACTGTTCTCAACACTGTGAATGCCCGTCAGCGACGTTGTAGTGTTGTAGGCCCAGAGGCTGACGCCTGAGTTGGAGATGGCCGTGATGCTGATAACGGGTGTGTTGGTGCCGTCCATCTTCTCAGTAAACACCACGCCGTTATAGGCTGTGCCTCCCAGTGATACCTTAATATAGCCTGTACCTTCGTCGATGCTCCAGGTGCCAGTCTTGTCGCCTGTCACCTTGCCATCGGCAGAAAAGGTGATGCTGATGGGTGTCACCTCCTCCATGTTTTTATAATCCATCTTGTATTTATGTATCAGCACACTGTAGGTGCCTGTTAGCATCTCTGTGGTGAATGGCTGCGTGCTGGCAATCTGCTCGTCGGTGACGGTCTCGCCGTTATATTCGAATGGGGCCACCACCAGCCAGCCATTTTTGTTTTGGAACACCTGATGTACGCGCACCTCGTGGGCAATGGTGCCGTTGTTGAACTTGGTGTGATAAACCAGATAGGTGCGGCCATCGGGGGCGGCGATGATGGAGTTATGACCCTGCGCACACTCGCCCACTGTCTGCGTGCCCCAGTTGTTGTAGGCACCCATCATCTTCATGCCACGCGTGTCGCTATTGCCTGTGCCATAGTTCATCACATACGACGAGAAGATGGCCGACCTGCTGGTGGCATCCTTATAAGGGCCGTCGGGCTTGGTAGAACGGAAGACGCGCATCTCGTAGCCACCGTCTGGCGAGAAATAGCCGTAACTCATAAAGAGATAGTAGTAGTTGCCGATATGCTCAATATAAGGACCTTCGCCAGAGACGTAGTAGCCGCCGGCGATGCGCTTGCCGAAATAGGGGTCGCCATTGCTGGTGGAATAGGTCACGTCGTAGTCGCGCAAGCCTGTCTCCTCGTCTAGTTCGAGCATGAAGATGCCGCCCGACCACGAGCCGTAGGCTATCCACAGCTTACCTTCTTCGTCGTAGAACACGCAGGGGTCGATGTTGTTGGGCAGACTGGGTTTAGAGGTGTGGGCCCAGGGACTGTTATAGCGCGAGGGTAGGGTGTTGAGTGGGCCCAACACCAACTCTACATCGGTGTCTTTAAAGCTATGGTTGCCATTGTCGAAGCCACTGATAACCACAGGACCTTGATACAGATAAGGGCCTGTGATGTTGTCGGCCGTGAGCAGGATGATGCTGGAATGCCAGGCATCGCCGTTGATACTCAGATACATACACCATTTGTTCATCGTGGGGTTCCAGATGACATCGGGTGCCCACATGTTGCCGTCAATATTATATTCGCTATCGGTTCGGGCAGCCCAGTCCATGGCATTAAAGGCGGGGAAGTCCACCTCCTCGCCGCCCTTCTTCACCTTTGTGACGGCAGGGGTCACAAAAGCAGTACGGTTAGATGCGTTGGTGTTGTTTCCCACCTTCCATTTGGGGTTGGCCTGGGTCCAGTTCATCAGGTCGGAGGTAAAGGCACCGGCCTTGTGCGAACCAAAGATATAATAGCGTTTGCTTTTGGAGTTATACACCACCGATGGGTCGTGCACGGCAACGCGCTTTTTACTGGTGGCCGTAAGTGGTGTGTTAGCCTGTTCTGTTTGTGCACTTACTGCAGTAAATGTGAGCAGTGCCATGGTGATTGCCAATAGGTGTTTCATGTCGATAATAGTAGTTAGTTTCATGCTGCAAAGATACGAAGAAGCCGTGAGAATAACGAAATATTTTCCACAAAAAGTTTGGCCGATTCGGAAAAAAGGGTTATCTTTGCAGCGTCTAAGTACGTAGAAAAGAGCAATTATAGTGATAACGAGGATTCCGACTCTGAGAGAATGGTCGGGATTCTTTCTTTTTTGCGACCAAGGAAAATAACTAAGAATATTAATTTTAATTTTTTGAAAGATATGGCTTACATGTCACAAGAGGGCTATGATAAACTCATAGCCGAACTGAAACATTTAGAGGGTGTTGAGCGCCCCAAGGCATCGGCCGCCATCGCAGAGGCACGCGACAAGGGCGACCTGAGTGAGAATAGTGAGTACGAGGCTGCCAAGGAGGCTCAGGCTCATCTGGAATCGAAGATTAACCAGCTGAAGGTTGCTATCAGCGAGGCCAAGATAGTTGATACGTCACGTTTGAGCACTGACTCTGTACAGATCCTGTCGAAGGTTGAGATGACCAACCTGGCCAACAAGGCTCGCATGACCTATACCATCGTGAGCGAGAGCGAGGCTAACCTGCGCGAGGGAAAGATCTCGATCCAGACACCTATTGCCCAGGGTCTGCTGAACCACAAGGTGGGCGACGAGGTTGAGGTCAAGATTCCTCGTGGCACCATCAAGCTTCGCATCGAGAAGATCACTGTTGGATAAATCCTGATAAAAGCAAGCGCTATGGATATTTTCAGTAAGATTGCTGCTGGCGAGATTCCCAGTTACAAGTGTGCAGAGAACGATAAGTTCTATGCCTTCCTTGACATCAATCCCGTGGCCAAAGGTCACACGTTGGTCATTCCCCGTCGCGAGGTGGACTACATCTTCGATATGAACGACGACGAGCTGGCTGAGTTCCAGCTCTTTGCCAAGCAGGTGGCTGTGGCCCTGAAGAAGGCGTTCCCCTGCAAGAAGGTGGCACAGGTGGTGCTGGGTCTTGAGGTGCCTCACGCACATATTCATCTGATTCCGATGAACAGTGAGGGTGATGTGGACTTCAGAAAAGAAAAGCTGCATCTCCCCAACGAGGAAATGCAGCAGATAGCAGACAAAATTCTTGCGGAATTTTGTAGATAAGAGATGAAAAATGAGAGATGAAAAATGAGAGATGAAAAATGAAAGATATGATTAGACCTAATGGCAAAAACTAATCATATCTTTCATCTCTCATCTTTCATCTTTAAATATATTTCTCCCCAAAACGTATGCCAACCTCGTTGACATACTTGCGAATGAGCGACGATGAGTCGCTCTTTTTGCATATTAACAGGACGTCGCCTTCCTCGGCCACGATATAGCCTTCCAAACCGTTGATCACACCCACGTGCCCCTTGGGCAGTTTGATGATGTTGCCCTTGCAGTCTTCCATCATCACCTGCGAGTCGATGACCACATTGTCGTCATCCTGCTTCTGCATACACTCATAGGCGGCATGCCACGTGCCCAGGTCGGCCCAGCCAAAGTCGCACTGCATCACATAGACATTGTCTGTCATCTCGAGTGCTGCCTTGTCCATCGACAGGTTGGGGTAGGCTGGATAGTAGTCCTTGACATACTGTCTGCGCTCCTCTGCCGACTCCATGGTGAGCAGGTTGGCCATGCGATAGGGCATGTCCTTGATAACCTCCATGAAGAAGTCGTGCAGGTGTTGCGCATTACAGAGGAACATACCTGTGTTCCACAGGAACTCTCCGCTCTGCATGAACATCGTGGCAAACTCGCGCTCTGGCTTCTCTGTGAACGATTGCACCTTGGTGATGCCCTCAAACTCAGTGGTCTCGCCCATCTGGATATAGCCGTAGCCTGGCTCAGGGCGTGAGGGCTTGATGCCCATGGTCAGCATGATGTCGTGGTTGCCCACAAAGTTGAGACCGTCGAGCACGTTCTTGCGGAAGGCATCCTCACGTACAATCACCTGGTCGGAGGGCACCACAACGATGCGCGCATCGGCACACTCGCGATGGATGCACACACCACCCCAAGCCACCGAGGGGGCTGTGTTGCGGATGACGGGCTCTGTGAGTATGCGGTTCTCGGACAACTCGGGCAGTTGCTCGCGCACCCAGTGGTCGTATTCCAGACTGGTACAGATAAAGATGTTTTCTTTTGGCAGTATAGTGGCCATGCGGTCGAAGGTTGACTGCAACTGTGTGCGTCCTGTCCCAAAGAAATCGATAAACTGTTTGGGGCGCTCCATCCTACTTGTTGGCCATAGTCTCTTACCTCGGCCGCCGGCCAAGATAATACAGTAATTACGGGTTGATAATTCCATATATCAGATTTCTAGTTGTTCACTTTCAGGGTGCTAAGATACAAAACATTACTGACAATTCCAAGTAATTTTGAAGATTTTTATGAGAAACTTTTGCATGTTTCAAAAATTCTTCGTATCTTTGCACCCGCTTTTCGAGCCCAGATGGCGGAATCGGTAGACGCGCTGGTCTCAAACACCAGTGGGGCAACCCGTCCCGGTTCGACCCCGGGTCTGGGTACAAGCTTAAAAAGCAAAGTGCTGCAAATCAAATGATTGCAGCACTTTTTTTGTTGTTATCGAGCTTGTTATTTCTTCTTGGCTGTTCTGGCAGCATTGAGGAAGTTCACCATCTTTTGCAGGTTCTCCTCGCTATACATACCCATGCCATGGCCGCCCTCAGGAACGAAGGTTGCCTCGGTCTTCACACCAGCATCCTGTAACTTCTCAAAGAACATCTTACCCTGGCAGCAGGGCACCACGTTATCCTTCTCGCCATGGAAGATGATGATGGGAGGATTCTTCTTGTTAACATAATAGGTGGCGCTGAGGCTCTTGTACTTATCGGGTTCCTTGCTCAGCTTTGAGTTCAGCAGCACGTCCTCAGGACTGTTCTCGCCCATCTTCATACCTTCGCCACAGTCCATGGCTGTTAGGTCAACAGGACCAGACCAGTCGCAGGCAGCGTTCACAGCACTGCTCTCCTTGGTGTAGTTGCCCAGGTTGCCCTCGAGGTCGATGTCAACAGTACCCACCTTGGTCTGCTTGATGCCACTGGTGGTGGCTGCTACTGATGACAGGTGACCACCACTTGAGAAGCCGCTGGTGGCTACGAACGAGGGGTCGAACTTATACTTCTTGGCCTCGCCACGCACAAAGCGGATGACGGCACGGATATCATGGATCTGAGCAGGCCACTTGGCGTCGGCACTTGAACGGTGGTTAGGACAAACCACGGCATAGCCTGCGTTGAGCAGAGACTTAACGATGGTGCCCAGGTCGGCAGCACCCTTACTGCTGTTGCTGAACCAGGCGCTACCATAGATGTGGATAACGACAGGATAGCTGGCAGCCTCTTTCTTAGGCAGGTAGATGTCGCAGGTGTGATAGGCTTGGTCGTCGCCTGCATAGTTCACGTCTTTCCACTCCTGGCTAGTTTCCAGTTTCACTTGTTGCATCTGGAAGCCACCAAAGCCTCCAGCGGGCTGTGCCATTGCTACTGCAGCGAGGCACGGCATGATAAACGACATTAATGCTTTTTTCATCGTTTGTTTGATTTTTTAAGGTTTTTGTTAGTTAATACGAATATTTGAGAAATAATACTCTCGTAGGGGTTTCTTCACAGGTTTGCCTGTCAGGGTCACCTGCTCTTTCAGTCGGATGTCTGCCGACGAGGCACCAATCTTCACAACGAAGGTGCCTGGGTCGATGTGCCACTGGCGCTGGTCGTAGTAGCCAAACTGCTCGGCATGGAGTTTGGCAGTGACGGTCTTGGTCTCGCCGTGCTTCAGACTGACACGTGCAAAGCCCTGCAACTGGATGGGGCGCAGCGGCTGGTCGTTGCTGGTGGGCGAGAGGTAAATCTGGGCAATCTCGTCGGCATCCATCTCGCCTGTGTTCTTCACCTGGAACGACAGGGTGACGCCATCGCCATCGGTGGCCGACTCCTTCTCTATCTTCAGGTTACTATATTCAAAAGTGGTGTAGGTCATGCCAAAGCCGAAGGGCCACTGCACGCGTGGGTCCTGCTCGGCGCTGTAGTTATAGCACAGCGGCTCGTAGACCTCCGTATTGGGGTAACTGACAGAGAGCTTGGCCGATGGTGCCACATAGCCATAGAGGATGTCGGCCACGGCATGACCGCCCTCCTCGCCAGGATACCATGCCTGAACGAAAGCTGAGCAGCGCTCGGCCAGGTCGCCCACTACCTGGGCACGGCCGCCAAAGACCACCAGAATAACTGGCTTGCCCGTTTTCAGCAGGTCGTTGACGTATTGCTCCTGCTGTCCAGGCAGACGCAGTCCCTGACGGTCGCGGTTCTCGCCACACAGCATCACGTTCTCGCCCATGCAGGCAATGATCACGTCGGCCTCCTTGGCCATTCTGAGAGCTTCCTGCTTGTCGGCCTTCTCGCCAGCATCCACCTTACGGTGCAGGATGTCATACTCCCACGCTCTGATGTCGCCACCTTTCTTGAAGTCGGTCTCAATCGTATCGGTCCAGTCGCAACCACGCGAATAGGTGATGGTCATATGACTGGGTTTGCGGTCTTTCATGCCCTCGAGTAGGGTGACCACATGCGGGTGGTCCAGGTCTTCCGTCACCTTTTTCCAGAAATAGCTCATGGCAGGGAACGAGTAGTCGCCACACATGGCCCACATGGTGTTGGCGTTAGGCCCAGTGATAAAGACCTTTTCGGGCGATTTACCCTCGTCCAGGGGCAGGGTGCCGTCGTTCCTCAGCAACACCACACTCTGGGTGGCAATGTCGTAGGCCGTCTGGCGCTCCTCTGGAGTGTCGAGCACGATGGGTTCCGTGCTATAGAGATAGGCATCCTTGTCCATCATTCCTGCGCGATACTTATACCTCAGCACATCCTTCACGGCACGTTCAAAGGCCTCAGGCTTCACCAGTCCCTGGTCCAGTCCTGCCTGTAGGTGCTTGTAGTTATCGCCGTGGGGGAAGTCCACATCATTGCCAGCATTGATAGCAGCGGCAGCCTTTTCGATGGGACTGTCCATGCCTGGAATCTGGTCGATGGCAGTATAGTCGCTCACCACCATGCCATCGAAGCCGAGGTAGTTGCGAAGGATATCCTGAAGGATGGTGCTGTCGGCCACACAGGTGACGGCCTTGCCGTTCATGGCGTGATAGCCAGGCATCACGGCCTTACTGCCAGCCCAGCGTATCATCGTCTCGTGGGGCATCAGGATCTCTTCCATCAGTTCTTTCTCGCTGGCATTGCCACCACCGCCATAGCCCAGGTAGTGCTTCGAGCAGGCACCCACGCCCTTCTTCAGGTCGCCCTGTTGCAGACCCATCACAAAGGCTGTGCCCATGACGGCCGAGAGATAGCCATCCTCGCCATACGATTCCTCCAGACGGTTGAACGACGGGGTGCGGCAGACGTCGACCATAGGCGACAACGACAGTATGCCGCCCATCTTTCGCATGGCGGTGGCTGTCTGCTGGGTCTTCAATTCGGCCAACTCAGGGTTGAACGAGCAGGCCTGACCAATCTGCTGGGGATAGATGGTGGCACCACGGGTATTGATGCCTGAAAGTACCTCCTCGTGAAAAAGGGCTGGTATGCCGTGAGGAGTTTTTTCTTTGAGCCACGTCTGAAGTTGGGCCACACGGTTGCGCAGGTCCTCCGGCTCGCGTGGCTTCTGACTGGCATATTGCGAGAAATGACCCATGCCGTTGGGAATCAGTTGGCGACACTTGGTGGTGTCCAACTGCCCCTCGTCGTCGAAGAGGTCGTCCATATACATGCTGCACAGTTGGGCAATGCGCTCCTCCTGCGTCATGCTGTTGTATAGCTCATCAATCTGCTGTTCCATATCGTTGTTGCTGGTGCAGGCCGTCAGTAATACGGCAGCCAATTGCATCGTCATAAGAAGTTTCTTCATCCTTGTTAGTCGATATTTATAGTCGATTCGCCTGCAAAGGTAATAAAAAGGTGAGAAAACCAAAAGGAATTTGCCGTTTTTTACTACCTTTGCATCCGTTTTTCATATGAAGATGACACCAACAGGACGTTTCGCACCCTCGCCAACAGGCCGTATGCATCTGGGCAATGTGTTCAGTGCGCTGTTGTCGTGGCTGTCGGCCAAGAGCAAGGGCGGACAGTGGCTCTTGCGCATCGAGGATATCGACCCAGGGCGTTCGCGCCAATGCTTTGCCGACCAACTGATGGACGACCTCGAATGGCTGGGACTGACGTGGGACGGCAAGCCCGTCTATCAGAGTGAGCGCTCAGAGATCTACGAGCATTACTTTGAGATGCTCAGGGCGCAGGGCATCACCTATCCCTGCTATTGCACACGTGCCGACCTACTGGCCACGCAGGCGCCTCACGAGAGTGATGGACGCGTGGTCTATCCTGGCACCTGCCGTCACTTGAAGGAGCAGCCCAACAAGCCTGCCGCCACGCGTCTCATCGTGCCCGATAGGGACATCACCTTTGTCGATGGGCACTATGGTACGCAGTCGGTCAACCTGGCCCATCATGTGGGCGACTTCATCATCCGCCGAAAGGATGGGGCCTGGGCCTACCAGCTGGTGGTGGTCATCGACGATGCCCTGATGGGTGTCACAGAGGTGGTGCGTGGCTGCGACCTACTGCTCTCGTCGCCACAGCAGATGTACGTGGCGCAGTGTCTTGGTTTCACGCCGCCACAGTTCATCCACCTGCCCTTGTTATGCAACGAGCAGGGACAGCGACTGTCCAAGCGCGATGGCGGTCTCGACATGGGTGCGCTTCGTCAGCACCACACGGCCCCAGAGATCATTGGTCTGCTGGCCCACCTTGCCGGCCTGCAGTCTTCGCCAGCTCCCATCACCCCAGAAGAACTCCTCCCCACCTTCTCGTGGAATCGCATCCCTACCGTTCTTCCGCCAGTTAAGGAAAGCGACCTGCCCACGCTTTAAACAGAGTGAAGAAACGAAAACATTTTACAATAGCGCCTCTGAGATTTAAAAATTCTGAGCCAAAAATTTTTTCTGTGCGTACAGGCGAAATATGAGCATGTTCGTAAAATGCTGAAAATGAGAGAGTTGCGAAATTGACTCGAAAAGTGTAAAGATTTAGAACGCAATCGAATATTCGTTTAGGTTGTAACGGAGCCTGAGTTACACTGCAACGGAGGCTGTTTTGCATGGTAAAACAGCATGAGTTGCATCGTAAAACAGCCTCCGTTGCATGGTGAAATCGATAGGGGTATGAAAAAAGGGGCCAAAAGCCCCTTTTTTGCGTTCTAGTTTGCATTTTTTCAGAACCCTGTTTTTTGGCAATAAAACTTAACAAGGCGATTATTTCTTCTTCACTGAAGGATAGTTTCCTGGCGAATAGATGTACTCATACTGGGTGAGCGACGTATTGTTTTTGTATAAGTCGCCCAATTCGTTATTCAGCGTCTTCACCTTCGCCTCAAGACTCGCTTCATCCAAGGCTGTAAGGTCGGTGGACTGATAGCAGCCGACGACCTGACCACTGTTGCTGCCAATAAGGGTGGTGGTGCCCGTCTCGCCAGTGCAGTAGGAGGCATAGATGAGGCCGTAGTTCGTTCCCACCAGTGCGCCATCCGTGGTGTTCACATCGTCGATAACCTTACAGCCACCAATGGTGCCATCGTTCGTGTTGGCCAAGGCGCCACTGCCAGCGATGGTGCCGATAGAGGTGATGTGCAACTGCTCGATGCAGGCATGCTCGCCCAGACTGACGAATAGCGGACTGCCATAGAGTCGGTTGATATAGCGGTCGCCACCAAGGAAGGTGCCGTCGAACGACTTGCCATCCTCGCCAATGCCTATCCATGCGACAGGGTTTACATTAGATGTCTCACTCTCCACATTCGTCTTCGCTGTGCTGCTCTGCATGGTGATGTCGGCATCCAGTCGGACGAACTTACCAGAAAAGCTCTCGCCAGCTTTCACCTCCTTGGCAAACGACAACAGTTGTGAGGCCGACGTGATGCGATAAGGGTTTTCTCTTGTGCCTTCGTTGCCATAGATATCCAGGAGTTTTCCCTCCTTCAGATAGAGCCATGTGGCATCGTCGACGTTGGCATTGGCATCGCTGTGGATGGTCACAGCGCTGTTGATATCCATGAAGGTCGACTTCTTGCGCAAGGCACCCAGGTCGGGCGTAGCCACGAAGTTCCAGTCGCTATACGTCACATCCACGTACATCCGTTCGTTCTGGTGGTTCAGCGAGATGTTCAGTGTGGTGCACACGCCAGGATTGAAGTGGACCGTATCGCCAAACTCGCCCTGATAGGTCTTTTTGACGGTCTGGGTGGGATCCATCGCATCAGGATATTCCACCTCGAACGAGAACTTCAACGGCTCTTTGTTGTTTGAAAGACCATGGAACGTGGCGTTCTGAGGCGTGGTCAGACCATAAAACGTAAACGTCTTACTCTGCGCCTTTCCCTCGCCTTCAGGCTTGGCACACCAAAGGGTGATATTCTTGCAGACCTGCTGCTCGTTATTGAAATCGAGCGCTGTGACATCATCCTTCTTGTTGCCACCCCATGTGTATTTGCAGGGCTGATTATAGAGCACCATGTTGCTGACCTTGACCAACGTATCCACAGCTGTGGCACTGGCAGCGAAGTCCTTGATGTTCACAATGGCGCGCACATTACTCAAGGCATGGGTGAAATAGACGGTGGTGGTCAAGCCGCCATTGTCGGCCTTCGTGGTGTCGCTGAAGAGAATCAGCGGATCCTCCTTCTCGATGTCCTCATTGCGCGAGTAAACGATAACATCTTTGCCTTTGCCCAACTCGCCAGCATAGGTGTCGTAGGTACTGTTGCCCACAGAATTCGTCTCCGTCTCCCACTGATAGCCTTTAGGCAGGTTATAGGCAATGAAGGTGTGATTGCTATGACCATCGGTCCAGTAGATCTTCTCTGGATCGTCGTTGGTGCCGTTAGGCGTGCGCTCCCAGTTTGTGCCATTATACTGATAATGGATGTTGCTATAGGTGAAAGCATCCAGCGGACTCTTCGTACGCTTGATGGTGGTGAATACAATCTCGTCGTCGTCCACGAACTTAGTGCGCCCCACGCTGACCTTCAGGGGGTCGATGGTAGCAGCACGCGTGATGAGGGCCTCCTCGCCAGCGATGGCCACCTGTATGCCTTTCATCTCCAGGACTTCATCGTTCGCAGAGAACACTTCCTCGTCAGTGCTGCAGGCAGCAAGGAGGGCCGTCAGGGCCAGGAACAGTATCTTATGTCGTTTCATCATATCGTCATCTTTACTTTATAGAGTTTGCCTGCTTCGAAGGTGGTCTGGTTCAACTGCATGCTGTAGCGCTTCTCGCCATCGCGCAGCCAGAAGGTGGGATTCTTTGAAAGTGTGCAGGGAGGCACAATCAGTCGATAGGTCTTGCTGCCAGCATTGTAGGCCGTATAGATGCCATCCTGCGAGATGTCGCTGATGACCTTCGTATATGACTTGTTCTGGTTGTCGTCCACCACAGCCACACCTATCACAGTGCCGTTTTGAGCCTGGGTGCAACTGTGCTTGCTCTGGTAGCCATAGCTGTTGGAGTTCACCTTACTCTTGGCAGCATAATAGTCGCCCACGATCACCTCTGCCTGATCGATATCGGGCATGCCCTCGAGGGTGAGCACGGCATTGTCAGTGATACCAATATTAGTACTGTCATTAACAGTAACGAGCAGGGCCGCCATCACATGCTTAAAACTCAGATGCACGTTGTACGAGCCCGTCTGCTGGATGGTCTGTGCCCACATCAGGTCGCTGGCCTTATAGTTGGCCTCCTTGGTCTGGTTGGCATGGAACACGTTACTGTATTGCTCCACACGCGTGCCGTTGCCAGCGATAAAGATCTGCTCCTCGCTCCAGGTCTGGGCTGTATAGACATAGGGTGTCTGCTGGGCTTCGTAGCGATCGTAGATATTGGGCGAGTTTGATGATGTGTAGTCGCCGTTGATATCATAGCCATCATTTGCCACGATCGTTGCCCACTGATTAGTGTTCCATTTCAAAAGCCAGAAGGCGTCAAAGCTGTTGCCATAGGTGGTCTCGCCAAACTCAGTATGCGCTGAGAAGGGGCAGATAATCTTCAGCTTAATCTTGTCGCCATCCTCGAAGGCATTGCCCTCGAAGTTGGTACGCGTAACGTCCTCGCCCTCGAAGTGGTCGATAGAGGTCGAGAACGACAGGATGCCAGACGACTGCTGCGCCTGCTCTGCATCATCGGCAGTACAGGCAGTCAGTAGTATGGCCATTCCAAAGAAAAGTATCTTGTTGATATTCATTGACTTGCGTGATTTAGTTGTTCTGTATCAGTGGGTTCCAACTGTCCTCTACTGCAGGCACACCTGCTTCCAGTGTGGGGTAGAGGTGGGTGTAGCCAACCGTTGACGACTGATAGTGCATCTGACAGGGGTACTTGGTGCCAATAGTAGAGCTGTTGTACTTCCAGATGGCATAGTTCATGGCCTTCCAGGGGGCCAAGCCGTACATCTCTGGCTTCATATTGTCAGGCAGCGTGTAGTAGTCCACATTGTTGCCAATCAGATAGTCGTTCTTGGCTTTCAGGATGTGCGACTTCCTGCCACGGATATACTGCTGATAGGGATAGCTGTCGGTGATGTTGCCCACGGCATTGGTCTTGGGCGACTTTTCTATGTCGTAGTAGTTGCACATGAACGAACCCCACGTCACGTTGTTCCTCGACTGAGGGGCAAAGAATTTGGTGGTGCCTGCATAGGCGCCCAGCAGTGCGCCTGTGTTTTGAGGAATGCCAGCGGCAGCCTGCATGCAGCCCTGCATGGTGAGGTTGTCGGCCTTGCCCACCAGTGCACCACTGGCATTGCCCACGTGGATGCAGCCAACCACATAGCTGGCGCCCGTCAGACTGTTGGCAATGGCGCACTCGCT
Source organism: Prevotella sp. E15-22 (assembly GCF_023204875.1). Taxonomy (NCBI): domain Bacteria; kingdom Pseudomonadati; phylum Bacteroidota; class Bacteroidia; order Bacteroidales; family Prevotellaceae; genus Prevotella; species Prevotella sp. E15-22. The sequence goes on from NZ_CP096247.1 coordinate 75,443, forward strand.
ACTGTTGCATAGCAGCGAGATGCCTGCGATATAACAGCCCCAGCCCGATTTGCCACTGGATACGGCTGTGTTGAGCAGACTGACATCGTGGGTACTCTCTATGCGCAGGTTGGTGATGGCACCATCCTTCACGTGGTCGAAGAGGTACTTCTTCGTCATGTTCAGATTGGTGAGCGTATGTCCGTTGCCTTTGAAGTAGCCTCTGAAGGGGTACTTCTCCTTCTCGCCGATGCTGGGCAACTCCCAGTCGTAGAGATCGAGGTCGTTCGTCAGGTTCACCTCATAGCGGTTGTCAAAGTCGGTATCGTAGAAGTCCATGGGACCAGTGACATAGTCCTCGATGACATAGGCCTTCTGGGTTGAGACGGTGGGATAGAAATGGGGATAGAACACATAACCCATTGCCTCGGCCTCTTCCATCGTAATCTGGTCGCCGTTGTCCAGTATCCACCAATAGGTCTCGAAGCCGTCTTCATCCTTGATGGTGTCGTTCTTCTCGCCAAGACGCACCTCACCACGTTTCAGTCCATTCATCCTTGTAGCAGCTGTGCCGTTGACAAGATGGATAAATGTGCGAAACTCCGTCTGGTTCTTGATGCTGAACGAAGGCAGGAAGGCACCACCTTTAAGAGCTGTTTTGGCAGCCTCGCGATAGGCCGTGGTCCACCAGTCGAAGTCGAGTTTTTCTTTGGCTTGCGCCTCGTTCTGGCCGTTTTGTTCTTTCTGGTCCTGCTCGTCCCACGAGAACTGGTCGACAGGCGTGATGGTGAGTTTGTCGTAGTGATAGCCCACGTTGAACAGATAGCTATAGCCGGCCTTCAGCGTCAAGCCATTGGGATATGCGGCCTTCTCACCCTTCTTGATGTCACTCAGCGCGAAGATGTGATAGTTGCTCTCGCTGCCTGTAGAGCCATCGGTGGCGTGTCTGTCGCCGTTGTTCACATCGTAGAGCCACACCTTGAAACGGGTGCAGGCAGGCAGCACCAACTCGTGACCCTTCTGCTTGTCGCTCATATCAAAGGGAATCGACATCATATAGAGGCGACCGTCGTTATGATTGAACACTGGGCGCTGCACGTCCGTACGGATGGCATCAGCACCCATCTCGCCTATCTTCACGATGCCTTTGACAGATTTCTCGAAGACGTTGAAGTATTGGGTGGTGTCATAACGTTCCTTGGTCATAGCCGTCAGGAGGAAGGTCTCGTCATCGACACCAGCAGGCATACACATTTTGTTATAGACGGCCAGCACAGAGTCGAGCTCTTTTTGGGCCTGCTCCTTGCTCTTGTTGCTCTCTGCCTCATCATTCGCTTTGGTGTCGGCATTGTCCTGGCGGCGATAGTCCTCCAGGTCTGTACAGATGGTGGCACTGCCAAACTCATTGCCTGCCTTGCAGGTCAAACCGATACGACAGGTGATATGGCGCATGGTGAGGGGGATGCTCTTGGTGGGTCCAGACACGGTGACCCAGTCGGACACGGTATAGTCAGGATAGTAACTGCCCTTGCTGTTTGCATTCAGCACACCAGCCAGGTTACTGCGTCCCCAGGCACGGAAGCGCACGATACGACCGTTCTCCCATGTCAGCGAGTCGCCCTTGTCCTGATCGGCTGTGCTTCCTTTTGCATCCGACTTCAACTTACCTGGCATGGGCACCCAGTCGTCGTTGAGCGACACGGAGGTGCCAGCAGCATAGTTCATCTTCAGATAATAGGTGCGAAAGATGGTGGCATCCTCGAATGTGGTGCTGGAACCTTGTTCAGCATACTGACGGAAGATGCGCATCTGGTCGCCCTCGTTGAAGGAACCGTCATGGTGATAGGTGGCACGCGTGGCGAAGGGGTCGGCCATGGTAGCACTGAAGTTCACGGCACGGCCCATCAGCGACTGTTGCTCGTCGTTGAGCAACATATCGTCGTCGGCTGTGCAGGCTGTCAGCACCATGGCTGCGAATAGATATATGATATGTTTAAACTTCATCATTCTTAATAGGTTGGAAGTTTGGGGGTATGACTATAATACGTAGTATCTGTGCCGTTGATATACTTACAGTTATTCACGTAGCCAGAGATGTTATCCTTATCCTTAAACAGCTTTGCACCAGTGATGATGGTGTTGACCACCTCAGCACGCCAGCCCAAGGTGGGAACCCATGTAGTGCCCTCCAGATGGACATTCGCCTCCCATGTGGCGTTCTTGTCAGTCTCCTGGGTAGTGGTATACTCGCCATTCAAGCCATCGAACAGATAAGCTCGTTTGCCTGTGATGGTAATCTTGTGGTCGAGGGCGTCGAGGTGGCCGGTGAAGGTAAAGTCTTTAGGGAAATGACAAGTATCTGTATCAATGGTGATATCCTTCTGCAGAATGAAGTAGTCACCATGATGCGCGCCACCCTGATAAGCCTGCAGGAGCATGTATATCCATCTGGCATCGCTCACATACTGCACTGAATTGTTCTCGCTGTCGGCATCATAGAAATGACCATCGGTGACGCCAGCGCTTAGGGTACTGTTGGTGTAGGCACGCTGCCAACTGCTACCTGCTACTGACAAGTTGTTGCCGTTCTGGTTGTTCACGCCATAATAGTCATCTGGATAAACGGTTTCCTTCCACAAGCGCGAGCCAGCACTGTTATAGTCGATGCGCTCAGGATTAACACGCAGATAGACTACTGTTTCGTCGTTGGCGTTGAGGTCGAAGGTAAAGGACTTCTCGTACTCCAGGTCGTTGCTCAGCGTGAGTTCGAAGTCAATGTTGTTATTGTAATTGGCAGTCTGTTCTGTCTCATCGAACATCACATTGGGTTTCTCCTTGTTCTCTGTATAGGTGGGACGGACAATGAGGTCGTAGTAGGGACACTTGCCATAGTTCAGACTGGTGTAGTTGCCCTGTGTGTCGTTTTTGGCATCCTCGTAGTTCTCGTCAATGGGGAAGATGAGTTTGCCTGTTTTATTCTCCTGATACAGTGTCACCTCTTCCTGACCCAGATAATGTGGGATGGCTTTGCGTTCCTTTTTCCAGACAGGCTTTCCATTCTCGACATGATCAAGGGTCCGGACATTACAGAAACGCAGCATGGTGTTCTCCACGTTCTCGTTGTTCTTGTCGTTCTCTGTATCAAAACCCTTCAGGGTGGCATTCATGGTCTTGTCTATCAATACATAGGCCACCACACGCGCCAGACGATGCTGCAGGGGAATGGTGATACGACCAACGGTAGCGGCAATCTTGGTAGAGGGGGGAACAGCGGTATACTGACTTAAGGCATTGTAGTTACGCGTCTTACTGTCCTCCAAGTCTTCAGGGATAAAAACGCCCTCGAAGAAATGGGCACCGTTGCCCAACCACTTAGCGTGCTTGTCGTTGCTGTTCGTCAAGCTATAAAGATCGTTTGCAAGTTTCAGCTTGGCCTCTTGCTTGGCATCGGCATCCTGATAATAGTAGATGGTCATACCTTTTGCACTCAAGTTATCTTTCAGCCAATTGGGAGTTTGGATGGCTACGTCGGCACGCGTTGCGACAGCCGTGGTGACCATATCGCTGGTACTCACGCCGCCCACATGAATGATGTTGCTATCATCTTCGGAGGATAGCACCTCATCCTGCGAGTTGCATGCCGTTAAGAGCATGAAACCCAAAGCCAGTGGGATATATCTTTTTATTTTCTTCATCATATTCGCTTAAAAATCCTTTTCCATTGGGGTGATGGCATTGCGCTTACCAATCAGCGACTCATCACTACCTGTTGGTGTGCCCACACCATTGCAGTTGTCCTGCCACCAGTTGCCCTGACAGGTCTTTGAGGTGGCAGTCACATTACTTGCGCCCACATTAGCACTGCCTAAGATTCCTCCGTGCTTTTCATCCTGTGTCAAGATGATGAAGCTGGTACAGTCGGTGATGGTCAGTTCTGGTGTGTTATTTGAATTTGATTTGTTCTCTATACCACCCACGATACCACCGCAATAGATGACCGAAGCGCCAGTGCCATCAAACTTACTGCCAGAATGGATGATGCATTGGGTAACTGTAGTCTTTGATGCTGTAGAGACAATACCACCTGTAAACTTACGTCCCTGCGTGACAGATGTACTCACATTGGCATAGAGATTCACCAGTACTTCGCAGTTCTTGACAGTGGCATTGTCGTAAGCCCATACCACCACACCTGCTGGGTTCGAGGCTTTGATGACCGTATTGTTGAGGGTCTTCACCTTGATATTACTGATCTCGGCACCATCGCCGTGAACAGCAAAGGCCAAAGGTGCGATACCATCTGTAGCTTGTGTCGCATCCTGAGTGGCTGTCAAATCGGCAATTACATCAACCGTTAAGTTGTGTATGATACCTGTGACCTCATCAAAGATCATGGCCTTGGTGGTGATGGTCTTGCCGTTACCATCCAGTTCGTATTTCACGTCGCCAGTGGTTTCCTGAACGGTGATATCCTTTGCCAGGCGATAACGCTTTTTATCATCGTTGTATGGATGGCCTGTTGAGGCTTCCAACTCATCCTTACAATCGATGATGCCTGAGTAGGGATTCTCAAAGGCATTGGTGTTAGGACGGTTCTCACCAAAGGAATTATCATCAACTGTTGGCCAGGCGTTGTTCTCAACATTGAAGGTGGCATGATTGTTGTTTCTTTCGCCCACGATATTCTTGAATTGCGTCTTGTCCTGATTCAGGGTGATGCCATATTCAAAGGTGTTGTTGTTGATGTAGCCATTGGCCATACCAACGATGCCGCCACCCTTCTGTTTGCCACCATCCACACGATTGGTCACGGTGCAACCATCGATGATGGCAATCTTACTTTCTGCGGAAAGGGAAGTAGCGGCAATACCACCCACGTAATCGACAGTACCATCTGACACTCTCAAGGCGGAATGACATTTCGAGATGGTGCCAGTGTTGTTGACCACCACACCTGCGGCAGTGGCATGGGCCGTTGCATCTTTTGTCGTCACGCGGACATCCTCGATGGCGCCCTTGTTGGTTTTAGCTACAGCGGCATCAACAACACCACCAATCTGGATGGTGCCGTTCTGCAGGGTGGCAGCATCCTCAAGGGTTGAGAGAAAGCGATGGCTACTGATAATCGACTTGCCACCCAGGTTCAGCGTACAGTTCAGGGAGCTAGCGTTATAGACTGACCAATCTTCTGAATAGTTGGCAGATGTTTCCTCCAGGTTAATATTAGCTGTAAGCAGCGCCACATTTCCTGCTTTGTTCTTCTCGTCTGATTTCAGGAATTCGATGAGCTCGTCACGATTACTGATCTTGATGGGCTCGCCTGCATTACCATAATCGTCACAGATGGTATTGGTCACCTCTTCTGTCCAATCCTCGACATAGGCCGACATCAGAATCTTACGACTGTCACGACTCAGGGTGACGGTGATGACCAGATGCTTGCCAGGCTCCAGGTTGTATTTAGCATTGCTGGGATTTTCAGAGGCATTGAATTTTGAATCGTTCTCTGCTTTGAATGAGTAATGCTGACCAGAAAGACTAATCTTGGCAATGAGGTCGGTAGAGGGCTTGGCGGAATAGTCGTAGGGCTGCACAATGGCATCATAGCGCGTGGTACTCACATTATCCTCAATTCCACCGTTCTTATCTTTATCGTAATGAATCTTTTCTTCCTTGGCCAATGGCGTAATCTCCAATGGCTTAGCGGCGCCATCGGTATATGAATAGATGTTGGCACTCAAGTCGTTCTCGGCCACGTCAAAGGCCAGGGCCTTACGACTCACACCCTCGCCTGCCTTCAGGATGATGCTGATGAGTGAACGTTTGTGCTGCAGATAGAGTGGTATCTTCTTTAAGTCGTTATTGTCGCTCACCATCTTGGAATTATAGTTCAGTTTCTTCCAATCCTTGGCTGTGTGATAATTCAGGGCATCTAGGTCGTCTGTGGGTTTGTCGTTGTCTGCGTCCCACAACTGCACATAGCCATAGCCCTCCAGACGGTCTTGCTGTAGCCAGTCTTTCGGGGTGTTCTGAATAGGTGAGATGTCATCTGTGCCTGCCACAGCCTTAAAGGCATAGGGCACGGTGGTGCTGGGCCAATATAATGGTTTATCGCTTTTTAGAGAACCAATGCCATCATATTTGATCGATACAGTATCTCCTTCTTCGTCTGTGGTTACAGTTGGTGCAGGGCAATAGGTGCTAGTGCCTATGAGTTTATCACTGTTGCCATCTTTCTGATACATGTCAATTGTAAACTCATAAGCCTTGTTGACGGCCTGATATGCATTCATCTCTTTCTCATAATCCTCTTGAGCAGTACCACGTGTGGCAGGGGCACTGGGCAGCGAGGTGGTGAACATCACTTCCTCGCCCTCGGAGATATCCTCAGAGAAAAGACTGTCAAGGGTTTCATTACAACCTGTCATCCCAAGGATGAAGGTCGCCATGAGCACCAGCTGTGATAGTTTATATAGATAGTTTCTTTTCATGTCTTTCTTAGTTCTGATCATCATCTTTAATCGTGCCATTAGTCGAATAGCTCGATGTGTCCATCTCCCAAGGCTTGATCTTGGCAGTGACCTCTGCTATCAGACTACGACGCAACTCCATGTTGTAGATGTACTTGGTGCCACTCTTCAGCGTCAGGTTCTTCACGCCTTTATAGGTGGCCACGTGCTTGACAGCATCGGTGGCATCAGACTCTCTCCAAGTGATGCGGATGCCCTGCAGGGTGCCGAAGGCGATACACTCGAACGACCTAAGATAGCCGCCTACGGGTGTTGAGCGCTGGAACATGTTGAAAGAGGAACCATAAGGATTGTCTTTTATGGTTTTCTGATACTTATCGGCGTCAACATTGATGGGAAGGGAGGTGACAGCAGGCAGCGTGCCGTCTGGCAGGATGCAGTAGGGCACATAACCCGTCTCGGCCACGCCCAGCAGTTCTACACTTTCAATCCATTCGTCCTTGATGACCGCCGATTCGTCCAACGAGCTTTTCAGGTTGACCTGTATCTGTGCAAACTGATGCTTAAAGAACAGTTTTACGCGGTTGGCCTCAGGGGTGCCGCCCGAAGGACGTGCTGTCTCTAAAGCGAGGATGGGGTCTGGCTGCTCTGACATTGATGTCTTCTGGCCTCTTGTCAGGTCGTAGGCCAGCATATACTGGTCCTTATATTTATCGGTGACATCCGGATAGATTTTCAGGGAACCATTGCTAATGCTCCCATCAAGATCATGATTGTCTGTCAGCGCCAGGAAGATATGGTTCAAGCGGTTCTGCCAATAGAAACACTTGGAGTTCATGTCGAAACCATAGTCATCCAAACTGTCTTTTTTGACTTCTGAGTATGTCTGATTCCAATAGACGGCATTACCCGTGGTGTTGCTGATCTTCAGCCAGGCCGTGGTCATGTTGACATCGGATACTGGAGCGCTAAACTTAGATTCGTTGGTATCGTTAGCACCAGCATGGAAGAACATGGAACAGACAAAGCGACTGTTCTTAGGCATATAGGATGCGGTTGCACGGGTAACGGTTGCCTCGGTATTACCGGCGGAGAAGAGCACAGGCATGCGCTCTATCTGCTGTAGTCCTTCGTCAAATGTCTCCTGTTCGGCAGTACATCCTGACAATACCAAGGCCATGATGATATATATGTTAATCCAGAATTTCACGTCTAAACTCTCAATTTTCAATTCTCACTTCTCAACTTGCGGCAACGCCGCACATCTCTAGTCCCAATCGAGCGTGGCATTACCGCTACCAGTCTCTTCTATCCAGTCCTTCACTAAAGCACGGAACTGAATCTCTTCTTTTTTTAATGTGATGGTGTAGGTATAACTCTTGCCACGTACCCAGGTGGTAATGCCTGCATTATCTTTGTCTTTGCACAGGTTCAACTGCAACTTATACTTTGTGCCATCGGCCAGGGTGACAGTGATGAAAGCATCGTTGGTGATGGCCTGCGGCAGCACGATGACTGTTTCGTCCTTACCCAGTCTGCTGATAGCATCGGTTGCAGAAGTAATACCCGTGATGGCTCCATCCTCCATGTAGATAGTACCAGCGGTAATAAGGTTGCTGACGGCAATCGTAGCTTTTTCAAAATCCACGGCATCGGCACCGGTGGTGGTCTCCAGCTTGAAAACGACCTTACTCATGGCATGCTCAAAAATCAGGGGCACATTACCCGTACGGGGTGCGATGGCCGCACCAGCATCAATGTTGTTATGCTTGGCAGTGGTTCCCCAAAGGACATCCTCATTCTGTTTTACCTCGAGATTGTTTTCGTTACCACTCAGTGCACGGAAGAAGAACTGGTCCGTGCCGTTGGGCCAGTAGATGGCAGGAGAGTTAGTCCACTCGCCAGAGTTAAGAGTGGAAGTGGTGGCCAATGCGTATTCATTGGTGGAAGAAGCCTTCTTCCAGAACAGGCGGAATGAAGCCCCATCCTTAAAGGCTTTACCGGCATCTTCAACAGTCACGTTGACAATGTCATGATCAAAGGCGATGTCGCCATTGCCCTCGGCAGTCACCGTGGTCCAGTCTTTCAGAGAGGCTTCCACCGTTATTGCGGTTTTGCTGACGTTTACATCAAGATGATAATTGACGCCCGACTGAGTCGCGATAGCGGTCTGATTAGCATCATAGCCCTCTTTGGCCCATGCCGTAGCCTTCAGCATATCATCGGTGATGGTAAGTGTGTAGTTATTGCCCTCCACGTCAACAATGTTTAGTAGTTTGTCGCCCACGTTGAGCGGTGTGCCGGGGGCCACAATAGCGGTGAAGGTACGAGTGGCGCCCGATGTGTAAGGTTCGCCATACATCTGGATGTTCGCTGCTGTCGTACTGGTGATTGTTCCTTCCGGCGCATTCACCTCTGACACTGTCAGCATCTGGTTCAGCATCAACTGGGTGTCTTTCATCGGTGTCGTACCAAAGGTTTTATCTGTCTTGATGGTGACCGTCACCTCACTCATGGCGTGGGTGAATGGTACTGTCAGTTTACCAAGTTGGGTCTTTGCGTGCTTATAGGTTACGGCAGCCTGTTCGGCCGACCACAGTAGGTCGGCATGCTGCACAACCTCGGCAGATGTCTGCTCTTTACTGATGGTCCAACCCAGTTTGCCAGTCGTTTCTTCCAAAGTGGTTGTAGGTGCTCCACCATTATAGCAATAGCCATAATAGGTCTGCAGTGCATGGCCCTCTGTGCGCAGATCCGTGGTCTTAGCACTTGAGTTACTGAAATCATCCCAATAGAGTACGGGCGGTACAGAAGCCTTGAATGTAACAAGTTTCGGAGCTTGGTCTGTAACCACAGTGGTATAGGTGCCTTTCTCGCCTCCTGTGGTATGACGGATATATACCAGCAGCTGGTCATCATCAGCAAAGCTGCCGTTGACTGCTCTTGTCACGAGGCGCTGTGAGTTCAGACTGGTTTCCAACAGCAGGGGTGTCTTCCCATTGCCCGACAGGGTGTCGTTCATGTTTTCATCGCTGGCACATCCTGTCAGCATCAGCGCTATACCAATATATAATATGTTTCTTTTCTTCATCATGTGCATTGTTGCTTAGAACCAAACATTCTCACTGGCATTTACCTTTTTCCAATCAGTCAGTGTGGCTGAGACCTTGAGCTTTGTTTTCTGCAGGTTCAGCGCATAAACATAGTGCTCGCCCGACTTCCATGCGGTGATCTTCTCATTAGAGGTTTGATCCACAATCGAAGCCACGTCAGCGTAATAGACATCGGTCTCATCTGTTCCGTTTGTGATGGTGATGCGGAACTTCATGTCACTCAAATCCTGAGGCACGATGGCACTCAGACGTTTGTTGGCATCGTTGGCATCTTCGTCAAGTACATATTCGCCTGCCACACCCGTAGGAACAACCTCGCGTGTGCCCAGTGTCACGTCTCCAGTATTTTTCACATTTACCAGTTCCACCTTGGCTCCTGTCAGATTCACTTGATTATCACCTGATGATGCCGTGATGAGGTTCACTTCCACCTGTGCCATCATATAGCGGAAGTTCAGGTTGATGTTACCTTCGGTGGCGCAGATACCACCCTCAAAGAGTTTGGTGGTGGTGTGACCTGGTTCCTTGTTGGTGCATACTGCATCCTCGGCAATCTCCGGACGAGCAATCAGCAGGTCAGAAGGGAATGTTCCTTCTTGATAAGCCACATTATTGACCTTAATAATCTGCATGTCCATGGTTGCATCTTCGCCATCAACAACCTTTGCTGTCGTAGGCCATACACCACGGAACTGATAGTGCGTCAGGTGGTCGGGCCAATAGAGCTGAGGCGTCATCGTCCAGCCTGTGGCAGTTGCATAGCTCATCTCGGCATCCTTAGAATAGCCATTGTTGAGCGATGTACTGCGATAGAAATCGAAGGCTTTGTCGAAACTCTTTCCCTTGTCGCCATAGGCATTGTTCACGAGAATCTTGGGATGTTCCTCTGCTGCCTCTACGGTTGTCCAGTCCACCACGGTGGCAGATACCTGAATGTCGGTCTTGTTGACCGTCACCTTGATGATATAGTTCTTGCCCGCCTTGGTGAGGTCATCAGTATCATGGTCTGCAGCATTGATAACCGCACGAATCTTTTCGGAAGACACATAGTAGATGTTGTCGTCGGCATTGATTCTGATGATGTCAGCACCTTTTATGAAAGCGCTGCCTGGCATCACCAGTGCTTCTTTGGTCACGTTGTAACCGGTGGCGGCAGTGGCAGCCTGATACATGGTGACGCCCGTATTGTTACCTAATGTGACGGTACCATCAGTCACGTTTACCGTGCCGTTAGTATGTGCCCAGTCGAGCAGCGTCACCGTGGGATCATTGACAAACTTGCTATCAGCAAATCCCTCTCCAGCCTTGAGGCTTACGGTCACCTTACTCAAGGCATGGCGAAACTCCAATTGCTTGCCAGTGCCACGTGCATCAAACTTATAAGTATTATCAGCTTTTACATTATTTGATATCAGCAGATCTTTCTCGCTCCAACCAGTGGTTTGGTCGGCATTGACATCCCACACCAGTGCGGTATAGTCGGAAATCGCCGGCACCGTTGTCAGACCATTAACGGCTGCACCATAGATGGTAAGACCGGTGGTACGGCCGGTTGTGGCATTAGCAGGGTCGGCCATACCATAGTCGTCCCAATAGAGGACGGGTGTGAGCGACAGACCATTGCTTGTGTTTGTCGATAGTTCGGCTTCTGCCGTTGTGGTTTTCACCACTTCCTCTTGCGTGTGTCCTGTCCATGTGCCGCTCACCTGCAGGGCGATGGCTGTTCCCTTGGTCAATGCCTGATAGGTATCGCCGGCAGCACGCGTCATCACAGCATGACTGCCTTTCACAATGCCGGCAGACAACTGGATGGCATCGTTGGCACGAGGTGTGCCGTCGGTCAGCTCGTCGCTATTGTTGCAAGCAGTGAGCAACACCAGAGTCGTGATATATAAATAATGTTTAAGTCTCATTCTCTTTCTTATCTGATTTGAACATTGTCATCGCCAGCCTCCACGTCTTCCCAGTTGGCCAGTGTTGCAGAGAGCTTGGCAATGCCGGCCTTGGTGAGTTTGAAAGTGTAGGTGTACTTGTAGTTGGGTAACCAACGATTAATGACGTATTTCCCGTTGCCATTTTGAGGGTATGGATTGGCAATAAGGTTATTTCCAACTGTTGTGGCCACAACATCCTTCATCGTTACGATATACTGGTTGTTGTCGGCCGTGGTGATGGTGAGCATCACATCGTCGAGCGACTGTGGAATGAAGCCGTAGTGCCATGGAGTTTGGTTGTTGCCTGTCGTCTTCTCGTTGTTCACGGTCGCAGTACCATTGTCGGGAATTACGAGTCCATTACCCATCAGTACCTTACCTGTGGCGTGGATATTACTCAATTCCATCTTGGCATTAGTCAGGTCTACCTTATCGTCGTCTTCGGTGGTAGTCAACTTGATGTTGACATCGCTCATCATGTGGAACAATACCATGGTGATGGAACCCTCGGTAGGACCGATAGCCTTGAAAATCTGATGACTGGTGCTGCTGGCATCAAAGCCGTTCACATCGTGGTCATAGGTCAACTTACCTGATGTTGATGCAAAGGGTGCGCCCCAGCATACGTCTTTATAAGTATCACCGAAATCCGCCCTCAATGTGACATAGTCGCCATGTTCACTGTCAGCATTTACCTTCCAGCTGTCATCCGTCTTAGGCATTACTGTGCGGAAGTGGTAGAACGTCTTGTTGTCGGGCCAATACCAGGCGGTGTTTGTGGCCGAGGCGTCCTGTGCGGCATAGATACCTGAGTTCTGCGATGCCTCCACCAGCTGTGCTTTACTGTCGGTAAGACTGTAGCCTGTGTTCCACTCATAACTCTCGAATGCATCGTCGATGGTATCCGAGATGTTGCTGGCCCTGAACAGGTCGAAGTCGGCCTCTCCGGTCTTCTTGTTGTTGTTCTCAAGCAGAGACACCAGGATGCGGGCGTTGGTGGGTTCCATCTCGTCGGCTTCCACCGTTTCCCAGTCAACGACGGCAGCCGTAAAGTTGTCCATTTTCTTTTTGCCCACACTCATGGTAAACTCGTAATGCACACCGGGGCGCATCTTGTTGCCGTCAAGGGCCGGTGTTGTGCCGTCGCTCAGTGTTTTGCCAGCCAATGCCGTCATCAGCATCGACTTACTCATATGATAGAGGTTGTAATCGATGGTGAAGTAAATCTCGTCAGCATCAATGCTACTTAGGTCTGTACCAGGCACCATAAGTCCGTCCAGCACATAGGCATAGGTGCCATTGGTACTGCGATTATCCTCGGTCACTGCCAGTTGACTGATGGTCTCAGTGCCTGGCGTTGTCTGGAACTCGCCTTCGGTGATGTTAAAAGTGCCGCTGGTGTTGAAACCCTTGAGCACAATGTTCTCGTTTGCCTCGGTAAAGGCAAACGCATCTTTGTCTGTAAAACCCTCACCTTTCTTTATTTTAAAGGTGATGCGGGTCAGTGCGTGGTAAAAGACCAGTTTTCCGCTACCGAATTTTTTGTGCTCAGAACTGAACATCACGCGTTTGTCGTCAGTTTCGCTTAACTTCGCCACATTGTTGCTGAAGCAGAGGTCCTGACTGGCGATAAAGTTATCTTGATTCTGATTGCTAACTCCCTTTTTACGCAATGGCCACGTCAGGGTGGTGGCGCCATTATCCCTGTCCCAAATGTTATCGTATTGATAGGAATCAGCGATGGCCCAAGTCGTTGCATCTTTCGTCCCATTGGGGGTGCCTTCCAGTGTTTCGTTGACAGACTCCTCTAAATAATAGCCAGGTACACAGGCAGCATAGGCCGACAGCTGAGAGTTGCGCGAATAGCTATCCTCCCAGAAACGTCCGAAATCGCTGGCAAAGTGCACGGCATTGGCTTTTGCTGCTGAGGTGCCCTGCAGATAGCCTATGGTACGTGTGTAAACTGCGCCGGCGTTGTCCTTTTCACTCTTTAATACCAGATAAACACTGGTACCTGAGGCGAACGGCTTGGCAGCATTCTCGTTGGTGGTTGTCACCGAGCGTGTCACGGCACGATGAATGGCAGGACTGTCGTTCAACACACCCGCTGTCAGTTCTATAGGGGTTTTACCCTGATTGTCGGGAATAGACAGCGCATCGTCTGAGTTGCATGCTGCTGTGAGCATGCAACTCAGTGCGAGTGCTATATATTTTTCCGCCTTTTTAAGCATCTTGTTGTTTTATGAATCTTTTGTTTGTATAGTGCATACCAAGCATTGTTACTTTGGTATGATACAAATATTAGTTCTCCAAATCGATGGTACCAAGGTCACCAGTTACGGTTTCCCAACCAACAACGGCAGCTGTGATACGCTCAACACCTGTCTTCTTGATGGTGATGGTGTAGTTGTACTTAAAGCCTGGATACCATGCATTGATGGTGTAGTTGCCGCCGGGAACTTGAGTATATGGATTTGCGATATTATTAGAAGATACAGTTGCGGTGCAAGTGCTTAGGTCTTTCACAACATACTGGTTACCATCGGGAGTAGTGATACGCAGACCGATGGTGCCACCATCATAGGCCAGAGACTGAGGAACGATACCATAGGTGTAGTCGTTTATACGGTCGGGGTCTGTACCAGTAGCAGCTGCAAATGTACCGTATGTCATAGCTGCAGCAGGAGTTCTGGTAGTTGAGGTAGTAGATACCAGACCATTACCCATCAGCACCTTGCCGTCTGGCAGGAAGTTGAGAATCTCAACCTTGGTGATTGGTAACTCAGTATTGGTTCCGTCCTTCAGCGTTACCTTGCTAGCATCAGTAGTGGTTCTGACATTTACCGTAATCTGACTGGTCATGTGGAACAGCAGCATGTTGATGGTGCTGGCTGTAGTACCGATGGCTTGAGAAATCTGATGAGTGGTACCGCTGGCATTATCAAAACCGTCAGTTGTAGAATAAGTCAACTTATCAGATGCTGCTGCTTTGAAGGGAGCACCCCAAACATAGTCCTTATAGTCAGAGTTAGAAAGGGCACCAGACTTAATAGCGAAGTAATCACCATTTGTTGCGTCTTGGCTGATTGTAACACCTGTTTCAGAACTGTTTTCAGTATAACCAGCAGCGCGGAAGTGATAGTAGGTCAGGTTGTTCTCCCAGAACCAATCGGTTGTCTTCCAAAGACTATTGGTGTTGTCATACTGCTTAGTAGCAGCAACACCATAACCTGATTTCCAGTCATAGTTCGCTTCTGTTGCGCCAGTGATGTAGTCGGAAGCGGTCTTTGCTGCACGATAGAGGGCGAACTGATTCTTGTTGGTATCAGTGAGTTTAGTACCGCGATCGGCCAACGTAAATTCGGGATAGGTATTCTCGGCAACAGCATCCTCAGAGTTAACAGTTTCCCAGTCAATGATGGCTGCAGTGATGCGGTCGACGCTCTTCTTTGATACGCTGAGGTTGATAACATAATGCTTGCCAGCCTCGATGGTGGTGAAACTCCGATAAGATGCTGCCTTTGCATCATTCTTACCAGCACCGGTTGTATAATAATTACGAATAGCCTCTGCAATCTTCTGACCAGAAACATAGTACTTGGCATTGTCGATCTCGAACTCTACGACATTTGTTGTTGTGCTATAGAGGTTGGTACCGGGCAACACGTAGGCATAGAGCTGACGAGTGGTCTTTCCTTCGGGAGTACTGGTTTTCTCAACCATCTGAGTGATGTTGGTCTGTGTCTGATTAGACCATTCACCTTTTGCGACATCAAAGGTACCGGTGGTGTTAAATCCTACCAGTGTGATGTTCTGGGTTGCTGATGCTTGACTCTTTGTCCAAGTGAAGTCGGTGTTAGCAGAGTTATTGAATCCGTCACCTTCCTTCAGGTTGATCTCAATCCAAGACAAAGCGTGATTGAAGACCAAGTGACCCTTATCGAATTTACCTGTGGTAGAGCCTGCTTCTTTGGCAATCCAAACCAACTGTCCGTCTAGGAAATCTTTGGTTTTCCACTTACTATTTGCAGCATCATATTCGTTGCTGTAGCGTCCTCCCTTACCATTTTCACTGATATTGTTACTGTAAGTAAGGTCCTGAGCAGTCATCGTTTCTGAAGTCTGCTCAGTAGCAACAGACCAACTTACCTGTGTGTCATCAGCAGTAGAGGTGAACCAGTTAGGGTTGGTCTGCGAATCAACAGGTTTCCAGCCGGTCTTGCTCCACTCAGGAAGTTTAGCTGATGTCTGACCAGGGATAGCGAAAGCATAGATGGTCAACTGAGACTCACGACCAAAGGCGTCGTCCCAATAGCGCTCCAGACCTGACTTATAAGAAAGATTAGAAAGATCGCTGCCAGTTGCAGCAGAAGCTGTAGCAGTGGCCTCTGCGTAACGAGCCTTTGCGCTCGCGTCATTTTTGTTGATAGCCTTGATGCGCATTTCTACCTTGGTCTCAGCACTGAATCCACCACGGGTCAGGGCAGCACGTGTTACGCCATTGTCATTACCAGAAAGTGCAATAAGCTCCTTTCCATTGTTGTAATTCTCGATACCAACTCCTGTGGTCTCGTCAGAACATGATGCCAGGGTGGCACAGAGGGCAACCACAGGCAGAGTGTACTTGAAAATCTTTTTCATTTTTATATTCTATTTTTGTTATAATTCGATGGAAATATCTGATGACTTTACCTCGTCCCATGGAAGAATCTCGCAGGTATCGAGGAAGATGGTATGCTTGTGCAGGTTGGGGATATGAAGGAAATACACATAGCGGGTGTCGGGCTCCCAGGTAAAGCGGTCACCTGTGGTGCTGGTCTTGTCCAGACTGAGCACACTGTCATAGGTAAACGCGTTAGAGGCATCCACCACTCCATTGGTTAGGTGGTCGGTCTGCATCTCTACCTCTACGTGGATTTGCACATCCTTTTGGGGTATCTGCTGAAGATATAACGGACAGAGGTCGAGAGCCGTTTCGCGATTCAGGTTTTCGCGCAGGTTCTTTCCCACATATTCACCATGCTGCAGCATGGTGTACTCGCCTGTGGCAGTGGTGTTGTCCGCGAAGGTGCCATGGTCCAGTCCCTGTTGGTTTGTGGCAGTATATGACTTACTGCTAATCACAAAGTTGTTGTCAGCGTTGACAACAGATATCTTCACGCTTTTCAACGCTACACGATAGTTGGGCGATGAAGGTTGGGGGTCGTCAATGAAGATGCGGAATCCCACTTTCGTTATCAGATGATGAAAGGGCATATGCACTTCACGTACTGCATTTGCCTTTTCATTGGTGTTAATCTCCACATTCTTTATTTCGTCACGGTCTTCATAGACTGCACCGTTCTTCCGACGGCAGACCTGGGCTATTACACAGGGTTCTCCCTGTTGGTTGGTTATGTTATACACCTCGTTCAGATAGGTCTGTGACAGGAATGGACGGTCAGAAAGGTCCAGGTTGATGCCCGTGTTCAGGATGGTGGCGCCTTTGAAGTAAGGAGACACGGCACGGAACTCATAAGGATAGGCCGAAAGATCCCAGTAGCGAAGCACCTGTCCGTTTACGCCATTGTAGTTCCAGCGATAGGGGGTGGCATCGGCGGTATAGTCTACCTTGTAGCCATCCATCACCTGTTGCTCGCCAGATTGATTGAAGTTTTTCCAGGTGCCCACCTTAAAGTCGGCCTCTAACGATGTGACACCACGGGTGAAAGCTGGCTCAGACGATGAGAGAGAGGAACCAAACGCCATTGGTGTGTGGTTGTCATAGACATCCTCCTCTTGAATCGTTGAGTCAGAAGAACATGCAGTGAGATTGGCACACAGAAGTGCACCAATCCACCAGCATGCTTGGGTATAGTTATTAATAATCTTGTGCATTAGGAGTATAATCTTCGATGGTAGCACCGTCGAATACGATAGGGTATACAGTGGGGTTAGCAGGAACATCTGGTTCGTCGATGTTAGGATTGGTGGGATCTGTTGAACCTGTTGAGTTCTCTGTAATCTTGAATGTATAGGTGTACTTGGTGTTAGGCTGCCAAGCAGCGATGAAGTCAGAACCGCTCTTTGCAGGCACATATACGCGTGCATTCTTAACGGTGATCTCCTCGCCATTATCCTCAGCAATCAGCTTGTATGACACGTGGAAGGTGAAACCAACCTCGCTGCTTTCGGGCTGAGCCACAGGGTAATACACAGTGGGAGACTCTGCGAAATTCTGTGTACCAGTAGAAACCTTCTCAGGAATGATGCTGTAGTCGACGTCTCTCTTTGACTTGAAGTCAGTCAGATGATTGTCCTTTCCTGGAATCACGAACGTCAGGTTATCCTGCGTTGTTGCAGCGCCCGTGTGGTTAACAGAAGCTGAGGGAGTGGTAATGGTGCTGAAGTCGATAGTGGCACCACAGCTGGTGTAATAGTCCGCCTTGGTGTAAGTCTTAGTGACGGGGGTACCGCTCTCTTTCACGGTTGCAGGTGTTGCCTGAATACCTGAGTTGTCCTTCTCAGAAACAACGTCGATAATCTGTACCTTATAGCCACGCACATCCTCATAGAAGCGCAGGTTCACCTGAGCACCCAGGTGCTTGAACTTCAGCGTCACATCCTTCAGGTCAGCGTTCTTGGCTGTTGCGCCAGCATACATAAACTCGTGAAGGGTGGGATTGTCGTAGGCAGCGGTCTGTGCAGCCTGATCAACGGTGATCTTCTTTGTCGTGTAGTCAAAGGTCACGTCTGCACTACGGTAAGGTGCATAAGCATAGAAGTAGGTGTTGTCGAAAGCCAAGTCCCAGTAACGCAGGTACTGGTTCTTGTTGGCAGACATAAAGTCGCTCTCGGTCTTGACATAACCCTTTGTTGCGTCTGTATTTCCGTACTCGTCAGTACCCAGTTTCTCATAGAACCAGGGTGACTTGTGGTCGTCAAGAGTACCCGCTGCAGTTGCCCATGTGGTGGCACCATCGTTGGCATAGCCTAAGCCATTGTCATCAGAATAACCCACCAGGTAGTTACCCATCACCAACTGATTGTTATCACCTTTCACCTTGTAGGCCCATACACCGAAGTTGTAGTGCTTCGTGCTTTCAAGTGACTGCTCAGCGCGTGTGATATTCTGCTTCTCTACGCTGAAGGCAATGGGTGCCTTGCTGCCTGCTTCATCAGCAGACGAATTGCTGATTAGCTCATCACTGCTACAGCTGGCCAGTGCCACAGTAGCGAGTGCTAAAAATACTGTTTTTTTCATTTGTAGTAAATGTTGATTATGTTGTTATTACTATTTTCTTGTTTAAATCTCTACCTCCCAGAATACTTCGTCATAGTCCTCCACGGTGGGAATGAACAGACTTCCGCTGCCCGTCTGGTTGGGGTCGGGTGGTGTCAGCTTTGAGCAGTCGATCCATACGGTGAGGACGCCGCCGTGAGCCTGTGCCAGACACTGGTCGGTTACATCAAACTCATAGGTCTTCACCAAGTTGTTGTTCCACACCAGGTCGTAATACAAGTAGTTCTTTAGGTTGCTGCGCGTTCCTGCATAGAGGGCTCCTGAGCGAGTAAACGGCTCGTTGTCACAGAGTCCGAAGGTGGTGAGCTTGCCGCCAATCACATCGCAGTGCTTCCCCTCCACCATCAGGTCTTTCTTCATGCGGGTGTTGAAGTATACCAAGGCCGGCTTGTAACTTGTATGACCCGTGTTCACGTTCGTGCCGCTGGCCATTGACGAAAGAGCTGCATTACCATTTATGCCCTTAATCTTGCCATCCTCGTTGTTATAGAGAATGAACTGCACCAGGTAGATATACACCAGTGGGCGCAGCTTCGCCTCAAGGTGTTTGATGTAGATGTTTTCAACGGGGTCGTACTCATAGTCGCTCAGGTCGTGCGAGATGTAGATGTTCTCTGGATAGGCACCATAGAAAATCTCAGGCTGGTTGAGCAGGCCGATGGCTCCTGTCGAGTCATTACTATTTGAGCGACTCATATCCAGGATGCTTCGCGAGATGCCACGTGTACCTGTTGTAGTGGCCGTGATTGAGTCGAGCGTCTCGTTCATTACCAGCACCTGCGTACCGTCTTTCGAGTCGATGTCACTATAGAACAACATGTCGTAGTAGCCAAACTGGAAGTAGCGGCGGAATCTTGTGGTGTTCGTTGTAAACGCATCCACATTGTCGTGCTTCGCAAACATGTCGTCGCCCTTGAAATATCGGCGCACCTCATAGCGTGTGGGAGTGGGATAGCCGATGCTGCCCCAGATAGAGTCATCCTGCAGGTCCCAGCCATAGTACCAGTCATTCTGCAGGTCCACTTCGTGGTCCCAGATGATGGTCAAGTCGGTCTCGACCTGTGGCGGAATCACCTCCAGGTCCTGTCCAGGCAGGTGCAAAGGTGGCTCAATACACGAGGTCATACTCAGCACCAATGCTATTATATATATAATGTGTAAGCGTTTCATCGTGTCACCTCCTTCTTCTTTCTATAGATGATGTCGTATGTCAGGTGAATACCAGCATTGGTAGGACCAAACCACATAAAGCGGTGGTTACGCTCCTTAAACTTACTGGTACTGCCGTGATAGTCGTAGTAGTAGAGTCCGTCGATGGCGCCATTGATGGGGTTACCCCATACATAGGGGTCGTAAACCGTTACGAACGCACCAACGCTCATGCTCAGTTCCAGTCTTAAGCTACCCTTCTTGTTGAGCTTACATGTGTGGCCAATGCTCAAGCCAGCACCGCCGCCTTCGCCTTCCCAGCCTTTCGTGGCGCTGAAGCCGATGCCATATTTCGTTCCCTCGGCATAGGCTCCCAGGTAAGTGCCCAGAAACTCGCCGCCGCCCTTGAAGTAGCGACGCACCTCTAACTGAGCATCGCGCACCTGGAAGAACTTATGACTGTTCCAATGACGATGGTTATGGAATGTGAATCCTGCATTAAACGTGTAGTGACCAGACAGCGGATAGTATTCCAGCTGGATATTGCCGCCAGGCGCAAAACCGAACTGCGGCACATAAAGGAAATCGTGTATCAGGTTGGTTCTTGCGGCAATCATGTGTCGGCGTGCATAGGCCTTGTCCGCTGTGGTGTCAGGCGTTGTGGGCACAGGCAAGAATGAGGGGAGGGTAGGGATGGCCAGCATCTCGGTCTTTGCCGTGAAGTGATACTTGGGTATGGGCATGTGCTTCGGACTGACCACAAACCACAGCACCACGCGACTCTGACGCAGGGTGGGGAAGTACACCTTCAACAGGCGCTTCCAGGTTTTACCTCCATTCAGTGCCATCAGCTTCTTCTTGCATAGTCGCTCGTTGCCCTTGCAAGCATCCCAGATAGCCTTCACCTTTCTGTATTCCGCATCGCCAGCCAGTTCCATCAGTTTCACCAGATAGGCATAGTCCTCCGTCACGAATTTCGAGTTGGTGGGACGATCGGCAATGGGCTGGTCCAGGTTACTGCTCAAAAACTCTATGAGTCGCTTGGTACGCTCACGACTCAAACGTACGTTGTTGTCGTAAGGACCTTCAGGCGAGGCGGCACCCTTCACGAATATCTCGCGCAGAATCAGGTTGTTCTCCTTGAGCCAGGGAACCAGACTGTCGTTGTAAAGCGTAATAAATGGGTCGCCCTTCTGAAGCTCTGTGCGATTCACCTGAAAACGAATACCACGTGCAATCATGTCGAACAGCGAGTCGGTGATCACAGGTGGCGAGGTGACGATGGAGTCGGAAACAAAAACAAAGGGGTAATCTGCTAACTGTTTGTATAGCAGTGAGTCGGGTTTCTGAGCCAATGCCGATGAATGGCTCCATAAAATGCATAAGATACCTAAGATATTTTGTAGTATACCTTTGTCTAGTCGTCGCACTTTTCTTTTGAAATTTCTTAGTTTAAGTTATTCAATAGAATCTTTATTTTGTATTCGTTTGCAAAGTTAACAACATTTTTTTATGACACATAATTATAAATGTATATTTTACAATTATTAACGAAACTGTTGTAAAAAAGTCCACAAATTTGTTCCAGGCAGTCCCTTTTTGGCTCATTTGTATAGAATATTTGTACACTTTTATTTGTATAAGATTATTTGACACATTGACGTTCAAACCTAAAGAAATCGTCCTATTCCTTTTGTAGTATGCCCACTAATTCGTAACTTTGCACTCAGCATGACGGCATTCCACCCATTACACACCTCGATACCCTGGCCTCAGCGGATGAACAATCCGTTGGACTATGAGCCCCATCCCCTTTGTTTGTTGGCGGCCGATGAGGTGCGTGCCTACCTGAATACACGTCAGGATTGGACTGACGAGGTGGCTAGTGGCAAAATGTTTGGCGTGCTGGTCTGTGAGGACGCCTCAGAACAGCTGGGTTTCCTGGCAGCCTATAGCGGACAGATAGGTGGTCGTGAAGACTGGCCATGGTTCGTGCCTGCCGTTTTCGACTACCTGCAGCCTGATGGCTATTTCAAGCAAGAAGAAGCCCGTATCTCAGCCCTCAACCAGCGCGTGAAGCAGGTAGAGACGACCCCCCAGCGTATCAGTATTCAGCAGGATGTCACCCGTCTGCGCCAACAGGCCTCAATGGAGGTGGAAGCCTACAGAGTGATGATGCAGCAAGCTAAAGAACGTCGCGATGCACAGCGTAAGACAGCAGGCGAAGACGAGGCGATGATTCGCGAGAGTCAGTTTCAGAAAGCCGAGTTGCGTCGTCTCAAGACCCGTTGGAACGAACAGGTGGCTCAGGCCGAGGCATGCTTAAAACCCTTTGACGACGAGCTTACGCAACTGAAACAGGAGCGCAAACAGCGTTCAGATGCCCTGCAACGCTGGCTCTTCGACCATTTCCTAATGGCCAATGCTCAAGGGCAATACCGCTCGCTCACCGATATCTTTGTCGACACCCCACAAGGTGTGCCCCCATCAGGTTCTGGCGAGTGTTGCGCGCCTAAACTGTTGCAGTATGCCTTCCTTCATCATCTGCGACCACTCAGCATGGCCGAGTTCTGGCAGGGTCGTTCCCCTCGCATGGAAATCCGCCATCATAATCAGTTCTATCCTGCCTGCCGCGGCAAGTGCAAACCCATCCTTGGGTGGATGCTGCCGATGACCTTAGAAAAGCCAGGAAAAAAGATTCTTCCCACGATTATCCACAAGGCAGCGACCTTCCTCGTTGTCTATAAGCCAGCAGGACTGCTCTCTGTGCCTGGCCTCAGCGATGCCCCCTCTGTTGAAGGCATCCTTAAGCAGCAGTATCCAGAGGTCTATATGGTGCACCGACTGGATATGGACACCTCAGGCCTCCTGGTGGTGGCCTTGACGCCTGACGCCTATCATCACCTGCAGCGTCAGTTCCTGGCGCGCACGGTTCAGAAGCGCTATGTGGCTGTGTTAGAACACGATGTGGAAGGCAGCGGAACGATAGACCTGCCCCTACGCCCTGACCCTCTGGACCGTCCCCGTCAGGTGGTGGATGCAGAGCATGGCAAGTCGGCCCTGACAGCGTATCAGTCCTTGGTAAATCGCCGTGTCCAACTCATCCCCCATACCGGTCGCACCCATCAGTTGCGTGTGCATTGCGCCCACGAGCAAGGTCTTCATAACCCCATCAAGGGCGACCCCCTCTATGGCCGCGAAAAGGCCGACCGTCTGTATCTGCATGCCGAGCAGCTGTCGTTCGACGACCCTGAGACAGGCGAACGACTCACTTTTCATTATCCTTCTCCCTTTTAAAGCATTATGAGTAAAGAGATATCATCACCCATCTTAGAACTACAGCGACAGCGCACCCTGCTCCAGATGGAGTACGACGAAGAGAAACGCGCTTTCCAGCAACAAACTGAGGCTCTTGGCATGTTGCGTCGCGTGAAGCGTGGCGACGCCTGGATGCCCCTGCGTGTGGGCAAGTCGTATTTCAACTCGCTGAACCAATACTGCGTCGAGGTGTTTCGCCAGTCCGATGATGATACCGACCATAATTTCGAGTTTGGCCGTCCTGTGCAGTTCTTTGTCCAGCACGAACAGGCCATCCGCTTCTTTGCCGCCACTGGCACGGTGAGCTATGTCGATGGCGACCGCATGGTCATTGCCGTGCCCGATAGCTTTTCCGTGGCCGACCTCCAGATCACAGACGGTCTGCTGGGCGTGCAACTCTTCTTCGACGAGACCTCCTATCGCTTGATGTTCGACGCCCTCGACCGCACGATGCGTGCCAAGGGGCGCCTGGCCTATCTGCGCGACCTCTTCTATTCCCATCAGAAAGCTGAGACCTTCTCGTTTCCCGATATGGGTTTTTCCTATCTGAACGCCACCCAGCAACATGCTGTCAACGAGGTGCTGCGCGCCAAGGATGTGGCCATCGTCCATGGTCCTCCAGGCACAGGTAAGACCACCACCCTTGTTGAGGCCATCTACGAGACCCTCCGTCGCGAGAGTCAGGTGCTGGTGTGCGCCCAGAGTAATATGGCTGTCGACTGGATCAGTGAAAAACTCGTTGACCGTGGTCTTAACGTCCTGCGTATAGGTAATCCTGTGCGTGTCGACGACAAGATGCTGTCGTTCACCTATGAGCGCCGTTTCGAGGCCCATCCCGACTATCCCCAGCTGTGGGCCATCCGCAAGAACATACGTGAGTTGCGCAGTCAGCGCAAGCGCACAGACAACTGGCACCAGAAGATGGACCGCCTGAAGAGTCGTGCCACAGAGCTCGAGATACGCATTAATGCCGAACTCTTTGGCGAGGCGCGTGTCATTGCCTGCACACTGGTGGGCTCCGCCAACCGACTGCTCGACGGCATGAAGTTTGGCACCCTCTTCATCGACGAGGCCGCTCAGGCCCTTGAGGCTGCCTGCTGGATCCCCATCCGCCGTGCTGGTCGCGTCATCCTGGCTGGCGACCACTGTCAGTTGCCCCCCACGGTGAAGTGCTACGAAGCCATGAAGGGTGGCCTGGGACGCACGTTGATGGAGCGTATTGCCGAGCAGAAGCCAGAGGTGGTCACCCTGCTCCGCATCCAGTATCGCATGCACGAAGACATCATGCGCTTCTCCAGCAACTGGTTCTATCACAACCAGATGGTGGCCGCTCCAGAGGTACAGCATCGCAGCATCCTCGACCTCGACCTGCCCATGACGTGGATTGACACCTCGTTGTACGAGGGTAAGGAAGAGTTTGTGGGCGAGTCGTTCGGACGTGTCAACAAGACCGAGGCCGAGCTCACGCTCCTCTCGCTGCAGGCCTACTTCGAACTCATTGGCAAGCAGCGCATCCTCGATGAGCGCCTCGATGTGGGCATCATCTCGCCCTATCGTGCCCAGGTGCAGTATCTACGTTCACAGATACGCAAGAAGGAGTGGCTGAAGCCCTTCCGTACACGCATCAGCGTCAACACCGTCGACGGCTTCCAGGGACAGGAGCGCGACATCATCATCATCTCGCTGGTGCGTTCTAACGACGACGGACAGATAGGCTTCCTTCGCGACCTGCGCCGCATGAACGTTGCCATTACCCGTGCCCGCATGAAACTCATCATCCTGGGCGACCGTCAGACGCTGACCCGTCATCCGTTCTATCGCAAGCTATGGGACTATGTAGAATCACTGAAACAAACCACATGACGGCAAAGGAACTATACGATATCATTCAGGAGCTGGCCATAGACGAGCCCTCAACCCAGAATCTCCGACAGTTGCACGAGGTCCTCTCGCTGACGGCTGCCGAGGGCTGTCGCTCGCAGGGTGGCACTTTTGGAAACCTCTTTTCGCAGATTGACTTCGTGTGCAAGCATAATGGACTAAAGTCGCACCAGAAATGGGCCATCCAACAGGCCCGCCGACGCTCTGCTCACGCCTTGTCCAATGCCATTTCCCCTTATTCTCTTGACGACTGGCACTATGATCTGCGAGCCGTCACCCTGCTCATCTCTGCCGTCTTCCACGAGGATGTGCCTGGCAGTCTGCTGCAACTGCTGCCTGTTAACCTGCAGCCCCAGCCCTCTCAGCTCAGCATCAATAAGCGCTATGTCCGTTGTATCGTGCGCTCGTTCGATGTCACCACGATAACAGCCGACACAGAAGATGGCGAGATCCTTGTTGACTATGGAAATACGGAGGGTGGGCGCGACTTTGCCTATCTGCAGAAGGTACTGCGCGAGGGCATGCAACTCAACCTTCTGGACTGCCATCAGTCCTCCTCTCAGCCCTCACCCCTCAGCTCTCACCCCTCTATCATCCCAGGCATCATCGTTGTCGAGCCCGACTTCATGCTCGACATCTCGTCGCTGGCCGCCTGCTTCACGGCCTATGGCCATCATCCGTTGCTCTATACTGTGAACCGTCTGAAGCCCAAACCCAACACGCAGGCTGTGTTATTGGGAAACTTCGCAGGCACGGCCCTCGACGATATCATCCACCATCCTGAAGCCACCCTCCAGCAGTCGCTCCAGCGCTCCTATCGCGAGCAGGCCGACCGCTTTGCCGCCTGCGACGACTTCAACCAGGAACGGTTCGAGCAGATGGCAGCCGAGCAGATGGAAAACATCCGTCAGGCCATCAAGTTGCTGGCGCCAGCCTATCGTTCCTATCTCCTCGAGCCCTCTTTCGTTTGCGAGAAGCTGGGACTGCAGGGACGTGTCGACCTGATGACAGCCGACATGGGACTGCTGGTAGAACAGAAGTCGGGCAAGAACCAGAAGATAGAATACCTGAGTCACGATGCCCACGGCCTGCAGTTGGAGAACCACTATGTGCAGCTGCTGCTCTACTACGGCGTCCTGCGCTATAACTTCGACAAGAGCGACAGTCAGGTGGACACCCGCCTGCTCTATTCGCGCTATGCCCCAGATAAGGGTTTGGTGGCCGTCAACTACTATCGCACCCTGTTTCGCGAAGCCATCAAACTCAGAAATCAGATTGTAGCCACAGAACTCCTCATCGCTCGCGATGGCTTTGGTCGCATCCTGCCATTGCTCACGGCCGATGTCATCTATCGTGATGTGACTCGCGATGGCTATTTCCATCAATATATCCAGCCCGATATAGATACCCTCAACGCCCAACTCACCTCGCTCACTCCCCTTGAGCGCGCTTACTACGAGCGCATGATGACCTTCGTCTATCGCGAGCAGCGCGCCCAGAAGTTGGGCAGCAGCGAGCAGACCTTGCATCATGCTGGCGGCTGTGGCAGCGACCTGTGGCTGCAGCCCCTCAGCGAGAAGCAGGAACAGGGCAATATCATCATGCCCCTCACCATTGTGAAGCAAGAGAAGACCGACCCCGATGGTGGCTTTGACCGTATCACCCTGAAGGTCCACTCACCTCTCACCTCCACCCCCTCACCCCTGAACTTCCGTCCAGGCGATATGGTCTATCTGTATCAGTATACGGACACCCCCGATGTCAGGAAGAGCATTCTCTATAAGGGTTCTATTGACGATTTCCAGGATGGCAAGGTCATCATCCTGCTGAACGACGGACAGCAGAACCCAGACATCTTCTGCGCATCCGACCGTCTGTGGGCCGTTGAGCATGGTGGCAGCGATGTGGGTACGAACAGTAATATCCGCAGTCTGCACCAGTTCATCCTGGCCAAGCAGCGCCAGAAAGACCTGCTCTTAGGTCAGCGTGCACCTGAGGCCGATACCTCGCTCACCCTCACAAGAGCTTATCATCCCCATTACGACGACATCGTGCTCAAGGTGAAGCAGGCACGCGACTACTTCCTCCTGGTGGGTCCTCCAGGCACAGGCAAAACCTCTATGGCCCTCCGTTTCATTGTCGAGGAAGAACTGTCCTCTCACCCCTCATCCCACACTCCTCGGCCCTCCATCCTCCTGATGGCCTACACCAATAGGGCTGTCGACGAGATACGCTCAATGCTCGACGAAGCAGGACTGGCCAACGACGAGCGCATCCTGGTGGGCACCACCTCGATGATGCAGGCACGTCCCTTCCTGCTGTCGGGCCGCCATTTCTCGCTGGCCATTGTCGACGAGGCCTCGCAGGTGCTGGAGCCAGGACTTATCGGCTTGCTGAGTCATGAGCAGATAGACCGTTTCGTACTTATTGGCGACCACAAGCAACTGCCTGCCGTGGTGCAGCAGAACCCAGAGGAGACACGCGTAGAAGAACCCCTGCTGCAGGCCATCGGCCTTTCCGACTGCCGCCAGTCACTCTTCCAGCGCCTTTATAACTGGGAGTGCGCGCAAGGGCGCAGTCAGTTCATTGGCACCCTCACCCACCAGGGACGCATGCATCCTGAGGTGGCCCAGTTTGCAGGTCAGCATTTCTATGGCTCGTGGCTCACGCCAGTGCCTCTGCCCCATCAGCAGGAGACCACACTCAACTACACCCTGCCTGCCCAGGATATTATTGATGAGATGCTGAAGACCCGTCGCATGGCCTTCTTCGAGGGTGACACCTCGATGGTCATCACACTGGCGCAGCGCATCCGTCGTTTCTATGGCGACCGTTTCAATCCAGACAAGACCCTGGGCATCATCGTCACCTATCGCAAGCAGATTGCAGCCATCCGCGATGCCGTGCCGGGTGTCAGCATCGACACGGTGGAGCGCTATCAGGGCTCGCAGCGCGATGTGATTATCTACGACTTTGGTGTCAGCCGCCTTTTCCAGCTCGACTTCCTCACCGCCAGCACCTTCGTTGACGACCAAGGGCAGGTGGTAGACCGTAAGCTCAACGTGGCTTTGACGCGTGCCCGCAGGCAGATGCTGATGGTGGGCAACGCACACATATTGTCCCACAACCCCCTATTACGTCAGCTAATCAACAATTTTTCGACAAAACTGTAGGCGTTTTCCAGGAAAATGCGTAAATTTGTCCGCAAATTAAACCTTTTAATAAACTAAAAGAGTATGAAAAAAGTAAGTTTAAAGGCAGCATGTGTGCTGCTGGCAGGTAGTTTCCTGTGCAGTTCGTGTATTGGTTCATTCAGCCTCTTCAACGGTTACGAGAAGTGGCAGTGCAACATGACCAGTAACAAGTATGTCAATGGTATCGTAGGTCTGATTCTTCAGCCTATCGTAGGTGGTATCTGCCTTACTGTTGACGCTGTAGTTCTGAACACCATCGAGTTCTGGACAGGTAGCAATCCTCTGGCTGCTAACCAGGTGAAGACCGTGATGGGACAGGACGGCCGCTACTATGCCATCAAGACCCTGAAGAACGGTTACGAGGTGAAGTCGCCCACTGGCGAGAAGACCCTCTTCATCCATAACGCCAATAACGACTCTTGGTCAATGACCCAGAACGGTGTAACCAAGGAGATCATCCGTTTCAATGCCGACGGCACCATCCAGGCCACTCTGCAGAACGGCGAGAAGCTCAACGTGAGCAACGACGAGGCTGGCGTGATGCAGGTTCGCGAGGCTGTTTACAACGAGAACTGCTACGCTATGCGCTAAGCTATCGTATTAACATAACAAATAAAGATGGAGAGCAAACAGTTTGCCCTCCATCTTATTTTATGGTCTTTTCTTTCTTACCAGCGGTCCTTGGTCTGGATATCGTCGGCCCAACGGTGGTCCTTGGGGAAGGGCTGGCCGTTCCAGGCCTTCACCTGTGTCCAGGGCTCAGCCTTGCAGGTCCAGAAGTCGTGGTCGGCAGGCAGTCCCAGGGGCATCAGCGACAGCGAGGTGAGATACAGCGAGCCGTTGTTCGTATACCAGTCGGCCACCTCAGGCTGATGGCCGCAGAAGCCGATGGTGAGGAAGCCTGCGTCGTTGTAGTTCTTCTGCTGGTCGTACATGCGATGCATCGTCTGTGTCAGGGCAGCGCGCACCTGTCCGTTGCTCAGTTCCTTGGGCAGTTTCTGGTACCATGCCGTCAGCGCCAGGGGCTGTAGGGCAGCCATGCGATAGGGGATAGAGCGGCCGAACACAGGGAAGGTGCCCTCAGGCGAGATGAAGCGCTCGAGCACGATGCTGAGTTTCTGCGCACGCTTCAGGGCACGCTCGTAGTATTTCTTGTATTCCAGTCGTGTGTTGGCCTTGGCGTCAATCATATTTTGCAGGGTCTCCAGGTACATCGAGTGGAACACATAGCTCGAATAGTAGTCGAAGGCGAAGTGAGGACCATCGGCATACCAGCCGTCGCCCACATACCATTCCTCCATCTTGCGGATGGTCATCATCACACGGAAGTCGTCGTACTCTTTCAGTCCAGCGGCCTTGGCAATGAAGCTCTCGATGACGCTCGAGAACAGGAGCCAGTTGGTGTAGGGCGGCTCAATGCTGCGCAACTTCTTGAACTCGTTGATATAGCGGTCCTTGGTCACCTGGTCCAGGGGCATCCACAGGGCATCGTAGCCACGGATAAACGACTCAGCGATATAGGCGGCATCCACCAGGTTCTGACCAGCCGCACCCCAGCACAGGTAGTCGGCACTCTCTGGGTCCACGCTGTTCTTATACGAGGCCAGGGCCCATTCCTTCAGTTGGCGGCGCTGCTGTCCCTCAGCGGTATTGTCCTCGGGCAGTGCCAGCCAGGGCGCGATGCCAGCCATCAGTCGGCCGAAGGTTTCCATATAAACCACCTTGCGGTTGCGACTGTCGAACGAGGGCGAGAACTCCGTCTTCATGTTCTTCTGCAACTCGCCCTTGGCCATGTTCTCCAATACGGGCTGAGCCATCTTCCACGCCTCCTGGCACCAGTATTCGCGGTCTGACAGCTGTTTGGTGGTTTTCTTTTTCGCATTTACAGGCATCATGGCCGAAAGTGCGCAAAAAGTAATTAAAAGTAGTAAAATGCGTTTCATTTTGATAGATTTGATTAGTTTTGTTGGTGCAAAGTTACGAAATTGTTACCCATTTCTTTGTTAGAATGAAAATAATCACTACCTTTGCATCGATATTTTCATAAATTTTAACTAAAACTATTGTATTACGCGGTATGAAAAAACAAACATGGATGACGGCAACGCTGGCCGTGGCGATGGCAGTATTTAGTAGTACTGCCGCAATGGGACAACAAAGGTCGGATGCAGACATCGACTGGATGAAGGACTTTACCAGTCGCATCACACTGAATGGCTATGCGCAAGCAGGCTGGTCGTACCAAGACCCCAGTGGACAGAAGACCAACTCCTACAACCTGAAACGAACACTACTCTGGGCCAAGGCCCGCATCACAGACCGATGGTCGTTCCTCTTTATGCACGACTTCTCGAGCGTTCCGCAGGAATTCTATACTGACTACCGCGTGACCAAGAACAACGCGCTGACCGTCCGCTTCGGACAGTTTAAGCACTCCTACACCATGGAAAACCCAATGTCACCCACTCAACTCGAACTGATTGATGTCTATTCGCAGGCCGTGCTCTATCTGGCTGGCGAGGGTCCTGACCCGTTGAATGGTGTGAACTATGGTCGCGACCAGGGCCTGATGGTCTTTGGCGACCTCTTTAAAAACACCTTGCACTATGAGCTGGCGCTGATGAGTGGCCAGGGCATCAATCGCAAGGACCAGAACAATCAGAAAGATCTTATTGCGAAACTGGAGCTCCGTCCCATCGACGGCCTGCGCGTTGTGGGCTCAGGCTATCTGGGCACAGGCAATGCTGTCGACTCGGCCGCCTGGAACACCATCAGAAAGGGACAGAACTACAAGCGCAATCGCTATAGCGTGGGTGCTGAGTATAAGACCAGCGCCTACTGCCCAGGACAATACAAGGAGGCCCGTCCTGCCAGCATCCGTGCTGAGTGGCTGGGTGGTAAGGATGGCGATGTGAACAGTCGTGGCGGCTATGTCACCACGTGCATCCCTGTCTATGATGCCCTCGATGTGGTGGCCTCTGGCGAGACCTTCGATCGCAACACCAAGGTGGCAGGCTGGGACCAGACCAACCTCACCTTAGGACTGCAGTATTGGTTCTATAAGAAATGCCGTGTGCAGCTGCAGTATACGCGCTGCCTCTGTGGCGAACAGATATCATCAAAGGATTACAACTGGCTGCAGGCGCAGGTGCAGGTGGCCTTTTAATTGAAAGTTGAAAAAGTGAAAGTTGAAGCGTTATGATCATAAAAGTTCTTTTAACGATAATATTCCTGGTTGTGATGGTGGGTGTGGGACTCTACTCGCGCAAGCAGGCCAGCAGTGTGGATGGTTTTGTGCTGGGCGGCCGTTCAGTGGGCCCATGGCTCACGGCCTTCGCCTTTGGCACCAGTTATTTCTCGGCCGTGGTCTTTGTGGGCTATGCTGGTCAGTTTGGCTGGAAGTACGGCCTGTCGAGCACCTGGATAGGTGTGGGTAATGCCGTCATTGGCTCGCTCCTGGCATGGATACTACTGGGACGGCGTACCAAGCTGATGACCCAGCATATCGAGAGTCGCACCATGCCCGACTTCTTCGGCACGCGTTTTCAGAGTCAGGGACTGCGTGTGGTGGCTTCCGTCATCGCCTTCGTCTTTCTGATTCCCTATACGGCAGGTGTCTATAAAGGCATCTCCACACTGTTCGAGATGGGCTTTGGCATTCCTTACGAGTATTGTGTGGTCATCATGGCCATCCTCACTGCTGTCTACGTTATCCTGGGTGGCTATAAGGCCACAGCCATGAACGACTTTATTCAGGGCATCATCATGCTCTTTGGCATCGTGGCTGTCATCGTGGCTGTGTTGGTGAACAATGGTGGCTTTGTTGAGGCCGTGTCAAAGTTGGCCGCCGTGCCTGCCGATGCCCCTGTAGGCGGCGACAGTGTCGCCGCAAACATGGAAGGTGTCTTTGCCTCGTGGTTTGGTCCTGACCCTTGGGGCTTATTGGGCGTGGTGGTCCTGACATCGCTGGGCACCATGGGCTTGCCCCAGATGGTGGGTAAGTTCTATTCCATCACAGACGAGAGCGCCATCAAGCGTGGCACTATCATCTCCACCGTCTTTGCCTTCATCGTGGCTGGCGGCTGTTATTTCCTGGGTGGCTTCGGCCGACTCTACGACCCTGTGATTGGGGCCAATGGCAAGATTGCTTTCGACTCTATCGTGCCTGCCATGCTGGTCACCCTGCCCGATGTGCTCATCGCCCTGGTGGTACTGCTGGTGCTGAGTGCCTCTATGTCGACGCTGGCCTCGCTGGTGCTCACCTCTTCGTCAACGATGACTCTCGACCTTATCTATCGCGATAAGAAGTCGCTCGACGGCGAGGTGGAGGAGGGTGCCATTGACGATGTGGTGGCCGAAAAGATCGAGCGTCGCAAGGTGGTCATCATGCGTGTGCTCATCGTTTTCTTCATCGCCATCTCACTGCTCATCGCCCTCAATCCGCCCACGTTCATTGCCCAACTCATGGGCATCTCATGGGGTGCGCTGGCTGGTGCCTTCCTGGCTCCGTTCATGTTGGGACTCTATTGGCGTGGTGTCACCACGGCCTCTGTCTGGGCTTGCTTTGCCTGGGGTGTGGGCCTCACAGTGGTCAACATGCTCATTGGCAATCCCATCAACCCCATCAACTGTGGTGCCATTGCTATGCTTGGGGGCTTCCCTGTGGTGTTCCTTGTGAGCTTGCTCACTCCAAAGTTGCCACAGAAGGATGTGAATCAGATTTTCTTGTGCTATAAGAAGTAACTCTATTCTTTCAAACATAATTTTCTTTTTCACAACCACCCAACCCTCCTTATCCTCTTTTCAAAAACAACCCCAACCCCTTCTTACCTTTAAGAAGGGTTTCTTGCGTCCCTTCGGTGGCAAGCGTCGCAAGCGCCGAGGCAACCCACCCCCGGCCCCCTCCCTCTCCAGGGAGGGCTCCAACCGACTACGGGCAGCGGCCGCCCTTCGTCAGGGTTTTGGTATCCTTGACCCATCAAAGGGTCAAGGATGCGTTTTTTTCGGCTAGCGCGACGTCCGCCTCGCGTTTGTTCATTGTACATTGTTCATTGTACATTGTTCATTGTACATTGTTCATTGTACATTGTTCATTGTACATTGTAAAGAAATACTGCCGAAAAACAGGGTTCTGAAAAAATGCAAACTAGAACGGAAAAATGGGGCAAAAACGACCTTTCGGAGGACCCCTATCGATTTTAGGATGCAACGGAGGCTGTTTTACGATGCAACTCATGCTGTTTTACCATGCAAAACAGGCTCCGTTGCAGTGTAACTCAGGCTCCGTTACAACCTAAACGAATATTCGATTGCGTTCTAAATCTTTACACTTTTCGAGCTAATTTCGCAACTCTCTCATTTTCAGTCGTTTACGAACTCTCTCATATTTCGCCTGTACGCACAGAAAAAATTTTTGGCTCAGAATTTTTAAATCTCAGAGGCGCTATTGTTAAGATTATTCGTTAATTAAGTATAAAAGACTTGTCATGGATGACTAACGAACAAAAATTAGTTGTATATTTGCAACGATATTAAACTTCAACCATTTATGAGAAAATATCTGCATGCACATATATTTGATTCAAACATATGAAAAGGTAAAAATGTTGGCGATGAAAAAAAAACTTATAGTATATTTAATAATACTGCTAAACCTCTTATCTTGTGATGCTTCATACCCTCTTCTTGTTGAAGGCAGGTCAAAGTATAATTTATCAGAAGATTGTGGTGTTGTTGATATATATGGTACTTCAGCTTTAAGCGATTGGGTTGAAATGGATATAGACGGGAACTTCGTAGTTTTTCCAGATTCTTTAAGGTTGTCACATTCTTATAGTTCTGATTCGGACTTAAAAATGTATTTTTATCTTAATGACAATCTGATAGACAAGAATCATTCCTTTTCTGTTTGCGGTAGGGAACAGTTGAAAATTAGAATCTCTGCCAAGATGCCTTTGCATTGGGGTAATGTGGGAGTAATAAAACTTTTCCCGTCCAATTTTATCCTGTGTGGTGATAAGCCTGTCATTTCAGATACGATAAGTATTGTTCGCAAGTCAAGAAGATCATTATGAAAAGAACAAAGAAAATAGTAGGACTATCGTTATTTGTATTAATGGTTTTAAGTACATCAGTCTCTTGTATTATGGATAAGCAGATAAATATTTATGTGAAGAACTGTACAAAAGACTCCTTACTAATAAAAGTAACTAGGACAGATACTCTTGTTGATTGGCAATTTTGGCCCATTGAAGATGCACACCCTATGTCACAATATGATACAAGAGTATTCGATGATGCATTTCATTTAGCCGTTGCCGGTAGCCTGGTTTTACCTGACTCTATGATAACCATGGATCCATGTATATTGCAGCTGTTTGATTCTTGCTACATTTATGCTGTTAAGTATAGTGTAGCCAGAAAATATTCTATAGATGATATTCGTGCGAAGAAACTCTATGATAGGCAGGTAGTGACAAAGAGAGACTTCCATGACTGGCTGTTTGAATATAAATATGTACGTCCCTCAGGAAACTATTAGTCCTTCTAATTAGGAACAAGTCAGCGGGACAATCTAACAAATACTCTTTTCTTAAAGGTGTATAAATCTCCATGTCTATGAACGAGCGAAGTCAAGGTCAAAAGGGAATCCGTCATGCGATGTCGCATGGTGGTGGTGCGATAAGCATATGAAGCAGGCTCTTGGCTAGTCCAAGAGAATCTTTTAATAAAAAGAATGGCAAACGTATCTGTTTGCCATTCTTTTGTTTATTTAAAATAAATATCGTACCTTTGCACCCATGAAAATACTCATTACGGGAGCCAGTGGATTCATTGGCTCGTTTATTGTGGAGGAGGCTCTTCGTCAGGGAATGGAGACGTGGGCGGCCGTCAGAGGGAGTAGCAAGAAGGACTTCCTGCAGGACGAGCGCATCCATTTCATTGAATTAAACCTGAGTAACCAGGTACAGTTGGAAGAGCAGTTGAAGGACCATCAGTTTGACTATGTGGTGCATGCCGCTGGCGTGACGAAATGTCTGAATACGGCCGACTTCTATCGCATCAATACGGAGGGAACGAAGAACCTGGTGCGTGCGCTGATTAGTCTGAAGATGCCCTTGAAGCGCTTTGTCTATTTGAGCTCGCTCAGCATCTTTGGCGCTATCCACGAAAAGCAACCCTATAAGGAGATTCGAGAGAACGATACCCCACGCCCCAACACGGAGTATGGCAAGAGTAAGCTGGAGGCCGAGCAGTGGCTTGACTCGCTCGAAGAGGAGTCGGAATTCCCTTATGTCATCCTGCGCCCCACAGGTGTCTATGGTCCACGTGAGCGCGACTATTTCCTGATGGCGAAGAGTATTAAGCAGCACTCTGACTTTGCTGTGGGCTTTAAACAGCAGGACATCACCTTTGTCTATGTGCTCGACGTGGTGCAGGCTGTCTTTCTGGCTTGCGAGAAGGGTCAGACAGGACGAAAGTACTTCCTCAGCGATGGCGAGGTGTATCAGTCGGCCACCTTCTCAAACCTCATCCGTAAGGAGTTGGGCAACCCTTGGTGGATTCGCATTACGGCGCCTATATGGCTGTTGCGCA
This sequence comes from Prevotella sp. E15-22, assembly GCF_023204875.1. Classification (NCBI taxonomy): domain Bacteria; kingdom Pseudomonadati; phylum Bacteroidota; class Bacteroidia; order Bacteroidales; family Prevotellaceae; genus Prevotella; species Prevotella sp. E15-22. The sequence continues at coordinate 111,359 of NZ_CP096247.1, forward strand.
TCATCACCTTCCTGGGCGATAAGTGGGGACACCTCACAGGCAAGATATCGGCATTGAACAACGATAAGTATCATATCCTGAAGCAGCGCAACTGGCGTTGCGACATAGAACCTGCCCGACGTGAGTTGGGCTATGAACCTAAGTACACACTGGAGCAGGGCGTGCCCCTGACCATTAAATGGTATCAAGAGAACGGATGGCTGTAAAGACTAAACGCGGACTGATGGCGGCGGAATGGGCAACGATGGCCTATACGCTGTTTACAACGATTTTTATTTTAGTAACTTATGTCAGACTGACCAACCCTGGCGACATGCTGATGCTCAGGGCACAGGCGGTGGTATTGACACTGGCGTTGTGGGGCGTCTATCGTCTCTGTCCCAGTAAGCTCACCATGCTCTTCCGTGTCACGGGTCAGTTGCTGTTGCTGTCGTGGTGGTATTCCGATACCTACGAGATGAACCGCATCTTCATGAACCTCGACCATGTGTTCGCGGGTTATGAGCAATCGCTCTTCGGCTTTCAGCCGTCGCTGTCGTTCAGTCAGGTGTTTTCGCACCCCATCTTCAGTGAACTCCTGTCCATGGGCTATGTCTGCTACTTCCCATTGTTCGTGGGCATCACCATCTATTATTTCTTCTGTCGTTACGAGTATTTTGAACGTACGGTCTTCATCATTATGACCTCGTTCTTCCTCTTTTATCTCATTTTTATCTTTGTGCCTGTGGCTGGTCCGCAGTTCTATTTCAAGGCAGTGGGTGTCGACCAGATTGCGCAGGGTATCTTTCCGAATATCGGTGACTATTTCAACAAGATACAGTTTGACGTGCACAACCGTGACTTTATCACGCCTATCCCTGGTTGGGAGGATGGCTTGATGTACAAGGCTCTGATTATGACTCACGATGCAGGTGAGCGCCCCACGGCGGCCTTCCCCAGCAGTCATGTGGGCATCGCTACGGTGGTGATGTGGCTGGCGTGGGAGTGTAAGAACCGCAAGGTCTTTTATATTTGCCTGCCCTTTGCTGTCCTGTTGTTCTTCGGCACGTTCTATATCATGGCCCATTATGCTATTGATGCCATTGCAGGTATCTTCTTCGGCACCTTCTTCTACTTTAGTCTGAAGTGGGCATACAACGCCTGCCGTCTTTAGTTGTTAATACCTTGTGACAAAAAATAGCGATATGGATGTCACCTTTTGTCTTTCTGACTTGTTATATCAATGACCGTGGTCGAAAGAACAGAAGTATAACAATTAAAAACAGAAAAAAGATATGGATCATTTAGCAGGTATTTTAGTACCCATCGCATGTGGATGCGTACTCCCCATCTTTGCCATATGGATGGGCGTTCGTCAGAGTATGCAGGCATCGAAGAATCGCACACAGATTGTGTTGGCAGCCATCGAGAAGAACCCCGATATGGACATTGAGGAGTTGATGAGCAAGATATCGCCTAAGAAGAAACTGCTGAAAGAGAAACTGCTATCGAAGTTGCTCTCAGGAAGTATCTGCGCATTCCTTGGCATTGGTTTCCTTGGTTCGGCCATCTTCCAGGATTATAAAGGTGGCATGTGTACTGACGACCTCGTCATGCTTTATATTTCAGGAGCTGTTCTCCTGGGCATCGGTGCTGCTTTCCTTCTTAATTATATCGTAGGAAAGAAGATGCTGGTCAAAGAGATGGAAGCAGAGCAAAGGAAGTTGTTGGAAGAGGCTTGATTCGTGACTCGCGAAGTTTTTATAGCACATGTGGAGCGTGAGCAAGAGGCCCTTCGAAGTTTCTTGCTCGCCCTCTGTTGTGGCAATAAAGGCGAGGCTGACGACCTGGCGCAGGACACGCTGGTGAAGGCCTACCTCTCGTCGGCAGGCTATCAGGACAAAGGGCGCTTTCGCTCTTGGCTCTTCAAGATTGCCCACAACACCTTCCTTAATCATAAGGCCAGCCTGCGCTCCACGGAGAGTATTGACGAGGCACGCCTGCTTGTCAGTAATGCCACATCCGACTCAGGTTTTGCCTACCAATCCCTCTATCTGGCTTTGCGCACCCTGCCACCCAAGGAACGCTCGGCCATCACCTTGTTCTATCTCACTGGCTATAACATCAAGGAGATAGCCGCCATCACAGAAGCCTCGGAGGATGCCGTCAAGAAGCAACTCTCGCGAGGACGCGACAAGTTGCAGGCGCAGTTGAAAATGAATCATGGAAAATAAAGACAATGGATATGACAAAAGATAAAGCCCTTGAGGAACTGTTCTTCGCCCAGAAGCCGCAATTCACAGACAATGCCGACTTCATGGCGGCGCTCACCAAGCGTCTGGATGCCGTAGAGTTTATCAAGCAGCATCAGGAGGCAACCATCCGTCGCTATAAGATGGTGATGGTGGCCGCATTCGTCGTGGGCATCATCAGTGGTGCCCTTGCCATTGCCCTTGTCCTCTCTTCGCCTGCCGAGCCCCTCTTTACCTTCAGCATACAGAGTGCGTTCCTATTGTGGGTTGCCGAGAACTCGCGCCTTATCGTTGCCACAGCCATTGCTCTGCTGATGACGATAGGCACCATCAGCATCATTGGCAACGTGCAGGATATTCAGCGGATGCGCAGTCGGATAAAGATGGATATGACGTGCTGTTAATGCACTGAGGCGTTCAGGTTTCTCTTCAAGAAGAAACTCTTGGTGGCCATGAAGAACAGGGCCACACCTGATGCGTTGATCAGCACAACCGTCCAGAAGGCGGCAGAATAGCTCATCAACTCTGAGATGACACCACCCAAAAGGATGCCCAGTCCCATGCCGATGTCCCACGAGATGAGGATGGTGCTGTTGGCAGTGCCTCGCTGGTTGTTGCTGGCCACGCAGATGGTCATGTTCTGGAAGGCAGGCCACATATGACCATTACCCAGGCCAATGAGCAGTGCCGAGCCATAGTAGCCAATGATAATGGACCATTGATAACTGACCAATGACAGTTGGTTGAGCGTGGGCATCAGTATAAATAAGGTATAGCCCACTAAAGAAATCACCATGCCGCTACCAGCATTAAACGTCAGACGTCCCTGTCGCAAGGCCTTTCCTCCCTGCAGGCGCGAAAGGATCAGTCCCACACTGCACAGCATGAAGTAGGTACCTGTGCCGCCAGTAATGCCCATCACCTCCTTGCCATAGATAGCCAGATAGTTGCTCAGTACACCAAAGCTGAAGCCAAAGGCCACCATGTTCAGACCCAGAAGCCAGCCACGCAGCAGAAAGAAGCGGTCCCATGAAAGGGTCTGCGGCTTGTTCTTAGCATTGCAGTCGTCCTTCTGTCGATTGGATGTCGGCTGTTTGGTCTTCACCGTGGCATCAGTGAGCCAACCGGCACAGGCCACAGCCAGCGCCAGCCAGAAGATCAACTCAAAGCTGTTAGTGAACTTATAGATGAAGATGCCCACCGTGGGTGCGATGGCCATTGCCAGGTTGTTCGACAATCCATAATAGCCGATGCCCTCCGTTCGTCTGCTGCTGGGCAGTACGTCGATGGCCACGGTTGAGTTGGCCACTGTCAGTGCTCCGAAGGGCCCGCCATGCAGTGTTCTCACGATGGTGAACAGAAGGAGCGACGAGGCTGCCAGATAGCCAGCAAAGAAGATGGCGAAGGCCGAGAAGCACACCATCAGCACAGTCTTGCGAGGAAAGGTGTCGACCACATAGCCACTGAACGGGCGCACCACCAGCGCCGTGATGGTATAGCCAGAAAGTACCAGGCCTATCACGTCCTTGGTAGCACCGAAGTGCTCACTCAGGTAGAGTGGCAGCAGTGGTGTCAGCACATAGAAGGCGAAGAACAACGAGAAGTTGGCTGCCATCACCTTGCAGTAGTTGCGGTTCCAAAGTTTGTCTTGTGTCATGTTGGGTGCAAAATTACGAAAAAAAACATAATTCGTAATTCATTATTCGCAAAAAAGTAGTACCTTTGCACTCGCAAACAAAAACAGCGATAACAACTATGGGCGGATTTTTCGGAACCATTTCCACTAAAGACTGCGTAAACGACTTGTTTTACGGCACTGACTACAATTCTCATCTTGGTACAAAACGAGCTGGTCTTGTGACCTTCGACAAAGAAAAGGGCTTTAGCCGTAGCATCCACTCGTTGGAGCGCGACTATTTCCGCTCAAAGTTTGAAGACGAGCTTCACGAGTTTGCTGGCAATCAGGGCCTGGGCGTCATCAGCGACACCGATCCCCAGCCCATCATCATCAACTCGCATCTGGGTCGTTATGCGGTGGTCACCGTAGCAAAGATCAACAACCTGCGCGAGATTGCCGACGAGCTCCTGGCGCAGCGCATGCATCTGAGCGAGCAGAGCGCTAACAACCTGAATCAGACAGAGCTTGTGGCTTTGCTTATTAACATGGGAAGTACATTCGTAGAGGGCATCAACATGGTATACCGCAAGATTAAAGGTTCATGTTCGATGCTCATTTTGACTGAAGACGGTATCATTGCCGCTCGTGATGTGCTGGGTCGTACGCCTATTGTCATCGGAAAGAAAGAAGTGCATAAGATGTCACCCATCGGTACTGATGACTGGGAGAAAGCCTATGCCGTGAGCAGCGAGACCACCAGCTTTCCCAACCTTGATTACAAACCCGTGCGCGACCTTGGTCCTGGTGAGATTGTGCGCCTGCATGCCGATAGCTTCGAGGTACTGCAGCCTGCCTTCAAACGTTGCCAGATTTGTTCGTTCCTCTGGGTTTACTATGGCTTCCCCGCTTCTTGTTATGAAGGCATCAATACAGAATATGTACGCGAGAAGAACGGTCGCATGATGGGCGAGCGCGATGATATCGAGGCCGACCTGGTGTGTGGCATTCCCGATTCTGGCGTTGGTATGGCCCTGGGTTATGCCGAAGGTTCTGGTATCCCCTATAAGCGTGCCGTGCTGAAGTACACACCCACCTGGCCACGTTCGTTTACTCCTGGCAATCAGAGTCGTCGTGACCTTGTGGCCAAGATGAAACTCATTCCCAATGCAGCCCTGCTGAAGGACCAGCGCGTGGTGTTCTGCGACGACTCTATCGTTCGTGGCACGCAGTTGCGCGACAATGCCCGCGAGTTTGTTCAGAACGGTGCCAAGGAGGTACACGTGCGTATCTCATGTCCGCCTCTGGTCTATGGCTGTCCGTTCATCGGCTTTACCAACAGCAAGAGCGACCTTGAGCTCATCACCCGTCGTATCATTCGCGACTTCGAGGGCGACGACAAGGCGAAGCTCGATAAGTATGCACAGACCGACTCGCCCGAGTATAAGCGCATGGTCGATGAGATTGCGCGCCGTCTGGGTCTCACCTCACTGAAGTTCGCCCGTATCGAGGACCTCATCGAGTCAATCGGTCTGCCTAAGAGTCAGGTGTGCACCCATTGCTTCGATGGCAGCAGCTACGACCAGCAGGGTGATGGCGAGTTCTTTGGATAAGACATCAGAAACATACATCATAAAAACAACAGGGATGTTCCATTGTGAACATCCCTGTTGTTTTTTATTATCTAGTCTCTTGTTCCTTTAAAGATCCTTTCTATAGCAGCGGTGACGGCGATGCTGGCGACTCTCCAAGTACTGCCACTGCGAGCGGACAGCCTCGTTATCCTCCATCTGAGGCATGGCCTCGGCATAGCGGAAGCCGTAGCGCTGGAACTGCTGGATAAGGTCGTTGAAGATGAGTGAGTTGGCACCCTTCTGGCGATACTCAGGCAGCACGCCTATCAACAGGAGGTCGACGGTGTCGGTCTTGTGCCACTTCAGGATGCGCAGCAGCTGCCACCAGCCGAAGGGGAACAGACGACCGTCGCGCGTCTTCTGCAATGCACGTGAGAACGAGGGGAAGGTAACACCGAAGCCAATCATCTCGTCGCCATCCATCACAGCGGTGATGAGGTTGGTATCGGCAATCTTGATATAGTCGTTCACCAGCTTGTCTATCTGGCGGTCTGAAAGTTGCGAATAGCCGTAGAGGTTCTTATAGGTGGCATTGACCAACTCGAAGACCTTGCGGCCCCAGCCCTCTTTTTGCAGTTCGTGACTGGTAAAATGGCGAACCTGCAGGCCATAGCGACGCGTAATCATGTCGGCAATCTTGGCAAACTTATCGGGCACCACCTCAGGCACCTTAACCAGATATTCCATATAGTCGTTGTCCTTGCGGAAGCCGCCCAACTGCTCCATGTGCTGAGGATAGTAGGGATAGTTGTAGTTCACATACATCGTAGACAGTTCCTCGAAACCCTCCACCAGCATGCCTTCGCGGTCGGTATCGATGAATCCTAACGGACCAGCCATCTCGTTCATGCCCTTGGCGCGGCCCCAGTCCTCAACGGCCTTAAGCAGCGCAGCCGACACCTCGATATCGTCGATGAAGTCGAACCAACCGAAGCGCACCTGGTTGATGTTCCATCGCTCGTTGGCGCGTCTGTTGATGATAGCAGCCACGCGGCCCACCATCTTGCCATCACGAAAGGCCATGAAATACTCCGACTCGCAGCACTCGAACGAGGGGTTCTTACTGCGCTGAAGGGTAGACATCTCGTCGAAGAACAAATAGGGAACGGCATACTCATTGCCACGATAGAGGTCGTAGTAGAACTGAATAAACTGTCGTAACTGCTTTCGGTTAGTTACTGTTACTATCTCAATTTTACCCATGGTATATATGGAAAAACGTTTTCTCAATTAAAGTTTTTACGAGATGCAAAGGTAACCATTTTTGGTGAAATGGCAAAACGTAATCCACATTTTTTGTCGATATGTTTGGCAGGGTGGGAGATAATGCGTAACTTTGCATCCGCAATTCAAGGGGTGCCCGAAGGTTCGGGCTGAGATGATACCCTCTAACCTGATTCGGATCATGCCGGCGTAGGGATGGAAAGCATATCAAACAAGCCCCGTTTTATTTAAAGTAAAAAGACTCGCTTTAGCACTTTTACAAAGCGTAGCGACTAAAAAAGGAAAGAAAAGGAATGAAGAAGATTCTTTTTGTATTGATGGCATTCATCAGTGTGAATGCAACAGCACAGAAGTTTAGTAATCCTGCAAAGGCAATCGTCGACTCCATCAGATTACAGCAACTGCAGGAAGTAACGGTGGATGGTGTACGCTCAAGAACAACGGGTACCCCACGCACCACTCTCTATCAGAGAACACTGAGCAACTTCGCCAGCTCTGGTCAGGAACTGCCCTTCCTCTTTGCTCGCACGCCAGGTGTGATGGCCTGGAGTGAGAACGGACTGGGCACTGGAACCACCTATATGCGTATTCGTGGCGCTGGTGACTCGCGCATCAACGTAACTATCGATGGCGTGCCCCTCAACTCGCCTGAGGACCAGTGCGTGTTCTGGGCCAACATGAACAGCTATGCAGCCTTGTTGAACAGCGTGGATATTCAGCGTGGCGTGTGCTCGTCGACCAATGGCGACGGTGCCTTTGGAGGTGCCATCTCGCTGCAGACAAAAGCCCCCTCGCGCAAGGCTGGTGGCGAACTGTCGGCCTCGTATGGTGCCTATAACACCTATAACCTGGGTGGCAACTTCTCAACGGGTCTGCTGTGGAACCACCTGATCTTCGACGGTGCCTATCACGAGACCAACACAGACGGCTATATCCACGGCACTGACGGACGCAGTGGCTCTTACTATGGTGGACTGACCTGGTTGGACGATGATTTCATGATTCGCTATAAGAACATCGGCAACTTCGAAAAGACGGGTCAGGCCTGGAATGCCGTTACTGCTGGCGACAACGACTACAGTATCATGGACGGCTGTCTGGACGATGGCACATGGAGCTATAACCTGCCCACAGGCATCAAGACCTACGAGGACCTCTACAACGCAGGTCTAGGTCGCTACAACACACTCTACGAGACGCTGACATACGGCAGCAACGGCAATCTGTTTGAGAAGGATGCTGACGGCAACTACGTGACCCACCGCTGGGAGATGGCCGACGGCTCTTACTGGCCCAAGACCACGGATAACTTCTGGCAGAACCATAACATCCTCTCGCTGTCATACCAGATCACCAACAACCTGTCGGCCTCGGCCTCGCTGCACTATACCCACGGCTATGGCTACTACAAGGAGTTCCGCTATCACAAGAAGGCTGGCGAGAAGTTTGGTCTGAGTACCAACACCAAGACCGACTTCGTGCGCAAGAAGGGACTGGAGCAGGATACTTACGGCATGGTGGGCCACCTGCACTATTACGACAGTCGCTGGAACGTGGTGGGCGGCTTCTCTGTTCAGCAGTTCGATGGCAACCACTTCGGCTATATCACCTATATCAAGGACGAGGCCCTGCGTGAGCAGTATCTGTCCAATGGCGACCACAAATACTACGACTCTGACGCACGGAAGTTTGATGGCAACATCTATGTGAAAGGCGACTATCTGCTGACCCATGACTGGGTAACCAATGGCTGGTATCTGACGGGCGACTTGCAGTATCGTCATGTGAACTACAAAACAGACGGTATCAACGACCGTTTCGTGCAGGGAACCGACGGCCTATGGCACAACCAGACGCTGAACATCAACGAGAAGTACAACTTCGTGAACCCCAAGGTGGGCGTCAAGTGGCACCACGAAACACGTTCAGGAAGAAACAATCACACTGCCTTCGCTACTGTTGCCATGAGTCATCGTGAGCCTGAGCGCAACAACTTCACGGACAACTACAAATATCCCAATCCCAAGGCCGAGCAGGTGATTGACTATGAACTGGGTTATCACTATTCAACTCGTAATTTCTATTTCGATGCCACGCTCTACTATATGGACTTCAAAGACCAGCTGGTGCAGACGGGCGAGTTGAGCGATATTGGCGAGAAGTTGACCACCAACATCGCAAAGTCCTATCGCGCAGGTATCGAACTGGCTGCCAACTGGCGTATCTGCAAACTGCTCACCCTGGAGGGTAATGCAGCCCTGAGTCAGAACAAGATCAAGGACTTCGACGAGATGGTGGAGGTTGACTGGACCAGAAACGCAGCTACGTTCCACTACGACAACTCAACCTTGGCCTATTCGCCCTCAGCCATCCTCAATGGTATGGTTCATTTCAACTATAAGGGCCTGCAGGCCACCTGGCACACCAACTATGTGAGTCGCCAGTACCTGGACAACACTGAGAACAAAGACCGTTCGCTGCCTGCCTTCAGCTTCAGCAACCTGAAGTTCACCTATACCTCGAAGGTCACGAAGGTGTCGCCCCTCCACGAGGTGGTGCTGGGTCTGCAGTTCAACAACCTGTTCGATGCCCACTATGCCACCAGCGGCTGGGTCTATTCAGCTATTCTCTCAGGCACACACCCCAACGAGAACCGTTACTACCAAATGGGCTTCGTGCCCATGGCTGGTCGCACGGCCATGGCCAACCTCACACTGAGATTCTAAAGAAAACCACTGCAGTATGATGGAATTCCTCTCTTCCCAGTGGCTCGACATACTGACCACGATACTCGGCCTGATCTATATCTGGCTCGAGTATCGTGCTCATATTGCCCTTTGGGTGATAGGTGTCATCATGCCAGCCCTCGACATCGTGCTCTATTGGCAGCACGGCCTCTATGGCGATGCTGGTATGGCGTGCTACTATACCTTTGCCGCCCTTTATGGCTTCTATGTGTGGAAGTTTGTAAAGACGCGCAAGAAGAAGGAGCCGCTGCCCATCATCTTCATGCCTCGACGACAGTATCTGCCCACCATCGTGTTTTTCTTTGTGGCGTGGGCTGCCGTCTATTATGTACTCGTCACGTGGACCGACTCTACCGTGCCCCTGCTCGACTCCTTTACCAATGCCCTGTCGTTTGTGGGCTTGTGGGCCTTGGCTCGAAAATATGTGGAGCAATGGGTGTTCTGGATGGTGGTCGATGGCGTGTGCACCTTTCTATATATTAAGAAAGGCATACCTTTCAAGGCCATGCTCTATGGTCTTTATGTTGTAATCGCCATTGCCGGCTATCTTAAGTGGAGAAGCATGGCAAAGACGGTGAAAAGCAATCGGTAATCTTATTATTTCTCTGTAAAGAGCACCTGCAAGAGTGTTTGTCCCACGGCCTTCAGTGTGGCAGGGTCGATGTGGTCCATGTCGTCGCTGATGGTGTGCCATGTGGGGCCGAAGTTGCTCTGCTCGCAGTCAGGATAGCAGGGGATGATGTCGATACAGGGAATGCCGGCCTGGTTCACAGGCACGTGGTCGTCAGTGATGGTGCCACCGTCGGCCTGTGGGAACATACTGCTATAGCCTGCTATGGTGGCGGCTTTCCACACACGGTCTACCACGTTCTTGGCATAAAGAAGCGACACGCCCTCCTGATAGAAACGGGCACCCTGGCCGCCTACCATGTCGAGCAAGATGCCATAGCGGTAGGTCTTGCCGTTCAACTCCTTATGAATATTTTTTGCCCAGTATTGTGCACCCAGCGCCCATGAGTCGCTCTGGTGTTCAGTGCCCCAGTCCTCAGCGTCGAAGCACACGAAGTCGACACCAACAGGCAGTCGGCAGGTGTCGGCACTCAGCACACGAGCCAGCTCCAGCATCACGGCCACGCCGCTGGCACCGTCGTTGGCAGCCAGCACAGGCTTCTGGTGGTTGGCCTCGTCAGGGTCGTTGTCGGCCCAGGGTCGGCTGTCCCAGTGGGCGCATATCAGGATGCGCTGCTGCAGCTCAGGCTGATAGTGGGCCGTGATGTTATTGCTCTGTAGGGGCGTGCCGTCGAAGCCCGTCAGGGTGGCGCGCTGTTCGCTCACCTCCAGTCCGTAGCTCCTAAACTTATCCATAATCCACTGTCCGCACTGCTCGTGGGCCTCGCTGTTCATGGTGCGAGGACCAAAGTCGCATTGCTGCTGACAGAAAGTAAAGGCCGAGTCGGCCGAGAACTGTTGTGCCACCAGCGCATCGTCCGCTGCGTCGGCACTTTTTTTATGTTTGTCTCCACAAGCTGCGCATAGGAGTGTCACACTCAAAAGAATCAATAACTGTTTCATATTTTCGTTTTTGGTGGTGCAAAATTAAACATAATAATCCATATATTCAAATGTCTCATCATCTTTCTTGGCATAGTTTTGCATAATATTGCATATTTTTGCATTTTTCTATCCTTTCTTGCATAAAATTCAAAGAAATCCACTAATTTATTCGTTTTTTTGTATTTACTTTCATTGAATTTTAGTAACTTTGCACTCCGAACAAAGAATTTATCTACATTTTACATAAGAGACACGTGCTATGGCAGAAAAATTGGAAGTGAAGGAGCTGGACCAGGTTGTTGTCCGCTTCTCAGGTGACTCTGGCGACGGTATGCAGTTGGCCGGAAACATTTTTTCAACAGTCAGTGCCACTGTAGGCAATGGCATTTCTACATTCCCCGACTATCCAGCCGACATTCGCGCTCCGCAAGGCTCGCTCACTGGTGTGTCTGGTTTCCAGGTACATATTGGTGCAGGTAAGGTTTACACCCCTGGCGATAAGTGCGACGTACTGGTGGCCATGAATGCTGCTGCACTCAAGACTCAGTATCGCTATGCTAAGCCAGGTGCAACGATTATCATCGATACCGATTCGTTTGGACCCAAGGACCTGGAGAAGGCTCAGTTCCAGACAGAGGACTATCTTGGCGAGATGAACATCGACCCTGACCGTGTGATCCAGTGCCCCCTCACCACCATGGTGAAGAGCTGTCTGGCCGACAGTGGTATGGACAACAAGGCCATGCTGAAGTGCCGTAACATGTTTGCTCTGGGACTTGTCTGCTGGCTGTTCGATCGCGACCTGAACCTCGTGGCCAACTTCCTGCGCGAGAAGTTTGCCAAGAAGCCTGCCATCGCTGAGGCTAACATCAAGGTGATTCAGGCTGGTTGGGACTATGGTCACAACACCCATTCAAACGCTATCAATGTTTATCGTGTGGAGTCGAAGGAGAAGACTCCTGGCCGTTATATGGATATCACGGGTAACAAGGCTACGGCCTATGGCTTGATTGCCGCTGCCGAGAAGGCTGGCCTGCGCCTCTACCTGGGTTCTTATCCTATCACACCTGCCACCGACATCCTGCACGAGTTGTCAAAGCATAAGTCATGCGGCGTCATCACCGTTCAGTGTGAGGACGAGATCAGTGGTGCTGCTTCGGCCCTGGGTGCATCGTTCTCTGGTGCCCTGGGTGTCACCTCAACCTCTGGTCCTGGCGTTTGCCTCAAGTCGGAGGTGATGAACCTGGCCGTTATCATGGAGTTGCCCCTGCTCGTCATCGACGTGCAGCGTGGTGGTCCTGCCACTGGTCTTCCCACCAAGAGCGAGCAGACCGACCTGCTGCAGGCCCTCTTCGGCCGCAATGGTGAGAGTCCTATGCCTGTCATCGCAGCCCTGAGTCCTACCGACTGCTTCGATGCTGCCTATCAGGCTGCCAAGATTGCCTTGGAGCACATGACACCTGTGGTGCTGCTCACCGATGCTTATATCGCTAATGGCTCTGGTGCCTTCAAGTTGCCCCAGATGGCTCAGCTTGGTGCCATCAATCCCCCTTATGTTCCTGAGGAACTGAAGGGCAAGTGGACACCCTACATGCGTGCTGAGAATGGCACTCGCTATTGGGCTGTGCCTGGTCGTGAGGGCTTTGCACACATCCTTGGTGGCCTGGAGAAGGACAACGCTACTGGCGCCATCTCTACCAACCCTGAGAACCACGACCTGATGACGCGTCTGCGCCAGCAGAAGATTGAGAAGATTGAGGTGCCCAACCTCGAGGTGGACGGCGATGCCGATGCCGACCTGCTCATCGTGGGCTTTGGCTCTACCTACGGCCACCTACACTCAGCTATGGACGAGTTGAAGGCTAAGGGCTACAAGGTGGCTCAGGCTCAGTTCAAGTACCTGAACCCCCTGCCCAAAAACACGGCCGAGGTTCTCTCTAAGTATAAGAAGGTGGTTGTGGCCGAGCAGAACATGGGTCAACTGGCTGCCTACCTTCGCATGAAGATCGACGGCTTCGTGCCCTACCAGTTTAATCAGGTCAAGGGTCAGCCCTTCGTGGTAGAAGAGTTAGTGAACGCATTCGAGGACATTTTAAAGAAGTAAAGCAATGAGTACATATACAGCACAAGATTTTAAGAAAGGCCAGCCTCGTTGGTGCCCTGGTTGTGGCGACCACTTCTTCCTGGCTTCACTCCATAAGGCTATGGCCGAGATTGGCGTAGCTCCTGAGAACGTAGCAGTGATCTCTGGTATCGGCTGTTCCAGCCGTCTGCCTCACTACATGGCTACCTATGGCATGAACACCATCCACGGTCGTGCCGCTGCCATCGCTACTGGTGCTAAGGTGGCCAACCCCAACCTCACCGTTTGGCAGGTTAGTGGTGATGGCGATGGACTGGCTATCGGTGGTAACCACTTCATCCACGCTAACCGTCGTAACATCGACCTGAATATGATTCTCTTGAACAACCGTATCTATGGTTTGACCAAGGGCCAGTATTCGCCCACCTCTCCTCGTGGCTTCGTCTCTAAGTCGAGCCCTTACGGCACAGTGGAGGATCCCTTCCGTCCTGCAGAGCTCTGCTTTGGCGCTCGTGGCCATTTCTTCGCTCGCTGCGTGGCTACCGATGCCAAGGGTACTGTCGAGGTGCTGAAGGCTGCCTACGAGCACAAGGGTGCCTCTGTCACTGAGGTGCTGCAGAACTGTGTCATCTTCAACGACCACTGCCACGATGTGGTCTACAACAACGAGGGTCGTAAGAAGAATGCCATCTATGTTCGTCATGGCGAGAAGCTGGTGTTTGGCGAGAACAACGAATTTGGACTCGTTCAGCAGGGCTTTGGCCTGAAGGTGGTTGAGATTGGTAAGGACGGCTACACCATCGACGATGTGTTGGTTCACGATGCTCACTGCGAGGACAACACCCTGCAGCTGAAGTTGGCCATGATGACACCTGAGGATGGCTTCCCCATCGCCCTGGGTGTGATTCGCGACGTGGACGCTCCTACCTACAACGATGCTGTTCATGCGCAGTTGGCCGAGGTGAGTGCCCAGAAGAAGTATCACAACTTCGAGGAGTTGCTCGAGACCAACGACATCTGGGAGGTGAAGTAACTTGCCGCCAGTCATCAAGATGAAGGTATTCACCCTGTGATTGTCAAGAAAAACTGCCAAAAAACAGGGTTCTGAAAAAATGCAAACTAGAACGCAAAAAAGGGGCTTTTGGCCCCTTTTTTCATACCCCTATCGATTTTAGGTTGCAACGGAGGCTGTTTTACGATGCAACTCATGCTGTTTTACCATGCAAAACAGCCTCCGTTGCAGTGTAACTCAGGCTCCGTTACAACCTAAACGAATATTCGATTGCGTTCTAAATCTTTACACTTTTCGAGCTAATTTCGTAAGCCTCTCATTTTCAGTGATTTACGAACATGCTCATATTTCGCCTGTACGCACAGAAAAAATTTTTGGCTCAGAATTTTTAAATCTCAGAGGCGCTATTGTCTGAATATTTCAAAAAATTACAATAAAACCCTCCCTTTCAATCATGTTCTGGTCTCAACCTAGATAGGGATGTTTGTATATTAATAAGTTTTTCTTATTTTATTTTGCACTTTGAAAAAAACTATCTATCTTTGCAAAGAATAATGATTTAATCATAAAACAAGATGAAGTCAAGAGCTGAAATATTATCCTTAATGAGTCGTTTTAAACCAACGGCTCAGGAAAAATATGGCATCACAAAGCTTGGCATCTTTGGTTCTGTTGCTCGTGGCGAGCAAACGGATAAAAGCGATGTTGATATTTGTTATGAGGGTCAGGCTCCCTCATTGCTAACTCTGGATAAAATTCAGTCTGAACTTGAACAATTGCTTGATTGTAAGGTAGACTTGGTCCGTGTTCGTGAAAACATGAACAACTTGCTTCGAAAAAGGATTTTAAGGGATGGCATATTCGTTTGATACGGAAATAGCGCTTGACAGCCTTCTTAAGATTAAGGCTATGCTGGAACTTGTTGCTTTTGAGATTGATACAGATGTTGTCTTTCGAACAATCGAGGAGGATATTCCCCAAATGAAACCTGTTGTCGAAAAGATAATCAATGATTTAAGCGAAGAATAATATACCTACCCCCTGATCTTTTGGAAGCTAAGTTTTATAAGATAATCATTGATGGCAATGATAATGAGGGAGGGGTGCTTTATTCTCCTTCCCACTGGCCATTTCCGATAGCATGTGATGCAGAAGAAGTTAAGAATTGGCAGTCACTGGTGATTGAGCTAAGAGATGGTGTCTATCGTCATTTCAACAAATGCACAGGAGGTGCTAATTTAGTTAGCAAAGAATTTAAAGATATACTATGTTTGTATATCCCATCTGATTATGATGTGGAATTTCTTCCAGTGAAAGTTATTAGTAAGGAATTTGGGGATAAGGACTATTATATTTTGCACTTTACGAAGATATTTGATGTTCTTGATAAGAATACCACAATATATGCAAAAGGAACAGATATAATAATAAAGGTTTGCCTAAACTACTCAAAAGTTAAAGACCTTCATCTATTCAATACTCAGCCGGCAATCAATGATGTTGTCATATCTGCAAAGGTATGCGACCATCTAAAAAAAGCGGGATTGGCTGGAGGTGTGGAGTTTGTACCCATAAAATGCAATGATATATAAACAAAGGTAGCTATTTTTGTATATGAAAAAGCGCATAATTACAAAAATCGGCGATGTGTTCTGTGTCGCAATAGATGGTAAGTACAAAAAGTATTTGCAATATATTGTCAACGACTTAACGCAACTAAATAGTGATGTGGTAAGGGTGTTCAAAGAATTATATCCTATTGAAGTTGAACCAGAATTATCTGAGGTGATAAAAGGAGATGTTGATTTCTATGCGCATTGCGTTGTAAGTGCTGGTATAAAGAGAGAATTATGGGAGAAAGTCGGCAATGTGAAAGATGTAGGGGAGACAAAACATATCCTATTTAAAATAAAAAAAGATTTTTCATCTTCAGAAAAACAAGATGACTGGGAAATATGGAATATCAATGAAGAACCATTACGAATAAGAGTTCAGGATGAAGCTTTTAAACAGGCATATTTGGGATTGGTTTTTCAACCAGAAAGAATTGTCTATAGGATGAAAACGGGTAAAAGTTATGGCTTCTATGCAGAATATGACTGAAATGGAAATTATATAATCAATGGGATAGGTCTTGGTTCCTGAAAAACTTAACTAAAAAAAGCAGATGAATATCGAGAAATGCTTGGATTATTATAGCGAATCCTTCAATCACGAATTTTGGGGCATTGATTCTCAAATTATTGATGAGAATGTTTTAAGGCTTCAGGCTTTGGACTTTTTGCGCCATTATGCAATGAGTGATTCTGAGTACAAGGACCATTGTGCTCCTGTGATGCAGACTGTTTTCCGTTTTTCTCCTGAAAGGACTTTTAATATTGAATCTATGACATTGGATGAGATGTTTGTAGATGGATTTGAATATTTCTCATACAATTCTTCACCATTGTTCTGGAAAGAGAGTTATGAACTCATTATGAAAGTCTGCATGGAATATGGAGATAAAAACATTTTTATTGTAGAAGAGGAGAGCTGTGAAAAAGATCCTGAGGTGGCATTCAAGATAAAGATTCCAGTCGGCAAATCATGGGAAGAAATATCAAAGGGTGGCTATATAACCGATGTGCTTTTCAATATGCTTAACCATAATTATTATGTCTTTGGAGATAGCGGAATGTGGGGCAAATGGTGTGACTATGATAACAGATTCTCTGACTACGAAACGTTTTGCTTTAAACGTACGTCACCAGTCGTGCTAGAGTATAAAGACTATTTTTCTGAATATATCACAGAGCAACTTGTTCCTGAAAAGAAAAGCAAAGGACTTAGTGGAATATTGAGACAACTCTTTAAAAAGAAGTGATGGCATCAGTTTGAACCAAATAATCAAGGGACGGTTCTACTGATCATTCTGTTTCGGGAGGCTTGTATAATAAAACCTTATGTCGGAACCCGTGGTGTTTGAGCCATCCATTCCCTCGAAGTCGCCAGAGGCGTTGACGCTGTTGATGCGCGTGACGCGGGACTTGCGGTTGCATGCTTCGCAGAGCAAACCCACTCTCAGAAGACTCATGCCTGGTTTGTCGTACCAGTCAACGCCTTGCACATGCTCAGCCTTGGTGGCAAGGTCGTAGTAGTAGTTGGTGGAGCCGCTATAAGTGTCGTTCTTCTCACGGTCTTCACGCACCAGATTGCCATAGGCGTCGTAGGCGCGGCTGGTTATTTCCACCGTCCAGTTGTCGTCACGTGAACTTTTGAACTTGTGCGTCTCACGCACCACCTGACCGTTCTGTTCAGTATATTCAAAGAAGCCCTCAGTCGTAGCGTCGTCCCACCTATTCGTTGAGATGGTTGTATAATGGTTCACGCGGCCCTGCATGTCATAATCCATCTTGTCCGTGATATTCGGAAAAAATTCATCTTCCTTTACTTTATAGCCATACACTACCTCTTCTACCTCTTGGTTAAGTGCATTGTACACAGAGGTTCTTTTCGTCTTGCCGGATGATCTGCTATTGTATTCACGTTCGCTCATTTCCTCTACACGATTTCCACGCTGGTCGTAGGTGTAGCTATCTGTATTGTGATGAAACAGCTTTCCCTCTTTGTCGAACATCTTCGATTCCCGTTTCATTATTCGGCCTTCGTCGGTATAGGTATCTTCACGCACCATTGTCAGCACATCATTGCCATTCGCCATTTCGTATTGGTCTTCTCTTACACAGAAGCCACGTTCGTCATAATGGAAAATGCTTTTTAGGGGTCTTGAATCATACGAATAATGCCTTATCATTTCTGATATACGGCCTTGCTCGTCGTATGCGAGACGAAAAACAGATAATCCGGATGATGATGCGCTCACGATGCTGTCAAGGCGATAGGCATACTGACCAGGAGCGAGGTCTCGGCGGGTGGTGGTGTTATGAAGCTGACGTTTCACCTTGGCCTTGGGGAACCGCTTCTTAAGCTGAGTGTGCTCCGCGTCGGTCATGTAGCCCTCAATGGTGAAGTCGTCAATCTGGATGCTGTCCATCCACTCGGGCACGATGACCTTGTCCTCGAACGTCAGGTGGAGTTGTTTGTAGTGCTTCTCACGCTTCAACACCTCGGGAACCGTCTTTATCTTTGTGCCCGACTCATTGAACGAGATTGACGTGCTTGTGAGTCGTGCCACCACTTCTGCATCCTCGTCCACCTTACGAGCAATCCACCCTATCTTGGGTTCCAAGGCACCTGTGGCCTCATCGACCGTCACGCCTACGAATCCTGCATAGAGCATGATATCCGTTTCTTCAATCACCTTCATCGTGATGGGGTCTATCAGTTGGTACTTGAACTGCACGTTCGACAGTTCTGCGCCTTGCCTCCGTCCATAAGGGATGGAGGCGCGCATCTGCCCCTTCTTCATATCTGGGAATAGTTTCACCATCCAGCCATCGAGGTCGGTAGGCTTCTCACTACTGCAACCACCTCCACGCAGGCGGTCTGGACGGTCCTGCATCACGATGTCCTTCCAGAACTTCTTGTCGGGATGTCCTTCAGCAGTCTTGACGAACTCAGCCATGATGGGTTTCAGTTCCTTGGTCCACCATCCCATGTTGTACTTCTCCAGTCCCTGCACCTTCTCTGCCACCTTGCGCCAGTCGTCAGGTGTACCTTTCAGCGTGATGTTGGGAATACCACATGCGAGGCGTCCTGCGACATAGTGGAAATAATTTTTCAGCGACTCCATCAGCGTGATTTGCGAGGCGATACGCTCCGTGGGACCTGTGGTCGTGAAGTCGGAGGTCATCAGCTGGGCAATATCGCCCTTGGTGTTTTCGGCAATCGCAACAGAGAACTTCTCGAAAATGTCGCTCCAATCGGCATTCTTATCACCCAGTATGTCCTCGTCAGTCATGATTCTCAGGTCCTTTACTCCTTCGTGATGCACCAACAATGAACGCATTTCCTCGGAGTGGTTGTTGACATACTCGCTGAAATTGAAGCCAATCAGCTGCCACACCATATCGGGCGAGATGACAAACGGGCGATGGTCGGCATAGGCCTGAACCAATGCATTGAAGAACACATCCTCGCGCATCAAGGTCATCTTCTCACCAGCGAAGCTATAAGCCAGAATCTCTGGTTTGTAGCCATACGGCACAGAACTACTAACCAAATTCTGTGCCTGTTGCTCTGTTGAGTCAAAGTAATAAAAATCCTTCTCTGGTGCAGGCAGGTTCTCGTCCACCTCAAACCTGATGAAACCAGTTTCCTGATTCAACACCTTACACTCCTGGGCAGAGGCCGTGCCGGCCATGATCACCATGATGGTGATGGCTAAAAATTTTCTCATAAGTTTATGGGTTTTTAATATTTGGTTTCTAATGTACCGTCGAAACTGATGGGGTCGCGATTCAACGAACGCACACGGATATAGGCATCGCCAGAGTCGTAGATGTCGATGGTGTAGTGATAGGTGTCCTCGTTGGTCTTCACGTCAATGTCTATCTGTGTGTACTTGTTTTTAGGGCGACTCTCCTTATATTGTCGTATGGGCCTCTCGAAGTTCAGACCTATCGTGGGCGACAGCGAGGTGGATACCTGAGCCTGTCCCAGATAGGGCAGATAGCTGCGCAGGGTGTCGCCACGGAGTTCGAGGAAGAAGTCGGTGGAAACGGTTCGCGAGCCATAACGCATGGTGTTCATCGAGGTGATGTCAATGTGCCAGCGCTTGTCTTTGACGGCAACGGCCACGGCCAGTGCTTTCCTTTCCTTGTCAGTCAGAGCGTGAGTAAGTTTTTGGCCATTACTCCAACTCTTCAAGTCTGTCCAGCCTTCTGGCATCCAACCTTTTTCCTTGGCAACAGTCAGGTTCAGACCATCGTCCTCGCTTTCTTCAGGAGTAGCTGTGGTGGCGAGTCCATCGTGATGGCTTCTGAAGGTGATGGTATTGGACGTGGAGGCAAGGAAGCGCTCACCCTGGGGCGACGCAATGTCAGGGATGGCTTGCGGACGACTGTTGGGGCGTGGACTCTTGGTGTCGTCTAATGTGACAGACTCAACGGTCTGGGGTTCTGCCTCTATCTGGTTGTCTGAAAGGTGCTGCTCAGGCTTCGCGCCGACGGTCATCTCTGTCTGTGGTTCTTCAGCTGCAGGGGATGAAGGAGTCGTCGCTGACTCCGTCTTTGTCTGCTGTGCCAAGAGAGGCGCTTCGTTGGACGGCGTCTGCGAGAAGTTGAATAGCCACATCAGAAGGAAACTGGCTGCAATGGCCGCAGCAAGTCCTGCACTCCATCGTCTCCATGCATGCAGGCGAGGATGCGCCTGCTGTCTCTTTGCGCCAGCGGGCGTCAGCGACAGGTTGTTCATCAGTCGCTCGTTCA
Organism: Prevotella sp. E15-22; assembly: GCF_023204875.1. NCBI lineage: Bacteria > Pseudomonadati > Bacteroidota > Bacteroidia > Bacteroidales > Prevotellaceae > Prevotella > Prevotella sp. E15-22. The sequence continues at coordinate 131,827 of NZ_CP096247.1, forward strand.
GGTCGGCAGGCATCGGCTCCAACTGCTGTTCGTGTCGGCTGACGGCCTCCTGCAGGTTCTTATCATTACGGATGTTGTTCATTCTTCATCTTGTTTTAATGATTCTATAGAGTTTTTTGCGTATCCGACTCAGTTGCGAGCCGACAGTAGAGGGATTGGATCCAATGACAAAGGCAATGTCGGCGAGACTCATCTCGTCGTAATAGAACATGCTCACCACGGTCTGTTCGTGTGGCGGCAACTCAGTCAGGGCCTGTTCCAGCTGTTGGATGGTCTGCTCGTTCTGTGGTGCTTCGTCAGGCTCCTCCATCGCGTCAATGTCCAGACGAGTGTCATCCATATAAACAATGGTGGGCTTCTTGCCTCTGACAAAGTTGAGCGACTCGTGATAGGCAATGCTTTTAAGCCATGTGGCAAGCGATGCCTGCTGGGGAGAAAACCTTTCGATGCTGTTCAGGGCCTTGACGAACACATCCTGATAGACCTCTTCAGCATCTTCACGACACGGCACGATGCGTTGTATCATACGATACACGGCAGGGCCGTAGGTCGTAAACAGCTGTTGACAGGCAGCAGGCTGGTGCTGCCGAAGATCGTGAATCAGGTCCTTGGTTCCTTGTTCCATTTTGGCTTTGTCTTCTACTTATAGATACACACAAGTTGAAGAATTATTGCAATTTCTCGGAACTTTTTTAAATAAATTAAAATCCAAAACCGCCGAAGCCGCCTCCAAAACCTCCGAAACCACCTCCAAAGCCGCCAAACTGTGGCGCTTTAATTTCCTTGGGTTCCTGGATGCGTGGCAGCCAGTCTTTGTCGAAGCGGGCGATGTTGCGATCGAGGAACGACAGGCGGTCGGCCAGCCATTGCTTCAGGATTTTTATCTCTTCATCATACGACTGCACGCGATAGGCTGCAAACCAACTAATCATATTGCCACCACCAAAGCCAGGGAACTGGCCCATCTGGAATTGTCCCATCTGGGGCATCTCACCCATAGGGAACTGGCCCATCTGTGGGAACTGGCCTATCTGTGGCATTTCACCCATTTGTGGGAATCCGCCAAAGCCTCCAAAGCCTCCAGGGGCGGTTTGGTCGTTGGAGCCTAAAAGCTCTGGGTATGTCTCGAAATGGTGGTCGAGGCAGGGAGCCAGCAGTTTGGCATGACGGTCGATATAGGCGTTGATGGCCTTGTTGCTCAGCACTGATTTCCTGAGTGCCTGATAGCGCACCTTGATGGCCTTGCGGAAGGCTGGGTCCTGTAACAGTCGCTGCCAGAAGGCTGGGGTGGGGTTGGTGTTGCCACCCTCGAAGCACCAGGCCTCGATGTTGTTGGCGTTGCAAAAATTGCAGTTGCCATAAGCCAGGTTATAGTCCCACACAGGTCCTGCCACCAACTTGCCGCCAGTGCCGTCGGCGTGCATCTTCTCCTTATAGAAATAGGCACTTCGCTTATAGCCGTCGGCATTCAGACTCAGTTCTGTGTGGATGAAATAGTCGACGAACGACGCCACATCGATATAGCGCGCATAGCCGCGTTTGGGGTCGGCGAAATAGTCTGACTGGATGACCTGCTCCACCGTGTCGACGAAGCTCTGGATATAGTCCATCTGCTCCTGTTGTAGGTTCTTTTTCTTGGGATAGATGCACGACCACGTGATCTGACTGGTCATGATGCCGTCGCCGATGCCTGGCACCTTCGATGTGAAGGTGGCGTCGTCTTCGTTGAACGTGTCGATGCGCAGCAGATAGCCGCCAGTGATGTCGCGCCCCTTGGTGTCGCTCTTCTTCAGCTTACTGATGTTTACACGCTGCTCCCCTCGCTTGATGGCCTCCGAGAGGATATAGATGCCGCGATACTCGCCGTTGAGCGTGAGTTCCACCATGCGTGTGCGTGGGCCCCAATGACCCATGTCGCGCCACAGTTGGAAGGCCAGGGGGTCGCGTACTGCCGATACGTCATTATAGGGCGCCAGCAACACCCAGTCGCTGTGGGCTGGCATGCCCATCAGGGGTGCATCCACCTCGTTGCCATCGTCGTCGCGCAGTTCAATGGTGTATTTCTTCTGGTTGAACGACAGCGAACTGTTGCCACGCAACTTAATGCCGATGGGACCGTCGTAGTGGCCGGCCTTCATGTGGGCCGTCACCTTACGCTGGGCGTTGAGGGGTGTGTCAACGTTGATGGTGATCATCTCAACATCGTTCTTGCCGTGCATCATGGCGGCACAGAACGCGAAAAACATGGTTATTAGAAGTCTTGTCATTTAGAGAAATATTTATAGTCCTATCTATCAGACATGCTCTTGACCCTTAATGTCAATTTTGGCCTATGATGATTTAGCGTTTTTTAACGAAGTGATACGAAAACAAAAAGTCCCCGTCTGTGATTGCAGACGGAGACTCTATGATGATGTTTAAGTGCGCATTAGCGAATCACGACCTTGCGGGTGGTACCGTTGCTCATCTTGATGACGTTCATACCCTTGACAGGAGCAGAGAGACGCTTGCCGTCGAGGGTGTAGAAACCTTCAACCTGAGAAGAGGCAGTCTCGATGGTCTCGATACCAGAGGGATCGGCCACCTCAATCTTTGTCTTGGCAGCATTGGCAATCTTCTTGTTCTGGTCAACAACCAGAGCAATGACATAGAGCTGGTCGCTCTGCAGGGCGTTCTTCAGTGTGGTCTTGACAGGCAGGGTGAGAGTGTACTCCACTTCTTTCTTCTCGCCAGCGGCCAGGTTGCCCAAAGCGGGAGCCTTGTTGCTGCCACCGACATATGAACTGCAGAGGGCTACATCGTTGAATACCCAACCTGTGATGCTGCTCTTGCCGTGCTTGCCGCCAGTGCCAAATATGGAGAGGTCGGCAGGCAACTGACTGGCATTGTACTGATAATAGTAGTTAGCTTGGTTCCATGCAGAGCCAGTGCCTGTGAGTCCGTCGCCGATAACCACAAATTCCAGGGTGAACTTCGAGTTGTCAACCAGGGCCTCTACCTCGGCCTTGGCCTCAACGGTGGTCAGGTCGGCATCAGCAGTACCACTCACGTTGACCTTAGCCAGTGCAGGGACGGCCATCTCGGCGGCAAAGTCGTCGAGAATGCTCTCGTTGGTGCCATAGTAGGGGTCCATCTCAGCACCACGGTTGATGCGGCATGAGGGGGCACCTTCGAAACTGATGGATGCATAGGCATTGGGGGCGATATACATGGCGTCGCTGCTGTTGTACTGGTGCAGACCGATGCCTACGAAACGGTCGCCATAAGCCTTGCGCAGGTTCTCCATGCCAATGAGACCACGAGGACACCAGCCACAGGCGGTGCCAGTGAACTCCTCGACAACAACGTTGCGGTTAACAAGTTCTGGCAGAGTGTAGAGCGTGAACTTAGCGCCTACATCGGCTTTGCTGTTGGCATTGCCGTTCACCTTGGTGATATTGAATGTCTTGACCTTAGAGCCAGCAGTAGCATCAGCAGGAATGGTGATAGAGATTGTTCCTGTGGCGTTGAACTGGATGGGTGCAGTGAGGTTCACATGCTGCTCGGCACTGGGTACGCCATCGGTGGTGATGGTATAGTCGATGCTGCTAAGAGCTGTGCCACCTGCATTCGTGATGGCCACATTGGCTGTTGTTGATTCACCCAGGATTGTATAGAGGGGACCGAAGTCGGCTGCTGTGGCTGTGTTGTCGGCAAACTCGCCTTCAAGCAGAACCTGCAGGAAGAGGCTGCCGAAGCCCTGACCGTACATGTCAGACCATTGAGTAACGGCCTGGTCGGTTCTGATAATCAGGGCATTGGGTGCATCGCTGCCAGTGGTCAGGATGGGATACTGGTCGTTCTGCGTGTTGGCTTTGACGATGGTGAACGAATAGCCTACATAGACGCCTCCTTCAGGGATGGCATAAGGTGTTAGGTCCACCTCGATATTGTCGCTTCCAATCTTACTGTCTGGCACGTTGACAATCTGCAGGGTGTTGCTCTCGTTGATGGCTGAGGGCAGACTGGATGCCAGCCATACCTTGGTGTCGGTGGCATTCTGAGCTACCAAACCAAAGCGTACGGCCTTGATGGTCTTGCCAGCGGCCACGGCGTGGTTGCCAGGGATGAAGATGGCACAGTGGTAGGTGTCGGTAGCTCTGACACCTAAGCCTGCCTTCTCTGTGTCGTTATTGACATAGCCCCACCAGTTCTGCTGCACATTGCTTTCAGCATACTTGTAGTTGACGGTTAGCGTGCGGCAAACAGAACCAGCAAAACCTTGGTAGTCCATTGCTTTATAGGTGACGATGCACTCGCCATAACTCTCAGGAACCCACTCGGTCTGAATGCTCTTAGTTTGGCCTGTAGCGAGTGTGGCCTTTTCACTGGGCTCATAGGTGCCAGTGGTATTGTAAACCTGACAATTGGTGGGGAAACACAGTTGCAATGAGCCATTGTCAATCTTGGTGATAGTGGCTTCGATAGCCAGTTGGCTGCCTTCGTTGGCACTGACGTTTTTGACAGAGATGCCTGGCAACAGGCTGATACCGCCAAAGCCATCATCTTCGGCCTCTGTACAGGTGATAGTCACTCCGTCTTCGAGAACATTGCCGTTCTTGTCAGTGAAGACGTACTGCTGCGCTGCTGCCGAGAGGGTCAGCAGACACAACGAAAAGAAAGTAAATAACTTCTTCATAAACGTTTGTTTTTTATTATAAGTTGACTTTTGTTTTGACTGCTTGCTCCACACCGTTATCGCTATAGACGAAAGCCACGATGCTGAGGTGGGCAGGGTTCCATTTGCCGTCGGAGGGAATCGCGTAGGTGTAGGTCTGTGTCTTGGGCTTGTCGGCGTCAAGACTCAGTTCCTGGCCCCAGTGGCCGTTGACGGCATCACGCAGCACGTGGTTATGAATGTAGTTCTTGTCGTTGATGGTCACGTTGTCATCGTCGATGGGGTCGTGTCGCGTTTGCATGGCAACGATACTGTCTTCGAGTATCCATACCTGCAGTTTTCCGTTGTACGTATCGCCAAGACTCGTCTCTGTGACGTTGATGGTGATCTGTCTTTCTGTGAGGGTGGCGGCAAGACTCATGTCGATGGTTGAAGGTTTTTTCATCTCCTCTCTGACCTGAGTCGTCCAGTCGGTATAGTTCACGGGTCCGTGACGGTTGATGAGACCCACAGGCTGGTATTCCAGCGACCAGTGGTTATAGTACTCGTCGCCCAGGTCGGTGGCCAGTCCAAGGATGGTGGCATTGCCCTTGAATCCTAAGGGACCGCTGTGAATGCCCACGGCAATGACGCTATCAGGATAGGTTTCCTGCAACTGTTCGATGACCTCGGTGCCTCGGGGGCAGTTGACGCATTTCTGACCAGTGAAGTCCTCCAGCAGGACGCAGCGCTTCACGCTCTCTGGCTCAACATAGATGAGTCGGTCGTTTTCGTCGATGTGGTCGCAGGCTGCAAAGAGGAGGCAGATGAGACTTGAAAAAAATATCTTGGATTTCATTTTTGCTTAGAAATTATAGTTGTACGAAAGGGTGAAACCTTTGGTGGCAGGCACATAGCGGCAGACGCCTCCTGAACAGTTGTAGCCGGCACGCGTGCGACCGTAGCCCAGTTGGATGCGGTGCGACTCGAGGTTATAGGTCAACTGTCCCTGATAGTAATGCGTCTTGGTGTCGCCGTGGTTCCACAGGTCGCTGGCAGTAATCATCCAATGGGGAGCCAGCGAGAGCTCGGCCAAGGCAAAGGCCCAGTCTTTCTGATCTTGACGGGTGGAGAGGTATTGCAACTCAGTGCGTAACTTGGTGGTGCGAGCCAGCTGGAACATAGCATCGGCCACGAAGATGTTAGAGTGAATCATATCGCCCTCGCCTTCGACAACGGTCTTGTTGTAGCGCTGGTTCATGTACATGAGGTTGAGTTTGATGTCGCTGGTCAGTCGACGCGACAACTGGATGTTAAGGTCCTGATAGTAGGTGGCGTCGCCCCATTTGAGCCAGGCATTCTGAATGGCACGCACGTATGAGTAGTTCAACTTGACGTTCATACCATATTTGCCGCCTAGTGCAGATTTGCGCTTGAAGTTATAGCCAATCTCGCCCTGATAGGCCCATTCGCCCGTGGCCAACTGTGTGGCATAGGGATAGAGAGCGGCAAGAGCGTAGGTGTGGTCGAGGGTGAAGGCAGGCAGGTGATTGATGAACATCGAAGTGCCCAAACGGCTGCGCTGACTGCGGAACGACATGTTGTCGCTGCGCTTGGCCTGGAGCAGGACGCTCAATCCTTTCTTGGAGTAGGAGCCTGAGAGCATGGCTACATGACCCTTGGCATAAGAGTAGTTATTGTCGAACGAGGGGTCTTGCGTCTTCTGGGCATACTCGGCCAGAAGGCCCCACGCTCCTTTGTTTAAATTAGTGCGCACATCCCATGCGTTGACGAACTTAGGCAGGTTCAGACGATGGGTGGGGTCCACGAAGATATCTTCGTCCTTTTCGTACTTGTTGACCCATGAGGCACCAAGACTCAAACGGGTGTCGTGTTGCTGAAGAGAGGGAACCCACTCGTCAAGACTCACCTCGGCATCGGCACCAGAGACGAGTCCGCCATCCCATTTCCAATAGTGACGCTGCTTGCCCGAGAGGACTTTGAGAGTGAGGCCGTTCATAGGCTTCACCACAATGCGGCCGCCAAGGAGTGAGTTGTCGATGCCCAGCGAGCGCTCTTCATAGCTGCGCAGGATGAAGCCTGAACCAAACTGCTCGTAGAATGTGCCAGCGGTCAGTTCCACCTTGTTGAACTTACCTTTCACCCAGAAGTGGGGCACACCCCATCCTTTGAAGTCGTTCTCGAATCCAGGCAGCGGATGCTCCATATATTCGAAACGGGTGCCTGCGTCCACATACTGACTCTGTAGCAGTACGTCGGCATAGGTGTTGGTCATGAAATCGTCGTTACTGGTGGCATCATCCTTGTTCTGTGTAGACAGTAGCATATCGCTCTGTATGCTTCCAGAGACGGTGACGTCCTGTTGGGCCTGTATGGTTAATGCATTGGCGACGATAATAATAGTTAAGTAGAATCTCTTCATGTTCTTTATTTTGTGAGCTCTCGTACCTTATTAATAAGTTCCTCCTCGGCTCCGTCTGTATAGCCATTGTGTCGGTAGACAATGTTACCCTTGCCGTCGCACACCACCACAAAGGGAATCATCTGTGCACCCAGGGCCTTGCGGAAGTCGCTGTTGGGGTCGAGCAGCACGTCATACTCCCAGCCGTGGTTACTCACCAATGGCTTCACCTTCTGGATGTTCTGTGCCTGGTCAATGGAAACGGCGAATATTTTTACGCCTGTCTCATCCTGCCAGTCGGCATACACCTCATTGATAGCATCGAGCTCGCGATTGCAGGGCTTGCACCAGGTGGCAAAAAAGTCGATGATAAATGGTTTGCCGTTGTTCGACAATGTGTCTGTTTTGATGGTTTGTCCGTCCATGGTTTTCAGGGTGACAGCAGGCAACTGTGCCATTGCTGATTGTGAAAAACTCAAAAGAACAACCATCATGAGATGGAAAACAATCTTTTTCATACCTTGCTTAGTTTCTATTTTGGGTGACAAAGGTATACATTCTTTTCTTAACAGCCAAATAATTTCTGTAGAAAATACACTAATTTGTAAACTCTACATGGCAAATATGTTTCAGTTTGATAAAAAATACCATGTTTTTGTGATAATAAATCACGGCATCACAATATAATTATACATTTATTATTCGGTGGTTACAACTTTTTTGCTACCTTTGCAGCCGTTAATTAAAAACCATTAAGATTAGATATTATTAATATGCTAAGTAATTACAGGGGTCTACACCTAGTAGAGGCGGCCAGAAACTTCCGCCACTCATACAAGTACGGCGATGCAGCCATACGTGTTTTCAAGATTGCATTGGTGGCTTTAGTCACTTTGTTGCTTTGGAATATGCCTGCCGAATGGTATGGTATTCAAAATCTGACTGTTATCCAGCAGCGAGTCATCGCCATCTTTGCTTTTGCCACGTTGATGTGGATTTTAGAAATCGTTTCTTCATGGGCTACTTCAGTAGCGGTTATCGTATTGATGCTGCTCTTCTGCTCCGACAGTGGTATACTACCGATGGTCAATGAAGAGGAGGTGGGACCTTTACTTTCTTATAAAGGTGTGATGGCCACGTTTGCCGACCCTGTTATCATGCTGTTTATCGGTGGTTTTATTCTGGCTATTGCTGCCACGAAGACTGGACTCGACGCACAGTTGGCTAAGGTGCTTTTGAAACCCTTTGGCACAAAGAGTGAGATGGTGTTGCTGGGCTTCCTGCTCATCACGGGTCTGTTCTCTATGTTCGTGTCGAACACTGCCACGGCTGCCATGATGCTGACCTTCCTGACACCCGTGTTCCGTCAGTTGCCACCCGAGGGAAAAGGACGTGTGGCCTTGGCACTGAGTATTCCTATCGCAGCTAACTTGGGTGGTATGGGTACGCCAATCGGCACGCCTCCTAATACCATCGCCCTGAAATACCTGAACGACCCTGAAGGTCTGAACCTGGGTTTGGGCTTCGGACAGTGGATGATGTTCATGTTCCCCTTGGTGATTGTCCTGCTGTTTGTCAGCTGGTGGATTCTGAAAAAGATGTTCCCCTTCAGTCAGAAGACCATCGAACTGAAGATTGATGGTGAGATGAAGAAGGACACTCATTCGTATATTGTTATCGTTACTTTCTTCGTAACGGTGCTGCTGTGGTTGCTTGACCGCTTTACGGGCATCAACTCATATACCGTGGCAATGATTCCTTTCTGTGTGTTTGCACTGACGGGCGTCATCAACAAGCGCGACCTTGAGCAGGTGAACTGGAGTGTTATCTGGATGGTTGCCGGTGGCTTTGCCCTGGGCTATGGCCTGAACAAGTCGGGACTGGCCGAGAACGCCGTTGAGAGTATTCCTTTCGGAACCTTCTCGCCTGTGCTCATCCTGATCCTCGGCGGTATCATCTGCTACATGCTGAGTAACTTTATCTCAAATTCTGCCACTGCAGCCCTGCTGATGCCTATTCTGGCCATTGTCTGTGGTGCCATGGGTGATAAACTGGCTCCTATCGGTGGTACGCCCACCGTCCTCATAGGTGTGGCTATCGCTGCCTCAAGTGCTATGATTCTGCCCATCTCTACACCGCCAAATGCATTGGCCTTCTCTACCAACTTGGTTCAGCAGAAGGATATGGCTAAGATTGGTATTATCATGGGTATCATCTCAATGGTACTGGGCTTTGGCTTGGTCTATCTGATGGGCGTGATGGGTGCAATTTAGTGAATAAATGCATTTATTTTACAGAAAAAGGCTGCAAATTTACACAAAATGTGTAACTTTGCAGCCAAATTCTTACTAAACACAAAAGTTGATGAACCTAAAAAAACTATTTTTTGCCTCTCTGCTATTGGTAACGGCATCGGCAACCACGATGGCACAGGAGATGCCATCTATTCCTACCGACCCTGATGTGAAGGTTGGTAAGTTGGACAATGGACTGACGTATTATATCCGTCACAACGCATGGCCTGAGCAGCGCGCCGAGTTTTATATCGCCCAGCGCGTAGGTGCTATCCAGGAGAACGACGACCAGCGTGGCCTGGCTCACTTCCTGGAGCATATGTGCTTTAATGGTACCGACAACTTCAAGGGTAACGACATCGTGAAGTGGTGCGAGACCGTTGGTGTGAAGTTTGGACGCGACCTGAATGCTTATACCTCTATTGATCAGACGGTATATAATATAAGTAATGTACCTACCACGCGTGAGGGCATCATCGACTCATGTCTGCTGATTCTGCACGACTGGGCCGACGGTCTGCTCCTGGAGCCTGAAGAGATTGATAAGGAGCGTGGCGTTATTCATGAGGAATGGCGCATGCGTACCAGCGCACAGATGCGTATGTTGGAGCGCGACCTGCCTCGTCTGTATCCCAATTCAAAGTATGGTCATCGTATGCCTATCGGTTTGATGGAGGTGATTGATAACTTCAAGCCCGAGGTGCTGCGTGCTTACTACGAGAAGTGGTATCGTCCTGATAACCAGGCGATCATCGTGGTTGGCGATGTAGACGTGGACAAGGTTGAACAGAAGATCAAGAATCTGTTTGCTCCTATCAAGATGCCTGCTAACCCTGCTCCCGTAGTGGCTGAGGCTGTGCCCGACAACCAGGAGGCTATCATCGTGGTTGATAAGGATAAGGAGATGCAGTATAGTATCGTGCAGCTGATGTTCAAGAGTGATCCTATTCCCGATGAGATGAAGAGCAATATGCAGTACTTGGTTATCGACTATCTGAAGGATGCCTGCATGGGCATGCTGAACGACCGTCTGACCGAGTTGGCACAAAAGGCCGACTGTCCCTACTTGCAGGGTGGTGTGGAATATGATCAGTATCTGCTGTCGAAGACCAAGGACGCTTTCAACATCAGTGTACTGCCCAAGGAGGGCCAGACAGAGGCTGCTCTGAAGGCTGCCTTTATCGAGGCTCGCCGTGCTGCTCAGTTTGGTTTCACTGCAACAGAGTATCAGCGCTACAAGCAGAACTTCCTCAGTCAGCTTGACAAGCAATATTCGAACAAGGACAAGCGCTTTAACAGTCAGTTCGTGAACGAATATGTGAAGAACTACCTGGCTAAGGAGCCTATCCCCAGCTTGGACGACTACTATCAGGTGATGAAGCAGGTGGTGCCTATGCTCCCCTTGGAGACTATCAATGAGTTGATGAAGAACTTCTTCGAGGATAAGGACTCAAACATGGTGGTGCTGAACATGAACCAGGAGAAGGATGGTGCTGTTTATCCTACCGAGGCTTCTCTGAAGAAGGCTATTGATGAGGCACGTGCCACCCAGTTGGAGGCTTATGTTGATAATGTGAAGAACGAACCACTGATCACTAAATTGCCTAAGGCTGGTAAGATTGTGAAAGAGGTGGCCGGCAAGAAGTTCGACTATAAGGAACTGACCCTGAGCAATGGTGCTAAGGTTATCCTGAAGCATACTGACCTGAAGAAGGACCAGGTGATCCTGGCCAGTGAGGGCTTTGGTGGTTCTTCACGCTATGGTGAGAAGGATTTTGCCAATATCAAGTTGTTTGATGATGTTATCGAGGCCAGCGGTTTGGGTAACTTCTCTCACACGGAACTCGAGAAGGCTCTGGCTGGTAAAATTGCCAGCGCCAGCATGGCATTGGGCACCGACCGTGCCAACATCACTGGTTCTTCAACACCTACTGACGTAGAGACAATGCTGCAGTTGGTTTATCTCTATTTCACCAACATCAACAAGGACCAGGAGTCGTACGACAACATGATGAAGACTACTGAGCTGATGTTGAAGAACAAACTGTTGCAGCCTGAGGCTGTGTTCAGCGATTCACTGACACTGACCATCCAGAACCACAGCAAGCGTTTCGCTCCTCTGGCTATGGACGACCTGAAGAATGTAGACTATGATCGTATCCTCCAGATGGCTAAGGAGCAGACCAGCAATGCGGCTGCCTTCACCTTCACCATCATTGGTAACTACGATGAGGCCACTATCCGTCCGCTCATCGAGCAGTATCTGGCTTCGCTGCCTGCCCAGAAGAAGGTAGTGAAAGGTAAGGATGTGGACGAGTACTTCAAGGGTGAGGTCATCAATAACTTCAAGCGTAAGATGGAGACACCTAAGGCTATTGCTGTGATGGTGTGGCTGAACGACCAGATGAAGTATTCACTCGAGAACGTGGTACGTGCTGACATGGTGGGCCAGATCCTCTCTATGATATATACTGAGAAGATTCGTGAGGAGGCCTCTGCTGCCTATAGTGTGATGGCACAGGCTGGTATGTCGCGCGATGACTACCGCTCTATCGGCCAGGTACTTGTCTACTGTCCTATGAAGCCTGAGAAGGGTGATGTTGCTACGAAGATCATGCTCGACGAGGTGAACAACATGGTGAAGAGTGTTGATGCTGAGAAGTTGAACAAGGTTAAGGAGTATATGCTCAAGAACATCGACGACCAGGCCAAGACTAACAACTATTGGATTCGTGCCATCGGTCGTTTGCGTGACTATGGTGTGGATGTATACACCGACTACAAGAAGACCGTTGAGGCTCAGACACCTCAGACAATCGCTGCCTTCATGCAGGAATTCCTGAAGCCAGGCAACCGTGCCGAGATTGTCATGTTGCCCGAAGAGTAACAATTGATTCAAATAATGAAAACGACCTGCTCTCCATGAGAAGCAGGTCGTTTTTTTGGTTATTTGCAAAAAAGTACGTACCTTTGCACACAAAATCAGATAGTTATGTCGTATTTATTTTCATCAGAATCAGTATCAGAGGGACATCCCGACAAGGTAGCCGACCAGATTTCGGACGCCATTCTGGATCAGTTCCTGGCCTATGACGACCATGCTCGTGTGGCATGTGAGAGTTTTGTAACTACCGGTCAGGTAGTGATTATGGGCGAGGTACGCAGCGAGGTGTATATTGACCTGCAGACGATTGCCCGCAATACCATCAAGAAGATTGGATATACCAAAGCAGAATATCAGTTCGACGGCAACTCATGCGGTATCCTGACTGCTATCCATGAGCAGAGTGCCGACATTAACCGTGGTGTCGACCGCGAGGAAGACGAGAACCAGGGTGCTGGCGACCAGGGTATGATGTTTGGCTATGCTACCAACGAAACAGCCAACTATATGCCTGTTTCTTTGGATCTGGCTCACCTCATCATGCGCACGCTGGCCGATATTCGTAAGGAAGGTAAGCAGATGCGCTATCTGCGTCCCGACTCAAAGAGTCAGGTGACCATCCAGTATAGCGATGCCGGCATCCCTGAGCGTATCGACACCATTGTGGTTTCTACACAGCACGATGAGTTTGACGAGGACGAGAAGATGTTGGCAAAGATTGAGGAAGACGTCAAGACCATCCTCATCCCCCGTGTGAAAGCACAGATTAAGAGTGAGAAGGTGCTTGCGCTCTTCAATGACGATATCAAGTACTACGTGAACCCCACGGGTAAGTTCGTGATTGGTGGCCCCCACGGCGACACCGGTCTGACGGGTCGTAAGATCATCGTTGACACCTATGGTGGTAAGGGCGCGCACGGTGGTGGCGCCTTCAGTGGAAAAGACTCTTCAAAGGTCGACCGTTCAGCTGCTTATGCAGCCCGTCATATTGCAAAGAATATGGTGGCTGCTGGTGTGGCCGATGAGATGCTGGTGCAGGTGAGCTATGCCATTGGTGTGGCTAAACCTATGAATATCTATGTGAATACCTATGGCCGCTCTAATGTGAAGATGAGTGATGGTGAGATTGCTAAGAAGATTGAACAACTCTTCGACCTGCGTCCGAAGGCTATCGAACGCACCTTGAAGCTCCGTCAGCCCATGTACCTCGAAACGGCTGCCTATGGTCATATGGGACGTCAGCCCGAGGTGGTGAAGAAGACCTTTACCAGTCATTATCACGAGACGAAGACCATTGATGTGGAACTGTTCACATGGGAGAAGTTGGACCGTGTGGATGACATCAAGTGCGCTTTCGGACTCTAACCGTCTATCATGGGACAGACATCAAGTCATTCCGCAGATACACTGGGATACAGCCTGTATGACTATTTAAATCAAGGCTATTTCTCAAAGGACTCGCTGCTGTGTACCACTCAGGTGCACAGCAGCAGTTTCGGTATGGCGGGTGCGCCTGTGCCCTATAACATGCGGAGCGACAACACCATATCAATCATCCTCTTGGCTTGCTTCTGTCTGGTGGTTATCCTGGGTACACACTCACGCTCACTCTTCATGCGTGAGCTGAAGATGCTTTTCCGAACGCCTCGTGAGAGTAATGATGCCATCAAAGAGACATCGAGCGAGATGCGTGTCATGATGACCTTTGTCGCCATCTGTTGTCTGATGTTGGGCATCACAGCCTATCTGTTTATCACAGAAATGGTTACCACCCACTTTGTTATCGACACCAATGCTGTCATCGTCTTTTTTCTGTCGGCGGTATTTTTGGCCTTCTTTTGTGCCAAGTGGTTTTTGCAAACGGTGGTAAATCTGGTGTTCTTTGGAGGTAAAAAGAGTATACAATACATGAAAGAACAGGTGCTCATGACGGCCTGTTTAGGTATCATGACCTATCCTATGGTCATGTTACTTGTCTATTTTAATTTATCACTAAAAAATGCAGCTATCTACTTCATTTTTATCGTTTTATTCCAAGAATTGCTGACATTTTACAAGTCATGGCTCATCTTTTTTAGGCAAAAAGGGCATTTTCTGCAAAATATTTTGTACTTTTGTGCCCTCGAAATCACACCTTTGCTTACTTTCGGTTGCGCGATGGTGTTGATAACCAACAGTTTGAAAATTAATTTTTAGGACATTAGAGAATGATTAAGAAGATTTTGGTTTCGCAGCCTAAGCCAACGAGCGAGAAGTCTCCCTACTATGACATTGCAAATCGCTTTGGTGTAGAGTTGGTCTTCCGTCCCTTTATCAAGGTGGAGGGAATGGCTGCCCGCGAATTCCGTACCCAGAAGGTTAATATTCTGGACTATACGGCCGTCGTATTCACGTCGCGCCATGCCATCGACCATTTCTTTACCTTGGCCAAGGAGATGCGTATTACCATTCCCGAGGACATGAAGTATTTCTGCGTTACCGAGACTATCGCATTCTATATCCAGAAGTATGTGCAGTATCGCAAGCGTAAGGTGTTCTTTGGTACAACGGGTAAGGTTGACGACCTGATTCCTACCATGGTGAAACACAAGACCGAGAAATATCTCGTGCCTATGAGTGATGTGCACAATGATGCCATTGCCAATCTGCTCGACTCAAAGAAGTTGATTCATAAGGAGGTGGTAATGTACAAAACCGTGAGCAACGACTTTACTGAGGAAGAGGTTAAGAACTTCGACTACGACATGCTCATTTTCTTCAGCCCCTCAGGTATTGAGTCGCTCACTAAGAACTTCCCCGACTTCAATCAAGGCGAAATCGCCATCGGCACCTTCGGTCCTGCTACGGCTAAGGCTGTTCAGGATGCCGGACTTCGATTGGACCTGCAGGCTCCTACAGAGAAGTATCCTTCTATGACGGGCGCCCTGCAGCACTATCTGCTGATGAACGAAGATTAACCTTCATTATATATAATTTTGTGACGGCTCCAGCAGTATTCCAGAAAATGGAGCGCGTTGTCAGTCAGAAACTGATAGACGAGCTCTTCGACGGAGGCCATAGCCATTCGATGGCTGCCTTCCCGCTGAGAGTCATATTTATGCACACCGAGCACCAAGAAGGGCAGCCGCCCGTTCAGGTGCTCATTAGTGTTCCTAAGAAGCGGTTTCATCATGCCGTCGACCGCAATCGCGTGAAGCGGCAGATTCGTGAGGCCTATCGTCATCAGAAGCACCTACTTGCCGACAAGGTGGATCCCAATCAGATGTTGGTTGTTGCCTTCGTTTGGCTTTCCGACCAATTGCAACCCTCAGCCGAGGTGGACAGTAAGGTAAAGAACCTGTTGGAACGCATAGCCCGCAAACTATGAAGCGTGTATTGAAATGGATCGCCTGGCCTCTGAAGTGGGTCTTGCTGGCACCCATCATCTTCTACCAGCGGTGCATCAGTCCTTTTACGCCGCCTTCATGCCGTTTCACCCCCACCTGTTCACAGTATGCCAAGGAGGCCATTATCAAGCATGGTCCTATCAAGGGCTTAGGACTGGCCATCTGGCGCATCCTGCGATGCAATCCCTGGGGAGGCAGTGGTTATGATCCAGTGCCGTAGAGATTAGGTGATACTAGGCAATACTAGGCGGTCCTAGGTAGTCCTAGGCAATCCTAGGAAGACCTAGGAGATTTTAGGAAATCCTAGATAAAGATAATTAAAAAAAAGAAATATATGAAGAATTTTGTTGAAGAACTCCGCTGGCGCGGAATGCTGGCACAGATTATGCCAGGCACAGAAGAACTCCTGCAGAAGGAGATGGTGACGGCCTACCTGGGTACCGACCCCACCGCCGACTCTCTGCATATTGGTCACCTCTGCGGCATCATGATGCTGCGTCATCTGCAGCGCTGCGGACATAAGCCCATCATCCTTGTGGGTGGTGCCACAGGTATGATTGGCGACCCCTCAGGTAAGTCACAGGAGCGTAACCTCCTCAACGACGAGACCCTGCGCCACAATCAGGAGTGCATTAAGGCTCAGGTGGCTAAGTTCCTCGACTTTGAGTCGAAGGAGGCTAATGCTGCCGAGATGGTCAACAACTACGATTGGATGAAGAACTTCACCTTCCTCGACTTTGCTCGTGAGGTGGGTAAGCATATCACTGTGAACTATATGATGGCTAAGGAGAGTGTGCAGCAGCGCCTCAACGGTACCGCTCGCGATGGTCTCTCTTTCACCGAGTTCACCTATCAGCTCCTCCAGGGCTACGACTTCCTCTACCTCTATCAGCACAAGGGTGTGAAGTTGCAGTTGGGTGGCAACGACCAGTGGGGCAACATGACTACAGGTACTGAGCTTATCCGCCGTACCCTGGGTAACGACGTTGAGACCTTCGCCCTCACCTGTCCGCTCATCACCAAGAGCGATGGCAAGAAGTTTGGTAAGACCGAGAGTGGCAACATCTGGCTCGATCCTAAGCGCACCACACCTTACCGCTTCTATCAGTTCTGGTTGAATGTCAGCGACGAGGATGCCGAGCGTTATATTAAGATCTTCACATCACTCGAGAAGGACGTTATCGATGCCCTTATCGAGGAGCACAAGCAGGATCCTGGCCGTCGTGTGCTGCAGAAGCGACTGGCCGAGGAGGTTACTGTGCTGGTACACTCTCGTGAGGCTCTTGACATGGCCATCGAGGCTTCAAATATTCTCTTTGGTAAGTCAACCAAGGAAGCTCTCGAGAAGCTCGACGAGCAGACCTTCCTCGATGTGTTCGATGGCGTAGAAAAGTTTGAGATCAGTAAGGACCAGTTGGGTCAGCCCGCTGTCGAGCTCTTCACCACTATCGCTCCTGTGTTCCCTTCAAAGGGCGAGATGCGTAAGATGGTGCAGGGTGGCGGTGTTTCTCTGAACAAGGAGAAACTCACCGACCAGAACCGTGCCATCACGGCCGACGATCTTATTGACGGTAAATATCTGCTGGCCCAGAAGGGTAAGAAGAACTATTACCTGATCACGGTAAAATAACAAAAGAACAGGAAAAATTTGGTAATATGCCAAATTTTTCCTACCTTTGCAGCCGCTAAATAGCGATTGGACGATGGTGTAATGGTAACACTACAGGTTTTGGTTCTGTCATTCCCGGTTCGAATCCGAGTCGTCCAACCATCAAAAGAATCCCGAAATCATCACGATTTCGGGATTCTTTTTTGTTTCTGTATCAGTTATCTCACACTCCATTCGAATACACCTGTCGAAAACTCGTCGGGCTGTGTGATCTCCAATCGCAGTGCCTTGGTCTTCACTGGGGCAAAGTTCACTGTGCAGGCCGCACCACGAACAGTGGGGTAGTGGTCGGCATCCTTCACCGGCAGCCACTGGCCTTGTGCATCCTGATAGAGGATACGCCATGACTTTGGCACACGACAGCCGCCCCAGGGTGCATCGTCAAACCAATAAACGGTGCATGTCTGAACGGTAGCTGCTTCAGGAAACTCATACGCCAGCCATTCCGTAGTGGCTTTCTTAGGCCACCAGTGTGTGTAGGGCATCGAGCGGTCGTTCTCGTCGCGAGGTACCAGTCGGTCGTTGATTGACGACAGAGCCGGCACCTTCGAACTGCTACTCACCTTACTCTCGCTGGCCAGTGTGGCAGGCTGCGCAGGTGTTGTGGCCTTCAGGTCTTGGGGCAGCCACACACGCATCTTACCTGAGCCGCGATGACACCAGGCATAATAAGGAATCAACGTGAGCGTCTGATCCTTCACCACGAGCTTTCCCTGTTTGTTGAAGTCCAGCGTCTGCGCATCCGTCGTCAGCGTCACCACCTCAGTACCAGCAATCTCTTTCTTTCCAAGTTGGAACTTCGGCTCCTGGTTGACCAATGCCGAGAAGACGTCAAACGCATTGTCAGGATGTTCGGCACAGTACACCAGCGGGCCACGCTCCACGGCCACCATACCTCTGTCAGCTTCCACCTTATTATTAGCACGCACCGTGCGAGGCTCCATGTCGAAGTGAATCTGCACCTTATCGCCTTTCTTCCAGTAGCGGTCGATAGTGATATAGTCATGAATCTCGGGATAGAGTTGCTGATTGTTGACGCTTACGCGATAACCGAGACGTTTGCCGTCTGTATAGGAGTAGAGATCAGAGGGTACCACTTTGCCCTTTACCCAGCCTGGGATACGAATCTTTAGAGCAAACCTACCAACGTTATTTTTGTCGATGGTGATGGTGATGTCGCCATCCCATGGATAGTTGGTCTGTTGAGAGAGAGCCACCTTCTTCTTGCCAACGTTCAGCTCGCTCCTGTTCGACAGGAACAGGTTCACATACACGTTCCTGTCCTTCACTGCATAGACATAGCCAGGCAGCGAGGGAATGAAGCGACAGATGTTCGACGGACAGCATGCACAGCCGAACCATGCCTGACGCTGATGCTGTCCCATCGACTCCAAGGGGTTGGGATAGAAGAAGCCGTTGCCCTCAAGACTCACACCGCTGATAAGACCGTTATACAGTGTGCGCTCCAGCACATCGAAATACTTCGCATCGCCATGCAGCAGGAACAAACGGTAGTTCACATACACATTACCGATGGCGGCACATGTCTCGCAATAGGCGCTCATGTTGGGCAACTCGTAGTTCCTGCCGAAAGCCTCGCCACTCGAGGTGGCGCCGATGCCGCCCGTGATATACAGTTTCTTTGTGACGATATTATCCCAGATACGGTCGATGGCGTTGACATAGCCCTGGTCGCCAGTGAGTGCAGCCACATCGGCCATGCCAGCATACATATAAGCTGCGCGAACAGCATGCCCCACAGCCTCTTTCTGGTCCACCACCGGTTGATGACTCTGACTGTACTCCTGCTTGATCTGCGTCTTGCCGCGATAGTCCAGCAGGAACTTCGCCTCGTCCAGGTATTTCTTCTCGCCCGTGGCCAGGTAGAGCCGGCACAGTGCCATCTCGGCTATCTGGTGTCCAGGCACCACGCAGGCCTGTCCAGGGTTAGGGCCCACCTCCTTGCACACCACATCAGCATAGCGGCGCGCAATATCCAGGAACTTCCTGCTGCCCGTGGCCTGCCAGTGAGCCACAGCCCCCTCAATCATGTGCCCCAGGTTATAGAGCTCGTGCGAGAGGTCCTCCTCCTTCACCCAGCGCTTGTCGCCAGCCCAGTGGTGAGGGTCGGCAGGATTCTGCGTGCGTGCCGTATAGAGATAGCCGTCAGGCTCCTGAGCCGTGGCGATGATGTCGATCACACTGTCCACATACGCCCTTAACTTCTTGTCAGGATACGTCTGCAGGATATACGAGGCACCCTCAATGGTCTTGTAGGGGTCTGTATCGTCGAACGAGTAGCCCACGCCGTTCACCTTAAACACCTTCGAAGGGTCTTTCAGATGCATGGCCGCATGCTCAAAGTTCTTATAGCGCCCCTCACTCTCACATTTCGAGAAGGCCAGGGGCACCGTCACGTTGCGACTCGCCTCCAGGCGCTGTCCCCAGAACGTGCCAGGCGTCACCTTCACAGCCGTGAAAGGCACAGGGTTGATGGGATAGCCCGTTTGTGCCCCTATAGGACACACAACGAGTGATGAAAGAATCAAAGAAAAGACAGTTCTCTTCATGTCGTATCGGTTTTAGTTCATTGGATTATCATGCTATTTCAGTTCGCTCCACTTTGGCGGCTCCACCCCCAGCAGGTTGCGCACAAAGAAGTCATAACGCTTATGGTCACCATAGCTCTCGCCCATGGTATGACGGGCACCAGGAACCACCACCAACTCGAAGTCCTTGCCAGCCTTCTCCAGTGCGTTCACCACCTGCATGGTCGAGGCAGGATCCACGTTGTCGTCCATCTCGCCCACCACCAGCATCAGCGGACGTTCCAGTCGCCAGGCGTTCTCTGTGTTCGAGCATTCCACATACGAGCTGTCAACGGGATAGCCCATCCACTGCTCGTTCCACCAAATCTTATCCATGCGGTTGTCGTGACAGCCACAGGCTGCATACGCCGCCTTGTAGAAGTCGCCATGCCACAGCACAGCCGCCAGCGCGTTCTGTCCGCCAGCCGAGCAGCCGTAGATGCCCACACGGTCGACGTCCATATACGGATATTTCTTGCACGCCGCCTTGATCCATGCTATGCGGTCGGGTAGTCCGCCATCCTTCAGATTCTTATAGCACACCTCCTCGAAGGCCCTTGTGCGAAACGAGGTAGTCATGGCATCCAACTGCACCACGATGAAGCCCAGCTCCGCAATACTCGACATGGTCCATATCCATGGCGTAAACGTCTTGGGCACATACTGGTCGCCAGGGCCCGAGTAGATATACTCGATGACAGGGTATTTCTTCGTTGGGTCGAAGTTCGATGGGCGCTGAATCAGTCCCCACATGTCCGTTTTGCCGTCGCGACCCTTGGCCACGAACACCTCAGGTGCCTTCCATCCCTCTTTCTCCAGTGCTGTGATGTCGGCCGTCTCCAGCGTGCGCAGGATATGTCCGTCCTTGCCAGAGCGCAGCACCGTGACAGGTGGCGTGGTCACCGTCGAGTAGGTATCAATCAGATAGGCCATATCGTCCGTATAGGTCACGCTGTGGTTACCCTCCTCAGGCGTCAGGCACACCAGGCCCTTGCCGTTCAGTCCAATCTTGTAGTAATGAATCAGGTATGGATCCTCCTTTTTGTTCATGCCGCAGGCCGAGAAGTAGACAATGCCGTTCTCCTCGTCCACGCGCTGGATGCCACGCACATAGTATTCCCCCTTCGTTATCTGTCGGCAGTCCTTACCACTGTACAGATAGATATGGTTACGTCCGTCGCGCTCGCTGGTCCAGATGATGCGCTGTCCATCCTGCAGGTCGATGCGCTGCTGACGGTTGTAGTTGATATACTTGTCGTTCTTCTCCTCAATCAGCGTGCGCACTAGTCCTGTGGCGGCCGACAGCTCCAGCACGCGATACGTCTTGTGGCCACGCTCATTATATTCGAACGTCACACGCTCGTTGTCCTTCCAGCGAGGCATCGTCACCTGATATTGGTGCTGGAAGAGCGCTGTCGAAGGCTCAGTCACGCGACCAGTGGCCACCTCGACGATCACAGGCACGCGATAGTTCAGCGAATCGCCAGGCTTGGCATATTCCTGCGTGTGGAGCACAGGCTGCAGTTGGTTTCTGGGCGACGACTCCACATAGTACACATAGCGCTTGGGTGCAGGCTTGATGCGCACCGTGGCATAATAGCGCCCATCGGCCGAGAACGAGCCCCAGGCTGAATAGTAATAGGCCGAGTCGCCATTGGTGGTCAGCGCATGCTCCTGGCCGTTCTCCCTCACCCACAGGTTATTGTCGCGATGAAACACCTGCACCTTGCCATCAGGCGACATCCGCATGCCGTCCTTCTCGTCGGGCACCTCCATCCAGTGGCGCTGTCGTCCCTGCCACTGTGGGCGCTGTCGCGGCTTCTCAGGATTCTCAGCGAGGGTGGTCACCGTGTTCTGGTCGGCATCCACCTCCTTATATATCTGTTTCTTACCATCGAACACAGAGTACCAGAACTGGTGCGTGCCATGCTTCAGGTGCACGTTCACGTCGCCATACTTCATCTTGTTCGAGTATTTCGAGCCAATAGCGAAGGCTCGTTTGTAGTTGTCTTTGATGTTGTCGGCAGCGGCCGTCTGCGTCAGCATCAGGGCCAGAGCCATGGTCAGTGTTGTTCTTATCATTATTTCAGTATTTCTTTCAGTTGGTTGGTGGCGCGCTCAATCATGTCCTTCGTGCCACTGCCGTCGCTCACGTAGCGTATCACCATGTTGGCGTACGACGTGGCGCGACCGATATGATCGTTGGCAGGCAGTTGGCCCACCTTCTCCAGCAGCGATTGCAACTCCTCCAGGTCTTCAGGCTCAGCCAGGTTGCCTGGACGCATGGCGTTGATGATGGCGTTCAGGGCAGCGGCCACCTTGTCAACCTCCTCCTGCGAATAGCGGTCGTCAGCGCCCTCCATAAAGGACTGTGCCTGCTTGTATTGTTCTGCCATGCGTGCAAAGCCATGACTGGCCCATGGCGCATATTCAGGCACCTTCACCGTCATGTTGTGCCATGCCTGCTGGTCGTCCATCCTACTCTTGGCGATGAGGAGCAATTCGCGCAACTGCGACCTGTCAGTAGGCAGATTGCCCACCATGCTGACTGTTGAGGCAGGCAGGTTCAGACGGAAGTAGTGCGTCAGGTGCTTGTCGCCCTCATAGTCAGGGACGAGGTTGAAGGATGAAGGTTGATGGTTGAGGGCTGAGGATAGGTCAACGGTGGCCTCGTCCCAGCTCTTCACGTTGGTGGCAGCCATCACCAGCGGCCCCTGCATCAGGGCGCCCAGCCAGTAGCCGTCCACCTTGTCAGGCCCAAAGTCGATATGCTTGGTAAAGGGCATCGTCACCTCCACCACATCCTTCGTTGACCATCGGCGTGCAGGAATCTCCACGTAGCTCGATGGCTGATAGTGACTGGCCATGCTCTTGCCGTTGAGTTTGATGTCGAAGCCCTCAGTGGCCCAATAAGGCACGCGCAGTTTCATGGCGAACTTCGCCTTGCCCTTCGTCAGGCGGATGATGCTCTTCTCAGCAGGCCACTCACACGCCTGCTTCAGCACCACGCCCTTCTCCTTCCATTGGGCTGTGGTGGGCAGGTAGAGTGCCACCCAGATGGTGTTGTCGTTCACAAAGTAGGCAGCCTCCTGATATTTCACGTGGTTCTCCACACCCGTGCCGCCACAGCAGGTGGCCTGAGGCGTTTCGTTGCCCCACGGCTTCGAGGCATCCAGTCCCACGGCATATTGATAGCACGTCTGATACTTGCGAGGGTTCACCGACCCCACAATCTGGTTATAGAGCACGCGTTCGTAGTAGTCCATATAGCGAGCGTCGTTGGGGTTGAAGCAGTTCAGGTCCTTCGTCAACTTCGCCAGGTTATAGGCGCAGCACGTCTCGTTCATGGTGGACTCAGGATGCTTGGTGTGCCCCCAGTTCGAGGCATTGGTACACATGGAGGTCATCTGTGCATAGGGCTGACGGAACATCTCGCCATTGCCCACACCACCCATGGCATAGCGATAGCGCCCCTGAATCATCGTCCAGAAGTTCTCGGCCACGTCGTAGTAGTAGGGATTGTGATTGCCACGATACGAGCGCAGGGCACCAGTCACCATGGGGATGTGCTGGTTGGCATGGCGCGTGCGTATGGCGTCCACATTATGCGCCAGCGGATCGAAGAAGGCAGGACTGTCAAAGCAGTTGGCCGCCTCCAGCAGATGCGCCTTCTCCTCGGCTGTGCCTGTCATTTCCGACAGGCGCGCCAGCGATTCGGCCATGCCGCCCACCTCGCCAGCGATGTACATATTCCACATCTCGTAGCGATTGCCAGGGCGTGCACGTCGCTCGTCCTGACGTCCGTCGCTCTTCACATAGGTGCGATAGTGCAGTCGGTTCCACACCCACAGTCCCATGTCCTTGGCAATGAGCAGCGCCTTCTTGGCCACAGCCTTGTCGTCGATATAGGTGGCAATGTCGATGAGACCAGCCAGTTGCTTGTGAACAGAGTAATAGGGAGCCCACACCCAGCTGTCGTTGTTGTAGGCGCGATACATCTCGATGAGTACGCAGTGCTGGGCAGGGATGGCGTTCAGATAGCCATAGCCATACTTTTCGTATGCCTGCTTATAGCGGTCGAAGTCGGCCCATGTGCCTTGCATCGTCTTTAGCTCCTCCTCAGGGGCAAAGTCGCGTGCCTCCCAGTAGCGCCCCAGTTGCTCGTTCCACACGAACGTGCGCTCCTGACACTCGCGCAGACCGTTCACCATCTCTGTGATGTTGCGTCGCAGGATGTCCTTCTTCGCCTTGTCCTGACAGCTGGCAAAGGCGAAGGCCATGGCCGACATGTAGTGGCCAGAGCCATGCCCCTTCAACTTGGTGGTGGGCGAGTCCCATCCGTCGGCCTCAGGATAGCCCTCCGTGGGCAGTCCGTAGGTGTCGCGATAGTTATAGAGCTGCTGCTTCACAGGCAGACTAATCAGCTGGTCGATGTCGAGGTCGCGATTCTGCGTCAGTCTGTTGTCGCCGTCGATGCTCACTGCGTTCAGTGGCAGGGGCTCAGCCACAATTCTTCCCTCTTCCCTCGTCCCTCTTTCATCTTCCACCACTCTCACCTCGGCCCACACAGGGTAGCCGTTGGGTGTGGTGTTGTCGCCCAGGACGAATCCACGTACCTTATATATACTGCCCACAGGGTTGATGCTGGCGTTGGCCTCGGCCTGCTCTGTGGCTTCCGATGCGTTCATCCATTTCACCTGGCGATAGGCACCCTTGCCGTTGGCATCGGTCACCCACAACTGATAGGGCAGTCGAGGGGCGTTTCCCACAGGTGTCTCCACGCAGACGGTCTCTGTCTTCACTATCTGCGCCATCATCTGGCCATAGCATAATGAAGTGAGGATGAGGAAGGAAAAAAGTCTTCTCATGTTTGTTTCTTGCTTGTTTTCAGTAGAAAGTAGACATTTATCGGTTTTGATGGTGCAAAGTTACGAAAAAAGTGTAACTTTGCACCTCGAAAAATCAATTATCTACATAAAAAAACTTAAAACGATGTTCCCTAAAACAATGAGAAGATTCTTTTTCATCCAGATGCTGCTGAGTATGATGGCCATTGGCGTGTATGCCCAGAAAACGGTCTATATCCCCAACGAGTGGAGGAACCCCTGGCCCAGCGACTCGCTGCTCTACAAGGAGAGCGACCCAGACAACCAATATACGTGGTCGAAGAGCAGGAGTGTTGAGAGCGAGAATGTCATCGTATTCTGGGACAAAGGCTATGGCACGAAAAAGCCGTCTGAGTCGCCTTCGGCCTATAGGGTTGACGAGCAGGACCTGCTGCAGAAATGCGAGGCCTTCTATGATCTGGAGATCAACCAGTTGGGCTTTGTGGATCCTCAGAACTCGAACCTGTCGAAATACAAGATCATGGTGCTACTGAACCACACCACCGACTGGGTGTGCTATGGTGGTGGCTACGACTATCAGATCAGTGCCCTGTGGCTGGGACCTTCGGCCTGTAAGCCTGTGGGCCATTCTGTGGCGCACGAGGTGGGCCACTCGTTCCATTATATGTGCTATGCTGAGCATAGTGGCCACAAGGACTCGCAGACTGATAATACTGGCTTCCACCTGCGTTGTGGCAATGGTCAGACCATCTGGGAACAGACGGCCCAGTGGCAGGCTGCCCAGTCGTACCCCAGCGAGATGTTCAGTCAGAGCATCGGCATCTTCCGTAAGAGTCACAACCTGGCTTTTTCGCACGAGTGGCATCGCTATCAGAGTTACTGGCTGCACTACTATCTGTGTGAGCACTATAACGACATCACCACTGTGGCGCAGGTGTGGAACCAGCCCATGACTGGACAGACGCAGGGCAATGCCACTGACTTCAACCAGGCGCTGATGAAGTTGAAGGGACTCAATGCCAAGGATCTCTTCCGTCTTTATTACGACTATGCTTCGCATTGTGTCACCTGGGACCTCGATGCCTGTCGCAGCTATGGCCAGGCGTTTGTGGGCGACTTCGACTATCGCTGTGTGGCCTTGGGCGATACGGCCTATCAGGTGGCCCTGTCGTCGGCCCCTGAGGCTTCTGGCTTTAATGTCATACCCCTTGCTGTTCCTGCTGAGGGAACGCTGGTCACCACACGCTTCACGGCTCTGCCTGCTGCCTCAAAACTGGCGCAGGGCGACCCAGCCGAGATGATGAACGGCGATGCGCAGTGGGTCAAGACGTCGCGCACCACCTATGTGCGCCCTTCGAATGCTGCCAAGCGTGGCTTCCGACTGGGTTATGTGGCCCTCCTGAACGATGGCTCGCGCCAGTATGTGCAGCAGGACTCAATCTATTGCGAGGGGAATACTGAAAGTTCTTGCGAGGTGAGCATCACCATCCCTGCTGACACCAAGCAGCTGTGGCTGGTCGTTCTGCCTGCTCCCACCTCCTATGTGGCGCATAAGTGGGACGATAACAGCAGCAACGATGGGCAGTGGCCCTATCGTTTCCAGGTTGAGGGCACCACGCTGGGCGATCGCGCTCAGGTCTATGTGGCACCTGTGATTGATGGGCGCGAGGTGGCCGACATCACCTTTACCTATGATGTCTATCTGCCCCAGCTCAACAGCTACGACGCTGTGGCTGTGAATGTGTCTGGTCAGGCGCAGGCCATGCTGGGCACGGCGTTCCAGATGCAGCCCACGGATATTGCCAGCAAGCTGCAGGCATGGGCCACAGGTGGGCCTGGTGCTGGCAAGATGATGTTCTATGCCATGAACCCCAGGACGCAGGCCTTGGTGAACCGTCAGAGTACGGCCAACGGCTATGGCCATTGGTTCAATGCTTCTGGCGTGGTGATCGAGTATGCCAGTGGCGTGCTCTATAGTGAGTTTCAGCCGTCGTCCCTCTCTTTTAATATTGGTCAGAAGCCTGGGGCCGTCACTCAGGGGCAGGACTGCACGTTTGGTCAGCTCCTGCGCTATAAGTCGTCTGACGGTAAGGAGGCCTTGGCGCGCTTCATCTTCCGTGTTCACATCACGAATATCGACAGTGGCTTTTCGCTCGTGTCCATCGACTATAACGCGCCTACTGCCATCCAGGGCGTTCTTCCTGCACAGAATGCTGGGCATCATGGCATCTACGACCTTCAGGGGCGAAAGTTAGGCAAGGGCTTGCGTGGACTGACCATCGTTGATGGCAAGAAGGTCTTGGTATCAGACTAACCTCAATGGTCTGATCCAAAAACAGTTCTGACCACGGCACATAATGTCATAAAAAAGTGCCGAAAAAAGGGGTTCTGAAAAAATGCAAACTAGAACGCGAAAATGGGTCAAAAATGACCTTTTGGATGACCCCTATCGATTTCACCATGCAACGGAGGCTGTTTTACAACCCAACGGAGGCTGTTTTACCATGCAAAACAGCCTCCGTTGCAGTGTAACTCAGGCTCCGTTACAACCTAAACGAATATTCGAACGCTTTCTAATTCTTTACACTTTTCGAGCCAATTTCGTAAACCATTCATTTTCAGCATTTTACGAACATGCTCATATTTCGCCTGTACGCACAGAAAAAATTTTTGGCTCAGAATTTTTAAATCTCAGAGGCGCTATTGTCCGAATAATTCTAAAAATCAGGAATCCTGCCAGAACGCTATGCCGTTTGAATCCATTCGTATTTCTGCTTCCATCGCCAGACGGTGGCGCGCGAGAGGTTCATCAGGTTCTGGATCTGCGTGCTGGAGAGGCCTATCTTGACGAGGTAGCAGAACTGCATCTGCTGTTCGTTGAATGCGTCCGACTCGTGTATGAGTTTGTCGTGGAAGGTGGGGTAGAGGTTGTCCACAGCCTGGTAGAGCTTCTTCCAGTCGGATGCCTTCATGGGCTGCTTGCCCGAGGCCGACTCCTTGACGAACGACACCACATCCTCGGCCTTGTCCTCCAACTTCGACATGTGGAGCAGTTTGATGAATACCTTGTTCTGCTCTTCCTTCTGACGGATCTCCTCGTGCAGTCGCTTCTCCTCGTCAGAGAGCTTTCGCAGGTCGGCCGAGAGGGCGATGATTCGCTTCAGGTATCTGTTCTTCCTACGGATGTAAACGGTGATGGCAATGAGGAAGGCGAGGGCCGAAAGCATCGAGACGGCAATCAGCGTGTTGAAGGTCTTGTTCCTTTCGTCTTTCAGTTGCTGCTCCCTGTTCTGGTCCAGGTGATACTTATATGCGTTGGTCACTGTGGCGGCCAACTCCTGTCGCGTGCCAAAGTCCATCGAGTCGCTCAGTGCCATATAGCTCCTGGCAAAGTGATTGGTCTTCTCCTTGTCGCCCATCCTGTCATAGAGTCGGAACAGTGATTTGGCCGCATCGTACATGTTGTCTATGTCCTGCCCATCGTCCAGCACACGCTGACAATAGATGATGGCCGAGTCCACCTTGCCTGCAGCTTCAAAGTATCGAGCAAAGGCATTGCAAGGGAAAGCCTTGAAGTGTTCGAGGGGACGGTCTTCAATCAGTTCGTAGCACACCTTGGCTTTGGCAGTATCACCCAAAGTAGAGTAGTCGTTCAGCAGGTGGATGAGTGACGCCTGATTGCTGGAGATGTCTTCTTTCGAGATGATCTCCTGATAGGCCATGTCGAGCGCCTCCTTGGCCTGGGGCATACTGTCCAAGGCCAGATAGGCTATGCCCATGTGCATATAGGGGATGACCAGACTGCCGATGCCTTTCTTACAGATCTCCAGTTCCTTCTTGGCCATCTTCAAGTCGTTCCGATAGTCCTGTACTGTATAGAACAGATGACTCAGATTGGAATAGGTGCAGCAGAGCATATAGGCGTCGCAGTCGTTGCAGTCGTTGGCATAGCTCAGCGACTTGAAGAAGTTCTCGAGGGCCCTTGGTGTGTCCTGCAGGTCGCGATAGATGCTGCCAGCGTAATAGTACACCTCCTGCTTGTCGCGCACGTTGCCCTCCTTCTCGAAATAGTCAACGAGTTGCCTGATCATCAAGTCTGACGTAGGCTTGTGATCAACTTTATCATTGAGTCTGACGCGCAGCAGGTCAAACTTGTTTTTGGCATAGGCCGATGCCCGCTTGATGTCCACCTCGACGGAGTCGAGCATCACGAGTGCTTCCTCTGGGTTCTCGTTACCTATTTCCTTGATATAATCCAACCTGTCAAGGGTTGCATGGTCAGTACACGAGGTCAGGATTACAGCCAAAAACACATAGATATATGTAGTAAGGTTCTTCTTCATTATCTTAGGCTTTAGTTATTTCGCATACAAAGATAATAAAAACAAAAATAAACTACAAGGATTTCGTGAAATTTGTTTCAGAGTGTTTCATATTTAGTTGATAATGTAATAATTACTTCAACAAACAGAGTGTTGCTAAGTAACTGATTACTAATTTATTGTACACTTGTTTAATTTTTCTTTTGTTTAGTGAAACACATTGAAACATAAAAAGTTTTTTTGTTTTTGCAAAAGTAACTAATTTTGCAGCAGAATTTAAATCAACTATGATGTTAATTATTAATGTATGAAACAAACTACAAGGATTATTATTCTGGCATGTCTCGTTTTGACGGTCTATTTAACAGAAGCGGTGGCTATCTGTTTTAAGGAAGAGTTGTTTTGCTGTTGCACGAGACTCAGGTGGGGACTGGTTATGATACCGTGTGTTCTTGAGATTGTTCTCATCGCGGTTCTCATAAAGACCATTCTTAAAAACAAAGCAGAAAGGGATATAGATGATGTGTCAATCCTGAGTGGACTGATCATTGTGAACAGCGCGGCCGCCTTGGTGACCTATCAGTTTCTCTCGTAGGAAAAAAGTATTGGGGGAATGGCGTGTACTTACAGTTGTCCGGCCTCGACCATCAGAACCACACGTTCAGTGAGTCGGTCAGTGCCTTCTGGCTCATAGCCTTTCTTCAGCGAAGCACCAAACATCCAGGCAAAGGCCTGCCACATGCCTGAACGGATGGGACCGATGAAGGCCTGCATGGCTTCGTAGGCAGTGGAGTGACACTCACGGTCAACAAGTTTGATGAGCAGTTTGCCCTGCGAGAACGTCAGTTTCTTCATCTGTGGCTTATACTCCTTGACGATGGCCTGCTCCACCTTTTTCAGGTGGGCGTCGCGCTCCTTGGGAGGCAGTGTCTCAGTAAACTCGGCCGTCTCGATGATAATCTGGCGCACCTGCTTGGCTATGGGCAGTACCTTCTTCACGTTCTTCACCAATCGAATATAGGCTTGCTGTTGTCGCTTGCTCTTGAAGGTCAACTCTGGATACACGTAGACGTTCGACATCTCCATATACTGAATAGAATCGCCGTCAACCAGTGTCTTACTCACCTTCACCGTGGGCACAAACGTGGGGTCGCCCAGGTCGTTCTGGGCCACAGCCGACAGGGATGTCAGGGCAAGCGACAACAGGAAAAGCGCTATACGTTTCATGATTTGGTGCTATATTTTATTTATTGTTTCAACAGGTTCAGTTTGACGTTGGGTGCCAGCGCGTTGGTGGTCTTCTCCGTATAGCGGCCCACCTTGGCTGTGGTGGTGCAACGGATGTCGCGACTTGAGGCACCAATCTTAAAGGTGTACTGACCAGCATCTGTGAGCCACTGACTGCCAGCCTCGTCGAACGATGCCAGCATGCGGACAGGAATCTGCATGGTGAGCGTCTGACTCTCGCCAGGCTGCAGTTCGCGCGTCTTGGCGAAGGTCTTCAACTCCTGAGCTGGTTTTTCGATGCGGCCCTTAGGCGCAGTGACATAGACCTGTGCCACTTCCTTGCCAGCCACGCTGCCTGTGTTCTTCACAGTGACGCTCACAGTGACGTTCTTGCCACTCACCTTCACCTTGGGTTTCGAGAACTCGAAGGTGGTGTAGCTCAGTCCATAGCCGAAGGGGTAGGCCACCTCTTTGTTAAAGGTGTCGAAATAGCGATAACCCACATAGATGTCCTCGTGGTGCTTCATGGCCACCTTGTCGGCATAGCCCTCTGTCGAGGGGTGGTCGGTGGCGGCTATGGGCCAGGTCATCGTGAGGCGGCCAGAGGGGTTCACCTTACCAGTGAGGATGTCGGCCAGCGAGTTGCCACCCTCCTCGCCAGGCTGCCAGGCACAGATGATGGCATCGGGCAGGTCGCGCCATGAGGCTGTCTCGATCACGCTACCACTGTTGATAATCACGATGACGGGCTTGTGGGCAGCATGGAAGGCCTTGCATACCTCTGTGAGCAACTGGCGCTCAGTGTCGATGAGGTTGAACTCAGTATTGATGTCACGGTCGGCACCCTCGCCAGCCTGGCGACCAATGGTGACGATGGCAGCATCGGCTGCGCGTACCTCCTTATTAATAGCGATTGACGAGAAGCTAATCTCAGGATATTTCTGCTGACCAAACTGCTCCTGCTGGAACCAGTTGGCTGGATGACGCTCGGCCTGGAACTTCAGGCGGGCAAAGTCGTTGTATTTGCGATAGATGTCAGTCAGGGTCTTCGATGTGCTGATGCCAGCATTCTTCAGACCCTCCACCAGGTCGACGACATAGGGGGTGTGCACACAGCCAGAGCCTGTGCCGCCAGAGAGCAGGTTATAGGAGTTCTCGCCAAAGAGGGCGACGGTCTTGACCTGTCCGTCTTTCCACGGCAGACAAGGTGCCTGTACATTGTTCGTTGTACAAGGTGCATTCTTCAGCAGCACAATACCCTCGCAAGCCGTCTGGCGTGTGATGGCAGCATGTGCCTGAAGGTCAGGCTCATTGGTGGCAGGATAGTGCTTGAAACTGGGTGTCTTGACAATATACTCCAGCATGCGGCGCACGTTACGGTCGACATCCTTCATAGACAGTCGGCCACTATTCACACCATCGATAATCTCCTTCACCTGTGCTGGCTGTCCTGGTTCCATCAGGTCGTTGCCTGCCTGCACCTCAGTGATGGTCTCGAGTCCCTTGCGGATGCCAATCCAGTCGGTCATCACGATGCCCTTATAGCCCCAGTCGTTGCGCAGGATGCTGGTGAGCAGGTCGCGGTTGCCCATAGAGTACTGGCCGTTGATCATGTTATAGCTCGACATGATGGTCCAGGGCTGACTCTCGCGAACGGCAATCTCGAAGCCACGCAGATAGAGCTCGCGAGCAGCACGCTGACTGAGTTGCTCGTCAACGCTGGTGCGGTTGGTCTCCTGCGAGTTGACAGCGAAGTGCTTGGCCGACACGCCAGCACCCTGACTCTGCACGCCGTTGATATAGGCAGCGCCAATCTTACCTGTGAGCAGCGGGTCTTCTGAGTAGTACTCGAAGTTACGGCCACAGAGGGGATTGCGATGCAGGTTCATGCCAGGACCCAGGATCACGTCGCAGCGATATTCCTTGGTCTCGTTGCCCACGGCCTCGCCCACCTTGCGTACCAGCTCTGTGTTCCATGTGGATGCCAGACACGAGCCAATGGGGAAACCTGTGGCATAAAACGTATGAGTGGTGCCCCTACGGGTGGGGTCGATGCGCACGCCGGCAGGACCGTCGGTCAGTACGGTGGCAGGAATGCCCAGACGGGGAATGGCAGCAGAGGTGCCTGCAGCACCAGCCACGAGGTCGGCCTCGCCACCTACGGCAGCCTGGTCGCCAAAGAAGTTGTTGGAACCGCCAACCAAGAGCTTGGCCTTCTCCTCAAGGGTCATGGCCTTCATCACCTGGTCGATGTTCGTCGCTGTCAGTTTGGGCTGTGCCTGAGTGGTTGTCGCCACCATGCTTACTGCGGCCATGCAGGCCGTAAGGATCACTTTTCTCATAGGTTTCATTTTTTCAGTTTTTGCGAAATGATGGGCTTCCTGCCCTATTTCGCATGCAAAGTTACTATGAAGTGTGTAAATAACCAAATAGTTCGTAATCATTTTCATTATTTTTAGGTATTGTATCTTTTTTTTATTCACACTACCTTTGCAGCCGGAATTTTAACTAGTTTGAAATGAAAAGATTTATTATAGCATTTTCAGTCATTATGGCCTGTCAGACAGTTGATGCTCAGACAGCAAAAGATAGCATTAAAGAAACAGAGGAATTTTCGCACCTGACTGTGGGCGGTTATGGCGAGGCTGTGTTCTCGCGTAATTATTTCAGTGACCACGTGAGTCGTTACAGTCAGCCTGAGTTGCACAAGGACGACCCCAGTCATGGTCGCTTCGATATTCCCCATGCTGTGGTTTACCTGGGTTACGATTTTGGTCAAGGCTGGTCGTTTGGCACAGAGATTGAGTTTGAGCACGGCGGCAACGGACTGGCCTATGAGAAAGAAGACGAGGAAGGCGGCGAATGGGAACAGGAAGTAGAGAAGGGCGGCGAGGTAGAGCTGGAGCAGTTCTGGATCCAGAAGTCGTTTGCTCGCTGGGCCAACATCCGTGCTGGACATATCGTGGTGCCTGTGGGACTGAACAACGCCCATCATGAGCCTACCAACTTCTTCACCGTCTATCGTCCTGAGGGCGAGAACACCATCATGCCCTCTACATGGCATCAGACGGGTGTGTCGTTCTGGGGCCGCTATAAGGACTTCCGTTATGAGGCTCAGCTGCTGGCAGGCCTGAATGCCGACGGCTTTACCAATACTGGCTGGATTCACAAAGGACACATGTCACCCCTGGAGTTTGATGTGGCCAACAAATATGGTGTTGCGCTCCGCTTGGATAACTATAGCATCCGTGGCTTGCGTATTGGCCTGAGTGGCTACTATGGCGAGAGCATCGGCAACAGCTATCCTCGCAATGCCAATGGTGTGGATGCAGAGTATAAGGGTCAGGTACTTGTTGGTGCCCTCGACTTTACTTATAAGGGGCATAACTGGATCGTGCGTGGCCAGGCCGACTACGGCTATCTGGGCGATGCCGATCAGTTGAAATACCTGTCGAACCGTGTGAACAAGAAGTCGCCCTACCACCACTCGGCCTTTGTATCGAAGAACGCCTATGCCTATGGTCTGGAGGCTGGCTACGACATTTTCTCGCAGATTAGGAAGTTGCGTCAGCAGGAGAAGAAACTCTATCTGTTTGGCCGCTATGAGCAGTACAACCCCTATGCTTCGGCCACCAAGGGTGTGACCTATGATTATACGGCTGTGAAGCGCATGGCTGTGGGTGTGAACTACTACCCCCTCCACTCAGTGGTCATCAAGGCGGAGTATTCTAAGCGCTTCCTTAAGTCGCAGTTTAACAACGAGCCTTCGCTGAACATCGGCGTGGCCTACGAGGGCTTCTTTCTGTAAACGATAAACAATTCAACATAAAAAAGTATTAAAAAGCTTATGAAAAAGTATTTCTTCCTGTCAGTGGCAGTAGCCTTGGGAGCCCTGACAATGACATCATGTGGCGATGATGATGACAACAAAGATGGTAATGAAACAGGTTTCAACATCAAGGTGACCACACCCGTTGTTGACCAGGATACCTATGCCTCTGTTACCACTGGCTATGACAACAAAGCCTTTGGTGAGGCCGCTATCGACGGATGTGCAGCCTTGGAGGGCGAACTGACAAAGGCCAACAGCACCATCAGTGGTGCCAGCCTCTCTGAGACACAGGAAGCTTATCTTTATAAAGTGCTCGAGAATGTGGTGAGCAACGTGATTGTGCCCACCTATACACAGTTGGCCAACGAAACAGAGGCACTGGAGAGCACCCTGAACGGTTTGACCGTGAACACGATTACACAGTCGCAGATCAATGCTGCCTGCGAGGACTTCAAGAAAGCCCGTCAGTACTGGGAGCGCTCTGAGGCATTCCTGGGTGGTGCTGCCAGCGACTTCGATGTGGACCCCACCATCGACTCATGGCCTTTGAACCGTTCGCTGCTGCTGAGCTACTTCAACAACGGCATGAACGAAGAGATGCTGGAGGATGCTACCATCCTGGGCTTCCACGCCCTTGAGTTCATCCTCTTCCGCAATGGTCAGCCTCGTAAGGTGGCCGAGTTGCAGGCTAACGACACCTATAAGAACTTCGAGCACATCACAGGTGCACAGGAGCTGGCCTATGCCCAGACCATCTGCACCCTGCTGAAGCAGCGCACCTTCCAGTTGCAGGTAGCCTGGGAGGGTGAGACATCGGCCAACGCTACCCGTGTGGCTGTGGTGAAGGAGGCTGGTCTCGACTACACCACTGAGAAGGGTCTGAGCTATGGCGACAACCTGAAGAAGGCTGGTCTTGACAGCAAGAGCACCTTCCCCACACTGAAGGACGCCATCGCACAGCTGCTCTCTGACGACGAGGGTTCTTGCTTTGCCATCTGCTCGGAGGTAGGATCTGCCAAGATTGCCAACCCCTTCTCTTCAGGCGATATCTCTTATGTGGAGTCACCCTATAGCTACAACTCTATCAGCGACTTCCGCGATAATATCCGCTCTATCCGTAACATCTGGCTGGGCTCTACCGATAAGACTGCCAACCAGTATTCTTTCCACACCTTCTTTGCCAGTGTTGGTAAGGATGACGTGAACACAAAGGTGGAGAATGGTTATGTGAAGGCCATCGAGGCCATTAGCGGTATGCCTGCACCCTTCGTGAAGTACTGCAGCGTGGTGTGGGGTAAGGACTTTGACGATCCTGATAACTGGGACTCAATCTCAGAAGAATGAAACATTAATTAATTATATTCATCATGATGATAAACGTATCTAATTTATTTAGAGCTACGTCTATCGGAATGCTGTCAGCAGTGATGCTGGCAGCATGTTCCGATGATAACGATAGCTTAAGCGACCTGGGTGGTCTAGTACCCGAGGAACAAGTATTTGGAAAGGAAACAGGTAATTTTTCAGCCGAGGAATGGTATCCTGGCGGACAGCTGGGAACCACCGAGAAAGCCAGCTATTCGGCCATTAGTCCAGCTGCTGAGGCTGCAGGAATGGTGGAGGACTTCACCACGGGTGAGGGCTTCTTTGAGAAACTCTATACGCTGGAGCAGGAGCCTCGCAAGGGTTTGGGTCCTGCCTGGGTACGCAACTCATGTATTGCCTGTCATCCCAGCTATGGTCATGGCAAGCGCCAGACAGAGTATCGTGCCAACCAGATTGGCAATGGTTACCTTCTGGTTATCTATCACCCTGATACCAACGGTTATATCGCGGAGGTGACGGGTATGCCTCAGACACAGGCAATGGCTCCTTTCAAGGCGCCTATCGACGAGAACCAGATTCGCATCGATTGGAAAGAGGTGACGGCCATGGAGAGTGGACTGCCCATGGCGTTTGCTGATGGCGAGAAGTACTCGCTCATCTATCCTGAGGTGACCATCCCTCAGACGGCCTTCAACACCAACCCTAAGCCCACCAACTATGAGGTGCGTCTGGAGTCAACCATCGGTATCTACGGCACAGGTCTTCTTGATGCCATCGACGATGAGGACATCGAGGCTCAATGGAGGGGCGAGTCGAAGTATGTGGAACTGAATCCTAATATGTGGGACAAGGAGGCAGGCACCTTTAAGTCGTCGGCCTACTATTCTGCCAACTACAACGACCTGGGCACCTTCCGCGATGGTCAGCATGGTCCGCTGAAGCGCTTCACCTATGCCATGACACGTGGCTCGCTGCAGGATGGTGCTGGCTCTAACGCCATTTGGAACATCACCAACGTGACACGTAGTGACCGCCATTTCCTCTACACCACACCTGCATGGGCCTTGGCTCAGAGTCAGGACCCTGAGGTCATCAAGTATATCAAGGAGCATGGCGCCTCACCTCTCAGTCTATGGCATCCTTACTATGCCGATGGCACCGATGAGGGTATTGCCCAGCGTGTGAACGAGTTGCTGAGTTGCTCGTCGATAGCCAAGAAGGAGACCTTCGAGAAGTACCTCTTCAATGGTGCCCCCTATAATGGCAAGGACGAGATGAGCGACAAACAGTATTATCAGTTCATGGTGTGGCATCGCGGACTGGCTGTGCCTGCTGCCCGTCACCTGAACGACAAGAAGGTGCAGCGTGGCAAGGAGCTGTTTACGAAGATTGGCTGTGCCCAGTGTCACCGTCCCTCATGGAAGACGGGTGCCGACGATATGTGGGTGGATGCCAGCATCAAGGCCTATGCCAAGAGTGTGGGCAAGGATGCCAAGAAGATGCTGCCTAAGTATCCCAACCAGACCATCTGGCCTTATACGGATATGGTGCAGCACCGCCTGATGATGAAGAACGACATCCGTACGGGCTGGTGTCGCACCACGCCGCTGTGGGGCCGAGGCCTCTCGCGCCAGTTGACAGGTGCCGACGACCGCTTGCACGACTGTCGTGCACGTACCGTTGTCGAGGCTATCATGTGGCACGGCTATTCAAAGAAGTCTGATGGCTATCGCGCTGCCGAGAAGTTCTATCAGTTGGACAAGGATGATCGCGACGCGTTGGTGAAATTCGTCGAGTCAATATAATATATAGCCCTTACTACGCGTTATATATACATGAAGAAAGCTATTGTTTTACTCTATATTGTGGTGGTTGTCGTGATGGCAGCCGCCACGATTGTTGAGCGATATCAGGGCACAGACTATGTGTCGGAGCATTACTATGGTGCCTGGTGGTTCTCGGCCCTGTGGGCCCTCCTTGCTGCTGCCGGCATCTTCTGGTTCCTGAAGCAGCGGGTGCGCCGACTGTCGGTGGTACTGCTCCATCTGTCGCTGGTGGTCATCCTGCTGGGAGCCCTGCTCACTCACCTCACGGCTGTGCGTGGTGTGGTGCCCCTGCGCAAGGGCGTACTTACTAATGAGTATCTTACGCGCGACATGTACCTGCACCAGTTGCCCTTCACAATCTGTCTGGAGGACTTCGAGGTGCAGTTCTATGAGGGTAGCGACATGCCGTCCGACTATATCTCGTATGTGCGTATCGACGGCGAGCCTGTGACCATCTCGATGAACAACATCGCCAGTAAGAATGGCATCCGCCTGTATCAGATGGACTTCGACGCCGACCTGGAGGGCAGTATCCTTTCCATGAATAGCGACCCTTGGGGCACGCCAATCACCTATGTGGGCTATGCGCTGCTCTTTGTGACGCTCGTCTGGATGCTCGCCGACCCTAAGGGTGGCTTCCGTTATGAGCTGTCGCAGTTGCGCAATCATCGTACTGCACTGACGGTCTTCGCCGTGGCTATCCTTGTGTGCTTCGTCTTCCTGATGAATCACTTCCTGGGTAAATACTCGCCCGAGAACCATCCCCTGCCAGTGCTCAACTCGCGTTTGCTGCCCATCCATATTGCCACCATCATGATGGCCTACACCCTGCTGTTCTTTATCTTCCTGAGCAGTCTGGTGGGCATTATCAGACCCAAGCTCCGTCAGACAACGCTCCACCTGTCGCAGCTCCTGCTGTTCCCTGCCATTGCCTTCTTGTGCTATGGTATCTTCATTGGTGCTATATGGGCTAATGTGTCGTGGGGCACCTACTGGTCGTGGGACCCTAAGGAGACGTGGGCGCTCATCACCCTGATGGTTTATGCTGTTCCTGCCCATCGCAGCATCCGCATGAACCGTCATGTGTATATGACGCTGGCGTTTCTCACCATCCTCATCACCTATTTTGGTGTGAACTTCTTCCTGGGTGGTATGCACTCATATGCTTAACTGACAATCCATGCAGGTAAAAAAGGACTATACACGTGAACAGATTGTGGAGGTGGCCCGCAGGATCTTTTTGCGTCAGGGCTACGCCAAGACCTCGATGCGCGACATTGCGGCTGGGGTGGGCATTGGCGTGAGTAATATCTATAACTATTTCAAGTGTAAGGACGAGCTGTTTCGCCATATCGTATCGCCACTCACGGCTGAGTTGGAGCGCATGATGCGTGAACATCACAATGTGGAGGGTCAGGTCGACTTCCTCTGCTATGCCACAGGTCAGAGCAATGGGATGGTGGGTGACCATGTGAAGGAGTATATGCTGCTCATTAATAACCATCGCGACGAGCTGAAACTGCTGCTTTATCAGTCGCAGGGCTCCTCGCTCGAGAACTATATCGACACCTACACGGACGAGTGCACCAAGATGGTTCTGGAGTTTATGAATGAGTTTAAGCGCAAATACCCTGAGTATGGCGTCATCCAAACACCCTTCACCTACCATGTGCATATGGTGTGGATGTTCAGTTTCATCTCCGAGGTCATCAAGCATAACCTACCTGCCGACGAGATACGACGCGCCATCGAGGACTACATCAAGTTTGAGTTTGGAGGGTGGCGCACGCTGATGAACACGAAATAGTCAGTTTTAGGTATTGCACGTTTCGACAGAATATAGTAATTTTGCAGTCGAAAATATGCAACAGATGAAACGATTAAGAATACATAGGAATGCTTCGGCATCAAGATACAGAGTGGACTCGCAGAAATGCGGGTCCTCTTTTTTTGTGAACATTTTGAAACATTGTTCGTTATTAAATAATTGAAAGGTATGAAGATTGAAAAGATTAATGAGTTGTTCGCGCGGTTTGCTGGACAACTGCTGCGCAGGCGCTGGCTGGTGCTGGCGACCTTTGTGCTGGTGATGATCATGTCGGTGATTGGCATGAAGCGGATGGTGAAGGAGACGTCGTTCGACGACTATTTCATTGAGGACGACCCTATGCTGGTGATGACTGATGAGTTTAAGTCGCACTTCGGCAACGACTACTACGTGGGCGTGCTGACGCAATGTGACAACCACTTTACACAGGAAAATCTTGCCACGCTGCGAGCCCTCTCCAACGAACTGCTGGACAGTCTGTCGTATGCCGACAAGGTGACATCGCTCACCGATATCGAGTTTATGGTGGGCAGCGACGAGGGCATGACCATCGAGCAGATTGTGCCTGATGAGATTCCTGAAGACGGCACTGCGGCGATGGACAGTATCAAAGCCCGTGCCTACAGTAAGCCACACGTGGCGCGCAAACTCATCTCGCAGGACGGCCGATTGTCGTGGATTATGGTGAAACTACGCACCTTCCCCAAGGACAGCGTGTGGAAGCAGCAGGGCACCGTGGCGCCTGATATCAT
This sequence comes from Prevotella sp. E15-22, assembly GCF_023204875.1. Lineage (NCBI taxonomy): Bacteria > Pseudomonadati > Bacteroidota > Bacteroidia > Bacteroidales > Prevotellaceae > Prevotella > Prevotella sp. E15-22. The sequence continues at coordinate 171,666 of NZ_CP096247.1, forward strand.
CACGGGTCAGGAGGTGGAGCGCATTATCAAGAAGCCTGCCTATGCCTCACTGCATCCTAAAGGTACGGGCATGCCCTACGTCACCAACTGCAAGACCGTTTATATCGGACAGGAGATGAGTAGACTGATGATGATTGCCACCATCGTCTGCATGCTGGTGATGCTCTGCATGACACGCTCGCTGCGTGGTGTGCTGGCGCCGATTATCTCGGTGGTTGGCGGACTCTTTATCACCTACGGCATTGCGGGCTGGACGAAGATGTATGTTGACTCCACCGTACTGATGATTCCCACCATTCTGGCCTTTGCCGTGGCCATTGCCTATAACATCCATATCTTCTCGTATTTCCGCGGACGTATGCGCATTCACGGCGAGAGGCGCAAGGCCGTGGTCGAGACACTCAGGGAGATTGGCTGGTCGGTGTTCTTCTGCGGTTTCACCACACTGGTGTCGCTCCTGTCGTTCCTCGTTATCCCCATCCGTCCCATGCATTGTGTGGGTGTCATCAGTTCGATGAGCGTACTGTTCGTACTCCTCACGTCGCTGATTATCTCGCCCGTATTGCTGTCGTTTGGTAAAAACAAGCAACCCAAGAAGGGTTTTACCGATGAGAGCGACACGCGCTGGACGGCGGCAATGGTAAAGTTGAGTGACGTGGTATTACGTAATCCCAAGAAGATTGGCTGGTCGTTCCTTGTGGTATGTCTGGTGTTGTGCGTGGGTCTGTGGAAGATTGAGGCAGCCTTTGATATTGAGCGTACCATGGGCGAGGATGTGCCCTACGTAAAGGAGGTGATGGACGTGGGTCGTTCAGAGTTGGGCTCACTCTATTCCTACGACCTCATCGTGGAACTGTCTCACAACGATGAGGCCAAGGAGCCTGATAATCTGCACCGACTGGATGAGTTGCAGCAGCAAGTGGGTACGTACGACCTGACCAAGCGTACCACCTCGATTCTCGACATTCTGAAGGACCTGAACCAGACGCTCAACGATGGCGACACAGCCTACTATCGTGTGCCTGATACGGAAGAGGAGGTGGCGCAGGAAATTCTTCTCTACGAAAATGCTGGCGGTACGGAGTCCGAGTATTGGGTGGACTATGACTACCGCCGCCTTAGACTGATGGTTGAGATATCCGACTTCAACTCGGCGCAGGTGGAGCGTGAGATGGCGCGCATCCAGCAGGATGCCCAGGAACTGTTCCCTGGGGCGAAGATTACGACGGTAGGAAACATCCCGCAGTACGTCACCATGATGCAGTATCTGGTGCGTGGCCAGATGCTCTCGTTCGTCATCTCCATCCTCATCATCGGCATCATCCTGATGATTGCCTTCCAGAGCATCCGCGTGGGATTGATTGGACTTATCCCCAACATGATGCCTGCCATCTTCGTGGGTGGCTATATGGGTTGGATGGGTGTGCCGCTCGACATGATGACCGCCACGCTGTTGCCCATGATGTTGGGTATGGCTGTGGACGACACCATCCATTTCATCAATCACTCCAAGTTGGAGTTCGACCGCACGCACCACTATCGTGAGGCCATCCGTCGTACGTTCCGCGTGGTGGGTGTCGCCATCGTCATCACGTCTATCATCACCTCAGCCGTCTTTGCTGGCTTCTGCACCTCGGCCTGCACCATGTGTATCAACTTCGGTCTGATGGCTGTCATCGGCATTCTCTCGGCATTGGCTGCTGACCTTTTGGTAACGCCGATTCTTGTTAATAAGTGTAAGGTATTTGGTAAAAAGTAAAACGATATGAAAAAGGTATTATTTATAATGGCTGCCTTTCTGTTGGCAGCAAGTGAGATGAGCGGTCAGCAGTTGACAGGCCGCCAAGTAATTCAGAAAGTAAAGGACCGTGCCGACGGCGATACGCGCTACGGTGAGATGGAACTGACGCTCAAAAAGAAGAACGGCAGCACGCGCCAGAGGAAGGTGACGTCGTGGGCGATGGACGAGGGTAAGGACACGAAGAAGATGATGTTCTTTACCTACCCAGGCGATGTGAAGGGCACGGGATTCTTGACCTGGGATTACGACGAGATTGGTAAGGAGGATGCGAAATGGCTCTACCTGCCAGCGATGAAGAAAACGCGCCGCATCAGCGGCTCGTCGTCGAAAACAGACTATTTTATGGGTACTGACTTTACGTATGACGACATGGGTCAGCGCCATGTGGATGAGGACACGCACAAGTTGCTGCGCGAGGAGATGCGTGGCGGGCATAAGTGCTGGGTGGTAGAGTCGGTACCTGTCGACAAGCATGAGATATATAGTCGCAAGGTGTCGTGGATTCGTCAGGACTGTTTGATAGCCGACCATGTAGAGTACTACGACAAACTGAACAAGTTGCACCGTGTGCTCACTATTCAGGAAGTGAAGAAGATTCAGGGCTTCTGGACCGTGCTGAAGATGGAGATGAAGAACGTGCAGACGGAGCACAGTACCACCATTGTGGTGAAGAACACGCAGTACGACGTAAAGGTGGACAAGGCGCTGTTTACGGTGGCTAAACTGGAAAAAGGCTTATGAAAACTCTCGCTCTCTTCGCACTACTTTTGTGCATCATTCCTCGTCCAGCCTCGGCGCAGGATGAGGATTCCCTCCGCGTCAGCGTAAAGGGCTTCGTGGATATGTATCATGCGGTACGTACGGAGTCGCCCAACGACTGGATGTCGTCGCGTAGTCGTGTGCGTGGCGAGGTGACGCTGGAGAAAGGAAATGCGGGTGCGTTCGTGTCGGCCAACCTGATTCACAATGCTATCCTGAAAGACCGCTCAGGCTTCCAGTTGCGTGAGGCCTATGCCTACTATTCCGACGATCATTGGGACGTGCGAGCAGGACGGCAGATTATCACTTGGGGTGTGGCAGATGCACTGCGGCTCACGGACATCATCTCGCCAATGGACTACACGGAGTTTTTGGCGCAGGACTACGACGATATCCGTATTCCTGTGGGTGGCTTGCGTCTGCGCTACTCGCGTGACATATGGAGCGCTGAGGCGGTGGCGATACCTGTGAGCAGTTTCTTTGACCTGCCTACGGATGCCGAGAACCCGTGGTCGGTGGGACCTGTCCCTATTGGCGAAGAGCCTAAGCGTCGTTTGTGTAATATGGAGTATGGTGGCCGACTGTCGTTCTTCCTCAGCGGCATCGATTTTTCTTTTTCGGCTCTGCATACATGGAACAAACAGCCTGTCGTCTGCAAAGGCGTAGGCGAATATCGCCGCATGACGATGTTGGGTGGCGACGTGTCTGTGCCTGTGGGGAAGTGCGTGGTAAGAGGCGAAGTGGCAGAGTATCTGGACGAGTTGCAGAGTGGGGGAGCGCGTGCTGCCTCTACCAATGCCTTGCTTGGCCTCGACTGGTATGCCGGAAACGACTGGACGCTCTCGGCGCAGTATTCGCATAAGTACGTGGCGCTGGGCGAGCACAGAAACACGGGTCTCTCGACCCTCCGCATCCAGAAGGACCTGCTGCACAATACACTCTCGTTGCAGACCTTCGCCTATATCGACGTAACCAATGGTGGCGTGTTCAATCGCTTGAGTGCCGACTACGCCCTCAACGACCAGTTGCATGCCATCGTGGGCTACGACTATTTTCATGCTGACAGTGGCATCTTTACTGTTTACAAAAAGAACTCAGAATTATTCGTCAAACTAAAATACAGTTTTTAAAATGGAAAAATCAAACAACAACATGCTGGTCATCCTCGGATGTGCCATCCTCTATTCCGTAACGTCTTTCGTCTGCGCCTTCCTGGGCTTCCTGAGTCCTTGGTGTTGGATCGTCGTATTCCCCGTTCTGGCCGCCGTGCTGGGTGCACCCTCGTATCTCTGGGCTGCCCGCCGTTGGCAGCGCTTTGGCTTGGGTACGCTGTTTGCACTGGTCCTTGCCGTCATCCTGCTCGTGATGGACGAGATTGACTTCACGCAGACCCTCCTGATGGTGGTTGTGGGTATTGCATCGGATGTGGTGCGTCAGTCGATAGGTACTTCTTATAAGCGCAGCATCCTGCTGGCCTATCCCGTGTTGCCATTGGGTATCCTCGTGTGGCTCATGAAGTTGTGGACTGCTTCCGAATGGTACTATCAGGGTGCTGCCGAAGAGATCGGCGCCGACTATGCCGAGGGTCTCAAAACACTCTCGTCCATCTGGGTCCTCTTCCTTGTCATCATTCTCGTCCTTGCTGCTGGCTCCCTAGCCATCAGTTTTGCATCGAGGATGGGGAAGAAGTCATGAATACCTACTTTTGATTAATACTATTATGTAGGTACACGCTGGTGCGCGATGCTTAAAACCCTTAGTTTTAGGTATTGCGCACCTTTTTTATTCATAGTACCTTTGCAGCCGATTAGAGAATCAATTGTAAAGCAGATGTTTTTGGAATAACAAACCAATTAAATAATAATAAAAATGAAAAAGATTCTGATTTCTATGGTAGCAGCTTTGGCGCTGCTCCCCGTGTTCACCTCGTGCTCTGACGATGATGACAACACACAACCCGAGAAGACTGCTGCTGAGAGTGTAGAAGGAACTTATGTGGGTGGTACCTATGCCAACTGCAAGTATTTCCAGAATTATCAGCCCACAGAGAACGACTCCGTTTTCGTGAAGGCTACTCAGACAGCTGATGTTGCTACGCTGAGCTACACCTCAACGACCTGGGGCGAGTTTACCTTTGAAGCTGTCAAGGTGACAAAGCAGAATGACGGTTCGTTCACACTGGCTGGTGAGGGTAAGACCCTGATGCCCAGCATGAAGGGCGGAAGCACAGAATATGCCGCAACCTTCGAGGGTACCGTCAGTGGCGACAAGCTGGTGGCGACATTCAATGTACCAGCTGTGATGGGTGGCACTACCGTACTGTTTAACCCTTCCGATTTCGAGGAGGTATTTGAAGCTGCTCAGAACAAGGATTAATAATGAGTATTAAAACACCATTATGCTTGCTGGGAATAGTCCTGATGATGGGACTATTCTCAGCTTGCGATATGTTGGAGGACGTGTATGACGACCCTGTGGTAGAGAAGCAGGCGGGACAGTACTATGTGGACGCCACCGACTATGCCCAGTGGGTGTACATCAACCTCCACACGCCTGTGCCCACCATCACCATCTCGACCATCAGTCTGGACGACCTCACGGAGACGGGTGCACCCCAAGAGTGGGACATCGCTCACCATCGTTACGACGTGAAGACCAACGGCGCCACCGTGATGATGACGCCCTATCACTCGATTGAAGCCCTGGAGCAGGCCGGACTGCCTAGTGATGGCGAGTGGACAGCCGATGAAGAGAGTGAACAATGCATCACCGTGGATATGTCGCACATGATGGAGGGCTATCTGGTGTATGCCCCTGGTCGTAAGAACATGGTGATAGGACAATGGGTGGAGGTGGACACGAGTAATATGCCGCCCAATTACACAATGCACGACAACGTGATGTTGCTGCGCCTAGCCGACGGCACCTACGCCGCCATACAGTTGGCCAACTTTATGAGTACAGACAGTTATCAAGTGAAAGGCTGGATGACGGTGAACTATAAGTATCCTATCTTTAAGTGAATTTTGAAAAGTGAAAGTTGAAAGATTGAAAAGTGAATTGATGATGATGGCCTTGTGCCTCTGTAGCACGATGCAAGCCGCAACTGATCCTGCCGACAGCGTGCTGTGGAACGATGATCCGTTGAAGTTGCAGACCGTTGTCGTCACCGCCACTCGCACTCCCAAGACGCTGAAGGATATCCCTGTGGTTACGCGTGTCATCACGGCAGAGGATATCCAAAAGGCCGATGCCACTAATATCAAGGACATGCTGCAACAGGAACTGCCAGGATTGGAGTTTACCTATTCTATGGGTCAGCAGGTGCTGAACATGGGTGGCTACGATGGCAATAACATCCTGTTTCTGGTGGACGGCGAACGCATGGCGGGCGAGTCAATGGATAACATCGATTTCTCGCGTCTCAACCTCAACAGTATCGAACGTATCGAGATTGTCAAGGGTGCCGCCTCTACGCTCTACGGCTCGTCGGCGATGGGTGGTGTCATCAATATCATCACTAAGGGGCCGTCAGACACGTGGAGCGCCAACCTCAACACCCGTTACGAGGGTGCTACCAAGGAGTGGCGCCACGGCGGAAGTGTCGATTTCAACATGGGTAAACTGAACTCGCTTACTACCTTCCAGATGACCCGTGCAAAGGCGCTGGATTTGGGCGAGGACTCGTCGTTGCCCACCTATGGCGGACGCTCGTACAACGTGAAGGAACGCCTTGTCTGGCAACTGCGCCACGACCTGTCGCTGACGGGCCGACTGGGTTATTTCTTCCGCGAGAGGGAGTCGGGCGAGGTGAGTCATGAGCGCTATCGCGACTTCAGCGACGGGTTGAAGATGAACTGGAGTATCACGCCGCAGCAGCACCTCGAGGTGGGCTATAGCTTTGACCAGTATGATAAGTCGGACCTGAACATGCTGACACATAAGGACCTGCGCGACTATTCCAACCGTCAGCATGTGGCACGTGCCGTCTATAACTCTCAGCTTTCAACTCTCAACTCTCAACTTATCCTGGGTGCCGACTTCATGAACGACTACCTGATGACCTATCAGTTTGCCGCCGATAATAACCACCAGTCGCAAAACAGCTACGACGCCTTTGTGCAATGGGACTATGCCCCCACGGAGCAATGGGAGGTTATCGGCGGACTGCGTTACGACTATTTCTCGGCTGCCGCAAAAGGTATGCCCACGTGGAAACTGGCGGGTATGTGGAAAAGCGGACACAACAGTCTGCGTGCCTCCTATGCCTCTGGCTTCCGTGCCCCCTCGCTCAAGGAACTCTATATGGATTTCTTTATGGGAGGCATCTTCAAGATCTATGGTAATCCTGACCTGAAGTGCGAGACCAACCATAACTTGTCGCTTTCGTGGACCAACTACGGTTCGATTACCAGCAACCTGAAATACTGCTTGACGGCCACCGGCTATTATAACTTCTTCAGCAACTATATCACCACGGCTACGGTGGTGCGCGACGGGAAGAGTGGACAGATGTATACCAACATTGCCAACCAGCAGATAGCTGGGGCCGACGTCAACGCACAGTTGCATCATCACAACGGCTTTGGCGCCAGGGTGTCGTATGCCTTCACCAAGAATATCGTGAAGAAGGGACAGCCCGACCTTACTGCTGCCCGTCCGCACTCGCTCACGTGGCGTGCCGACTACGACCATCAGTTTACGAAGAACTACGGACTCTACGTGTCGCTCTCAGGCCGATTCCTCTCGGCTGTCAACGTGACGGAGTACACCTCCAGCACGCTCGACGAGATGACCAAGACCCACTACGACGGCTATGCCATCTGGAAGTTCTCGCTCTCGCAGCGCTTCATGAAGGGCATCACGCTCAACTGTGCCGTCGACAACCTGTTTAACTATCAGCCTAAGACCTATGCTGCCAACTCGCCTGTCACGTTGGGCACAACGCTGACGCTTGGCGTGTCTATTGATATCAATAAAATGCTATGAACAGAATCAAAATCAAGAAGAAATATATCTTTCTAAGCCTCCTTTCGGCCTTGCTCGTCTTCATCCTAACGGCCTGCTGGCGCACCATGTGCAGTAGGACGGATGTGGCCTTTGTCAACTACCAGGTCATCACGCTGGGCGAGATTTCGAAGGCCAACGACAACAGTTTTATCCGCCTGCATGTGGCACCTCTCGACGATATCGACTCGTGGAGTGACTACGATGCCGTTGTGATCAACGGTATGGGACTGCGCATCACGGAGGAACAGCGCCAGCAGATTCAGACGCTGGCCGATAAGGGACTGCCCATCCTGACCACCGCTGTGACGAATCCTGCGAACAATATTGTGAGCATGGACGAGTGGGATGCCGACTCGCTGAAGCAGTACCTCGCGGAGGGTGGCACCAAGAACTACCGCAGTTTTTTGAATTACTTGCGCAACGAGGTGGACGGTAAACTCTTCTTCCTCGACGAAGTAGAACCCGTGGAGGAGCAGGAGGCAGAACTTTTCTATCACCTGGGTGCGCCTCACCAGGGCAACGCCCCACGCATCCTCATCAGCGGTATGATGGGCGATGCTACCGACCTGATTGCGGCCCTCGAGGCATCAGGTGATGTGGTGTATGCCACCCGCGACCTGAACACGCTCATCAAGACCCACGCCATCGACAGCATCCAGCCATCGGCCATCATCAACATGGCCCACGGACGACTGGGTGATGCGGTCGTAGATTACCTAAAAACCCAAAATATCCCTCTGTTCTCTACCGTCAATGTGAACCGCATGACGGAAGAGTGGGAAGCCGACAAGCAAGGCATGCAGGGTGGCTTCCTGTCGCAGAGCATCATCACCCCTGAGATTGATGGCATGATTCGTCCCTTCGTACTCTTCGCCATCCGCGAGGGTAAGGACGGACTGCCCGAGGCTTATACCATCCCTGAACGACTCGCGACGTTTGTGAAGGCCGTGAACAAGCACCTGGCGCTGAAGACCATCAGTAACAAGGACAAGAAGGTGGCCATCGTCTATTTTAAGGGTCCTGGTTCTAACGCCCTCACGGCTTCAGGACTGGAGGTGGTTCCCTCGCTCTATAACCTCTTGGTCAAGATGCGAGAGGAGGGCTATACTGTAAAGGATCTGCCTGCATCGGCTGAAGGTCTTGATGCCCTCATCCAGCACTCTGGCAGCGTGTTTGGTACCTATGCCGAGGGTGCACAGGCCAAGTTCCTCAACGAGGGACAGCCGCAGCTTATCACCAAGCGCGACTTCAACACGTGGACGAAGGCACTCTTCACCAAGGAGATGCACGACGAGATGCTGCGTGTCAACGGACAGTATCCTGGTCATTACCTAGCCAAGGATGCCGAGACGCTGGGTCTGCCCGTCATTCATTTGGGTAATATCGTACTGATGCCGCAGATGCCTGCTGGCACAGGTAGTGACTCGTTCAAGATGGTGCATGGCACAGAGACGGCTCCGCCCTATCCCTATATCGCCCAGTACCTGTGGCTGCAGGAGGGTTTCAAGGCCGACGCCCTCATCCATTTCGGTACCCACGGCTCATTAGAATATACCCCCGGCAAACAGGTGGCGCTGTCGCAGAACTGCTGGAACGACCGCCTTGTGGGCACCTTGCCGCATTTCTACCTCTATACTATCAGTAATGTGGGCGAGGCCATGATTGCCAAGCGTCGCACCTATGCCTCACTGGTGTCGTATCTCACGCCACCCTTCATGGAGAGCAATCTGCGTGGACTGTATGGCCAGTTGAGTGTTGCCCTCGAGACCTACGACAAAACACCTAGCGAAAAGGCATCGCTGGCCGTGAAAGCACTCACTATCCAGATGGGTATTCATCGCGAATTGCACCTCGACTCCGTGAAGACCAAACCCTATACCGAGGCTGAAGTAGCCCGCATCGAGGCCTTTGCTGAGGAGTTGATGAACGAGAAGATCACGAGTAAGTTCTATACCCTGGGCGTGCCATACGAGCAGGACCGCATCCAGTCGTCCGTCTTCGCCATGGCCACAGAGCCCATCGCCTATAGTCTTTTGGCACTTGATAAGATGCAGCATCGTGCCGCTGCCGATACCGAGAAGCATCCTTCGCTCTTCACCGCCCGCTACCTGAATCCCGCCAAGGCGTTGGTAGCCAAACTGCTCAGTCGTCAGGGTGAGGTGACCGAGTCCGAGGTCTGTCAGATAGCTCATATCACCACAGCCGACCTACATCGCGCTCACCATATCGACTCTATTCTTGCGGCTCCCCAGCAGATGATGTCGATGATGATGAGTAATGGGATGACCCACCCTTCACCCTCCCTGAAGGGAGGGAAAAATAGTCCTGCTATGAAGAAAAACAAGATGCCAGGTAACCACTCCCTCCCTGCAGGGAGGGCAGAGGGAGGGTCTTCTATGAGTCCCAAGAAAGCTTTGGCCATGGCCAAGATGATGGGTGCCACCCCAGAACAGTTGAAAAAGATGAAGGAGGCCATGATGGGCAAGAAAGGTACAACGGATAAGCATACTGACAGTAAAATGCAAAATATGTCGCCCGCCATGCAGGCCATCGTCGATAAGGTGGCTGAGGCTGGTATGCTCTCCAAGCAGGATAAGGATTTTTCTCGTGTCGTACTCGAGGTGGAGCGCACCATTCGCAATGTTGGCAACTATCGCACAGCGCTGCTTACGTCGCCTACAATCGAGATGACGAGTTTGCTCAACGCCTTGTGTGGTGGCTATACGGCGCCCTCACCTGGTGGCGATGTGATCAGTAACCCCAACGCCGTACCTACAGGACGCAACCTCTATGGCATCAATGCCGAGACCTGCCCCACGGAGCAGGCCTGGGAAAAGGGTAAGGAACTGGCCGAGAACACCATCCGCCTGTATCGTGAGCGCCATCACGACAGCATCCCCCGCAAGGTGAGTTACACGCTGTGGTCCAGCGAGTTCATCGAGACGGGTGGTGCTACCATCGCCCAGTGTCTCTATCTGCTTGGCGTAGAACCCATCCGCGACGCCTTTGGTCGTGTCACGGATATCCGCTTGATTCCCTCGAAGGAGCTGGGTCGCCCCCGCATCGATGTAGTGGTGCAGACCTCAGGACAGTTACGCGACCTAGCCGCCTCGCGCCTGTTCCTCATCACCCGTGCCGTCGAGATGGCTGCACAGGCTGAGGACAAGGAGCATCCCAACATGGTGGCACAGGGCGTGAAGGAAGCCGAGCGCGTACTGGTAGAAAAGGGCCTGTCGCCCAAGGAAGCCCGTGAGGTGAGTACCCACCGTGTGTTTGGTGGTGTCAACGGCAACTACGGCACGGGCATCCAAGGTATGACGATGGCCAGCGACCGTTGGGAAAACGAGTCGGAACTAGCCGAGGTCTATCTCAACAACATGGGTGCCTACTATGGTAAGGAAGACCAATGGGAGGATATGCGTCAGTATGCCTTCGAGGCTGCCCTGGCTAATACTGATGCCGTCATCCAGCCACGCCAGTCTAACACCTGGGGTGCCCTGTCGCTCGACCACGTCTATGAGTTTATGGGCGGCATGAACATGGCCGTACGTCATGTCACGGGTAAAGAGCCCGATGCCTACCTCTCCGACTATCGCAACCGCAATCATGCCAAGATGCAGGAGGTGAAGGAGGCCATCGGCGTCGAGAGTCGCACCACACTGTTCAACCCCACCTATATCAAGGAGAAGATGCAGGGTGGCGCCAGCGATGCCAACACCTTTGCCGAGTTGGTTCAGAATACCTACGGATGGAACGTGATGAAGCCCGAGGCTATCGATAACGAGATGTGGGATGGTATCTATGATACTTACGTCAAGGACCAGTTTAACCTGGGCACGCGCACTTTCTTCGAACAGAAGAACCCCGCCGCCCTGCAGGAGATGACGGCCGTGATGATGGAGTCGGCCCGCAAGGGCTACTGGAAGGCCAGCGATGCCCAACTCAAGGACATCGCCCAACTGCACACCGAGTTGGTGAAGAAATATGGCGCCAGCGGTTCGCAGATGGTGAGCGACAACCAGAAGTTGCAGGACTTTATCGCCAAGAAGGTGGATGCTGCCTCGGCCAAGGCCTATCAGCAGCAGATCAACGAGGTGCGCCACGAGCAGGTGAGCGACCAGAACAGTCAGGTGCTGAAGAAGGAGGAGATGTCTTCTACCAACACCACTACCACGATTGTCAACAGCGTGGCTGTCGTTGTCATCGCCATCGTCTTTATCATCCTGATAGCGCTGTTGGTGCGTCGCCGTCGTCAAAACATGAGTGAATAGACATGGAGGCAGTACTTCTCATCATGATATTCCTGGTCTGCTTCAACTTTGTGCTGAAGCAGACCTACCGCAAGCCGTGGTATGTGCTGGTCAGCGCTGTGGTGTGCGCCCTGTTCGTGGTCGTGGTCTGGCCATGGGCCATCGAGCAGAGCAAGAGTCAGTTGCACGACTGGCTCAACAATCCCAAGCTGATGCTCGATACGGCCGTGGTGCTCAGCATTGAGGTGATTATCCAGATGGCCTACTGCATCCTGGCTGTCCACCTGGCCTATACGGGCAAGGTGCGCCGCCGCACCATCTGGCTCTATCGCCTGCTGCGCTGGTTTCCTGGTCTGCTCATCTTTCCTGTGCTGTTCTACATCGAGACACAAGGCATGTTCCTCTTCACGGGTGCCGATTTCCAGGTGGTGGCCTACGGGCTGGCTGCCTGCGTCTTCATCCTTGTTCCCATGCTCACCTGGGGCGTCCGATGGCTCGTCCCCGAGAAAGAGTTGCGCCTCGAGGTCTTTTTCCTCTCGAATGCGCTCATCGCCATCCTTGGCATCATTGCCACCGTCAACGGAAGATAAACAAATACAAACAAAACGATATGAATTACATTACCGACATTCTTTATTGGATTTCCACAGGTCTTTTGGTGCCTGTCATCGTGTTGCTCATCCTGCTTTTCTGTCGTGCCCTGCTGCTCATCGGCACCTTCTTTGGTCAGTATGTGGCCGTGCGTAAGACCGAGGCGCTGCTCAAGGGCGAGTTCGACGCGCTCAATAGCGAAAACCTTGCCACCCTGGCCGACCGTCTGCCTAAGAGTGATAAGTCGCTGGTGGTGCGCTATATCCGCCTGATGATGGACCATCGTGACAGCGAGGCGCATCTGCAGAAGTTGCTTTCTGATTTCGACCTCGCCGCCGCTGCCGACCTCGCCACGAGTAAGACCCTGGCCAAGATGGGACCTATGCTCGGCCTCATGGGCACGCTCATTCCTATGGGACCTGCCCTCGTGGGACTCTCTACGGGCGACATTGCCACGATGGCCTACAACATGCAGGTGGCCTTTGCCACCACCGTCGTGGGACTTTTCTCTGCCGCCATCGGCTTCATCACGGGTCAGGTCAAGACGCGCTGGTATCGTCATGATAGCGTGAACCTGCAGTTCCTGGCGGACCTGATGGTAGATGAGAGATGATAGATGAAAGATATGATTAGATTTGCTGTAAAAAAAGTGAAAGTTGAAAGGTGAAAGTTGAAAGTTTATGCTGAAAAGAAGAAATAAATCGATGCTTGCGGAGGCCGAGGACGACGACCCCATGTCGGTGGTCAGCAACTTGTTTGATGTGGCGATGGTCTTTGCCCTTGCCCTGATGGTGGCCCTCGTTAGCCGTTACAACATGACCGAGATGTTCTCGCAGGAGGACTTTACCATGGTGAAGAACCCAGGCAAGGACAACATGGAGATAATTACCAAGGAGGGACAGAAAATCAACCGTTATACGCCTAGCGATGACCAATCCAATGCCGACGGCACCAAGGGCAAACGCGTGGGTGTGGCCTACGAACTGGACAACGGTGAGATTATCTATGTGCCTGAATAAGAGAGATAAAAGCACAAAACAATTCTCTTATTGAATGTTAAATTGAACGAGATTTCCGTGATGACTTAAGCGCATTTGCGGAAATCTTTGTACTTTTGCAGTCGTGATAGCAATGAAGAGACAGATAGCAGCGTTTGTGATGTTGGCGGTGTTCCTGCCAATACTGCTGTTGTCGTCGATTCACGTGCACGAGTCGGCTGAGAGTGCCGAGGTGACCTGTGTGGACTGTCTGCACAACCATTGCGGCGGTCACCTGACGCAGACCACGGTACACATGGACGACTGTGTGCTGTGCCAGTTCCTCACGCTGACGATGCTGACAGCTGTAGCGGTGGCTGTCACGCTGTTGATTCATGTATATAAGAAATGTTACGCCCAGCTTTTGTGCGGCCATGATGCTGCCTGCTGTGGCGCCATCGTGACACGTGGGCCGCCTGCTTTCTGATGCAGTAAGGAGGACCGTTTTACACATTTTTTTTATATACATTTTTATCATAAAGACAGAATGAAATCGAAATACATCATTCTGCCATTGCTGTGTGTAAGTATGGCAATGGCAGCACAGAATCATAACAATAAACATCAACATGCAGAGGACTCGACGGACGTGTTCTATCGCCATTTGCAACTGAACGAGCTGACGGTGACGGGCGTGACGGGCGATACGAAACTGAAACACGTGACGGCACCCGTGAGCATCGTGTCGCCACAGGTTCTCAGGGCCACGGCCTCGACCAACGTGATTGATGCTATCAGTCATCAGCCAGGCGTGAGTCAGTTGACCACGGGCGGCAGCATCTCAAAACCCATCATCCGCGGATTGGGATACAACCGCGTGGTGGTGATGAGTGATGGCGTGCGCCAGGAGGGTCAGCAATGGGGCGACGAGCATGGCGTAGAGGTGGACGGCAACAGCGTGAACAGTGTGGAGATACTGAAGGGTCCGGCCTCGCTGATGTACGGCTCGGATGCGATGGCGGGTGTGGTGATTCTGCACCAGCAGCCTACGCTGGCCGAGGGCGAGATGAAGGCTAACGTAACTTCAGAATATCAGACCAATAACGGACTGTTTGCCTATCATTTGCAGATGGCAGGCAATCAGAAAGGCTTTGTATGGGACGCCAGCTTCAGCGACAAAATGGCTCATGCCTATAAGAATAAATATGATGGCTACGTGCCTGGTTCGCAGTTTCGTGAAAGGGCAGGACGTCTGATGCTGGGGGTGAACAAAGGATGGGGACACTCACGACTGACGTGGACTGCTTATCACCTGATGCCAAGCATCATCGAGGGCGAGCGCGACGCCCAAACTGGTGAACTGGAACATGAAGATGGATGGACGGGGCATCAGTACTCGAAGTCGCTGCCCTTTCAGCAGGTGAAGCATTATAAACTGGTGTGGGATAACTCGCTGAACCTCTCGTCGGGTTATCTCAAGGCGCTCATCGGCTATCAGCAGAACCGCCGTCAGGAGTTCGAGGAGTCGATGGATGACTATGAGTTATACTTCAAGTTGCACACGTTGACCTACGACCTGCGCTACGTGACCAACGAGTTTGACGGCTGGAAACTCTCTACGGGTATTGGTGGTATGTATCAGAAATCGGGCAACGAGGGTGAGGAATACCTGATTCCAGACTACCGCCTGTTTGACTTCGGCCTCTATGCCACAGCCACGAAGCAGTTGGGTGACCGCTGGACGCTGAACGGTGGCGTGCGTTATGACCATCGCCACCTGCATGGCTATGAGCTGATGGAGGATGATGAACTGCGCTTCACGGATTTCTCGCGCCACTTCAATGGACTGACGGGCAGCATTGGGGCTGTGCTTAATGTGAGCGACAACCTGAACCTGAAGATGAATATTGCCCGTGGATTCCGTACGCCCAACATGAGTGAATTGGCTTCGAATGGTGTGCACGAGGGTTCTGTGCGCTACGAACTGGGTAACCAGCAGCTGAAGTCGGAATACAGCCTGCAGGCCGACCTGGGCCTCGACTTCACCTCGCGCTATGTATCGGCACAGTTGGCCCTCTTTGCCAATCGCATCAACAATTATATCTTCACGCATCGTGTGGCAGAAGAGAAGGAAGAGGGTTATCTCACCTATGCCTACACTCAGGGCGATGCCCGACTGCTGGGCTTCGAGGCTGGTGTGGACTTTCACCCCATCCACTCCGTGCATTTCTCAAACGCATTCTCGTATGTTGATGCACAACAGATGCATGCGGCGCCAGGTACCAAGTATCTGCCTTTTACGCCTGCTCCAAAATGGTCGTCGGAGTTGAAGTGGGAACTGTCGCACCATTCACACCCAACGATTGCCCATCATCATACAACGGATGCGGCTCATCGTTCGCTCCTCAACAATCTTTATGTAGCAGCCGGACTAGACTGTTTCCTGAAGCAGTCGCACATCTATGGTGCCGATGATACTGAGACAGAGACGCCAGGCTATGCCTTGCTCTCGCTCTCGGCAGGTACAGACCTTCAGTTGCATGGAAAGAAGGTGGCTGAATTCTATTTTACAGCCGATAACCTGTTGGACAAAGCCTATCAGAACCACCTGAGTCGCTTGAAGTATGCCGATGAGAACGCGGTTACAGGTCGTCGTGGCGTATATAACATGGGGCGCAATATCACATTCAAGGTGGTGATACCTATCACGCTGTAATACCTACTTTTGATTAATCTGCTTTTGCAGGTTGTTTATGGTGTGCAATACTTAAAACACTCCGTTTTAGGTATTGCACACTTTTCTTTTTCGCCGTAACTTTGCACCCATGAAAATAACAAGCAATAAGACGATGAGAACGGCAGCTATCCCCACGGAAATCAAGGTTTTAATGAACCACATCTACGAACTGCAGAAGGGTGTGCGCCAGATGGTGCTGTTCACCTGCGATAAAAGATATGGTGATCAGACCGTGGAGCGACTGGAGAGTCAGGGCATCCCCTATGTGCTTCAGCCTGTTGGTCAGAAGAACCTCAACGTGTACTTCGGACGCCGCGAGTGCCTGGAGGCTATCCGACTTATCGTTACCCGTCCGCTCAACCAACTGACGCCAGAGGAGGATTTTATCCTTGGGGCGATGTTGGGCTACGATCTTTGCGCCCAATGCGAGCGCTACTGCAAGCGTAAGAATGGCTGTAAAGGAGACTGCGACAGCAAGTGTATCAAAAAGAATTAGCCATATAAATTGATTGGAAAAATGAATGCAACTATTGTAATCTATGGTTCCTCCACAGGAACATGCGAGGCTATCGCTGAGAAGATTGCCTCGAAACTGGGCTGCGAGGCTCTGAATGTGCAAGACTTGACAGCCGATATCGTCAATGCCAACCATAACCTGATTCTTGGTACCTCTACCTGGGGTGCCGGTGAACTGCAGGACGACTGGTACGATGGTCTGAACACACTTAAGGCATGTGACCTCAGCGGCAAGACCATCGCCCTCTTCGGCTGCGGCGACTGTTCATGCTATAGCGACACCTTTGTGGGTGGTATTGGCGAACTCTATAACGGTATCAAAGCCAGCGGCGCCAAGTTCATTGGTAGCGTAGAGACCGACGGTTACACCTTCGACGATTCAGAGGCCGTGATTGACGGTAAGTTTATTGGTCTGCCTCTTGATGATGTCAACGAGGATGATAAGACCGATGTGCGTATCGACGCCTGGATAGCAGCTATTACTCTAGAATTGTAATCACAGGAATAATATTCATAAAGTATTTGTTTAGTAAATTGTTGGTGGCTGGTCGTGATGACTAGCCACTTTTTTTGAAAAAAAAGTTTGTGCTTAAATATTTTTTTGTACTTTTGCAGATGAAGAGAACGAAATAAACCTGAATAATTACAACTTTTAACCTCGTTAAGACCTTCTTGAACTGAGCATGCATAGACTGCAATATCTTATAGTCATATTGATGATACTGATGGCCGTTGGCTGTAATGAGTCAACTGGTGAGCAGAAGGAGCAGGGCGTCGCCCATGTTCCTCAGCCGTCGGACAGCCTCTACACCCAAGAGGCGGCCATGAATATCTATGCCTATCAGCCCCTGCGTGCGCTGTTGCTGATCGACTCGGCTGTCATCGTGGGCCATATGGATGAGTCGATGGCCGACCAGTGTCGTGCCCGCATCTATGCGTTCACACAGATGTTCAGTCAGGTGGACTCGCTCCTTGGTGGACCAGAGAGTGTTCGCTTCGACTCAGCTCAGGCTGTAGGTGAGCGCCTGCTCCACAACGACTCTGTCAAGGCCGATGTGAATCGTCTGCGCGATGTGCTGGAGGTCCTGGCTTATGCTAATCGCATTCAGGGCGACACTCTGGGATGGATAAAGTGGTCGCGCCAACTAGTAGATGTGTGTCATAAGATAGGTTCTGAGGCCGAGACTGATGCTTTGCGCACAGAGGCAGAGATCGCTTCGGCGTTTCCTGCTATTGGTCGATACGAGGATGGGATGGAAAGATTGGATAGTGTGATAGCCCTTCTCAGTACCAAGGGTACGTTCGATGGACTTGATGCACTCGTCATTGCCCTGAAACGCAAGATAGCGCTGCTCGGTTCTCGCAACCGTTATGCCGAGACGCTGCCATTGTCGCGCCAGATTATTGAGCGATTAGATGACTACGAGGCGCATCCAGACCAGTATCATGACGGTAGTCATCGCGAACCCACAGACTCTGTTATGCGTGCCGACTATATTCGTTTCTATCGCAATCAGGCCCAAAGCTTCCTCACCGCTGCCTATGCCTCGCTGGGCGAGCAGGGTAATATGATTGATGCTTTCTGTCAGATTGAGAATAGTGTGCGTGCGTCGACAGCCCGTGAGCATGTTGCCCGCTATAACGCCCTGCAACAACAGATGGAGGCAGAGCGTCATCAGACTCGTGCTGCCAGGGCCAACCTGCGGAGTGTTGCCATTGGTTGTTTGGCCTTCTTCTTCCTTGTCATTGCCGTTATCGTATTGCTCAAAAACAGAACGATTAGTCGTAAGAATCGTCTTCTGGCCGAACAGATAACTGAGGGTATAGACTATAAAGAGAAATATTGGGAGGAGAAACGTCAGCAGATACCAGCACAGGCCCCTGCCGATCTTAATGTGCTTACCGACGAACAGCTCTTTCAGTATGTTAACGAGGTTGTTGTGCGCGACCGTCTATATCTTGATTCCCGTTTCGGCCGCCAAACCCTTATCGACACCTTCCAACTGTCCAAGGAACGTATTGGTGCTATGTTCTCAAAAGGCTGTGAATATAGTAACCTGTCCGACTATGTCAAGCATCTGCGTTTGCAATATGCCACAAAACTGCTCGTCGAGCAGCCACAGAAGAGTATTGAGGAGATAGCTACCGACTGTGGATTCAACAGTCATAAATATTTCTCCGATCGTTTCCGCCAACTCTTCAGTATGACGCCTACAGAATTTCGTAGGGCACGTCAGTAGGATGCAGGAAGGGAGGGTAAAAAACGTCTTTCCTCTTATCAAAATCGTCTGTTTCACTACCAATGTTGTCTTTTTCGCTACCAATGTTGTCTTAGCTATTGCACAGACAACATTTCTTTTATATATTTGCAGCAGACAAAGCGATTAACCTTGATATTTACATATAATAACAACAGCTAACCGCATGATGAGTTTATTGATGACTATTGTTGATATGTATCTGTTGACGGCCATGCTAATTGTTGTGGTAGCTGTACTCGTAACGTTGTGTATGTGGCAACGAAGAGAACTAAGGAGGGTCAAGCGGGCTCTGGCACGATTCATCGTTGAAAGTATTCAAAACAAACATCCTGACATATATGTCACAAACGATGATCGAGCCAGGCCGCCCACTGAAAAAGAGCAATAATAATAAAACATAATGATATCTTAAGTCTATTAACTCTAACAAAAAAGTAAAAAGGAAATAATAAACGAAAAAATGCCCGTGCTGCTGTTGATAGCAGTTTAGGGCACGTGGGATGTAATTGCCAGAAGGTAAACCCACGAAGAAGGTTGTCTATGTAATTATTGGAAAATAAGGTTGTAATTAAGTGAAAAAATCTATTCATGGAAAACACATCAGGTCCCAGAGCTTCTTCACGATGCTTTGGGATTCTTTTTTTTGTGAAACACTTAATAAAAACTAATTTTTATGGGTAGTTGATACTCGTATCATGGAAATTGTTTAATTTTGCACCAATTTTTCGGATATATACATTATTATAATAAAGAAAGCATGGATAAACTGAGTTATGCCCTTGGACTGGGCATTGGACAGCAGCTGGCACAGATGGGTGCCACGGAGCTGAATGTGGATGACTTTGCACAGTCAATCAAAGACGTGTTGAACGGCAGCGAGCTGAAGGTGTCGCACCGCGAGGCCCAGCAGATTGTGCAAGACTATTTTGCAAAGAAGGAAGCCGCTATGAATGCAGAGCGTGCCGAGAAGGGCAAGGCTGCAAAGGAAGAGGGCGAGAAATATCTGGCAGAGAATGCCAAGAAAGAGGGTGTGATTACCACTGCCAGCGGCCTGCAGTATCAGGTGCTGAAAGAGGGTAACGGTAAGAAGCCCACAGCCAAAGATTCGGTGAAGTGTCACTACGAGGGTTTCCTCATCGATGGCACTGTGTTCGACAGCAGCGTACAGCGTGGCGAGCCCGCCGTATTTGGTCTGCAGCAGGTGATCGCTGGTTGGACCGAGGGTCTGCAGCTGATGTCTGAGGGTGGCAAGTACCGTTTCTTTATCCCCTACCGCCTGGCTTATGGCGAGGGTGGCGCAGGTGCTATGATTCCTCCCTTCGCAACGCTGATTTTCGACGTTGAGTTGATTGAAGTTATGTAAATTAAACAATAAACCAAAACAATGAAAAAGATTTTCTCTATGGCCGCTGTGGCCATTGCCGTTGCAACGATGATGTCGTGTGGCAACAACCCCAAACCCAGTTTGAAGAGCGATGTTGATACACTGAGCTATGCTATTGGTATGAGTCAGTCTCAGGGCTTGATGGACTACCTGGCTAATGCCAAGGGCGTTGACACTACTTACATTGCAGAGTTCCTGCAGGGTGTGAATGATGGCGCAAATGCTGGTGACGACAAGAAGAAGGCTGCTTACTTTGCAGGTATCGAGATTGGTCAGCAGATTGCCAACAACATGATGAAGGGTCTGAACTACAACCTCTTCGGTGAGGATTCTACTCAGACGGTTTCTCTGAACAACTTCATGGCTGGTTTTGTGAGTGGCGTAACAGGTAAGGACAGCAAGATGACTGTTAATGAGGCCGACTCAGTGGCTGAGGTACTGTTCCAGCGCATCAAGGCAAAGAGTCAGGAGAAACAGTTCGGCTCCAACAAGGCTGAGGGTGCAAAGTTCCTGGCTGCCAACGCTAAGAAAGAGGGTGTGAAGACTCTGCCCTGCGGCGTTCAGTACAAGGTGTTGAAGGATGGCAATGGTGCTATGCCTGCCGATACCTCAATAGTTGTTGTGAACTACGAAGGTCGTCTGATCGACGGTACTGTGTTCGATTCAAACAAGAGTCATGGTGGTGAGCCTGCTACCTTCCGTGTAGGTCAGGTAATCAAGGGCTGGCAGGAGGCTCTGAAGGCCATGTCTGTAGGTTCTGAGTGGGAGATCTACATTCCCCAGGAGTTGGCTTACGGTGCTAACCAGCAGGGTAGCATTCCTCCCTTCTCACTGCTGATCTTCAAGGTTGAACTCTTAGAGATTAAGTAATACGGAGATGAAGAAAATCATCCTTATAGCACTCGCCGTCATGGCGAGTGCTTCGTTTAGCAACATTGATGCTGCTAAAAAGAAGAAGAACGACAAGAAAGAGGTGGCAAAGCAGGCTGTGGTGCTGACTACCAGCAGCGACTCGCTGAGCTATGCCTCGGGTATTGCGGTGACCAATGGCTTGATGGCTTATGTCCAGAAGCAGCTGGGTGTTGATACGGCTTATATGGCCGACTTTATCCAGGGTTTTAACGAGGCTGTGGCAGGCATGAACGACAAGCGTCAGAAGGCTCGCATCGCTGGTATGGAGATTGCCGAGCAGTTGAACGGTCGCATGTTGAGCGGTATCAAGGAAGAGTTGAAAGATGCCAACGACTCGATTGTGGACGCCCTGTTCTATCGCGGCTTCACGGATATCCTCACCAACGACACCACCGTTATGAACATGGCTAAGGCCGAGATGCTGCAGCAGGAGAAGATGAATGCCAACAGAAAGGCGAAGACCGAGAAACTGATAAAGATGGGTCGCGACTTCCTGGCAGAGAACGGTAAGAAAGCCGGCATCATCACCACTCCCAGCGGTCTGCAGTACGAGGTGCTGAAGAAGGGTGAGGGCGAGGTGCCCCAGAAGACTGATAAGGTGAAGTGTCACTATGAGGGCCGACTGATTGACGGCACTGTGTTCGACAGCAGCATTAAGCGCGGTGAGCCTGCTGTGTTTGGTCTGAACCAGGTGATCAAGGGATGGACCGAGGCTCTGTCACTGATGCCTGTAGGCTCGAAGTGGCGCCTCTATATTCCTCAGGAGCTGGGCTATGGCGAGCGCCAGGCCGGACAGATTCCTCCCTATTCAACTTTGATCTTTGATGTCGAATTGTTAAGCATCGAGAAATAAAAAACGCACTTTTTTCGTAAAAAGGTTGCATAATTCAATAAAAAAGTGTACTTTTGCTATCATAATGCAAAAGTACACTTTTTAAATGGAGAAAATTGATAACCTAGACAAGAAGATTTTGAGCATCTTGTCAAAAAACGCACGAATTCCCTTTAAGGATGTCGCCGCAGAGTGTGGCGTGTCGCGTGCAGCCATTCATCAGCGTGTTCAGCGCCTGATTGACAGCGACGTGATTACTGGTAGCGGTTTCGACGTGAACCCCAAGTCGCTGGGCTACAGTACTTGTACCTATGTGGGTATTAATCTGGAGCGCGGCTCCATGTACAAGGATGTGGTGAAGCGCCTCGACTTGATTCCTGAGGTGGTGGAATGCCACTTTACCACAGGTCCATACACCATGATGGTGAAGCTCTACGCACGCGACAACGAGCAACTGATGCACCTGATTAACGAGCAGTTGCAGGGCATCCCTGGCGTGGTGGCCACAGAGACACTTATCTCTTTGGAACAGAGCATCAAGCGCGAGATTCCCGTACACTTTGAGGAGATAGACTAAATGAAGCAGTTTGATCTGAACGCCGTTATGGCCGACATGCATCAGACTTTCCCTGTGGCACAGCGTCGGCCGGTCATTGGCATCACAGGTAACTATGGTGACCTGACCTGTAAGTTGGGCGAGGGCTATTATAAGCAGGTGGTGGCGGCTGGAGGCGTGCCGTTTATCATTCCGCCAGTGGCCGATGAGGCTGTGCTGGTGAACGCACTGAACCAGGTTGACGCCGTACTGCTGAGTGGCGGTGCCGACATCAATCCGCTTTACCAAGGTGAGGACCCTGTACCGCAGTTAGGAGGCATTAACAGCGAGCGCGACCTGCCCGAGTTGCTCTTGGCGCGTCTGGCTTTCAACCGCCAGTTGCCCATGTTGGGCATCTGTCGTGGCATCCAGACACTGGCCATGGCCTTGGGTGGCAAGGTGGCCCAGCATATCAGTACCGATATCAAGCATTCGCAGGATGCCGACCGTTCGGAGCCTACGCATGCTGTTACCATTGAAAAAGACTCTATCTTATATAAAATATATAATGGTGGTCAGAACGCCACATTATATGTTAACTCGTTCCATCATCAGGCTGTGAGCGAGGCTGGTGCGCATTTTCGCGTGGTAGCCAAGTCCAGCGATGGTGTGATTGAGGCCATCGAGAGTGCGGAATTCAAGCCTGTTTTGGGTGTGCAGTGGCATCCTGAGTGCATGGGCGAGAGTGGTTTGCCCCTCTTCCGCTGGCTGGTGGACGAGGCTGAGAAATTTCAAAAGGTAAAGCTGACGCATCATAGCATCCTGACGCTGGATACGCATTGTGACACGCCCATGTTCTTTCCACAGAATGTGGACTTTGGCAGTCGCGACCCACGCATCTTGGTAGACTTGCATAAGATGACGGAAGGACGACTTGATGCCACGATTATGGTGGCCTATCTGCCGCAGCCTACCGACCAACCCAGGCAGTTTGCTGATAATATCTTCGACCAGATTGAGGTGATGGTGGCGCGCAACAGCGACTATCTGGCATTGGCGCGTACGCCCGATGAACTGTGGGCGAACAAGTATATGGGTAAGAAGAGTATCATGCTGGGCATCGAGAACGGTATTGCCCTAGATGGCAACTTGCAGAATCTGCGCCATTTCAAGGAGCGCGGCATTGTGTATGTCACACTGTGTCATAATGGTGATAATGAGATATGCGACTCGGCCCGTGGTGAACAGACGCACGGCGGCGTGAGTGCTTTTGGCGCACAGGTCATCAGCGAGATGAACCGCCTGGGCATCATGGTAGACCTGAGTCATGCCCACGAAAAGAGCTTCTACGACGCGCTGGAGCTGTCGAAGACGCCTATTGTGTGTAGCCACAGTTCGGCACGCGCGTTATGTGATCATCCCCGCAATCTGACCGACGACCAGATGCGTGCGTTGGCACAAAAGGGTGGTGTGGCACAAACAACTCTCTATCATGGCTTCTTGAAAAAGGATGGCGAGGCTACAATACTCGACGCTATGGCCCATCTGGAGCATGCCATCGACGTGATGGGCATCGACCATGTGGGACTGGGTACCGACTTCGATGGTGATGGTGGCGTGCGTGGACTGGCTGATGCCAGCGAGTTGCTGAACTTCACCCGTCAGTTGCTGGCCCGCAGGTTTAACAGACAGGACATCCAGAAGATATGGGGTGGCAACTTCCTGCGTGTGATGCAGCAGGTACAGCAGGCTGCAGAATAAAAGAACTCAAATTACTTATCAATAAAACAAACTAATTAATATGGCAAATCTATTTTCGTTAGAGGGAAAGGTGGCACTTGTCACGGGTGCTGCTTATGGTATTGGTTTTGCAATTGCCGAGGCACTGGCTCAGGCAGGTGCCGAGATTGCCTTTAACTGTCGTGGTGAGGAACATCTGCAGAAGGCTCTGGCCGACTATGAGGCTAAGGGCATCAAGGCGCATGGCTATCTCTGTGATGTGACTAACGAGGAGCAGGTAGAGAAGATGGTGGCCGACATCCGTAAGGAGCTGGGCCATATAGATATCCTTGTGAACAACGCTGGCATCATCAAGCGCATACCTATGCACGAGATGAAGCGTGAGGAGTTCCAGCAGGTCATTGATATCGACCTGGTGGGCCCGTTCATCATGACCAAGGCGGTGATTACTGAGATGATGGAGCGCAAGGAGGGTAAGATCATCAATATCTGCTCGATGATGAGTGAACTAGGTCGCGAGACTGTGTCGGCCTATGCTGCCGCTAAGGGCGGACTGAAGATGCTGACCAGAAACATCTGCTCGGAGTATGGCGAGTATAACATCCAGTGCAACGCCATTGGCCCAGGTTATATTGCTACGCCTCAGACGGCTCCGCTGCGCGAACGTCAGGCAGATGGCTCTCGTCATCCGTTCGATTCGTTCATCTGTGCCAAGACGCCTGCTGGCCGCTGGCTTAACCCTGAGGAGTTGGCAGGACCTGCTGTGTTCCTGGCTTCGCATGCCTCAGACGCTGTGAATGGCCATATCCTTTATGTAGACGGTGGTATCTTGGCTTATATCGGCAAACAGCCAAAATAAGTTGGACAGGACATATCCATAAAAAACGGGCGCCTCCATTGGAAGCGCCCGTTCTATTTTTCTTACAAAGAAATTAGTTCAGAGCGTCAGCGAGCTCAGCGCCGGCCTTGAACTTAGCAACCTTCTTGGCAGCGATCTTAATCTTAGCCTTGGTAGCGGGGTTGATACCCTCACGAGCGGGACGCTCGCTAACAGCGAATGTACCGAAACCAACGAGAGCCACCTTATCACCAGCCTTCAGAGCGTCCTTAATAGCTGCTACAGTAGCGTCCAGAGCCTTCTTTGCGTCAACTTTTGAGAGACCAGCACCAGCTGCAATCTTCTCGACTAATTCTGTCTTGTTCATAATCTTGTTAGTTTTTTTAAGTGAAATAAATGATTTATGTTTTAAAAACTGTCGCAAATATAAGAGAAAGTATTTAAAAAACAAACAAAAAAACAGAAAAAATGAGATTTTTATTGAAAAAAAGTTGTTTAGGCGCCTTTTTTTGCTTTAAAACAGATATTTTTCGTAATTTTGCGCTCAAAATGTAAATCATAGAAAATTAACGTAAAACCAATTGTATAGACGATGTTTCGTAATATTCCGATAGTTACAAAGAACCTGCTCATCATCAATTTTGTGGTAATGTTGATGGCTATGCTCGTGGGTTCTGGCTCTCCAGTACGCTCTCCTCTGACAGAGTGGGGCGCTTTGCATTTCTTTCTGGCTTCTGATTTCAATCCACTTCAATTTATCACCTATCAGTTTCTGCATGCAGGATGGTATCATATCCTTGGCAATATGTTTGCACTGTGGATGTTTGGCTGTATGATTGAGGAAACCTGGGGATCAAAGAAATTCTTTATTTATTACATACTGTGCGGCATTGGTGCAGGTCTGTGCCAAGAGATTGTGCAGTTTGTGGAGTTCTATTTCGTGGCCATCTCGCAGTTTCCTGATGCCGACTTCCAAGAGGTGATAGCCATCTTGAGCCGTAGTGATTTGAATGGCGCATATACGATTGGCGCCTCTGGTGCTGTCTATGGCATCCTATTAGCTTTCGGTATGACTTTCCCTAAGCGTGTCATTGGCGTGCCCTTGACTATCGTGGCTCTGATTATGTTGGATTTGGTCAACACCCATCCTGTGATTGATGGGGTGCTGACACTGTTGAACAACCTCTTCTTCATTGCGATCTTCATCTCGTTTGTCAGTCCTATGAGTACCTTTGCACGCTCCATCTGGCGTTTCTTCTTTATCAAGCCTCTTGAAGCGCGTTGGTGTGTGATGGGATATATTGTATTAGAACTCTTGTTCATCTGGAAATTCCAGTTTGGCGACGACTATGCCCATATGGCTCACTTAGGCGGTATGTTCTTTGGCTTCCTGATGATTATGTTCTGGCGATTCTCGGAAGAGAAGAAAAGGAAAGAGACAGCCAACAAGTATCAATGGAACAGACCAGTCAACGATACTGCCAATGATATGGCGTACAACGCCCAGAAGAAGGCACGTCAGGAGGAGATAGACCAGATTCTCGACAAGATTCGCAAGAGTGGCTACGACAGTCTGTCGAAGGATGAGAAGAAACGACTGTTCGAGGCCAGTCACGAGATGTAAGGGTGATGCTGAAGCACATCAAGAACACAATCCTGGCAATGCTGACAGGTGCCAGTGTCTTCTCGGCCCTGCTGATGGTGGCTGTGGGTTACAGCGACCAACTCAGTCCGGTGGAGCATCCGCTGCTGGCCTGCGCTGGCTTGGTGTTTCCTTTCTTGATTGTGGCTAATCTGTTGCTGATGGTCTTCCTGATCTTCGTAAAATGGAAGCTGGCACTGATTCCCCTGATGGGTTTCGCGCTCGCGTATGTACCTATACGAACCTATTTCCCTATCAATCTGTCGGAAGGGTCGCCTGCCGACGATGCTATCACGGTGGTGTCGTATAACGTGTGTGGCTTTGGCGGCAACTATAAATACGAGCAGGCGGTGGACACTGTGGCAGGCTATCTGCGACGGGTGGATGCTGATATCGTCTGCTTGCAGGAGGATATGGGTGGAAAAGGGGGTAGCGGCTTCGACAAGATGAAGGAGCTCTACCCCTACAACGATACTGTTCACGTGTCTGGCGCTGACCAGTTGGTTAATGCAGTGGGTATCCATACGCGTTTCCCCATTGTTGGAAAAGAACGTATTGACTATAGGTCTATTGCCAATGGTTCTGTGGCTTTCTATCTGAAGATAGCCGATGATACCGTCATTGTGATTAATAACCACCTGGAAAGCACGCACTTGTCTACTGCCGAGCGAAACCGCTATAAGGAAGTGTTGAAGGGTGAGATGGAGCACGAGAAGGCCAGCGAAGAGGTGCACCTAATTGCTGGAAAACTGGGTGAGAACATGGCCAGAAGGGCACCGCAGGCCGAGGCCGTTCACGACTATATCGTGGCACATCGTCAGTATCCGATTATTGTGTGTGGCGACTTCAACGACACGCCTATTTCCTATTCCCGTCGTACCATTGCTCAAGGACTCACCGACTGCTTCGTGACTGCTGGTTGCGGCTTCGGGCTGTCTTATAATCAGAAAGGATTCAACCTGCGCATCGACCATATGATGTGTTCGGACCATTTTCGTCCATACCGCTGTTATATTGATAATAAAATGGATGCAAGTGACCATTATCCATTAATTTGTACACTTGGAAAGTGCGATAATCATTAAAAAATGTATGAAAGTTGCCTAAAAATTTTCTAATGTGTAGAATTATCACTATATTTGCAGGCTTATTAACGCGAACATTATAATACATAACATAACAAACAAAATGCAAAACAAAGGAATTGTAAAGTTTATTGCAGTTGCACTCATCCTGGTGTGCTGTTTCTATCTTTCGTTCTCGTTTGTGACTCGCCACTACGAAAGTAAGGCCGAGGCACTGCGTGCGGAGCTTGGAGACAAGGCAGCAGAGGAGTATCTGGATTCAATTTCTTCCGAGGACCACATTTGGCTCGGAGCCTGGAGTCTGGACGACTGCCGTGAGATGGAGATTGGCCTGGGTCTTGACCTGAAGGGCGGTATGAACGTCATCCTGGAGGTGTCTGTACCTGACATCGTTAACTTCCTGGCTGGCAACAAGTACAACACTGACGAGGGCTATCGCAAAGCCTTCGACGCTGCCAAGGCCGATGGTAAGAACAATCAGTCGGACTTCATCGCCCATTTCGTAGAGCGTTGGAAGGAGTTCGGCGGTGGTCGTAACCTGAACGCTGTCTTCGCTACACAGCAGTTGCGCGACAAGGTGAACACCAAGAGCACTGACGAGGAAGTTGTAGCTGCCCTGAACGACGAGGTTGAGGCTGCTATCGACAACGCCGAGACAGTGGTTCGTACTCGTGTCGATAAGTTCGGCGTGGCTCAGCCAAACATCCAGAAGCTGAGTGGTCAGAGCCGCATCATGGTGGAGATGCCTGGTGCACAGAAGGACAAGGATCGTATCCTGAAGCTCCTCGCTGGTAGCGCCGACCTGCAGTTCCACGAGACCTATATGGTTGAGGAGGCGATGCCTTACATCCTGCAGCTGGCTAACACCTACATGGCAGAGATGAGCAACGTGAAGGCCGGCAAGAAGGCTGAGGTTGCTGACACCGCTGCTGTTGAGGCTGAGGCTGCTGACAGTGTGAACGCCCTTGACCTGGCTGCCGCTGCTGCTCAGAAGAGCGAGCTGGCTCAGGAGGGTGGTAAGGACGCTATTAACCTGCTCACCCTGCTCGACACTCGTTTCGCTGGTCAGGAGAGTCAGTGTATGGTGGGCTACGCTCACGTAACTGATACTGCCGAGGTGAACCGGGTGATCAACTCAGAGATTGCAAAGACTGTACTTCCTAAGGAGATGCGCCTCTACTGGGATGCTAAGATTACCAAGCTCCCCTTGGAGAACGGCAAGAAGATCAAGATGCTGGCTCTCTATGCCATCAAGATCTCTGATCCCAATGGTAAGGCTCCTCTGACTGGTGATGTGGTGACCACTGCCAAGGACGACTATAGTAACGAGATTGGTAACGTGGGTCCTGTGGTGTCTATGCAGATGAACACCGAGGGTACACGTATCTGGGCTAACCTGACCAAGATGAACGTGGGTCGTGCCATCGCCATCGTGCTCGATGAAGCTGTTTATAGTGCTCCTCGTGTGAACGGTGAGATTCCTGGTGGTAGCTCACAGATCTCTGGTAAGTTCACTCAGGCCGATACCAAGGACCTGGCAAACACCCTGAACTCAGGTAAGATGCCTGCTCCTCTGTCAATCGCTTCTTATCAGATGGTTGGTCCTTCTCTGGGTGCTCAGTCAATCCAGCAGGGTATCGTTTCATTCATTGTGGCTTTTGTGCTGCTGATGGTTGTGATGGTTGTGCTCTACAACTGGATTCCTGGTATGCTGGCCAACTGCGCCCTGCTGTTCAACCTGTTCTTCACTTTAGGTATTCTGACCTCGTTCCAGGCTGCTCTGACCATGCCTGGTATCGCAGGTATCGTGCTCACGCTGGGTACGGCTGTGGATGCTAACGTGCTGATTTACGAACGTACGAAGGAGGAACTGCGCAGGGGTCTTAATATTAAGGAGGCGCTGAACAAGGGTTACTCTAACGCCTTCTCAGCTATCTTCGACTCTAACTTGACATCATTGATCACAGGTATCATCCTGTTCGTCTTCGGTACAGGTCCTATCCGTGGTTTCGCAACGACACTGATCATCGGTATCTGTGTATCGTTCTTCACTGCTGTGTTCATGACCCGTCTGGTTTACGACCGTCAGATGAAGAAGGATAAGTGGCAGAACCTCACCTTCTCTACTGGTCTGTCTCAGAACCTGATGCAGGGCACGAAGTTCAACTTCATGGGTGCATACAAGATGTCTTACGCTGTATGGGCTGTGGCTGCTATCATCTTCGTTATCAGCTTCGCAGTTCGTGGCTTGAGCAAGAGTATCGACTTCACCGGTGGTCGTAACTACGTAGTGGTTCTCGATAAGCAGGTGCCCGTTGAGGATGTACGTGAGGCCTTCACTGGCGCATTCGCTATGAACGACGAGCAGAGCACCAACCCTGGCGCTCCTGCAAGTACCTCAATCATCGCACTGGGCGAGGCTGCCAACCGCACTGTTCGTATCTCTACCAACTGGGACTACGATGTGAACAGTCCTGCTGTAGACGATATCATCGAGGATAGCATCTATGGTGTGCTGACCAACGCCGGCCTGATCAATGCTGAGACCAGCAAGATGGAGTTCCGTACTCCTCCCGCTAACGAGAGCGATACCTCTAAGGGTACCATCGTTAGCTCAACAAAGGTAGGTCCTTCTGTGGCTAAGACCATCACCAAGGGCGCTATCATCAGCGTGCTGCTGGCTCTGATTGCTATCTTCCTCTACATCCTGCTCCGCTTCCGCAACCTGGCCTTCTCTGTAGGTGCTATCTTTGCGTTGGCTCTGGATGCTCTGGCAGTTATCGGTTTCTACTCACTGCTCCACACTTGGGTGCCCATGTCACTCGAGATAGACCAGACCTTCATCGGTGCTATCCTGACTGTGATTGGTTACTCTATCAACGATAAGGTGGTGGTGTTCGACCGTATCCGTGAGAATATGGCCCTCTACAACAAGCGCGACCGCAAGCACCTGTTCAACGATTCGCTGAACCAGACGCTGGCTCGTACCATCAACACCTCGGTGACAACCTTGATTGTGTTGCTCACCATCTTCTTCCTGGGTGGCGATAGCATCCGCTCATTCGCCTTCGCCATGATCCTGGGTGTTGTATTTGGAACGCTTTCTTCAATCTTCATCGCTGCTCCTACTGCTTATCTCACCATGAGCAAGAAGGATCGCAAGGAAGAGCTGGAGGCAGTTGCTGAGGCTTAAGCAGATATTGCTCTGATATATAAGGATGTACGCGTGTGCGTGCATCCTTTTTTTATGTCTTGTTGTTAGGAAGTGCACACTATTAGTGGCTTGTGCAGAAAAGAAAAATATCTTTTTCCCGTTAATTTTTTCCGTAAAACGTGTGGTTGTTTTATAGAATTTTCTTATCTTTGCAAACGAAATGAAGTTGACGGTTTTGGAAAACTTTTCAAAATCCAAAAATCAAAAAGTTGTCCAAAACAGAAAACTTTTATTGTAAGTGTGAACCTAAAAACAAAACGTAAATTTAACATAATAATGGAAATTAAGAACTTTACCATCACGAAGCGAGATGGCTCGAAAGACCGCTTCTCATTAGACAAGATTATGAATGCTATTACCAAGGCATTCGAGAGTGTTGATGAACCTGCTGACCTTGGCACTGTTTCCAAGATTATCAGTCACCTGGATATTAAGGATGATATCAAGGTGGAGGATATCCAGAACCAGGTTGAGGAGGCGTTGATGCGTGAGGGCTTCTATAAGGTGGCAAAGTCTTTTATCCTTTATCGTCAGGAGCATACCGAGGACCGCGAGACCTTGGAGAAGATGATGTTCCTCTCTGAGTATATGGAATCGGTGAACGCTGCCACAGGCTCTAAGTACGATGCCAATGCCAATGTGGAGCACAAGAACATTGCCACACTCATTGGCGAGCTGCCTAAGTCAAACTTCATCCGTCTGAACCGCCGTCTGCTCACCGACCGCATCAAGAAGATGTATGGCAAGCAGTTGGCCGACGAATATATCGACAAGCTGACACACCACTTTATATATAAGAACGACGAGACTTCGCTGGCCAACTACTGTGCCTCTATCACCATGTATCCCTGGCTCATTGGTGGCACGCTGGCCATTGGTGGCAACTCAACAGCTCCCACCAACATGAAGTCGTTCGCTGGTGGTTTCGTCAACATGGTGTTCATGGTCAGTTCCATGCTGAGTGGCGCCTGCGCCACACCAGAGTTCCTGATGTATATGAACTACTTCATGGGTAAGGAGTATGGACAGGACTACTACAAGCGTGCCGACGAGCAGGCCGACCTGAGTTTGAAGAAGCGCACCATCGACAAGATTATCACCGACTACTTCGAGCAGATAGTCTATACGCTGAACCAGCCCACAGGTGCCCGCAACTATCAGGCCGTGTTCTGGAACATTGCCTACTACGACAAGTACTACTTCCAGAGCATCTTCGGCGAGTTCTACTTCCCTGATGGCTCACAGCCCGACTGGGATGGACTGTCATGGCTGCAGAAGCGCTTCATGAAATGGTTCAACAAAGAGCGCACCAAGACCTTGTTGACCTTCCCCGTTGAGACGATGGCCCTGCTGGTCGACGAGAATGGCGACTGCAAGGATAAGGAGTGGGGCGAGTTTACGGCCGAGATGTATGCTGAGGGCCACTCGTTCTTCACCTATATGAGTGATAATGCTGACTCGCTGTCAAGTTGCTGCCGTCTGCGCAACGAGATCACCGACAATGGCTTCAGCTATACCCTGGGTGCAGGTGGCGTCAGCACAGGATCTAAGTCAGTGCTCACCATCAACCTCAATCGCTGTATCCAGTATGCCGTGAACAACAAGCTGGACTATCTGGAGTACCTGAGTGGCATCATCGACCTGTGCCATAAGGTGCAGATGGCCTATAACGAGAACCTGAAGGAACTGCAGGAGCATGGCATGCTGCCGCTGTTCGATGCTGGCTATATCAATATCGGTCGTCAGTACCTCACCATTGGTATCAACGGCTTGGTAGAGGCTGCCGAGTTCATGGGACTGAAGATCACGCCTAACGACGACTATAAGAACTTCGTGCAGGGCATCCTGGGTCTTATCGAGAAGTACAACAAGCAGTATCGCACCAAGGACGTGATGTTCAACTGCGAGATGATTCCTGCCGAGAATGTGGGTGTGAAGCATGCCAAGTGGGACCGTGAGGACGGCTATTTCGTGCCACGCGACTGCTACAATAGCTATTTCTATGTGGTCGAGGACGACTCACTCTCAGTCATCGACAAATTCAAGTTGCACGGCGCTCCCTATATTGAGCACCTCACTGGTGGTTCGGCCCTGCACATGAACCTCGACGAGCACCTGTCGAAGGAGCAGTACCTGCAGTTGCTGAAGGTGGCTGCCAAGGAAGGTTGTAACTACTTCACGTTCAATATCCCCAACACCGTATGTAACGACTGCGGTCATATCGACAAGCGCTATCTGCACGAGTGTCCTAAGTGTCATTCAAAGAATGTGGACTATATGACCCGTATCATTGGCTATCTGAAGCGAGTGAGCA
Organism: Prevotella sp. E15-22; assembly: GCF_023204875.1. Lineage (NCBI taxonomy): Bacteria > Pseudomonadati > Bacteroidota > Bacteroidia > Bacteroidales > Prevotellaceae > Prevotella > Prevotella sp. E15-22. The sequence goes on from NZ_CP096247.1 coordinate 205,064, forward strand.
ACTTCTCGCAGCCACGTCAGGAAGAGGCTGCCCGTCGCTTCTACGCCCATGCCGCAAAATGAAAAGTAAAAAGGTAAAAAGTATATCTTTGCTATCGCAATAGAAATATGTTGAAATACGTAAACACAGGCATTGTCTTTCAAGAGATACCCGACGAAGTAACTTTGGCCATCAATATCAGTGGCTGTCCATGCCGCTGCCCGGGCTGCCATAGCCAGTATCTCTGGGAAGACGTTGGCCTTCCTCTGAATACCGAAGCGCTCGATGATTTCGTAGAGCGCTTCGGCAATGATATCACCTGTATCTCGTTTATGGGCGGTGATGCCGACCCAAAGAGTGTCAATCTGTTGGCGCAGTATATCCACGAGACCTATCCACAGTTCAAGGTGGCTTGGTATAGTGGCCGACTGCGTGTGCCGGCGGTCATCAAAAAGACCGACTTTGACTATATCAAAATCGGTCCTTTTATCCGTCATCTGGGACCCTTGAACAGTCCCACCACCAATCAGCGTCTCTATCGCCAGACCGCCGATGGTGAGTTTGAAGATATCACCTATCGCTTCTGGCGCAAACAGCAAATCTCTTAGAACTCCACCAGGATGCGGAACACCTTGCCAGGGTTCTCGCTCCACCAACGCATAGTTTCGAGTGCCTCTTCGGGCTTTATCACCTTGGTGATCAGAGTGTCGATGGGGCACTCGTTGTTTTCCAGATAGTGAATCACAGCACGGAAGTCAGAAGGCAGGGCATTGCGTGAGCCGCGGATGTCGAGCTCCTTCTGAACGAAGTACTTTGTCTGCAGCGACACCTCGCTCTTGGCATAGCCGATGCAGGCCACACGACCCGTGAAGGCCACCTCGTTGATGGCCATCTGATAGGTGGGCACGCTGCCCACGGCCTCGATCACCACGTCAGGACCAAAGCCGTTGGTCATCTCCTGCAGGCGCTGGTGAGCATCCTCGTTCTTGGTGTTGATGGTATAGGTGGCACCCATCTTCTTGGCCAGTGCCAACTTCTCGTCGTCGATATCGGCGGCAATCACCGTGGCACCACGCAGGGCCGAGCGTACGATGGCGCCCATGCCCACCATGCCGCAGCCAATCACCATCACCACGTCGATATCCGTCACCTCGGCACGGCTCACAGCATGGAAGCCCACGCTCATCGGCTCAACCAGTGCACACACCTTAGGTGTCAGGCTGCCAGCCGTGATCACCTTCTCCCAGGGCAGCACGATATATTCCATCATGGCACCATTGCGCTGCACGCCCAGTGTCTCGTTGTGCTGACAGGCGTTCACGCGGCGGTTGCGGCACGATGCACACTTGCCGCAGTTGGTATAGGGGTTGCAGGTCACCACCATGCCTGGCTTCAGGTTGTCGGGCACGCCAGCGCCCACAGCCTCGATCACGGCACCCACCTCATGACCTGGAATCACAGGGTTCAGTGCCATTGTGTTGCGTCCCATAAACGTGTTAATGTCCGAGCCGCAGAAGCCCACATAGTGCAACTTCAGCAGAACCTCGCCCTGGGCCAGAGCCTGGGGCTTTTCTATGTCTATAACATTCAACTCCTGCTGATGTGAAATCTGAATTGCTTTCATGATTCTTACTTGTTAACCTTTAATAGTGATTTATATTTGTATCCATAGAAGGCACACACAGCGAAACAAACCAGGGGCACGATGTAGGCCACCTGATAGAACGTCTCGTTCTGGTGCATGATGTAAGCCGTGAACTGAGGCACGCAGGCGTTGCCCACGATGGCCATCACGAGGAAGGCCGAGCCCGACTTCGTCTGTTCGCCCAGGCCGTGCAGGGCCAGTGAGAACTGCGTGGGATAGATGATGCTCATGAAGAACGACACAGCCAGCATGGCATAAAGTCCTACATAGCCGCCAAAGCTCATGATGACCACACACAGCACCACGTTGGCCAGTGCATAGAAGGTGAGCATCTTCGTGGGTTCAATCTTAGCCATGATGAGAGTGCCCACCCATCGTCCCAGCAGGAAGGCCAGCATATAGAGGCCGAAGAACGTGGTGGCAGTATCTTCGTCGATGCCGGCGTAGGTGCAGCAGTAAACCAGAAACAGGCTGTTGATGGCTGTCTGACCGCCGTTATAGAAGAACTGTGCGATGACGCCCCAGCGCAGGTGTGGCTTCTTCAGTGTCGAGAAGTCGATGAGCTTACCTTTCTTGTCCGTGCTCTCGTCGCCCACCTTAGGCAGTTTCACCACGATGAGCATCACGGCCACAGCAATCAGCACGAGGGCCAGGATGAGGTAGGGCAGCTTCATCGCGTCCGTCTCGGTCTGGATAAAGCCCTCCCATCCGCCAGGATAGTCGGCAGGGATGGTCTCGCGTGTAAAATCGTTGCCGCTCAGCACCAGCTTACTCAGAAACATGGCCGATATAAAGGCGCCCAGTCCGTTGAACGACTGTGCCAGGTTCAGGCGTCGTGGAGCCGTCTCTGCGTCGCCCAATACGGTGACGTAGGGGTTGGCTGCCGTTTCAAGGAAACACATGCCCGTGGCGATGACGAAGAAGATACAGAGATACACGCCATAGCTCTTCACCTGAGCTGCAGGGAAGAACAGCAGTCCGCCGCAGGCAGCGATGAGCAGACCCGTGACGATGCCCACCCTATAGCTGAATCGCCTCATGAACATGGCGATGGGGATGGGGCATATAAAGTATGCCAACCAGTAGGCGCTCTCAGTAAACGAGGCTTCGAAGGTGTTCAGTTCGCAAGTCTTCATCAGCTGGCGAATCATCGTAGGCAGCAGGTTGCTGCTGATGGCCCAGAGGAAGAACAGGCAGAAGATAAGGCCCAGGGCAAGTTGATTCTTTTTCATTGTCGGTTGTTAGTTATTTATTGCTTATATCGTCGTGGTTAGTTATGAGTTGGCCCAGGTCACGCGCTGCTGGTCGCCAATAATCTCCTGAACCTCCTTCACCAGGTTCCAGTCGGGCTCCTCGTTGGCCCATTCAATGTTGCGACGCACGTTGGCAGGGTTGGCCGATGAGAACAGGGTTGAGGCAATGCGAGGGTTGCTCACAGAGTATTGCACAGCCAACTTCTCGATGGGATAGTTCTTGGCGTTGCAGTGCTCGGCAGCCTTCTGACAGGCCTCCACCAGCGCCTTGGGTGCAGGATGCCATGCAGGCACGCCACGCTGCGACAGCAGTCCCATGCTCAGGGGCGATGCGTTGATAATGCCGATGCCCTTGGCCTCGAAGAAATCCAGATAGTCGGTCAGGGCGTCGTCGTTCAGGGTATAGTGGCAGAAGTTTAGGATGCTCTCCACGGGCACTCTCTCGGCCACCCATTTCAGGTTCTCCAGCTGCAGGTCGGTGATGCCCACATGACCCACCACACCCTTGTCTTTCAGTTCAAAGAGGGCGGGCAGGGTCTCGTCCACCACCAGTTGCAGGCCTCCAGGACGAGCCGCCTGAAACTCAATATCGTGTACGTTAATGAGGTCGATGAAGTCGATACCCAGGCGCTCCATACTCTCATAAACGCTGTCGGTGACGCGCTTGGCAGAGTAGTCCCAGGTGTTCACGCCGTCCTTGCCGTAGCGTCCCACCTTGGTGCTCAGGTAATACTTGTCACGTGGAATGTTGCGCAGGGCTTTGCCCAGCACGGTCTCGGCCTTGTAGTGGCCGTAGTACGGACTCACGTCGATGAAGTTGATGCCACCCTCGATGGCTGCCTCAACGGCTTCAAAACTCTCTTTCTCGTTGGTCTCGCGAAAGACGCTGCCCAGCGACGATGCGCCAAAGCTCAGGTGGGAAATCTTCATTCCCGTCCGTCCTAACTCAGTGTACCTCATGTTATAATTCTTAATTGGTTCTCAGTTTGTTATTCATGGTACCCCGACCGAGAATCGAACTCGGAACTAAGCTTTAGGAGAGCCTTGTTATATCCATTTAACTATCAGGGCATCAAAAAAATCAGATGCAAAGGTACTAAAAAAAGTGAAAAGAGAGGGCTGAAAAGTCATTTTTTTCCCTTTTCCGCCCTCTCTTTGTTGTTTTTGTCCTATTCTTGTGTTCTGTTCATACTTCTTGGCCAATGTATTATCCACGCTACCACCATTTGGTATCCACACTACCGACCTTTGGTAGGCACACTACCGACCTTTGGTAGGCACACTACCACGGCTTGGTAGCCTGGCTACCAACGCTTGGTAGTGTGGCTACCAAGCTTTGGTACTGAGAGTACCAAGGGGGTTGGTACTAAAAATACCAGAGGGGTTGGTACTGTGAGTACCAGCCCCTTGGTACCAAGGGTTTTGGAGAATTTGGCGCTAAAAAATGCTTTTGTTTTTATTGAGCAGTCAGGGCTTTAATCTGCTCAGGGGTCAACTGGCCTGAGTCGATAAAGTGCTGCATGATGTCGTAGAGCTTGCGCTCCATCTGCTCTGTGATGGTATAATCCCATTTCAGGGCCTCCTCTATGCTGACGCGCACACCACCTTTGTTGCCACTGTTGTCCAGGCAATAAAGCGTGATGTCGGGATGCTGTTCCTGCAGATAGGCAATGCGCTTGCGGAAATGGGGATAGCAGTAGATATAGTAATGATAGCTCATGGAGCGGTTGGTCCGCATCATGCGGTTTATCACATTCGTAAAACCTGTTTCTGGATCGTTGTGCACAAACACCACGCTCACTTTGAAGCCACGCTCCTGCACCATCCTCAGGCGCGTCTCGAACGATGGGATGCTGATGAACGCTCCATCGTAAACCAGTCCGGCACGGTCCACCAGCTCTTTCAACTTGGGATTGTTTCTCAGGGAGGTCGACTTGCCAGCGCCTGTCGAGCCCATCATAAAGAAAATGGTCTTGTTGTGCTCGGCCTCGGCACGGTTCAGCAACTTTATCAGCACCAGACTGTCTATCTGTCGACTTGCCATGATATAGTCGGTCACGTTCAGTCCGTTATAGCCAATGCATCTCAGTCCCTCGCGCACGTTGTCTGGGTCGAGTATGTTGCCACTTCCTGTCAGATAGGCATCGGCCAGCGAGTCCAGGTGCTCGCCCACCCATTGATAGGCGGCCTTGCCCTTGATAACGACTTTCGCAGAGTCGACACTTTCGTTGCTGGCGCTGCTGAGGCCTGCTGCCGACACGATGGTCTGGCAGAGAACCAGTAGTACTAGTAGGAATAGCTTCGTCTTATTTCTCATGGTCCACTTATATATATATTAATATGGTGTATGTTTCTCGTTTGCAAATATACGACTAATTCTTAAAAATACAAAAAATCATCATAATTATTCGTATCTTTTTTGTTCTTTACATCAAAATCTTTAACTTTGTGGCGATTTTTGAAATTATTTGAAATGATGAAGTACACCTTAACTAAATTGTTAATCATATCTGTAGCATTGTGTCTCACCTCATGTGCTACTATCGTAGACGCGATAAATGGAAGTAAGGCGAAGCTGTCCTTTGAGGGAAATATTGATACGCCTGTTTCCATTCAAACGAAGGACTCGACCTATCAGCAGGTGATGCTGCCTCAGGTGGTGAAGATTTCAAGCAACGACCTGAAAGTGCCCATCACCGTGTCTGTTGACTCGGCCAACGCAGTGCAGGCCATTCCTGGAGAGAAATTCAATAACTGGGTATGGGGAAATTTTGTGGCTGGTGGTATCTTTGGCGTACTGATTGACGTGGGGGCAAAAAAGACTTCTGTTTCTCGCTATAACCGTTTTTATATAAGCAAGCGTGACTCGCTGGGCGTGCCCATCTACAGCGTGACGGGCTATCCCCTGGAGCAATCGAAGAAGCTGAGTGATAGCAAATTCCGTCGCCACGAGATAGGATGTCATTTGGGGATTGGTGCCAGTGTCGATAAGGGCAGGATGCGGAAGATGGAAGATTATCTGGAAAAGAATCTTGGCTATGAACAAGGTTTTCTCTGTGGCTACCCGGGGGCTGCGTCAATAGGCCTTCACTACAGCTACTATCTGAGCAGGAAGTGGGCCATAGGTTTTAATTATGCATACGCTGCTGGGCGTTCAAATCCGTATTGGAAATATGACGAATTGATCTCTACAGACGATGCAGAGGGATGTGATGTCCTGGTGCGCTCTCATCTGTTGATGCCCTCTGTAAAGCATCTGTGGTGGGAAGACACCAAAGCTGCCATCTATACGAAAGCAGCACTTGGTCTTCAGTATCGTCGCCTTTTTTATAATTTCTATGACGAAGAGCCTGAAGTTAGCTTGCCAGAGGACAAAAGCTGGAAACTGGCTTACCAGTTCTCGGCTGTAGGCGTGGAATTCGGTTCTAGTTGGCTTCGCGCCTATTTTGAGTTGGGCTATGGCAACGAGGGTGTCGTCCTTTTAGGCTTTAGAACAAGGTTCTAACGTAATTATTTAATCAAAATATGAAAAAAGTTGGATTGTTAATCTTAAACTGTCTTATTGGTTTGTCCTGTTTTGCAGGATTGCCAAGCGACACAACCTATTATTATTATCACGATGCTTCTCTTGATAAGGTCTTAGAAAGCAAAACTTCTTTTGATGATGAGGTGTTGATGATTGTATCGGATGGAAACACAAAAAGCTGTTACTTCTATGGCTGTTCTAACGAATTTTCTGACGATCCGGCTGAGGGAGTCTTTCCAGGTTTTATTGTTCTGAAGGCAACCTCTTGGTCAATGGAGAAAGGGAAGTTTACTTGTGTGTTAAACTCAACGAATCATAAGTATACGAACCGTCCTGTTAATGCTGGTGTTGTAGAGGAGATTCCCAATGGATACAATCCCTGGCTGCAGATAAATGATTATTTCTGGAGTCAGATTGAGCTTGTTGGTACGTATAACAGTAAGAAAATCGAATTGGTTAATAAGACGTTATACCCAGAAGAAAAGAAGGTGTTTCGCAAGATTAGCTCATCAGAAATCAAGACTCTTTATAACAAGGATCTGTTGTCTGAAGCTCAGGCAGAGGCAAACTCGCAGGGTTATGTGTCTCCTGATGTATATCTTCCAGAATATGATGACGAGGAAGACGTTATTTTACTAGAAGAATAGAAAAGATATGCTTACATTTGAGATATAGCGTAAAGTGGAACTATCTCAACGTGGCGTACGGCATTGTCGGCTTTGGGGTCGATATAATCGAACTTGCCAAAATTCTCGAGCGAGCATCGTATGGCTTGTGATAGTTTCTTGTCGCGCATAAAGTCCCATAGACTCTTCATTCCACCTTGTACGCCAGATTTAACTTCGAGAGGCAGCACTTTCATGTCGCGCGAAAGCAGATAATCTATCTCGGCTAGCGAATTTTTTGCCTGACGAACCCAGTAAAATAGATCGTGATGGATATTAGGTGAAAGATAGTGTAGCACTTCCAATCCTGCAAGCATTTCGGCCATGGGTCCTTTGTTAACCAAATCTGCTGCAGTAGCAGTAAGGATATGTGTGGTGATTGTCGAAATATCGCCCATCGACATGTTTAACAGTCTCAACATCAGTCCTGTATCAAGCAGTAGCAGTTTGCGATAACTCTCGTCGGCCTCATCGCCCAGTGGGAGCCCGTTGCCGTCTGTATGTATGACAGGAATCAAAATTCCAGCCTTGACAAGTAAATCAAGCGCCTTTTTCACTTCTGCAGTCTTATATCCACCTGCCACCTGAGAGTATACAAATTTATTAGTAACCTGCGAAGCAGCACTATGCATGGTGGCAACCAACAATTGGGGATCAACCTTCTTTCTGTATTTCGGAAAGTCGGCTTCGTAACCAGTTATGATATCATCCTGTACCTCCTGACATTGCAGATAATCGTGCGTTTCTGCCCACTTGGCAACAGATTCAGGCATTCCACCTACCAACATGAAGGTACGAATCAATCCAACCAACTTGTCATGCAGAGGGGTGGGCAGGGGCGAATCAGCATTAGCTTGGCGACGAGCATCCAGCAGAAGCTGCTCGCCGTTGGCCAGCAAGAATTCATCGAATGTCATGGGGAACATATACATGGAGTGTATGCGCCCTACGCCGAAAGTTGGTATATCATCGAGCACAAACTCCAGCAGCGAACCTGCTGCCACTACGTGCAGATTGGGCATGTCCTCCTTGAAATATCGCAGAGCCATAATGGCTTCCTGACTTTCTTGTATCTCGTCGATAAATAGCAACGTCTCGTTAGCCACAATTGGTGTGCCACACATGGCAGCCATCTGTGGTACTATACGTTTTACATCAAGATCCTTCTTAAACAACTCTATATAGTTTGGTTGCTTTTCAAGGTTAATCTCGACAAAATACTTGAATGATTCGCCCAGATGTCTTACAGCAGTCGACTTGCCTACCTGTCTTGCTCCACGAAGCAAGATTGGTTTATGAACAGGGCGTGCTGCCCATTCGCTAAGATGTTGGTCAATAAATCTTTCGTAATACATGCAACTGTCTGATTATCTGGGTGCAAATATACGAAAAAGAAATTATCCAAACAAATAATTTGCCAAAAAATGAAAAAATCCAAAGAAATAATTCAGCAAAATTCGAAAAAATCCAAAGATATAATCTAAAATCAGCAGGACGGATACAGCTTGAATTCTTGATAAGTGAGAGAAATCAAAGAGTTATCCCCATGAGCTTTTACATCTTCGACGCAATCTCCACGTTGCGCTTCATATACTGCGCAAAGTCGCTTGAGCTCATCGGTGATTGCTGAGATGCAGCTATTTTCTGCATTTTGCGCTCCGTCACTTCCTTGTGGAATTGGTTGAGGTATGTCATAACTCATGTCGATATTGGTTTGTATGCTACAAAAGTACACATTATTTTTGAATCCGTAAATAAAACAAAAGAAAAAGCGTAATTATTTCTTTGAAAGATCATGAGGCAATTTGTTATTTACATATTGTTTAGTCGCTGTTTATTTGTTGTTTATTTATTTTGTCGCAGATATTTGGAGACAAAATACAATTGAGTTACCTTTGCAACGTGATTTCTAACTCAACAATTACTCCGTACAAATGAAGAAGATATTATCCTTTTTTTGCATGCTCATTGCATGTACTAATATGGCCGTTGGCCAAGTAACCATTTCTACTTCTGATTTAATCGGCACGAAATGGCAATTAACAGAGACAGATGATACCCGCTCAAAACCATTCTATGAATTTGCGCTCAAAAGTGCTCTGTGGCATTGTAGTGATGGTACAACATTCTCTTATCCATACTATTTGTCTGCATCAATCCCTACCGCATTTGATTTCACAAAAGTAGGTAAACGAACAAAAGGATGTTATTATACTAAATATAACTCTAAGATGGATTGTTTTTATTGCTATGCCATCAAGAGTTTCAATAAATCAACTGGAAAAATGGTGATTAAACGTGTTTACCCAACAGATATTATTGGACTAACTGATACGTTCACATTTGTTATGATGAAGAAGTAACGTTGCATCAATTTTTCTCCTCAACCTCTGAACATTTCGCTGTGATAAAGACATAAAAAAAGGGAACCGAAGTTCCCTTTTTTGTGTTTATTTAGAATGTGACGTTCATACCAAAATTGAAGCTGACGTTGCTGTCGAGGGGAACGCCAGAGGCACCCGTCTTGCCAATCATGTGGTCCATGCCCATGAACACGTTGAAGCCCTTGGGATGAACATTGAGCACCCAACCCATGGTGGTGCAGTAAGAGGTGAACGCAACGTTCATGCCTCCATCGAGCCACTTCAGTGGGGTGTAGTTGGCACTCAGACGACCCTCGCTCCAGCTGTAGATGCCATCGAAGCGATGGGTGCCCAGCAGGCCGAAGGTGATCTTGTCGTAGACAGGCAGGGGATACTCTACGCCCAGACGTACGGTGGCAGCCAGAGCCTTGCTCTTGCCAGCCTCGTCGTCCTTAGCCTCCAGGTGGGCGAAGTCGGCCAGGTCGTCCTGAATATCGTCGCCACCATTCTCGAAGCTGCCGTCGTTATATTTCATCTGGAAACCAGTGAACTCGAAGTCTTTGCCTGCCGATTCGGCCACCATGGTGTTGCTCCAGCTGATGAAGCCCAGGTCGTTGAGCGAGAGGCTCACCTTTGTGCCGTCGAGCCAGTCGAGGGCGAAGTCCTTAAACTCGTAGACAGCACCCAGGTCTAAGCCCAGACCAAAGCCGCTGAGGCCAGCACCATCAGTGTCGATGCCGTTCACCTGACTGTAGGTGTCTTCCTTACCCTTGTATTCCTTCTCCTCGGTCTTGAACTTGCCACCCTTCATGTTCAGCTCGCCACGAGCCTTACCACTGAGGATCCACTTGTTGCCCACCATGTTGGCCTTGACACCGTCCATTGAGAAGTCGGCATAGGCACCACCAAAGAGCAGTTTTACCTTGGCACCAACGCGCAGGTTGTCCATGATCTGGCGAGAATGGCCGAAGCCGAGTTCAGCATAGGTCCATCCACGAGCGCCGAGGTCGTCGAACGAATATTCCTTGTTGGCCATGTTCTTGGCAAAGTCGAAGAACGAGTAGGGCACTGAGAGGCCAACGTGTGTGCGCTCCTTGAGTTCGATGGTGTTATAGCCGCCAAAGCCCTTGAAACCCACAGAGACGATGGGCAGGTCCATATCCAGAATCAGGTCGTTGCCATCCTTGCTGATGCCCTTCAGAGCCTCGTCGGCGCTGATGCCTGGGTGCAGGAAGGTGGCCGTCTTCTTGGCGTTGGGATATTTGGGATTGCCGTAGTAGGGGTTCTTAAACAGCACATCGCCCACGCCCAGAGAGCCCTGCAGTCGCATACCGAAGTTACCCAGGATGGGGATGGCCACATAGCCCTGGTCGTTGCCGTAGGCAGCGTTCATATCGTGACGATACTTGAAGTCGTCGGTGAAGTAGGCCGAGTTCAAGTCTTGCGCCATCATGGTTCCAGCCGATGCCGTGAGTGCTGCGGCCAGTATATATTTTCTAAAAGATGTTTTCATTGTCTATATATGTATATGGTGTGTTGAAACTTATCACTTTAACTCACTTTCCGAGACTTATTTCTTGTCCTTCTTGCTGTCGGTATCAATAGAGATCTTACTGTTGATGCTCACCTTCAGGTCCTCAATCTTGATAGAGTGCTTGTCCTTGTTCAGGGTGGTGACATCGACAGAGGTGGCAATCACCTTGAACTTGATGCCGTCGAAGTTGATGTCCTTCAGGTTGACATCGGCAGGCTTGGTCAGCGTGATCTTCAACTCAGTGGGCTCCTTGCCAGAGAGGTTAGAAGCAATCACCTGGTCAGACTCCAGCTTGATGCTGGGCAGTTCCTTAGGCTCCTTGCTGTTGTCGATGGCCACAGGCTCGATCTTCAGCTTCAGTGGGGTCTTGTTGGTCACCTTACCAGTGATCACCAGGTTGGCCTCTCCGATGAAGTCGATGTCGTTGTCAACGATATCCTCGTGGAAGCCGTCCACCTTGTCGTCGTAAACGATGACAGAGTTCTCCTGCATTGAGAGAGGAGCCTTGAAGTCGTATGCTGTAGAGATCTGATAGTTGTGTCCCAGCAGGATGGTGCCAGTCTTCTCCTTGTCTACGCAGACATCAGCATGGAACTTGATCTTGTCAGGGATGCGCTCAATCAGGTTAGACAGGTTGCTGACCACCACCACCTGCGTGTAGTCCTCGTAGGGCTCAGCCTTAGGCTGGCGGCAGATGAGGATCTTAGAGTTCTTGTTGCGAGGCACGTTGATGTTCTTCACCTCGACAGTCTTCTGTGTGCCGTCGCTGAAATATGAGGTGAGGGTGCCGTCGATGGCAGCGTCGAGGTCGACATTACTGTTGATGTTCAGCGTGAGCTGTGGGTCGTTGAGCGAGATGCTCACCTGGGGGTCGTCCAGGAAGTCGGGCACGTCGTCAATCTTGAACTCACTGTCCTTGATGTCGATGTTCGGATTGAACTTACCAGTGGCGCTGGTCAGCTTCACAGTGCCGATATTCACCTTACTCATGATTCTCATGTCAGTGATGTCGCCGCTGCCCTTCACCAGGTTGTCGTACGATACGGTTACGTTCACATCGCCCAGCATGTTGATCTTATCGCCCTCGATGGCCAACTTATTGGTGGCGTCGACGTTCATAAACTTCAACTGCTTGATCTTGACGGTGGTAGTGTATTTCTGGTTCGTGTAGAGCTGTCCCAGTTTCAGCACGTTGCCCACCAGTGTGCCAAAGGTGGCACTCTCAGGCTCAGGCACCATGTATTCAGGGAACTCGATATCAAACTGATTGAACTTCTTGAGGAAGCCCTGCAGGTTGCTGTTGAACTCAAGGTTCAGCGTCATCTTGCCGTCAACACCAGCAGTCTCTAGACTCACCACGTCCTCAGGCTTGTCTGTGCTATAGTCGAAGGCATTCAGGCGCACCTTCACAGAGCCAGCTGAGTTGGGGATCTCGTCGCCCACATTCAGGTAGTCCAATCCTGCAGGCTTCTGACTGGGACCAATCTTAGGGTTGATGTTGTTATCTGCGCTACCGTTGATGCTGATGGCATCAACATGAGGCTTACCCGGATCAACGTCGTCGCCCTTCTTATAGAAGATGTAGTCGCCCTTCTCGCCTTCAGTGATGGCGATGCGCTTGTTGTCAATGGTGATGTACTTGCCATTGGCATCTTCCATGATGAACTGGATACAGTCGTCGTCTTTCAACTTCAACAGATCTTTAATGGTGATTTCTTCACTGCCTCCAAGAGGAACAGTGAAATCGTTCAGGTTTACGCCGATGGTGGTGTCCACATCACCCACGTCAATGCTATCGTCGGTAGAACAGCCTGCCAACATTATGCCCCCTGCAAGAAGAAAGCATGATAGCATTTTAACTTGCAATTTAGTAAATTCCATACTTAAGTGTTTAGTTGTTATATAATTATGATTATTGTTTTTGCGATTGTTGTTTTGCCAAAAGCCATGCAAAATTAAGAAATTTTAATCAATCAGCCAAACATTGTTTATTATATTTTTCTAAATGACCATAAAATTGTTACAAATGGGATATAAATGGCTGTTTTTCTCTTATCAAATCATAAAAAAACAGGTGATAATTTGAAAAATACACAGTATGATGATAGGCGAGAGAGATTTTTTTCGTACCTTTGCACCCATTATAGAATAGGAGAAAGCATTATGGAATCAAAATTGGTTATTTATAATACACTGACGCGCCAGAAAGAGCGCTTCGAGCCCCTGCATGCACCCAATGTGGGCATGTATGTGTGTGGCCCCACCGTTTATGGCGATCCTCATCTGGGACATGCACGCCCAGCCATCACCTTCGACCTGGTGTTCCGCTATCTGAAGCACCTGGGCTATAAGGTGCGCTATGTGCGCAACATCACCGATGTGGGTCACCTGGAGCACGATGCCGACGAGGGTGAGGACAAGATTGCCAAGAAAGCCCGTCTGGAGCAGTTGGAACCCATGGAGATCGCCCAGTACTACACCAACCGCTATCACAAGTATATGGATGCACTGAACGTGTTGCGCCCCTCTATCGAGCCCCATGCTACCGGTCATATCATCGAGCAGCAGCAGTTGGTGCAGCAGATCCTGGACAACGGCTTTGCCTACGAGAGCAACGGAAGTATCTACTTCGATATTGAGGCCTATAATAAGAAGTTCCAGTATGGCATCCTCAGCGGACGCTCGCTGGAGAACATCAAGGACGCTTCGCGCGACAACCTCGACGGTGTGGGCGAGAAGCACAACCAGGCCGACTTTGCCCTGTGGAAGAAGGCACAGCCAGAGCACATCATGCGCTGGCCCTCGCCTTGGAGCGATGGTTTCCCTGGCTGGCACTGCGAGTGCACGGCTATGGGTCGTAAGTACCTGGGTGAGGAGTTTGATATCCACGGCGGCGGTATGGACCTGATCTTCCCTCACCACGAGTGTGAGATTGCCCAGGCCCAGGCTTCTATGGGTCATCCTGCAGTGAAATACTGGATGCACAACAATATGCTGACCATCAACGGTCAGAAGATGGGTAAGTCGTACAACAACTTTATCACCTTGGAGCAGTTCTTCACAGGTAAGCATGAGTTGCTTGAAAAACCCTATTCGCCCATGACCATCCGCTTCTTCGTGCTGAGTGCCCACTATCGTGGCACAGTAGACTTCTCGAACGAGGCTCTGCAGGCTGCCGAGAAGGGTTACGAGAAGTTGATGAATGCCATTGCCGATCTGGAGCGTGTGCAGGTTTCAGACAAGTGTGATGCTGAGACCGAGAAGGTGGTAAAGGCCCTGCGCCAGAAGTGCTACGATGCTATGAACGACGACCTGGCCACACCACTTGTGCTGAGCTACCTCTTCGAGGCTTGCACCGTGGTCAATAAGCTCATCGACCACAAGGCCACTATCTGTGCCGACTGCCTGAAGGAACTCTCAGAGACCATGCGTCTCTTTGCCTTCGACATCCTTGGCCTGAAGGAAGAGAAGAGTGGTTCTAACGATAGTCGTGAGGAAGCTTTCGGTAAGGTGGTTGACATGGTGCTGGAGCTTCGTGCCAAGGCTAAGGCCAATAAGGACTGGGCCACCAGCGACCAGATTCGCGATGCGTTGGCTGCTGCCGGCTTCGAGGTGAAGGACACCAAGGACGGTGTTACCTGGAAGTTGAATAAATAAGTTGGCGATTCAGAAAGACGGCTACCGTCTTACGCAAGAAATATCCGTATGAGAGGTACATCAACCCATCATACGGATTTTTTGTGCCCCATGAGTTTTTCATGATGAAATACTGCTCGCCCTCCTCATCGTGTGCCAGTCCCACGATGGCCATGCAGTGGTCGTCGGTGGTTCTGCCGTTCCACAGCGAGGTGACGGCATAGCCCTCCTCCCAGTTGAACCCCTGTTCGCTGATGTCTCCCTCCCAGCACACACCATGACCAGTGCGGATGGCGCGCTCAGTGATGCTCAGCAGCGAGTCCATGGGCAGGTTCAGCAGGGCGTTGCCCTCCCAGTTGTCCTTCCATTGGGGCACGGCTGTCTGACCATAGGGCAGGTCGCTGTCACTCATTAGTCCGATATACTCACCTGGTGCACACACACTCCTGGCAAACTCCTGCAGCGTGTACTCGGCGCCATACATAAACGCCAGGCGTGGCTTGGGGATATCCACCGTGCGCATCGAGTTATAGGGCACCAGTCCGTATTTCTGAATGATGTTCACAGCCGTGATGCCCATGCCACGCTTCGAGGCAGGCGCCTCCTTGCATGCCTCCACGGCCTTCTCGACGAATGCCACAGAGAGGTGAACAGAGTCGCCCATCATGATATGCTCTGTCTCAATGGTGGACAGCATGGCATAGGCCCAGCACACCTGCGAGGTGTCCTGGTCCTTGACGGGTGTATAGGACAGCAGCACGTCGTTCACAAACCCCTTGGGCTTGTGCGTGCAACTACATAAAGTGCTCATTATCAAGATGAAAAACAACAGTCTTTTCATGACGTTTCTTTGAATTTGGGTGCAAAGATAAGCAAAAAACGGCAGTGGAATGACAAAGGTACAAAAAAAAGTAGTAACTTTGCACCATGAAAATGAATGATTTTGAAATAATGGCCCCTGTGGGCAGTCGCGACTCGCTGGCTGCAGCCCTGAAGGCAGGAGCCGATTCCGTGTATTTTGGCGTGGAGCAGTTGAACATGCGCTCCCATTCTGCCAATCACTTTACGATTGATGACCTGCGCGATATCGCCGCCACCTGTAATGAGGCTGGCGTGAAGACCTATCTCACTGTGAACACCATCATCTATGGTGAGGATATCGAGACCATGCATCAGATTGTGGATGCTGCTGTCGAGGCAAAGATATCGGCCGTCATTGCTTGCGATATTGCCGTGATGACCTACTGTCGCAAGGTGGGTATGGAGGTGCACCTCTCTACCCAGTTGAACATCTCGAATGTTGAGGCCCTGAAGTTCTACGCACAGTTTGCCGATGTGGTGGTGCTGGCCCGTGAACTGCGTATGGACCAGGTGGCCGAGATCTATCGTCAGATTGAGGAACAGCATATCTGTGGCCCCAGTGGTGAGCTGGTGCGCATAGAGATGTTCTGTCATGGTGCGCTGTGCATGGCCGTGAGTGGTAAGTGCTATATGAGTCTTGACAACACAGGCCGTTCGGCCAACCGTGGTGCCTGCATGCAGATCTGCCGCAGAAGCTATATCGTGACCGATCGTGAGACAGGAACGGAGCTCGAGATTGACAATAAGTATATCATGAGTCCGAAGGACTTGAAGACCGTTCGCTTCATCGACAAGATGATGAAGAGTGGCGTGCGCGTCTTTAAGATTGAGGGTCGTGCACGTGGTCCTGAATATGTGCTCACCGTGGTGCAGTGCTATAAGGAAGCCATCCAGAGTGTGCTCGACGGTACCTTTACCGAAGAGAAGAAGGATGCTTGGGACGAGCGCTTGGCAACGGTGTTCAACCGTGGTTTCTGGGATGGCTACTATCAAGGACAGACCTTGGGCGAGTGGAACTCAAACTACGGTTCCAATGCTACGGAGCGCAAGCGCTATATTGGTAAGGGTGTGAAGTACTTCTCGAAACTCGGTGTGGCTGAGTTTGCCGTTGAGGCTGGCACCTTCAGTGTGGGCGATAAGATGCTCATCACAGGTCCCACAACGGGTGCACTCTATGTCAGCGTCGACGAGATTCACGACGATACCAGCAGTGTGCAGACAGCCCAGCAGGGTACACGTGTCAGCATCAAGGTGCCCGAGAAGGTGCGCCCCAGTGATAAGTTGTTTAAGATAGAGACCGTTGAGTAACTTGCCTTTGGTGGTAAGGTAAAAAACGAGAAAGTTGAGAGATATGACAATTAACGAAAGACAAGACGAGATTATTGAAGAGTTTGCAGGCTTTGACGACTGGATGGATAAGTACCAGTTGCTCATTGACTTGGGCAATGAACAGGAGCCACTTGATGAGAAATATAAAATAGAGCAAAACCTCATTGACGGCTGTCAGAGTAGGGTATGGCTGCAGGCCGACTATGCTGACGGAAAGATTCATTTCAGTGCCGAGAGTGATGCGCTGATTGTGAAAGGCATTGTGGCTTTGCTTATTCGTGTGCTGAGTGATGCGACACCACAGGAGATTCTGGGTGCCGATCTGTATTTCATCGAAGAGATAGGATTGAAGGAACACCTGTCGCCCACACGCAGTAATGGCCTGTTGGCCATGGTCAAGCAGATGCGTATGTATGCGTTGGCTTTCCAGGCAAAGGGGTGAGAATAGAACAAGAAAGGGGCGTTACTCCTCCTCCAGGGCACGCTCCTCGTTGTAGGCGTTGATGCGCTGCAGGTAGTAATTGCGGAAATCCTCCCAATGATAATACGGGGCTATGTCTGTCTTCAAGGGCAGCGTGGCCTCGTTCTCGTTGAGTAGTACTTTTACTAGGATATCCTTGTCGTGGATGCCGTTTCGATAGAACACAAACTGCAGGTTGCCAGCCATGGGAATCATCTTGTAGTTGGCCCATCCCTGGCGCTCCATCTGGTCGAGATCGTTGGTAGACAGGTCGTAGCCGTTGATGCCCATCAGACATATCAAGGGCAGTAATGCCGTGTCGTGGCCAAAGCGCAGGGTGGCGCCAGGATGGTCTAACCTGAGGCAGCTGTCGGCCTTCTCGATGATGTTCCTCAGTAGGAAGCGCTGTCCAAACGGCATCTTGCCGCCGTTGGTGGGAGCAAAGCCAAAGCCCAGATACCAGAAGGCATTATCCTTACGCCAGTTCTCGTAAATCTCCTCATCCGTGAACAGGTCGTAGAGCGTGATTTTCTTTCTGATGTCCATGTCCTGAACCACGGAAGCCAGGCGGAACAGGTACTTGTTCAGTTTAAAACCATCGACGTTGTGGTTCAGATAGGCCGTGTCGGCATAGAGCTGTCCGATGACGCGCTGCCATGGTGAGTGCTTGTCGACGAAGGCGTTGTAAACAGCAACGTTTTCGTCGCTCAGCGACTTGGTGTTGAGTAGTTTGTCGTTATGGCGTAGATAGTCCATGTCGGCCTGACTGGCATCCAGTTTGATCTTTAGTTTGGGATTCAGGGCCTGCAGGCGAAGCAGGGCGTTTGTCATCGACAGGATGGCACGTATGGATGTGGTGCTCTTGGCCTCGATGGTGACGTTTCCCTCGAACACGGTGGGGAAGCGGCGTGTCATGCGCTCGGCAATCTCTTGCTGTTGCTGGGCGCCTAAGGAGGTGAGCTCGCCAGCACGGTTGTAGGCTTCCTGTTCCATCATCTTAACGCGCTGAAGGACATCGCTGCCTAATGGCGTGAGGGCATGTGCGTCCTCACTATTCTGCAGGGTCTCAATGACATAGGTGAAATCGTCCGTCTTCGTTGGGTAGCGTGAACCGTGTCGGCCAAAATGACTGATATAAAAGGGTTTTTTGTTCTCTGGCGCTGACGTCAGTTTATGCTGCTTGGGACCAGGATAGGCCAGGAATGACCCACCAGACAGTCTGAGGTTCTTTTTGATGTCCTGCTGGGGTTTCTGTGCGCAGACGGTGAGCGCCAGTACCAGCATGCCATATATCATTAAAAGCCTTTTCATGTATTTCAGTCAACTAAGTGGGGGCAAAGATACAAAAAAGATTGAAATGGTGATGTATGATTTCGAAAATTTTTGTAATTTTGCGGCATAATTCATGGATTTATGGCAAAGAACACTGTTTGGCACGATGACTATTGGCTGTTGCTGATGCAGATATACTTGCAGAAGCCTGTAGGTGTGAAGCCGCTCTACTGTCGCACGTTAGTCGACCTGAGCATCGAGTTGCATATCGTTCCGCAGGTGTTGCACTCCAAGATGCAGCAGATAGCACGCTTGGAAACGCCTCGCATAGAACGCATCTGGCAGACTTACAGTCAGAACCCTCGCCGCTTGGCCAGGGCTGTGCGTTTGTTGCGTGAGATGAAAGGCTTTGGTGCTGCCGATGACTTCTATCAGGGCGTTGAGGTGGCGGAGACCTTTGAGAAGGACTTTCGTCCGCTGGCAGAGGATGCCCGTTTTACGCCCATCATGCTGATACTGATTCTGGACCTTTATTTTCGTCTGAGCACCATCACCATGGTGACCGAGACGCCAGAGGTGCAGGACTTGGCCCGCCTGATGAAGGTGAAGCCCGCGGATGTCGTTGAGGTGCTTGAGATGTTCCAGATCTGTGATCCCTACCTGAATCGTGAAGAAAAAGTCTCCTCGCCTCTGCTTCAGTCGTGCAGACAGTTATGGCAGCGCTATGGGAACATAGCAACAGAACAGTTGGCTGCTTATGCCGAGGAGTTGAAAGCGTATTTCAAGAGTTAGGCGCTATTCTATCAAAAAAAGGCTATAGTGTTATAAAGAAAAACAATGCCACAAGGTCAGATACAAGAACAGAAGCTTGAGCAGAAGTTGCAGCAGAGTGTCTCGCAGCAGCAACTGTTGCAGTCGCAGCTGGTGGAGTTGCCCATTCAGCAACTGATGGAGCGTATCGAGACCGAGATGCATGATAACCCCGCATTGGAGACGAACACGGAAGACCCCGACTTCCCGGAGTCGCCCGACTTCTCCGATTCCCAGGATACATCCGATGATTTTGACAGTCAGCGTGAGCGTGAGGAACGCAGCGATGCACTGGATGCTGCCCTTGAGAATATAGGGCGCGATGATGAGGACCTGCCCGTTTATCACGGCGGCATGTCGACAGCCGATGAGCGCGAGGACATGGTGCTGGGCGATACACAGTCGTTCTACGACCAACTGCTGGAGCAGGTGGGTGAGATGGAGCTGACCGACCGCGACCGTTATGTGATGGAGTATCTAATCCGTTCGCTCGATGACGATGGACTGCTGCGTACCCCCCTCGACACAATCATCGAGGAGCTGGCCATCTATCACAGCATTGACATCAGTCTGGGCGATATGGAGCAAGTGCTACGTCGCCTGCAACAGTTGGATCCACCTGGTATTGGCGGCCGGACGTTGCAGGAGTGTCTGCTGCTCCAGATTGAACGCAAAACGTCCTCGCACCTGACCAACCTGATGCACCGTGTGATTACCGACTATTTCGATGCTTTCACCAAGAAGCATTGGGACAAGATACAACGTGCCCTGGGACTGACCGACCTACAGACGGATGAGCTCTTGCGTGAGTTGCGACGCCTGAACCCCAAACCAGGTGCTGCCATGGGTGAGACAATAGGTCGCTCGATGCAGCAGATTACGCCCGACTTCATTGTGGACACCCTGGACGATGGCACCATCACCTTTACCCTGAACAGTGGCGAGGTGCCGCAGCTGCAGGTGTCGCAGTCGTTTGCTGATTTGCTGAAAGATTATCAGACCAATAAGGATGGACTCAGCCGACAGATGAAGGAGGCCTTGCTCTACACCAAACAGAAAGTAGAGGCCGCCCAGAGCTTTATTGATGCCGTGCAGATGCGCCGCCGTACGCTGACCACGACGATGAAGGCCATCATCCGTTTGCAGCACCGCTTCTTTGAGGAGGGTGACGAGTCGCTGCTCCGTCCGATGATCCTGAAGGATGTGGCCGAGAAGACAGGACTCGACCTGAGTACCATTTCGCGTGTGTCGAACTCGAAATATGTGCAGACACGCTGGGGACTGTTCCCCCTGAAGTACTTTTTCAGCGACGGCTATGTGACTGAGAGCGGCGAAGAACTGTCAACCCGTGAGATTAAAGCCGCCCTACGCGAGGTCGTAGAGGCAGAAGATAAACGAAAACCCCTGAGCGACGAAGCTCTGTGTGAGGCCCTCAATCAAAAGGGCTATCCCATTGCACGCCGTACGGTGGCAAAATACCGTGAGATGTTAGGCATTCCCATTGCCCGACTGAGGAAATGACCAAAGTATAGAGAAAGTGACAAGAGAAAAAGGATTTATTTATGCAGCGCGTACGGTCAGTCTGATTTTTACGCCGTTCTATCTGCCCCTGATGGGACTGATTGTGCTGTTCACGTTCAGCTATCTGAGTCTGTTGCCCCTTGGCTATCGACTGCTGGTCATGGCGATGGTCTATTTCTTCACCATCCTGCTGCCCACGTTCCTCATTCATATCTACCGCCGTTTCCAAGGCTGGTCGCTGTTAGAGTTGGGACAGAAGCGCCGTCGTATGGTGCCTTACGTGCTGAGTATTCTGAGTTATGCCCTTTGCTTATGGGTACTCTACTCGCTGCACATCTATCATTTCGTGTCGAGTATCGTCTTTGGCGCGCTGGTGGTTCAGATTGTGTGTGCGGTCATTAATATCTGGTGGAAGATCTCTACACATACAGCGGCCATCGGTGGTGTGGCAGGCGCTCTGTTCGTCTTTGCCGAGATATTCGGGTTTAACCCCGTGTGGTGGTTCTGCCTGGTGTTTCTGGTGGCCGGCTTGCTGGGCTCTGCCCGTATGTATCTGCGCCAGCATACACTTGCCCAGGTGGTGGCGGGGTTTGGCATTGGCTTTGTGTGTGCCACCCTGGGAATTATTTTTTATTGAAAGTTGAAAGATTAAGATATGAAACCTATTGTCAGTATTATCATGGGCAGCACCAGTGACCTGCCCGTTATGGAAAAAGCCTGCAAGTTGCTTGACGAGATGCAGGTACCGTTCGAAGTTAACGCCCTTTCGGCCCACCGCACACCCGATGCTGTGGAGGAGTTTGCCCGTACAGCCAAAGACCGTGGTCTGAAAGTGATTATTGCAGGTGCCGGCATGGCCGCTGCATTGCCTGGCGTTATTGCCGCCTCGACAACACTGCCTGTTATTGGTGTGCCCATCAAGGGTATGCTCGATGGTCTTGACGCCATGCTCTCTATCATCCAGATGCCCCCAGGCATCCCTGTGGCTACTGTAGGTGTGAATGGTGCACAGAACGCTGCCATCCTCGCAGTCGAGATGCTGGCACTGAGTGATGAGGCTCTGGCACAGCGCCTCAGCGACTATAAGAGTGGTCTGAAGTCGAAGATTGAGAAGGCCAATAAGGACTTGGCAGAAGTAAAGTATAGCTTCAAAACCAATTAAGTCCATTAGTCCCTTAAGTCCTATGAGAAGAAAAACAATAACAGCCCATGTGGGCAACATTGCCATTGGTGGCGATAACCCCATCCGTATCCAATCGATGGCTACCACCGATACCAACGACACCGAGGGTTCGGTGGCTCAGGCCAAGCGCATCATCGATGCCGGTGGTGAGCTGGTTCGCTTTACCACCCAGGGTATTCGCGAGGCAGAGAACATGAAGAACATTTCGGCTCGACTGAAGGCTGATGGCTATAACACACCGTTGGTGGCTGATGTGCACTTCACAGCCCATACGGCCGACGTGGCAGCACAATACTGTGAGAAGGTGCGTATCAACCCAGGTAACTATGTGGATCCGGGCCGCACCTTTAAGCATTTGGAGTATACCGACGAGGAATATGCTGCCGAGTTGGAGAAGATAGAGAAGAAACTTGTACCCTTTATCAATATCTGTAAGGAGCACCATACGGCTGTGCGCATTGGTGTGAACCACGGCTCTTTGTCCGACCGTATCATGAGTCGCTATGGCGACACGCCCGAGGGTATCGTAGAGAGTTGCATGGAGTTCTTGCGCATTTTCCGTCGCGAGCAGTTCAATGATGTAGTTATCAGCATTAAAGCTTCGAATACTGTGGTGATGGTGACCACCGTGCGCCTGCTGGTGAAGACCATGGACAAGGAGGGTATGCACTATCCCTTGCACCTGGGTGTCACCGAGGCCGGTGAAGGTGAGGACGGACGAATCAAGTCGGCCCTGGGTATTGGTGCCTTGCTGACCGAGGGCATTGGCGACACCATCCGCGTGTCGCTCTCTGAGGAACCGGAGTGTGAGATTCCCGTGGCTCGCAAGTTGGTGGACCTTATTCCAGAATGTACCCGTCTGCGTGCTGAGGCTGAGGCCGGCATCAAGGACGATACTATTACGCTGAGTATTGACGCCCCCGACTGGGAGACCTTCCAACTCAAAGCCTCAATGGCTGTGGGAGCCCTGCTCATCGACAGAAAGGCTACCAATCTCGTGATTAACGATCTTCAAGGCCTTAAGGACTCTAAGACTCTTAACGACCTTGCCGATGCTATTCTCCAGGCTGCGCGCATCAAGTTTACCAAGACCGAGTATATCTCGTGCCCTGGTTGCGGACGCACACTCTATAACCTTCAGGAGACCATCGCCAAGATCAAGGCTGCCACGAAGGATCTTGTGGGACTGAAGATAGGTATCATGGGCTGTATTGTGAACGGTCCTGGCGAGATGGCTGATGCCGACTATGGCTACGTGGGTGCTGGTCGTGGAAAGATCAGTCTGTATCGTGCCAAGGAATGCGTCGAGAAGAACATCCCAGAGGAAGAGGCCGTTGACCACTTGCTGGCCCTCATCAAGAAGGATAGGGGATAGAACGAAAAAATTTCCTAATAACATAAAACCTAATGACATGAAAAAGATGAAAATGTTGATGCTGGCCGCCATCCTGACTTGCGGCGCAATGAGTGTACAGGCACAGGTGATGAAGGCAGCTGACCTGGAGAAGTATGCCAAGGAGAGATATGGCGATAAATGGGCTGATGCTGCTGCTAACCTGGCTAAGGACCTGAAGTTGGACAAGAACGAGTCACTGTCGTACCAACAGGTGATTGAGGTTCCTGGAAAGACCAAGCAGCAGTTGTATGTGGCACTGAACTATTGGGTGACGGCCACATTTAAGGACAAGCAGGCCATCACCCTGAACGACAAGGACGCAGGCTGTATCATCATCTCGAGTCCTATTGAAGGCATTGCCGATCATACAGGTACGCTGAACCGCTATGTGGTGAGCATCACGCCAGTGATTAAGATAGACATCAAGGAAGGGCGTGTGCGCGTGACCTATACCGTGCAGAACTATGACATTCTGAAGGCAGAGGCTGCTGGATGGATAGGGGGAATCCTCGATAATAGTGAGAATCGTACGGAGCGCCAGAATTACTATGGTGACGGCAAGCGTCTGAAGGACGACAAGACAGACCGCCGCCTGTATGATGAGCAGTGGGAGATAGCCAAGCACTATCCCTTTGTGGAAAAAGACAACAAGAAACGCACGTGTTCGAAGGCTTTGGTGATGACACATGCCTACTCGAACGCCATCATGGATAAGGTGGAAGAGGCCGTGAAGAACGGTATTGTAGGAAACGAAGACGAGGACTGGTAATCAGTCCTCGTTACTTTATTTCATTAAGATCTCACTCAACTCGCGCATGCCCTCGCTGGCGCCTTTCTGTATCTGCTTGACGCTGGAGCCGGCATTGATGGGGTTGGGGTCGATGAGATAGATGGGCGTGCCAGGGCGTACGTAGTGAAGGAGTCCGGCAGCGGGGTAGACGTTAAGACT
This sequence comes from Prevotella sp. E15-22, assembly GCF_023204875.1. Classification (NCBI taxonomy): domain Bacteria; kingdom Pseudomonadati; phylum Bacteroidota; class Bacteroidia; order Bacteroidales; family Prevotellaceae; genus Prevotella; species Prevotella sp. E15-22. The sequence goes on from NZ_CP096247.1 coordinate 229,446, forward strand.
GGTACCAATGACAATAAAGATGTCGGCCGTCTGAGCCTCCTCGGCAGCCACGCTGATTAAGGGCACTGCCTCGCCGAAGAACACGATGAATGGACGGAGCAGGGAACCGTCGCCGGCCTTGGTGCCAGGTGCGATCTCGCAGTTGTCGGGGGTGAGTGTCTGTTGGAAATAGGGATTGTCCACATCGCGGCTGGAGCAGACCTTCATCAACTCGCCATGCAGATGGATGACCTTTGATGAGCCAGCCTGCTCGTGCAGGTTGTCAACATTCTGGGTGACTACGGTGACATCGTATTTCTCTTCCAGGGCGGCCACCAGCTTATGACCATCGTTGGGTTTCGCATTCCAGCATTTCTTGCGCAGCATATTATAGAAGTTGGTGACCAATGTGGGGTCGGCCTCCCATCCCTCATGGGTGGCTACCTTTGCCACAGGATACTCCTCCCACAGCCCGTCGGCATCGCGGAAGGTGCGCAAGCCACTCTCTACGGACATGCCTGCACCCGTCAAAACAACAATCTTCTTCTTCATAAGGTGTCTAATTTATATGGTTCTGCTTGCAAAGATACTTAATAAATCGTAAAGTGATATCGTTTTTGAAGAAAAAATAGTATCTTTGCGGCTTGAAAACCAGCATGCTAATCATGGATATCATAAAGAATCAACATTTTGAGGGCGAGCGCCCTTTGTTTGAGTCACACAACCTGCGATTGGAAGATGTGACTATTGGAGATGGTGAAAGTGCCATCAAGGAGTGTACAAATATTGAGGCTGAGGACTGTCATTTCTGGGGGAAATACCCTTTTTGGCATGTGCACGGTTTCAAGATTAACCGTTGCCAGTTTGACGAAGGTGCACGCTCTGCCTTGTGGTACAGCGATCACTTGGAGATGAAAGACACACGGATTGACGGTCCGAAGATGTTTCGTGAGATGCACGACATCAAGTTGGAGAATGTGGTGATTAACGATGCTGACGAGACCTTCTGGCGCTGCCAGAATATTGAGGCGAAGAACCTGACGCTGCACGAAGGAACCTATCCGTTTATGTTTTGCGACAATGTGAAGATTGACGGTTTAAAGAGTGATTCGAAGTATGTGTTCCAGTATTGTAAGAACGTGGAACTGACAAATGCCAACATCGTGACGAAGGACTCGTTCTGGGAATGCGAGAATATCACCATTTGTAACTCTGTGCTCGACGGTGAGTATCTGGCTTGGCACTCGAAGAATGTGCGACTGGTGAACTGTCATCTGGCAGGTGAGCAGTTGCTGTGCTATGCCGAGAATCTGGTGCTTGAGAACTGCACGTTTGACAAGGCTTGCGACCGCGTGTTTGAGTATAGCAATGTGCGTGCCGATATCCGTGGACATATTGAGAACATCAAGAATCCCAGTAGTGGATATATCGTGGCAGATTCTATCGGTAGTGTCACCATTGACAAGAATGTGAAGGCACCGAATGACTGCGTGATTGAGACAAGACAATGAAATATAATTTTGATGAAATCGTAAACCGACGCGGCACTGGCTGTGTGAAGTGGGATGAAATGCCCCGTGAGGATATGATTCCTCTGTGGGTGGCCGACATGGACTTCAAGGCTGCGCCTGCCATTCAGAATGCTATCCGCAAACGTGCTGAGCATGGCGTGTTTGCCTATACATTAGTAGAAGAACCCTATTACGAGGCTGTCATCTCGTGGTTCCAACGTCGTCATCACTGGACCATCCGTCGTGAGGAGATCCTCTATACGACGGGTGTGGTGCCAGGAATGAGTGTGGCAATCAAGGCCCTGACGATGCCTGGCGAGAAGGTGCTTATCCTGTCGCCCGACTATAATTGTTTCTTCTCGAGTATCCGTAACAATGGCTGCGAGGTGCTGGAGACGTGTCTGGTGCGGCGTGATGATAACCGCTTCGAGGTGGATTGGCAGGACTTTGAGACGAAGTGTGCCGACGAGAAAACCACGGTGTTCCTGCTGTGTAACCCTCATAATCCCACGGGACGTGTGTGGACGAAAGAGGAACTTGGCAGGATGAACGACATCTGCATGAGGTATGGTGTCAAGGTGGTAAGCGATGAGATTCACTGCGAGCTGGTGATGCCTGGACATACGTTCCAACCCTTTGCGGCGGTTAGTGATGCATGTCGTGAGAACAGTGTCATCCTGAACTCGCCTTCTAAGTCGTTTAATATCGCCGGTCTGCAAACAGCAAATATCATTTGTGCACAACCGGAATGGCGTCGCCGACTGGATCGTGCTATTAATATTAATGAGGTGTGCGACCTGAATCCTTTCGGTCCTGTGGCACTGATGGCTGCCTATAACGAGAGTGAGGACTGGATTGACGAGTTGAATGCCTATCTGTGGGGCAACTACCAGGCTATCTGTGAGTTTGCAGCCAAACATCTTCCCCAATGGAAGATGTTGCCTTTGGAAGGTACCTATCTGCCATGGATTGACATTACAGCTACCGGACTCAGTGCTCAGGCATATGCCGACCTGCTGATGAAGGAGGCAAAGGTATGGGTGAACCCAGGAACGATGTATGGTCCACAGAGTGGCGAAGGTTATATCCGATTGAACATGGCCTGCCCAAGGGCGTTGCTGATGGAGGCGCTGAGAAGAGTGGCGGAGAATGTACATTGAATAATGTGCAATCAATAATGAACAATAAACATTAACTCAATAACAATGGAAGAAATGAAAACGCAACTGCCCGAGAATGCGTTTCGGGAGTTGAAAGACGGTGAACAGTATGAGCCGTTGATGTCGCCACAGGGTCAGTATCCTGAGGTGAATGGCTGGTCGGTAACCTGGGGCGTGCTGATGGCAATGCTCTTCTCGGCTGCTGCTGCCTATCTGGGACTGAAGGTGGGACAGGTGTTCGAAGCTGCTATCCCTATTGCAATCATTGCTGTGGGTGTGTCGACAGCCGCACGTCGTTCAAAGGCCTTGGGCGAGAATGTTATCATCCAGTCTATTGGTGCCTGCTCGGGTGCTGTGGTGGCTGGTGCTATCTTCACACTGCCCGCCATCTATATCCTGCAGGCGAAGTATCCTGATATGGCGGCCTCGTTCCTACAGGTGTTTATGGCCTCGGCCCTGGGCGGTATCCTGGGTATCCTCTTCCTGATTCCTTTCCGTAAGTATTTCGTAAGTGAGATGCACGGCAAGTATCCTTTCCCCGAGGCTACAGCCACTACGCAGGTGCTGGTGAGTGGTTCGAAGGGTGGCGATCAGGCCAAGCCCTTGCTGCTGGCAGGACTGGTGGGCGGTCTCTATGACTTCATCGTGGCTACCTTTGGCTGGTGGAACGAGACTGTGACGAGTCGTATGATTGGCTGGGGCGAGGTGCTGGCCGACAAGACGAAGCTGGTGTTTAAGTGTAATACGTCGGCAGCTGTGCTGGGCTTGGGCTATATCATCGGACTGAAATATGCTATGTATATCTGTCTGGGTTCAGTGGCTGTATGGTGGCTCATCGTGCCTGGTATGGCACTGATCTTCGGCGACCAGACACTGAGTCTGGGCGGTGTGGAGGCTACAACAGCCGTGAACGCCATGTCGGCCGAGGAGATTTTCAAGACCTATGCCCGTAGCATTGGTATCGGTGGCATTGCCATGGCTGGCATCATTGGCATCATCCGTTCGTGGAGCATTATCAGAAATGCCGTGGGACTGGCTGCCAAGGAGATGAAAGGCGGAAAGGGTGCTGCGATGACATCGCAACGAACAGAACGCGACCTGTCGTTTAAGTTTATTGGCATCGCATCGATCACAGCTCTGGTAATCACTTTCGTGTTCTTCTGGCTGGGCGTAATGCACAACCTGCTGTTTGCGGTGGTGGCCATCCTGCTGGTGACGGTGATTGCCTTCCTCTTTACAACGGTGGCTGCCAATGCCATTGCAATTGTGGGTTCGAACCCTGTGTCGGGCATGACACTGATGACTCTGATCTTGGCTTCGGTGGTGATGGCTGCTGTGGGTCTGAATGGCTCTGGTGGTATGCTGGCAGCACTGATTATGGGTGGCGTGGTATGTACGGCCTTGTCGATGGCTGGCTGTTTTATCACCGACCTGAAGATTGGCTATTGGTTGGGCTCAACTCCCAGAAAGCAACAGCAGTGGAAGTTCCTGGGTACGCTGGTGAGTGCCGCTACCGTGGGTGGCGTGATGATGTTGCTGAACCAGACCTATGGCTTTGATCCCAACCAGGAGGGACATTTGGTGGCTCCGCAGGCAAATGCCATGGCCGCTGTCATTGAACCCATGATGAATGGTGCAGGTGCACCCTGGCTGCTCTATGGCATTGGTGCCTTGCTGGCCATTGTACTCACATGGCTGAAGATTCCAGCCCTGGCCTTCGCATTGGGTATGTTCATTCCCTTGGATCTGAATATCCCCTTGCTGGTGGGCGGTGCCATCAACTGGTATGTCACTACACGCTCGAAGGATAAGACCGTGAACGAGAAACGTGGCGAGAAAGGTACACTCATTGCTTCGGGCTTCATCGCCGGTGGCGCGTTGATGGGTGTGGTGAGTGCGCTGTTGCGCTTCGGTGGATTCAATCCCGTGAGCGACGAGTGGCTGGCCAATCCGCTGTCGGAGTTCTGCGCTCTTGTGGCCTATATCCTGTTGATGTGCTACTTCATCTGGGCTACACGCACTAAGAAAGCATAATAACCAAAATAAAAATCCTAAGACAACATGAAGAAAATAATTCTAACCACAGCCATTGCGCTGACTGTCGCCGCGAGTGTGTCGGCAGCAGAAAATGTGAAGGCAACGGTTCACGCCGATAGGGCGGGAGCCAAGATTAACCGCGAGATCTACGGTCAGTTCTCAGAGCATCTGGGTACGTGTATCTATGGTGGTCTCTGGGTAGGTGAAGACTCGAAGATTCCCAATATCAAGGGCTATCGAAAGGATGTGTTCGAGGCACTGAAGGCTTTGAAGGTGCCTGTGCTGCGCTGGCCGGGAGGCTGTTTTGCTGACGACTATCACTGGATGGACGGCATCGGACCAAAGGACCAGCGCCCATCGCTACGCAACAACAACTGGGGCGGTACCATCGAGGACAACTCGTTTGGTACGCATGAGTTCCTGAACCTTTGTGAGATGCTGGACTGCGAGCCATATATCAGTGGCAACGTGGGCAGTGGCACGGTGAAGGAGATGGCCCAGTGGGTGGAGTATATGACGAGCGACGGTGATACGCCCATGGCCCGTCTGCGTCGTCAAAATGGTCGCGAGAAGGCTTGGCACGTGAAGTACTTCGGTATTGGTAACGAGGCTTGGGGCTGCGGTGGTAACATGACGCCAGAGTACTACTCGGACGAGTTCCGTAAGTTCAACACCTATTTGCGCGACTATACGGGCAACAAACTCTATCGCATTGGTAGTGGTGCCAGTGACTACGACTATAAGTGGACGGAGGTACTGATGGATAAGATTGGTAACCGCATGCAGGGCGTCAGTCTGCATTACTATACCTGTTCTGGTTGGGATGGTCCTAAGGGTTCGGCAACGAAGTTTAATACCGATCAGTATTACTGGGCACTGGGTAAGTGCTTGGAGATTGAGGATGTTATCAAGCGCCACAAGGCCATCATGGACGAGAAGGATCCGAAGAATACCGTGGGACTGCTCGTTGACGAGTGGGGCACATGGTGGGACGAGGAACCTGGCACCATCAGCGGTCACCTATATCAGCAGAATGCTCTGCGTGACGCCTTTGTGGCTTCGCTGTCGCTGAACGTCTTCCATAAGTATACCGACCGCGTGAAAATGGCAAATATCGCTCAGGTGGTGAACGTGCTGCAGTCGATGATACTCACCGACCAGGAGGGTACAGGTCATATGGTGCTCACACCAACTTATCATGTCTTTAAGATGTATACTCCGTTCCAAGAGGCTACCTATCTGCCTGTTGATCTGCCCACAGAGACCATTCAGGTGAGTAAGGCATACTTCCAGGAGAAAGAGGGTGCTAAGGATGCTGGCTATCGTCCATGTCCCATGCTCTCGGCCTCGGCAGCCAAGACCACTGATGGCAGTCTGGTTCTGGCCATCACGAACGTGAGTCTTGACAAAGCCCAGACGATTGATTTCAATATTGAAGGCTATCAGGCCAAGAGTGTGAAGGGCGAGATTCTTACCTCGAAGAAGGTGGATGACTTCAATGACTTCCAGCATCCGGAGGTTGTGTCGCCTAAGCCCTTTACTGATGCTAAACTGAAGAAGAATACGGTGACGGTGCAGGTGCCTGCGAAGTCGATTGTGGTTCTGAATATCAAATAATAGAAACATAAAAGAAGGGGGGCATATCAATCACAGATATGCCCCCCTCTTTTATTGTCCTTACGCCTCGCGTTGTCTGGTTCCCATGCGGGCTTCGACGACGTTGACCACATAGTCGCCCAGTTTCTCGCACTCGTTCACTAGATCGATATAGATAGTGCCCTCTGCGTAGGTGTAGAGGTGATTGTTCACATCAACGATGTTCTGGGCCTTCAGTTGATTGCGGTAGTTGTTGATCTCATTCTCGATGTTGAAGGTGCGGTTCACATCGTAGGCCTCCTTGCGGCCACTCATGAGCTTGTTCATCTGAGAGAGTGCCTGGTCGGTGAGACCCATCATCTGGTGCAGATGACTATACTGCTTCTCAATGAAGTGGTCTTCCTTCTTCGAGTATTTGCGATTGATGGTGCGGGCCATATTGAAGCAGGCATCACCAATAGACTCCAGCTCGCTAACCTCACGTAACATGGCACGGATTTTACCCTTGGTCTCGTCAGACAGGTGGGCGTCGCTCACGTTCTCAAGGTACTTGGCAATCTCGAGTTCCATATTATCGCTAATACCCTCATATTTCTCAATGCGGGTGTAGAGTTTGTTGAAGTCCTGTTCGTTGTTCTTCTCCTTACTGCGCTCGCTCGACGACAGGTTGAGTAACTCCTGCACCATGCCAAACATGCGCTGCATACGGTTGGAGAATGCCTGAATCTCTTTCTGGGCCTCAAGCACTGAGAGTTCGGGGGTCTTCATGAAACCAGCTGTAATGAAATGCAGGCGGAAATCCTCCTCCTCGTCCACCTTCTTGGGTTTGATAACCCAGCATACAAACTTCTCAATCTGTGGGATAAACCAAATGAGGATGCAGGCATTAATTACGTTGAAACCCGTATGGAAGGCTGCCAGCACAAAGGTGAGGTAGTCCTTCTTGGGAATCGTGTTCATGTCCTTGTCAAGCATTTCGCTGCCTACATACTGAACCACCCATTCGATACCGTCAATGAACCAATAGAATACGATGAGAATCCAAAGTACGCCAAACACATTGAAGAACATGTGTGCGAGTGCTGCTCGGCGGGCTTGCGTGTTGGCCGAAAGGGCGGCCAGGTTCGAGGTGATGGTGGTTCCGATGTTCTCGCCCAGCACCAGTGCAATACCCATGGAGATGGGCATGGCGCCACTGCTACAGAGTAACATGGTGATGGCCATCACGGCTGCCGACGACTGCACGCAGAAGGTCAATACACCTCCTAGCAGGAGGAAGGTGAAGATGGTCCAGTAGGAGTGCATGTCGAACGACTTAAAGAACGAGAGTACATCGGGATTCTCGCCTAGGTTCATGGCCTGTCCTGTGAGACGCAGGGTGGTGAGTCCCATTAGTAGGAAGCCTAAGCCAAAGAGAAAATCACCTGTGTAGCGATGCTTCTTCATGTAGATGAGGATGATACCGATAAAGAAACCGATATAGCTCACTATGCTGATGTCGAATGAGTTGGTCACGGCCATGATCCATGCCGTGAGTGTGGTGCCGATATTCGCACCCATGATGACCGAGATGGCCTGGGCCAGTGTGAGCAGGCCGGCGTTTACAAACGAAACAGTCATCACGGTAGTAGCCGTTGATGACTGCACAGAGGCTGTGACGACAGAGCCTGTTAATAAACCTGTAATGCGATTGGATGTCATGGCTCCCAATGCGTGACGCAACTGCGGGCCGGCCATTTTTTGCAAGGCCTCACTCATGGACTTCATACCAAACATGAGAAGTGCCAGTGAACCGAGCATGGTGAAAATCGTGAGCATCATACGAGTGAATGTTCGTTAATAATATAAATTCGGTGCAAAAATAATAAAAATATCTGATAATGGAACCTTATTTCTGAAACTTTTTGTATATTTGCCCAGAATTAGCGAAAAGTTATGGAAAAGAAAATTGAAATAAGGTGTCTGAACGATGGACAGAAGTATGAGGTGCCCATGGGCTGTTCGCTGAAAGAAGCCTTTGAGCAGATAGGCTTGCAGATGACTTATCCTCCTATCACTGCGCGTGTTAATAATAAGGTAGAAGGAATGCATTTCCGCGTGTATAAGCCCAAGGAGGTGGAATTTATGGATATTACCTCGCCTTCGGGTCAGCGCGCCTATACTCGTACGTTGTTCTTTATCCTCTGTAAGGCTGTGCACGACCTGTACACGCCTTGTAAGGTTGCCATTGACATCCCTGTGAGTAATGGCTACTATGTGGATTTGAACATCGGACATCCTGTTACTTTGGAGGATGCAGGCCGCATCCGTCAGCGTATGCAGGAGATTATCGATGAGGATTTGCCTATCCACCGTCATGAAACAACGACAGAGGAGGCCATCCATATGTTCAGTATCCTGCATACCCATTCGAAGGTGAAACTGCTGAAGAGTACGGGCTCGCTCTATACTACGTTTTACGACATAGACGAGTATTACGACTATTTCTATGGTGCTTTGCTCACCCGCACCTCACAAATCTATCTCTTCGGACTGGAGAAATACTATGATGGTCTGCTGTTGCGAATTCCTTCTGTAGAACACCCTATGGAGTTGGGCGAGTTGGTGATGCAGGACAAGATGTTTTCTATCTTCAAGGAACATCATCGCTGGCAGGATATCCTGGGCATGCGCACTATTGGCGACCTGAACGAGGCTATTGATAAGGGCTTTACATCAAAACTCATACAGATTAGTGAGGCTCTGCAGGAGAAAAAGATTGGTAAGATTGCTGATGAGATAGCCAATAGGAAGGGCATTAAGCTGGTGCTGATTGCCGGACCGTCGTCAAGTGGTAAGACCACCACGTGTAAGCGCCTCTCGGTGCAGTTGGCTGTGAATAGCATTAAACCGGTTCCCATCTCGCTCGACGACTATTTCCTGGACCGTGAGCTTACTCCCCGTGATGCCACAGGTGATTACGACTTCGAGAACCTGCACGCCTTGAACCTGCCACTGTTGAGAGAGCAGATGAACGCGTTGTTCCGTGGTGAGGAGATTGAATTGCCACGCTATGACTTCCCCACAGGTAAGAGTGTGAAGAGTGGCAGGAAGTTGCGTCTGAATGAAGGCGAGGTGCTGGTGGTGGAAGGTATCCATGCATTGAATCCTGAGTTAATGGAGGGTGTGCCGCAAGAACAGATCTATCGCGTCTATGCCTCGGCGCTGACCACGCTCCTGTTGGACAACCATAATTATATACCCACTACAGATAATCGCCTGCTGCGTCGTATCATCCGCGACTATAAATATCGCAATGTGTCGGCTCAGGAGACCATCCGCCGCTGGCCTTCTGTGCGTCGTGGTGAGAATAAGTGGATTTTCCCATATCAGGAGAATGCTGACCAAATGTTCAACTCGGCCATGCTGTTTGAGTTGGCCGTTATCAAGAGTCAGGCTGAACCTTTACTTGAACGGGTACCCGAAAATTGCCCCGAATACGCTGAGGCCTACCGCCTACGTAAGTTCCTGAAATACATACGTCCTATACCCGAAGATCAGATCCCGCCAACCTCATTATTACGTGAGTTCTTGGGTGGTTCGTCATTCGAATATTAAGTTGTTTTAACATAAGAAAAAGCGATTGCAAGGATACGAATATCGGTTTATTTTCGTATCTTTGCAATCGCTTTTTGATAACTAATAAAAAACGAATCGACACTTATGATACAGACCGTGGTGAAGCGCGATGGCCGCATCGTGGGCTTCAATGAACAGAAGGTGATGGCCGCCATCCGTAAGGCTATGATGACGACCGACAAGGGTGAGGATGAACACTTGCTCAACCAGATAACAGATCATATCGCCCAGCGTGGTGATACGCAGATGACTGTGGAACAGATCCAGGACCTGGTAGAGCTGGAGTTGATGAAGTCAAGTCGAAAGGATGTGGCTCAGAAGTATATCGCCTATCGTAATCAGCGCTCTATCGCCCGTAAGGCTAAGACGCGTGACGTGTTCTTGGATATTGTGAATATCAAGAACAACGATGTGACGCGTGAGAATGCTAATATGAATGCTGATACGCCCGCCGGCATGATGATGAAGTTTGCTTCGGAAACGACCAAGCCCTTCGTTGATGACTATCTGCTGTCGGAAGAGAGTCGCGCGGCCGTGGCTCATAACTATCTGCACATCCACGACAAGGACTATTATCCCACGAAGTCGTTTACCTGTGTGCAGCATCCGCTGGATCATATTCTAAACTGCGGTTTTATTGCCGGACACGGAGCCTCACGTCCTGCCAAGCGTATTGAGACAGCCTCTGTGTTGGCATGTATCTCGCTGGAGTGCGCTCAGAACGAAATGCATGGTGGACAAGCTATTCCTGCCTTTGATTTCTATCTGGCACCCTTTGTACGTCTGTCGTATATTGAGGAACTGAAATACTTGGAGGACCTTTATGGTGAGGACTTCAGCGCTCTGTATAATGAGCCTTTGATGGATTATCTGAAGCAACCGCTCGATGGACTTCAGGGTACAGACCGTGTGCGTCAGCATGCCATCAACAAAACTGTTGGTCGTGTGCATCAGGCCATGGAGGCATTTATCCATAACATGAATACCATTCACTCACGTGGTGGCAACCAGGTGGTTTTTTCTTCTATCAACTATGGTACGGACACGTCAGCCGAAGGTCGCTGCGTGATGCGTGAGCTGTTGCTCTCTACCTACGAGGGCGTGGGTGGTGGCGAGACGGCTATCTTTCCTATTCAGATATGGAAGAAGAAGCGTGGCGTGAACTACCTGCCTGAGGATCGCAACTTCGACCTGTATCAGTTGGCTTGTAAGGTGACGGCCCGTCGTTTCTTCCCAAATTTCTTGAATCTCGACGCAACGTTTAACCAGAGTGAGGAATGGCGTGCCGATGATCCTAAGCGCTATATCCATGAGGTGGCAACGATGGGTTGCCGTACGCGTGTGTTTGAGAACCGTTTTGGCCCCAAGACCAGTATCGGTCGTGGAAACCTGTCGTTCTCTACCATCAACCTGGTTCGTCTGGCTTTGGAATGCCGTAGGGAAGAGGAACAGGAGCAGCGTCTGGGACAATTCTTTGCTAAGTTGGACGAAATGCTGGAAATCACAGCCCAGCAACTGGACGACCGCTTCCAGTTCCAGAAAACTGCCTACACACGTCAGTTCCCCCTATTGATGAAGAGTTTGTGGATTGGCGGAGATAAGTTGGGTGCTTCGGACACCGTAGAGAGTGTGATCAACCAGGGTACACTGGGTATTGGCTTCATTGGCTTGGCAGAGTGTTTGGTGGCGCTCATTGGCAAGCATCACGGTGAGAGTGAAGAGGCACAGGAACTGGGCTTGAAGATTATCACTTATATGCGCGACCGTGTGAATGAGTTCTGCGACCGTTATCACCATAACTACTCAGTATTGGCAACACCTGCCGAGGGCTTGGCTGGCAGATTCACCAAGCGCGACCGTAAGGACTTTGGCGTTATTCCTGGCGTGACCGACCGTGATTACTATACAAACTCGAACCATGTGCCTGTGTACTATAAGTGTTCGGCTCGCCATAAGGCTGAGGTTGAGGCTCCTTATCATGACCTGACTCGTGGTGGTCATATCTTCTATGTGGAGATTGATGGCGATGCTACGCATAACCCACAGGTGATTATGAGTGTGGTTGACATGATGGACCGTCTGAACATGGGCTATGGCTCAGTGAACCATAACCGTAATCGCTGCATGGACTGCGGTTATGAGAATGCTCAGAACGACCTGAAGGCTTGTCCGAAGTGTGGTTCTACGAATATTGACCGTCTGCAGCGTATCACAGGCTATCTGGTGGGCACCACCGACCGTTGGAACAGTGGTAAGTTGGCGGAGCTTAACGACCGTGTGACGCATATTGACGACGGTGAGAAGAGTTTGTTCTAGGAGATACTGGGCTTTTCTGGGCTTTTCTGGGCTTTTCTAGGCTTTTCTAGGCAATCCTAGGCTTTCCTAGGAGATCCTAGGTTAAAATATACAATGATAAGAGTACTTTCGATTATAGAAGATACAATGGTGGACGGTCCGGGTTTCCGGACCTCCATTTATTGTGCGGGATGCCGTCATCGGTGTCCTGGCTGTCACAACCCACAGTCGTGGGACTTTGGCGGTGGACGCGAGATGTCGACCGAGGAGATCATGCGCATCATCGTGGCCGACCCTTATGCCAATGTGACGTTCTCAGGTGGCGACCCAATGTATCAGGCAGCGGGGTTTGCGGAACTGGCGCATGCCATTCGCCGTAGAACAAACAAGGATATCTGGTGCTTTACGGGTTTCCGTTTTGAGGAACTTATCCAACCGGAACAGCGTGAACTGCTTGAGCAAATTGACGTGCTGGTGGATGGACCATATGTAGCATCACTGCGCAATCCGGACCTTTTGTTCAGGGGCTCGTCGAACCAACGTTTGATTGATGTACAGGCTTCTTTGTTCTCTGGAGATGTTGTGCTTTGGCAGCAAAATGCCTGATTATTTGATAGTTTCATATTTTATTTGTACCTTTGTAGCCGAAAATTTATTGCAATAGATGAAAAAACTGTTTATCGAGACATACGGATGTCAAATGAATGTGGCTGACTCTGAGGTGGTGGCCTCAGTGATGCAGATGGCTGGCTATGAGACTTGTGAAAGTGTGGAAGAAGCCGATGCCGTGTTTTTGAATACTTGTTCTGTGCGTGATAACGCCGAACAGAAGATATACCACCGTTTGGAGGCACTTGGAGCTGTGAAGCGTAAGCGCCCGCTGATTGTAGGTGTGCTGGGTTGTATGGCCGAGCGTGTGCAGCAGGATTTGCTGGAGAATCATGGAGCTGACTTGGTGGCTGGTCCGGATGCTTATCTGACCTTGCCCGACCTGGTGGCACAAGCTGAGACGGGTCATAAGGCTATTAATATTGAACTGTCTACCACAGAGACTTATAAGGATGTGGTACCACAGCGTTTACATGGTGCCAAACTTGGTGGCTTCGTGAGTATTATGCGTGGTTGCAACAACTTCTGTCACTACTGCATTGTGCCCTATACTCGTGGACGTGAGCGCTCAAGAGACTTGGAGAGTATCCTTCGTGAGGTTCGTGACCTGCGTGACCGTGGCTTCAAGGAGGTGACGCTGCTCGGCCAGAACGTGAACTCATATAGCTGTGAGAAATCGGATGGGAGTGGCGACCGAATTGCTTTCCCAGAGTTGCTGCGCCGTGTGGCCGAGGAGGCACCGCAGATGCGTGTGCGTTTCACAACCTCGCACCCAAAGGACATGAGCGACGAGACACTGCATGTTATTGCTGAGGTGCCTAACGTATGTAAGCATATCCACCTGCCTGTGCAGAGTGGCTCAGATAAGATACTGAAACTGATGAACCGTAAGTACACCCGTGAGTGGTACCTGGACCGTGTGGCAGCTATTCGTCGCATCATCCCCGATTGCGGTCTTTCAACCGATATCTTCGTGGGCTATCATAACGAGACGGAGGAGGATCATCAATTGAGCTTGAGTCTGATGCGTGAGGTGGGCTACGACTCGGCCTTTATGTTTAAGTATTCAGAACGTCCAGGCACTTACGCATCGAAACACCTGCCCGATAATGTGGCTGAGGACGAGAAGATTCGTCGACTGAATGAGCTCATCGCCCTGCAAACCGAGATGTCGGCGCAGCGCAATAAGCTGGACGAGGGTAAGGAGTTTGATGTGTTGGTAGAGGGATTCTCGAAGCGCAGTCGCGAGCAACTGTGCGGTCGTACAGAGCAGAACAAGATGGTGGTGTTCGACAAAGGGAATCACCATATTGGCGAGACGGTACGTGTGCGCATCACAGGCAGTACCAGTGCCACACTCTTCGGCGAAGCGTTGTAAACAGCACTGGACGACTTGACTAAGATTAAAGAACAACAAAGATATGAGAGATTTTTTGCGTGTGTTGAGGCGTTTCGTGCCTCCCTATAAAAAATATTTAGCCCTGTCGGTATTTTTTAATATCCTGTCGGCAGTGCTGAACATCTTCTCGTTTGCTGCGTTGATACCTATCCTGCAGATTCTGTTCCAAACGGGCGATGCAGAGACGGCTACCCACGTGATGGCATGGGACTGGAGTGACGTGCAGGGTGTCTTGATGAATAACCTGAACTATTATGTTAATGGTTTGATCTCTGACTACGGTGCCACTACCACACTGTTGCTGATAGGCTTGTTCTTGGCATTCACAACCCTGCTAAAGACGGGCGCCTATTTCCTGACGTCGGCATGTATCGTGCCCATCCGCACGGGTGTGGTGCGCGACATACGCAATCAGTTGTATGAGAAAATAACATCACTGCCCATGGGCTTCTTCTCGGAAGAGCGCAAGGGCGACATTATTGCTCGTATGAGTGGTGATGTGCTGGAGGTGGAGAACTCTATCATGGCATCGCTCGAGATGCTGTTCAAAAATCCCGTTCTTATCGTTGCTTACTTTGCGACGATGTTGTTCGTCTCGTGGCAGTTGACCACCTTTACTTTGGTTATCGTGCCCGTGATGGGATGGTTTATGGGACTCGTAGGTCGTAAGTTGAAGCAGGACTCGGCCAAGGCTCAGAGCCTGTGGAGCGACACAATGAGTCAGGTGGAGGAGACACTGGGTGGCCTGCGCATCATCAAGGCCTTTTGTGCCGAGGAGAAGATGAACCACCGTTTTGACCAGACCAACTCTTCCTATCGCTCGCACCTGATGAAGGTGAACATCCGTCAGTCGTCGGCGCACCCCATGAGTGAGTTCCTGGGTACGGTGATGATTGTCATCGTGCTGTGGTTCGGCGGTATGCTGGTGCTGAACAATCAGGCCATCACAGGTCCTACGTTCATTTACTATATGGTGATTCTCTACTCAATCATCAACCCTCTGAAGGAGTTCTCGAAAGCCAGCTATAGCATCCCCAAGGGCCTGGCCTCTATGGAACGTATCGACAAGATTCTGATGGCCGAGAACACCATTACCGAGGTGGAGCATCCTAAGCATATCGCTTCTTTTGAGCACCAGATAGAGTTCCGTCATGTGTCGTTCCGTTATGGCGAGCAGTGGATCCTGAAGGATATCAACCTGATTATCCCTAAGGGCAAGACCATTGCCATTGTGGGACAGTCGGGTAGTGGTAAGTCAACCATGGTCGACCTGATTCCTCGCTATTATGACGTGCAGGAGGGAGAGGTGCTCATTGATGGCATCAATGTGAAGGATCTGGGTATTCACGATCTGCGCCAGTTGATTGGTAATGTGAACCAGGAGGCCATCCTGTTTAACGATACGTTCCGCAACAATATCTCGTTTGGCGTGGACAACGCCACCGACGAGCAGATTGCCGAAGCTGCCAAGATTGCGAATGCCTACGACTTCATCATGCAGTCGGAGCACCAGTTTGAGACGAACATCGGTGACCGTGGTGGTCGTTTGTCGGGTGGTCAGCGTCAACGTGTAAGCATTGCCCGTGCCATTCTGAAGAACCCGCCCATCTTGATTCTTGATGAGGCGACATCAGCGCTGGATACAGAAAGTGAGCGACTGGTGCAGGATGCTCTGGAGCGACTGATGAAGACACGTACTACGGTGGCCATTGCCCACCGCTTGTCGACCATTAAGAATGCTGATGAGATACTCGTGCTGCACGAGGGACAGATTGTGGAACGAGGCACACACGAGGAACTGCTCGGCATTGATGGCTATTACAAGAAATTGAACGATATGCAAAGTCTGTAATATGATGGCGTCGTCATGAAATCGAGAGTGCTTTTCCTTCTGAGGTTCTACTTGCTGACAGTGGCAGTGTTTATGGTTGCCAAGTGGGGATTCATGCTGTGTAACCACGCTGAGGCTTCGTTCTCGTTTGGCGATATGATGGAGGTGTGGTGGCACGGTTTAAGTCTTGACTTGTCAACAGCTCTTTACTTCTTTGCACTGCCGTTCCTGATGATGATGGCGGGCATGTGGCTGACACTGCCTAAATGGCTTGTGAAGTCTTATTATGCTTTCCTGTCTATAGCCTTTGCCCTGGCTTTTGTCAGCGATACGAGTATGTATGCTTTTTGGCATTTCAAGTTAGACGCCGCGTGGCTGCAGTACTTAGAGACGCCTACAGAAGCTATGGCCAGCGTGACGACGGGCTATCTGGTGATGCGTGCCTTGGTGGTTATCATTCTGACCATCCTGCTGTTTCTTTCTTACAACCGAGTGGTGGGCATGCCTGCCTTTAAGCGTGGCACGTGGAAAGAACTGATGTTCTATGTTGTTTTGTTACCTTTGATTGTTATTGGTATCCGTGGCGGATTGGGCGAGTCGACGACCAATACCGGTCAGGCTTATTATTCGCAAAACCAGTTTTTGAATCACTCGGCAGTAAATCCCATCTTCAGTTTCTTCTATTCCATGACGCATCAGTTGGACGACCAGTCGCAATACCAGTTCTTTGAAACAGAGGAATGTGAGCAGATGACGCAAGGCGTTTATACCACCGAGAGTGTTCATGGCGACACCCTGCTCACGACCGACCGCCCCAATGTCTTGGTAATCCTGATGGAGGGCGCTGGTGAGCAGTTCGTTGATGCCATGCCCCATCTGCAGGAACTGAAGAAACAGGGTGTCTATTTCAGTCGATGCTACGCCAACTCATGGCGTACAGACCGTGGTACTGTATGTGCGCTCAGTGGCTATCCATCGTTCCCTAACACCTCGGTGATGAAGATACCTGAGAAGAGTAGTACCCTGCCAAGTGTTGCTTTGAGTCTTCAGCAGCAAGGCTATAAAACAAACTATCTTTATGGTGGCGATATCAACTTCACCAATATGCGATCATATCTGATTGCCACGGGATGGGAGCACCTGATGAGTATGAGTGACTATCCGTTGGGCGAGCAGCGCACCAGTCAGTGGGGTGTGCGTGATGATATCACTTTTGCTACTGTTTATCAGTGGATCAGTCAGGCAGATCATAATACGCATCATCTGTGGGGCTACAGCACTCTCTCCAGTCACGAGCCTTGGGATGTGCCCGTGAAGAAGTTGGACGATGAGGTAGAGAACTCCTTCTGCTATCTGGATGACTGCTTGTTTGATTTCGTTAGCAAGCTCAAGGCCACACCCCAATGGAACAACCTGCTGATTGTTATCACATCCGACCATGGTATTGTGCATGGGAAGATAGACCATATGACGCCATTGCAGATGAACCATATCCCCATGCTGTGGCTAGGTGGTGCTGTTCGTGAGCCACGCGTCATTGATGTGCTGTGTAACCAGAGTGACCTGCCTGCCACCCTGTTGGGACAGTTGCACCTGAATCATGATGCTTATACTTTCAGCAGAGACGTACTGTCAAAGACTTATACGAAGCCAACCGTGGTTCATAATTTCAATAACGTTCAGTGGATATGCGATTCTACTGGTCATGTGCTCTACGACTTCGACCTGAAGCGCATCACCATCAACGAAAGTCCCGATGCCGAGCGACTGGAGCGTTTGGACAAGGCCATGATTCAGTTGACCACGGAAGACCTGCAGAAAAGATAATTTTCCTGTCATATAATGCTTGTTTGAATTATTTTTTGTACTTTTACAGCCGAAAACCGATGATTAAGTTCTTGGATTTACAAAAGGTAACTCAACTTTACGCTACAGAGATCAGTGAGGCTGTGCAGCGAGTGGTTAACTCGGGGTGGTATCTGCAGGGTGCAGAGGTGAAGCGCTTCGAGGAAGACTACGCCAGGTATATTGGTGCGCCCCATTGTGTGGGTGTGGCCAATGGACTGGATGCGCTGATATGGATTTATCGTGCCTATATCGAACTGGGCGTGATGCAGCCTGGCGATGAGGTCATCGTACCTGCCAATACTTATATTGCCTCTATCCTGGCGTTGACAGAGAATGGACTGGTGCCTGTGCTCGTGGAGCCACGACTGGACACATTCGAGCTGGATGACTGTCTCATAGAATCACGTATCACATCACGCACTCGCTCAATCCTGTTGGTACACCTCTATGGTCGTTGTGCCTATACCGACGAGATTGGCCGTCTTTGCAAGAAGTACAACCTGAAACTGGTGGAGGATAATGCCCAGGCGCATGGTTGTTGCTTCGCTGATGGTCGCAGAACTGGCTCCTTGGGCGATGCTGCTGGCCATAGCTTCTATCCAGGCAAGAACTTAGGCGCGTTGGGCGATGGTGGTGCTGTGACGTGTCATGACAAGGTCGTGGCAGACACCATTCGTGCGTTAGCCAACTATGGCAGTCAGCGGAAATATGTCTTCAAGTATACAGGACGCAACAGTCGCTTGGACGAGATTCAGGCTGCGGTGCTCGATGTGAAGTTGAAGTATTTGGATGAGGATAACGAGCATCGCAAGACCATCGCAAAGATCTATAATGAGGGCATCACGAATCCGCGAATCATCCTGCCGACCCAGATGGCCGACAATCAGAATGTGTATCATGTCTATCCTGTGCTCTGCGAGCAGCGTGACGGTCTTCAGACTTATCTGGAGCGGCATGGCGTCCAAACCATCATCCACTATCCCATTCCGCCCCACAAACAAGCATGTTATAAGCAGTGGAACCTTTTGTCTCTGCCTATAACAGAACAAATCCATCAACAAGAACTGAGCCTCCCCATGAGTCCGGTTTTGACACATGAGGAAGCCCAGGAAGTGGTTAGAATCATCAATGCTTATTGATTAAAGAACCTGTTCAGGTCCTTGATAGCTTTGTCGAACTCCTTCGGACGAATGCGATAGTTGTCCACGGGGTTCAACTTACTGTCTGTTACCTCAATGTATCCGGCACCTTCCTTCGTGAGGATCGTATCACCCTCTACGATGAAAGCATAGCGTAGTTCGTTGCCCACAAAATGCCACAGACGTGGTGTCTTGTCGCTGAGCAGTCTGCCAGCAGTATAGTCCTCCAACGGGTTCTTAATGCCCAGGTAGTTATGCATGATGGTCGGCACAAAGTCATAGTGCGTGGTGCGATGGGTATAGACCGCCGTTGTGTCATGGTCGGGCTGATGCACAATGAGAGGCACGCCAATCTGATATTGCGAGAAGTTAGAGTTATGTCCCCAGTAGTTCTTATGGTTCTCATTATACTCCTGAGCATGGTCACCTGTGATGAACACCAGAGAGTTGTCGTAGAGTCCCTGTTCCTTTAAGTTCGCGATTACCTCATGCACCATCTTGTCCGTCTGATAGGCCGAGTTGCGATACAGGTTCCAGAAGGGCGTTGGGTCCATATCGTTGTTCAGCTCGTCAAAGCGGCCATACTCCCACGAAGGCTGAAAGCGGTTCAGTAGTTCCTTCGGCAGACTGTAGGCATGGAGCAGGTCGAAGAAGATGAACGTGAAGAACGGACGCTTCTGTGCCTTCAGCTGAGGCATGTCCGCAATAAAGTCGTCTTTAATCTTCAAATCACGCTCATAGGATGTGGGTAGCGGCGTATCGAGTCTGAGGTTGGGCACGTGTTGGAACAGTAGACGGTCGAAGGGCGGACTCTGCAAGCCAGCACTTGGATACACACGGAAGTCATACCCCAACTCCAGCAGTCGGTCAACAAGTAGCGGACTCAAGCGGGCCGACTGATAAGCTGTCCAGTAATAAGGCTGGATGCCTGTGAACATACCAAAGACTGAGAACGACGTGCCATTGCCACAGCTCACGTGGTTCTTGTACCACTGCTCCTCGTGTGCCAGTTGCCACATGTTGGGCATGCACTCAGGCGTCAGCGACTGACGGCTCCACGAGTCGATAAGGATGACAACGATGTTAGGCAGTTCCAGTTGGCTGCTATCTGCCTTCTGAAGCGGATGCAATGGGTAGCACATCTCGCCTTCGCCACTCATGCCAGAGACCTCCACCACCTCGCGCTTCACGCCAAGACTCTGCATCAGCGAGCTGGCAGACAAGGGGAAGTAATATGGCACCAGGCGTACACTCTGCAGGATGGATGGCTTGGCCACAAAGGAACCATAGACATGAATGCCATTAGCAATCAGGGTGATGCCAACCAACGAGGAAATCAGGATGGTGACGCCTCTCTTCCTGATGCGTGATGATAGCCATTTTGCTGCTGGCCATAGGCCGATGCAGATGCCAATCACCACCAACAACGAGATGCCCTCTGTAAGATAGAGATAGGGCGAGAAGTCAAAGATATCGCCAGCATTAGGGCCCGTAATCATGTTGATGATAAAGCCGTTGATGTGGAAGCGGTATATCTTATACACCTGCATGTTGATGAAGGCCATCGTCGCTAGGACGCTGACAGCACCGATGAAGAGTCCCACGGCCCAACGCTCCTTCTTAAGCAGTGCCAAGGGAAGGAAGAAGATGAGCCACAGTGCCAGCAGCAGTATGGCAGCATGTGATATGCATGAAGTAATGAAAAACAGCCAGCCACTCAGGTCGAGCATGGGCACGATGACATCGTCTTTGATGTAAGACATCAATATGAGAGATGTGAATATGGTGGCTAAAACGTAATAGGTGAAACCTTTCTTCAGTATATTCATGCGTGCAAAATTAGAAAAAAAACATGAAAACGGTCTAAAGAAGCGCAGTATTTTTTAGAAAATAGGCTCCTTTTATGATTTATTTCGTACCTTAGGCTTTGCCGAAGGTACTTACACTCGGAAATGCAAAGAAAATCGAGCTTTTCTTTTGCATTTCACTCGTTATTTCGTACCTTTGTGGTCTTAGTTAGAAAAGATAGTAAAGATAGAGATGAAAAACTATATTAAGTTCCTGAGACCGTTAGGTGCCGTTGCGTGTAATCTGTTCCTAGTCTATGTGGTTTATTTCATAGCCCGCATGGCTTTTCTTTTCGAGAACTGGAACCTCTTTGCCGACAGTCTCACCTGGAGTCATTTCCTCGAGATCCTGAGTGGAGGCCTGACGTTCGACACCTCTGCTATTCTCTATACCAATGCCCTGTGGGTGCTGATGGTGCTGTTCCCCTTGCATAAAAAAGAGACAGCCGCCTATCAACGCGTGTGCCGCTGGGTGTTTGTGGTTGTCAACATCCTGACGTTGGCTCTGAACCTGGGCGATTGCGTCTATTTCCGTTATAGCATGCGACGCACCACCACCACCATCTTCCAGGAGTTCGAGAACGAGAACAACCTGGGAGGCATCTTCTTCACCGAGGCCCTCAGTCATTGGTATTTCTTCCTCTTGGCAGCCTTGATAGCCTGGGGACTGTGGAAACTCTATGTCTCGCCACAGAAGCCGCTGACAAAGAAGGCTCGTCTCTTGCCCTACTATCTCACCATCACCCTGTCGCTCCTTACTTTTGTGCCTTTCTGCGTGGCAGGCATGCGAGGTGGATGGACACGAGACATTCGTCCTATCACGATTTCAAATGCCAATAACTACTGCGACCGTCCTACAGAGGTGGGCTTGGTTCTCAACACACCGTTCGCCTTGATACGCACTATTGGCAAGAACAACTTCGAGGTTATCACCTATTTCGATAATAAAGAAGAGATGGAAGCCCTTTACTCGCCTATCCACACTGGTTGTCAGGGCGATTCTGCTTTCAAGAGAAAGAATGTGGTGGTGATCATCATCGAGAGCTTCGGACGAGAGTATATTGGCACCTATAACCGCCATGTGCCAGGCTACAAAGGCTATACGCCCTTTACAGATTCACTCCTGGCCAATGGCGCGCTGACCTTCACCCACAGCTATTGCAATGGGCGTAAGTCGATTGATGGTATGCCATCTATCCTCTCGTCTATCCCCATGTTCGTAGAGCCCTTCTTCCTGTCGCCCTATTCTGTCAATGATGTCAGCGGACTGGCCGACTGTCTGAACAAAAAGGGCTATGAGACTGCTTTCTTCCATGGTGCTGAGCGTGGCTCTATGGGTTTCATGGCCTTTGCACGTGCCACCAAGTTCCAGGAGTATTTTGGTCGTGAGGACTTCAACAGCGATCCGCGTACGCGTGGTGATGCCGACTTTGATGGTTGGTGGGGCATCAGTGATGAGCCTTTCATGCAGTACTATTGCCAGAAGATGACAGAGATGAAGGAACCCTTTATGACCGCCCTCTTCACCCTGTCGAGCCATCATCCCTTCCGTGTGCCTGATGCTTATAAGGATCAGTTCCCAGAAGAGGACCCAGAGATGCCTATCTATCCCGTTATCCGATATACCGACATGGCCCTGCAGCATTTCTTTGCATCGGCCCAGAAGCAGTCGTGGTTTAAGAACACCATCTTTGTCATTACCAGCGACCATACGAATATGACCAAACTGCCAGAGTATAAGACAGACCTGGGAGGCTTCTGCTCGCCAGTCATCTTCTATGACCCCTCTGGCGAGATGGGAAGTGGTATGGTGGATGCCATTGCTCAGCAGACCGATATCATGCCGACGATTCTTGGTCATCTGGGCTATGATGAGCCTTATCTGTCGTTTGGCATTGACCTGCTCCACACACCTGCCGACAAGACGTGGGCGGTGAACTATCTGAATGGTATCTATCAGTATGTTAAGTATGGCTATGTCATCCAGTTTGATGGTCGTGAGACGCGTGCTGTCTATGCCCTCGATGATACGCTGATGAAGAACAATCTGATAGGAAAGGTGCCTGTCCAGCAGCAGATGGAGCGCGAGTTAAAGGCCATCATTCAGCAGTATATGGAGCGAATGACAGAGAACAGGCTACTTCCTACTAAGTAAGCGGAGCAGACAGATGACAAGCCATTGACTGCTTGTCGTCAAGAAGTTCCTGCGGAAACTTATAACTAAGCTTTTGAATGAACGAGGCCTCCTGGGCTTCGTTCATTTTTTGTATTGTATAAGGCTCACCTGCCAGCATACTGTTAAGGAGAATATGCATAGGCTCGTCGCTCAAAACGGGAATCTTTTCATATTCCTTTTTGAATCTGTCGTCGGCCTGCAGAAGTGCCTGAAACATCAGATGATGCACAAAATAATGAATGGCTTTGTCCTCCTCCTTCCAGTAGGCTAGCATGGCTGCATACCATTTGCCCATGATATAATGGTTCCTGTTGCTGTGCAGGAAACAGTTCTGTATCAGTGTGAACGAGAACTCACCATGCGACCTGAAGAGAAAGACAGGAAGACTGTCGATAGACCTAGGAATGGCAGCCGTCTGTATGCAGGTGGCATCAACCCAGTATCCGCCGTATCTCACCATCAGATAAACACGCAGGATATCCGTAAAATGTGCATGACATATCTTGCCTTTCTGCCATTTCTCCACGATATAAGCAGGCAGTTGTGCATACTGATGAAGATTCTTGGAGGTCAGAACGACAACCTGCATGCCCTCCGACTTAAGTTGCTCAAAGGAATGAATACAGTTCTTGACGATGTCTGGTGCGTTGTCCCTGCCTTGAAGCCAGCAAATCCATATGGTGTGACCTGTGGTGCCATAGCCGGCCATTGTCACAGGCTCAACATCGGTATAGCGTTTCTTGATATAGGCCACACACCGTTTGGGACTCAGTGGGTCCAACTTCTCCCTCAGTGCATGACGCTTCTCCCTGTCGAACACCAATGCCGAGATGGTGTTAGCCAGGAATTTACAGGTCTTAACCTTTAAATAAAACCAAGAATCCATGAAGTGGGAGCATTTATTCCACGAGGTTGTTTTCGTTCAGGTGCTGCTCAATGCCACGCTCAGAGCGAACTAGGTTTTGTTCGTTGTTGCGGTCAATGAGTTTGCGCGTCTCAGCCAGGTTCTTCTTGGTGGGATGTTCTGGATGCCACACGTGGTATTCAATGCACATAAACTTGATGAACAACTTCTTCTTACCAATGCGTTTCAGTCGCTCCTGCACATCCTCGTCCTCATAGCCATAGGCCACAATGGTCTCGTCATAGCCGTTGATAGCCATGATATCGTCGCGCCAGAACGACATGTTGCAACCTCTCAGGTGGTCGTAGTCCTTAAAGAAAGGTGTCAGCAAACTGCATCTGAGTGCGTTCATGCGGTCGTCCAGTCCTGGTCTGAAGAACGAGAACTTCAGCTTCTTGCCCTGCTTCAGCTTGTTGGTATACGCCTCGTTGATTCGGCTTCGACTGCCACAGATGAACTGACCTCGACGAGCATAGCGCATGTGGTCCTGAATGAAATGACGCTCCATGACGATGTCGCCGTCAATCTGGATGATATAGTCGCCAGTGCAAACGGCAAAGCCCATGTTCATCACGATGGTCTTGCGAAAGCCTTTGTTCTCCTGCCAAACGTGCTTCACGGGCATAGGCAGGCGCTGGCGCCATGCTCTGATAAGGTTGGTTGTCTCTTCGGCAGAGCCGTCGTCGGCAATGACAATCTCGTCTGGCATCACCGTTTGTTTGGTAACACTCTCCAGACACAGGTTCAGGGCTATAGGGAAGTTATAAGTAGAGATAATCAG
Organism: Prevotella sp. E15-22; assembly: GCF_023204875.1. Lineage (NCBI taxonomy): Bacteria > Pseudomonadati > Bacteroidota > Bacteroidia > Bacteroidales > Prevotellaceae > Prevotella > Prevotella sp. E15-22. The sequence continues at coordinate 254,176 of NZ_CP096247.1, forward strand.
TGTAATTTTCATATTCGCAAGTCAATATATTGGTAACGACCTAACTGTGCTGTTGGTCTTTTGGTTTCTCGTGCACCTTGCCGTCAATCACCTCGAAACGACGGTTAAAGCGCTCGCGCGTGCGCTTCCAGCGGTCGTGCGTCCAAAGATAGCACTCAGGCTGTCGGCGGATGCTCTTTTCCAGTTCGTTGAAATAGATGTCTGTCAGTTGGAACTCCTCCATCTTCCTTGGCTCGCGCGTGATGAGCTTGAACTCAGCCTCATAATAGCCACGCTTCACACGATGTACGTCGAGATAAAAGACAGCCTGATCCAGTTTCGTGGCGATGCGCTCAGTGCCAGAAAGCACGGCCGTGTCGTGATGAAGGAATGGGCACCAGTGATGGATATTCCACCAGAAAGGCGCTTGGTCGGCAATATAGCCAATGACGGTCTGCTTGCCCTGGCGCTTATAGTCCAGGATGCGACGCAAGGAGTCGTTCATGGGAATGCATACAGAGCCGAAGCGCTGACGGATGTGCAGCAGCAGCCTGTCGAAGTCCTTGTTCTCCAACGGATGATACAACTGTCCACATTGTGCCTCGGGTGTAATCCAGAAAGGGAGTGAGGTAATCCATTCCCAGTTGCACAGGTGTCCCAGGTAAATGGCGCACGACTGTCCCTCTTTGACGCATTGGTCCACGGCCTCAGTATTCTTGAAGACCAGTCGCTGCTTCATCTCCTCAGGCTTCATGTTCATCAGCTTGATATTTTCTACCAGATAGTCGCAGAACCATCTGTAGAACTTGCGCTCGATATCCTTATGCTCTTCAGGTTCTAGTTCTGGGAAAGAGGTGACGAGATTGACCCACACCGTGCGACGACGATATCTCAAGATGCGGAACACGATAAAGAAGATGAAGTTGCTCAGCACATACAGCGCACTTAAAGGAAGGTGCGATAGCAGGTACCATGAAGCGTAAAGCAGATAGTATAACGCTTTTTTCATATCGTGCTGTGTTAGTCGTTTGCGTATATCGTCTTGATCTGGGCGTAGAAATGCTCGTAGTTCAGATGGTCGTTGAAGTCAGCCTTGGCCTGACTGCCCAGCTTCTGGCGCAGGTCGGCATCATCGATGAGTCGGCTCATGGCCTCTGCCAGTTGATTGGCATTGCCTGGCGCAACGAGCAAGCCATTGCGACCGTCTTCTACGTATTCGCGCTGACCACCATTATCCGTGACCACCACAGGATGACCTTGCGACATATATTCCTGGGGCGACAACGGACAACCTTCGCGTACAGTAGAGGCCAGAATGCCAAAGTCGGCACCAGCCACATAGGGCAGCACAGGATGGCGGAAGCCAGCGAAGATAATCTTCTCGCCGATGCCTTTCGCCTTGACGGTCGTCTTCAGATGCTCCGTATACTCATCACTTCCCTTGCCAATGAGCACCAGTTTGAAGTTCTTGTCCTTGATTTGCTCCACAGCATCCAGCAGCACGTCAATGCCCTTCTCAGGATCCAGTCGGCCATGGAACATAGCCAGCACAGTCTCTGCTGGGATGTTGAACTCGGTACGGATATCCACAGGAACAGTATTCTCAGGCACCACAATACTCGTATGGACGATGCCCAACTTCTTCGTGTCAATTGTTGGGTTGGTGCCCAGGAATGCGTCGGTGGAAATCTGTGAGTCCATGATTAGTCTGTCCAACTGTCCATACAGCCAGCGATAGAGCATGGTGTTCTTGCCAGGGCGCGTCAAGTGACGACACATCACCACCTGGATATCCTTGCGGCCAGAGAACTTCCTGGCATAGCATGCCGTATAGGCATCCTTGAAGTTGTGAGCATGTATAGTGCATTTGCCGGCCTTCTTGACGATAGAGGCCAGTTGCCAGCCACTCTTCAAGTCGAGCGCGCCTCCCAGGGGCAGGCGATAGACCGTGATGCCAGCCTCCTCGTATTTCTTGCTGATGCTGTCGATGGGTTTGCAGATGATGTTCACCTCAATACCGTCTTTGCGCTGGCGCTGACAGAGGTCGTAAACATATTGTTCACCGCCTCCCCATTCTTTATTAGAGACAATGTGGAATATCTTCATGCAGACGTTGTATTTTTCCTTTTATTCATATGTATTATGTTTGCAAAAGTACTAAATATTCAGTGATTGTGCAAATATAAAAAGAATTATTTTGCCATTTCAGTTTTTTGTGCTACCTTTGGCAAAGTTAAAACACAGAATCATTATGGCATCTTACGATATCGACATTTTGCACGAGCATATCCTGCAGATCCTGTTGTCAGTTGACAAGGTCTGTCGCGAGCATCATCTGACTTACTATTGCTGGGCAGGCACCATGCTGGGTGCCGTTCGCCACAAGGGCTTTATTCCCTGGGACGATGATATGGACATCTGTATGCCTCGTCCTGACTACGACAAGCTGATGATGCATGCCCACGAATGGCTGCCACAGCCCCTCGAGGCCTTGTCTATCGAGACCGACGCCCATTATCCTGGCGGCTTTGGCAAGATTGTCGATGGTAGTACCACGCTGATTGAGCGTGAGCATAGTGACTATGTGGGCGGCATCTATATCGATGTTTTTCCCATTGATGGCGCACCAGCGTCCAAGTTGGCACGCCGTCTGTGCGTGGCTCGCTATAAGGCAATGGATAAGTTACTCTATTTCCTCCATCGCGACCCCTATAAGCATGGCCATGGCCCCAGTTCGTGGCCAGTGCTCCTCATCCAGAAACTTTTTACGCACGAGTGGGCGCGCAAGCAGTTGCGTGCGGCCTATCTGGCCTACGACTATGAAAAGTCGGAGTATGTGCTCGACTACGACGATGGTGTGAATGGCGTGATTCCCAAGACCATGCTGGGCAAACCTACGCCTGTGAGGTTTGAGGGCTACGAGGTGATGGGCGTGGAGCATGCCGATGCCTATCTGCGCAATAAGTACGGCGACTATATGGTTGTTCCTCCTCACGACAACCAGCGTCAGCACAATTTCTTCTATTTGGATTATAACCTGCCCTTCAGGCAGTATCAGGACAAGCGTTCGTTCGTTAACCGCGATAACGCTTCTCGATAATCTTCGACACCAGGATGAACTGATATTGAGCTGCCATCAACGAGCGGATAAGGCCGCGTGTGCCCATGCGGAAGCTGCCGTCCATCACGTAGCTCTTGAAGAAGCGCCACACAGGGCGCCAGAACAGGGCCATCGTACCATACTGCTTCTTGTCGGTCTCGTTGTCGGTATAGATGTTCATCTTGGTGATATACTCATGCATGGTCTCGTCCATCAGGTGCAGCAGACGAGCCTCCTTCCTTGCTTTCAACTTCTCCACGCGTCCAGGCACTTTTGGCAGTGAATGGATGTAGGGTGGCCATTCTGTGCCTTCGCGCACCAGGAAGCGAAGTTGATAGTCGTAGTGGAAGTCGCGCACAAACATGCTCATAAACATGTTCTGGCGTGGAATATAGTAGCCAGCGGCACAGTTGGGCTGCTGAATCAGCTCGTAGAGCTCTTCGCGAAGTTCAGGTGTCACAATCTCGTCGGCATCCACCACAAAGGCCCATTTGTTCGAGGCACTCTGAATGGCAAAAGTCCTGGCAGGCTCGCAGCAGGTGTGGTTCTCCTTGGGGAAGGTCACAATCTTGCAGCCATACTCCTTGGCAATCTCCAGCGTGTGGTCTGTGCTCTCCATGTCGCACACCACCACCTCGTCAAAGTCCTTCACCGAGTCGAGCACCTTGCGCAGGTGCTGCTCAGCGTTATAGGTGTTGATGATCACCGATATCTTGTTGTCTTCGCTCATAGTCTACTATTTCAATACGGTGTGAACGGCGTTGATCACTGTCGTGGTGATATAGTCCAGCTGCTCAGCAGTCAGCTGTGGATAGCAGGGCAGCGAGATCTCGTGGTGATAGTTCTCGTAGGCCTGCGGATAGTCCTCAATCTGATAGCCCAGTCCGTGGAAGAAGGTGAGCATGGGCATGGGGATGAAGTGCACGTTGACAGCCACCTCGCTCTTCGATATCTCGTTGATAATCTCGTCGCGCTGCTCCTCCGTGATATCCTTGATGCGCAGGGCATACACGTGGTACGAACTCTCTCTGACCCCATCGTTGCAGGGGGGCAGGATGCTCCACGACTGATTCTTGAAGGCGTTGTTATAAGCCTCGAACACGCGCTTGCGTTCCTTCAGCAGGTCGTCGTACTGGCGAATCTGTGCCAAACCGATGGCAGCGTTCACGTCGGCCATATTGGCCTTCATGCCCATGCCAACGATATCGTAGCGCCAGCCACCCACCTTTGTCTTGGTGAAGGCATCCTTGGTCTGACAGTTCAGTGCCTTCATGCGCAGTTCTGCATACAGCTCGTCGTTGTCAAACGGCTCAGGCATGTTCAGACAGATGGCACCACCCTCAGCCGTTGTCACGTTCTTCACAGCATGGAGCGAGAAGATAGCGATATCAGTCTCAGAGCCAGAGTGCTGCTGATGATAGTAGGCGCCGATAGAGTGGGCCGAGTCGCTCATCACAACGATGCGTCCCAACTTCTCCATCACAGGCGATGTGGCCTGGAACATGGCCTTAATCTCAGGCTCGTTGACCAGTTGCATGATGGCGTCGTAGTCGCAGGGCCAACCAGCAATGTCCACAGGGATGATGGCCTTTGTCTTGGGTGTGATGGCCTTGCGGATGGCGTCAACCGATATGTTCAGGTCCTCGCCAGAGTCCACCATCACAGGTTTGCCGCCAGCCCACAGCACAGCCAGGGCAGTGGCGCAATAGGTGTAGGCAGGCACGATGACCTCGTCGCCAGGCTGGATGCCCAGCCAGCGAAGCATCAGGATGGCACCTGTTGTCCATGAGTTGACGCACAGCACGCGCTGGGCGTTTGACAGTTTCTGGATTTCCTCTTCCAGGGCCTTCACCTTGGGGCCTGTGGTAATCCAGCCAGACTTCAGTGAGTCGGTTACTTCTGCTATTACACTATCGTCAATATAGGGTGGCGAAAAAGGGATTTTCATAATACAAATAGAATATTTGGTGCAAAGTTACGCATTATTTCTGATAATAAGCGTCTTTATAGATTGTTTTTTATTGTTTTTGTGTGTATAAGGTTCATTGGGATAATCCGAACGAGTCATTGCAATAATCCCTATGGGGGTATAGAGATGATTGCAATGAGTCATAGAAACCATCCGAACAGGTCATAGAAACTATCCCTTTAAGGCAAAGGTGACAGCCCTATAAACCCTGATTGGCTTTGGGCTGGAATGATAATTATGTGGTTTTCAACTAAAAAAATAGGTTAAAAAATTGCTGAATATTTGGAAGTAACAAATAAAAAAATATATCTTTGCAGCATCAAACTAAAAACATCGTTGAAACTTAAAACGAAATATCATACGATTATGAACAAGTTGACCACGAAAGAAGAAGAGGTAATGGAGAAGATCTGGCAGATTGAGCCATGTGCTCCAAAGGACGTGCAGGCCACTTATGAGGAGCCTGTGCCCCATATCAACACGATTGCCACCGTTTTCCAGATTCTGGAACGCAAGGGATTCCTGACTCACGAACCAAAAGGACGTGGCTATGTCTATAGCTCGACCATTGCCAAGGAGGATTATGGAAAGTCGAAGTTGGGTACCTTTGTAGACCACTATTTCAAGAAGTCGTACCTCAAGTTGGTGTCTGCCTTGATTGAGAATGAGAACGTGACGGAACAGGAACTGCTGGACTACCTGCAGGAACTGAAAAACAATAAGCGCTAAAACACAATGGCATCATTCATCATTTATATCATACGCTGGGGGTTAGTACTTACACTCCTCTATTCGTTCTTCGGACTGATGATGAAGCGTGAGACGCTGCATCATGTCAACCGTGTGGTGTTGTTGACTATTCTCATAACCAGCATGGTGCTTCCAATGTGTCAGATAGAGACTAATGAGACCAATATTGTGGCCAAAGGGCGTGAGATGATTGAATGCCAGATTCAAAACGTCCACAGTCCGCTTCTGACCAATATGCCACTCTCCACCAATAGTCCGGATGTGGAGGCATCACTACAGCCACTTCCTGTTAGTAGAGACTCACATCAGGTTCAAGAGGCTAAGGCCTCACCGAATGCCAATATCTATATCGTCGGCCTCATTGCCATTTATATAATTGGTGTTGTGGTGAGCATCCTGTATTTCCTTTGGCAGGTTTTCTCCTTGCTTCTGCTCATTCATCGTGGCAAGCGTATTGAGGTGGAGGGTCTGCCAAACTATGTGCATGTGTTGACTCATCCCGCTGTAGATACTCCATGCAGTTGGATGCGGTGGATGATTCTCAGTCCGTCTGACGCTATGCAAGTGAAAAAGGGAGAGAAGTCGGCACAGCTCATCGTCAGCCATGAGCAGGCTCATATCTGCTTGGGACATTCATGGGACATGCTCTTTTGTGAACTGGTATGCCGCATGCTGTGGTGTGTGCCCTTTGTATGGATGCTACGCCAAGACCTGCGCGATGTTCACGAATACCAGGCCGACCGTCGTGTGCTCTCCTTGGGTGTTAAAGATGAAGAATATCAGCTGTTATTAATACGTAAAGCCACTGGCACGGGACTGCAGCCTGTCGTCAACGCTTTGAACCAAAGTCCAATTAAAAGAAGATTCAAAATGATGTATCAGAAACCATCCCGACGATGGGCGTCGCTGAAAGCAGCCTATCTTTTGCCCCTGAGTGTAATGGCACTTGCTGCCTTTGCTCAAGTTAAGAACGTTGCCCAACCTTTGTCTGGCAGCAATGACAACGATTATGTCTACACCTTTGTGCGCGACGAGTCGTTAGAGTATGATGCCAAGAAACCGATGCCAGATAATGCTGACAAGCGCTATGAAATGGTGATGTATTGGTTGGAGCAGAACATGCAGTACACCGATGACATGCGTGCACGCGGCATTGGTGGTAATATCACCGTTCAGCCTTATGTCAACTCTGACGGTAGCTATGGCAATGTAAAGTGGCCAGACAACTTAGACCCTGCGTTGAAAGCCGAGGTACAACGCCTAATGAAAGCGATGCCTAAACCACTGATGAAGGGACTATTGCCCCTTACTACCAAGCAAGGCTATACGTATCTCGTTGTACCCATCTTTGATCGCACGCAGAGACATCAACCGTTTAACAAACGCGAAAGAATGATAGTTTGGCATGAGGACAAAGATAGCAAAGTGCCTCCGCGTTTGCGTCAGTATTACTTGGTCAACATTCCTTTGGGTGCCACCTACGTTGATATGGAAGGCTCGTCACATATCATCACCCGTCGTGGTATGGTTCTCCAAAGGTCAGCCAGTGACTACTTTGGATTGATACTACAGGAAAACGTAAAACTGTCTCTTAATGGCGAGCCTTTCGATAGGAACAGTCTGCCCGATCTTCCTGCCGATGACCTGAAGAAGGTGGTATTCAAGAAGAGTCCTTCTTCGCCAGAGCAGCATCTTGTCGATTTTCAAACCAAGTAGAATTATTCAGACAAATAAGTCAATAATAATAGTAAGTAGTTAGAGTACCAGGTACAAGGCTGGGGGATGCTGAGAAGTATTCCCCAGCCTGTCTTTTTTCCGTAGTGAACGGACTCGCAGTCCGACGGGGACGGACTGAGAGTCCGAAGGCGTCGGACTGTGAGTATCTCGTCAAAGAACTGTTTCCAACTTTTTTTGAAAAAAAGTGTCGCCCTGACGCAATGTTTGTTTGTAATGCGACTAGTTATTTCTTGCTTGCATTCTTGTTCGTTTTAAAAGTATTTTTCGAGTTCGCGAGTTTCTTCTTTTACTTCCTCGATGATTTGCTGACAACGTTCACGAGACATGCGGATGTTCATGCCAACAGTTATCATGTCCTCGTCAGTGGGTATGCCTTTGAAGTTGATGGTTGAGGCGTGTTCCCCCAGAGTGGCATCGTTGGTCAGGTCGTAGGCGGGTGCCAACGACCACTCACCATCACGACAGATGAAGCTGAAGTTACGTGCATGGTCATCCATGTTGTGGGCAAAGACATTGAATGCCATCCTTCGGAACTGCTGTTCAACAGCCTTAGGCGATTGTGTTAGATAGCCTGTCAACTGCAACAGATTGTGGTATTCCATCTTGGGAGGAGTAATTGGTTCATTCAATAGTGCGCTGGCTGTGACAATATGCAGGCGAACGTCGTTCTCAATGTCAAAACGGCGAACGGCAAAGTATTTGCCTTCTATCAGTTTGAAGTCTGGGACATCTATGCCACATTGGCGAGCAACCTTATTGTAATCGTATTCTAATTGGCCGATGTTTTTGGGGTCGTAGGTGTGACGGAACTTCACCAGCCAATGCCCGTCGGCATCAGAGAAGATACACTTAGGGCGCACGCCTCCAGAGTTGCCGCTCTTAAAATAAAGCATATCGGCATTATCGTTAGTCTTTTCAGATAGTACATCAAGTGCCATCTGCTGCATCTCGTCAAAAGAGCGTTGACCATCCTCTCGAATGAGTTTCGTTTCTGGTACATAGCATAAGGCTCCCATTCCTGAACTGCCAACTATACTCAGCCATTGTACAGGGGTTAATCCTTGTGGGTCAATGCCAGAATCCTTGAGTACCTTTCGTAGTAGGTATTCGCCATAGCCACCAGGCAGGCTGTCCTCGAAAACGCCAAAGTTGCCGTTGAATGGTTGATAGTCAGCAGAAAAGAGACCGGCTTTCAGCGGCAGTTGCAAAGGTGAAATAGAAAAACCATTCGAAAGCCAGTCTTTGTCATACTCAAATTGGCAAGTCGATCTGTTACCCATAGACAGAGTTCCCACTTTCCGTCCATGATACATCACGCTTACAGCATGTATATTCTTTATCATACGCCACGTTTTCTTGTACGGTTCTTATTGATTTCCAGCAGTTCCTCCATCGTGTCGTATTTCGGTTCTGACAGCAACTGCATGATTTCCTCGGAATAGCCTAATGCTTTCGCTAACTTCACATACGATTCCAAAGAGATGGAGTGTTTCAATTCAAAGCGCTGAATGGATGAAGCAGGCACGCCACTCATCTCTGCAAGACTCTTTGTGGAGAGTTTCTTTTCCAAGCGTCTTGCCTTCAAGTTCTCTGCCAACCGCTGCATAGTCACTTGTAGCGGATAAGGATCATAAACGAATTTGTTCTGCATCATATATTATGCGTATCTCTTGAATTTTGTGATTAACACATCAAATATGGTGTACAAAGATACGAATAATAATTCAAACTACCAAATATTTAGACACTTATTTCTTGCTTGCAGTATCTAATCTTTTAAGTGAATTTGGTGAATAATCTTAACAATAGCGCCTCTGAGATTTAAAAATTCTGAGCCAAAAATTTTTTCTGTGCGTACAGGCGAAATATGAGCATGTTCGTAAATCACTGAAAATGAGAGACTTACGAAATTAGCTTGAAAAGTGTAAAGAATTAGAACGCAATCGAATATTCGTTTAGGTTGTAACGGAGCCTGAGTTACACTGCAACGGAGGCTGTTTTGCATGGTAAAACAGCCTCCGTTGGGTTGTAAAACAGCCTCCGTTGCATGGTGAAATCGATAGGGGTCCTCCGAAAGGTCATTTTTGACCCATTTTTGCGTTCTAGTTTGCATTTTTTCAGAACCCCTTTTTTCGGCACTATTTCTTTACATGTTGTATGGTCGGTCTTGTTAGGTTGCTTAATATCTTATTTCTTGCTTGCTGCCTCCAACTCGTTGCGAATGACGTCGTTGCCAGGGAAGCCAATCTGCTTGAAGATCTGGTTGCCCTTGGTGTCGTAGATGGCATAGGTGGGAATGCCCTGCGACTCGTATTTGTCGAGAATATAGTTATACTGCTCCTTGGTGAGATAGAAGTGGTCGCCATCGATGTCCTTAATCATCTCCTGCCAAGTGGCGAGGGGCGATGTGGGCGAGGTGATATAGATAAACTGAATGTTCTTGCCTTTCAGCTCTTCCTTCAGAGGCTTCATGGCCTGATGTCCTGCACGACAGGGTCCACACCACGTAGCCCAGATGTCGATGAGCACGGCCTTGCCCTTGTATTTATCGAGGATGGTTTGTAGGATGTCCTCAGGCGCAACGTTGTCGAGTTTCTGATAGAACACATGCTCCTGACTGCCCAGTTGCTGGGCAATGCGCCGTTGTTCAGCCAGGTATTCTCTGACGACATTCCTGCAATCCTCATCAGTAAGCATTTCCTTTGCTACGTCATCGGAAGCATCGTCCTTTAAGATTCTCAGGATGGCTGGTATCGTGCGCACATCCGTATTGAAAACACTCTTCTCAGGGGCTTTCAAGTCGTAGGCACTCAACTCCGTATTCCAGAATGCTACGCTGCATGGCGAGCCTGGTTCATTGAGATATTTCCATGTGTAATTCGCCTCACTATAAGGAAGGATAAGCATGTTTTTGTTCTTCTCTACGTCTTCAAAATAGTTGTCGTTACCCCTATACACCATACCATTTGCCGTCAACCCATATTGACTGAATGTACTGGCAAAATTGCGAGTCCATTTTGCGAATTGTCTTTCGGCCTCCATGCACAGCAGGTCTTTGGCTGCCGTGGTGTATTTGGTCTTTTTAATGGCTTCGATGCGCTGGTTGAAGATGTCCGTCAGACATTTCAGGCGTTCTGCCGATGTGTTGCAGTCCTTGACCTTGAGATAGGTATTGTCTTCGTCCATTAAGGTCTCAAATTCGATTTCTGCATTTGTGAGGTCTATGTTGGTCTTGGCCATGTAGCCCTTGAAAGCTACAAACGGATTAGGATCGGAGGTAACTTTCATCAGGATGTTGGTTTCCTGACCAGGGGCGATAACGATATTGGCATTAGCCATCCCCTCTACGCCTACGGTCACCTCACGCGTCAGCCATAGAGGCACCTCAACCTTCACCGTTCCATCGTCAGCAAAGCGGAACTCCTTATTGAAATGGTCGTTAGAACCCAGTGGTTGAAAGTTGAGCATGAAGAAAGCCAACTCCATGCCTTTCTTAAAGCCCAGCATCTTCACCTTGATAGTGGCGATGCCTTTGTTAATCTTGGCAGCGGGCAGTGTCTCGTCCTTGGCATATTTCACGTTCTTCCAGTCGTCAGGGATCACCACATTCTGTTTTGTCTTGCTGCCGCAGATGTTCCAGAACTTGAAATCGCCATCGTTATAGCTCTCCAGGAAGTCCATCTCCTTGGTGTCGAGGGGTACGGGCTTGAAATGTAGAGCCAGCTGGGCCATGCCGCTTTCAGGCATCCAGAAGAGTGAGTCGAGCAGCAGGTCGCTCTCCTTCTCGTTGGTCTTTGCGCCACTTGTGATGCCATACTTCTTGCCATCTGGAGTCTTCAGAAACGAATGCTTGTCGAAGCGAATCCATTGGCCAGGCCTATAGTGTGCTGTGATGTGCATCACCGTTTCCGTTGGTTTCAGTTCTACTTGAGTGATGAAAAACTCGCCGTTATAGTTTCCCATAAAGGCTGAAGGATTCTTCCAAATAATGTCTTTAGCCTGTCCTGCCATTGCAACGATGGCGAGGAGGAAGGTAATGATGAATGATTTCATATGTGTTATTATTTTAGTGCCTCTTTCAGTTGTTTCATCTCGTGGTCGAAGTTATAGAAGCCGCGAATCTGCAAGTCATCGCGGACACGACGACCATCGGGGGTGATAGTTTCGTAGTGGGGAATGCCGCCAAAGCGGAAGAGTTCTTGCAGGCGGGTGAAATCATCGTTGGTGACGCAGACGGTCTCCTCGTCAGCCAACCACTCGGCCACATATTTCTTGTAGGCATCGCTGCCTTCGGTAGTTCGTTCTCCAGCGATGAAGACGAGTTTCACGTCGTCGCGTTTGCCTATCTCGGCACGTAGTTCCTTACTTTCCTGGATGGCAGAACGGCATGGGGCGCAGCTCATGCCCCAAAAATCGATGACTAGATAACGGCCTGGGTATTTGGCTGAAAGCGAACGGATGAGGTCAGCCATCGGCGCATTGGAAAGTGGCGTTGCCAATTCCGTCTGCCCCATTTCCTGAGAGTAGAATTCATCGGCCTTGGCTTTGACATAGGGATGTGTAAACGTATTGCTGACCATCGTATATTTCGACTCTACGGTAGGGATGCTGTTCAATACGCGTTCTCTTAATGAGTCTGGCAAATTTGGCGAATTCTTCAATGCCTCTATGGTACGTTCTTTCTCTGTCCGCCAATTACGGAACTCCGTCAGCATCTGCTTGTACAAACAAAGTTGCGCTATGAGTGTGTTGTCCTTGCTGCCGAGCATTTCGCGCAAAACCGCATAGTAATCATCCAGCCGCTTTTGACCTGTAGCCTTGAAGTAGGCTTGCGTGGCGGGTGATGCATACTGGAGACGGTTGACAAGGGAAAACAAATGGCTATTAGACAACATCAAAGGATTGTCAAAATCGACACGGTGCAAAGGCGCATAACTATTAGCGTCATTGAGAGCTTTCCAGTTGATGCTGTCAACAATCTCGTCATAATACACGCCGTCAACCTGTTTCATGACGTTGTATTTCATCATCATGGCATAATCCAAGAAGGCAGTAGCCAGATAGAGCTGTGCGTCGGAGAGTGCCAATTGCATCTCCATCGGTGTGAAATGGTCGCGATGACTCACCATGCCGATGCGATAAAGCATATTCCGCCACACCTCCTCAGCCAGCATCGCGGCATCGCTGAAAGAGCCTTGAAAAAGTGCCAGCGGATTACTCAGGTAGCCCGTCATTAATTTCGATTTCAGCCATCGCTCCACCTCGTGACTACTTCCATTATGATAGACGCACTCATAGCAGCCTTCTGCGTTTCTGCGTACCGTGATGTCGATAGTTTCACCAGGACGCGCAAAGAAGGGTATCTCGTCAAAATCAACCTTCGTCTCTTTGGTGCATAGCTTAGTGCTGACGGGATAGCTGGCCATGAATTGTTTCTCGAATGAGCCGTCTGGTGCGATATCGATGACCATCATGCCGTTCTCCTTCGCAAAAACATCGCCAACAAAACCTTCCAACGATTTGAATCCGAAGCGTTCTGCATCATATCCCTCGATACGTCCGCGAATGGTGATGGCGGCAGTGTTGTACCAATAGTCTGGGAGTGTGAAAGGATTAGCCGCTGACAGTTGTTGCATCGTAGGGGTATTCAGTTTGACGTGGCTATCGTGGATGCCAAGCAGCATGAATGCACCTGTTCCGTCGCCTTCGATGAAGTCGAATGCCTGCACCTTTTTCGGCATCGGCTCAAAATGCATCGTGAAGTTTGTCACTCCGCTTTCAGGCGACTGCACCCATGCGTCGAGGGCGATTCCCTCGGCTGAGCGCAACGGATAGCGGTTGCCGTCCTCGTCCATGAGGTAACTCTCCTTAACGAAGCGGAAATGATGTCCTGTCTCGTATTCCATCGTGAAATGTACGGTCGTCGCCGTATCGCTCATGATGACCTCACGGACTTCCAGTTCGCCGTCCGCCACATTTACGCAGGCCATTGCAACAGGACTCTTGATGGTCTTATAAGTATTTGCCTGCCCTGCCATTGTGACGAGGGCGAGGAGGAAGGTAATGATGAATGATTTCATATGTGTTATTATTTTAGCTTTTCTTTCAGTTCTTTCAAGTACATGTCAAAATTATAGTATCCATTAAAGCGTAGATCATCACGCACACGACGACCATCGGGGGTGAAAGTCTCGTAGTGGGGAATGCCATTAAACTGGAAGAGTTCCTGCATACGGGCGAACTCGGCATTTGTGATACAGATGGTCTCTTCGTCGGCCAGCCACTCGGCAACATAATTCTTATATGCATCGCTACCTCCGGCAATGCGTTCCTCAGCAATGAATACCAGCTTAATGTCGTCGCGCTTGGCAATCTTGGTACGCAGGTCCTTGCTGCTTTGGATGGCAGAGCGACAAGGCCCGCACCCCATGCCCCAGAAGTCAATCATCAGGTAGCGGCCTGGATATTTGGCAGAGATGCTGCGAATCAAATCGGCAGCCACATTGTTCTCGGGCAGAGGAGTGGAGAGTTCCTTCTGTGCCATCTTGCGTTCATAATACTGCTCCGTCTTTTGGCGAATATAGGCGTTTGTGTATCTGTTGGCAAAGATAGGAGTGAGATCGTCAATCCATCCGTTCTGGCGCCATCCATTGAAACGACTCATGAAATCCTTGTGGATGCTGATTTGTGCTATTAGGTTATCATGGTCACATCCCATCAGTTGACGCCAACCGTCATAGCTGAGTTGCATGCTTTTCACCTCATTCTCAGAGGTTGCCTCATAGATTAACATCTCAACATCATCATTTAAGGTCAAAGAATTGAACACGAGGTTCCTGACTGGCGTAGCATGTTGAACACGGTTGAGAAGATGGCTGTAGCTACTGCTGGAGAGCATCAGTGGATTATCGAAGTCCACACGGTGCAGCAATTTGAAGTTGTCTAAGTTTGACAGTTCCTTCCACTCTACGCTGTCTAGAATCTCTGTATAGTAGACGCCATCGCGTAATTCTTGCTTCATCAGGTCCATCTCATGATACATACCATAGTCTAAGACAGCTTCCGAATAGTAGGTCTGCATATCTGCGAGGGCCAGCTGTGCCTCGAATGGCGTGTAGTGTTTGTCGCGACATTCGTTGTTGAGCAGATAAAGCATGTTTTCCCATGTGCTTTCAGCTATAGCAGGCATCTCGCTAAATTTGCCTTCGAAGTAGGCTAAAGGGAAAATGAGTTCCTGGTAAGGATGCTCAGATTTTAGCAATCGTTCCACATCCTTACTGCTACCACTATTGTAATAGCACTCATATTTCCCCTGAGCGTTTTTCTTGATGGTGATGTCAATCGTCTCGCCAGGACGGGCAAAGAACGGAATGGCATCGAAGCCAACCTTGGAGTCGTGTGTATGGAATGACTGCCAAATGGGGTAGCTGATTTGGAACTTCTTCTTAAAGGTGCCGTCAGGGTTGATATCGAGCACTTGGGTGGCATCATCCTTCTCGAAGACATCCTCAAAGACGCACTCCATTGAGGTGAAGCCAAACTGCTCGGCGTTATATCCCTCAATGCTACCTTTGATGGTGATTGTGTCTGTCTTGAACCATTCGGCAGGCACGGAATAGGGATTCTTTGCCTGAATCTCTTGTATGGTGGGCGTCTTGAGTTTTGTCTTCTGGTCGTGGATACCCATCAGATAGAACGCTCTGCTGTTGTCAGCCTCTCTGTAGTCAAACAGTTGCACCTTTTTAGGCATTGGCTCAAAGTGCAGCGTGAAGTCTTTCGGCCCTGTTGATTCTCCATATGTGTTGAGTGCTATCCCCTCAGCTGAGCGCAATGGGTAGCGATTTCCCTCCTCGTCAACTAGGAAACTGGTGCTGTTGATGCTGAAATTCCGTCCCTTGGGATAGTCTATGGTGAAGTGAACGGTTGTTGCCGTATCCCTGAAGATAACTTCGCGGGCCTTCAACTCACCCCCAGGGATGTTGTGTGCCATAGCCACAGGGTTCTTAATCGTCTTAAACGTTTTTGCTTCAATACCCACGCTGAGTAGGGTGAAGAGAATGGTAATGATTGTTTTAAATCTCATAATTGTTAGGTTGCTATTCTGCGTTTTTATCTTTCTTTGGTTTCTGCGAGAAGCGGTAGCTGACGGTGAGCAAGGCATAGCGGCGCATGGAGTTGGTCCAGTATTCTGTGCGACCTTGCGAACTGACCCAGTATTGGAGACTGGATACCTGACCAAGGATGTCGTAGCCGCGAAGCTTGAATACCCATCGTCCTTGCTGGATGGACTTGGTGAGTGTGGCATCCCAATAAAGGCGGTTGTCGTTCATCTCGCTGTCGGTATAGCCTCGACGCGAATGTATGGTGAGGTCTGTATCGAAGGTGAAGTTCCATGGCAGTTTGTAGTTGCCGTTGAGGCCATAGGAGAAGTCCCAGATGTCAGTGGGCTGTTCGCCGATGGTGATGTTGCGATGGAAGTTGCGATAGGACACATCGCCCTTCATGTTGAGGTTGAACTTCTTGTTCTGGAAGCGAGCCTTGGTGCTGAAGGTGACCTCTGAAGTGCCCACACGACTGAGTTCGGCATTGGTGCTGTTAGCAGTGAAGGAAAGACCAGTGCTCTTCTTGTATCGCAGGGTCAGCGAGTTGTCGATATACCAGAACTTCTTTTTGCCGAGGGCACGGTTCCAGGTGGTTTTCAAACTGGTTGACCAGTTGCCGCTTTTGATGTTCTCAGGACGATAGGTGCGCACACCCGTTGTCAGGTCGTAGCTACAGCCTGAGACCCTGGGGTTGCGTGTCCACTCGTTGCTGAGGTTGAACCTGATGGTCTGGTCGATGCTGTCGCGACGTATGTAATACTCTGTTGAGAGGGTATGTGTGGAAGAAGGCTTCAAATCAGGATTACCTTGATAGATGTTGAGGGGGTCGCTGGTAATGGGACGGTCGATGAGATCAGTGACATCGGGTGTGAGGTCCCAAACATAGTATTGAAGATTGATATTTTGAGTCTGGATGGAGTCGTGTCGTGAGTAATAGGCATAGAGCTGAGGATTGAACAGCGTATAGTTGCGAGTGATGTCGGTGGTGAGCGGATCGCTCATGTAGTCCATCTTCTTTTGTTGGAAATTGGTTTGGAGATGACCAGAGACGTGAAAGGTGCGACTGATTCCGTTTTTGTAATTTCCCTTACTGAAATTGAAACTCACACCAGCCGTCTTGTCAATGGATTGTGTGTGCTGGTCGTAGCTATTCTGGGTGTCGAAAAGATAGTCGATGCTGTCGCGCAGGAATTCGTGACTGCTACTCTTCTCATCGTCGATCTGGAAGCCGGCAGAGGGCATTATTTGGATGTTCCTTCCTATGTGATAGGTATATTCCAGTGTGGCTTTTGCCTGGGCTCTGTGGCCAGGGTTTCGGGTCAGACGGTCGCGCATGTCGTGGGTGCCCAGTTTATGGTAGGTGTAATAGTTTAGGTTTGATGACTCGTGCTTGAGGAGCTTGTAATACATGCCGTCGAAGTTGAGCGTGATGGCGTCGCCCGTTTGCAAGCGCCTGCTGAGGTCGAAGTGGCCGTTGGTAAGAAAATTGCCGTTGTTGCTGTGTGTGCGATACCACGAGCTGTTGATGCTGTCGAGCATCAGCATATCGGCAGTGCTGACATCCCAGCCGTCGTTTTTGTAGTCTGCCTGGTCGTAGCTGGCTCGGAGGCTTGAGTAGAAACGGTACTTGCTGCTTGTGGCTCGCAACGTGTTTGAAATCCTGAGACTGTTGGCTTGGTTCCTTCCTATGCCATCAGATAGGCCGAAGGTGCTGGCATCGTTCATGTAGGTTTCGCTCTGGCTGCGATGCTCAGTGCGTTCGTCGTTCCATGTGGTATTCACCTCAGTGGTGCTCTCGAACTTGTCTTCTGGCGCACGATACACAAACTGACCGCCTATCTGTTTGAAGTGGTTGTCGCCCGATTGGCTTGTCCTGTCACGATAGTCTTCTCCGCCGTAGAACTCAGCCAACTCGTTAACGTTGTTCAAGCCACCAAAGAGTACACTTCGTGTCCTGTCGGAGAAGCGCAGGCCGAAGGCCTTGAGCTTATAGCGCCAGTCGCCTTCGTCGGATGCTCCACCACCAGTCTCGATGTTGGCCGAACCACCAATATTATATTCGCGCTTGAGGATGACGTCCATCGTGTATTCTTTCTTGTCTTCGTTGTCGATGCCCAGGAACTTGTTTTTCTCAGTCTGCTTCTTATACACCTCGACGTTCTTCACTGTGAAGTAGGGCAGGTTTTCGAGCATAATCTTGTTTCGACCCTTGAAGAAGTCGGCACCGTTCAGCGTCAGGTTATCAATCTTCTTGCCATTGACGAAGATTTCGCCGTCGTCATTCAGCTCAACGCCAGGCAGCTGCTTGATGAGACCGTCGAGCATCGAGCCTTCTGGCACGTTGAAGGCGTCGGCATTGAACACCAGCGTGTCGCCTCGCCACACCATCTTGACCTTGGTGGCTTGCACCACCACCTCGTTGAGTATGCCGCCTTCGAAATGATGCGCTTTGGCCGTCTTCTTCATATGGATTCTGGGTCCGTCGATATCGGTGGCTCGCTTGCTGATGTGCTTGACCTCGAAGTTGGTATAGGTTGTCTCGTAGTTGGGGTGCTCTGCCTTAATGATATATTTGGCAGGCTCATGAGAAATGCCAAAGTAATATTGCGTGGTGGCTGTCGATGATACGTATTCGTTCTTAAAGACCGTATTAGTGCGGATAACGGTGGAGTCGTCGCGCATCAGCGTGACTTGCACGTCGGGGATGGCGGCCTTTGTGAATCCGTCGGCCACATATCCAGAAAGGGTAACATATTCAACCTTCTTTTTCTTCTTCACCTTGGTGCTGTCCGTCTGTGCGAAGATGGCTAGGGTTGTAAAGGCCAAGAGTATGGTGATGAGTAATTGTCTCATAATAAGTTTAGTTTATTTGTCTTTACTCTTGGCATCAAGGTGATAGGTAAAGCTGATGCCCACATAGTGGTGGCGGAAGTCCCTCCACGAGGTGGTGCGCTGGTAGGCTGTCTGGTTGCTATAGAAGCCGTCCTGATTGTTGAGGATGTCCTGGAACTCCATCTTCAGGCGCGCTTTGTTCTTGAGAATCTTCCAAGTGATGGATCCGTTCCAGGTGAGGAGGTTCTTGTTCATCGACTGCATGGCATAGCCACGTCGTGTTTCGTCAGAGAGGTCGCTCTCGAAAACGAAGTTGCCAAAGGTGGCCTCGACGTTCAGACCATACTCGTTGTTCCACAGCGTGGTGTTCTGCTCTGGCGAGGCAGTGTATCGTATGCGATCGGCATCGATGATGGCATAGACAGACGACTTGAGCCAGTCTTTGTCGTAGGAGATGGTCAACTTGTTTCTGGGATGGAAGTCGGTTTGGCGTGTCAGCGTGCGCTCGGCCTGCGTGGGCAGCAGTGTGAGGAAGCCATAGTGGCGATCGTCTCTCAGACGGAAGTCGTTCTGCAGGCGCACGAAGTCGCCAAGGGCCTGGTCAATGTTCAGACGGAACTCCCACGACCTGCTGCCTTTCACGTTCTCTTGCCTACTGGTATAAACGGCCGTGGTGGGGTCGTAGCTCAGGGCGTTGACCTGATCGCGGTCAGAGGTGTGATGGCTGATGGTGGCGCTGATGTTGGTCTGACTCTTGGCAAGGACCATATTATATCTCAGCGAGATGTCGTGACTGTGCGAGTCTTTCAGGTTGGGATTGCCCTCACTGATATAAAGCGGATTGGTGAGGTCGCGATAGCCGATGGTCTGGAAGAGGTCGGGTAGACTGGTGTCAAACCTGTAGTTCACCTCGAAACCAATGGTCTTGGTGAGCTTCAGTGTGGCACGTAGCGAGGGAGTGACGAGCAGGCGACGACGCACGGCTGTGGTGTCGAGACTGCTGCGTGTGTAGTCGAGATGCGTGCGAATCCAGCTTGCCTCGACGTTGGGCATGAGTTGCAGGGGCGTGAGATTGATAGTCTGACCAATGCGCAGACTGTGGTTGATGTTGAAGCGATGGTTTCGATAGGTGTTGTCGTTGTCCTCGACACCATTGGTCATGAAGTCCTGACGACTGTGGTTCTGGTTGTAGGTGAAAGAATACTGTGCCTGAACCATCCATTTCTTGGTGATCCAGTGTGAGCGATGGACATCGGTATAGATGTTCAGCGATGTGCTGGGTTCTGTGTATTGCTGGTTGAGCAGGGACGAGGCGATGCCTTCCTGGTGCGAGGTGATGGTACGCTGCGTCTCGCTCTCTTCCTTGTTGTCGGTATAGTTGATGTTGAAGGTGGCGCCGAACGAGCCCTCCTTGACATAGTGCTCCCATCCAGCCCTGGTGTTGAGGTCGGTTCGATAGCCCTCGTCGTGGGTCTTCGTTATCTGAGACAAGATAGGGGTGTATGTATCGGAGGAAGAGGCGGCCTCGCTTTCCTCAGTGGTGTCTGTGCTATGCGAGCGACGCTTTTTGTGACTGGCCGAGGCGCTGAGGGTATAGGTGTTTAGCGAGTCCTTGGCCCAGCGCAGGTCGGCATTGATGGTGGGGGTCAGGGAATGGCTGCGCCAGTAGTTCTCGTTTTGACTGCGACTGGCTGCTGCGTTGGGGAAGTAGTTGTCGGTTTCCGTGTTGCGTGTTTCCCAGTTGTCATTGTGCACCAGACTACCAGTGAAGGAGTATTGGCTCCTCATCTCCTGTGTGCCCTCTTTCTTCTGCCATTTATGCTGATAGCCTGCCGTGCCTCCCTGTTCCTGTCCGTAGCCGCTGCCCCAGCTGCTGCTCCAGCTGTTCATGCCTTTGCGTACTCTCTTGTCAATGCTGTTGGCATCGGCATAAACCATGATGGGGTCGCTCTTCGACAGGCGGTTCATGCTCAGCTCGCTCTCGTAGTATCTGGGCGACTGGTAGCCAGCCGTCACGTCGCCATACCAGCGGTCAAGGAAGCCTGGCTTGATGGTGAGGTCGAGTACCATATCCTCCTTGCCATCGTCCTTCTTGGTGCGCTCAGAAAACTCGGAGGCTTTGTTATAGGCCTTGATGTCCTGCACGGCCTCGGCAGGCAACTGCTTCATCAGTTGGTCGCCACCAAGCATGCTCTCGCCATCCATCGTCAGGCGGATGGGCTTGCCGTTCCACGTCATCTTGCCTTCTTTGTCTACCTCGACGCCAGGTAACTTACTGATGAGTTCGTCAAGGCGGGCACCCTCCTGCAGGTGGAAGGCCTCAGGATGGAAGACAATGGTGTCGCCCCTGACGGAGAAGCGGCGGGCATGGCCTTGCACCTCGACCATCTTCAGCATTTGGGGGGATATCTTTAGTTCGATGGTGCCAACGTCGATGGTGTCTTTGTCACTGTCGCTAAAGGCCAACACGGACTTGCTCTTTTTGTAGTAGCCCAGCATAGAGGCCTCGACAGAGGCACGCCCGCTGGCAAACGAGAAGAACACGCCAAGGCTGTCGGTCTTGGTGGTATAAATACTTGAGCCATAGTCGGTTCTTTGAATGATTCGGACGGTGGCTTCAGGAAGGGTCTCCTTGGTCTCGGCATCCACCACGCGACCTTTGATAACGTCGGCATGAAGGGGTGTCAAACAGATGAACAGTGCAACGAAGGCAAGTAGCTGGGTGATGGTGATTGATTTCTTCATTATTTGGGTTTATGAGAATTGTTTGCAAAGTTAAGTGAATGCAGGCATATAACGTAAGAAATATTTAAAATATTGTAAGGTGTTTTGTTTATTTAACCTTTGTTTTTAGTTATTGGCATATGTCAATATATTGAAAAAACAATGGCCTATCCGCTTCGTGCAGAACAAAATACGCATATTTTTCGCTTTGATGGCGAACATTTTAAGAATTTATTTATTATCTTTGCACACGATTATGAATGACAGCATAAAGATAGGACTTGACGCCAAGCGCATCGTGCGAAACGGCACGGGATTGGGAAGCTATGGACGAACACTGGCCAACGACCTGGCCGCTATGGAAGAACTGAACCTGCTACTCTATGCACCCGATAAAGGAAGGGATGATTTGCGTGGACAGGTGCCTGAGCGACGGAACTTGAGCTATTGCTATCCGAAAGGCCTTTATACGATGCCTTTCTGCAAGGCTCTCTGGCGTACGAAGGGTATGGTTGGACAGATGGTGGAAGATGGCGTACAGGTGTTTCATGGCTTGTCGGGCGAACTGCCTGTGGGCATTCGCAAACGTGGCATCAAGACGGTGGTCACGATTCACGACTTGATTTTCATGCGTCATCCTGAATACTACAACAGTATTGACGTTAAGATATATACACGTAAGTTTCATCATGCTCTGCGCGAGGCTGACAGGATTGTGGCTATCAGCGAATGTACCAAGCGCGATATATGTGAGTTGGGTGGGGTGGACCCCAGTAGGGTGGACGTGATCTATCAGAGTTGCGCCCAGCGCTTTTCTGACTCGCCCGACGAGCGTGGCCTGTGGCGGGTGCGCCAAAAGTATGGCTTGCCCGACCGCTACATACTGAACGTGGGCAGCATTGAGCAGCGTAAGAACGTGCTACTGGCTGTTAAGGCGTTGCATCGACTGCCTGAGGACGTGTCGCTGGTGATTGTGGGGCGTCGCACGCCCTATGCCGACGAGGTGGTGAAATATGTGAATGAGACAGGACTCTGCGGACGTGTGCTGATTCTGCATGGGGTGCCCGACGAGGACTTGCCTGCGCTCTATCGCATGGCCGACATGTTTGTCTATCCTTCGCGCTATGAGGGCTTCGGCATCCCCATCATTGAGGCCATCCGCTTGGGACTGCCTGTGGTGGCCTGCACGGGCTCGTGTCTGGAAGAGGCTGGCGGACCTGACAGCCTGTATGTGGCGCCTGACGACGACGAGGCCATGGCGCACGCCATCAGTAAGGTGCTCTTTGGGGCTGAGGGCAGACAGCAGCGCATTGAACGGAGTATGACTTATGTGCAGCGTTTTGAGAATACGGGGGCTGCACAGCGTTTTGCGGACTTATATAGAGAGATGCTTTGAGATATGGAAAAGAAACATTTTGCACTGAAGAAACTGATGGCTGCAGTGGAGAAGGAACTGCTGCACAAGCCTAATCACAAAACACTGGACCGCCTGTCGCTGCTGGTGGGTTTCCAGGATTGGGATTCGTTTCAGGAGGCATTGCAGGGTGAGGCTGACGGACGTACTAACTACGAATCAAAGGAATATGGGGATCACGATGACTAAACTTCTGATGGCGGTTGGCTTGGTTGGGCTGATGGCTTGCAGCGATAAGAAGGATGCAGACGATGAGCTGAACCTGATGCCGCGCTTTGACACCACATGGAACATCTATGAGAGTTATGAGAAGCAGGAGGATGGATCCATTGTCTATAACTCATTGCCATGGGGTGGACTGGTGGCTTCGGTCAAGGAGAATAACCTGCCGGTTGACTGGTCGGACTATGAGTCGGTGACGTTTGAGTTTGCAGAACCTACGAACGTGGTGACGCAGATCATGGTGAACTCGAGTCTGAAGACGTGGGGAAAGCCTGGCATCAAATCGCTGACGTGCTATTTCGATGGACAGAATGTGAAGTCGGTGAGCGAGGTGGTGCTGCAAACGGCCGATACGGGACGCGTGGTGCTGAGCAAGGCTTACCTCTCGCCCAAGAATGCTACATGGACTCCCATTAGCTTGTGGAAGGGAAATTGCGAGACTGGCAATTGGCAGGATGGTTTCCTGCTGAGACCGGAGAAGTTTCAGGATGCCTATGAGGGCGACAAACTGGAGTTTGTGTTATCGACGGAGACGAGTAATCCGGAGGTGTCGTACTGGTTGCTGAAGACGGTGATCAACACCACGCCCAAAACACTCGAGGGTAATAGTAATGAGCAGAACCCATGGGGATGTGTACAGATTAGTAAGGGGGCCACGGTCTATAGGATTATACTGACGGCCAACGATGTGGTGAACCTGCGCGAGCATGGACTCTTTGTGAACGGCTATTATATCAACATCACACAGTGTAACCTGCTGCAAAAGGAATACCTGGAGTGATAAGGCGTTGAGTGAAGACATAAAAAAGCACCGCCGTTCCTTGGGAATAGCGGTGCTTTATTCTTTTGTTGAAGGCGATTCTTAATCCTCGCTGTTTGCGATGATAGCCGTACGCTTCTCCTTGATACGGGCTGCCTTACCAGTGAGCTTACGCAGGTAGTACAGCTTAGCGCGGCGAACCTTACCAACCTTGTTCACTTCAATGCTGTCAATGTTGGGCGACTCGATGGGGAAAATACGCTCCACACCGATGGTGCCTGACATCTTGCGAACAGTGAAACGCTTCTTCTCACCGTGACCTACGATCTTGATGACTACGCCACGATAGAGCTGGATGCGCTCCTTGGTACCCTCGATAATTTTGTAAGCGACAGTTACAGTGTCACCAGCCTTGAAGGTGGGGTGCTGCTTGCCGGTTGCAAATGCTTCTTCAGCAACTTTAATTAAATCCATTGTTTTATTGATAAATTAAATTTGTTGTATCGTTCCAACGCAACATAACAGGCAACTCTCCTATCTTCCTGCCAGCGATTACGCGGAAAGCGGGTGCAAAGGTACTGCTTTTTAAGTGAAAAGTGGTAATGGAATGGTGAAAAGTGGTCTTTATTAACGTTTTTTAGTAATAAATTCGCATCCGTAAGTTGCAGACTCTGAACTATTTTTGCTAATTTTGCAGAAAAATAAACTACTATGAGAAATGGTGTTTTCTTAGGGGCTGTGGCTTCGTTTTTGATGCTGACAGCCTGCACATCGCACTATCAAGTGACGAATGTGAGTCGTACAAGAATATTGATTGATAATACCTACGACGCAACGCCTGATGCTGCTGCGACGGCTTTTCTGGCACCCTATAAGCAGAAGGTTGACTCGGTGATGGGTCCTGTGGTGGGACAGGCTGCCTGCGACATGGTGGCGGAGCGTCCTGAGAGTAAGTTGTCGAACCTGCTGCCTGATATCTTTATGTATATGGCGAAGTATTATCAGGAGAAGCCTGACTTTGCCGTGTATAACATGGGCGGCATCCGTGCGTCCTTGCTGAGGGGTGACGTGACGGTGGGTGATGTGCTTGACATTGCGCCGTTTGAGAATAAGATTTGCTTCCTGACCATGACGGGCAAGCAGGTGACGCGTTTGTTTGAGCAGATTGCTGCGCGTGGTGGCGAGGGCGTCAGTCATGGTGTGCAGTTGGTTATCTCAAAGGACGGTGCTCTGGTGTCGGCGCGATTGAATGGAAAGGAGATTGATCCGAATGCCAGTTATCGCATTACGACAATCGACTATCTGGCGCAGGGTAATGATGGACTGTCTGTGTTCAAGGAGGCTACGGTGCTGAACTCTCCCTCGGATGCCAAGAACAATGCGCGTTATATCATTGCCGACTATTTCCGCGAGATGATGAAGGCGGGCAAGATTGTTGGCGCTGAGGTGGAAGGTCGTATCGTGGTGAAGTGAAAGGTGATATTTGAAAGGTGAATAACTCTATGAAGATGAGACGAATAGTAATGATGATAGCCCTGCTGCTGGTGGTGGTTTGTGGCAGCGCTAAGGGCACAAAGAAGATTACAGTGTTGCACACCAGCGATACGCATTCATGTATATTGCCGCTGAATAAGAGTCTGGCTGATACGTTGCTGGCCGACCGCGGCGGTTTCCTGCGTCGCATCGCCATGCTGAAGCAGGAACGTCAGAAGGAACCAAATCTGCTGTTATTCGACTGTGGCGACTTTTCGCAGGGCTCCAGCTACTATACGATGTTCAAGGGTGATGTGGAGGTGGAGCTGATGAACCGCATGCATTATGATGCAGCGACGATCGGTAACCATGAGTTTGACTTTGGCCTGGATAATATGATCCGACTGTTTAAGATGGCTGAGTTTCCTATCGTGTGCTCGAACTATGACTTTGGCGATACGGAATTGAAGGACATCGTGAAGCCTTATATCGTGCTGAAACGTCAGGGGGTGAAGATTGGCGTTTTTGCCTTGTGTCCGCCTTTAGAGGGACTGGTGTCGGCCAAGAACTACGGTCCGTTGAAGTTCCTGGATCCTGTGGAGGTGACTACTCGAATGGTGGATGTGTTGCGCCGTCAGGAGAAGTGTGATGTGGTGATCTGTTTGAGTCACCTGGGCTGGGAGGTGTCTGAGTATCCTGATGATAAGTTTATCAGTCAGACTAGTGGCATCGACCTGGTGCTGGGTGGGCATAGTCATACTTACTTGAAGACGCTGGGCTATGTGACTGACAAGGAGGGGCGTCAGGTGCCTGTTGACCACGAGGGTAAGCATGCTGTCTTTGTGGGCAAGATGCAGTTGACACTTACTCGAAATAAAGAGTAAATAGAAACATCTTTGTTCTGACGCCATCAATGCCGTTGACACTGTTCGAGAAGACGCGCTTGTTGGCGTCAGTCAGTTCGTTGACGTGGTTCTTGTCGAGGACGTTGGCTAGGCCATAGCAGAACTTAATCTCTGGAATGAGCTTGAAGAACGGCAGATATAGGTCGCAGCCCATACCAACGTTTATCATGGCATCGTAACGTTTCAGTTGGACGTAGTCTTGTCCTTTGCTCGACATGTTGACCATCGGACTGATACCTGCCACCACATAGGGGCGGTAGTTGTTGAAGCGTGGTGCCGAGAACTTCAAATCGATGGGTACCGACAGGTAGGTGTTCTTCAGGTCTTGGGTTTCTTCGCGTGGCTTTCCTGCGTCGTTCAGGTTGTCGAAGTCGCGAAACACCAGGTGCTTGGAACCGAAATGAAGGGTGGGGGATATGCGGATGTTGAAGTTGTCGCTGAGGCGCATGTCGCCCAGCACACCTACGCTGAATCCTGGGTTCCAGTTGTCCACATCGCAGGTGATGGTACGTGTGCTGCCGTCTTCCATGAGCTGCGGACCCACGTTACTTGTTTCGGCATCCTGGATGTTCACTCCCAGACTGATGCCGAAATGTAGAGGGCGCAGGTCGATATAGGGTTTGTTCTGCACCTTTCGCTTCTGTGCTACTGCTGTCATGGCGATAAGGACGAGCAGCATGATACTGACAATTCGTTTCATTATTATCAATAACGTAAAAATGTGTGGGTTATTGTTTTGGTGATTATTTCGACATAGTATAAATTATTAAAAAAACATACCTAAAGTTTGGTATTGTTCGGAAAAAGTTAGTATCTTTGCATCACTATAATTAAGTATTAACTCATAAAAATTAAGAACTATGGCATATGTAATTGGCGATGACTGTATCTCTTGTGGTACATGTCAGGGTGAGTGCCCCGTTGAGGCTATCTCTGAGGGTGCAGATAAGTACGTAATCGACGCTGATGCTTGCACTGAGTGCGGTACCTGCGCTAGCGTTTGTCCTTCTGAGGCTATCAGCCTGGGCTAATCAATTAGCTTCATAAACCCATAAGCGGGGAGTTCCTTTCGGAATTCCCCGCTTTTCTTATAAGTATATATATTAAATACGTTACCCATCTATTATCTTTCTGTAGTCTATCTATCATGGTTCTGGTATTAATATATAATAAATGCCGACCTTGCAGTAGTGCAGGGTCGGCATTCGTCGTATATGTGTTAGATGAATATTACTTCACCAACTTCTTCAGAGTCTCAACAGCCTTCTTTACCTCGGCGTCGTTGGGCTGAAGCTCCAGCAGCTTCTCTGCGTTGCTCAGGGCAGTCTTGTTGTCCTTCTGCTTCAGGTTGTAACGCATCAGGTATGAATAAGCGTCAAACAGACGGCTCTTGTCGGTCTCGTCGATGGTCTCGTGAGCATTGACAAGCTCGATAAGGCGTGTGAAGTGTGCCTTAGCGGTGCCCTTCAACTCGGTATCCAGCTGTGCGCTCAGACGTCCACGCTGCAACAGTGCAAACTCCTCGGCATCGGGATACTTGGCAATCAGGTCGGCCCACATCTGGTCGGCCTTGGCAAATTCTGCAATACGAGCGTCGCCTTCCAAAGAACGAGCGTAGCTGTTCTGCAACAGACCCAGACCGGCATAGTCGGTAGCGTCGGCGTCGGCCTTGGCGTTCAGGAACTGCTGATAGCTCTCGATAGCCTGGGGATAGTTCTTCATGCTTTTGTATGAGTCAGAGATGCCTTTGTAGATGTCGGCATGTACGCTCTTGTCCTCAGCCTTTGCCAGTGCCTCCTTATATTTGGCGATAGCCTCCTCAAACTGACCATTGCCATAGAATGCCTGTGCGTAGTTCTGATAGTCCATGTCTGAGATGGTTACGCTATCCTTGTTAACCTTGTTGAACAGGGTGTTGGCATACTCCAAAGCCTCGGGGAACTGCTTCAGCTCGTTGCTGCATAGCATGGCAATACGTGTCATGGTAGCATTCAGAGGCTCCTTGCTCAGACCGTCCTTCACGATGCTCAGTGCCTTAGCATACTGACGACCGTGGTAGTTGGCCATAGCATACTCGATGAAGTCCATACGGGTGAGATCGTTCTTGGCTACCTTTGAGAAGGCCTCGATAGCGGTAGCATAACGCATCTGTGAGTAGCTGATGTGGCCGATGAGACGGTCAACGGGATAGCCGGGAACCTCCTGACGGAGCTCCTCAAGCTTTGCCACAGCACCTTCGGGACTCACCTTACTATAGATGATAGCATACTTACGATAAGCCTCAGGGTTCTTGGGGTCAGAGTAGATAGCCTGCTCATACATTCTGGCTGCCTCACCACCGTTGTTGATTCCAGCGATGTCGCCCAGCAGGATATATGCGGGAGCATAGTCGTTCTTCTTCAGACTCAGAGCCTTGCTAGCGCAATCTTTTGCGTTGATAGAGTCACCAGCCTCGTAGAAAGCACGACCGAAAGCCATGAGGTTGTCGACGTTCTTCTTGTTCTTGTTAACGTAGTTCTTTACCTGCTTGCTGAAGTCAGCGGGCTTGTTCTTAATCAAACTCTTCAGGGCATCAACGTCGGCGCTTGTGCCGTCCTGTGCCATTGTGCCAACGCTGCATCCAAACAGCAGGGCACCCATCATAAAATATTTCATTGTCTTCATAATCATTTGGGTTTGAACAGTTAAACTTCGTATCCTAAATTGATATCCTTTTTACCTTTGATGTTTATTCTGACTAATCGTTTAATCTAGTCTATGACAACGTCGCGCACGGAATACTCGGCTCGGGCAGGGAAGAGACCTGCGTTGAAGAAGATCAGCTGACCAGGATTAGGCAGCCAGCAGAAGTTCTTGAAGGCACGAGCCACACCCGTTGAACGCGGGTCTATGCAGATGGCATAGATGGTACGAATGAAGGGGTAATAGTTGTAGGCGATGTTCCACTGCGAGGGCTTGTAGGTATTCTCACGCAGCGCCTCCTTGGCTCTTCCCACTTTCATCACGGTGATATTGCGGTTGTACGTCAGGTTTGTGGTGTCGCGCTGGTCGTTCAACCAGATGGAGCCCACCACGCCGATGGCGTTCTTGTTGTTCTCTACATATTCTACCACCTCGGCACTGGTCATGGCGGCCTTCACATTGCCGTCGGTCTTCACCTGTTTGCCTTGCATGATGGAGTCGACCACATAGCGCAGTGTGCCCGACTTGGGGTTGTCGAAGGCCACTTTAATTTTGCCCATCTTTGATTCTGGGTTCAATTCGCTCCATTGAGTCACCTCGCCCGCCATAATCTTACGGAAGGTGTCAACAGTGATCAGTGTGTCGGGGTTGGCTTTGTTCACAATGAGGGCCAAGGCATCGTAAGCCAGTTCGGTGCATGTTGGCCTATATTTCATTTGCTTAAGCGTTTCTTCTTCGTTGGGGGTCAGTCGGCGGGTGGTGAACACCAGCAGGACTTCCTGGTTCATCAGTTTCTCTACGGCCTCCTGCTCACTGATGTAGAGCGGATAGATGGAGTCGCGCTTGTTCTTCATGTTGAAGATGTCCAGTTCCTCGTTGATGATGGGACTCAGACTCTCGTCGGCAGCAAAGTACTTAGACTGCTGCTTGTAGGTATCGTCAGAAGGCTTGTTCCCACATGATGGGAACAAGCCTATAAAGAGTGACAATCCAATTAATAATGTATTGAATTGGGTTCTATTCATTTTTTTTGTTTGATGCTTACTGGAGTTTGAAGGTAACAGGCAGAGTGAACTTCACACGTACAGCAGAACCGTTCTGCTTACCAGGAATCCACTTTGGCATAGCCTTCAGCACACGTACGGCTTCCTTATCGAGTGAGGGGTCAACGGAACGAACCACCTTGATGTCGGTGATTGAACCGTCACGCTCTACGACGAAGGTACATACTACACGACCCTGGATACCGTTTTCCTCGGCAATAGCAGGGTAGCGAATTGACTTGTGGAGGTAGTCCATCAGAGCCTGATCGCCGCCTTTGAAAGAAGGCATCTGCTCTACTACGTCCCAAACCTTTGTCTCTTCTCTCACAGGGGGAACCTCGTCTACCACTTTTTCAGTTACTTTCAACACGTGGTCAGCCTCGTCACTACCTTTGTCATAGTCAACGGCACCTACGGCCACATCACTCTGGGCGATTTCGTCCTGAGTCTTAGTAACCTGATCGGGGGCGTCGTCTTCCATTTCATAGGCGGTGAACTTCTCAGAGTTCATGACGGTCTCCTCAGCAACGAGCTGCTCCAGCTCCTCAACGTCGTAGACCACCTCTTCCTCTTCCTGTTCCTCAGCCTCTTCCTCAATCTGCTCAAGAGTTACCTCGGTCTCGTGTTCAGCCTGTGCTGCTGCGATGGCTTCAGAAGCCACGTTAACCAGCAGGAAGCTACCCACGATAGCGATGATACCGGCAAAGAGAGCCAGCATCGCATAGAGGTTACGCTTGTTGGTATTCTGACGAATGGCATAAGCACCGTAGGCCTCGTTCTTTCCTTCGAATACGAGGTCAATCCATTTTTGATCTAACAGATCTATCTTAGACATAGTTCTTTCGTTTTAATGGGTTAATCGATCTTAATACCGTTCTCAATCAGAATAGGCAGATCCTTTTCAGGGTCAATCTTATCGATCACGTACTTACCGATACAGCAAATCTGCATCTCGTCCAGAATCGTTACGAGGTTGTCGTAGTTTGAGTTGTCCAGAGGCTTGATGTTCACAGCCAGTGTGGGCACCATATTGGTCTCTGTAAAGTCTCTCATGTCCTTGTCAACCTTGTCGTAGCGAGCCTTATCGAGCTGGTCGTTGTTAACAATATCCACGTGACCCTTCTTAATCATGATCATAGCACGGTTATAGACAGAGTCATTGGCTTCCTGCTGGCTCTTAGGCAGAGCGTTAAACCAGTTGTCCAACTGCTTCTTGGCGTCCATCAGCACTTTGGTAGGAGCGTGACGGTGGTTGCGAAGCACTTCGCGGATACCTTCCTTACCCCATGTGGTCTCCTTCAGGAACTCGGGCTTACCGAAGTCTTCCTTGTGGTCCACGATGTAGTAGTACAGTTTGTTATCAGCAGCCAGATACAATGTGATGGTCTGCTCGGTCTTTGACTTATCCTTGTCTTCAGCCGTCATGGTATCATCCTTTGCAGGCATGGTCAGGTGCATAGCCTGAGGCTTAGCCAAAGTTGTACACAGCATGAAGAAGGTAATAAGAAGCATCATCATATCCACCATCGGCGTGAAGTCGACGCGGACATTCATCTTTTTCTGCTTGCTTTCTTTTTGTTTAGCCATATCTTATTCCTCCAATTTCTTTAACTGTGTAACCAACTTATAGCGGCTCTCGTTGATGTCCTGCAATTCTGCAATAACCATTTTAACCGCGCTGTAAGGAGTCTCCTTATCTGCCTTGATGCAGATTTCGAGCTTATTGGCAACACCAACCTTCTCGGCATCAGCCAGATCGTTGTACCACTCCTTATAACCATTCTTCATTGCTTTCACCCAGAGTTGGAATTCACTCATCTTGTCCTCACGGTTCTGCAAGCTATCGGTAGGAATACCGGTAGTCTTCAGCAGTTTCACCTGATCCTCGTGCGTTCTGCTCAGATATTCGGGCAGGCTCTTCACGGGAATACCAATCTGAGTACCTACCAGGAAATCCTTCTTCTGTTCAGGTGTGAGGGTTGTTTCGCGCTCTTTCAGCATCTGATCCAGCGCTTTCTCCAACGTCACGGTCTTGTCTGTTCCCATCAACACGCGGCCCTGTGGGTCGATAGTGATGTCGAGCACTGCCGATGAAGATACCTTAGCCATGGTCGTAGAACCAGGCGTAACAACCTTCACCACTTCGTTCTTCGTGAAGTTTGCACTCAGCATGAAGAACGTCAGCAGCAGCACCATCACGTCCGACATGGGCGTCATGTCAATCCAGACGTCGGTTTTCTTAATTTTTATCTTACCCATAGTGGTTTAATATTTAAAGGGTTAGACAAAATTAAGCCTCGTCTGCGTGTGTAGCGTTGTAGGTCTGAGCCAGTGAATAACCAATCTCGTCCAGTGCAAACGAAATCTTGTCGATGCGGTTGGTGAAGAAGTTGTAAGATACAACTGCGAGCCAAGAAGTACCGATACCGAAGGCAGTGTTAATCAGAGCCTCAGAGATACCAGCAGACAGCTCAACAGAGTCACCACCACCACCTTGTGCCAGAGCCTGGAATGACTTGATCATACCAACCACAGTACCGAGCAGACCAGTCAGAGTACCCAGAGTAACGATGGTTGCGATGATGGGCAGGTTCATGGTCAGAGTAGGCATCTCAACAGCGATAGCCTCCTCGTGAGCAGCCTGGATGCGAGCGATCTTCACTTCCTTCTTTACACCCTGAGCGGCGTCAGCCTCTTTGTATGCCATAACAGTAGCGCGAACAACGTTAGCCACTGAACCACCCTGAGCGTTGCAGTGCTGCAGAGCAGCGTCGAAGTTCAGAGCCTTCAGGTCAGCCTTAATCTTAGCCAGGAAAGCAGCGAGCTTCTCCTTACCGATACACTTGCTCAGAGCGAGCACGCGCTCGATAGCCATGAAGATAACGGTGAGCAACAGAGTGTGGATCACAGGCACGATAACACCACCCTTATAGATGGTACCCCAGATGTTCAGAGGAGAACCTGCGGGATCGCCACCTTCGAAGTTAGCTGACTGACCGAAGTTCAGGAAGAAGTTCAAGAAAGCGATAACTGCGCAAATTGCAATCACCCAGATAGCGTCCTTAATACCAACGCTGCTTGTCTTTTTTGCTGCGGGAGCAGCAGGTTTTGTTGTTGCCATAATTTTGTTTTTTTTGTTTTTGAGTTATTAAATGAATTAAATGTATGTTGTTCAATAATATGCTAGTTAGCGAGCGTATATACCACTGGCTTTTTAGCCATTGGGCACTTTGACCTCGCAAAGGTAACAAAATAAACGTTTATCGCGTCAGTGTTTAACTACATTTAACGATTATTTTAATGATTTTAGCGCATTGCCGATGCGCTTCATGGCTTCTCGGATGTTATCATCGCTTGTAGCGTAGCTCATGCGGAAACAGTTCGGGTCACCAAAGGCGTCGCCGCCCACGGTAGCCACATGACCTTCCTCCAGCAGATACATGGCCAGGTCGGTGCTGTTGTTGATAGCCTTTCCGCTGGGTGTTGTCTTGCCATAGAAGCTTGAGCATTTGGGGAAGAGGTAGAAAGCGCCCTCGGGCACGTTAACCTCCAGTCCAGGAATCTGCTTAGCCAGTTCCACGATGAGGTTGCGGCGGCGTTCAAAAGCCTTGCGCATGTCCTCTACGCACTCCTGACTGTCGGTGTAGGCAAACTCGGCAGCCTTCTGACTCACAGAGCAGGGTCCGCTGGTATACTGTCCTTGCAGTTTGTTGCAGCCTTTGACAATCCATTCGGGTGCTGCGATATAGCCGATGCGCCAGCCTGTCATGGCGTAAGCCTTCGACACACCATTGACGATGATGGTGCGATCTTTCATGCCAGGGAACTGAGCGATTGACTCGTGGTGACCCACATAGTTGATGTGTTCATAGATCTCGTCGGCCAGCACGAACAGATCCTCGTGCTTTAATATAATGTTTGCGAGTGCGCGCAGTTCCTCTTTATTATAGACAGACCCCGTAGGGTTGCTGGGCGAGCAGAGGATGATGAGGCGTGTCTTAGGTGTGATGGCAGCCTCCAGCTGCTCGGGTGTCATCTTGAAGTTCTGCTCAAAAGTAGCCTCAACGAACACAGGTGTGCCGCCAGCCAGCAGTGCCATCTGAGGATAGCTCACCCAGTAGGGCGCAGGAATAATCACCTCTTCGCCAGGGTTCACCAGTGCCATCACTGTGTTGCACACACTCTGCTTAGCACCGTTGCTCACCAGAATCTCATTCGATGTATAGTCCAGTCCGTTCTCACGCTTTAACTTCTCAACGATAGCCTTTCGCAGTTCAGGGTAGCCAGGAACGGGAGAGTAGCGCGAGTAGTTCTCGTCTACAGCCTGTTTGGCAGCCTCCTTTATGCGGTCGGGCGTGTTGAAGTCGGGTTCGCCGACGCTCAAGTTAATCACGTCAATGCCCTGGGCTTTCATCTCAGAGCTTTTTTGCGACATGGCGAGTGTAGCCGAAGGCGCAAGTCTTTGTAAACGGTTGGATAATTGTGCCATATTTTTATCAAAATGTTCTTTTTCAGCCTGCAAAATTAATCATTTTATTCGTGACAACGAAAAGAATCTTTCTTTTTTTCTCTTTTTGGGGTTTTATAGATGCAAAGTGTGTCCCATGCGTTCCTGCTTGGTTCTCAGGTAGCGGAGGTTATACTGGTTGGGAGTCACCTCGATGGGGATGTTCTCCACGATTTCCAGTCCGTAAGCCTCCAGTCCCACACGCTTCACGGGGTTGTTTGTCATCAGTCGCATCTTGTGCACACCCAGTTGGCGCAACATCTGTGCGCCACAGCCATAGTCGCGCTCGTCGGCCTTAAAGCCCAGGCAGAGGTTGGCGTCCACTGTATCGTATCCCTCCTCTTGCAGTTTGTAGGCGGCCAACTTGTTCATCAGTCCGATGCCACGGCCCTCCTGCTGCATATAGACAATCACGCCCTTGCCTTCCTCTTCAATCTTCTGCATGGCCTTGTGCAACTGTTCGCCGCAGTCGCAGCGACGGCTACCCAGGATGTCGCCCGTCATACAAGAAGAATGTACACGCACGAGGATAGGCTCGTCTTCTTTCCATTCACCCTTGATCAGTGCGAAGTGCTCCTGTCCGTTACTCTTCTGGCGGAAGGGGATGATGCGGAAGTGACCATATTCCGTGGGCATGTCCACCTCTTCGCCCACTTCGATGAGCGATTCCTTCTTCAGGCGATAGGCAATCAAGTCCTTGATGGTGATGATCCTCAGCTGATGCTCCTTGGCAAAGGCCGTCAGCTCAGGCATGCGAGCCATGCTGCCGTCGTCGTTCATGATCTCCATCAGCGCGCCGGCAGGGTAGAGTCCAGCCAACTTACACAGGTCGATGGCTGCCTCCGTGTGGCCACTGCGACGCAGCACGCCATTATCCTGTGCATACAGCGGGTTGATATGGCCAGGGCGTCCGAAGGTCTCAGGCGTAGACGTTGGGTCGGC
Source organism: Prevotella sp. E15-22 (assembly GCF_023204875.1). Taxonomy (NCBI): domain Bacteria; kingdom Pseudomonadati; phylum Bacteroidota; class Bacteroidia; order Bacteroidales; family Prevotellaceae; genus Prevotella; species Prevotella sp. E15-22. The sequence goes on from NZ_CP096247.1 coordinate 289,317, forward strand.
CAGAGCCTGGATGGTGGCAGCGCGGTCGTGAGCCGACACACCAGTTGTGCATCCCTCCAACTTGTCCACCGTCACTGTGAACGGTGTGCCCAGCACGCTGGTGTTCTCGCTCACCTGTCGTGGCAGGTCCAGCTCCTCGCTGCGACTAATGGTGATGGGTGCGCAGAGCACGCCACGCGCATATTTCAGCATGAAGTTCACCATGTCCGGCGTAATCTTTTCGGCGGCACAAATTAAGTCACCCTCGTTCTCGCGGTCCTCATCGTCCACCACAATCACAAACTTACCCTCGCGGAAGTCCTCAATGGCCTCCTCTATGTTGTTCAGTCTAAGTGTATCCATTTCTTTCTTTTACTTACTAGTTGGTTCTACGTACATTTTTGCCTCAGTCTTAATGTCGCCCAGTTCCACCACCTTAGGAATCAGTTCCTGGTTCACACGGATGACATTCTGCAGGTCTTTATATAGTCTGACACGGAAACGTATCATGCGGAAATAGAAGAACAGGCCTGTGGGCAGGAACAGTCCTATGATGATGTTCAGCCACTTGCGCTCAAACGGACGCGTGTGAGCATGCGTGGCAATGATAGGAATCTGGTTCAGCATCATCAGTACCTGGTTGTTGCGTGTGTACGACAAGTCCTCGACCGCCACCTCCAACACGTGGAAGATATGCTCAATGTCATGGTCGTCGCCAGGGCGGAAGAACACGTTGATGGGGTTGGGCCATCGCAGCAGCTTGTGTTGCTCCGAGTACTTGTTGATGTCCACGTTGATGTTCGTCAGCATGTCAGCGTCAAGCAAGTACTTAGGCTCCTCGATGATCACCTCCTTCTTGGTGATGTTACGATGCACTCTCAGTCCCAGCATGCGCATGACGAGCTGTTTGTAGGCGTCGATGTTAAACATCGTTGAGTCGCGGTTGGCCTTATACGTAAAGAAGACAGCCAGTGGCGCCAGCACCATGGTCGATATGCTTGTACCGAACCACACCGTCCAGTTGTCGTCGCGTGCCATGCGAATGCCCGAGTTCTCGAAGATGTAATAGACGATGAACACCAGAACCGAGATGATGACAGGCACACCCAGTCCGCCCTTTCGGATGATGGCACCCAGCGGCGCGCCAATAAAGAAGAAGATGATGCACGACAGCGCCAGCGTGAACTTGCCGATGGCCTCGATCATGTGCGTGCGTTCATTGCGGTTGATGTGGTTGGCATAGTCGCTCTTGAAACTCAGGTCGTTCACGGCGTTCTGAGCCTGTCGGGCCGCCATTCTTGTTGCCTCGCGCTGTTGGTCCTTGCTCATCCTGGCATAGATGCTGTCCATGCAGGGCATCTCCTCGGCTTTCATGCTCTGCAGTTTTGTCGAGTCGCTGGCCGATAGCTCGGCTGCAAACAGCGTATAGCCGCGTGCCTCCTGGTAGAACTGCCTGCCAATCGAGTCGTTCGACAGTCGGATGGAGTCCAGGTCAGTCATAATCTTTTTCAGATTCTTTGCCTTTGCGTCGCCAGAGATAGCCGCCACATCCGCCAGGTTAAAGTCACCGTCGAAATCCAATAGGATGGTCTTGTGCGAGAAAGTCTCACGTCTGTAGGGCACCTCGGCCGTGCCGCCCATGTCCTGCGAGCGCATGTTCTCAAACCATTCGCCGCTCCACAGCGTCAACAGCAAGTGTTTCTTCTCGGCCGTCGACTGCAGCATGCCCGAGTCGGCCAGAATAATCGTCTGGTCCTCATACGAGTTCGACTGCCTGTAAATCATGATGCCGTAGAGGCGTCCCGTCTCCAGGTCCTTCTTCTCTACATAGAGGTTCGAGCCAGGTATGCCGCCATAGAAGATGCCCTCAGGAATCTCCAGCTCCGGACTCTTCTGCTTCATCGAGAGTAGCAGTTGCGAGAACTGTACGTTGGCATGAGGCACCACCACGTTCTGGAAGAAGAACGAGATGCATGCAATGAGGATGGTGATGACGATGAGCGAGCGCATCGATTGCATCAGCGAGATGCCAGCCGCCTTGATGGCCGTCAGCTCCGAGCTCTCGCCCAGGTTACCATATGCAATCAGCGATGACAGCAGGATGGCCAGGGGAAATGCCTGTGGCATCAGTCCCAAGCCCATATACCAGAAGAACTGCGCCAGGATTTCCAGCGACAGTCCTTTTCCAATCAGTTCGTCAACATAACGCCACAGGAACTGCATCATCAGTACGAAGAGGCAGATGAAGAAGGTTCCCACGAATAGCAGCCCGAACTGCTTGGTGATAAAGATGTCTAACTTTTTTATTCTAAACATACTAACAGGCTGCAAAGGTAGTGATAAAAAATGAGAATTGAAAATTGAGAAATGAAAAAACGCAGCTCTTCACATTAATTAAATAACAATTCTCAATTTTCAATTCCCTCAACCAGTCGTTTTCTTCAGAATCCGCTCGACTGGTGCAGGCGGTCCAGATTGTCGTCCCAGAGCTCGTGCAGGTCTTCAATATCCTCGGCTGGCGCGTAGTCCACCACGCATAAGCACAGTTCCTCAGTCAGCTCGCTTTGTCCTATTCGCATCTCCCAATAAGCATCAGGGTCGTCCTCGTCCACCCATTGCAGTTTGATGTGACTGTTCTTCTGCCGTTCCATGATGTTGGCGCTCAGTGTGTGGTGCTCTCCGTACAAGTCGCCCCAGGTCAGTCGCATAACGCCGTTGTCCTCTTCTACGTGGTCGGCCAGCCATCGTTCCAGTCCGTGGTCTGTGCTCAATAGCTGCCAAAGCAGGTCGGGCTTTCTTGCTGATAGGGGATATTCTAAGTTTAAACGTTGTTTCTGCATCATGTTTTAGTTAGCTTTTTTGTTTGCTACGAATTAGGTTTTACGGTGGCAAAGGTACGAAAAAGGCAGCAAAACCCCAATAATATAGTCGAAAAAATACGTCTGAATTCATAAAAAACGTTAAGTTCGGCAAATTTCTGGTCTCTCATGACGTGTTTTTCGTTTTTTAGCAGTACCTTTGCACCCGCTTACGAGCAGATGGCGGGATAGCTCAGCTGGTTAGAGCGCATGATTCATAATCATGAGGTCGCCGGTTCAATCCCGGCTCCCGCTACTAGACAACAAAATGTAAGATTGTGCCGAGGGATGCTTCGGCACTTTTTTTTTAAAGGTATTAGGATTATGCAAGACATTAGAAACATTGCAATTATTGCACACGTAGACCACGGCAAGACTACGCTCGTGGACAAGATGATGCTGGCTGGTAATCTCTTCCGTGAGGGACAGAATCTCAGTAATCAGGTGCTCGACGCCAACGACCTTGAGCGCGAACGCGGCATCACCATCCTTTCCAAGAACGTTTCTATCAACTGGAAAGGCACCAAGATCAATATCATTGACACTCCAGGCCACTCAGACTTTGGCGGCGAGGTAGAGCGTGTGCTCAACATGGCCGATGGCTGTCTGTTGCTGGTCGATGCCTTCGAAGGTCCTATGCCTCAGACCCGTTTTGTGCTGCAGAAGGCTCTGCAGATTGGTTTGAAACCCATCGTGGTGGTCAACAAGGTCGACAAACCTAACTGTCGTCCTGAAGAGGTCTACGAGATGGTCTTCGACCTCATGTTTTCGCTCAACGCCACAGAAGATCAGTTGGATTTCCCTGTTGTCTATGGCTCTGCCAAGAACGGCTGGATGAGTGAGGACTACAACAAGCCCACCACCGATATCACCTATTTATTAGATAAGATCGTCGAGGTTATCCCTGCTCCCCAGAAGATCGAGGGTACCCCTCAGATGCTCATCACCTCGCTCGACTATTCGAGCTACACTGGCCGTATTGCTGTGGGTCGCGTTCATCGTGGCACCCTGAAGGACGGTATGCAGGTCACCATTGCCCATCGCGACGGCTCTATGGAGAAGACCAAGATCAAGGAGCTCCACGTCTTTGATGGCATGGGTCACCAGCGTATCGACGAGGTGGAGTGTGGCGATATCTGTGCTGTCATCGGCCTCGACAAGTTCGAGATTGGCGACACTATCTGCGACATCGAGAACCCAGAGCCCCTGCCTCCCATCGCTATTGACGAGCCCACCATGTCGATGCTCTTCATGATCAACGACTCGCCCTTCTTTGGCAAGGAAGGTAAGTTTGTCACCTCGCGCCACATCAACGACCGCTTGGAGAAAGAGCTCGAGAAGAACCTTGCCCTGCGTGTAGAGCCCTTCGAGGACTCAACCGATAAGTGGATTGTCTCTGGCCGTGGTGTGCTCCACCTCTCAGTGCTCATCGAGACCATGCGTCGCGAGGGCTACGAGCTCCAGGTGGGTCAGCCCCAGGTTATCTATAAAGAAATTAATGGTGTGAAGCACGAGCCCGTTGAGGAACTCACCATCAACGTTCCTGAGGAGTTTGCCTCTAAGATGATCGATATGGTGACACGCCGTAAGGGCGAGATGACCTCTATGGAGAGTCAGGGCGAGCGCACCAATATCGAGTTCGACATCCCCTCACGTGGCATCATTGGTCTGCGCACCAATGTCCTCACCGCCTCTCAGGGCGAGGCCATCATGGCCCACCGTTTCAAGGAGTATCAGCCCTATAAGGGCGAGATCGAGCGTCGTGTCAACGGTTCAATGATTGCCCTCGAGACTGGTAACGCCTTTGCCTACGCCATCGACAAATTGCAGGACCGTGGTAAGTTCTTCATCGATCCAGGCGAGGATGTCTATATGGGTCAGGTTGTAGGTGAGCATGTTCACGACAACGACCTTGTTGTCAACGTCTGCAAGGCCAAGCAGCTCACCAACGTGCGTGCTTCTGGTACAGACGAAAAGGCTCGCATCATCCCCAAGGTCATCATGAGTCTTGAGGAGTGTCTGGAATACATCAAGGAGGACGAGTTGGTTGAGGTTACTCCCAAGTCGATGCGCATGCGCAAAGCCATTCTTGATCACGACCAGCGTAAGAAGGCCAGCCGTCAGTAAAAAATATTCGAGAAATATAAATAATGTGAAAAAAACGAACGATGTTGAGGTCGTTCGTTTTTTTTTATTACTTTTGTAACATCGAAAATTAAACTTTATAAGTTATGCAAAAATCAGCGATAAACATTTTGACTTGGGTAGTTTTTGTCTACTATGCCTTAGCTATGTGTTTCCTCTTTACTTGGAAAGAAGTAATTGCGCATAGCCCAATATTGCGATATGTACTTATTTCAGTTCCAGTAGTGTTAACGTTAGGATTGCTGGTATGGCTAGTTAAAGAACTTTCTAAAAAGGCTTTAGATCGAGAGCCTGGAGTTTTGTTCTCTGTGGGTGGACTGGCGTTTGTCTCATTTCTGAATGTTATAACATTATATCTGTTTCTATAATGTTTATGAAAAAGATTCCATTATTTTGTGACATTAAACAATAAATTAAGAACATTAAAATGATTAGAACTGCTTTGAATGCGTTATTTTCTAGCCAGCATGGAGAGAAGTGGTATAGTAAACGGTGCGACCGTAAGGACTATTGGTCTTCTATGTTGCTGTTGTTTCTTTTTTCTGTGTTAGTATTCATTCCCCAATACCTATGGAATGATTACATCACAGACAATCTCTTTGTGGCTCAGCTTGTTGTTGATACTGTCCTTGGCATATTTGTTTTATGTCTTTCAATATGTTTGAGTATTCAGCGTTTAAATGACGTGGGTGTTCCACTTTATGTGATAGGTTGCATTTTGTCTTTTGATATCGTTGCAGGTTGGCTCCTCAGGTATTACGATCAATTGTCATGGTACTATATTATTAATGGTGTAACATATATTATCATCCTAGGACTCTGCTGTTTGGAAAGGGATTATTTTTACAACAAGAAATGAAAAAGCATCTTATCACTCTTCTCAAGAATATCTTTGCTGCAGCTGTCGCAGCTGCTGTCGTTATTGGCGTTTTCGTGCTGATTGGCTTAGTCGATATGTCAGAATTCTTACATTACTCCTTTTCTACCTTCCTCGCTGCGCTAGTGGGGGACTATTTGCGATTATGGGATGAGAAAAGGAAGGAGAAGAAGGATAGAGAATGTTAATAGTTGCTGGGAGCATGAAAAAGAATCTTTTTACAGCCATTTATATTATCCTTATAGCAACTATTGTGTTCACCTCTTGCAGCAGTGATGAACCAAAATATGTTGACCAAGAGGCGCACGAAAAAGCCATGCAGTTGAAAGAACAGTATGGGCCACTCGTTGTTGGGACATGGCATGTTGAATATATCAAAGAGAAGGGAAGGTTCTTCGAACGCCTGACGTTCAATGCCGATGGCACTTTCACAGGAATGCGCAAGTGGCAAACTCGAAAGCTCGTCACCATTGATGGCGAGCAGTATTATACGGACTGGCAGGACTTTTATGACTATAATGGCACGTTCACAGGCACATGGAAACTGTCGTGGGAACGCGATGCCGATGGTGTTGGTTCAAACAAACTTTGGCTCTCAGCCAGCTATGACGGCGAGCGCGACTGGACATCAGCAAATGCCTATAGTCTGAATGCACGTTTCATCACTGCCAACGATTCCACACTTAGTTTCACTGGCGGCTATGTGACCAACGGCGACAGTGGTGAAACGGTCTATACGCGTGGCGAAAAGGAACCAAGTTTTTGATGGTTCCTATGATTCAAGCATCTGCAAACACCTTGCCGTCGTCGAGCGTAATCTGGAGCTTGGTGTACTCTGAGTGGAAATCGTTCTTCAGGCGATCCAGATAGCGACGGCATTCCCAAATGCACATGGGCAGGTCGTGCAGCAGGTAATTGCCGCAGGCCTCAGGACGAGTGGCAGGCACCTCGGTCTGGGTGATAATCCACTCCAGACACTCGATGGTGAGCTGGCGCATGTCCTCTGCTGTGTATGTGCCAGTCATGATGATATACATGCCTGTGAGACAGCCCATTGGACCCACATAAACTACATCGTCCTTGGCACGACTGTTGCGAAACCAGGTGGCCATGAGGTGCTCCATGCTATGCATGGCGGCAGGGGCAACGGCAGGCTCCTTGTTGGGCTCTGTGATGCGCAGGTCGAACGTGGTGAAGCCCTTGTCCTCGCGTGAGACATAGATGCCTGGCTTCAACTGTGTGTGGTCTATCGTAAAACTTTGTATTACTTCCATTTTATTTAAAATTAGGGTTAGGGATTAGAGGCTCTCCACGAAGGCGCGTGTGGTTTGGAATGAGTTCTCGGCCACGGTGTTCCAGAAATCGTGATACTGCGAGGCGTCAGTGTCGCGCAGGGGAATGTCGCTCACCACACGGAACGAGATGAACTTCACCTTGTTGATATAGCAGGTCTGGGCAATGGCGCACGACTCCATATCAACGGCCTTGGCCTCAGGGAAGTGGCCGATAATCTCGCGCATCTTGTCTTTCGAATCCACAAACCAGTCGCCAGTGACGATGAGGCCTGGGTGAAGACTGATGTTGGGTGTCTGAAGGCTGATGGCCTTGCGCAGCAACTCTGGGTCGGCCTGATAGCGGGCAGGAAGACCCTGCACCTGGCCATAGACGGTGGTATCGTCGATGGCTTTGCCGCAATACACGTCGTGGTAGCACAGCTCTGAGCTCACCACGATATCCTGCACGTTGATGTCGTCGCCGTTGCCACCAGCGCATCCGCTGCTGATGATGACGTCAGGGTGAAACTCGTTGATCATCTTCTGTGCGCCCAACGCTGCGTTCACCTTGCCAATGCCGCACTTCTGCACCAGCACGTCGCTGTCTTTAAACACCTCCTGAAGCTGTCGCAGCTCCTTGTCCATGGCAACAATAATTCCTATTCTCATAATTCTTCTTTGTTTCTTTGGCTGCAAAGTTACAACTTTTTTGGTTGATAACCAATAGAATGGGGGATATAACAGCGAGAATACAAAAAAACAGGCATTTATTTTTGCGTGTAGCAGAATAATTCGTATATTTGCAGCAGATATGATAAGTAGACAAGAATGCATCGACAGAATTTTGGCGAACAAGCATACGATTATTGAAGACTATGATGTTCGTTCGCTTCGCTTGTTTGGCTCTGTGGCTCGCAATGAGCAGAAAGAGGCAAGCGATGTGGATGTGTTTGTCGAGATGGCACCTGATTTGTTTCAGATAATTGGTTTGAAAGAGTTTCTTGAAAACTTATTAGGTTGTAGTGTTGATGTTGTGAGAAAGCATCGGAACAATGACCTTTTTTTACTTAAGCAAATAGAAAAAGATGGAATCGATATCTTCAGAGAACCTGCCGATCGTTTTGCATACGCTTGACCAGATTGAATTGGCCATAGGAAGACTTCAGGAAAGGACGAAGAATATTCGTTCAGTTGATGATTTCCTTTCTACTCCAGGTGGAATGGAGAAATTGGATGCAGCATGTATGGTGTTGATTGCCATTGGTGAATCTATAAAGAACCTGGATAAGGTGTCTGAGGGAAAATTGCTTCCTACCTATCCAAGTATTCCTTGGAAAAAAGTTATGGGCATTCGCGATATTATGGCCCATCATTATTTCGAGGTTGATGCTGATGTTGTTTTTGGAGTTATCAGCAAAGAATTGAATCCTCTAAAGAAGGCGATATTGTATTTTAAAGATAATATCTAAATTCATGGCATAAGATTTTGTTTTTGTGTCTTGTGATATAGATGATTGTAAAAAAATACTGCTAAAAAACAGGGTTCTGAAAAAATGCAAACTAGAATGCAAAAATGGGGTAAAAATGACCTTTGGAGGGACCCCTATCGATTTCACCATGCAACGGAGGCTGTTTTACGATGCAACTCATGCTGTTTTACCATGCAAAACAGGCTCCGTTGCAGTGTAACTCAGGCTCCGTTACAACCTAAACGAATATTCGAACGCTTTCTAAATCTTTACACTTTTCGAGTTAATTTCGTAAGCCTCTCATTTTCAATGATTTACGAACATGCTCATATTTCGCCTGTACGCACAGAAAAAATTTTTGGCTCAGAATTTTTAAATCTCAGAGGCGCTATTGTAATATTTATTCCTTGTAGAAATTAATTGTAAAAATGTCAATTTCTTGAAAAAAGTTTTCTCCGATAGATAAAAAATATGTACCTTTGTATGCAAATTAAATATTAATTAAATTATAAAACATGAACCAAATTAAACACGCACTTTTAATGGTGCTTGCGGTTGGCATGGTGGGATGCTCGCCCAAGGTGACATCCGAAATGCTCACTAACGACTTTGAACCTCAACCCACAAACTATGTGATGATTATTGGTGCTGCCGACGAGCTGCCTGCTGGTACTGGTGCCATCGGACACGTGGTGGTGAACGGCCGAAGCGCATCGGTCAGGAAACAATATGGCCGCATGGTGAGCTTGGCTGTGCAGGAAACGGCCAGAAAGGGAGGTAATGTGCTGGTGATTGATACTGTTGACGCCAAGAAGAACAGTGTGAAGGCCACGATGGGTCTGACCAAAGGCCAGGTGGACCATTCGCTCACACTCTCGCCTTTCCGCCTGGATCAGTTGGAAGCCATGACCGCCATCCGCAGAAAACCAGCTCCAGTGGCTATCGAAGAGGTGGCCGAGGTGCTGCCAGAAGAGACCATCCTGCAGGACACAGTCGCGCTGCAGGAGGACGTTGCGAGCACAGACCGCTGGTATACAGACGATGCAGTGGTTTATCCAAAGATAAAAAAAGAGAAAGATGTTTTCTTTAAGATGAGCGTTGGTCCTGTGAAAACAACCTCCGAGGTTTATGCAGACGACGGTAAGCCGCTGTCTCATCTGGGTGGCATGGGCGTGGCCCTGACCTATGGCCGCTTTGCCAGTTCCTCGTGGGGATGGGGATTGGATTCTTTCTTCAGCTATACCGATGTCAACGAGACCAGAGGCAGCCGTACCTACAAAGGCAGCTATACGCTGGGCTATGTGGGCTTGTGTGGCATCCTGAGGTTGAACATTGTTGAGAAGTTGCGCTTTGATCTTTCTCTTGGTCTGGGTGCAGCCTACTATAACGACCCAGGGAATGCGCAACTGGGATTTGGCTCGAAGGCCGACCTGGGTCTGGAGCTGATGCTCACCGATGGCTTTGGCCTTGGCATCGAGTCGGTGGGCTTTGCCAGCAGTTTTTCGGCCCCATCGGGTGTTCATCTCGAGAAAAACGAGCGCTATGGCTACGACCAAAGTGCTTGGATGCTCACGGCCAGGTATTATTTCTAATGCCTGAGACGTTAAAAAAGATTAAAACGTGATTGTCCGAAATTGACATATCGGTCTTTCTTGCATCCATGTATATAGGACAAAAAGAATATACCGATATTAATAACATTATAAGCCTACGCTGACGTAAATAAGTTGGCAAACTCTGGAGATAGCAGTGATGCCGTTTCCAGAGTCTTTTTTTATGGAAACCTGTTGTATATTAAGAAAAAAATAGTAATTTTGCACCCAAAAATAAGAAACTTGCAAGTTATGAAAATTCTAAAACAATGGCTGCCAGACGTGCTGGCAGTGGTGTTCTTTGCCGTGTTGGCCTTTGCCTATTTCTATCCGGCCGACGTGCAGAACAGAGTACTGAACCAGGGCGACGTGTCAGCCGGCATCGGACTGGGTCAGGAGAGTACACAATATTATAATAGTACGGGTGAGCGCACGCGTTGGACCAACGCCATCTTCTCGGGCATGCCCACCTATCAGATAGCCCCCTCGTATGGCAGCACCTCAACGCTGTCGGCCGTCGAGAAGGCCTATCACCTGTGGCTGCCCGACAATGTGTGGTATCTGTTTGTCTATCTGCTGGGCTTCTATATCCTGCTGCGAGCCTTCAACTTCCGTCAGCACCTGGCTGCACTGGGTTCTGTGTTGTGGGCCTTCAGCACCTATTTCCTCATTATCATCGCTGCCGGCCACCTGTGGAAGGTGATGGCTCTGGCCTATCTACCTCCGATGATTGGCGGTATTGTGCTGGCCTATCGAGGGAAATATATGTGGGGCCTCATCGTGACGGCCCTGTTTGCAGCGATGGAAGTGAATGCCAACCACGTGCAGATGACCTACTACTATCTGTTTGTCATCCTGCTGATGATCATCGCCTTCCTGGTTGATGCCATCATCAAGAAGGAGTATGTGCGCTTCCTCAAAGCCACGGGCGTGTGCATCGTGGGTGGACTGCTGGGCGTGATGGTGAACCTGTCGAACCTCTATCACACGTGGGAGTTCTCGAAGGAGACCATGCGTGGCAAGAGCGAACTGGTGAAGCAAAATGCCGACAATCAGACCGACAGCGGACTGGAGCGCTCGTATATCACTGACTATAGCTATGGCATTGGCGAGACATGGTCGCTGCTGGTGCCCAATGTGAAGGGTGGCACGTCGATGAAACTGCTGTGGGACGACGAGAATGCACGCGAGGCCATTCAGGGTATGAGCGTCAACGTGGGTCCTGGACAGAGCATGTCGGCTCCGCAGGTGTTCGACTATCTGAGTCAGAACGGCCTCTATTTCACACAATATTGGAACGACAACCTGGAGGAGGGTGCCAACGGCACCATGGGTCCTGTCTATGTGGGTGCCTTCGTGCTGCTGCTGGCCGTGCTGTGCCTGCTGGTGTGCTATCGCAACCCCTTGACGTGGGGCTTGCTGGTGGCCACGCTGCTCAGTATCATGCTGGCATGGGGTAAGAACTTCATGGGCCTCACCGACTTCTTCATCGACCATGTGCCCATGTATGCCAAGTTCCGAGCTGTTGAGTCGATCCTTGTGATTGCCGAGTTCACCATTCCCCTGATGGCCATGCTGGCCCTGAGGGAGGTGTGGCAGAAAGTGGAGGACGGCACGGCGCAGGAGCGTAAGTATATCTTCAAGGCTGTGCTAGTGGCCTTTGGCCTGACGGGTGGCGTGGCCCTGCTGTTTGCTGTGACACCCACCACGTTCTTTGATTTCTATACGGAGGCCGAGGCCAAGCTGTTTGGACAGATCCTGCCGCCACCTGCCAGTGCTGATGCGCTGCTCGAGGCGTTGAGTAAGGCCCGTCAGGCTGTGTTCACGGCCGACTGCTGGCGCTCGTTCCTCATCATCCTGGTGGGCACGCTGATGCTCCTGGCCTACTGCATGAAGACGAAGTTCAAGGCCTGGATGCTGGTGGCTGGCTTGCTGGTGCTGTGTCTCACAGACCTGTGGACAGTGAACCGTCGCTATCTGAACCCCAACGACACCAAGCAGTTTGTGAAGAAGGTGGAGCGCCAGCAGGTGCGCCCCATGACCGATGCCGACCGTCAGATTCTGGCCGATACGTCGCTCGACTATCGCGTGCTGAACCTGGCTGGCAATGTGTTCAACGAGAACGAGACTTCTTACTATCATAAGAGTGTGGGTGGCTATCATCCTGCTAAGCTGCGCCGCTATCAGGAACTGATTGAGTATTACCTCTCAGACCAGTTGAATGCTGTGCGTCAGGCACTCTCTACCACTGGTACCGACCTGAGCGTGGTGAACGGCGATAGCATCTGGCCTGTCATCAACATGCTGAACACCAAGTACTTCCTCATGGCTCAGCAGAACATCGCCGTGCAGAACCCCTATGCTTTTGGCAATGCGTGGATGGTGGACCATGTGAGCTATGTGGACAATGCCAACGACGAGATTGACGCACTGGGCAAACTGAACCTGCGCCATGAGGCCGTGGCCGACAAGCAGTTTGAGGCCGTTCTGGGTCAGGCTGTGGCTCAGGATTCAACCACCACTGTTCAGATGACATCGTATGCACCCAATAAGCTGACCTATACTGTTGATGGTAAGGGTGGCGTGCTGGTACTCTCAGAGATTTACTATCCTGGCTGGACGGCCACTGTCGACGGCCAGGAGGTGGAGCTGGGTCGTGTGAACTACGTGCTGCGTGCCCTGCACATCGAGGCTGGTAAGCACGAGGTGGTGCTGAGCTTCTTCCCACAATCGGTGAAGACCACTGAGACACTGGCTTATGTAGCACTGGCCATCCTGCTGCTGCTCATTGTGCTGGTGGTGGTGCTGCAGGTGAGAAAGAAGAAAGCGAATTAAAAAGGAAATAGGAGGAGAAAGATGAAAAAGACTTTTCTATGGTTGATAAGTGGGGCACTCCTGGTGAGTGCCTGCACCAGTAATGCCGCCAGTGGCGCTTACGTGGGCGGCGAGTTCGGACATGTCATCGGTTCGGCCATCGGCGGCATTGCCGGCGGCTGGCGTGGTCAGCACACTGGCTCGCTCATCGGCACGGTAGGTGGGGCTGTGGCTGGTGCTGTCATCGGCTCGGCCATAGACAAGTCGCAAGAGCGCCGTATGGCGCCGTATGGCGACCGTCGCCAGCATGATGACAGTGGCTTCGACCCACAGGGACGTGGCGACGACCGCATCATGATTGCGCCTGTCGAGGCACCCCTGGTGGTGCGCCATGCCGTGATCACTGAGACACAGAACGACGGCGTGCTGGTGCGTGGCGAGGAGTGTACGGCTGTGTTCGAGATTATGAACACGTCGGACAATGCTGTGTTCGACGTGCAGCCCTTTGTCGAGGATGCTACTGGCAACAAGCACATCAAGATATCGGATAACCTGCGCATAGAGAGCATTGGTCCGCGTCAGGGTGTACGCTATACTGCCACGATACTGGCCGACAAACGACTGAAAGACGGTGAGATTATTGTGCGCCTGGGCGTGGCGCAGAGTGGGCGAGAGATAACCTCGCAGACGCGCGAGTTCCGTGTGCCTACGGCAAAGAAACGCCCTTGATATTCTTCCACGGGAACTCCTCGGTCTCGATGGCCTCGCTGACCTTCGGAATGATATGGTCGCGGTCTCGCTTCATGGGAATGTGGAAGTGTTCCAATGGCTCAACAATGACATTGGCCACGCCTGTTGACAGGATGCCCAGCACCTTGGCGGCAGCCCACGATAGGTCAACAATACGGCCGCGAACAAAAGGACCGCGGTCGTTGACCCTCACAACAATCATTCTGCCGTTCGAAGGGTTGGTCACCTGAAGTAAGGTGCCGAAGGGATAGGAGCGATGTGCGCATGTCAGACTGTCGTGATGCAGACGGTCGCCGCTGGCTGTCATGCGTCCTGTGGCTCTCTTAGAATAGAATGAAGCCTTACCGATCTGGATTTGGCCCAGAACGGTAAGGCTTAATATTAGCGCGAATATGATTAATATGTATCGCTTAATAATCATTCGTTATTTACTGCAGCATCAATAGCTTGGAATACTATACGATGCCCTGGGCGAGCATGGCCTTGGCCACCTTCATGAAGCCTGCCACGTTGGCACCCTTTACATAGTTAATATAGTTACCTTCCTTGCCGTACTTCACGCACTGCTCGTGGATGCCCTGCATAATCTGGTGCAGACGCTGGTCAACTTCCTCGGCTGTCCATGACATGCGCATCGAGTTCTGGGTCATCTCCAAGCCAGAGGTGGCCACGCCACCTGCGTTCACGGCCTTACCAGGAGCAAACAGCTGACCAGCAGCGATGAACTTGTTGACGGCCTCGGCTGTGCAACCCATGTTTGATACCTCGGCTACGCACAGTGGCTTCTGAGCCAGGATCTTGTCGGCATCCTCGCCGTTCAGCTCGTTCTGAGTGGCGCAAGGCAGATAGATGTCAGCCTTCTGCTCCCAAGGCTTCTTGCCCTCGAAGAACTGAGCGCCGTCGAACTCGTCGGCATAGGGAGCGCAGATGTCGTTGCCGCTGGCACGCAGCTCCAGCAGGTAGTCGATCTTCTCGGCATCCAGGCCGGCAGGGTCGTAGATATAACCGTCAGGACCACTGATGGTGATCACCTTGGCACCCAACTCGGTTGCCTTCTTGGCTGCACCCCAAGCCACATTGCCGAAGCCTGAGAGGGCCACGGTCTTGCCCTTGATGTCCAGTCCGTGAGTGTCGAGCATGTGGTGCACAAAGTACAGGGCACCATAGCCTGTGGCCTCTGGGCGCAGAATAGAGCCGCCCCATTCCAAGCCCTTGCCCGTGAGGGTGGCACCATGGAACTGTGAGGTGAGCTTCTTGTACATGCCGAACAGATAGCCAATCTCGCGGCCGCCTACACCGATGTCGCCAGCGGGCACGTCCATGTCAGGACCGATGACCTTGTACAACTCGCACATGAAGGCCTGGCAGAAACGCATGATTTCGGCATCACTCTTGCCACGAGGGGCAAAGTCGGAACCACCCTTGCCGCCGCCCATGGGCAGTGTGGTCAGGGCGTTCTTGAAGGTCTGCTCGAAACCTAAGAACTTCAATATTGACAGGTTTACAGAGGGGTGAAAACGGAGTCCGCCCTTGTAAGGACCAATAGCACTGTTGAACTGCACGCGATAGCCAATGTTCACCTGAACCTCGCCCTTGTCGTCGACCCAGGGCACACGGAATGTGCTGATGCGCTCAGGCTCTACGATGCGCTCTACAATCTTGGCTTTTTCAAATTCGGGGTGCTGGTTATAGACGTCTTTAATAGATTCCAGCACTTCGCGAACGGCCTGCAGGTACTCTAATTCGCCCGGGTGTTTACGTTCCAGGGCTTGCATAATTTTCTCAACTTCCATAGTTTCTTAGTTTTATTAATGTTAAAAAGGTATAGCGATCTTTTTTGAAGAATCGTTGATTAGTGTCGTATTATTTATTTCTGATGCAAAGATAGGAAAATTCTGTTACGTTCGTCTATTGTGGCCAAACAATTAATCTTTTTTAACCCCATATTAAAACCTTGTAAAAAAATAGTAAACTTCTGACGTTTTTCGGATTTAATTTGTATTTTTGCAGCCGAATAATTTTTAAAACTTGAAAATTGATATGGAGACAGAGTATCAGACACCTTTTTACAAGCAGACATGGTTCTTGGGCGGCTTGGCTGCACTGGCTGTTTTTGCATTGTGTTTTTTCGCTATTAATTATGTGAGTCAGCCCGATGAGCCTAAAGCGCCGGAGGTGGAGAAGAAGGTTATTGCCTCTGTCCACACCAACGAGGAACTGATTATGATTGCCCGTGAGCAGGGCTGGATCAAGGCCGACGCGACTGAGATGACGAGTGTTGACGCCGCCGAGGTGGACAGTCTGGGCGAGGCTTTCGTGGGCAGCAATATTGAGAGTTTGAAGGAACTGCAGTATTTCGTAGGACTGAAGGAACTGAAGAGTGGCGCCTTTGCCCATGCCAATGGGTTGAAGGATATCGTCATTCCTGCTGGCGTGGAGGCCATCGAGGATGGTGCTCTGGCTTATTGTCCGGCATTGGAGAGTATTGCCGTGGATACGGCCAATACCCACTACGACTCGCGCGACAACTGCAATGGCATTGTGTGCACGTGGAAGGGTAAGCTGATGCTGGTGGCTGGTTGTAAGAACACGGTGCTGACAGACAGAATGCAATATATTGCACCACAGGCCTTTAAGGGCTGCGCTGGACTGAAAGAACTCGATCTGCCTGCACGCATGGAGTCTATCGGTGCTGAAGCCTTTAAGGACTGCGGCAGTTTGCATGCCATCGATATTCCCAAGAGCATCCGCTTTATCGAGGAGTCGACCTTCGAGGGCTGCAAGGCCTTGACGATGATTACCCTGCCCAAGAGTATCGAGCGTCTGCGTAAGGATGCCTTCAAGGGTTGCACTGCCCTTGAGAAGATTGTTTGTCCACGACACTATGTACCCATCATCGAGGGGGCGTTCGACAGTTATAATGCTACGGTCTATGTGCCCGAGGGACAAGAGAACAAGTTTTTCCGTGATAAGGACTGGAAACACTTCAAGGATGTTAAAGAATTGAAATAATATTGGGCATATTATATTAATAATATGTTAAAATAGTGCGTAAGTTGTGATTCTTACGCACCTTTTTTGTATTTTTGCATTTTGGAAACCCGAAAACGGACTTTGGTTTCCTAAACACAAAAAGAAAAATATATAGAAATAGTTAAAACATAGGTATGAAAATGAAAAAGATGATGTTAGTTGCAATGGTTGCAACAGTGTTGATGTCGTGTGGTGGAGGCGGTGGACGTCCTACGTTCGGCGACAACGAGTATCCTATTGAGACGGTTTCTGAATCGAGCGCTGCTCTTCAGAGTACCTATCCTGCCACCATCAATGGTATTCAGGATGTGGAAATCCGTCCGAAAGTGTCTGGCTTTATCACTCAGATCAATGTGACTGAGGGCCAGACGGTGAGCGCCGGACAGGTGCTTTTCGTGATTGACAACGAGACCTATCAGGCTCAGGTGCGTCAGGCTCAGGCTACGGTGAACACCGCCCAGACCGCTGTGAATACTGCGAAGTTGACTTTCGATAATACCAAGAAGTTGCACGCCAGCAGGGTGGTGGGTGACTATGAGTTGCAGACTGCCGAGAACTCGTTCCTCAGCGCGCAGGCTCAGTTGGCACAGGCACAGGCTACCCTGGCTTCGGCTAAGGAGAATCTGAGTTTCTGCTATGTGAAGAGTCCTGCTGCCGGCGTTGTGGGTACACTGCCTTACAAGAAGGGTGCCTTGGTGAGTGCCTCGAACGTGCTGACTCACGTGTCGGATATCAGTAAGATGGAGGTTTACTTCTCGCTGACCGAGAAGGATATGCTGAGTCTGTCACAGGGCGAGGGTGGCCTGCGTGCCGCTATTGATGCCTTCCCCCCAGTGAAGTTGCAGTTGACCGACGGTAGTGTTTATGCCCACGAGGGTAAGGTGGTTGCCGTGAGTGGTGTGATTGACAAGACCACCGGTTCTGTACAGGTGAAGGCTCACTTCCCCAACCCCGAGAAGTTGCTGAAGAGCGGTGGCTCTGGCTCAATCATCATCCCCCGTTCGGCCGATGCTGCTATCGTGATTCCCCAGCGTGTGGTGATGGAGGTTCAGAACAAGAAGTTCGTGTATCTGTTGAAGGACAGCAACAAGGTGGCCTACACCGAGATTACTGTTGATCCCCAGAACGATGGCGTGAACTACATTGTGACTAGCGGACTGAAGGTTGGTGACAAGTATGTGACCAACGGTATTACGAAGTTGACTGACAAGATGGAGATTGTGCCCATCACACCTCAGCGCTACGAGGAAAAGATCCAAGAGCAGGCTAAGGCTATGTCTGTCAGCGACATCGTGAATGCAACGAAGACAAAGTAAAAAGGAAAAAAATAGTAAAAGAGTAAATATATGACATTTACGAATTTTATCAAGCGCCCAGTATTGTCGACGGTGATCTCTATCCTCATCGTTGTCCTGGGTGTCATCGGACTTTTCTCACTGCCTATTGAGCAGTATCCGGATATTGCACCGCCTACTGTTGTGGTGCACACTCAGTATCCCGGTGCCGATGCCGAGACGGTGAAAAACTCGGTTATCACCCCGTTGGAGGAGAGTATCAACGGTGTGGAAGGCATGGACTATATCCAGTCAACAGCTGGTGCAGGTTCGGCACAGATTAGCATCCTGTTCCGTCAGGGCATGAATGCTGATATGTGTGCTGTGAACGTGCAGAACCGCGTGCAGCAGGCTCTGGCCCTGTTGCCTGCCGAGGTAACACGTATCGGTGTGACGGTGATGAAGCGTCAGACCTCTCAGGTGCTGATGTTTACCTTGACTTCTGAGGACGGTCGTTACGACGACGAGTTCCTGACCAACTACAACAACATTAACATCATCCCTGCCATCAAGCGTATTCAGGGTGTGGGTGATGTGCAGAGCCCAGGCTTGAAGACCTATGCCATGCGTATCTGGCTGAAGCCCGATGTGATGAAGCAGTACAACCTGATGCCTTCTGACATCAGCAACGTGCTGGCTGAGCAGAACATTGAGGCCGCTCCTGGTACCTTTGGTGAGCAGTCGAACGTGGCCTACGAGTATTCACTGCGCTATACAGGTCGTTTGAAGTCGGCCGAGGAGTTTGGAAACATCATCATTTCGAGCGATGCTGATGGTCAGACCCTGAAACTGAAGGATGTGGCTCGCATTGAGTTGGGTGGCCAGATGTATTCTGTGGCCATGAAGAACAACAATCTGCCTTCTGTGCTGGGTATGGTGCAGCAGATTGCCGGTTCTAACGCCAACGAGATTGCCAAGCAGGTGAAGGCCGAACTCGAGGAGCAGGCTAAGCTGTTCCCGCCGGGCATGACCTATAAGATTAACTATGATGTGACGGAGTTCCTATATGCCTCTATCGAGGAGGTGATCTTCACCCTGTTCTTCACGCTGATCCTGGTGTTTATCGTAATCTACGTGTTCCTGCAGGACTGGCGTTCAACGCTGATTCCTCTGATTGCCGTACCTGTGTCACTGATTGGTACGTTCTTCTTCCTCAACGTGATGGGCTTCTCTATCAACCTACTCACGCTGTCGGCACTGCTGCTGGCCATCGCCATTGTGGTGGACGATGCTATCGTGGTGGTTGAGGCCGTGCATGCTAAGTTGGACCAGGGTTATAAGAGTGCGCTGACTGCCTCTATCGATGCCATGAACGAGATCTCGGGTGCTATCATCTCTATCACGCTGGTGATGGCTTCTGTGTTCATCCCCGTGTCGTTCCTGGGTGGCACCACGGGTACGTTCTATCGTGAGTTTGGTGTGACGATGGCTGTGTCTATCTTCATCTCGGCTCTGAACGCCTTGACGCTGTCGCCTGCCCTGTGTGCTATCTTCCTGAAGCCCCACAGTAAGGATGGTGAGAAGAAACTGAGTCGCATTGACCGTTTCCACCTGGCATTCAACACCTCATATAATAAGATTCTGGGTAAGTATAAGAACAGCATCGAGAAAACCGTGCGCAAGCCGTTCAGGATGATGCTGTTTACAGTGATAGGTATTGCTGCATTGGTTGGCACGATGTATACCACCAAGAGTGGATTGGTGCCCAGTGAGGATACGGGTACGGTGTTCTGTACCATCTCTATGCCTCCCGCTACTTCTGTGGCTCGCACCCGTCAGATTATCAACGAGGTGGATAGTATCTTGGCTGCTGATCCTGCCATTCAGGCACGTGAGCAGATTCAGGGTTATAACTTCATTGCCGGTTCTGGTTCAGACCAGGCTACCTTCATCATCAAGCTAAAGCCTTTCTCTCAGCGTCAGAAAGGTTTCTGGTGGAAACTCTCAGGTCTGTGGGAGGGTGATGGCATCTATCGTTTCTTCGTGAATCCGCTGGATGCCCAGATGGTGATTGCTCAGATCTTTATCAAGACGGCTCACATCAAGGATGCCTCTATTTTGGCCTTCTCGCCCCCAATGATTCCTGGTTACTCGTTGAGCAGCGGTGTGTCGTTGGTGATGCAGGACCGCACAGGTGGCGATTTGAACAAGTTCTATGATATTGTGAAGAACTATATCGCAGAGCTGAATAAGCGTCCTGAGATTCAGATGGCGCAGACATCATACAACCCTGCCTATCCACAGTACATGGTACATGTCGATGTGGCTAAGTGTAAGCAGGTTGGTGTGTCGCCTGCAACCATTCTCAGCACGCTGCAGGGATACTATGGTGGTCTCTATGCCTCAAACTTCAATGCTTATGGTAAGCTGTTCCGTGTGATGATCCAGGGCTCGCCCGAGACCCGACAGACGGAGGAGTCGCTGAACAGCATCTATGTGCGCACCCCGTCGGGTATGTCGCCTGTGAAGGAGTTCTGTCGTTTGGAGCGTGTCTATGGTCCTTCTAACATCAACCGCTTCAACCTGTTTACCTCTATCAACGTGACGGCAACGGTGAACGACGGTTTCTCTTCGGGTGAGGCTATCAAGGCTTGTCAGGAGGTGGCTTCTACCACGCTGCCCACTGGTTATACCTACGAATACTCTGGTCTGACCCGTGAGGAGGCTAAGGCATCTAACTCAACATGGATTATCTTCGTACTCTGCTTCCTCTTCATCTACCTGATCCTGTCGGCACAGTACGAGTCGTACATCCTGCCTCTGGCCGTGGTTCTCTCTGTACCATTCGGTTTGGCTGGCTGTTTCCTGTTCACTACGGTCTTTGGCCACTCGAACGATATCTACATGCAGATCTCGCTCATCATGCTGATTGGTCTATTGGCTAAGAACGCCATCCTGATTGTGCAGTTCGCCCTTGAGCGTCGTCAGACTGGTATGGCCATCTCATGGTCGGCCGTGCTGGGTGCCGCTGCCCGTCTGCGTCCTATCCTGATGACGTCTCTGGCTATGGTTATCGGTCTGCTGCCTATGATGTTCGCATCGGGCGTAGGTAAGAATGGTAACCAGACGCTGGGTGCCGCTGCTATTGGCGGTATGTTGATTGGTACGCTGTGTCAGATTTTCGTTGTGCCCGCCCTGTTTGTGCTCTTCCAGAGTCTGCAGGAGAAGTTCAGTCCTATGAAGTTCGAGGGTGACGAGGAGAATCCTGATGTGACCACTGAGTTACAGCAGTATGCAAAGCGTTCTGTGGATTATGAATTGGAAAAATAAAAGACTCTCCCCTGACCCCTCCCTGCGAGGGAGGGGAATGGGTAGAATAATATAATGAAGATAAAGATGAATAAGATATTAAAGAAAAAGGCGTCTACTCCCCTCCATATAGGGAGGGGCCTGGGGGTGGGTCTGTTGCTCAGCTTGATGTTGACCAGCTGCGGTCTCTACAACAAATATGAGCGTCCTGACGTGAACACGCAGGGACTGGTGCGCGACATCCAGAATGATGGCGATACACTGGCGCTCAACAGTGATGAGAACTTCGGCAACCTGCCTTGGCGCGAGGTATTTACCGATCCTCAGCTGCAGGGTCTCATTGAACAGGCGTTGGAAAACAATGTGGACCTGCGCAATGCTGCCCTCAACGTGAAGATGATGGAGACGGCACTCACCGTGTCGAAACTGGCTTTCCTGCCCTCTGTGGCTTTCGCTCCTCAGGGCACTATCAGTCAGGTGCAGATGGACGGAGCCTCTGTTTCTCGTACCTATCAGTTGCCCATCAGCGCTACATGGAACCTCGACCTTTTTGGTAACCTGCTCTCGCAGAAGCGCTCGGCACAGATGAAACTGCTGGCCACTAAGGATTATCAGGTGGCTGTGCAGACCAAGATTATCTGTGGTGTGGCCAACCTCTACTATACGCTGATGATGCTCGACGAGCAGTTGGCTATTGTTACTGATATGGAGGGACTCACCAAGGATACTTGGGATATGATGAAGTTGCAGATGGAGTTGGGTCGCGCCCGTTCTACCAGTGTGCAGACGGCTGAGGCCAACTACTACAGCGTGCAGGCCAAGAAGGCCGACCTGAAACAGCAGATTCGCGAGATGGAAAACTCGATGTCGCTGCTGCTCAACGAGCCTGGTCATCAGATTGCCCGTGGCAAGTTCTACAACCAGAGCCTGCCCACCACATTCTCTGCTGGCGTAGGCATCCAGTTGCTCTCTAACCGTGCCGATGTTCACTCTGCCGAGATGGCACTGGCCCAGTGCTTCTACGACACCGAGACGGCCCGCTCACGTTTCTATCCCAACCTGAGCATCACGGGTACGGCGATGTTTACCAATAACCTGGGAACGATTGTCAACCCTGGCAAGTGGATCCTCTCTGCTGTTGGTGCGCTCACACAGCCCATCTTCCAGCACGGACAGATTGTGGCTGGTCTGAAGGTGGCTAAGGCTCAGCAGGAGCAGGCACTGAATACCTTCCAGAACACCATCCTGAAGGCTGGTAACGAGGTGAGCAATGCTCTCTTGGCCTATAACACTTGCGACGAGAAGAGTAAGCTTGACGAGAAGCAGGTGAAGATCTACGAGCAGAACGTGGAGGACACCAAGTTGCTCTACACCTCGAAGGGCTCTACCTATCTGGAGGTGATCCAGGCTCAGAATGGATTGCTGAACGCTCGCATCTCGAAGGTCACCGACGACTTCAACAAGATGCAGGCTGTGGTGAACCTCTATCAGGCTCTGGGAGGCGGTAGTAAATAATTGATAATGGATCGCTCGGCTTTGCCGCTTTTACAAAGGCGGAACGCCGACTAAAAGAATTGATAATTGACAATTATGGCAAGCGAAATTAGTCCAAAAGCTGAGATATCGCCTAAGGCGAAGATTGGCGACAACTGTAAGATATATCCCTTCGTGTATATCGAGGACGACGTGGAGATTGGTGATAACTGTATCATCTTCCCCTTTGTCAGCATCCTTAGTGGTACGCGCATGGGCAAGAATAATAAGGTGCACCAGGGTTCTGTGATTGCTGCTCTGCCTCAGGATTTTGATTTCCGTGGCGAGAAGTCGGAGTGCATCATCGGCGATGGCAACATCATCCGCGAGAATGTGGTTATCAACCGTGCCACCCATGCCGGTGGACAGACCGTTATCGGCAACGAGAACGTGCTGATGGAAGGTGCCCATATCTCGCACGACACCAAGGTGGGCAACCGCTGTGTCTTCGGCTACGGCACCAAGATTGCCGGTGACTGCGAGATTGAGGATGGCGTCATCTTCTCTTCCAGCGTCATTGCTAATGCTGGCGTTCGCGTGGGTCGTGCTGCGATGGTGCAGGCCGGTACCACCTTCTCGAAGGACGTGCCACCGGGCATCATCTGTACCAAACGCGTGGAGTTTGGCGGCATCAACACCACCATGTGTAAGTTCTATGGCATCGACGACAAGGTGATAAAGCATATGGCTAACGCCTATCGTTTGGTGTTCCACGGTCAGACCTCCCTCTTCGATGCTGTGATTCAGATTGAGGAGCAGGTGCCTGACAGTCCCGAGATACGTCACATCATCGAGTTTATGCGCAATACGAAGTTGGGCATCATCACGAAGATGTAAAAATTGTATGAATGATGATACTATAATAATGCCGAGCAAACACTCACGTTTGCTCGGCATTGCGCGTTTAGGAATGGGAGTCACTTTTTGATTTTCACGATATAACCATATAATTTCTGAAAATAAATTGATGATGAGATTATAGATTACCCTGAAAAGTGGTAATATATATGTAGAAGACAACAAGCGAATGGAAAAAGAAACAGTCATTTCAGCCGTAGCCTTACGGGATGAGACGCTCCTCATACGTCGCATCCTTGACGGACAGACCGCGCTCTTCCGTCAGCTTGCTGGCCGGTATGCAGGACAGGTGTTGCGGATGGTGGCTCGACTGATACCTTCGCCAGAAGAAGCAGAGGAGGTTACACAGGATGTTCTGTTCGAAGCCTACCAAAGTCTTGCCCGCTATGATGCGCAAAAGGCCAGTTTTCAAACCTGGCTCCTGAGCATTGCTTACCACACGGCATTGAAGCACTACAGACAGCGCCGAAGGCATATTGCCACCATCGATGTGAAACAACAATGGCTCGACACCATTCCTGATGCTGAGGCCGACGCCCTGCTCGATGATACTACCGCCCATCGCGTGGCACTCATGGAGAAGGCCATCGACCAGTTGAAGCCCGACGACCAGATGCTGCTCAACCTCTATTACTTCGACAACCGGTCCGTCAGGGACATCGCCGTCATCGCTAGCCATGACGAGCCCTATATCTACTCGCGGTTGCAATGGATACGAAAGAAACTGGCTATTATCATCAAAACTCTTGAAAGCAATGAAGAAAGATGAACTCCATAAAGACCAAGGCCTCCGACAGGCCTTGCAGCACAGAAATGAGGTTGCTAAAAAGCTGACGCCCTCGGCCGACTTTGCCGACAGCCTGATGGCACGCATACAGGCTTCTGAGGTCGCTCCGCAGTCCAAGCACCGCCGATTGTGGACCTACGTCTCCATAGGAGCCGTTGCTGCCAGCATCCTGCTGCTGTTGACACTCCATTTCTGGCAAAAGACAGAAGAGACACCGCAATCAGTCGTGGCGAAGCAAGACCCACCGAAGCAGACCATCACGGTGAAAAAGCCAGAAGTGGTGGAGCAGAAGACGGTGGCAGTGGTGAAAGAGCCGAAACCTGTGCAGCAGGTGGTGCCGCAGAAGAAAGTGGTGGCAAAAGTGGCAAAGCGGCAAGAGGTTGTGGAGGAAAAAGA
This sequence comes from Prevotella sp. E15-22, assembly GCF_023204875.1. NCBI lineage: Bacteria > Pseudomonadati > Bacteroidota > Bacteroidia > Bacteroidales > Prevotellaceae > Prevotella > Prevotella sp. E15-22. Next base: position 314,265 of record NZ_CP096247.1, read on the forward strand.
GAAGGTTCAGGAACTGCCTGCCGCCCCCGTAGAGGAAGAACTGATGGCTGTGGTGGAAGAGCCAGTGTATGACCCAATGATCGAAGACCCGTATGCCTTCGTCATGAATCAGATGCAGGACATCCGCTCACGCGGAGAACGCCTACAACAAGAGGTGGCACTGGCCATGGTGACAGAATAAATACTCATCACATTAAAATAGCAGAACAATGAAAAAACTATTCACATGCGTGCTGTTGGTGGTATTGTGCCTGACAGCACAGGGACAGCAACCCAATGAAAAACTCCGCCAGTTGGAGGACTATTTCCATCAGCAGGGCTATAACGTCAAACACACACAGTCGAACTCCATAGGAAAAGAAGGTGTCAGACACACCTACCAAGTATTCTTCTCAGAGAACACGTTCGCACCCAGTTTTGTACAAGCCCCAAGCGAGGAGGTAAGGCAGATGGTGCTCAGTAAGCATGACAGCATCAAAACCGAGCGCGTGAAGAAGTTGGAGCAGACCATCGATTCCATCCGTGTCACCTTCGCATTGTTGGGCAAGCAGGCTTCGGAGAGTTATATGTATGAGTACCACAAGGAGGACGCTGACACCATCAAGTATTCGTTGGCATTCCGTCAGGACGATGACTCGATCCATTCCACGCGTATTAAGAATAATGTGTATTTCTCCAATGCCCGCGAAGTGGCCAGTTTCGACTATTACAAATCTCACGAATTCAACCATCAGGGCGACGTCATGTTAGGCACCTACATACATTGGTGCGATGAATCCAACGGCATTGCGTACGACTACATGAAACCCTTTGACATTGCTGCTTTCGAGGCATTGATCCAGCCAGTTCTGAAACCTGTGAAGAAGCTGAAGGGCGTGAAGACCTATCCCGTCTATTGGCGACACGACAAAGGATTTGATGACGACGTCGTGCATGGTAATCTCAGCCATAAGACCACGCGACAAAGCATGTATGGCGACAACAGTCACACGGGCTTGACGACAGGCACCTACTATTTCATCCCGAATGAGTACAAGAAAGAGGCTGAGACCTTGTACAAACAGCTGGACTCGATATCATACAACTACATCAACAGCCATCCTGAACAGCCATACGAATATGATTTCAGCAAACGCATCCCTGTCAGGAACCCTGCTGACCTGCTCCATGGGATAAGCTATGAGGATAGTGATGAATACTTCCTCAAATGGACGCTCGATGATGCTGGCTACCACATTCTCTTCCTCACCTCGAAGGGTGAAATCTGGATACCCAGAGAATGGCGAAAGCTGAAGAGCTACATCAACGGGAAGTTGGAGTATCGGAAAGAGAAGTGAAATGTGAAATTGTGAAAATGTAAAAAACTCAAGTTTCGCAGGCTCCACTTGTTGGGAGTTAAATAACTAATATGATTTCGGGGCCTTGGATTTGTTTCCAAGGCCCCGTTTTTTGTTCTTATTCTGTTTGTTACTTGCGCATCTGGATGGTGATGGAAGAGTCGGTAATAGTGGTGTCTGTGTTTTTCAATGTTCCCATAAGGCCGTATTCCTCATAATAGGCCTCAAGCATGGTGTAGGTGCGAGGCAACCAGAACGAGAAATGGCCAGTGGAATCGGTAACGGTGCACTTTGAGCGTTGACCTTTCGCATGTACTATGGCTTCGTAAAGTGGTTTGCCGTCCAAGTCGAGAACGACGCCTTCCACATGGCGATATGTCTGCTTCAACTCAGGATGCTGCTCGATATAAGCATCACAGAGCGTATCGGGCACAGTGGTGCAGTCGGTAATCGTGCCTTTGACTTTCACACCATATTTCTCTTCATATGTCTGTTTCTCCTCTACTTGGTAGGGATAAACCCATTTCAATGTACGCATGGATTGCTGGTGCTTACTGAAATAAACGGCCCAACCATATGAACTGCTAAAGTTGTCAGGCTCTTTGTCGAGCACCTGACCGTTGATAATAAAAAGGTTGTTCACGGTGCCAGGCTCCAGTACCTCGGGGGGTGTGATGTTCATATAGTCTTTTATCTGCCATCCCTGTTTGTTGGCCGTCACTCGATAATAGCGACCTGTCATCAGACGCTTGTCAGCAGTGAAAAGGGGAGCGTAGGTCTTACTGGGTATACGTTCAACGAATCGCTTCAAGTCGCGGAACAACATCCTGGTCTTGGGGTCGGCGATTTGGGGCTCTAGGAGTTCCAATGTATAGGACGTGCCAGCATCTTTCGTGTATAACAAGACAGAGAACACTCTCTCCTTGCTGTCGTAACCGCTGTCGCTGTTGCTTGTTGAGGTCAGTCCGTGGAAGGCTGCCATCAGTTTAGTGCCATAGTTAATCTTCTCGGCCCAATTATGCGAACCGTCGAGTTGGATGAAAGGATTGTATGATGCATAAGAGAAGAAATCGGGATAGTCGGCATGAGGAGCCTCGCTTGTCATTTTTCCATCATCATAGACCCTTAGGCGGGCATCGGCAGAAACAACAAAGCCCATATACCAACGTGGCTTACGCAGCATCAGTACCTCGCGGTTTTTATTCTCTTTTACCTCCTTTTTCTGCTTCTTGCTCTTTGCTGGGCGGGTTTCCAGCGGTGAAGAAATTACGGCGTATTTGTCAGAACGATTAAGACTTGGAACAAACACCTCGAAACCATCGTAAGGTGATGGCCTATCGTCCTTTTTCACGTCCTTATATTTATAGAAGGCCTCTTTCATTTCCTCTACGCTGACGGTGTCGCGGAAATAGTGATTGCTGACCTTGAAGAGATTGTTGTCTATCTCTTTCTTTTCATACTCAGCCCATTGATTGCCAAAATAGTTGAGTAACAGGGGGTCGTCCTCCATCCTCAGTATCTTCTGACCGAATACTGTTGATGCAGAGAGTAATGCCAGAGACATGGCGATTAGTTTAGCATTGTTGTTCATTGTTTTTTAATTTTAATGATATGGGTTATTATTGTTTATGAGTACTTTGTTGATAACAACGATGCAAATATAATAAAAAAAAACAGACATTATACTTCCTTGTTCCCTTTTTAACAATTTTTACACAAACGGAGCAAACCCATCACGCTCTTTTATAGATAATCCTCTATCAGCCAACCGCATTTATTGACTGTCACACGATAGTAACGACCTGTCATCACACGCGTGTCTGAGGTAAAATAAGGTGCGAAGGTACCAAGTGGGAGTTCTTCAACAAATCTCTTCAGATCGTCAAACAGTTTTTGTGTCTCTTTGTCTGGGTTGCCAGGTTCAAGAAGCTCCAGTGAATAATACACGCGACGGAGGCGTGTATGGATTCCTTGATAGTCTTGCACTTTCTCCTCGTCCTTCTTTTTATAGAGCAATACGGAAAATTGCTTTTCTTCTTTCAGCCACCAATGCTCGTCTGTCCCTAAGGAATGCAATGTACCTATCAGGCGGGCGCCATATCTAGTGTTGTTATACCAATCGTAAGGTCCGTCAAGACGAAGGATTGGCTTATAGGCAGCATACGCAAAGAAATCAGAATATGTGGCATAGGGAGCATAAGCTGTCCTTTTCCCATTATTATATACCTCAAAGTAAGCCCTTGGCGACACGATGAATCCCATATACCATTTTGGATTACTTAATGTGATTTCCTCACCTTCGACAACCTGTTTCGCTGGATGGTCCTTCAGTGAGGGATATACTCTCACGTAGATGTCGTCTGGATGGAGTTCCGGCTTTATCACGAGGAAGTCCTCATAATGAATCTTCTTGTCTTTTGCGTTCTTGTTCTTATAGAATGCCTCCTTCATTTCTTCGAGACTCACCTCTTTATTAAACTTCCAACTGCAAGACAGGAAATTCTTGTCTATCTTGCTCTTGTACTCCCTCCAGAGATCCTCATAATCAGGAAATTCCTGCTGACAGAAAGCATTTTGCGCAAACAGCAATGCAATTAAAGTTGCTGATAGTTTTAATCGTTTCATGTTATTTGGTGTTATGTGAATTCATGTGGGGCTTAAAGGGTACGTCGAGCACAAACGATACACGAACAACTGTATCATGGTATTTGCCAGGATTCCATTTTGGCATGGCTTTGATCACGCGAACAGCTTCCTCGTCCATGGCCTGAAGTGCTCTATTGTGAGCCTTTGCCTTCTGGCGGTATTCGGCAGTCATGCTGTCTATGATGGGAATGGCGAATCTGGAGGCCAATGATCTGGCTATCTTGATGTGGCTGATAGAGCCGTCTCTCTCCACGACAAAAGTCACGATAGCACGTCCTCCTGCACCCGTTCCTTCTGCAATGGCGGGATAACGCGTTTCATTATATAAATATGTCATCAGGTCACCCTGGAAAGACGGATAAGTGTCAACAACATCGTAGATTTTATTGATGTCAGCGGGCGCCTCTAGCTCCTTAGGAAGGCCGCAATCTAACTTAAAAATAATCTCATCAGGATCTGGTGGTGCGTAGAACCTGATGATTACGGTGAAATCCATGTTGATCTTTTTATTCCCTTCCTTTGCGGGAATCCATTTGGGCATTTTTCTAACGATGCGTAGTGCCTCTCTGTCTAACGAAGGTGAGACACTGGTAGCGACCCTAGGACGAACAATATTACCAAGTGTGTCGACGGTAAAAACAACGTAAACAGCTCCTGCCTCTCTTTTCTTTAAGGCTTCATCGGGGTGTTTCTTTTCTTTCTCTATGAATTCCTGCAAGGCTTTATAGCCTCCAGGAAAAGATGGCCTTAGCTTGACATGCTGAGCACAACAAGCTGAGCATATCAGTAGACTCATCAACATCGTTTTCATTCTTGTTTTCATTGTCTTTGGCTTTTAGTTGATAACCACGCTGCAAAATTATATGTTTTGTCTTTATCAGCCAAACATCCAAGACGAAATGATTAAACAACGAGTAAACAGGGAATAAACAAGGAATAAACAAAGGGCTGTTACGGATAAAAAAATAATAAAAAACGAAGTGATTATTGAGTATGTCGGATTTTTTGCTTACCTTTGCACCGTGCACAGATTACTCACCATAATCGGTATATTCCTTTGTCTTGTCCTACAGGGCTGCAAAGACCAACAGAATCAGGAAGAGAGTCTGATGACCAATGACACGTTGGCCATCGGTCTTTGTGATTATTTCGATGGACGTGGTACGCCCAACGAACGCATGCTGGCTCACTATATTTTGGCTCGTACATATGTCGATATGAACGAGATACCGCAGGCTTTGGAAGAGCTTCAAAAGGCAGCAGCCTGTGCCGACACCACTGCTGCCGATTGTGATAGACGTCTGCTAACTAGAGTAAAACGTCAAGTTGGTATGCTACAAGAACAGTCTTCTGACTCAACACATCTTTATCTTTTTCTGATTGGTGGATTCGTCATCTTGAGCGCTGGTGGCGTGTTGTTGCTGAGGAGGAAAAAGGCTGAAAAGGTTGAAGTAAGCTTGCCACAAGAAGTCATGCCAGAGGAGACGTCTGTCGATGAAAAGATGATGGAGACTGAAGCTTATCTCCGTTTCAAGGATTTGAGTAAACACCCTCAGAAAAGTATCACGAAGGAGGACTGGGTTTCTCTTGAGGCGATGGTTGACGAGTATTTGCCTGACTTCAGAAAGAAGGTTGACCCAGGTCGCAATATGAAGGATGCCGATTATCGCATCTGTATGCTCATTCGCTTGCACTTCTCGCCTTCAGAGATTGCTGTGTTCCTGGACATCACGCTGCAGAATTTGTATTCGCGTCGCAAGCAATTATTAAGCAATGTGTTTCATGTTATAGGTAAGCCTCAGGAGTTTGATCAACTGCTACAGGAGTTGTAATAATGAGACAAATGACTGGAAATAAATTGGTTACGACTTTTTGTTAAGTATCTGTTTACTCGTTGTTTAATCATTTCGTCCTGAATATTTGGATGGAAAGACCAAATCGATTACCTTTGCAGCATGGTTAATAACTAAAAGCCTAAATGGATATGAAACATCAAAATCTATTCGTACTTACAATGATGTTGCTGATGTGCTTGCCGTCAGCAAATGCCCAGAACACGCCTACAAAGAATAGTGCTCAAGACTCTGTGAGTGCTAAGATATGGGATTGTGACTATGGTGAGATTATGCCCCAGTTCCCTGGTGGAGATGGAGCTTTGCTGGACTATATTAAGAAGAATCTGAGATATCCCATAGAAGCAAAGAAGAAAGGTGTACAAGGTCGAGTAATCGTGCGCTTCTGCATAGAGACAGATGGCAGTATCTCTGATGTCAAGGTGGTGAAACCCGTTGACTCCTTACTGAATAATGAGGCTGTTCGCATCGTCAAGTCTATGCCAAAGTGGAAGCCTGGTGGGATGATGAGTAAAGGCAAAACGGAGCTGAAGAGAATCAAATACACGATTCCCATAAATTTTAAACTGGATAATCATAAATCGGATTCTATTCGATATGTGATTGACCCTAAAAAGAATAGCCGCTGACTTTTCAGCGGCTATTCTTTTTTTTTGTTGTTATGACGTCTTATTCCGACATGTTTTTGACGTAGGGCAGTGAGGGCAGGTCGTGGAAACCATAGAACTGCTGGGCGTTCTTGCCCAAGAATAGAGCCTTCTCTTCTGCTGTGAGTTCATTACTCTTCTCCACGAAGTCGTACGACATCTTATAGGTGATGGCGGTGATGGTGCGTGGATAGTCGGAACCCCACATCAGACGGTCCATGCCCACCCAATCGGCAGCCTCACGAATGCTGCGGATGGCTGAGGGGTAGGGGTAGAACTCAGCGTTATAGAGCCAGGTGATGCCACCACTCTCAATCATTACGTTCTTACTCTGGCGAGCCAGTAGCACCTGACTCTTGAACGATGGGGTGGTCACCATGCCGAAATGTCCGATAGCCACCTTCAGGTTGGGGCACTCCTGGATAACCTCTGCCATCTGGGCTATCTGCTTTTCGTTATCGCCCAAGCACATCGAGAGCACCATGCCCTTTTCCTCCATCAACTTGAAGATGGGCATCAGCGTCTGCAGTGGTTCGTGCATGCGATGGCCAGGGAAGGCAATGCCTTTCAGACCTGCATCGATGACGGCCTGCGCCTCGTCCTTGGTCCAGGCCATACCCATGCAGAAGAAACGGTTGGGGTATTGCTTCTGCACCTGTGTCAGATAGTCGTTCTGACAGCCGTCGATGACCTCCTGCACCACCACGGCACCTGCCACTTGGGCATAGTTCATGTTCGAGAGAAACACCTCGGCCGTGTTCTTGCCGTCAATCATAAACGGAGGTAACATCTGCACCTCCTCACCAAAGAAGAGACTGCGACCGTTTTCAAGGGTACGAATGGGTTGGCCGTCGACGACGGTATCCTGGCGAAGCCAGAGATGCGAGTGGGCATCGATGATAAGTTTTTCCATAAGGGTATGTTTTGTAGTGTTAGTAACTGGCTGAGCAGGGGATGCCCAAGGCGATAACGCGGTCGCGAATACCATCGAGCTGCTCGTGGGTGGCCTTCAACAGACCCTGTGCTGGCGTCTCGCGGTCAATGGTATAGACCATCACCTGCTGAGGCTTGATGGCTTCGACGGCCTTCAGCCAAGGTGCAACGAAGGCCTCGCTGGTATTGTCGACACTCTCGCCCTTGCACTCGCCACGCATAAACATGGTCTGAATGATGATGTGTCCGTTGAAGGCTTTCATGCGTTCGATGATGACGTTGACATCATAGGTGCCTGCAGGGTGGTCCACCTTATTTATATATATAGGATCCACGGTGTCGAGTTTCAGGATGTTGTTGTCCACGCGCATCAAAGCATCGTGCACTTGCTGACGGTGAATCATCGTGGAGTTGCTGAGAACGGATACCTTGGCCTGCGGACAATACTGGTTGCGCAGACGGATGGTGTCGTCGATAATCTCGGCAAAATGTGGATGACATGTGGGCTCGCCATTGCCGGCAAACGTGAGTACATCGGGCAACTGACCCTCGGCTTTCATCTGCTGCAGTTTCTCTTCCAACTTCTTGGCCACCTCCTCGCGTGTGGGCATCGGTTTCTTGGGGCGATGGTCCTCGTTGAAACCGCATTCACAATAGATGCAGTCGAAGGAACAAACCTTACCATCGGCAGGTAACAGGTTGATGCCGAGGGAGATGCCTAAACGGCGACTATGTACGGGCCCAAAGATGGGCGATGGATAGATAATTGTTGACATACGCATGCAAAAGTACTCAAAAAATTTGTAAATTCCAAATAAATTGCGTACCTTTGCACCCGCTTTTCGGAAAATCCGATGCATTCGACGATGTTGACTCGTTGTGATTAAGGCGACAGACATGGGAAGAATGTTTAGGCAACAAATTATTAATCAAAACAAACAATTATGTATCTCAATCAAGCAAAGAAGGTAGAGATCTTCACTGAGTTTGGCAAGGGTGCTACTGATACTGGTAGCGCAGAGAGCCAGATCGCACTGTTCACCTATCGTATCAAGCACCTGACGGAGCACCTGAAGAAGAATCACAAGGACAATGCTACCGCTCGTTCTCTGACCAAGATGGTAGGTCGTCGTCGTAAGTTGCTGAAGTATCTCTACGTAAACGATATCAATCGTTATCGTGCTATCGTGAAGGCTCTGGGTCTGCGTAAGTAATCCAGATTTCACGAAGAGGAATCATCACAAAGTCCCTCATCTGCATCAGCGGATGGGGGATTTTTAGTTCCGGCTCGTCAATATGCAGATCGTCGTAGAGCAGAATGTCGATATCGATAGGACGGTCGTGGTAAGTGATGGCTGATGGCTGATGGCTGTTGTCTGATGTCTGGAGTCCGCGATCGGTAGCATGCTCCTCGGTCTTGCCCAGTTGCTTCTCAATGCGCTGGTTGGCCTTTAATACCTCATGAGGTGTGAGGGTGGTGCTGATGCAGATGGCGGCATTGACGAACTGATTTTCAGACTCAAAGCCCCAGGGTTCGGAATAAAAAAGAGCAGACTGGCGCACCACGGTGCCAATCTGCTCGTTTATCAGGTTGATGGCTTTGCGTATGTTCTCTTCCTTGTCTCCCAGATTAGAGCCAAGTCCCAGATACACCTGATGCAAGCTATCAACTTTCAACTCTCAATTTTCAATTTTCAACGCTTAATCAATCGTCCACAATCAGCATGGCATCGCCATAGCAGCCAAACTTGAACTTATGTTTCAGGGCCAACTTATAGGCCTCGATGGTCAGTTCATAGCCGGCAAAGGCAGCCGTTGCCATCATCATGGTTGACTCAGGATGATAGAAGTTGGTGATGGCGGCATTGGCCAGACCAAACTCGTAGGGAGGGAAGATGAACTTGTTGGTCCATCCGTCAAACTCCTTCAGCATACCATCGGTACCTACGGCGCTCTCGGTGGCGCGGATGGTGCTGATACCCACAGCACAGATTCTGTGACCAGCCTGCTTAGCCTCGTTCACCATCTTGCATGCCTCCTCAGGAATGATGATTTGCTCAGAGTTCATCTTGTGCTTTGTCAGGTCTTCCACCTCGATAGGATCGAAAGAGCCCAGACTGCAGTGAATGGTGATATAGGCGTTCTGATAACCACGGATCTCCATCATCTTCATCAGCTCGCGACTGAAGTGCAAACCAGTGGCAGGGGCTGTAACGGCACCCTCGTTCTTGGCGAAGATGGTCTGGAACTGCTCCATGTCGTCAGGCTCAGCATCGCGGCGGTCAACGATATAACGGGGCAGGGGAGCTGAACCCAGTGCGAAGAGTTCGCGCTTGAACTCATCGTGAGGGCAGTCGTAGAGGAAACGCAGCGTGCGACCACGCGACGTTGTGTTGTCAATGACCTCGGCCACCATAGGTCCATCGCCGTCGAAGAATAGTTTGTTGCCGATACGAATCTTGCGGGCAGGCTCTACCAGTACATCCCACAGGCGCAACTCCTCGTTGAGCTCGCGCAGCAGGAATACCTCAATCTTCGCGTCGGTCTTCTCCTTGGTGCCATAGAGGCGTGCGGGGAATACCTTGGTGTCGTTAAAGATGAAGGTGTCTCCTTCATCAAAGTAGTCAACTAGATTACGGAAAGTCATGTACTCCTCCGTGTCGTTGCCCTCAGCGTCCTTTTTGAAGATCTCAATCTTCTGACTCTTGCGGTGAACCACCATAAGCTTGCACTGGTCGCGGTTGTATACGCGGTCAACGGTGCCGTCCTCGTTCTCGAAAGTACGATGAGGTGGATAGAGGGCTACCAGGTCCTCGGGGAGTTTGAATTTGAATTGCGATAGTTTCATATATCGTTCTATAAATTAGGATTCTATTTCTTGTTTGCTGAGCCATTCTGGAAACTCGTCCAGCGTCAGGCAATCTTCTATGCGCACATCGCCCAGGCGTGTCCTGCAGAGGGCGGTGAGGAAAGCTCCACTTCCCAGGGCTTCGCCAATGTCGCGAGCCAAAGCGCGGATATAAGTGCCCTTGCCGCAAACCACACGAATGCTCATTTGCATGGTGGTGGGGTCGAAGTTGGTCAACTCTATCTCGTCGATGCGCAGCGTCTTGGGTTTCAGTTCCACCTTCTCGCCTCTGCGAGCCAACTTGTAGGCGCGGTCGCCCCCAATGCTGCAGGCCGAATATTCGGGTGGCACCTGCTGTATCTCGCCCAGGAACTTAGGCAGGGTTTGCTCTATCAACTCACGCGTGACGTGGCGTGTGGGATAGGTCATGTTCACCGTGTGCTCCATATCGTAGCTGGGTGTTGTGGCGCCCAGTTGCAGGGTGGCGGTATATTCCTTCGAGGCATATTGCAGCGATTCAATGCGCTTGGTGGCCTTACCTGTGCAGAGGATCAGCACACCTGTGGCCAGCGGGTCGAGTGTACCTGCGTGTCCAGTCTTCAGTCGCTTGACGCGAAGTGCTTTCGACAGACGGGTGCGGACATAGGCCAGCGCACCGAATGATGACATCCGATAGGGCTTGTTGATGTATATAAATTCTCCTTCGTGAAAGTTCATTAACTGAGCAGGCTATAGGTGATGGCAATCAGACCCACGATAGCGCAGTAGATGCCGAAATAAACGAGCTTGCCCTTCTTCACGATGTTAATCATCCATTTGCAGGCAAAACAGCCGCTGATGAAGGCGGCAATGAAACCAACTGCCATGGGCAGGGCGTCAACACCGCCAAAGGCCTCTTCTCCCTTCACGAACTTCATGACAGACAGTAAAGCCTGTCCCAGAATGGGAGGGATGACCATGAGGAACGAGAACTGAGCCAGTTTCTCTTTCTTGCTTCCCAGCAGAAGACCCGTTGCAATGGTGCTGCCCGAGCGTGATACACCAGGCAATACAGCGATGGCCTGAGCAATGCCGATGATGAAGGCGTCTTTCCATGAGATGTTCTCCTTCTGGCGTGGCTTGGCGAAATAGGTAAAGATGAGTAGGGTGGCTGTCACCATCAGACAGCAGCCCACCAGCAGCAGGTTGCCTGTGAAGAGCGCCTCAATCTGGTCTTTGAACAGCACGCCAACGATACCCACGGGAATCATGGATACCACGATGTTGAGGAAGTACTTCGTCTCGTTGTTCATCTGAAACTTAAACAGTCCTCTGGTGATCCAGTCGATCTCGCTCCACAGGATGACCAGCGTTGACAGCACGGTAGCCACGTGCAGCATCACGTCAAAGGTCAGGTTCTCTTCCAATTCCACCCCCAGGATGGCATTGCCAATCTCCAGGTGACCGCTGCTGCTCACAGGCAGATATTCTGTTAATCCCTGGATGATGCCCAGGATCAATGCTTGTAACCAATCCATGCTTATTACTTACTTTTGTGCACAACGGCATAGATCATTGAAACGAAGCCAAAGAGGCACACCAGTGGAGCCACTTTGATACGACGGGCACTGAAAATCTCAGGGTTGTAGGCTTCCTGACTAGAACCGCCGCCGGCCATGAGTATAAATCCGATGACAACGATGGCCATGCCTATTGCCAACAGGATGAAGTTTGTTCTTCCGAATGCAAAATTATTCTTGTCCATATGTTTGTTAAAGCTTAAATCTTATACAGTTCACCTGCTGTCATGCGCAGGAATTTGTTCACCGAAAGGTAGGTGCACAGCACCATAATCACAAAGCCGAAGATGAAGACACAGGCGGCAGTGAACGCCAGCTCGTGCCATGTCATAATCTCCTGAACGTGCGGCATGTAGGGCAGTAGTCCGTAGATGATAGCCCCCAGCAGAATGCAGGTCAGCGTTGCCGATATCAGTCCCACGATGATGGCCTGCTTGAGGAAAGGTTTACGGATGAATCCCCATGAGGCACCAACCAACTTCATGGTGTGGATGATGAAACGTCGAGAGTAGATGCTCAGCTGCACCGAGTTGCTGATTAGTGTGTAGCAGATGAAGATGAGCAGGGCCGAAAGGATAAGCAGCGCGATGCTGATGGGCTCCAGTATGCGGTTCATGCCCTCTATCTCGTCCTTTGTGTAAGCCACATCAACCACCTTGTTGTTCTTGCGCAGTGTGTCGGCAATCTTCTGCAGCGAGTCGGTGTTGGCATAGTCAGCTTCCAACTTTACGGTCAGCTCAGCCGAGAAGGGGTTGCATCCCGCAAACTCGGTGGGGTCGATGCCCATCTCGCTCTTGGCAGTCTTCAGTGCCTCTTCGCTACTGATGTAAACCACTTCGCGGGCATAGGGTTTTGTCTTGATATACGAACCCAGTACGGTTCCATCTTTTACAGACACCGTGTCGCCCAAAATCACACTTATCTCAATGTTCTCACGCAGGCTTTTCTGGAGGTTGTTGGCAGTGAGCACAGAGAGGACCACCAAGCCTAATAATACCAGAACCATCGTTGCACTGATGCAGAGTGTCACCATTTGCAGACGGTGTCTGCGCTTATTCATGTTTTTTCTTTTTCTCATTTGAAAAATGAGCCTATAAAGGCAAATTCGTAAAATAATTCTGCAAAGGTACTATAAAATGGGTGAATTGCAAAACGTTTTAAGAATTATTTGCAGTCCTTGGCGATGCATCGCAAAAAAATAGGTGCCAAACGAAAATAATTGGGGTTAAAGAATGGCTAATAACGAATAATTTTGTACCTTTGCACCCTCAAACATATAACGTTATATAAAAATAGGTATGGCTGAAGTTAGAAAGATCAAAACAGCATTGATTTCGGTGTTCCACAAAGATGGGTTGGACGAGTTGTTGAAGAAGCTTAATGAGGAGGGCGTTCGCTTCCTGTCTACAGGTGGTACGCAGAAGTTCATTGAGGAGCAAGGCTATGAGTGTCAGAAGGTTGAGGATGTAACGACCTATCCGTCTATCCTGGGTGGTCGTGTGAAGACACTGCATCCTAAAGTGTTCGGAGGAATCCTGGGTCGTCGCGATAATGAGGGCGACCGCGAGCAGATGGCTCAGTACGAGATTCCTGAGATCGACCTGGTTATCGTTGACCTTTATCCCTTTGAGCAGACTGTTGCCAGTGGTGCTAACGAGGCTGATATCATTGAGAAGATTGATATTGGCGGTATTTCTCTGATTCGTGCTGGTGCTAAGAACTTCAAGGACGTGGTTATCGTTCCTTCGAAGGCAGAGTACAGTGTGCTGCTTGATATTCTGAACAAGAAGGGTGCTCAGACCGATATTGAGGACCGTAAGATGTTCGCAGCCCGTGCCTTTGGTGTCAGCAGTCATTATGATACTGCTATTCACAGTTGGTTTACAAAATAATTAGAATGGGATTTTTTAGTTTCAGACAAGAGCTGGCCATGGACCTTGGCACAGCAAACACGATTATCATCAGTGATGACAAGATCGTGGTAGACGAGCCTTCGGTCGTTGCACTCGACCGTCGTACGGACAAGATGATTGCCGTGGGACAACAGGCCAAGATGATGTATGAAAAGACACACGACAATATTCGCACTATCCGTCCTTTGCGCGATGGTGTGATTGCTGACTTCTCGGCCTGCGAACAGATGATGCGCGGCCTGATTAAGATGGTTCACACGGGCCGTCACTTCTTCTCGCCTTCACTGCGCATGGTGATTGGCGTACCCAGCGGTTCTACCGAGGTGGAGCTTCGTGCTGTGCGCGACTCAGCCGAGCATGCTGATGGACGTGATGTCTATCTGATTTTCGAGCCTATGGCTGCTGCCATTGGTATTGGCGTCGATGTTGAGGCCCCAGAGGGTAACATGATTGTTGATATCGGTGGTGGTTCAACTGAGATTGCCGTTATCTCGTTGGGTGGTATCGTGTCGAACAACTCTATCCGTACGGCTGGTGACGACCTTACCGCTGATATCCAGGAGTATATGTCTCGCCAGCACAATGTCAAGGTGTCTGAGCGTATGGCCGAGCGTATCAAGATTGCTGTGGGTTCGGCTCTGACCGACCTGGGCGACGAGGCCCCTGAGGACTATATCGTTCATGGTCCTAACCGTATCACGGCGCTGCCCATGGAGGTGCCCGTATGCTATCAGGAGATAGCTCATTGTCTGGACAAGACCATTGCAAAGATTGAGAACGCCGTGCTTTCTGCACTCGAGAATACGCCTCCTGAGTTGTATGCCGACATCGTTCGCAACGGTATCTACCTGAGTGGTGGCGGCGCTCTGCTGCGTGGCCTCGACAAGCGTCTCGAAGACAAGATCAACATTCCTTTCCATGTGCCCGAAGACCCCTTGCACTCAGTAGCCAAGGGCGCAGGCATCGCTTTGAAGAACGTTGATCGTTTCTCATTCCTGATGAGATAGAATGCACAATCTGCTGGCATTTCTCACCAAGTACTACCACTGGTTCATCTTCCTTTTGCTGGAAGTGGCCAGTGGTGTGATGCTGTTTAGATACAACAGCTATCAGGGCAGCGTGTGGATTTCGTCGGCTAATGCGGTTGTGGGAAAGGTCTATGAATGGCAGGCTGGTCTTGAGCAGTACTTTTCGTTGGTCGACCAGAATGCTGCGCTGACACATCGAAATCTTGTTCTAGAGCAGCAGCTGAAGGCCTATAAAGAGTCTGCGGCCGATGCACACGAGGATTCTGTGCAGTCGCTTCAGACCATGATGGGCAACCTTGGCAAATATAGCTTTGTGCAGGCTAAGGTGGTCTCAAACTCTATTGATAAGACAGATAATCTGATCACCATCGACCGTGGTACGGAGGATGGTGTCGAGGTGGACATGGGCGTGGCCTGTGGCACTGGAATAGTGGGCGTTGTCTATATGACCAGCGCCCACTATTCTATTGTTATACCTGTGCTCAACAAATGGTCGCGCATCAGTTGCGCCATCCGTAACAAAGGCTATTTCGGCTATGTCACATGGGATGGTGTCAACCCTGTTGTCGCCTATGTCGATGACATACCCCGTCATGCCAAGTTCAAGGTGGGCGAGTGGGTCGAGACAAGTGGCTATTCGTCCATATTCCCCAAGGGCATCCTGATTGGTAAGATTATGGAAATCTCCGATTCGCCCGATGGCCTGTCGTACAGACTCAAGATAAATCTGTCTACCGATTTCTCACGGTTGCGTGATGTGTGTGTGATAACAGAAAAGGATTTTGCCGACCGAAGAAGACTGCACGAGGCAGCCCTCGATTCGATGGCATTGCAAAGAAGTAGGAACTAAGGCCCATGTTATTTGATTTTCTTCGACGACTGACAGTGATGATTGTGCTCTGTCTGGCACAGGTGCTGGTGCTCAACCGCATCCAGCTGTTTCATTGTGCCACGCCGTTGTTGTATGCTTACTTCGCCATTATCTTCCCTCGCAACTATCCCAAGTGGGCCATCCTGTTGTGGTGTTTCTCATTGGGCGTTATTGTTGATGCCTTCTCAAACACGCCTGGCATGGCTGCTGCTTCCATGACGTTGATAGGTGCCTTGCAACCCTATCTGCTGGAGCTGTTCCTGCCGCGCGATGTCGACGACCATATGAAGGCCTCGGCTGCGGCCATGGGTATGGGTAATTTTATGTCGCTGGCCACACTCATGATCCTTATTTATTGTGTGGTATTCTTCACCATTGATCTCTTCAGCTTCTTTAATGGTCTCTATTGGCTGGGGTGTGTCGTGGGCAGCACCCTGCTAACACTTATCCTTGTCTTTACGGTTGAAAACATTAGAAAGTAGTCGCTGGCGTGAAAGATTACGAACTGGAAAATAGGCGATATGTGATTGGTGGCGTGGCAGTGTTGATTGTCGTCACCTATATCGTGCGTCTGTTTTTTCTCCAGTTGATGAGTGACGACTACAAGAAGAATGCCGACTCCAATGCTTTCCTTAAGAAGATTGAATATCCCTCGCGTGGCGTGATCACCGATCGCCATGGCGAGTTGCTGGTCTATAACCAGCCGGCTTATGATATTATGGTGGTGGTCAACGAGGCCAAGGATCGTCTTGATACGCTGGAACTGTGTGCCGCTTTGAACATCGACCGTGCTGAGTTCGATGAGCGTATGGCCAATATCAAGGACCGTTCAAAGAACCCAGGCTATTCGCGCTTCACCCAACAGATGTTTATGAACCAGCTCTCCGACCACGACTTCAGTGTGTTTCAGGAGAAGATGTACCGTTTCCCTGGCTTCTATGCCCAGAAGCGAAGCATCCGTCAGTACGAGCATCCCTATGCTGCTCATGTGCTGGGCGATGTGGCCGAGGTGTCGCCTTCGGATATCGAGGAAGATGAGTACTATCAGCCTGGCGACTACATTGGAAAACTGGGCGTGGAGCGTTCGTATGAAAAATACCTGCGTGGCGAAAAGGGCGTGCAGATCCTGTTGCGCGATGCTCATGGCCGCATTCAGGGCAGTTATATGAATGGCGAACTGGACAGTCCGCCTGTGCCAGGCAAGAACCTTACGCTGGGGCTTGACTTGAAGTTGCAGGCTCTGGCTGAACGACTGCTCGAAGGAAAGATTGGCTCCGTGGTGGCCATCGAACCCTCCACAGGCGAAGTGCTTTGCATGGCCAGCTCGCCCAACTACGACCCACGTATGATGGTGGGACGCCAGCGCTCTAAGAGTCACCGCATGCTGAGTCAGGACACCTGGAAACCCCTGCTCAATCGTTCCATCATGGGTCAGTATCCCCCAGGTTCTACCTTCAAGACCACACAGGCCCTGACCTTCCTTTCCGAGGGTATCATCTCTCCCCAGACCGCCTATCCCTGCTACCATGGCTTTGTGTTCAAAGGCTTGCGTGTGGGCTGTCATGGTCATGGCTCGCCCCTGCCATTGGTACCTGCCATCTCCACTTCGTGCAACGGCTATTTCTGCTGGGGACTCTATCATATGATTGGCAATCGCCAGAAGTACAAGACCGTTCAGGACGCTATGAACACCTGGCGCGACTATATGGTGTCGATGGGCTTCGGCTATCGACTGGGCATCGACCTGCCAGGCGAGAAGCGCGGACTGATTCCCAATGCGCAGTTCTACGACAAGGCCTATAAAGGCTCATGGAACGGACTCACCGTTATCTCTATCTCTATCGGTCAGGGCGAGGTCAACGCCACGCCACTGCAGATTGCCAACCTGGGTGCCACTATTGCCAACCGTGGCTGGTTCATCACGCCCCATGTGGTGAAGAAGATTGAGGGCGAGAAGCTCGACACACTCTATACCAACCGTCGCTATACCATGGCCAAGCGCGAGGCCTACGAAACGGTGGTACAAGGCATGCGCGCTGCTGCCCTTGGCGGAACCTGTCGTGAGTTGGCCAAGTACGACTTCATGGCTTGTGGTAAGACAGGTACGGCCCAGAACCGTGGTCACGACCACTCTGTGTTCATGGGCTTTGCGCCTATGGAGAACCCTAAGATTGCTGTGGCCGTCTATGTGGAGAATGGCGGATGGGGTGCCACCTATGGTGTGCCCATTGGCGGCCTGATTATGGAACAATATATTCACGGGGAACTATCGGAAGCTTCGAAGACGAAGGCGGCCGAGATACAAAACAAACGCATTAGCTATGGCACTTCAAGCAGATAGGCAACAAAGCATCCTTCGCTCCATCGACTGGTGGACCATCATCATCTACGTGGCCTTGCTCTCGTTTGGCTGGTTCAGCGTGTGTGGTGCCAGCTATACCTATGGCGACACCGACCTCTTCTCGCTCTCGGCCCGTTCTGGCATGCAGATTGTGTGGATTGGCACATCGCTGTTCCTGGGACTGGTGCTGCTGTTGCTCGACGACCGACTATACGATACCTTTGCCTATATCCTCTTTGGATTGCTGGTCCTGCTGCTCTTTGCCACCATCTTCAATCCCCATAGCATCAAAGGCTCGCGATCGTGGCTGGTCCTTGGACCGTTGCGCCTGCAGCCGGCTGAGTTTGCGAAGTTTGCCACGGCTCTGGCGCTGGCCAAATTTATGGGTACCTATGGCTACGACATCCATCGTGCCAAGGACCTCATGATCACCCTCGCCATCATCTTTGTGCCCATGCTCTGCATCGTGTTGCAGCGTGAGACGGGTTCTGCCCTGGTCTATCTTGCCTTCTTCCTCATGCTCTATCGCGAGGGCATGACGGGCAGTGTGCTGTTCACAGGTGTCATCATGGTGGCCTATTTCGTTATCGGCATCCGTTTTGCCGAGCCCACCTTATTTAATACGCCTACGTCGATAGGCTATTTTGTTGTGATGCTGCTCATCCAACTGTGTCTGTCGGTGATGTTGGGTGTCTACTGTAACAACTGGCGCGAGGCCATGCATTGCCTGTTCACCTGTCTGGGTGTCACCCTCGTGTTCCTGCTCTTCACCATCTTTGTCATTCCCTTCGACCTCTATTGGGTGCAGCTCACCATGTGTGTCCTCCTTGTGGGCTATCTGCTGTGGCGTTCTGTCTATAAACGCATGCGAAACTATCTGTGGATAGCACTTTTTGCTGGTGGATCGGTTATCTTCTTCAACTCGGCCGACTATGCCCTGAACCATGTGCTAGAGCCTCATCAGCGCACACGTATCAATGTGTTGCTGGGCTTGGAGGAAGACCTGAAAGGTGCTGGTTATAATGTGCATCAGAGTGAGATTGCCATTGGCTCTGGCGGACTGGAAGGTAAGGGTTTCCTGAATGGCACGCAGACCAAGTTGAAGTATGTGCCTGAGCAGGACACCGACTTCATCTTCTGTACGGTTGGCGAGGAGGAAGGATTTGTAGGAGCCGCAGGTGTGCTATTGCTATTCCTGGCCTTGATACTGCGACTCATCCATTTGGCCGAGCGACAACCCAAGGCCTTTGGCCGAATTTATGGTTATTGTGTGCTGTCCGTATTCCTGTTCCATGTCTTTATCAATGTAGGCATGGTGTTGGGTCTGACGCCCGTTATTGGTATTCCTTTGCCGTTCTTCTCCTATGGCGGCTCGTCGTTGTGGGGCTTCACATTGCTCCTCTTTATTTTCCTGCGTATTGATGCAGGTCGCCATAGAATAAGAACCTGATTACTAAGGCTCTTTCTGAAGTGTTATTCCGATGCTGGCAATGCCTGGCAGCACCTCGCGTTTCATGTTGTGAAACACGGCTATCTGCAGTGTGTCGGCCGTGGGCAAAACAATGGTGCCCAGGTCCATGTCGTAGTGGAAAAGACTCACTCCTTTTCCCAGGAAGATGCCATCCTCGTCGGCCAGCATCAAGTTCAGGGTGTCGGCTTTCACGATGGGGCCGTTCAGCAACCTCTGCTCAACGATGAGCGACAGGTCCTTAAAGGGATAGTTGCCGTTGATGCGCAGTCCCATCTGTTCGTTGAAGATGCTGTCAGCATCGCCTCCCACGCAGAACCATAGTGTGTCGCTACGTTCCCATCCGTCAATGTTCACGGGCTCGTAGTGACTGTAAATAGTATGGCGGTTGCAACTGGTCAGTACCAGTGCAACCGCTATCATGCTATACAGAATCCTATTCCTTTTCAGCTTTATTCTCATTCGCTTTATTCTCGTTCTTAGGCTTCTGCGGTTTTTTCTTCTTCTTTTTCTTCTTGGCCTTGTCAAAGCGGTGGATATCATCGCCTGCCAGCAGGTCAACAGGAGCCTTCTCCTGCTTCTTCTGCTTCTCCTCATCGGGCTGCAGGTCGCCAGGCTTCTGGCCATGCTTGTTCATCTCGATAATCTCCTTGGCACGCTCGGCAGTGATGGTCTGCAGGTTGGCGGCAATGCGTTTATCGGTAGAGTAGGTGATGAGTCCTGCCAGGATGTCGGCCTTGAAGTAATAATAGTCGCTGTCCAGTGTCTGCAGCACAATCTCGCGGTTGGGCAGTATCTTGCCGTGCTCGATATAGTCGTCCACCTCGTAGTTCAGACAGCACTTCAGCTTGGCGCACATGCCAGCCAGCTTCTGTGGATTCAGCGAGATGTCCTGGTGGCGGGCAGCACCCGTCGACACGCTGACGAAGTTCTTCATCCATGTGGCACAGCAGAGCTCGCGTCCGCATGGACCTGTGCCGCCAATGCGTCCAGCCTCCTGGCGTGCACCAATCTGCTTCATTTCGATGCGCACATGGAAGGCGGCTGCCAGGTCTTTGATCAGCTGGCGGAAGTCCACGCGCTCGTCGGCGATATAATAGAAGATGGCCTTCTGGCCGTCGCCCTGATATTCCACGTCGCCAATCTTCATCTGCAGACCCAGGTTCTTGGCAATCTCACGACTCTGAATCATCGTCTCGTGCTCGCGAGCCTTGGCCTCGTGATATTTGTCCATGTCCACCTGGCGGGCCAGGCGATACACGCGCTTAATCTCCTCGCTGCTCTTCAGGTTGGCCTTCTTCACCTGCAGGGTCACCAGTCGTCCTGTCAGTGTCACCACGCCGATGTCGTGACCAGGGCTGGCCTCCACGGCCACGATGTCGCCTTTCTTCAGTGGCAGGTTGTTCACGTTGTGATAGTAGCCTTTGCGGGTGTGCTTAAACTGCACCTCCACCAGGTCGGTCGTCTCAGCGTTGCCAGGCACGTCGGCCAGCCAGTCGTAGGTGTTCAACTGGCGGTCCTGTCGTCCCACGGCAGCGCGGCAGAGTCCGCGGTCACAACCTGTACGTATCTCGTATGTTCTCTGTTTCTCTTCCATTTATATTTATTTTTGAATGAGCAATACAATCATTTTCAGGGCAAAGTCGAAGAACACGATCTTTGCGTTGGCGTTCTGACCGATGTCGCGTATGGCCAGGTTGGTCAGGTCGTAGAGTTGCAGGATGTTGGCCTCGTTGATAAAGCGGGCGAAGTTCTTGGCAAAGTCCTCCTCCTCTTGCGTCATATATACCAGCTCCTGCTGCTGGAAGTTATACATGAAGTTCTCGCGCAGCATGCGGAGGAAGAATTGCAGGAAGCGCTTCTGCTTCTCACGTCCAAAGCCGGCCATCGTCTCGCTCCATTTGCGAAGCTCGCGAACGCGACGTTGGTAGGCCAGTCGCATCAGCATCATAAACATGTCGAGAAACTGCTCGTTCTCTGTGCCTGCCTGCAGGGCCTCCATGGCCTTGAGCCATGAGCCGTTGGCCAGTCTGCTGATGCGCTGGGCGGCATCGTCGCTGATGCCTCGACGCTCCACCAGTGCCTGACGGATGGTCTCGTTGTCTATCTTCTTCACGTCGATGCGCTGCACACGACTGCGAATGGTCTCCAGCAGTTTGTCGGGCTCCTCGCACACCATCAGGAACACCGTCTGGGTGGGGGGCTCCTCAATCAGTTTCAGCAACTTGTTGGCGCATTCTATGTTCATGCGCTCTGGCAGCCAGATGATGCTCACCTTATAGCCACCCTGACTCGACTTCAGCGACAGCTTTCTCACCAGCTCGTCGCTCTCGCCGGCCGTGATGATGGCCTGCTGGTTCTCAGCGCCCACGGCTGTGAGCCATTGGTCCAGGGTGAAGTAGGGGCCTTGCATCATCAGGTCGTGCCACTCGTGTGCAAAGTCGTCGCTCACGGGTTTGTGGTCGCTGCTCATCGATGGCAACTTGATGGTGGGGTAGGTGAAGTGCAGGTCGGGATGCTCCAGCTTCGCCAGCATCGGGTGTTCAGGCTGGTCCACGTCCTTGTTGTCCTTCAGTCCCAGCAGATAGCAGCCGAAAGCCACGGCCAGCGCCATCTTTCCACTGCCGGCAGGGCCGCACAGCATCATGGCGTGTGGCAGGCGGTCTTCCTTGACCATCTGCACCAGGCGCTCTTGCACCTCTTTCTGTCCTATTACTTCGCTGAACTTCAATTCTTCTGTCTGTTGTTGTCCGCCGTTATTCTTGGTTAGCAGAATTGCCGGCGTCTATAGCACATAATGGATGCAAAGTTACGAATTATTCCAATAATTACCAAATTATATTGGAAAATACTTAGAAATAGAGCCTTTGCATGGTATTCTGACTACCAAAACTTGGTATCCACGCTACCGCATTTTGGTACGCTCACTACCACCCTTTGGTAGCCTGGCTACCAACGCTTGGTAGTGTGGCTACCAAGGCTTGGTACTGACGCTACCAAGCGTTGGTACTGTGCGTACCAAATTTTGGAATTGAGTTGGTACTGAGAGTACCAGAGGGGTTGGTACTGTGAGTACCAGCCCCATGGTACCAGGGGATTCGCGCATTTTGGGGGTAAAAAGGCGGCAAAAACTTGGCCTAGATTTATGTTGTTTTTTTTGTGCTTGTCACAAAACTTCTACGCAAATTATTTGTCAGAGTTCGAATGTTTGATTATCTTTGCAAAAGTGTTTTGAATAACCATAAATGATTATCTGTATGAAGATGAAAAAGTTGATTATCACAATGGCATCTCTGTTACTGTTTTTTGGAGTAGAGGGTTGCAACGATTGTGAAGACTCCAATGATGTTGGTGCATCTACTAATCCAAGTGAAAGAATTGTTGGCTCATGGAGACTGTTAAAGGTAAATGAAGATGATAAGTCTTCTCAGAATATAATATGGACATTCTGCAAGGACGGTACTTGGGAATCTTCTGATATACAAAACGAATTAATCGTTGAGTCAGACTCTGCTTCGCAAATGATGGTAAGTAATATAATATCGTTTGAGGAAGATTGGGCGTATGATATAGGCAATGATGCTGTTTCTGGGTATATGGATTTGTTTTCACCATCTACTATGCATTATCCATATCGCTTTATCTTAAAGAAGCGAGAACTCCAGATTTCTTTTGAACCACGCGAATGGTATAATGTTACGTCTTCCTCTCCATTTGTTTTCACCTTTGTAAGGATAAATTAAGTTGAATATCATGGGGACAGACGCTTGAATTCATGACAACTGAGAGAAATCAGATACCTGTTCCGTTGATTCTTGTTAAACGAAAGAATTCAGTATTAGATGAAATATAGTTTATTGTTATTTATGTCGTTACTAATATATGGTTGCAACACTGTGGAAAAAGGTGATCATGAAATATGTAGATTCTATCTTACTACACAATCTGGCGGCCACTTGGGAATGACTAGAATTTTTAAAGATGGAACTATACAGGTCTGTACGGGATGGCAAGAAGGTTTATATGGCGATACTTTGCTGCAAATGCTTTTTAATAATCGTCCGTTGGAAGACTATGATATGGAAATGTTTCATCAATATTATGAAAAGGAGAATGGGAAACTGAGTACTGAAGAACTGGACAAACTGGAAAACTTGCTTGATGATGTAAGGGATGAGGAGTATATTATCAAAGAAGAAACGGGGGATGATATTTATTTCGCATGGATAGGTGTTATCGTTTCCGACAACAAGGTGTGGTCGTTTTATGACGATGATATCGATGGAAAAATGAAAAATCTCTTTGGTTATTTGAGAGAATGTTCCATGAAGGTCTTTGAAAGCAAGTCAAAGACTGGGGATTTGACTTATCCATTTCTCAGCAGTTCCTCTCCTAAGCAAAGTGAGGAGATTATCGTGGTTGATGAAGATTGTGATGATGAGCTGATGGTAGAGGACGATGAACAATTCTTTGTGCGTAATCGAGATGGATTTGTTTATCTTGAAGATGGCTTCTATATGAAGATACTTTTTAATAAGGATTATTCAGGTGCATATCCTGATTATTCTTCTTTTAAAGTTGCAGTATTAAAAGATAAGGTTACACCTCCTCTTTCAGATGGCATGCCCAATTATGTCGACTATTATGATGCCGAGGTGGGAGAACGATTCGTGTTGGATTCTATGGTAGTATCTTATTTTAGAAATACCACTCAGGAAAAATTTATTGATAAGTATTGTCATGTTGATAGTCTTGGACGTTTCTTGTTTAATGAGAAGTATTCCGATAACGTACGATTGACAATAGCATATTGCTTATGGTCAACAGGGTTGTTCTATTATTATGGTATGGGATTCTCAAGTGAAGCATACATGAAAAAGGATTCTAGTCTAAATCCGATTCATAATCTTGGATTAATAAGAAAAAAATAAGGATAAATATCATGGGGATAGACGCTTGAATTCATGACAACTGAGAGAAATCATACCTGTCCCGTTGATTCTTGTTAAACGAAATATATAGTATTAGATGAAACACATACATATACTCTTTATGCTGGTTGGACTATGTCTGTTCACATTGACCCCAAAAGGTCAAAATAAAAGTGAACTCTCATATAGTCGTGCGAAAATAAAGATAAGAATGCATGAAGTTGCTTTTCGTGATTCTACTATTATAAATATTTTGAGGCCTGTGGTTGAAGAAATTCGTGATACATGTCGAATGCAGAGTAAGCAACATTATATTCGTTTATGGCTTGAAGAAGGTGATCCAATGAAAATGGTGTTGTATCCAGAGAATCTTATGTGCGATTTTACTATAGATTCATGGATCAGAAATAAGGGAATAACTGTTGGCTATATGTGTATTGGCGATATGATGCTTGTTGTTCAAGGAAAGAATGCAAAGCATTATGTAAAGAGGAAACGGAGTTGTAAGGAACTGGAGATAGTGAATTATCCCCCGTCAAATGCTATTGATTGGTCATATTGGCGTCTTACAATAGGCAATGGAGCTATAATGCTTGAAAGACATTTAACTAAAACTCCATATAAATTGTAATACTGATTTTGTTGCGTAAGTTTTTTGTCAATTTATTTGTTGTTTAAAGAAAAAAGATTACCTTTGCAACCGAAATTATTTCATTCTATAAATACAAACAACATGAACCGAATAAAAGAATATATGCTTTTTTCTCTGGTTGCCGCTATGGTGGGCTGCTCACCAAAGGTGACATCGGAGATGCAGATGTGGGACTTTGAACCTCAACCAACCAACAAAGTGATGATTTTTGGTGCTAACGATGATGTGCCAGCCGAAGCGAAGGCCATTGGCCGCGTGTTCGTGGATGGTAAAGGCGCCTCAGTTAGAAAGCAATATGGCAAGATGCTGAACCTGGCTGTGAAGGAGACGGCCAGGAAGGGTGGCAATGTGTTGGTGATTGACACAGTGGACGTTAAGAACAACTGTGTGAAAAGCACAGTGGCCTATGTTGATGGTATGCTGGCCGATTCGCTCACCCTCTCGGACCGTCGTGTTCGTCAGTTGCTAAAGATGAAGACCATCCGCAGGAAACCCTCTGTGCAGCAGATGAATGCAGCACAGCAGCAAGCGATTATCTCTGGACAGGAAGAGCAGAGACAGCAGGAGATGGAGATGCTGGCACAGGCCTCTATTAATCAGGATAATTATGTGGAAGACGATAGTTGGGAGAGTGAGACATCCAAGGCTGTGATAAAGGATAAGTCAAAAGAGGAATATACACTGAAGGTTGCTGTAGGTCCTATGTGGACTATTTCGAAAATGTGTTTTCCAGATGGCAGTGACAGATATGGTCTGCGAGGCTATGGTATGTCCTTATCCTATGCGATGATAAAGGGACAGAATTGGGGTTTTGGCTTTGATGCTCAATACTATCGTAAGAACGTCACGACTCCTGACAACATGCTTACATTATATAAAAACTGGGATTATTCAGTGTCGTATGCAGGTCCTTGTGTTGTGGCAAGAACGTCTATCTCTGATTCTTTTCGTTTTTTTGCTTCTCTTGGTGTTGGCTTATCTTATTATAGGGATATCGAAGGAACGGAACTCGGATATGCGTTTAGAGAGTCTTTTGGTTTGGAGTATACGGCCTCGAAACACGTAGATGTGGGTGTTGACCTTGTTTTCTTAGAATCACGATATCAAGCAGCTGGAATGACAGAACTTCCTAATGGCGATAAGATTGGTATCAACAACCTGGGACTTATGGCGACACTAAGATATAACCTATAATATATAAGGTATATAAAGGTATCATAAAAAAGAACTCCCCCATCGTGTCATGTTGACCACGATGGGGGAGTATTATATTAAAAGATTTACTGCAATTACTTCTTGATCTTGTAGATGCGGAAGGTCATGGCAGGCACGTTGTCTGTGATGACAGACTGCTGCTTGCCTTCAGTCAGGCTGATGGTGCCCTGCTTTGGTGTGATCTTCTCAGGCTGGTCCAGCGTGTTCTCATCGTCCATCGAACCGTTGTGGTTCAGCGTGATGGTCTCAGCCTTGCTGGCCTTGATGCCCTGCAGGTTGAGTGTGATGTCCTGAGCCTGCTTCGAGGTGTTGACCACCTTGACGATTACCTCGTTGGTGGTCTTGTCGAACACACTTGAGGCGAAGAGACCGTCCTGACCAGGCTGACCAGCAACAGGTTTCTTGTTCATGGTGAGCGAGAGCACGTTGGTGCCCTTGTTCATGGCAAACATCTGCTGAACGTAGTAGCTCACCGACTTGAACGAACGCAGGTTGTCGTACCAGATAGCGTCTGGACGCCACTGCCATCCCTCAACATGGGCAAAGAGAGGCGCGTAGGTAGCCATGTGAACGAGGTCGGCATTGCGCTCGATGCCCGTCATGTGGGCAGCCTCGTAGAGTGATGTCTCGAAATGGTTCCACTTCTTGCCGCTGCCGTGGCAGGCATACTCGCCAGCAAACACACGAGGACCCTTGCGGTCGTATGAGTCGTAGCGCAGACCATGCGAGAGGAACCACTTCTCGTTGCGATAGTAGTGCTCGTCGTAGAGGTCCACCTTCAGCTCCTTCATGCGAGGCTGCAGCAGGTCGAAGTCCCAACCCTCTGAGTTAGGACCTGTGGTGCCGATGAGCTTCAACTTGGGATACTTGGCACGCAGGGCGTCGCTGAACTTCTTCAGGCGCTCAGTGAACACAGGGCCGAAGCCACCATGCTTCTCGTCGTAGTCCCACTGCTCGTTGCCCACGCCCAGGAACTTCAGGTTGAAGGGAGCAGGATGGCCCATGTCGGCACGCACCTTGCCCCACTTGGTGTTCACGTCGCCATTGGCAAACTCCACCAGGTCGAGTGCATCCTGGATATACTCATCCAGCTGATCTACAGGCACATGTACGCCAGGCTTGGTGGGGTCGGGGTTCTGGAACTGGCAACTCAGTCCGCAAGAGATGACGGGCAGAGGCTCGCAACCAAAGTCCTCGCACAGCTGGAAGAACTCAAAGAAGCCCAGTCCGTAGCTCTGGTAATAGTTGGGGAAATAGCGCTGGGTAAAGGTGTAGTGCCAGCGGTTCTCGTTCAGGGGACGGTTCTCAACGGGGCCCACCGTGTTCTTCCACTGATAGCGTGTCTCGAGGTCGGTACCCTCAACAATACAGCCGCCAGGGAAGCGGAACACGCCAGGATGCATGTCGTTCAGTGCCTGTGCCAGGTCCTGACGCATGCCGTTCTCGCGACCCTTCCATGTCTTGACAGGGAAGAGCGAAACATGCTCCACATCAGTGGTAGCCTTACTGTCGCCCCACACACGCAGGTGTGCCTTGTCGAAGGTGCGTCTTGGTTTGATGATAGTGGTGTATTTCTTCCATTCCTTGCCGCTTACGTCCACGCTGGTGTTGCCCAACTTCTGGTCGTCGCCCATGGTAGCGTTGTCCACCAGGTCGATCCACAGCTTGGCCTTGCCGCCATCGGGCACACGGGCCCATACTGAGAAACGATATTCCTCGCCACCCTTCACACCGATGCCAAAGAAACCCTGGTTCTCGATCATCGTGTGCTTGTCGCCATGGCCGGCAGGAGCCATGCGCACATAGTGGGGGTTCTTATCGAAAGGACCATCGTTCTTCAGTGAAACCTTGCCCGAGATGTCCCATCCTGCAAAGGCGTTGGGGAATTCAAACGAACGGTTCATGATAAGTTCTGCATAGAGACCACCGTCGGCAGCATAGTTGATATCCTCAAAGAAGATACCATACATGGTCGACTGAACTGGTGCTCCAAGTTTCTTGGCGTTCACGTTCATCACATGCTGTGCCTGAGCAGAGAGTGAAGCGGCGAAAGCCAGTGAAAGAGAGATGAGTTTTAAGTTCATGTCTTGTAGTGTTTTAAGTGATTGCTTATTTCTGTCTGTGCAAAATTAGTTAAAAGTTTGAAAAATACAAAGGTTTTTCGGATAAAAGTATTACTTTTGTAACTTATTAACTAACGAACTAATATTTTGGCACATGAAAAGATTGTTAATCGCTGAAGACAATGACAGCAACTACATCCTGATGACCTACATCCTGAAGAATCATTATGAGTTTGAAAGAGCCTGTAATGGCAAGGAGGCTGTGGAGTTGGCTCAGAAGGGTGGCTTCGATCTGGTGCTGATGGATATCAAGATGCCTGTGATGGATGGTTTGGAAGCAACAGCCAAGCTGAAGGAACTGATGCCCGACCTGCCTGTTATCGCCCTGACGGCAAATGCTTTCGAGAGTGATCGCCAGTTGGCGTTCGATGCCGGTTGCGTGGATTTCCTCACGAAGCCCATAAGTAGTCAGTTGTGTCTGAGCACCATTGCTAAATATGTAGGCGAATAGGTTGGCCTATACCCCAACAGAATATCCTATTCATATCTATTTTGGATTTTTTTTGGTTTAAAATCCATATAAATGTGGATTGCAGGGTTCAGCAAATCATTGTACCTTTGCACCTGAAATCCAAGTCATAGAGATATGAATAGGATATTATTATTTTAAAAATAGACCAGCACAGACTACAGAACATATAACCGCATTTTTTTGATTGTAAATGACAGAAAAAGCCCGCAGCAATGCGGGTTTTTCGCATTTATGAGACGAATAGAAAAACACATGCGACAGTTAAAAAACGGGTAGCAACGAATAGAAAAGTCGTTCGGACGTAGCATAAAATGCATCACTATTATTATTATTAACTTTGCATCGCATTTTTTAATGATGCGCAAAGAAAAGAAAAAAATCTCAATAATTCCAAAAATTCAAACGTATGAAAACCGAAAGACAAATCCTAAAACGGAGTCGACGCTGGTTGCTGGTGGCCGGGTGGTTGCTGGCATGTGGTGGCGGCTTGATGTCTTGTTCGGACTACGACTTGGATGAAACGACTCCCGATGGATGGGGAGCCAGCATCTATAGTTGGCTGGACGAACAGGGGAACTACACCAACACGGTACGTCTGATTGATGAACTGGGCTTTCGTGAGGTGCTGGCTAAGACAGGCTCTCGAACACTCTTCGTGGCCGACGACGCAGCCTACGACCGGTTCTTTAAGAACAACTCGTGGGGCGTGAAGCGTTATGCTGACCTGACAGTATCACAAAAGAAACTGCTGCTCTTTGGCAGTATGATGAACAACTCGATGCAGCTGAACAGTCTGCCCAGCGTGGAAGGCAATCCACCCAGAGAAGGTGAGTGTATGCGTCGCTATTCGTCGAGTTCTACCTACGACTCGGTGGCTGTGCTGACGGCCTCTCAGATGCCCGACAACCGCTATTGGAAACCCTATCGCGAGGCCGACAAGCCCATGGTCTGCATGACGGACAACTCGCAGGTGCCTCTGGTGCAGTTCATCGAGAAGCAGCTCACCAACAAGCACATCACCAATGCCGACTATGACTTTATCAACAACTATACCACCACCCGTAAGGCTGGTGATGCCAGCATCAATGGTGTGTCGGTGGACGAGCCGAACATCAAGTGCTCGAATGGTTTTATTCATAAGATGGCCGAGGTAATCACCCCATTGCCCAACATGGCCGAGCTGATTCGCAGTAAGCAGAACGTCAGCATGTGGAACAGTCTGCTGGAGCGTTTCTGTGCCCCCTTCCCCTTGGACAAGGAGGTGACACGACAGTACAACTATCTGTATGACGCCAATGTGGACACGGTGTTCCAGAAGCGTTTCTTCTCAGAGAAGTCGCAGGGCGGCAAGGCTGTCAACTCAGCCCCAAACAACGGTTCAGTGAGTGGACTGCTGAAGTTCGACCCTGAGTGGAACGACTATTATACAGGTTTGAACGACCAGGAAGGAAATATTGCCATGCAGCGCGATATGGCTGTGATGATGGTGCCTTCCGACAAAGTCCTGACAGACTATTGGAACAATGGTGCTGGTAAGGTGCTGCGCGACTATTATGGCAAGTTGGAGAACGTGCCCAACGACGTGATTAACGAGTTGATTAACGTGAACATGCTGGGTTCGTTTGTTAACTCCGTACCTTCTAAGTTCTCGGGCATCCTGAACGATGCCAACGACCCCATGGGTGTGAAGGTGGAGGATATCGACTCTGTGTGGCTGGCTTGTAACGGTGCTGTCTACCTGACTAATAAGGTATATACGCCGACTGCCTTTGTCAGTGTGTCTTATCCTGTAATTATCAACGAGACGATGAACATCATCAAGTGGGCCATCGATAAGGATGTGCTGCAATATAAGGTGTATCTGAACTCGCTGAATTCAACCTACAGCTTCTTTATTCCCAGAAACCAGGCTCTGCTTCAGTATATCGACCCATGCTCGTATGGCAAGAACCAGCGTCAGCTGTTGCGCTTCCACTATGACAAGTCGAAGGTGAGAATGGCAGAGCGCGTGTGGGCCAGCGTATGGAACTACGACCCTGAGACGGGTATGGTGGGCGACTCAATTGGCAGAATCACTGATGAGTATACCATTAAGAACCGCCTGAAGGACGTGCTGGAAACCCATATTGTGATTGGTAATGTGGAGGATGGCCATGAGTATTTCCGTACCAAAGGTGGCACAGAGATCCGCGTGAAGAACGCCAAGGCTGGTGCCAATGGCATGACCGTGGAAGGCAGTTATCAGATGAACGAGGGAAAGCCCCTGCACGTGACACAGGTGTACGACCAGACCAAGGGTGGCAACGGCAAAGCCTATATCCTGGACGACGAGCCTATCATGACAACCCGCAAGACCGTGCGCGACGTACTGGCCGAGCATGAGGAGTTCTCAAAGTTCCTGGAACTGATGGATGGCAGTGGACTGTTCGAGAGCGTCCACAACAAGCGCAATGCAACGGCAGGACAGAACGTGTCGGCATTCAACACCTATCATTATACTGTATATGTGCCTTCGAATGCCAGCATTCAGGCGCTGCAGGATGCCAAGAAACTGCCTACCTGGGACCAGGTGGAGGCTTATGAGAATGCAGGCAACCTGTCGGCCAAGACACGCGACTCGCTGAAGATTGTGAACTTTGTGAAGTATCATATTCAGGATAATGCCCTCTTTATTGGTGCCGAGAAAGACAGTGCCGACTTCGAGACGGCTGTGATTGACCCCTCTACAGAGCGCTTCTATCGTTTGACAGCCAACCTGACGGACGATGGTATCACCATTGTGGACCAGGCTTGCAAGAAGGATCCTAACCACAAGCGCCAGCCGGTGAAGGTGGTGACAACGAATCCTCGTCTGTATAACCTGATGGCACGTGAGTATCAGTATGACACTGCTGATGCGAAGAAAGCAAATAATATCGAGACGAGCTCATCGGCTGTTATTCACCTGATTGACAAGCCGTTGCTGCTGGATATCTCTCAATCTGTGGATGATTAGGAAATTAAAAAATAAAAACGCTACAGTTATGAAACGATTAGGTATTATTATATTTTCATTTTTTAGTTTCCTGATGACTGCTCATGCCCAGAAAGCGGGTGATGTGATTAGTGGAACGGTGACAGACGACTTCGGTCCTGTGATGAGAGCGAACGTGGTGGAGCTCGATGCGTCGAATCGTATCGTGGCCGCTGCCGTGACTGATATGAGTGGAAACTTCTCTTTCCGACTGAAGAACCCTAAGGATAAGCTGAGTATCTCGTATGTAGGTTATAAAAAGGTGATGCTGCCTTTCAACAAGACACATTTTAATATTCACCTGCAGGACGATACGATGATCGACGATGTGGTTATCACACAGAAGAAACGTACACATGGTTCAGGACTTTCTATTCCTGTCGACGAGATCTCTACCTCTCAGCAGAGCATCAGCATGTCAGAGTTTGAGGGTCTCTCAATGACCACGGTCGACGAGGCCCTGCAAGGACGTATCGCCGGTTTGGATATCGTGGCTGGCGGTGACCTGGGTAAGGGCACATCCATGCGCCTGCGTGGTATCTCAACCATCACTGGTAACAGTGAGCCGCTGATTGTGGTCGACGGTAATGTGTGGGAAACCAATATCAACGACGATGTGTCGACCATGAACGAGGAGAAGTTTGCTGAGTTGCTGAACGTGAACCCTGAGGATATCGAGAGTATCTCGGTGCTGAAGGATGCTGCTGCAACAGCCATCTGGGGTTCGCAGGGCTCGAATGGTGTGATCGAGATTAAGACCAAGCGTGGCTCTCGTGGTGCTACGCGTGTAAGCTATAGCTTCCGACTGACGGGTACCTATCAGCCCAACGGCTATAAGATGCTGAATGGTGACGAGTATACCATGATGCTGAAAGAAGAGTATTTCAATCCCCGTATGAGTGATGAGGCCAGTAACATCCAGGAGATTAACTATGATCCCTCGTTCTCGGAATACGAGATGTATAACAACAATACCGACTGGCTGAAGGAGGTGAAGCAGGTGGGATGGCGCCAGAACCACTACCTCTCACTGACGGGTGGTGGCGACAAGGCTCACTTCCGTATTGGTGCTGGTTACGACCACGAGACGGGTTCTATCATTGAACAGCAGTTGGACCGTTTTACCTCGCGTGTGAACCTGGACTATTTCGTGTCTGACCGTATCAAGATCGAGACCAACATCGCGCTGACGTATACGAAGAACAAGCGCAACAACGGTGACCTGCTGTCTATTGCCTATAATCGCATGCCTAACCTCTCTATCTATGAGCAGGATAAGTATGGCAACGACCTGGACGACTACTACAGCATGCTGCCCACGGCTCACTCGGAGTTGCGACGCGACCAGCTGAACCTGAAGAACCCTGTGGCCTTGGCTTATGAGGCTAAGAACGATGGAACGAGCTATAACATCGCCCCTGAGTTTAAGTTGCGCTACAACCTGCTGAGTCTGGACGATAACGAGACACGCCTTAACTATGAGGGTAAGGTGGTGTTTAACATCTTTAATAGCTATGACGAGACGTTCATGCCTTTGTCGCTGAGTACCAAGGGATGGAATGATGCTGGCTCGAACAACGAGACGTCGTCGGCCAACAGAGCTACTTCGGCTTCGTCGAAGACCTTGGGTGTGACCATGACGCATACGCTGACCTTTACGCCTGCATTCAGAAACCAAGACCATGCCATGACGATGCTGCTCCGTGCGCAGTCTACCAGTGGAAACTCTACTAACCAGAACACGGGTCTGTGGGGACTGCCCAGCGGTTCTACCCAGAGCACCTCGGCCGAGGGTATCATCGATAACATGACAACAGGTAGCGGACAGTGGCGTAGTGTTTACTTCACCTATTCTGCACACTATGCCTATAAGGGACGTTATATGGCCGACTTCACCGTTCGTCGCGACGGTAGTACGAAGTTTGGCGAGGACGAGCGCTGGGGTAACTTCCCTTCGTTCTCTCTCCGCTGGAACGTTGGTAAGGAGGAATGGTTCAAGAATGCTCTGCCTTTCGTCTCTATGCTGTCTGTTCGTCCAGGCTGGGGTATCAGTGGACGTCAGCCTGACTCTGAGGGACTGTTCTATAGTAAATATAACGATGGTGCCGGCTATCTGGGTGTAGGTAGTGTGGCTCCGCAGAATATTCAGATGAAGAAGCTGAAGTGGGAGCAGAAAGAGACCTATAACCTGGGTACTGACTTCGGATTCTTCGACGATCGCATCACGGGTAATGTGGAGTTGTACTGGCAGTACACCAGCGACCTGCTGATGAAGGACCGTGGTCTGCCTACCTCTTCTGGCTTCTCGAAGTATAACATCCAGAACGTGGGCGACATGAAGAACATTGGTTGGGAGTTCAACCTGAATGGTAACCGTATTATCAAGGCAGGTAAGTTCTCGGCCGACTTCAACGTGACGTTTGCCAACAATAAGAACGAGATTACCGCTATGGATGAGACCTGTCTGGCCAGCCTGAACAAGGAGTATGTGGCCTCGGGCAACAACGGTGGTAACAATGCGCCTTATCTGACGCGTGTGGAACTGAATGCTGCTTTCGGTAGTATCTATGGCTTCCGCTATAAGGGTGTCTATCAGTACAGCGACTATAGTGCTGTAGAGGTGCCTGGCGTGAGCGGACCTAATGCGCCTGTGGCTCGCGATAAGGACGGTAACGTGATTCTTGACGAGAACAACATGACCAAGCCGATGATGTACTTCCCTGGCTCGGTGAGCTATCAGTTCCGTGGTGGCGATGCCATCTATGAGGATGTGAACAGTGATGGTCAGATTAACGAACTCGATATCGTTTACCTGGGTTCTTCACTGCCTAAGTTTACTGGTGGCTTCGGTTTTAAGCTGAGCTATGGACGCCTGTCTTGGAACAACCAGTTCAACTTCCGTTATGGAAACAAGATTATCAACCAGTCGCGTCGTAATGTAGAGAAGATGTATAACAACAACAACCAGAGTCGTGCCGTGAACTGGCGCTGGCGTGTTGAGGGCGACATCACCTCTATTCCTCGTGCACTTTATAATGAAGGCTACAATGCCTTGCCTTCTGACCGATTTGTTGAGGACGGCTCGTTTATCCGTCTGAACTACTCACAGATCAGTTACTCTTTTGAACAGAAGGTCATCAAGAAGTGGGGACTGAACCAGTTGAGCCTGTATGTGTCGGCTAACAACCTCTTCTGTCTGACCAAGTACTCTGGCTCTGACCCTGAGGTGAACTATAGCGGTATAAGCGGTACGGCTACTGATAATGCCCAGACACCGCGTGCTAAGTCGTTTACTGCTGGTGTGACTATTCAATTCTAATAAAAAAGGTAAAAACAGAAAAGACATATGGAAAAGACAATATATAATAAGGTCCAAAAGGTGGTGAAAGGAGTATTGCCCCTGAGCCTTCTTACCTTTTTACCTTTGTTGAACTCCTGCAACGACTTCCTGGACCTCAAGCCTCAGAATGAGGTGGTGCTCGAGAACTTCTGGAAGGAGAAAGCCGATGCTGCCAGCGTGCTGACGAGCTGCTATGAGTCGCTCGAGAGCAACGACGCCCTGAACCGCATGCTGGTGTGGGGTGAGCTGCGCAGTGATAATATGAAGGCCGGTGCCAGTACGCCGAACGATCTTAGCGAGATTCTGAAGGAGAGTCTGCTGCCTTCTAATCCCTATTGTAACTGGGGAAAGTTCTATGAGTGCATCAACCGCTGTAATACGGTGTGTTACTATGCACCGCAGTTGCAGAAGATTGATCCTAACTATACGGAGGCCGAGATGAAGGCTAATGTGGCAGAGGCAACAACCCTTCGTGCACTGGCTTATTTCTATCTGATTCGTACGTTCCGCGACGTGCCTTACTGTACTGTTCCCAGTATTGATGATAGGCAGAACTATGTGCTGCCTGCCACCAAATTTGATGTGGTGCTCGACACACTGATTACCGACCTGGAGAGTATCAAGGGTGATGCCGTTCGTCGTTATTTCGTGGACGAGAGTCCCAGCGCTTGGCAGAACTCTTGTAAGATTACGCGTTGGGCCGTTTATGCCCTGCTGGCCGACCTCTATCTGTGGAAGGGCGAGTGGGACAATGCTATCAAGTATTGTGACTTGGTTATCGACTACAAGCGTCAGCAGTATAATGATATGCTACAGCTCTATGGCAATGTGAATAATATCGACCTGATTGACAGTATTCCGATGATCCTGGAAAAGCCTGTGGGAATGACAACCTGCGGTAATGCCTATAACGAGATCTTTGGCGAGGGTAACTCTTTTGAGAGCATCTTTGAGCTTTCTTTCAAGTCGCCCCAGTCAACAAAGAACGACATGGTGAGCAAGTTCTTTGGCAACCAGCGTGAGCCGCAAGGAAACCTGAGTGCCAGCGACCTGCTGTTCAAGGATGTGGCACAGGGCAGCAACACGCTGTTTAAGAAAACCGATGGCCGTGCCTATGAGGGCGGCGAGTTGTCGGGCTCACGCTACACCATCTGTAAGTATGTCAGAACAAATGTGTCGTACAGAACAAACCCTGTACCCAGCACTGAGAAGGACCTGGCACTTTCCAAGACCCTCCGCTCAGAGTCTGAGGCTTATGCCAACTGGATTATCTATCGTCTGAGTGATATGTTGCTGATCAAGGCTGAGGCTTTGATAGAGCGCGGTCAGGGTGATGACTTCGACAAGGCTTTTGCTTTGATTGACATTGTGAACAAGCGCGCCAATGATGCTGTTGGCGGTACGCGTAGCAGTACGCTGAAGAAGACCGACTATATCGACTCGAAAGCTGCTATGGAGGATCTGCTCATCGCAGAACGTCAGCGTGAGTTCCTGTTTGAGGGTAAGCGCTGGTATGACCTGGTTCGACTGGCACGTCGTGACGGTAAGAATACGCGTTTGGTGAACCTGGTGACACGTAAGTATCAGGAGAATGTCAATGCGCTGAAGATTAAGTTGGCCGATCCCAACATCATCTATTTCCCCTATGCTAAGAGTGAGCTGAAGGTGAATCCGCTTCTGAAGCAGAACCCTGCCTTCCTGACTGGCGAGGATACGGAGTTGACAAAGTAATGGATTTTGGATTTAAGAGTATAGAACAATGATAACCAATAGCATAAAACATTTCCTCATGGCAGGCCTGCTGTTCTGCGGCTTTGCCACGGTCATCACATCGTGTGTTGACAACGACGATAATGTTCCTGAGAACTATTACTCGTCAACGAAGCTGACGGCCGCCCAGTTCCTGGAGGAGCGTCCTGAGCAGTTCAGCGAGTTTATCGCCCTGCTGAAACGTACGCCTTACTTCTCGATGCTGTCAACCTATGGTACATACAGCTCGGCTGGTTTGCTGAAGTATACAGTGTTCGCACCTACCAACGATGGTGTGGACAACTATCTGAAGCGTATGGGCTATGCCAGCATCTATGATATCCCTGCAGCCACCTGTGACACGCTGGTTCGCACGCATATTATTAAGAAAGGTGCTTTCTTTACCACGGATGTTAGCGAGGGTGCACTGCCTGAGTTGAACATGGATGATTCTTATATTGTCTTGTCAAGTGATTCTGACGTGAACAACAATAATAAGATTATCTATTATATCAATAAGAATTCTCGTATCATTGAGCGCGATGACTCTGTGACCAATGGTGTGGTGCATGTGTTGGACAACACCATCTCGTCGAGCAGTCTGATGCTGCCCGACAAGATTGCGGAGGACTCTATTCTCACCTTGTTCTCGCAGGCCCTGAAGATGACGGGTATGTGTGATTCTCTGATGAAGAACATGGATGAGACCTATTACTGTGGTGAGGATTCTGTGAATACGGGTACGATGGAGCGCTGTACCAGTGGTAGTCAGCAGTACACCCGCACCTTCTGGGTGGGTAAGCGCTACTTTAAGTATACAGCTTTTGTTGAGCCCGACTCGGTGTTCCACAGACATGGTATCTATACCATCGAGGATTTGCAGAAATATGCCAAGAAGGTATATGATGAGACTTATCCGGAGGATGCTGGTCTTTACGACAATGACCCTCATCACCGTAAGAACCCGCTTAACCGTTTTGTGAGCTATCACCTGCTGAACCGTGTGGGACAGTACAACAGCTGGGTGGTGTCTGGTACTATCCGTGAGCGCTGTCTCGACACCAAGCTGATTGACCCTGAGGAGTATTACGAGACCATGTGTCCAGGCACCATCGTACGTTTCGCTGGTCCTGCCTCTGGCCTGTATATCAACCGTCGTGGTGTGGGTGAGAGAAAGGATCGCGGCTTCTTTGTTCGTGGCGTTAAGGTACTTTCTCCCTCGGAATCTGGCTCTGTTGACCAGAATGCCATCAATGGCGTTTATCACTATCTGGATGATATCCTGGCTTATACGCCTGAGGTTCGTGATGTGGTGCTGAACCGCCGTATTCGTATTGATGCCACAGTGCTGAGTCCTGATTTTATGAACTGTAATGGTCGTGGCCGTTACGGCGAGGATATCCTGACAGGATTTAAGAATGGTTATATTTCCGACTGGGTGACAAGTAAGGAGACGTTTGTAGGTGTACATAGCGATGTGGATTACTGGCACTCTTATCAGGCTAATGCCGTCTGCGTCAGTGGTCTGTTCGACGTAACCTTTAAGTTGCCTCCCGTTCCATCGGGCACCTACGAGATCCGCCTGGGTTATACGCCTGGTGATGAGCGTGGTGTGGTTCAGGTGTATCTGGAGAATGAGCCATGCGGTATTCCCATTGACCTGCGTGTCTATGGCGGTGATCCCAGCATTGGTGCTGTTCCTGATACGGATGATGAGGAAGAGAATATGGCTAATGACAAGGCCATGCATAACCGTGGCTATATGAAGTCGACTGATGTGTGGCATCCAGGCGGCGGTGATGACTCTATGCGTACGCTGAGTCCGCTGCGTCGTATCCTGACCACCAAGACATTGAGTGCAGACAAGACCTATCACTTGCGTTTCCGTCAGTGTCTTGACGACAACACGCGTTACTGGTCGTTCGACTATATTGAACTGTGTCCTAAGAGCGTCTATGGAAGTCCTGAGGGCGAGGATACACATTAATTAAATATAGATCAAAGAAATTTAATCGTTATGAAGACTATAAATATAAAGCATTATCTCGTGGCCGCTGCACTGTGCTGTGGTGTGGCAACAGCCCTCACTGCTTGTGCAGAGTGGGACGACCATTACGATGGCGGCGCGAGTACGGGTAGTGACCTCACCCTTTGGCAGCAGTTGCAGGGTCGTCAGGAGCTGAGTGAGTTCTGTAAGCTGCTGGAGCAGACGAAGGTGTTCCGTATGCACAAGAAGACTGTTGTTAGCTATGCTGACCTCCTTAATGGTGGACAGTCTTTCACCGTTGTGGCTCCAGTGAACGGCTCGTTCAACTGTGACTCCCTGTTAAAGCTGGCTGAGACAAACCAGGGCGACTCTGTTGTCGAGAAGTCGTTCGTGCTGAATCATATATCACGCTCAACAACGTCTTTGAGAAGCGATGAGCAGACCATGCTGCTGCTCAACTCAAAGTATGTGACGCTGGGTGGCGATGCCATCCAGGGCGTGACGGTGAAGGAAGCTAATGTGCATGCCAGAAATGGTGTGATACATGTTGCAGCAAAGCCGCTTCCCTATCAGATTAACCTGTATGAGGCGCTGTGCGACCTGCCAGAGATGACTGGCGTGGGAAGTGTTCTTCGTCAATACGAGCAGGATTATTTCGATGCTGATGCTTCGGTGTCGAGTGGCATCGTGGAAGGTGTTCCCGTATATGTTGACTCGGTGGTGTACGAGTATAACCGTATGTTAGAGAGAATTGGTCTGATTGATGCGGAAGACTCTCTTTACTGGGTGGTGGCTCCAAACACCGAGGGATGGCAGAAGGCCTGGAACGAGGCTTCAAAGTATTTCGTGTATGACTCGTCAGTGCTGAAGAACGACTCTATTCAGCAGTATTGGACGACCCATGCGCTGATGTCGGATGCGATCTTTAACCTGAGAGATCAGCGTTCAACAGAGGATTCGCTTGTCTCTGTTCCTTACCTCAGCTGGCGCCGACAGCTCTATGTTCCAGGCAAGCCCATCAGTCATGTGTTCCATAAGACTTTTGCTGAGGGCGGCATTCTGAATGGCGCCGAGAAGATTAGCTGCAGTAATGGTGTGCTTTATAAGGTTGACGAGTGGCCATTCACACCTGAGCAGACCTACCTTCAGCCTATTTGGACGGAGGGCGAGAGGGTAGACCTTATCACGGAGTATAATGATAAGCTCTGCTCGTATAATGTTCGTCGTGAGGTGGGAGACAGTATCTCGGAGGACTCTTATCTGCAGATTGTGCCCAGCACGAGTACGGCTAACTGGACGATTACCTTCCGTTTGAACAATAACCTTGCTGCCGACTATGATGTTTGTGCAGTGCTGCTGCCGAAGACTGTTTCGAATGCAAATGATACGGATTTGAGACCTTGCAAGTTCAGAGCTACCATCAAGTATGCGGATGCCACGGGTAAGATGCAGGAGTTCAACTGCAACAAGACAACCTTTGTCTCGGATCCTGAGAAGGTTGACACGATTGTGCTGGCAGAGAACTTCCATTTCCCTGTTTGTAACTATGATCAGAGTGCCATCAAGGCCACTGTGACCCTGACATGCTATATTTCTGCGAAGGAGACGTCGAGGTATGATCGTGAGATGTATCTGGACTGTATCTATCTTCGTCCACGAATCTCTAAAGTCGAATAACTATGAAGAAATATCTAATATCTGTAGTCATGCTGTTGGCTACCATCTCGCTGACAGCACAAGAAAGAACGGAGGCTAATACCGACCGAATGAAGGTGGTGACGGGTAGGGTGATCGATGCTGCTACGGGTCAGCCTTTGGCGGGTGTCATCGTGTCGGCCTATGGCAACCAGCGTCAGACAACCATGACCGACGAGACTGGTAGCTATGAACTGCACGTGCCCGAGTATACACGTTCTGTGATGATGCGCATTGATGGTTATGCACTTCAGCAGCGTGCCATCGCAGAGGGAAAGGCTGATGCCCGCTTATATAGCAACGCCTTCAGCGCTACCTATAAGACGGCTACCTCGGCTGTGCTGAGTGCCGAGGCTAACCAGTTTGACAATACATCGGAGTTTAGTATCGACCCGCTCATCTCTCAGCGTCTGGGTGGCGATGTCCGCACTGCCAGTCGCAGCGGAATAGCGGGTATGGGAAATACCATGTTTATCAATGGCTTCAATTCGCTGAATGCCAATGCGCAGCCCCTGGTTGTTATCGACGATGTGCTGATGGATAT
This sequence comes from Prevotella sp. E15-22, assembly GCF_023204875.1. NCBI lineage: Bacteria > Pseudomonadati > Bacteroidota > Bacteroidia > Bacteroidales > Prevotellaceae > Prevotella > Prevotella sp. E15-22. The sequence goes on from NZ_CP096247.1 coordinate 355,430, forward strand.
GCAGTATTCGCGTGACCTGCTGCATGATGGCTATTTTAATAATCTGCTGGCTAACCTGAACGTGAATGATATTGAGTCGGTTCAGGTGCTCAAGAATGGAACGGCTCTCTATGGCGCTAAAGGTGCTAATGGCGTTATCGTCATTAAGACTAAGCGTAATAAGTCGATGGCTACCAAGATTGACGTGACCATCAATGGACGCTATGAGCTGGTGCCACGTCAGTCTGAGATGATGGATGCCGAGTCTTATCGCCTCTATGCCACAGAGTTGCTGTCGGGCAAGGTGAATCCTAGCTTGATGAGTAAGATGAGGTTCCTGAACAACGAGCCCACCTATTATTATTATAACCAGTATCACAACCAGACCGATTGGACTGACCTGGTTTACGAGAATGCTTTCTCGCAGAACTATGGCATTAACGTTCAGGGTGGTGATGATGCGGCTTCGTATAACCTGTCTGTGGGTTACTCGCTGGGTAACAGTACGTTGAAGAATAACGATTTCTCGCGCTTCAACATGCGACTGAACTCGGACATTGTGATTACCAAGGGACTGGATGTGCGTTTCGACGCCTCTTACAGTGATGTGGACCGTGACCTGCGTGATGATGGCGCTCCCGTTGATCCCCTTGGCACGGTGATTACAGCTCCTGGTTTCCTGAGTCTGACAAAATCGCCCTTCCTCTCTCCTTATGCATTCGACGTCAGTGGCCGACAGAGTCATTACCTGGCTGAGGCCGATGACTATCTGATGAATGGTGATGCCTTGATGTTCCAGGGACGCGGTCGTTTGGCTAACCCCCTCAGTCTTCTGGAGAACGGTGAGGGAAAGAATAGAAATGCCTTTGGTAACCGTTTGGTGACCTTTGCCATCACACCGAAGTATGAGATTAACAAGCACCTGAATGTCAGCGAACACTTTGTGCTGGGACTCGTGAATACGAATGAGAACTATTATCTGCCTATTCAAGGTGTACCTCCCTTCCTGGTTGATGGCTTGAGCGATGACACAACACTTAAGAATGAGGTGCAGAGTATGACGGCTCGCGAGACTATGATTCAGAGTGATACACGTTTGACCTGGCAGAACCGCTACCATGCACATGACATCACAGTGAAGGGTGGTGTGCGTTATCTGAGTACCGACTATACGCGTACTGGTCAGAAGGGTTATAACTCTCCTAACGACAAAAAGCCTAATATGGTGACCTCACTGAGTTTCAAGGATACCAGCGGTGCCGACGATCAGACACGTGAGATTACTTGGTATGCGCTGGCCGACTATGGTTATGCTGAGCGATATTATGTGAACGCAGGTTTCTCGGCACAGGCTTCTTCACGCTTTGGCGAGGATGCCAACGGACTGAAACTGTTTAATACTGTTTGGGGACTCTTCCCCAGTGTTGAGGCTGCCTGGGTGATGAGCAATGAGCAGTGGCTTGCAGGTGTTAAGGGTGTTGACTACCTCCGATTGAATGCTGGTTTCGATGTGACAGGTAATGATGATATCGACTATATTGCGTCGCGTTCTTACTTCGTTTCAAAGCGTATGCTGGGTGAGAAGGGTGCCACGGGTAAGATGATTGGTAATATCGGTAATACGGAACTGCAGTGGGAGACCACACGTCGACTGACGGCCGGTTTGGAGAGTAACCTCTTTGGCAATCGTGTGAATGTGCGCTTTAACTTCTTTAAGAGTTGGACTTCCAATCTGCTTTCTCTGAGTCAGTTGGCATGGACTAGTGGCTTGGATCAGAACTGGGGTAATGATGGTAAGCTCGAGAATACAGGCTTTGACGTGCATCTGGGATGGAAGGTGCTGGCCATGAAAGACCTGACCTGGGAAGTCGGTGCGTCATTAGGTCATTATAAGAATGAGGTGACTGCTCTTCCTAACAACAATGGCTCTATTGAGACAGATATCTATGGTGCTACTATCCAGACCAAGGTGGGACAACCCGTTGGCTTGTTCTATGGCTTCAAGACTGCAGGTGTGTACACCACAAACGATGCTGCAAAGGCTGATGGCTATTATGTTGTTAAGGAGAATGGCGAGAAGGCTTATTTCCAGGGTGGTGATATGCGCTTTGTTGATATGGACGACAATCGCTGTATTGACGACAACGACCGCACAGTTATTGGTGATCCCAACCCCGATATCTATGGTACCATCAACACGACACTGACCTATAAGCGCTTCACGCTGCAGGCTGTGTTGAACTATTCATTGGGTAATGATGTGTACAACTACCAGCGCTCGTTGCTGGAAGGTGGTGCTTACTTCCTCAATCAGACCACGGCGATGCAGAACCGTTGGACCACGGAGGGACAGCAAACTGATATTCCTCGCGTCAGCTATCTCGACGAGATGGGAAACTCTCGCTTCAGCGACCGCTGGATAGAAGATGGCTCTTATCTGCGTCTCAGCAATGTGACGTTGAGTTACCATCTGCCCATCCAGAGCACTTATCTGCAGGGCATCACTATCTGGGGCAGTGCCACCAATCTCTTTACGCTTACACGCTATCTGGGTAGTAACCCCGACTGCGCCATGGGCTCAAGTGTCCTTTGTCAGGGCATCGACCGTGGTCTTCTTTCGGCTGGCCGCTCGTTCTCACTTGGCGTTAATATTAACCTCTAAAACATTCAAGGCATGATGAATAAGATATATCGATTCCTTTGCACTGTCTGTGTTGCTTGTAGCTTCATGGCTTGTGCAGATATGCTTGAAACAGACTCGGAACTCGTGGAATACGAGAAGAACAATACTTTGAACCATCCTACTGACTCTGTTTATAGTGTGCTGGGTATCCTCAATAAGATACAGGTCATTGCCGACCGCACGGTGTTGCTTGGCGAAGTACGTGGCGACCTGGTGACTACTACTGATGCCGCATCGGCCGATTTGAAGAACCTGGCTAATTTCGAACTGTCGAAAGATAATCAGTATAACCACGTGAGCGATTACTATGCTGTTATTAACAACTGTAACTATTACATCGCACATGTGGATACAGCCATGCAGCGTCGTGGACGTTATGTGTTCAGAGAGGAGTATGCTGCTGTGAAGGCTTTCCGTGCCTGGACCTATCTTGAACTGGTCAAGGCTTATGGTCAGGTGCCTCTGGTGCTCACTCCTATGATGACCGAGCGTGAGGCGCGTGAGGCCATGGCGCTTCAGCGCAGCGACATCAAGGCCGTGTGTAACACGTTTATCGATGACCTGACTCCCTATGCTGATGTGGAACATCCTAACTTCGGCACTATCGATGGTAAGAACTCCGACTATTATTTCATCCCCATGAAGGCGCTCCTGGGCGATCTTTGTCTGTGGGCTGAGAAATACGAGGAGGCTGCTCGTTGGTATCATGACTATCTGAACGACAGAGAGAATCCTGTCGTGATGGAGTATAATAATCGCATCACCTGGTCTACGGTATCTTCTTTTGATGAGAGTCATATCAGTGATCCCTATAGCATCTGGACCAGTGACGAGATGCTGAGCTATATCCCCATGGAGGAGCAGGTGTTCAATGGTCATGTGAGTGATCTGGAGAATATCTTCAGCTCTACGGTGAAGAACAACTATTATTATCAGCTCGTTCCGTCGCGTGGTATGTACCGACTCTCTGCCGATCAGATTTATTGCATTAAGTATAAGGCAGAGTCTTCTACGACCATCGATACGCTTTATGCGCCTCGTACGGATATGTATGATGAGACTTTTGTTGGCGACTTGCGACTTCATTCTAACTACAAACTGAATGCTTTGAGTGGACAGGATGCTTATTCTGAGAGATCATCGTTCTATCAGAGAATATATAAGGTTGTAGGTAGCCGTATCATGACTTATCGTAGTCCGATGGTTTATCTGCGTTATGCCGAGGCTTTGAATAGGGCTGGCTATCCGCAGTCGGCCTTTGCAGTGCTGAAGTATGGTCTCTGTAATGATAATCTTGGTAAGATTGACAAGGAAGAGCAGGACGCTGCTGGCGACTTGATTAGCTTCTCGCCTGCTTTCTTTACCTTCGAGAATACGCGTGGTATTCACTCTAGAGGTTCTGGCGACAGCGAATGCAATGCTTATTATGTGATGCCAATGCCTGCCGCGGCCTTGAACAGTCGTCAGGACACCATCAATTATCAGATTCCATTGGTTGAGGATTTGATTGTCAACGAGATGGCTTTGGAGGGTGCTTTCGAGGGTAATCGCTTCTTCGATTTGGTTCGCGTGGCTTCGCGTCCTGGTCGTGATGCCTCATATCTGGCCGATCGTATTGCCAATCGTGGTGGAGACTTGAATGTTTCACTCCGTGCGCTGTTGATGGACAAAAACAATTGGTTTTTACCTCTTCCACAGTAAAATGTGACAAGAAAGCGAAAAAAGTCCTATTTTTATGGCAATATTATCCAAAAGTGAAAACAACTGAAACATAAGAGATAGTGAATTACACATAAAGTGCGTATCTTTGCACTGTGATTAAGAGCAAAAATTAGTAGTGATTCATTTTATAGTTATAGTTAGTAGTTGGATTTTAGTTTTGTAGTATATTAGTTATGGTAAACTAATGAAAGCGGCTGCCCGTATGTGAATATAGGCAGCTGTTTTTTTGTGTCTTTTTTGTGCATGTTTCATTTTTGATTGTGTTTTTGGTGTGTTTTTGCTAAAAATGATGTGTTTTTATCGTATTTGTCTCACAAAATTGTACGTGAGACATAAAGAAAACATAATTATACTTAACAAAAAGTTCATCTTTTGTTTTTTTTTGTAATTTTGCCCCACATTTATAAAAATTTTGCCATAACAGAATGAGACGTACTATACTATTACTCCTTTTAACCATACTGTATGCAGGGTCGATTTTTGGCCAGGCTGCTCAGTTCTTTCCTTCCGATCGTTTCTCAAGTAGTCTTGTTTCTGACCTATGTCAGGACCAGATGGGATCTGTATGGGTTGCTACAGACTACGGACTGAATAAGTTCGACGGCTATCGCTTTGCTTATTATCTTCACGATGACAAAGATCCATCGTCAATCAATGTCAATGTGGTGGTTACGCTGTTTTGCGATAAGGATGGTCGTCTGTGGGTAGGAACCAATCGCGGTCTGGATCGTTTTGATCCGGCAACCGAGACCTTTGTGCATTATCCCTTCCCTAAAAACCTGCATCCTCGTGTGTCGAGTATCATTCAGCGACGTAAGGATGGTGTAATTATGGTGGGTACGGCTGGTTACGGCGTGTTCTCTGTCGGTTCAGACGGTAAGATGAAGGAGGTGGCTTTTGATCCCAGCGACCAGTTCTTTAGCCGTTTCTTTGAGGACTCTCGTGGCCGTCTTTGGAAAAGTGGTTTCGACGATGCCATTGTGATGTATGATGGCAAGAAGAGAAAGGTGTTTCATTCTGCTGTGGGAAATCCGCAGGCTTTCGTAGAGTATGGCGATGAGCTTCTGGTGGTATGTCTCCACGGATTGATGTCTTACCATAACGGTCAGATGGCTGTTTCTGATATCGACCTTGGTGTGGCAGCAAAGAAAGAGGCTGTGTTTAATCATGCTACCATGACTGGCGACGGATCTATATATATAGGTACGCGCGGACAAGGTCTTTATCGTTTGGCTTTGAATGCCTCGCGTAGATTGGAACATGTAGAGATTGATGCGGCGGGTGTTGACCCTAATACTGCTAAGATTAATTGCGTGATGAGCGACCGTGGTGGTAACCTTTGGCTGGGCTGCCACCGTAAGGGCTTGCTGATGGTGCCTTTGCGTCCGGTTGACTTCAACAACTGGAGTTTCCAGTCACAGGGCATTAGTCTTGGTTCATGTATCTCGTCTGTGTGCGAAGGTGATGAGGGCATGGTATGGTGCACTGTTCAGGGTGTTGGTATCTATGGCTTTAATAAGCACGGACACGTGGCGGCTCATCCGTCAGCACCTGAGGCTGTCGAGTTTATCTTCCGTGATAAACAGAAGCGTTTCTGGGTGGGTACTGATGATGGTCTTTTTGCTTATGACCCTCAGACAGGCCGCTATCAGTTGAAGGTGACCTTCGACTGCGACCGCTTTAATGATATGACCAGCGATGATAAGGGCCGAATTTATATCTCTACCTTCTCGCGAGGCTTCTGTATCTATGATCCAGAGACAGGCAGCCTGCGCAATCGGAATTTCTCTGAGCGTGATTCTGTGCGTGGTTGGTTGTGTAATAACTGGATCATGGGCATGTCGAGTGATAATAGAGGATATATCTGGATGGCCACCTCTTCGGGTGTCTCATGCTATGATCCCCGTACAGACAGCTTCCGCTCGCAGGGATGGAACTCTCAGCTGGATGGTGTTGTCTGCTTCGATGTGTGCGAATTGCACAGCGGTAATCTGGCTGATGGTCGTTCTCTTGATGGCTGTATTGCTATAGGCACAGAACAGGGACTCTATCTCTATGATCGTCATTCTCGTCGTGTGGAGCGCTTCCCTGGTAGTGATCAGCTTGCCAATAAGGCTATCTGCTATATTGTTCAGTCGAATAACGGTGACCTGTGGTGCTCTACGTCTCAGGGCATATGGCAGTATAAGCAGTCTTGCCATAGCTTCATTGGCCATATCAATGGCAATGGTCTTGTTCAGAAGGAGTTCTTATATGGTGTAGGTATGCACACTAATGACGACATGGTGTTCTTTGGACATAATGACGGACTGACCGTCTTCGAACCAAAGAACGTTAATGCGGCCAACCCCTCGTTGGCTCCCCTGCAGTTGACAGCCTTCCTCGTCAGCGGTCAGGGCGTTAATACCCGTACCGTGCTGAATGGTGTCCGTATCACGGAGGTGCCTGTCAGTCAGAGTGACCATTTTACTCTTAGTTATCTGGACCATACCATTACCCTCTGTTTTTCTCAGATGAATTTCGATAACCCCATGAATGTGACATACGAGTATCGTGTCAATGGTGGTGAATGGATTCGCAATAGTGCGGGGGTTAATGACTTTACGTTGAGTCATCTGCAGCCAGGTACCTATCGGATTGAGGTTCGTGCCCAGCAGGGTAATGAGTATACCCCCGAGAAGGTCGTTGTGGTAACGATCCGTGCGCCTTGGTATCGCACGACGTTGGCCTACATTATTTATTTTACAATCCTGCTGATTCTGGGTGTTTATGTGTTCCTTGCCTATCGTCGTCATACGCATGAGCAATTGAACGAGGACAAGATGAAGTTCCTGATAAATGCAACCCACGATATCCGTTCACCGCTAACACTCATCATGAGTCCGTTGGCCAATCTGAAACGTCATATTGGCGATGAGAATCCTGACGCACTGCGAGACATCGATACCATTGACCGCAACGCCAAGCGAATCCTGAACTTGGTTAACCAAATTCTGGATGTGCGTAAGATTGATAAGCAGCAGATGCAGTTGCATTGTCAGAAGACCGACCTTGTGGCCTATACCCAGAGTATCTATAAGATGTTCGAGTATAATGCTCGCGAGCACAACATCACGTTCACCTTTAAGCATGACATGGACTCGCTCGATATATGGATTGACCGCAGTCAGTTTGATAAGGTGATTACTAATCTGTTGTCCAATGCTTTTAAGTATAGTTATGATGGAGGTAGTGTGGAAATCCGGCTCTCACAGAATGACCATCAAGCCATTCTTCAGGTGTTAGACAGTGGACAGGGTCTTGACAGTGAGAACCTGAAGCATATATTTGAGCGTTTCTACCAGGGCAGTAACTCACGTCGCCTGCATATTGCAGGAACGGGTATTGGTCTGAACCTCTGTAAGATGATTGTGGATATGCACCATGGTTCCATCGAGGCTCACAACCGCAAGGGTGAGAGCGGTGCAGTCTTTGAGGTGTGCCTGCCTCTGGGTAATGGTCATCTGTCGCCTAATGAGATTGATGATACACCGGAGGAGATTGAGGTGATTGAGCCTGCACCTGCAGCAGCGCCTGCTAAGTCGGGCACGAAACATCGTGTGCTTATCGTTGATGATGATGCAGAGATTGGCCGTTATATCTCTACCGAGTTGGGCAAATACTATAAGTTTACGGTTTGCTCAAATGGTAAGGAAGGTATCAAGGAACTGCTCGCAGGCAACTACGATGTAGTGGTGAGTGATGTGATGATGCCCGAGATGGATGGCTTCACCATGCTGCGCATGATTAAGACGAGCGTCAAGGTGTCGCATGTACCTGTCATCATGCTGACGTCAATGTCTGATGTGGCACATCGACTGGAAGGTCTGGAACGTGGTGCCGATGCCTATCTGGCTAAGCCGTTCGAACTGGAGGAACTTCACATGGTTATTGAGAACCAGATTCAGACGCGTCAGCGCTTGAAGGGGAAATACAGTGGTGCTCAGCAACAAGCCGACAAGGTTGAGACTGTTGAGGTGAAGGGTAATGATGAACTGCTCATGGAGCGCATCATGAAGTCGGTGAACAGAAACCTGTCGAACAGTGACTTCAATGTTGACATGCTGACACAGGAGGTTGGTATCAGTCGTGCACAGTTGCATCGCAAGATGAAGGAACTTACCGGTATATCCACCAGCGAGTTTATACGAAACATCCGCTTGGAACAGGCAGCTCGTCTGCTGCGCGAACAGAAGGTCAACGTTACCCAGGTGGCTTATACCGTTGGCTTCTCGAACCTGGCCCACTTCTCCACCATCTTCCGCAAACACTTTGGTATAGCTCCTTCAGAGTATGCCGAACAAGAGGGAGAGGGCGACTCAGAATAAGCATTAAACACTGTTATTTATAGCGTATAATGGCCGTAATCAGCATGATTATGGCCATTATACGTATTGTTTTGGTCTTAATAGGGTAATATTGCCGTTTGTCTCGTTAGTTTTTCTATTTGTTGCGTTTTTCAAATGTTACAAAAAAAAAACACAATGAAACGCCCCAAAAAGTGCGTTTCAGACAAACATTTTATCTTTGCAACCGAAAAAATCACATTATTATAAATATTTTATTAACTAACTTTATTGCAAATGAACAAAACTTTCCGCATGATGTTCGCGCTGGTACTGATGGTGCTTGGCGTGACAACTGCAAACGCAGAGAAGGTGTCCCTTCAGGATGTACCTTTCTGTGTGTGGGATGGCTGGACCGCTGATGCCAAGAGCACCAGTGATGCCACTTGCGCGTGGGTTCTTGATGAACCCACAGACTTGCCTTATGGCGATCCCAGTGTAATTAACTATGCTGACCTGTCGGCTTACACCAAGTTGATTGTCGAGGTGACAGAAGGTTCTCCTCGTTTCCTCCTCAACCGTGACGTTGATGAGGGTCAGTGGAATGCTACCGAAGCAGAGTCTCACCTGATTGATAATACTAAGGAAGGTTGGTCTGCTAAGTACTTCTCTAAAGAAGGTGACAACACTTATGTTGTTGACCTGAAGGCTATCGTTAAGGACAAGGGCTTCTGTCACCTGCACTGTATTAAGGGTGCCAATTGGGCCAATGTTACCGTAACGAAGATGGAGCTCGAGAAGGCTGCTGGTGCTGTTGTTTCTGTAGGTTGGAACAACCTGATTAACAATAGTAACATGGAAGGTGAAGACAATAGCAGCTTCTTTACTAAGTTGAACACTGGCGACGACGCTGGTACTGTACTGGCTTCTGAGATTCAGGATGAGGTTGGTGTTGATGGTAGCCGTGGTATTGTTGTGGCTGCTGGCGACAAGACAAAGGATCCTTGGGACAACCAGTTCTGGTTCCGCTTTAATGAGCCCGTACCCGCAGGTACTAAGTATCGCGTAAGCTTCGACTATCGTGCTGATGAGGCTGCTACCGTAGCTACTCAGGCACATGCTGAGCCTGGTGATTATATCCACTACGATCTCTTTGGAAATCTTGAATTTGATACCGATTGGAAGACCTTCGAGAAGGAAGGTACTGTTACTGCCGATCAGTCTAAGGACGATAAGAAGTTCCTTTCTGTTGCTTTCAACCTGAACGATGATTCTCATCCTGGTGCTAACAACTATTATTTCGACAACATCGTATTCGAGGTTTATAAGCTCGGTACAATGGTAGAATACTGTGAGGACTTTATTAAGATTGACTTTGGTTTCGATACCAATATCCCTGCTTTGGTGAAGGCTACAGGCAAGCCCCGTCTGCTTTTCCCCAAGAACTGTGTTAAGGTGACTGTTGATGGTGAGGTTCTTGAAGAAGGCGCTATTACTTCTGTAGAGGGCTTTGCTGATGGTCGTTTCTACATTTTCCTTGAGGAGAATATTGATGGAAATAAGGTTGAGGTGAAGTTTACAAACCCCAGCGATCCTGCCTACCACCTGGTTTACACCTCTGCTGCTGTTGAGGGTCAGGATGTGGCTAACTATGATGGTGAGGCTACTCTGAACGAGGATCTTTCTTTCGATTACATGGACTCTTATGCCTATATCATGGTAACACCTATTATTATTGAGTCTGATCCTGAGCAGGGTTCATTCAACCTGCCCAACAGTCTGAAGAACTTCAACGTTACTTTCGATAAGCTTGCTGATTGCACCAATATGGTGGCTACCCTGAATGGTCAGAAGATGACTATCACTCCTGTTGAGCCCGTTGAGAAGACTACTTCTAAGGGCGCTAAGATTATTTGCTCTGAGAAGATTGTGCTGACTCGTCAGGGTGATGCTGACCTGTCTACAGGCACATATACTATTAAGCTTGATAAGGTATATCCTGAGGCTCGCTTAAATGACCTGGAGTTTGGTGAGTACGAGTACTCATTCTATATTGGCCAGGTTGAGGTGAATCCCAACGACACCATTAAGGATGTTGTTGCCAACACCTTCGCTACTTGTGAGGCTGGTGGTATCCCCGAAGGCTACAATGTGAAGTTCGGTGAAGAGGAGCGTACTTACGAGTCTACCTACGGTTCTGGCTCACGTATGTTTAACTTCGGCGAGGGTGGTGACTTCTTGAAGGGTCTCTACTTCCGTGAGGGTTATGTACAGTATGGTGCTATGGAGGGTTACGCACTCCAACTCGAGGGTGGTAAGAAATATAGAATCACCTTCAACTCTTGCATGTGGAAGGACAATGGTTCTTCAATGACCTTCTCTATTCTGAATCCTGCCGATTTGGAGGCTGAGGCTTATCTGACAAAGACTATCAATAATACTCCTAACGTCAATGGTAGTCAGAATGCAGTTACTGGTTCTACCTTTACAACAATCGACTTCACTCCTGCAGTAACAGACAACTACTTGCTGCGTTGGAGCGTAGGTGGCTTCAATGAGGTTATCCTTGCTAACGTCGAGATGAAGTACATCCCCAGCACAATGGGTATTGAGGAGACTCAGTTGCTGAACACCGCTCTGGCTAATGCTAAGTCTGCTCTGAATGCAAACTCTGCACCTCGCTATGCTGGTGTTGATTACAGTGCACTGAATGCCGCTGTTATCAAGTACGAGGCTGAGAAGAGCAGCTATACTGCTCCTTCTAAGTTCCAGAATGCTGCTGCTGAGCTGGATGCTCTGACCGCTGCTCTGAAGGATCACCGTTCACTCTGCGACAACTACGATACTCAGATTAAGAAGTCTATCGAAGTTGAGCGCGTAAACGAGGTTTCTAAGTTCAATGCTACTGAACTCTATGGTGAAGTGAAGGCTCTCAACGCTAAGTATCATGGTACTTACGAGTGGGTTTCTAAGGTTGATCCTGAGGATCCCGATGCTGATCCTACCACTGATCTTGTTTACAGCTTTGATGTGCTGACTCAGAAGGATTCTCTGACTGTTGCTGTTAAGGAACTGACAGAGATTGCAACACTGGGTTCTCTGCTCTTCACTGAGGGCGTTTCTGCTCCTGAGAGTGCAAATGGTGGTAAGGCTACTGGTGTGGCTGTTCTGTTCGACCGTCTGCGTCTGGGTCTTGAGACCATTGGTACTTTGTCAAAGGCTCTGAACCTGGATGTTGATAGTGCATTCATTAAGGAGGCTAACACCTGTCTGGTTGACGACGATGCTCTGGCTAATGTTGTTAAGCTGAGAATCAAGCAGCTCCTCTATTCTGATCTGAAGAATGCTGATAGCAAACTGTTTGCTACCACCATCGACGAGACTACTGAGGAGGAGGTTGTTCCTTCTTACGATATGACTGTGTTCGTGAAGAACCCCAACACCTATAAGCAGCTGCCTAACATGGACTTCACTGCTGAGAATGTTCCTGGATGGACTACTCCTGAGGGCTTCAGCAAGCCAGGTCTTACTGTTGGTTGGGGTCAGCCCAAGAACGTTGCAGGTGTTGCTGAGGACTGCATGTTCCAGACATGGGGTAGCGGTTATCGCGTAGAGCAGACTGTTACTGACCTGCCCGCTGGTGTTTACACCATTAAGTATGGCTTCGGTGAGCGTGATGGTGGCGATGGCAACGAGGGTAACCTTGAGGGTAGCTTCGCTTTCGTTAAGCTTTCTGACACTCCTGCTGTAGAGCCCGTAGAAGAGGGTGAGGAACCCAATGAGGAGGATCGCGATCTGAACTTCGCAGCAACTGTTGATGTTACTCACATCGGACAGGCATTCCCCTTCGCAACTGGTAACAATCCTTTGATGATCGAGGAAGTTGTTGTAACAGACGGTGTTCTTACCATCGGTGTTAACGCAGGTTCTAGCTCTCACACGTTCTTCAACGATGTTCGTCTGTTGATGTCTAACAAGACCAATGCCGACTATGCTGCTGCATACAACGAGGTGATTGGTGAGTTGGCTCCCGTCGACAATGTTCGCGAGGCTCGTGTTCGTGGCGTTGAGCTCTACGACCTGAACGGACGTCGCATCGTTTCGGCTAACAAGGGTATCCAGATTGTGAAGAAATACATGACTGACGGTACCGTTCGTATTGAGAAGGTAGTTAAGAAATAAAAACTTTCTTTTCATATAAAACATGGGTGGGCAGGCATACAGCGGTATGCTTGCCCACCTTCTTTGTTACGTATTGAAAAGAAAATGAGACGTGATAATGTGTACGTTTTACAATTTTCTTTGTAACTTTGCAGCAGTTTTTAAAAACCTAACAAAATTATGAGAAAATTACTAGCTATGTTATTTGTTACCTGTGCCGCCATGGGAATGTGGGCGCAGGGTGTAAAGCCTTTACCTTCTCTCCACGTGGAAGGTAAGTGGTTGGTGGACACTCACGGAAATCACGTGGTTCTTCATGGTGTGATGGACACACCGAGTATGTGGTTCAACAGCAATCGTTGGACAGGTGGTTATAACACTACTGGTGCTACGAATTGTAAGGCTTACTTCAAGAAACTGTTTGATGGCTTGGAGCAGGCTAAATGTAATGTATTCCGTTTGCATCTGGACCCTGCTTGGACCAATGACAACAGTTACACGTATCAGACAGCCGTTAACCAGGATACCAAGTGGACCGGTGAGGCCGACATACACCATTTCAATCCAAGTAGATTAACCAGTTTCCTAAAAACACTTTATGTCCCTCTGATGCTTGACGCCATCAAGCATGGCATGTATGTGGTTGTTCGCCCTCCCGGCGTTTGTCCTGGCGAGATTAAGGTGGGCGACTACTATCAGAAGTATCTGCTTCAGGTGTGGGATCTGGTAACCCAGAACGACTCTATCCGTAAGTATGCTGGTCAGATTAGCATTGAGTTGGCCAACGAGCCTGTGAGTGTGAAGAACTCTCAGGGTGCTGACAGTAAGATGGCCTTGCGCGATTTCTTCCAGCCAGTTTACGATAAGATTCGTGCCAATGGCTTCACGGGTATTGTCTGGATTCCCGGTGCAGGCTGGCAGTCTGGCTATTCTGATTATAAAACCTATCCCATCTTGGGTTATAACATCGGTTATGCCGTTCACGACTATGATGGCTGGTATGGTATGGCTGACAAAGATTGGCAGGCAAAGGACGTTGCAGCCCGTACGCAGGCTAAGATAACTCAGTTCCACAACCAGGTGCCTGTGGTAGACACCAACCCGGTTATTGTCACTGAGATTGACTGGAGTCCTAAGAAGCCTGGTTCGGGTCACTATAACGAGCACGGCGAATGGGTTGAGTCAAACTACGGCACATGGGCTACAGGTCGTACCTCTGTTTGGGGGCAGGTGACCAAGAATGTGTACGATTATTATGGCAATATCTCAATGACCCTTTCCGGCACAGCTTGTCTTATTGATATCGATACGCTGATTAGCAAGAAGAAGGTGGTGCCCGCCTTTGGTGGTTTGGAAGAGGCTTGCGGTAAGGCCTGCATGGACTGGTATGCAGAGTACTACAATCAGAACTATCCCAAGGCCGACTTTACCAGTGTTCCTGTGAGCGATTTTGGTCGTCAGTATCAGAACCCCATTGTTCGTGCCGACTTTCCCGATCCCGATGTGATTCGTGTGGGCGACACTTACTACATGGTTTCAACCACGATGCACCACTTCCCTGGTGCCACCATCCTGAAGTCGCAAGACTTGGTGAACTGGGAATACTGCGCACAGCCGCTGAAGCAGTTGGGTGGTGATGCCGGCTATAAACTGTTGAACGAAAAGAATGCTTATGGCTCAGGCATGTGGGCCTGCTCAATGAAGTACCATAACGGTAAGTTCCATATTCTTATTAATGAGAAACGTCCTATTGACGGTTGGAACTTGAATGGTTATCTGCTTACGGCTACCAACCCCGAGGGTGAGTGGACAATGAAGAAGCTGTCGCGTAGCTATTACGACCCAGGTATGCTCTTCGATAATGGTAAGGTATATGTGGCTCAAGGTATTGGCAACATTTCTGTCTGTGAGCTTGACGAGAACTTTAACTTTAAGAAGGAACAGACCGTCATTCAGAATAAAGATGGTCTTGAAGGTAGCCATTTCTACAAGAAAGGCGATTATTACTACATCTATGCTACCTATGGTGGATGGCCTAGTGGTCAGGCGGCGTTCCGCTCAAAGAGTCCCTTTGGTCCTTATGAGGAAAAAATGGTGGTTGAGAAGACATATAACAACATCCCCAACACCATCCATCAGGGCGCTCTCGTTGAGGATGTCAACGGCAAATGGTGGACCGTCATGCAGGAAGACCTGGGTGCACTGGGACGTATGCCCAACCTGCAGCCTGTGGCATGGAAGAATGACTGGCCAGTGGTTGGCAATACCTCAGGCGCTCCTTACAAGTCTTTTGATGCCAAGATTCTGAAGCCAACGGCTGTTGGCAACACCCGCGTAAAGCGTCTGCCCACAACCGATGCTTTCCGTACCTATCCTCTTGGCATGCAGTGGGAGTGGAACCACCTGCCTTGCGACACCGCATGGAGTTTGATGGAACGTGCTGGTTGGTTGCGAATCAAGACTTCGAATGTCACCATGAAATTGTCTCAGGCTCGCAATATGCTCACCCAGCGTATTTTTGCTGTGAAGAATGAATATACTAACGGTACAATCCGTTTGGATGTCCGCCATCTGACTGAGGGCGACCGTGCAGGAATCTGTATCCTGCAGGATCCTTACGGCATGATCTGTGTTGAGAAGAAAAATGGCGCCTATCAGTTGCTGTGGCAGAAAGAGAAGGTGCGCGACGCTGGTACCGACTTCACGCCTGCAGAGAAGACACAGGCCATTGAGTTGCCCGATAGCATTATCTACCTGCGTGCTTCTATCAAGTTTGAGGAGAACAAGGCTAAGTTCTATTATTCTCTGGACAACAAGACATGGAAGTCGTTTGGTGGTGACACACCTCAGAGCTTTAACCTCTCGGTGTTTGTAGGTGCACGCTTCGGCTTGTTCTGCTATGCTACACAGGCTAAGGGCGGTTATGCTGACTTCGATTGGTTCTCAACCGAGAAGAAATTTGATGAGGAGGAATTGTTCCCTGCAGAGTTTGAGGCTCCTGCCGCTCAGCATTTTGAGGTGAAGACCCTCTCCCAGACACCCACAACACTTGAGACAATGGTAGGCGAGAAGGCTGTTCCCTCTCTCACGGCTACCTTCGCAGATAAGCATACTGAACTTGTTAACAACTATGCAACCTTCGTTCCAGAGGAGTCAGGCATCGTTGAGTTCTATGATGGCCAGATGCTGGGCGTTGGTCAGGGCAGCACCAATGTGAATGCCATCTATACCGATGTGTTGGGTAATCAGATTGAGAAGAAGTTCGTTGCTAAGTCAGGCTACTTCCCCTTCGATACCCGGTATGTAAGAAACGACTTGGTAAGTACGGGTACTTATAAGAACAACTCAACCTCGGCAGTGTTCAAGTTCGTTAAGCCAACGGGCAACAGTACGTGGACCTATAGCGAGATGGGTTGGACATATCGTGCAGATGTCGATATGACTGGCTATAAGTATCTCGTTATTGAGCTGATGTCTGCACAGAGTGCTGGCGCTAATCTGAACATCTACACCACTGAGAATCTGAAGGGTGCTTGCTACTCTTCACCGCAGTTCAGCACCAAAGATACTGAGATTGTCTTCGACCTGGATACCTGTAAGTACACTTCTACAACCAATAAGGGCAAGAATCTGGATCGCAAGAAGGTGCGCATGGTGACCTTCAAGGGCACGGTCTCGGGTAAGATGCTCACCGTTAAGAATATGTTCTTGAGTAACGACGAGAAGTACAATACCACCGGCATCACCACGCTGACCAACGATGTGGTTGAGCAGCGCAAGGGCGTGTTCGACCTCCAAGGCCGTCGCATGGAGCGCCCCACCAAGCCTGGTATGTATATTATTAATGGTAGAAAAGTCATTATTAAGTAATCATTTTAAATAGAATAGTTATGTACCGTAAGCTTTTAACATTTCTGTTGGCTCTGCTGCTAAGCGGCAATGCCATGGCTGTGATTAAGAACCCTATGTTGTGGGCAGATGTTCCCGATCCCGATGTCATCCGTGTGGGCGACACGTTCTATCTGGTATCTACCACCATGCACTTGATGCCTGGTGCTCCTGTGATGGCGTCTAAGGACCTTCAGAACTGGGAGACCGTGGGTTATATCTTCGACAAACTGACAGACTCGCCTAAATACGACCTGTCGTTCTCTTTGCCATTGGACCAACAGAAAGGTGAAGGCGTTGGTACGGTTTATGGCCGTGGTCAGTGGGCCACCTCATTGAAATATCATGATGGTAAGTTCTGGGCGCTTTTGGCTCCCAACGAGGCAGGTGCCATGGGCGATACCTATATCTTCACGGCCCCGAAGGCAGAAGGTCCCTGGACCATTCATTCTCGTCTGCGTCACTTCCATGATGCCACGTTGTTCTTCGACACAGACGGCACTCCCTACGTGTTCTTCGGAACAGGCGAGATGTGTCAGCTGACCCGCGACCTGAAGGGCGTGGTGGAAGGCTCATTGCGTCATTACTTCCAGCGTGAGGCCGACGAGCGCGGTCTGCTGGAGGGAACGCGTGTCATCAAGCATAATGGTACATATTATGCTATGCTCATCAGTCAGTCGTACGGCCCTGGTCAGCACCGCCGCGAGGTGTGCTATCGCACCAAGGACCTGAATGGCAAATGGGAGAAGAACGTTATCCTGCAGAGTGACTTTGGAGGCTTCTCGTATTTGGCACAGGGTACCATTGTTGACACCGAGGAAGGCGACTGGTATGGCATCATGTTCCAAGATCGTGGTGGCGTGGGTCGCGTCTTGACACTGAGTCCTGTCCGTTGGCTCGATGGTTGGCCTATGCTGGGTGATGAGTATAATAAGGTGCCCGAGGTGATGCGCCCCTATAAGAGCGGTCAGCCCGAGGCTGCCATTGTGAAGAGCGACGACTTCTCTGCCGAGAAGCTGGGGCTGCACTGGCAGTGGAATCACAATCCCGTTGACAATGCCTGGAGTCTGAAGGAGCGTCCTGGCTATCTCCGCCTGAAGACCAGTCGTGTGGTGCCCAACCTCTATCTGGCTCCCAACACCCTGACGCAGCGCATGGAGGGTCCTACCTGCAGCGGCTATATCTGTATGGACCTCTCAAAGATGAAGGATGGCGACTGTGCCGGTCTGGCAGCCTTTAACGGCGATTCAGGTGTGCTGACCATCAAAAAGCAGGGTAAGAAACTGGTGCTACAGATGAGTGAGCAGAAGGTGAGTCTTACCGACCGCGAGAAGGCCGTGACCAAGGTTGAGGAGAAACTCGTTGAGAGTGTTGAACTGAAACAGAACAAGATATGGCTGCGCTTGGATGGCGACTTCCAGCCCCGTCATGGCGATGCTGCCAACTTCTATTATAGTCTTGATGGCGAGCAGTGGACAAAGATTGGCACTGAGAATTATCGCATGCAGTTCGACTACCGTCGTTTCTTCATGGGTACCAAGTTCGGCATCTTCAACTATGCCACAAAGAAGGTTGGTGGCTATGTTGATGTAGACGAGTTCCGCTATTCAAAGACCGAGAAATAATAAAAATCCAACTGAGACTTAAAGATATGAATATTAAAAGAATGACATTGGCCATCATGGCCATGAGCTGTCTGGCATCTATGCAGGCAGCCGAGAAGATTACAAGTCCCGACGGAAAGCTGACCGTCATTGTTGATAATGAGAACGGTTCGCCTACCTATCAGGTAAGCGTTGGCGATGTGGTGTTCGTCGAGAAGTCACCTCTGGGTCTGAAACTCAACTTTGAGGACCTGACGAAGGGACTGACATTGAAGGAGTGTAAGGTGAATTCTGTGAAGGAGACCTACGACCTGAAAACCATCAAACAGAGTCATGTGACCTATGAAGCTAACGTGGCTGTTTGTCAGTTTGAGAAAGGCTCTACCAAGATGGACATCATCTTCAGTGTGAGCAACCGTGACGTAGCTTATCGTTATAAGCTCTATCCTCGTCGTGCCCGTGGTGGCGAGACACTGGCTGCTATCGTCGAGAGCGAGGCCAGCAGCTTCGTGCTGCCCGAGGGTACAACCACTTTCCTCTGCCCACAGTCAACCCCAATGGGCGGTTTTGCCCGCACCTCTCCCAGTTACGAGACCTCTTATACCCTCGACGATGCCATGGGAAAGAACGGTTGGGGACAGGGTTATTCGTTCCCTTGTCTGTTTAAGAATGGTGATAAGGGCTGGGTGCTGATTTCAGAGACTGGTACCGATGGCAACTATGTTGCTTGTCGTCTACTCAATGATGGTGGCGCACGCTATAAGATTGGTTTCCCTCAACAGGGCGAGATGAACGGCTGGGGCACCACAAATGCGGCTGTCAGTCTGCCTGCTGAGACCCCTTGGCGCACCATCACCGTGGGTACAACGCTGAAGAACATCGTTGAGACCACCGTTCCCTTTGATCTCGTAAAGCCCAAGTATGCCCCCAGTCGCAACTACACCTATGGTGCCGGCTCTTGGTCATGGATCATTGGTATGGACTCTAGTTGTAACTTCGACGAACAGAAGCGCTATATTGACTTCTCTGCTGCTATGGGCTATCGTTCAGTGTTGATTGATGCCTTGTGGGACAAGCAGATTGGCTACGAGAAGATGGCCGAGCTCTCACGCTATGCACAGTCGAAAGGCGTTGGTATCTTCCTGTGGTATAACTCTAATGGCTCTTGGAACGATGCACCTCAGTCACCTCTCAATAAGATGAACCGCTCTGCTGCCCGTCGTCAGGAGATGAAGTGGATGCAGGAGAATGGTATCTTGGGTATCAAGGTCGACTTCTTCGGTGGCGATAAGCAGGCCATGATGCAGCTCTACGAGGACATTCTCACCGATGCCAACGACTTCGGCATCCAGTGTATCTTCCATGGTTGCACCCTGCCTCGTGGCTGGGAGCGTATGTATCCTAACTATGTAGCCAGT
Organism: Prevotella sp. E15-22; assembly: GCF_023204875.1. Taxonomy (NCBI): domain Bacteria; kingdom Pseudomonadati; phylum Bacteroidota; class Bacteroidia; order Bacteroidales; family Prevotellaceae; genus Prevotella; species Prevotella sp. E15-22. Next base: position 375,210 of record NZ_CP096247.1, read on the forward strand.
GAGGCTGTCCTGGCATCAGAGAACCTGCACTTTGGTCAGGGTTCTTGCGATGCTGAGGCTCAGAATGGCTGTATCCATCCGTTCATCCGCAACACTGTGGGTTCAATGGACTTTGGCGGCTCTACGCTGAACAAATATTATAATGCCGACAACCAGCATGGCACACACCGTGTAACTAGCGATGTCTATGCCTTGGCTGCTGCCGTTCTGTTCCAAAGCAGTGTACAGCACTTTGCTATGGCTCCCAACAACCTGACCGATGCTCCTGCCTGGGCTGTCGACTTCATGAGGAAGGTGCCCACCACATGGGACGAGGTGAAGTTCATCGATGGCTATCCTGGTAAGTATGTCATCCTGGCCCGTCGCTCTGGCGACAAGTGGTTCGTCGTTGGTGCCAATGCCGAAGCTCAGCCTTTGAAGAAGACCATCTCTCTGCCAATGTTCGAGAAAGGTGCAGCGTTGAAGGTATATAGCGACGATGCTCAGTTGAACGGAAGCGTGAAGACCATCAAGCAGAACAAGAAGCAGCAGCTAGCTGTCACCATTCCTTGCAATGGTGGTATCGTGGTCACCTTGTAATGCTTGCATTCTGACCATTAAGCATTAACATAAAAAATCATACAGATGAGACGATTGTTTTATCTCTGTCTAGCAACCTTGCTTGCCATCCCATCGATGGCAGGCGAGGTTGTTTTTTGTAATGGCACACTCAGTGTACGACAAGTAGCTCGCAATGCTGTGAGAATACAGTATTGGGAGCAGAAAGCAAGTTCAGACCTGCCCGATTGGCTCTACGTGAAGAATGAGGAGGTAAGCAGTAGCGACGTGACGGTCGATGTGGATGAAGCACGTCAGACGGTCACGGTAAAGAACCGTCAGGGAACCCCCGTATTCACAGCCACTCTTCACCAGATGAAGGGTAGGGAGGCCACGTTGGCATTCCTTTCCGACAAGGATGAGCATCTCTATGGCTTGGGACAGTTTCAGGATGGTTATAGTAATCTGCGTGGCTTGTCTCGCCGATTGACACAGGTAAACACGCAAATCAGCATCCCCATGCTTTTGTCGAGCAAGGGCTATGGCGTGTTGTGGAATAACTATGGCCTTGTTGACTTCAATCCCTGCGACCATCAGGTGAAGATGAACCTTTTAGATGAGGCTGGTCAAACCGAGGTCGTCAACGTCACCACCACAGAGGGTGGCCGACGTGAGGTGCGCCAGCGTAATATCTACGAGGCAACCATCGACATTGCTGAGGATGGCAACTATTCATTGCTACTCGATGTGGGTCAGCAGATGGCCCGCCGTCACAATCTCTCTATTGATGGGCAGAACGTCATCGAGATGCAGAACATGTGGCTCCCCCCAACAGCCTCTGCCATCGTTCCGTTGAAGGCCGGCCGTCATGTGATGAGGGCCGAACTCTCTCGTGGTGATGCTCCTGTCATATATTATAATAAGGTGAAGGACGAGACCGTGTTCCGTTCACCTGTGGCCTCCGCCGTCGATTACACCGTGTTCGTGGGTACGCCCGACGAGATTATTGCCGGTTATCGCGAGTTGACAGGCGAGGCACCCTTGATGCCCCGTTGGGCACTGGGCTATATCCACTGCCGTGAACGTTTCCATTCGTCTGACGAGATTCTGCAGACGGCTAACCGCTTCCGCAGTGAGCAGTTGCCTGTCGACGTGTTGGTGCAAGACTGGCAGTACTGGGGTAAATATGGTTGGAACGCCATGCGTTTCGACGAGGACCATTACCCCGATCCCAAGGCCCTGACAGACAGTCTGCATGCCATGAACATGCGACTGATGGTCAGTGTCTGGTCAAAGATTGACAAGAACTCAGAGGTTGGCAAGCAGATGCTGGCCGATGACTATTATATTCCTGGAACCGACTGGATAGACTTCTTTAATCCTGAGGCCGCTGCTGCCTATTGGAAGAACTTTTCTTCTCGTTTGGTTCCCCTGGGCATTGATGCCTGGTGGCAGGACGCCACCGAACCCGAGAACGACGATCTGATGGGACGCCGTGTCAACAATGGTAAGTGGGCTGGCGAGGACGTCAGAAACATCTATCCGTTGTTGGTGAACAAGACCGTCTATGAAGGTCTTTACAATGAGACAAACCAACGCCCAATGATCCTCACACGCTGCGCCTTCCCTGGCATCCAGCGCTATGGCTCGGCCATGTGGAGTGGTGATGTGGGTAACGACTGGGAGACCTTCCGTCGTCAGATAACGGCAGGTCTTGGCATGCAGGCCGCAGGTATCCCCTGGTGGACCTACGATGCCGGCGGCTTCTTCCGTCCTGGTAACCAATACACAGACAAAGCCTATATCGAGCGTATGCTGCGTTGGATAGAGACCAGTGTCTTCCTGCCTTTGATGCGTGTACACGGCTATATGAGTAACACCGAGCCCTGGAACTATGGTGCCGAGGCGCAAAAGGCTATTGGTCGTGCCCTGAACGAGCGCTATCGCCTGCTGCCCTATATCTATAGTCATGCGGCAGCGATTGCTTCCGACGGCTCTACCTTGATGCGTCCGCTGGTCTTCGACTTCGCCCATGACGCCAAGGCCCTTGACCAGAAGTACGAGTATATGTTCGGAAAGTCACTGCTCGTCAGTCCGGTTACAGAACCAGGCGTAACCTCATGGCAGACCTATCTCCCTGTGAATGAGGGCGGTTGGTACGACTATTATACTGGTCGTCACTATGATGGCGGTCAGACAATTACCACCGCTGTCGCTGCCGACTATATCCCAGTGTTTGTGCGTGCAGGCAGCATCATCCCTGTCAAGGACGATGAAGTGCTGCTCTATCCTGGCGTCAACGGCACCTTCACCCTTTACGAGGACGACGGTGTGAGTCGTGCCTACGAGAAAGGCCAGAGCTCGCGCATCACCTTCCAGTGGAACGATGCACAGCGCCAGCTCACCATTGCCAAGCGCGTGGGTAAGTACCAGAACATGCCTGCCCGCCGCACCTTCAAGATCACACTCCCTGGCGGTCAGCAAACATCTGTTGCTTATCAGGGCAAGAAAACAGCCAAGAACTTTTGAGAAAACCATCTTACGATATGTACATGAAACCTCATTTACTAACCCTGGTCTTAACCCTCTGTGCAGGCATGTCAGCCTCGGCACAGACCTATCCTTATCAGAACCCCAACCTCAGTGCCCGTGAGCGCGCTGTAGATCTGTGTTCTCGTCTGACATTGGATGAAAAGGCCAAGCTGATGCTTGATGAGAGTCCCGCTATTCCCCGTCTGGGCATCAAGAAGTTCTTTTGGTGGAGCGAGGCCCTGCATGGTGCAGCCAATATGGGTAATGTCACCGTATTCCCAGAGCCCATTGCTATGGCCTCTTCCTTCAATCCTGCTCAGGTATACAAGTGCTTTGATGTGGCCTCCACCGAGTTTCGTGCCCAGTATAATGAACGCATGCAGCGTGGCAGTGGCGAAGACGAGAAGTTTCATAGTCTCTCTGTGTGGACACCAAACGTCAACATCTTCCGCGACCCACGATGGGGCAGGGGACAGGAGACCTATGGCGAGGACCCCTATCTCACCAGCGTGATGGGTGTGCAGGTGGTAAAAGGCCTGCAGGGACCTGAGGATGCCAAGTATCGCAAGTTGTGGGCCTGTGCCAAGCACTATGCTGTGCACAGCGGTCCAGAATATACGCGCCATTCTGCAAACCTCACCAACGTGTCGCCTCGCGACATGTGGGAGACCTATATGCCAGCTTTCAAGACACTGGTTCAGGATGCCAAGGTGCGCGAGGTGATGTGCGCCTATCAGCGCCTCGACGACGACCCCTGCTGTGGCAGTCAGCGCCTCCTTCAAACCATCCTTCGCGATGAGTGGGGCTTTGAGTATCTCGTGGTGAGCGACTGTGGTGCCGTGAGCGACTTCTATGAGTCACATAAGTCATCCTCCGATGCCACCCATGCCTCTGCCAAGGCCACCATTGCCGGCACCGATGTGGAGTGTGGCTATGGTTATGCCTATCGCAGTATCCCTGAGGCTGTGAAGCGTGGTCTCATCACCGAGGCCGAGGTCGACAAGCACGTCGTCCGTTTGCTGGAGGGCCGTTTCGACCTGGGCGAGATGGACGACCCCTCGTTGGTGGAATGGTCAAAGATTCCCTATTCGGCCATGTCAACCAAGGCTTCCGCTAATATCTCTCTCGATATGGCTCGCCAGAGTATCGTGCTCTTGCAGAACAACAATAACATCCTGCCTTTACAGAAGGGAAAGGAGAAGATTGCCGTCATTGGTCCCAATGCCGACAACACGCCTATGATGTGGGGCAACTATAACGGTCAGCCCAACCACACCATCACTATTCTCGACGGCATCAAGAGCAAGACAAAGAAGTTCTTCTATGCTCAGGGCTGCGACCTCACCTACGACAAGGTGTTGGAGAGCCTCTTGGCCACCCAGTGCAGTTTTGAGGGAAAGAAAGGCATGAAGGGCACCTTCTGGAACAACCGCCGTATGGAGGGTAAGCCCGTCACCACCCAGTATTATACCCAGCCTCTGGCCGTCACCACCTTCGGCATGCACAACTTTGCCCCTGGTGTTCAGCTTGAGGATTTCTCGGCTAAGTACGAGACCGACTTCAAGCCTAGTGAGGCAGGCGAATATGTGATTAACGTGGATGGCTGCGGCCAGTTCGAACTTTACCTCGATGGCAAACGCCAGTTTCACCATCGCATCTGGCGCACCACGCCCAACCATATTGTCATCCAGGCCGAGAAGGGAAAGACCTATCATGTTGAGGTGCGTTTCTCGCATGTTCAGACCTACAACGCCAACTTAGCTATCAACATCGCCAAGGAATATCCCATTGACTATCAGACCGTCATCAACCAGTTGAAGGGCATCGATAAGGTGGTCTTCGTGGGTGGCATCTCGGCTGCCCTCGAGGGCGAGGAGATGCCCGTTGACATCGACGGCTTCAAGGGCGGCGACCGTACCCATATCGAGTTGCCCGCTGTCCAGCGCAACTTCCTCAAGGCCTTGAAGGATGCTGGCAAACACGTTATCTTCGTCAACTGTTCTGGCTCATGTATTGCCTTGGAGCCAGAGACCAAGACCTGCGATGCCATTGTTCAGGCCTGGTATCCTGGACAAGAAGGTGGTACAGCCGTGGCCGACGTGCTCTTTGGCGACTATAACCCTGGTGGTAAACTCCCCGTCACGTTCTATAAGAACAGTAAGCAGTTGCCCGACTATGAGGACTATTCAATGAAAGGCCGTACCTATCGCTATTTCGATGATGCCCTCTTCCCCTTTGGTTATGGACTGAGCTACACCACTTTCGAGGTGAGTCCTGTAAACAGCGATGCTTTCGTCGTGAACGATAAGGATGATGTAAAGGTGAACGTGAAGGTGAAGAACACAGGCCGTCGCGATGGCGCTGAGGTTGTGCAGGTCTATATCCGCAATCTGCAGGATGCCGAAGGTCCGCTGAAGAGTCTCCGTGCCTTCCAGCGCGTTGATGTGAAGGCTGGACAGTCACAGACCGTCACCCTCTCGCTCAATCGTCAGAGTTTTGAGTTCTGGGATGCTGAGACCAACACCATGCGCGTAAAGCCTGGTCAGTACGAGATTCTCGTGGGCACCAGCTCGTCAAACAAAGATTTGAAGAAACAAATAATTAAAGTCCAATAACAATAATGAAAAAACTCTTTTTATCACTTTCGTTGCTGGCAGGCTTGAATGCCTCAGCACAGAATCCCTTCGTGCAGTCCTGGTGCACCAGCGACCCTGCACCTATGGTACACAATGGCACCATGTATGTCTATACAGGTCATGATGAGGACGGTGCCGACTTCTTCTGGATGCAGGAGTGGCGCGTCTATTCTACCACCGATATGGTGAACTGGACCGACCACGGTTCACCCCTGGCCTTGGAGTCGTTCTCTTGGGCCGACGACCGTGCCTGGGCCTCACAGACCATCGAGCGCGATGGCAAGTTCTATTGGTATATCTGCGCCCACAGCAAACTCTCTGGCGGCATGGCCATTGGCGTGGCAGTGAGCGATTCGCCCACAGGTCCCTTCAAGGATGCCATCGGAAAGCCCCTCTTCGAGAACGGCTCTTGGGATCATATCGACCCCACCGTGATGATCGACGACGATGGTCAGGCCTGGCTCCTGTGGGGTAACCCTCAGGTTTACTATCTCAAGCTCAATCGCGATATGATCTCTTATAGTGGCGAGCTGGGTCGTGTGGATATGACCGAGGAAGGCTTTGGCGCACCCTCTATGGACAAGCGCGAGAAGGGCAAGAAATACAAGGATAACTACACTGAAGGTCCTTGGATCAGAAAGGTCGACCAGAAAAAATATAAGGTTGACAAGAAGAAGGTGTATCAGTTGCTCTATGCCGCTGGTGGCGTGCCAGAGCACATCTCTTACAGCACGGCTCCCACGCCCGTTGGCCCTTGGACTTATGCTGGCGAGATTATGCCACTGTGCGAGACCAAATCATTCACCAACCACTGTGGTGTGGCCGACTATAAAGGACATTCTTATTTCTTCTATCACACAGGTAAGTTGCCCAATGGTGGTGGCTTTGGCCGCAGTGTGGCTGTAGAGGAGTTCAAGTATAATGCCGATGGCTCTTTCCCCACCATTATGCCTACCGACGAGGGTGTGAAGCCCCTTGCCACCTTCAATCCCTACGTGAAGGTGCAGGCCGAGACGATGGCTTTCTCAAAGGGCGTGAAGACAGAGCAGAACGATGAGGTTGGCGTTTATGTGACTGAGATTCACAATGGCGACTTCATCAAACTCCAGAACGTGAAGTTCGACGGCAACGTTGCCAAGCAGTTCACGGCACGTGTGGCCACAGGTCTGCGTGGTGGTCAGATCGAGGTGCGTCTCGACGATGTGAAGGGCGACCTCATTGCCCGTCTCGAGGTGCCTGCTACTGGCGGTTGGGAGAAGTGGCAGACCCTTTCTGCCGATATCACTAAGAATGTTACTGGCACCCACGACCTCTACTTCGTGTTCACTGGTCGCAAGGGTCCCAAGCTCTTCAACTTCGACTGGTGGCAGATCAATGGTCAGTATCAGTCGCTCGTTGTCGAGGATGGCGGCCTGGGTCAGTATAAGGCCATCATGAAGGAGGAAGCCTCACTGAAGGCCCACACCATCTTCGTGCCTCAAGACCTCTCTGCCTTCAACGAGAAGAATCCCCTGCCTGTGCTCGTATGGGGCAATGGTGCCTGCACCAACTCACCTTGGGAGCACTTCAAGTTCCTCAACGAGATTGCTTCTCATGGCTATCTCGTGCTCGCCACAGGCTATATCCCCATGGAGGAGAAAGCCTACAATGGTCCCATGTCAACCACTGAGCAGCAGATCGAGTCTATCGACTGGGCCATTGCTCAGAATGCCGACCCCAACTCGCCCTACTACAAGAAGATCGACGTGAAGAATATCTGCGTCTCTGGCATGTCGTGTGGCGGCTTGCAGACCCTCTATAACTGTGCCGATCCTCGCATCAAGACCCTGATGATCTGCAACAGCGGCCTCTTCAAGGAGACCAACCGTGCTCAGGCTGTGGGTGGCATGCCCATGCCCGATAAGTCAAAGCTCAAGGACATCCACACCAGCATCATCTATATCCTTGGTGGCAAGACGGACATCGCCTACGAGAACGGTATGGACGACTTCCATCAGATTAAACACGTGCCCTGCTGTGCCACCAACTTCCCCGTTGGTCATGGCGGCACCTATCGTCAGCCCCATGGTGGCGAGTTCACCGTTGTGGCCCTCAACTGGCTCAACTGGCAGCTGAAAGGCGACAAGGAGTCGGCTAAGATGTTCAAGGGCAAGGACTGCCTGCTGTCAAAGCGCTCAGGCTGGACCATCGAGAAAAACGCTAAATTCAACAAACTAAAATAACAACTTAACATGAACAAGAAACTCATCTCTGCAGCTATGCTCGCTGCTGTCATGGCACAGCCTGCCATGGCGCAACAGCAGGACCACAAAGACCCCATGCCCGACCTCAACAAGGTCAATATGCCACTCTTCCAGACCAAGTACACGGCCGACCCCTCACCCATCGTGGTGGGCGACACCCTGTTCCTCTTTACCTCGCACGATGCCTCGCCTGAGGATATCCCTGATGAGAACGAGAAGAACTCAGCTGGCTTCTTTATGTACGACTGGCTTCTGTGGTCAACCACCGATATGGCCAACTGGACCGAGCATGGTGCTGTCTGCTCTTTGAAGGAGTTCGAGTGGCGCAGTCGCGACAACGGTGCCTGGGCCATCCAGACCGTCGAGCGCAATGGCAAGTACTACCTCTACGCTCCCCTTCATGGTCATGGCATTGGCGTGCTCGTGGCCGACTCGCCTTATGGTCCTTTCAAGGATCCCCTTGGCAAGCCCCTCGTATGGCAGAAGGAGCACTGGGATGATATCGATCCCTCTGTCTTTGTCGACGACGATGGCCAGGCCTATATGTACTGGGGCAACCCCCATGTCTATTGCATCAAGTTGAACGAGGACATGATCTCTACCTCTGGCGACATCTTCGTGCTCAACCCTGCCGACGGTGTGATGCGTCCTGTCAAGGAGGAAGGTGCCAAGATCAACCTGCGCATCCCTGGTTCGCAGAAGGCCAACTGGAAGGTGAAGAACTATCAGGAAGGTCCTTGGTTCTATAAGCGCAACGGCAAGTACTACCTAGCCTATGCCACCACCTGCTGTCCTGAGGCTCTGGGCTATGCCATGAGCGACAAACCCATGGGTCCGTGGGAGTGGAAGGGCTATATCATGCGCCCCACTGAGCGCGACCGTGGCAACCATCCTGGTATCTGCGACTATAAGGGTCGCTCTTATATCTTTGGTCAGGACTACGACCTGATGCACCTCGACAGCTATATCCATCACGAGCGTCGCAGTGTGAGTGCCAGCGAGATCAACTACCTTGTTGACGGCACCATCCCTGAGATTCCCTACTGGCTCGACGAGAAGCCCATGCAGCAGCTCCACTGGCTCAACCCCTATCAGCGTGTTGAGGCCGAGACCATGGCTTGGGGCAAGGGTCTGAAGAGTGCCAAGATGGGCATCCCCAATACAGGTGTCATCAAGGATATGCCTGCTTCCACGGGTAAGCGCAACATGTATATCTACGACATCGACAATGGCGAGTATATCCGTTTGCGTGGTGTCGACTTTGGCGCTGGCGCCAAGCAGTTCAGCATCGCTGCTTCAGCCACTGGCTCGTGCACCGTCACCCTGCGTCTCGACTCAGAGAACGGTCCTGTCATCGGCACTGTGAAGATTGGTGTCACTGGCTCGCTCGACACCTATAAGTCGTTCGCCACCAAGATCAAGGGCGCCAACAGCGTGCACGACTTCTACCTCTGCTTTGGCGATGTGAATGGTGAGGTACACTTGGATTACTGGATTTTCAAATAACTTACTTATTTTATAACTAACAAAACGATGAAACTGAAAACCTTAATTCTCTCTGCAGCACTCTTGATGATGCTGCCGAGTGGTGTGTCTGCCCAGAAGAAGACAGCCGCCAAGAAAAAGGCTGCCACTGAGAAAGTGGCCCAGCCCGATCCTAATTTCTACATCTTCCTGTGTTTCGGACAGTCGAACATGGAAGGCAACGCGCGTCCTGAGGCCGTCGACCTGGAGAGCCCAGGTCCTCGCTTCCAGCTGATGCCTGCTGTCGACTTCCCTGCCACTGCTCAGCGTGCTGCACGCACCAAGGGCGAGTGGTGCGAGGCCTCTGCTCCTCTGTGTCGTCCCAACACTGGCTTGACGCCTGCCGACTGGTTCGGCCGCACCCTGGTGGCTTCTCTGCCAGAGAACATCAAGATTGGCGTTATCCATGTGGCCATTGGTGGCATCGACATCAAGGGCTTCCTGCCCGACAGCATTCCCAACTATGTCGAGAAGAAGGCTCCAGGTTGGATGAAGGGCATGCTCGCTGCCTACGACAATGACCCCTATAAGGCCCTCGTCACCCTGGCTAAGAAGGCTCAGAAGGATGGCGTCATCAAAGGCATCCTGATGCATCAGGGCGAGACCAATACTGGTGATCCCAAGTGGGCTGGCATGGTGAAGCAGGTGTACGAGAATCTCTGTGGCGACCTGCAATTGAAGCCTGAGGAGGTGAACCTCTACGTAGGCAACATCGTTCAGGCCGAGGGTAAGGGCGTGTGCATCGGCTGCAAGAAGCAGATCGACGAACTGCCCCAGACCATCCACACCTGTCAGGTCATCTCTTCTGATAAGTGCACCAACGGTCCTGACCGCCTGCACTTCGATGCTGCTGGCTATCGCGAGCTGGGTTGCCGCTATGGCGAGGCTGTGGCCCGTCATCTTGGCTTCGAGCCCAAGCGCCCCAAGAACATGCCTGTGGCCATCAAGAAGATCAACGTGCCTGCCGATGCTGCCACTGCCGAGAACGCCATCCCTGGCAACGAGTTCCCCAAGGTTGACAAGCAGCACCGTGCCTACTTCCGCATCCAGGCTCCTCAGGCCAAGAAGGTGGTGGTCGACATCTGCAGCAAGAAGTACGATATGGAGCCTCAGGGCAACGGCGTCTTCATGGCTGTCACCGATCCCCTGCCTGTGGGCTTCCACTATTATTTCCTCAGCATCGATGGTGTTAACTTCATTGATCCTGCCTCTGAGACCTACTTCGGTTGCAACCGTGAGTGTGGTGGTCTTGAGGTGCCCGAGGGTCCAGAGGGCGACTACTACCGTCCTCAGCAGGGCGTTGCTCATGGTCAGGTGCGCAGCATCTACTACCACAGTCCCAACTCTAAGTTTGGTGAGTGGCGCCATGCCTTGGTTTACACGCCTGCAGAGTATGAGCTGACCAAGAACGCCAAGAAGCGCTATCCTGTGCTCTATCTGCAGCACGGCATGGGCGAGGGCGAGACCAGCTGGATGCTTCAGGGTAAGATGCAGCACATCATGGACAACGCCATTGCCAGCGGCGAGGCTGTGCCTATGCTCGTGGTCATGGAGAGTGGCGACATCAAGCAGCCCTTCGGCGGTGGCAACAACAGTGCTGGCCGCAGCGAGTATGGTGCTTCTTTCTATCCTGTGCTCTTGAACGACCTCATCCCCTATATCGATGCTAACTTCCGTACCAAGGCCGACCGCGAGAACCGTGCCATGGCAGGTCTCTCTTGGGGTGGTCACCAGACCTTCGACGTGGTGCTCCAGAACCTCGATAAGTTTGCGTGGATGGGTACCTTCAGTGGTGCCATCTTCGGTCTCGACGTGAAGACTGCCTACAACGGCGTCTTTGCTGATGCCGATGCCTTCAACAAGAAGATCCACTACATGTATATGAACTGGGGTACAGACGACTTCATCAATAGCCAGTCTATTGTCGACGGTCTCCGTCAGCTGGGCATCAAGGTCGACTCATCCGTGTCTCAGGGCACTGGTCATGAGTTCCTCACCTGGCGTCGTGGACTCCATGAGTTCATTCCTCACATTTTTAAGAAGTAAATCCTGTAGAGTTGTAAAGAAATACTGCTAAAAAACAGGGTTCTGAAAAAACTCAATCTAGAACGAAAAAAGGGGGCTTTTGCTCCCTTTTTTCATACCCCTATCGATTTCACCATGCAACGGAGGCTGTTTTACGATGCAACTCATGCTGTTTTACCATGCAAAACAGCCTCCGTTGCAGTGTAACTCAGGCTCCGTTACAACCTAAACGAATATTCGATTGAGTTCTAAATCTTTACACTTTTCGGACCAATTTCGTAAGTCTCTCATTTTCAACCGTTTACAAACTCTCTCATATTTCGCCTGTACGCACAGAAAAAATTTTTGGCTCAGAATTTTTAAATCTCAGAGGCGCTATTGTCAGAAAAGTTCAAAGAATCACGTACAGATACTATGGACGACTCGCATTTTTCTTATTTTCGAAATTAACTGTATGATGGCGTTTGTTTAAACATTGTTAATTATTTATCATTTATAGGTGAATTACTTGGAAGAAAGCAGATAAAATTCTATATTTGCAACATAATTCTTAGCCATATGTTTAACTAAATATCAATTATATGAACCGACTTTTTATTTTCGTAGTGTTATCAACTATGGTTTTGGTTAACGCCAATGCCCAGTTAAAAGTTAATTCAAATGGCAATGTGAAAGTTGCTTCGTCTTCGTCAGATTTCAGCCCTCGCCTTTCTGTAGGAAATAACTGCTACTATTCAGGCTATGCCAGTAGTTTTGGCGTTGCGGCCACACCACTTGTAAGAGACAATCATAATAATATTGGTGTTGAGGGTTATGTCAATGCCAATCAGTCGTTCTCATCTGAAAGAAACTTTGGCATGCTAGGAATGACAACGATAAACCTCAACCACGGCAAGAACTATGGTGTTGCAGGATTTCTTGATTTCAGTCCGTCATCCTTAAACAATGGTGGGGGTGCAGGAATATACGCAACAAACTACCAATACCTTTATGCCTATCCTGATAATATTCCTGGAATCTATGCAGCATATATTCATGGTGAGACAAACTTGGATGGAGTGACCATCGCACGAGAGATATACACCCCTGCAGACGACAGGATTAGTCGTAATGCAGAAGCGATGGAGACAAGAAGTAGTGATGATAACAACACACTAGATAATCTGCTTAAGCTGAATGTTAGGGAGTATTATGTGAAAGACCAACAAACGGCAAGAGCTGCTGCAAACACAACGGATATGTCAAATGAGATTAGGCAGGCTTATGAGTATATGAAGAAAGATGAAGAGAAAATGAACTCCCGTCGCCGCTATGGTGTTTCTGCTCAACAGCTACAGAAGGTCTATCCTAGTTTAGTGATGGAAGGACAGGATGGTTATCTATATGTGAACTATACTGAGCTTGTACCATTGCTTCTTCGCTCTATACAGGAATTGAAAAGTGAGTTGGATGAAGTGAAAGGAAATGGTAGGTATGCAAAACAAAAGAACTTAGAGAAAATAGAAGTTAATTCGAATATAATAGAAGATGACGTAGAAAAAAGAGCCACATCGATTATTGTACCTCTTAATTTAAACGGTCAGCAGATAGGTGTTAAGCGAGTAAAATAATGTAAAGGAGTCTCAGATATGGATAAATATAAGAACAACAGATTCTATACATTGTTATTTACAGTTTTCTTGCTCTCCTGTTTTGAGAATGTATTTTCTCAGAAATGGATTTGCTTTACTGAGAATAATACGAAGATTCCCGTGGAAAAGGAAATTGTTATTGACAATGAAGATTCTTATAAGATACATATTATTCTTAATGGCATATATGACAATTGCCAAACAAACAAATATGGTACTTTCCATAGTTTAACCTTTGGAGAATATGGATTTCTTGCGGAAGAGGGCCATCCTGAACTACCGACTATGTCGCAATTGATTGCTATTCCACCAGGAACAAAGCCTTCTATATCTATAGAAGAGAATACATGGACAGGAATCAGTATCGGAAGAATTTTCCCTGTTCAAAAGCAATATTATGATGAATCTGCCACGAAAGAATTTCTCATAGATTATGCTGCTTATAAGAGGGATTTTCTTCCTGAGTTATATCACCATAGTCAGGAAATGTCATGGCGTGGAATAAAAAACATGAGTGTCCAGATATGTCCATTTAAGTATTATCCCCAAAATGATAGTTTATACATATTGACAGATTTCTATTTAAAGGTTGATTTTCGGAAGAATACAAGCACAAGAAATGTTCTTTATAGAGAAACAAACCATTTTGGACTATTTGAGAATTCAGTTTATGTTGAAAAAAAAGGGAGTTTACACGATTCTAAAAGTGATAATTATGATTATCTTATTGTTCTTGGAAACAATAATCTTTATGGTGAATGGTTGAAGGAGTTTAGACGATGGAAGGCATATAAGGGCTTAAAAACTAAGGTAATTCTATCAGATTCGAAGTCTTTTATCAAGGATTATATAACTTCAGCTTATAGAAATAATGGCTTAAAATATGTTCTTTTGGTTGGCGATACACGAATGATTCCTCCTCAATCATTCTTATATTATGACGATAATGGAAAACATCATTATTACGAAAGCGATTACTGGTATGGCTGTGTGGATGGTGAAAATGACGTTCAACAAGATGTTGCTATAGCACGCTTTCCAGTTAGCGAATTGACGCCGTATAACGATTTTATTAAGATGATAATTAAAACCATCAGATATGAATCTTGGAAGAATCTGGATTATAAGGCATTATTAATCTCTCATAGCTATCCAGAGTATACATCTTGTTGTGATTCGATTTATAATTACACTTACTCAGAGCCTCTGCCATTTGTTAAGTTGTATGGAGATAATAATACAATTAGAAATGTAGATATAAACAATGGAATCAATCAGGGGGCACATATAATTAATTATCGAGGACATGCTTCTAATAACTATTGGGGATCTCCAAATTGGAATAGTTCTAACGAAACATACTTAGAGTCAGAGATTCATAATATTCATTCAAACACAAACGCGGTATTCTTCTCTATCGCCTGTTACACCGGAAGTATTCATCTTGACTCGTGTATGCTGAAAACATTTTTGCGTGCTCCTGGGGGTGCAGTGTCGTTTCTAGGGTCAAGTAGACCGTCAAAAACAGGTGAAAACTCGTTGTTTAATAAATTATTGTATCGGAATCTACTTGATAGTATGAGCTATAATTTGGGTAATGTGGTTATGAGGTCATCTATAAATAACATTCAAATAAGTTGCAATAAGGAACGAGCAATTGGTAATGTCTTTTCATATATTAATGGCGGTGATCCATCGCTGGAATTGTGGACGGATTTACCTCAATCGTTTGGTGACGTTAGATTGTTGGAGGAAAACAATAATTTAATAATTGTGACACAGAGTAATAACTATAGCGTTTCTGTGGTTAGTGAAGATGGTGATCTTATTGGTTTGTATTCCGCTGGATCTGCTAATTCATGTACGTTTCCTCGCCCCTTGGGAAATTTTTATATTGGCGTAAACAAACATAATTATATTCCGCATGTTATATACTATAATGTCGACAAGGGTATTATACAAAACGAGACAATTAATGTTGACTCATATTATCATCATACACCAATAATGATTGGTGATGGTGTGTCTATGGATATAATGTCAGGACCAGTAATCGTAAAAAAGGGAACCAAACTAATAATAACTAATAGGTCCGAAGGTGTTAAAATTGATACTGGATTCGAATGCGAAAAGGGGGCTATATTAGAAATAAAATAGAGAATGTTTATTAATTCTAAAATGGACAGACAATGAAGAAATCTTTTATTTTATTAGTTGTTTTTTTAAAGACTCTTTTCGTTTTTTCGCAGGAAAGAGAGTTCTTTGAGTATACAATAAACAAGACGTTAGAAGGTTTTGTGGCTTGCAATCCGATAGACCCCACCCAAGCGCAAAATGTTGCAACGATACGAATGAATGCATGGGAGTTTGCATATCATATTTTTGACGGAGACTCCATTGTGCGGATATGTTTTAAGGGCTACAATCCTGGTGGGGCGATTAATCGTCACGTGACTGTGAAGCTAGAGGACCGCTATGACAGATATGTTCATACCATTTTTGATGGAGACTGTACTATCCCACATGGCGGATCAGCAGAGAAGAGTATCGTCTTGTTAGACTTGAAACTTCCTAAAGCATATTTGGCATCAGGCGGTCATACTGACTCTTTTGTCTTTGAGAGCTATGGCGATGTGTCACAAGATTCTGTTTATTTTGAGGCCTATCGCTTCTCTTCTACCTCGTCATTTTATGATCCATATCCCATTGTAACTGTCTCGTCAGAGGTGAAAGATCTAACAGGTATCATCAGGAATCAAGATGGACAACCTGTGGTAGGTGCACAGATTTGTTTAACAAACGATAGGGATACATTCTGTGTAGAGACGGATGCCAATGGACAATATACCAAGAGAATTCGTAAGATGATATGGCTGGATGCTCGTATCAAGGCTTTAGGATGCGCTCCTTTCTTTGATTATAAGTTTTGGAATCGAGGTGTCAGCATTCGTGGGGAGGCTACTGCGGATGCCGTTTTAACAGATGTCGTTCACTACAAGGCAGGACAGATGGCCAGTATTATTCTGCCTTCAATCCCAGATCTGTCGTCTGGACGATACTACAAACTTGCGCGACGTGAAGATACAAAAGATGGTAATCAACGGATAGCGAATCTTTATTTTGTTCAAGAGGAGAATCCTCAGGCCAACATGCCTTATGTTATTTTCCCCAAGCACGATTTCGACATCGTGGTTTCTGATTATGATATTGAGTCATTGCCAGACGAAGTTCCTTTCAGACTATCCTATCTTTCTTGGAACTCTCAAGAAAAGACCACGAGTATCATTGGCTCTTTCTCGAATAAGCCTCTGTATGCTGATTCGGAGGAGCAGCACTTGTTTTATATTGACGAAAGCAGTCCTGATAATTGCCAGAATGGTTTTCCTGAGAATCTGTCGGAAGGACGTTCTGCTGCTTTTCGTTGTTATATCAGAGAGGCAGAAAGGAACTGCAAACTCTTTTTCGAAGATGTTAATTCTATAAACGAAGTAGAGGCAGATGCAAAAATACATTCTGATAAACTCTATGACCTCCAGGGCCGTTATGTTCAAGGCTTGCCCAAGCATGGGGTGTATATCCAGAATGGGAGGAAGGTGATGAAATAAGAAACAAAACGAAAGAGGCATTTCTACTTGCTTCTTTCGTTTTGTTTTAGACATTTTGTTCAAACAACGAGTCGAAGAAAGAATAGAAAGAAGGATTTTGGGCCATCACTAACGCCAATAATTTCTTTATGTCATTTGTTTAAACATTGTTAATTCTTTGTTGTTAATATATGAATTACTTGGAAGATCTTAGATAAAAATTTATATTTGCAACAGAATTATAAAACTATAAATAATAACTATTATGAAAAAAATTTTTTTTCTTTCTTTTTTGATGGTCTTGTCAACTATCAAATTGTATGCTCAGTTAAAAGTCTCAAATGACGGTAAAGTAAAAATCGCGTCTACTTTTACAAATTCACAGTCTTTGCTCACTGTGGGGAATAGCGGTTATTCAACAGGTGCTACAAGTATTGGCGTAATAGGTTCTCCAATAGTGAAAGACAGTAAAATTAATGTGGGAGTTCTAGGAAATGTTGTAGCAAATCAGGAACACTCCCATGATAAAAACTATGGTGTACTTGGTATTACTGGTGTGAATGGAAATCATGGACGCAACTTCGGCGTAAGCGGAATGATTGGTTTTAATCCAAATTATTCATATCTGGGCGGAGCAGGAATCTATGCAACGAATTATACTTATATGTTGTCAAATCCCGATAATATTCAGGGGTTGTATGCGGCTTATTTCCATGGTAATACAAACTTGCATGGTCGTACTATTGCACAGGAAATCTATACGCCTGCAGACGAAAGACTTAGTGGAAATGTTGAATCTATGTCTGTTAAGAGTAGGGAAAGCGGAAATACGCTAGACAATCTGCTGGAACTAAATGTTCTGGAATACAACCTCAAGAATCAACAAACGACAAGAGTTGCCGCTAACGCTGCGGACATGCCTGATGAAATCAGACAGGCTTATGAGTATATGAAGAAAGACGAAGAGAAAATGAATTCCCGTCGCCGCTATGGTGTTTCCGCTCAACAGCTACAGAAGGTCTATCCTAGTTTGGTGATGGAGGGACAAGATGGTTATCTATATGTGAACTATACTGAGCTTGTACCATTGCTTCTTCGCTCTATACAGGAATTGAAAGCTGAATTGGATGAAGTGAAAGGAAACGACGACAAGGTGAAGTATGCTCGTGCTGCCGATTTTGATGATGAGTCTGCTGATGTCAGCGATGCCACAAAAATCCCTTCAGTAGCTTCGCTTGCCCAGAACACTCCCAATCCCTTTACGGAGCGTACCACCATTCGCTTCACTTTGCCAGACAATACACGTAATGCCTACATTTACATTTTCGACATGTCAGGCAAGATGCAAAAGCAGATTCCCATTGACAGTTCTATGCAAAGTGTAACTATAGAAGGTTATGAACTAAGTGCTGGCATGTATATCTACTCTCTTGTTATTGGTGGTAAAGAGGTAAAGACCCGTAGAATGATTTTGTCGAAGTAAAAACTATGTATATGAAAAAAATATTATTATTATCACAGTTTTTCCTTTTTTTTATTGTGCCGGTCTTTGCAGAGGATAGCTTCCATTTGGATAAATCAATAGCAGAATCGAGGACTATTCGAAGAATGAACGTCTCATTTGAGAGTTCTTCATCATTTAGTTTAGAAAGAAGTAATTCTTATATATCGGGATTGTCTATATATGGTTCAATAAGAAAGACGTCTCCAGATTATTTTGTGAGAGTTCTGTTAGAAGACAAAAATCAGCATGAATATGTTATACTTGAAATGTTTGAGGAAATCTGTTCTGATGAAACTTCTTTATTTACAGATTATGCTGAGGAAACAGCTCTTCTGAATAACATCGAACCCAACAGAATTAAAGTATTTATAAGCAATGCGAGCATACAAATAGATTCAATTGCCATAGCCCAAACAAGATGTAATTCAAATGTTTTTAAATTCAATCAATCTAAGTTAAGGGATGCTCAAATTGCTAGTATCGTGAATAGAATAAATAAATTTAATACTGAAAACGATAGACCTTGGATTGCTGGCGCAACAAATCTTTCAAGAGAATCTTACGAAATAAAGAAAAGAAAGATGGGCTTTTCAGATGATGTTTCATTGGGTGGATTGGAGTATTGTGTCGGTGGATATTTTGTATTTGGTCACAAAAAGAAAAATAAAGAAAGGAATCTTGCAAACAACCCTTTTGTAGAATCTTTTGATTGGAGAAATCGGCATGGTAAGAATTGGCTGACTTCCATAAAAGATCAGGGCTTTACAAAATACTGTGTAGCCTTTTCTGCGCTAGGATGTGTAGAATCGTTAATTAAACTTTATTATAATAGATCAGAGTTAGAGGTTGATTTGTCCGAACAAGAAATAGCTTCTTGTGGTGATTCAATTCCCCATAAATTTTCCGAAGCCCTCTCTTTTAAAACGGTATCTGACTATATATGTAATCATGGCGTATGTGATGAAGATGCCTATCCTCTAAATGTTAATTACGATTATACAGAGGTCATTACGTGTGAAAGCGATAATATCGAACCAAATGAATGGTTCCAAATGGGAAGTGATGAGTACGTTGGACAACGGCTTAGAGATATAAAGACTGCTTTAATAACAAAAGGCCCCCTAGTCTCTGGCTGGAGGCCAACCTCTGGGCTGGGGCATTCTATGGCTTTGGTTGGTTATGGAACTTTGCATCAGGGAGATACAATAAGACTTTATGATTCAAGTGCAAATTATCCACGGCCACAATATTCGATTTCTCAAAGATATGATGGGTCCACTTATTGGATTTTTAAAAACAGTGATGGATTATCTGAGGGGGATCAAGGATATTATTATATCATTTTTGATGATATGATAGGTGATAATAGTAATGTTTATATCTCTAATATGAGTCCGGCTTTTGCTTTTGGTATGCCGACAGCATCTTTAAACTATACGGATGACGATATCATTATTGAAGATGCTGACGGTGATGGCTATTTTAATTGGGGGCTTGGCAGCAAACCAATTGGATGTCCTTCGTGGATTCCCAATGACGAAGATGGAGATGATTCTGATAGTACAAAATATAAGATGGATGAATATGGTCATCTTATGAGTGTTATGCAAAGAGATCCCTGTATCATGACTGTAGATTGTGATAACTATTCTGAAAATCTATTGCAAGGTGGAGATATTATTATTCCCAATGGTCGAAAATATACGTTATATGGATCTATGATTGGAATAGGGACAGCTTCTATTTCTGTTAAAAGTGGAGGTAAACTGGTTATTGATGGCGGTATTTGGGCTAATGCGAAACTGAATTTACATCCAGGTTCAGAAGTAATTATTAAGAATGCGGGAAAAATATACATGAGTACTGGTTGGTCGTTTGACGCTCCGATAGGATGCCAAGTTACTATAGAAAATGGAGAAATATGTGGGCCATTTGTGAAAAAATCCATGAAATGGCAATAAGTTCTTTAATTTGTCTATCTTTTGCAATAAGAAGTATTTTTAACTTATAAATTGATGACATATGAAGATGAAAAAATGTTTTATTATATCATTAATGAATCTGTTCCTCAATGTTCCCATAACGATTAATGCGTCGGCGTCAGTTTACCATCCCCTGCTGAATGAAGGTAAGGTGTGGAATATGTATTATTCGAACTATAGTCGTAGTTACGAGCTTACTATTTGCGTGCGAATCATAGGCGACACCATCGTTGACAATGAACAGTGTTACAAGGCAACCTCGGAAACGATAGATCGTGCAACGGGTAATGCCATCTCAAAAGGGGGCAGCGTTGCTGTTTTTCTTGAGAAGGACAGAAAGGTGTTCGAAAGACGGAATGACAATTGGCGTTTGCTCTATGACTTCAACCTGCAACAGGGTGATGTAAGTGTAGTCAACGATGTTACCCAACAAGAGGTTGTGGCTGTTGATGATGTCGAGGTTAACGAAAATTCTTTCCGCAGGATGACCTTGAAGGAAACCTATGTGTATAAAGGTGACTCAGTGAGTGTGACAGGCTATTGGGTTGAAGGCGTTGGCAGTAGTTTTGGACTTCTGTTACCAAACAATTGGACGGCGATGGATGGGCCAATGTATCTTGAGAGTTGCTATGAGGATGGGGAATGTATCTTCTATGCTACCGATTTCTATAAGTCTGGCGATACGACTGATATCAAGGCGACGAACCATGTACAAAGGACCAAGAACAACGTGCTCTTCGACCTCCAAGGTCATCGCCTCAATACAGAGGTCAAACATGGGGTGTATATCCAGAATGGAAAGAAGGTGATGAGGTGAAAGTAAACACACACAAAAACGCGAGACTCAGGAGCGAGCCTCGCGTTTTTGTGTATGTGCAGTGGGAAGGATTACTTCACCAGCAGTTTCTTGGTAGCCTGGGTGCTGCCCTGCTTCATCGTAACGGTGTAGATGCCGGCAGGCAGAGCGATGGCGGCATGACCCTTGACGGTGGTCTTGTGGCAGAGTTTGCCAGAGAGCGAGACGATGGTTACGTCAGTAGCCTCGTCGCAGGCGATGCGAATCTCACGATTGCCACCCTCGGCAGTAGCCAGGACGCTCTTTGTGTCGATGGCTGAGGTGAAGAGCTCGAAACGAGCCACCACATCGGTCACCTTGGTCACCACAAACTTGTTGCCAGTGATCTCAGCACCATTCACGCTGACGGCCTTGGCGACATAACCCTCGGCAGGTGTGGTCACCACAGTCAGCTCTGAGCCCTTCTTCACAGTGGTGCCACTCAACACCTCGGCATCGGCGCTGTCCTTCAGTGTGAGCTCACCATTGTCGCTGGGCAGGATATAGACATAAGAACGGTCGCAGCCAGTGCCGTCGCCTTCGTTCTTCATGTTAGAGATCCAGCCCTTGCCACTCAGGATGACGGTCTCGGCATGAGCCACGTCGTTTGACTTGTTGGTGGTGCCGTCCTCACCGTCGAACCACAGCTTGGTGGCAGTGGTGCTCTCCTCGGCCTCCTGACCAGGCGATACGTAGACGGGCAACAGGTGCATGAAGTCGTTCACTGTGCAGGCATCCCATGCGTTGGCACGAACGTCGACATACCAGATGCGCTCGTTGGCCGACAGGTCGAGTCCATCGAGCTCGTTGCGACTGGCGCTAAACTTCTCGAGCATCCAGTTCTTCGAGAGGTCGAGGTGCTTCAGCTTGTTGTTCGACACAGCCACCTCGCGCAGACGGGTGTTGTTCGTGAGGTCGAGACTGTCAATCTCGTTGCCGCTGGCCTGGAGGATATCCAGGTTCTGCATCTTCGAGAGGTCGAGGCGCTTGATATAGTTGTTGTTCACGTTGAGCTCCATCAGTTTGCTGTTGTTGCTCAGGTTCAGCGAGTCGAGCATGTCGTTCTTCACGTCGAGAACCAGCAACTCAGGGTTGTGTGTCAGGTCGAGCGTCTCGATGCTGGTGGTATAGGCCACGAGCTCGGCCAGTTCAGGGTTGTGGGTGAGGTCGAGTGCCTCGATATCATCGTTCAGGGCCACGTCGAGCGACATCAGTTTGGGCTGGTTGGTTACGTCGAGCTCCTTCAGTTCGTTGCCATAGGCCCAGAGGGTACGTATGTCACTGTTGTGCGACAGGTCGATGGCCTTGATGCGGTTGTCGATGCCGAAGCCATAGGGGAAGCTCTCCACGTTGATATAGGCCACGTTGCCATAGACCTTTACCTCAGAACCCTCTGTCTGGCCATCGAAATAGGTGAACTTCTTGTTGTTGATGGTGCCCTGCTGCAGACTGCCATCGCCCCAGTCGATAAAGATCTCGGCCTCAGGCTCGTTGCTGCCAAAACCATACTGACTCTCCTGACCAGGATAGACAGAGAAGGTTACGTACTTGTCGCTGGGACCAGCGTTGGCATCGCTGAACACAGCCTCCACCTCAGCATCGGTGGTGACGAAGAACAGTGAGTCGCTCACCAGCTGGCCATTGATCTTCACGCCCTTGAAGGTCATGCCCTCCTCGGCCTCGAAGCGAACAACGTTCACATAGCCTGGAATCACCTTGCCATCAGTAGCCTCTTCGTAGTTCTTTTCGAAGGCAGATGAGCCAATCAAACCAGAGAAATCGCGGCGATACACCTTGTAGGTGCCACCAACGGCCTCCTTCAGGGTCAGCTGAACGGGCTCCATCGAAGCCGAGCCGTTGCCCTCCACATCCACATTCCAGTTGCAGTCGAAGTCGTCGAGCACCAGGTATTTGCTGGCATCAGCCTCTGTGGCGCCAGTGGTGCCGCTGACGTAGATACGTCCACTTCTGTTGGGGTTGTGAATGGTGTTGTACATGAAATTCAGCGACTGAGCCGTGAAGTTCTGACAACCCCTCAGGTAGAGGTATCGCAGGTTGAAGTAGTTGGCAGTGAAGTCGAGATACGACAGGTCGGTAGCGTCGGCCGAGAGAGAAGTGAGGTACATCAGGTCGGACACGTCGAGCTTCTTCAGTGGCAGACTGTCGACGGTGAGTGAACCCAACTCAGACATGTGGCGCACGTCCAACTCCTGGATGCCAGTGCTTGCCACGTTCAGCGAGCGCATCAGGGTGTTGTTGGCCAGGTTCAACTTCTTCAGACCCTTGACGCCCTTTGCCGACAGTGATGTCAACTTGGTGTTGGCAGCCACGTTCAACTCCGTCAGGTTGGTGTTGTTCACAGCCAACTCAGTCAGCGCTGTCAGTCCACTCACGTCGAGTGCAGACAGTGCGTTGTCGTTCAGTTTCAGGGTGCTCAGCACAGGGTAGTGCTCAGGGGTGAAGGTGACATCCCACAGTGAGGTGTTGCTCAGGTCGAGCGATGTCAGACTGGGGAAGTTATAGTTGTCGTAGAAGTGCACCAGGTCTGTGTTATAGAGCGTGATGCCCTTCATGTTGGGGTTCTCGTCGGCAAAGGCCACGGTGGTCAGTTCGCTGTTGTTGTGCAGTTCCACATACTCCAGTTGTGAGAAGTCGCGCAGGTTCAGCATCTCAATATTGTTGTTTGACAGGTAGAGCATCTTCAGTCCGTAGGCATCACCCAGGTTGATGGTATAGTAACTCAGCTGGTTGCCGTTCAGTTCCAGCTTCCTCAGCTCGGCCTGCTCTTCCAGTTTGACACCAGTGAGTTCCTGCTCGTTGCAACTCAGTTCCTTCAGTTTGCCATAGACCTTGATGGTCTGTCCCATCACCTTGTGCTCCTTGCGCAGGGTGTAGAGCATGTCGGCAGGTGTCATCCAGTAAGCCTCCAGATGGCCGTCGCCCCAGTCCACCTTGATGGAATCGGCCTCGGCAGGAACAGGTGTCAGTTTCATCGTGCTGCCATATTCCTTGGCTGTGGTTAAGGTGATGACAGACTCAGCCGTCATGCTCGTTGCCGCAAAGAACAGCAACGCGAGAGTGTGAAAAATCTTTTTCATCAGAGTTTTTGTTGTGTTTATAATATTGAATTTAATTAAGTATTCTCTGTTTTGGCGTGCAAAGGTAATACAAAAATAGCACAATTTGGTATGTAATGCCCCTTATTTCCTTTTTTCTTCGTATCTTTGCAGTCTGAAACTATAATTATGCGTATTAACGTGAGAAGATTCCTTATTCCTTTACTGTTGCTGGTGTTCACATCGACCACGGCAATGGCGCAGGATGAAACAACCATTGATATCAGTGGTAACAATAATGATAAGAACTATAAGTCGTATAGTACGGCCATCTCTTTGCCTGCCAACAAGACGCTGAAGGTGAAGATGGCACGCTACTGCTATTTCTCGTCGAAGATAACGGGTTCAGGATTGCTGAAACTCTATTCTGGTGGCGAGCGCAGTTATCTGGGCACGGCCAAGGGAGCCGCCTGGGCCGACTGGTCGAACTATAAAGGCGATGTGCATATCTATGCCGACACGGCAAATGCCCCTGGCGCAGGCTACTATGCTGTGGTGCTGGCACATGGTGGTAAGTTCTTCTCGCCTGAGAATGTGGAGGAGGCCATTAAGAACACCCGTGTGAACAGAGCCATGGAGAACAATCGCGTGACACTGCATAAGGGTGCCACTATGCTGACCGAGGCCAATCAGAATGGATCGGGCTTCCGCATTGGCGAGTTGAACACAGAGGCTGGCTCTGTTCTTCAGGGCTATATGAAGGACAATCGTGCTGTGCACTATCTGCTGGGCTGCATGAACACTGATGCGACACTGGCAGGCACCATCACGCCCAATGGCAACAAGGAGGCCAACCTGCTGGGCATCATCAAGGAGGGTACTGGCACGCTGCGCATCACAGGTAATAACAACTTCCTGACGGGCACGTTGCGCGTCTTGGATGGTCGTGTGTTGGTGAACAACAACCGTGCTGAGACCGAGAGTAAGAAGCTGCGTGGCGCCCTGGGTGCTCTGAGTAATGCCTCGAACCCCATTGCCTACGTCTTTGGCAAGGGTGTGCTGGGTGGCACAGGCAGTATTGGCGGCACGGTGGACTGCTATGGCACCATCGAGCCAGGCGACGATGCTGCTGGCACGCTGACGATGAAAAACTATGTGACGCTGTCGAAGAACGCCAACCTGATTCTGCATCCTGCCTCCGTATTGCGCTTCAAGGTGCAGAACGCACAGTGCTACGACCAGCTGGTGGTGAACGGTAATGTGAGCTTCAGCGATATGTGCGAGGACTTCTCGACGAGCGACAAGATGCCGCAGGTGACTCTGGTGATTGACAGTATGGCCAACCTGAGCGTGGGCGATGAGCTGACAATTCTCACGGCCAAGGGCAAGACGGACTCGTGGCACTTCGAACTGAAGACGCCTCAGAAATATACATGGACCCTGGAGGAGCGCGAGACCAACAATGGCTATAGTGTGGTGATGGTGGTGACCTCGTTGAAGGACCAGGACCCTGACAACCCTGACAATCCTGATAATCCTGACAACCCTGACGAGCCGATGGGACCGTTCTATAACGATGGTATAGACGACAATGCCGACACGCATACCCTGCGTTATTATGCCGACCAGTGCGACAAGACCATCGGCATTGCGCTGTGCACGTATAAGGGCTATCAGAGCGACCGTGATGAGGCTGGCAAGCAGTTCCGTATGATGGTGGCCGAGAACGAGATGAAGATGGATGCTCTGCAACCTTCGCAGGGACAGTTCTCGTATGGCAGTGCCGACCAGTTGGTGACCTTTGCCAAGAACAACAGCATGAAGGTGCGTGGCCATTGCCTGGTGTGGCATCAGCAGGTGCCTGGCTGGCTGAGTTCTGATGGTAAGAAGAACGACAAGGGATGGACGCGTGCCCAGGCCCTGGACATCATGAAGAAGCACATTGACAATGTGATGAAGCACTTCAAGGGTAAGGTTGTTGAGTGGGACGTGGTGAACGAGTGTCTGGACGACGACCAGAGTGCCATCCGCACCAATCCTGAGGGATACACGCTGCGTCCTAACGTGTGGCTGCAGGCCATTGGCGAGGACTATATCGACTCGGCCTTTGTCTATGCTCATAAGGCAGACCCCTCGGCTGTGCTCTATCTGAACGACTATGACGTGGAGTTGCAGGGCAAGGCCAAGGCGGTGGCTTTCTATAACCTGGCCATGCGCCTGAAACGGAATAATATCCCCATCGACGGTGTGGGTCTTCAGTGCCACTTCTCTGTGGGCGATGTAGACTCGGTGAAGTTGGCCAACACCTTTACGCATTTTGCTGAGGCCGACATGAAGTGTATTGTCACAGAGCTCGACATGGGTATCACCTCTACCTCTGAGGCTGACCTGCTGGAGCAGGCTCGCAACTATCGCGTGGTGACGGACATCGTGCTGAATAGTCCTAACTGTCCCACGATGATTGTGTGGGGCATTAAGGATAACGACAGCTGGCGCTCTGGCTCTAATCCGTTGCTCTATACGGCTGGACTGGCCAAGAAGAAGGCTTGGTATGCTGTGCGCTCGGCCTTGCGCCACAGGGTGATTCAGCAGCAACAGGCTTCTGTTCAAGCACTTACGAACGATGCGCGTGATGTGCGCCCTTTTGTCTATGACCTCAGCGGAAGAATGCTGAGTGGTGAGACGTTGCGCCCAGGCTTGTATGTCGTGAATGGGAAAAAGGTGATCAAATAAAAAAGAAACCTATTTATCAAAAACTATAAAATGATGAGAAAAAAAGTATTAACCATTGTGCTACTGGCGGTTGCCACGATGACCGCATCAGCACAGAACCACCGTATGTGGTATGCCAGGCCTGCCGCTCACTGGCTGGAGGCTCTGCCCGTAGGTAACAGTCACATGGGTGCCATGATCTATGGTGGAACCGAGACCGAGGAAATTCAGTTGAACGAAGAGACGTTCTGGAGTGGCTCGCCCCACAACAATAACAGCTCGGAGTCGCTGGACAAACTGCAAGAGGTGCGCCGCCTGATCTTCCAGGGTAAGGAACGTGAGGCTGAGAAGATCATCGACAAGGCTTTTGTGAAAGGCCCTCACGGCATGCGTTTCCTGCCGTTGGGAAGCCTGAAGCTGAAACTGGGACATAAGGATGTGACGAACTATCGCCGTGAGTTGAGTCTGGGTGATGCCCTGGCCACCACATCGTATGTCTATAATGGCGTGAAATACGACCGCACGGTGTTTGCATCGCAGGCCGACAATGTGATTATCGTGCAGTTGAAGGCCAGCAAGAAGGGTGCGCTAGCGTTTGATGCCGCCTTTACTTCACAGTGTAAGGCACAGGTGTCTGCCACTGCGGACAAAGATGTCTCTATGCTGTCGGCTGTTGTTGACGGTGTAGACCAGGAAGGCGTAAAGGCTGGACTGAAAGCTGAGTGTAAGGTGCAGGTGAAGGCCGACGGTGCGCTGAAGGTGAACGATAAGACACTACGCGTTGAGAATGCCACCATTGCTACAATCTATATTGTGGCAGCCACCAACTTCGTTAACTACAAAGATGTGAGTGGAAATGCTTCGGAGAGGAACCTCAAGGCATTGGCTGCTGTTCAGACGAAAAGCTACAAGCAACTCTTGGCCAACCACATCAAGAAGTATCAGGAACAGTATAACCGTGTTGCTCTCAACCTGCCTAAGTCGGCCAACTCTGGTCTGGAGACGGACAAGCGTGTGGCTGCCTTCGAGAAGGATGCTACCGACCTCGACCTCGTTGGACTGATGATGCAGTATGGTCGCTACCTGCTCATCTCGTCGAGTCAGCCTGGTGGTCAGGCTGCCAACCTGCAGGGTATGTGGAACGACAACTTCAATGCGCCCTGGGATTCGAAATATACGATTAATATCAATGCCGAGATGAACTACTGGCCTGCCCTGATTGGTAATATCGCTGAAACGCAGGAGCCTCTGTTCTCGATGGTGAAGGACCTGAGCGAGACGGGTGCTATCACGGCTAAGCAGATGTATGGCTGTCGTGGATGGATGGCTCATCACAACACGGATATCTGGCGCATCGCTGGTCCTGTGGACGGCACGCCCTGGGGTATGTTCCCCACTGGTGGCGCCTGGTTGACCACCCACATCTGGCAGCATTATCTCTATACGGGCGATAAGCAGTTCCTGGCCATGTATTATCCTGTACTGAAGGGCGCTGCTCAGTTCCTCATGGACTATATGCAGGTTTATCCCTCGAATGGCGAGGTGAAGCAGGCTGCCGGTTGGCTGGTCACCGTTCCTACCGTATCGCCAGAGCATGGTCCCATGGGTAAGGGTACGAATGTCACTGCTGGTTCTACGATGGACAACCAGATTGCTTTCGATGTGCTGAGTCAGGCCTTGAAGGCTGCGAAGGTGCTGGGCAATGATGAGGCTTTTGTTGAGGAACTGGCATTTAGTCTGGAGAACATCGCTCCCATGCAGATTGGTCGTCATGGTCAGTTGCAGGAATGGATGATTGATGGTGATGATCCTCGCGATGAGCATCGTCATATCTCGCAACTCTATGGCCTCTATCCCTCGAACCAGGTGTCGCCTTACAGTCATCCTGACCTCTTCACGGCGGCTGCCAACACCCTGAAACAGCGTGGCGATATGGCTACAGGATGGAGTCTGGGTTGGAAGACAAACTTCTGGGCTCGTATGCTCGATGGTAATCATGCCTTTACGATTATCAAGAACATGCTGCACCTACTGCCCGACGACCGTTCTGCCCGTCAGCATCCTTTAGGTCGTACCTATCCCAACCTGTTTGACGCCCATCCGCCTTTCCAGATTGATGGTAACTTCGGCGTGTCGGCTGGCGTGTGCGAGATGCTGTTGCAGAGTCATGACGGTGCTGTGCACTTGCTGCCTGCGTTGCCCGACGACTGGAAAGATGGCGATGTGAAGGGTCTGCGTGCGCGTGGCGGTTTCGTGGTTGACGAACAGTGGAAGAAGGGTGAACTGCAGACGGTTACTATCCAGTCAACAATCGGTGGTACACTGCGCCTGCGTTCGTATGTGCCTCTGACGGGCAAGGAACTGACACCTGCCGAGGGCGCTTGTCCCAACCCATTGCTGGCTCCTGCCGAGATTAGGGAACCAATAAAATCGGCAGCGCTGTCTGATTTCCAGGCGCTGCCGATTCGTAAGGTGTATGAATATGATGTCAACACACAGGCCGGAAAGACCTACGTGTTTCGTCGTTAAAGTCGGATTTCGGTCTTAGAACCTGAATATTCAACTTGTTTCTGCTGGCCATTGGGCATCACAATGGTAAACGTTCTGGTCTTCAGCATACCAGGATAGTTGCCTTGACGATCTCCGATGGTCAGCACTTTTTTGCTGTCGTTCCACTGGAAGGTAATGGTGGCGTAGGCACCCTTCTCGTAGTTGTAGTTGTCGCCTTCGTCTTCGTAGAGCACGAAGCTGCCATTAGCACCTGGATAAACACGCATCTCCAGGTTGTCCCATTTCTTCTCGCCAACATACTGCATCTCAGGACCGAGGGGCAGGATGCTGCCTGCACGTACGAACATGGGTACACGGTCGATGGTGGTCTCGAGGGTGACGTTCTGACCGCCCTTATACTGCTTGCCAGTCCAGAAGTCGTACCAGGTGGTTCCCTTGGGCAGGTACTTGGTGGCTGTCTTGGTGGCCGACCAATCCACGCCCTGAGCATTCTCGCCCTTCACATCTTGGCGGTTCCAGCCTGTCATGGCATCGGTGCGGATGATCTTCTCCTCGGTATACTGAGGATTGACGATGGGAGCAGCAAGG
The DNA here is from genome assembly GCF_023204875.1 of Prevotella sp. E15-22. Lineage (NCBI taxonomy): Bacteria > Pseudomonadati > Bacteroidota > Bacteroidia > Bacteroidales > Prevotellaceae > Prevotella > Prevotella sp. E15-22. The sequence goes on from NZ_CP096247.1 coordinate 405,110, forward strand.
ATGCTGTGGCCGAACATGAACTCGTCGGTGGTGTTCCATACGTTCTTGTCGGCAGCGAAGTCGCTGAACAGCGGACGCATGTAGCTGTCGTTGTTCGAGGTGACCTGCCAGGCAGTGCTATAGAGATAGGGGATGAGACGATAGCGCAGACGGATCTGCTTCTCGATGGCGTCGTAGATGGGCTCGCCCTTCTTACCAAACTGCCAGATCTCGCGAGGAGCGTCGGCTCCGTGACTGCGGAACACTGGGCAGAACAGGCCATACTGCATCCAGCGTACAAAGAGTTCCTGGAACTGTGGGTTCTTGGGGGCAGAGCCGCTGCCCTTGGTGTTGTAGGAACCGCAGAAGAAACCGCCGATATCCGTGTTGAAGTTGGGGTTACCTGTCAGCGAGTAGCTCAGTCCGGCAGGCACCTGCTTGCGCAGCATGTCCCATGATGAGTTGACGTCGCCACTCCACATGTTGGAGCCATAGTGCTGCTGACCGGCATAGCTTGAACGGGTCATGATGAAGATGCGCTTACCCTTGTCGTCCTTGCGCTGGGCCTGATAGATGCCGCGAACAGTCTCCAGGGGGAAGGCATTGCGTTGTGAACGCCAGGTGCCGCCATAGACCTTATGCTCGTAGTCGCTCTCTTTGGGATTGAAGAAGTCGGGATCGGTAGAGTCCATCCACCAGGCATCACAACCGTAGTCATAGAGGGTCTTCAGGTATTTCCAGTAGATAGCGCGTGCCTCTGGATGGAAGGCATCGTACACCTTTACGCCAGAAGGATACTTCATGATGGGAGGCCATACGTGTGAGATACCACTCTGGGGCCAGGTCTCGAAAGGCATGAGCAGACCCTTCTCGTCGAGCTCGCGGAACTGCTGGGTCATAGGACCAAAGCTGGCCCAGATAGAGATCATGAAGTGGGCGTTCTTCTTATGCACATTCTGAATCATCTGCTTACCATTGGAGAAGTCCTCGGCGAGGAAGTCCATGGCGTTCCACAGGTAGTTACTGCCCCAGTACTGCCAGTCCTGGATGATGCCGTCGAGGGGCACGTTTAAGGCGCGATATTGGTCGACGATGCTCTCGGTCTCGCGAGCACTCTTATAGCGCTCTTTCGACTGCCAGAAGCCGTAGGTCCACAGGGGGAACATGGGGACGTCGCCACTGAGGTAGCGCATCTGGGCGATGACACCGTCGGCGCTCTTGCCATACATAAAGTAATAGTCCACGCCATCGCCTACCTCGGCGTCGAAGGTCATGCCGTTGGCATTGTCCTCAAAGAGGGTGGGGGAGTAGTTCTCCCAATAGATGCCCCAGCCCTTGATGCTCTGCAACACGTTCTGGAAGTCCTCGAGGTTCGACTGCTCCATGCGCTTCTTCTCGCCACGACGGTTCATCTTGCCGTTCTGGATGGTGCCCAGACCGTAGATGGCTTCGTCTTTATCCAGTGTGAAGGTCTGACGAGCCTCTTTTACATCGCAGTTCTTCTCTCTCAGAAGAACTTTTCCTTTGGCCGTGAGGAATGTCAGGTTGCCCTTCGCATCCTGCTTCACAGTCAGTTCGCTACTTGAGGTGATGTTACCTTTCTTCACCACTTTCACCTGTTCAGGCTTTGCAGTGATGACCAGTGTCTTGGTGGGTTGACCTTTCACCACGTGCACGATTGATGGCGTGATGAACTCAACCTTTACGTCTTGGGCCTGGGCCTCTGCCAGACCGATGGCCATGATGGCCAGAGAAAGTAGTCTCTTCATTCTTAAATGTGTTAGTTATAAAGTTAGTATTATTCTATGGAGATGATAAAGCTATAGTGATGCGGCTGGTTGCCGTCGATGGTATATTGCGGAAGGGTGCGCTTGCCCCAGGTGTCGGTGCCGCCCACGCCATGGATGTTCTGGTCAATATTAAGATTGACGAAACGTCTGCGCTGGATGTCATTGGGATGATGAGCGCCTTCAAGATCTTCCTCGCCGTAGTCCCAAGCACGGATGCAGAGGGGTTGAAGTCCCTCAATCCGTAACTTCTTGGCGTTATCGGAGATCTCGAACCAACGAATATCGCATCGGTTGCCATTGTCCTGTGGATGGATGTACTCCGTTTCGTATTCCGAAAGAGGCATTTCATATGTTCCAAGGAAGGCAGAGCGCTTGCGGTCAGGATAGTTCTCCCAAGGACCGCGACCATAGTATCTGATTTGTGTGTAGTCGGCAGGAATACGCATGCGCATGCCAAACTTCGGCATCACAGGACGGTCTTGAGCTGTTGGCTGGTAGTCCATCTCAACAAGGATACTGTGGTCGTTGATGACAGTGTAGTTCACCTTGACATCCTTTACTTCTTTCCACATGGCTACGCGGCGAGCGAAGCCTGCAGCATTTTGGTTGTCGTTCTCGGGCTTCCATAGATAGGGCTCCAACGGGGCCTGCAGGACTTCCTTTCCATCGACAATCCAAGAGGTGAGTGCGTTTCCATTGATGGTGACAGACCCATCCCCTTGCCCATCCCTGTGAAGGAGGGAAGTAGAGACTTTTGTATCGCTTTTCCAGTCCCATGCTTGGAGTACAAACTGCTCGCGGGCAATCGTAAAACCTTTCTTGGCCCAGGGCTTATCCTCCTTTAAATGAGCTGCGACATTGAGAACAACCTCGCTATCGTAACGCAGGGTGTCGTAGGTGATATCGTATTCATCAATGGATGTGAAATAGTCGTGATTGATGATATGGATGGTTCCGTCAGACTTGCGGATGAATTGCAGTGGTTGATAGACCTTTTGCACCTCATAGTAATGGGGGTGAGGGGTACGGTCAGGCGCAACGATGCCGTTGATGCAGAACTGCCCGTCGTTGGGTTTGTCGCCAAAGTCACCACCGTAAAGGTAAGTTCCGTCTTTTTCTATTCCCTGGTCCACCCAATCCCAGATGGCAGCGCCAACGATGCTTGAGTCGGCATAAATGACGTCCCAGTACTCCTGCAGATTGCCACAGGAATTGCCCATGGCGTGAGCATATTCGCGCATCATAAAGGGTTTGTCGCTCACTTTCTTTGCCTCGCGATTCAGTTCATCGGGATAGAGATAGCTGTCGTCCCAAATATCGGAATAGCGGCGGTCGCTGTCGTAGAACGGTGGACGGGTGGAGTCGAGTGCCTTCACCTTATGGTACATGGCCTCGATGTTGGGGCCTTGGGCACCCTCGTTGCCCAGACTCCAAAGGATGACGCTGGGGTGGTTGAAGTCGCGCTTCACCAATGACTCGGCTCTGTCTACATGGGCCTGCTGGAAGGTGAGGTCTTCGCCCATCACCTTGTTGGCATAGCCATAGCCGTGGGTTTCGTGGTTGGCCTCGTCCATCACATAGATACCCCATTTGTCGCAGAGCTCATAAAGGTACTCGCGGTCGGGATAGTGAGAGGTGCGTAGGAAGTTGACGTTGGCCTGCTTCATCAGGCGGATGTCTTGTTCGTAGGTGGCATCATCGACATAGCGTCCAGTCTTGGGATGATGGTCGTGACGGTTCACACCACGTAACTTCACGTTTTTACCATTAATCTTGAAGACCTCGCCAACGATTTCGACCTTCTTTACACCGAAATGATAGGCAAATTCTTCATTATTCTTACTGTCCTTCGTGCCAAGTAGTTGCAAGGTGAAGGGATAAAGCCAAGGCTTCTCGGCAGTCCAAAGACGAGGTGCACCATTATAGTGATACGTGAGTTCGACGATTGTTGTATCGCCTGCATGTAACTTTGATATGCGCTGGTTGGTTATGTTCGTATGGTTAGGATTGACGTTGACACCATACAGCTCTGGACAAGCCATCTGCAGTTGAACCAACAGATTCTTTGCCGTTCTCTTGCCTGTATTGCAAACAGCAATCTTTGCATTGACTGTGAACTGTGAGTAGTCGGCATTGGGAACAGCCGTCACTTGATAGTCGGCAATATGTACCAGTGGTCTTACCCACAGTTGAACACTGCGGAAAATGCCACTCAGACGCCACATGTCCTGACACTCCAGATAGGAACCGTCGCTCCAGCGATAGACCTCAACGGCAATTTTGTTTTTGCCTGCCCGCATGTACTTTGTGATATCGAACTCGGCTGGCGACATGGAGTTCTGACTATAGCCTACCTTCTGGCCATTCACCCATAGGTACATGGCTGAGTGTACACCTCCGAAATGAAGAATCAGGTTCTTCGAGAGCATGTCCTTCGTGACGTCGACAAACGTAACATACGAACCCACTGGGTTGCGATTCTCGTAGGCTGTCCAGTCTTTGGGTGGCTCACTGGTCACACTGGGACGGTCTTTTGCAAAGGGATAACTCATGTTGACGTAGATAGGCGTGCCATAGCCTTGCAGTTGCCAGTTGCCAGGCACGGTAATTTTGTCCCAATGGCTTACGTCGTAGTTCTCTTTGTAGAAATCGATGGGACGCTCCTCGGGATTACGGCTCCAGTGGAATAGCCATTGTCCATCGAGCGAGACAATCTCCTTGCAGTCTTTCTGCTTGGATGGCAGTTGAAGTGTGGCATGATAGGGGAGCTTGTTGATACCCAGCACGGCAGGATTCTCCCAGTCGTGTGTCTGTGCCTGTGTCTGCAGGGCCAACAATGCTGCCAGTATAACGAGAACTTTTCTCATCGTTTATTTCGTTTTGATTGTTAGGTTCGCTGTGGGTAGACTGCTCTTGATGCTGACCTGAGCATTACCTTTCTTATGTGTGTTGCGTACTACCAGCAAGGCACGTCCCTTCCATGTCTTTACACGAGACGAGGTGTAAGGTTCTGTGTCTTTGAGGTCGGCAGAGGCAAACGACAATAATGTACCTTGTCCCTTGACAATGGCCTCGCAGGGAATGGTAGCTTCAGGACAGACGCGACCGTCCTTGTCGACCACCTCGATGTTGACGTAGGTAAGGTCCTGGCCATCGGCAGACATGACGGTGCGGTCGGGAGTGAGGCGCAGACGAGCTGGTTCACCGGCAGTCTTGAGCATGACGCTCTTGCCACCAGCTTCAGCACGCAGCGTGCCTGGTTGATAGTTTACGGTAAAGACAGCCTTGAACTCGGTTTTGCGACTCACCTGTTTGGTATCGATTAGTTGGTCGTTCAGATAGAGTTTTACCTCGGGCTCCTTTGTATATACCTCTACCTCAATGGTTTTACCTTCCCAACCGGTCCAGTTCCAACTCTCCCATGTGGGCCATACGCTCCACATCGTCGTTTTGATCTCGCCATGATAGCCATTGGGTTCTTTGACGGCCATGTAGAGTGGTGTGTCTTTGTTCCACAGCATCTCGCGGTAATGACTGATGGGCTTGCGCCAGCCGGTGATATCAACATCGCCACAGGGGGCACCGTGCCATTCGGGCTGACCACCTTCAATCCACGACTCACCCTCTCGTTCGCCTTTATAATAGTTGCGACCGATGCCGCTCTCGCCCAGGTAGTCGAGACCCGTCCATACGATATCGCCCACGACATAGGAGTAGTCATTCGCAACCTCCCAGTTCTTGAAGGCATCGCGCGGATAACTCTCCGTCTGCCAGATGACGCGTTTGGGGTCGCGCTTGTGGTCGCTGTCGTGTTTGAAAATCATGTAGTTATAGCCTACCACATCGAGCACCTCGGCATGCGGGTCGTAGATCTCCCAATCGCGATCCCAGGCACAGAGGGCCTCGGTTACAGGACGCGTGTTATCTATTTCCATGATGGCTGCCTTTAACTGGCGGGCGGTGGTGATGACGCGGATGTCCTTGCGCTCGATAACCTCGTTGCCAATGCTCCATGAGATGACGCTGGGGTGATTTAAGTCGCGCTTCACCATCGCATGGATATCCTCACGATAGCACGAGTCGATGAGCGTAGAATAGTCGTAGGGATTCTTCTGTGTGCGCCAGCCATCAAAGGCCTCGTCGATAACCAGCATACCTATTGAGTCGCATGCATCAAGGAAAGCACGTGTAGTAGGGTTGTGCGAGGTGCGAATCAGGTTGAAACCAGCTTCTTTCATCTGCTTTACCTTGCGAACTTCTGCAGCATCAAACGCCATGGCGCCCAGCACACCGTCGTCATGATGTACGCAGGCACCGTTGATAAGCACCTTCTTGCCATTGAGCACGAAACCTTTCTCTGCATCGAAGGAGAAGGAGCGGATGCCGAACTTCACACGCTGTTCACCGATGATACGTCCTTCAGACTTCAGACGGATGGTTGCCTCATAGAGGTAAGGGTCTTCGGGTGACCAGAGATGAGGCTGCGCAATGTCATAGCTGAGTACGTAGGTAGCCACCTGTCCTGGCTTCAACGGCGTGTTTTCTATCTTTTTCTGTTCTGGTTTCTTATCTGTGTCCACCTGCACCAATTTGAGTGCCTTAGGCTGTCTAACGGCATGATTAGAGATATGCACCGATGGTGAGTATGACCGCTTGGGACCGTCGTTGTGAAAGGTGAAGGTGCCGCCTTTGAAAGTCACCTCTACGTCGTCAATCTGGCGTGTCTGTTGACCTTCGTTCTCAATCCAGATATTCATGTCAACGCGGGCTTGTTTGTCGCTGACCTCTAGTGTCTTGACAGCAATGCCATTATCGGCGATATGCAGCGCAGGCATGGTCTCCAACCATACATGGCGGTAGATGCCAGAGCCTGAGTACCAGCGACAGTTGGGCTGCTCGCTGTTGTTGACCTTGACGACAAGCTCATTAGATTGTTTCTTGTCCTTATTGAGATAATTCGTTACGTCAATAGTGAATGGCGTGTAGCCATAGCCGTGTTGTCCGGCCTTCTGTCCGTTGACGAAGACCTCTGCCTTCTGATAGACACCTTCGAAATGGAGCTTGGTGATATCGGCATTAGGTGTCTTGAATATCTTGCGATACTCACCCTTGCCGCCTTCAAACCAGCCACCGCCGGTACCTGTGGCTCCTTTACCAGAGTTGGGACCTTCGTAGATGTCCCAGTCGTGAGGCAGGTTTACACTGATGGTCTTGCCATTACGTGTGAACTGCCAGTTGTCGTCAAACAGCTGCCTGTTTTGTGCAGTGGCATTTATGCCAGCCCAAAGCATCATAGATAATAGTAGTGTTCGTCTCATTTTGATATTCTGGTTTTAACGAATTTCAATATCACCATAGCTCATGCGTTCACCTTCTGCTATCCGATCGGCATCGAGCTTGATAATACGGGCTTTTGTGGCAGGAAACTTAATGGTCTGCCATATGGGATTATTAACAATGTTAGAGAATTCTCCCGATGCGAGCTTGGTCCAATGTGACCAGTCTGTAGAGGCCCAAAGGGTGTAGTGAGTGATAAGGCCATTCTTTGTTCCTTGTGGTGGCAAGTAGCGGAAGGTCGTAAATGTCTGTTCTTGGTCCCAGTCAATCATCATCTGTGTGGGACTGCTGAAGAATATATGCAGGCCTGATGATTTCTTCTCACCAGAATCCTGAATGTCGGCTGTGAGTTCAGGAGCGAGGTAAACGCCCAGTTTCTTAATGATTGGTTCTGCTTTCGTATCAGTAATTGAGAAACGGAGCTTTGTGGCTTTGACTGTTGGGAAGCAGATAATGCGGCGGTGGCCTACTGTGGTGAGACCATCACCATTATCTACCAATGCGTCCTTTAATGACCGCCATTGTCCATTGACGAGAGCTTCTAAAGTGAACTTCTTGACACGTTGTCCTAAAGCGATATTCTCCTCTGCTAAAAAACGGTTAAATGATGTGGGCTTTTTGAAACTAATGATGTATGAACCGTTTGTGAGTTTAGGAGATTTCACTTCCTTGACAATGTTCTTCTTGAATATTTTGTCTATCATTTTCTTGAAGGCGATGCCGCGCAGACTGTCATTGGGGTGGATCCGCCCATTGGGAGCAATTGGAAAGTTTAGAAGTAATGTGGAATTCCTGCCAACGGACTTATAATATGTGTCCATGAGTCTTGACAGACTCTTCACGTGCTCGTTCTCCGTTTCATGATAGAACCAGCCTGGACGGATGCTGGTATTTGTTTCGCCAGGACACCAAACGTCGCCATCTTCCACACCGAAATGCAGCATGTGATAAGGCGTATCGCCCTTTGAGGGCATCAGACTCCAGTTCGTCTCGCCAACATTGCCAGCCTCGGTACCCACCCAGCGCAGGTCACCACGGTCACCACCATCGTTCCAGATGACAGCATTGGGCTGCAACTCGCGAATCATCTTGAATGTTTCGGCCCATTCGTAGTAGGTGCGTCCATCAATACGACGTACCTCGTTGGCACCGCCATACCATCCGTCACCACCGTTGGCACCATCGAACCACACCTCAAAGATGTCGCCATATTGGGTGAGCAATTCGCGCAACTGATTGCGAAAATAGGTAATGTATTCTGGTTTACCGTAGTCTGGATGATTTCTGTCCCACGGTGAGAGATAGACGGCGAACTTCAGTCCTTCCTCGCGACAAGCATCGGCCAACTCTTTCACAACATCACCTTTGCCATCTTTCCATGGTGTGCTCTTAACGCTATACTCTGTATATTTCGAAGGCCACATGCAGAAACCACAATGATGCTTAGCCGTGAAAATGATACCCTTCATGCCTGCTTGTTTGCAGACGCGTGCCCATTGGCGACAATCGAGGCCGGAGGGATTAAACAACTTCAAGTCTTCGTTGCCAAATCCCCACTCCTGATCAGTATATGTGTTCATAGAGTAATGGATGAAAGCATACATTTCCATCTCCTGCCAGCGCAATTGGTTTTTGCTTGGTATAGGACCATATGGTTTTGATTGTGACCAACACGGCAATCCTAGGAAGTATATAACAAGTAATAATATGGCCTTTTTCATGTTGCTGTTAATTGTAATAATGGTTGCAAAATTACAAAGAATATATGAGAAAATACAAAATGGTATGCAGGATTTAATAATTATATGGTAGGATAAAATAAAAATCTGGGTCTTGTGGTTGAAGACCTGGACTCTTTCGTTACCTTTTTATTATCTTTTTACCGTTACTAATATATATTCCTGATTTTGTTGGGCTGATTACTCGTTGTCCATCTATGTCGTAAATGGGGGTGTTAGGTGCTTGGTTGTGTGTGGGTGTCTCAATGCTAGTAGTTACATAGCTATTAGCAGTCAGACTTAGTTGTCCAATGATGCAGTCACTCCATTCAGATGCGGCACTATATAGTGCAATGACATAGTCGCCCTGTTCAGTGATATCAAACTCGAAGGTCTGTTGGGTGGGACTACTGAAATTGTTAGAGGCCACGTTGCCAATATTGATGTTTGGTGTGTAGGTCTGGCTGGCAATGCTTTTACCAGCTCGAGTCTCAATGTCTAATTCTACCTCTCCGAAGTCTGCCATGTTCCAATTGCAAATCTTATATTTCAGAGTGTAGTGACCAGGAGCCAGACTAAGCGTTGTACCTGCACCACTGAGTCCGAATTTTGCATAGCCCTGTTTCGTATTTCCATTGATATTGCGGAAGTAGAGACCGTAGTTGAAACCTTTCGATGAACCAGTGAACTGTAGCACGCGACAGCCTGAAGTGTAACCATTGCTATAACCAGTGCGGCGTTCGTTGCTGTCATAGGTTGTCCATCCTGCGGGGATGGCACCTCCCTCTTTGAAATCTGTTGAGAGCGTGAGAGTTGTTGGTTTCTGAAGTGTTACTTCAACAGTGGCTGTACTCGTTTCGCCATCGTTATCGGTAGCGATGGCTTTGAGGGTATGTTTGCCTGTTTTGGTTGTTGCCAAAGTGGTTTTGTATGGCTTCTCTGTGCAGGTGGCGAGAAGCGTTGTACCATCGTAGAACTCCACCTTCTCTATGGTACCATTCGGGTCGTCAGCTGTAGCCGTGATGTTGACCTCGGGGAATGATACCTCTCCTTGAGGGCCAAAGCTGATGTATTTAATACCTGTATTAGGCGAGGTAATCTTGACGTTGGGTGAAGTCTTATTCAGTGAGAAACGTTTGCAGAAATTCCATATTTCTTTACCGGTGTACACCTGTTTCTCTTTGCAGATCCAGTGTCCTTTGTTTGGCAATTCCAACAGTCTGACCTCAACACCATCGTTGCCAGGTCCCCAGATATGCATCTTGGCACCGTTGAATCCATTGTAATTGTTGGTAATAGTCGCTGTTGTGGGACAGCCGTTATGATTAATCCATACATTGAGCGCAGGTTGTGCACCACTGAAAGCACAAGTCTCATCGCTGGTACCATGAATGTGCAGGATGGGAATGGGGCGTACATTGGTATTAGCCGTAGCACCCCCCATGGGATAACCACTTACAGGACAAAAGGCTGCGATAAGGTTTGGAATCTTGTTCATGGCGTGATAGGTTAGCATGCCGCCCATGGAGAAACCGCCAAGGTAAACGCGGTTACGGTCTATTTTGTGTTGTGTCACCATTTTGTCGATAATGGCCTTGATGAAGTTGATGTCACGATCGCCAGAGGTGTCCCATGATTTGTTGATGCCATTGGGGAAAACAACGACAAACTTGGCGGTGTCGCATACAGCCTCCATGCTTACTTGGTCATTCTTGAATTCACTATTCTGCATCCAGTTTGCATCCTGGTTATAGCCGTGACAGAAAATGAGCAATGGACGCCCCTCACCGAGGTTACTTGGTGCATAGACGTTGTACGAGCGGCTTGTGCCGCCTACAGTGATATTGTCGGCTAGCGCAGGCATCAGTCCTATAGCAAATAGGAGTAGCAATAAAATGGTTTGTTTCATAATGGTAATTTAGTTATATTTGATGTTAATATCTTTTGGGTGCACCGAAGTAGCTGTAGCGGTTGTTGTCGGGATTGACCACGATGGTCTCAATAACTATTTCTGGGTCTATCATAATGAGCTTCAGCTTATGCTTGCCAGGAGTGGTGTTGGCGAAATTTACCTCCAGCCAGCGGATATTGTCAAACACCTCATCGCGACGCAGCATCTTCCTGCCGTCCTTCCAACCACTAAGCAATAGGTTGTTGTGGGGTGGGAGGGGCTTCAGGTTCTTTGATTGGGCGAGATTCTTTGGGGTGTATTCCTGGAATTCGTCGTGTAGGCCCTGACGAGCATCGATAACCTGCATCGGCTTCTCGTCAATCTGCACACCAAGACGCAAACCACGAGCGGGAACAATATCTTGCGTCGGCAAAATTCCTATAGCAATCTTTCCCTCTTCGGTTAAATCTATGTCGTACTCTAGTTTAGGGCCGCTACCGTCTGCTGGCCATTCCTTCATCACGTCGCGTGCGCCCATGCAGCCCTTGCCGCGACCAAGTCCCCAAAGAATTTCCCATCCGTTAAAGCAAGGATGTACCTCCCTTTTATTATTTGTAAAGTCGATGACCGGAATGGAGTATTCCTTCGACGGTTTGGCAAACGAATAGAGGAGTGGCTGGTCAACTTTGTAGCCGAGACTCATGGGGTGGCGATTCTTCTCTGGGATGCTCCACTGGGTATAGCCAATGTGATTGTCAAGCATCATGCCGTCCCATTTGCCGTTCGCCATCACTTTGTTATAATAGTCGGTGAGTTGCTGGTCTTTTGTCATGTAGTTACAGACTGTGATACTATCACCCATAGTCGCTGCATTGTACATCATGGCTACACCAGCACTTGCTACAGCAGGATAGTAGACCAATTGGTAGAAGGCGTTCTGGGCTTCCGCTGGTACGCGCTCTTTCAAGACCTCACAACGCAACATAATCGACTGCCAAAGGTCGTTTAGTTTCATCATTTCATGGTAGTTGAACAAACCAGGCACTTGGACCTCGGGTTTACGCCAGAGATTATACTTGGAATAGTCGGCAATGATGCGGGCGCATTCCTTAATATCTTTGGCGGACAAACAGCCGAGTACAGATTTTGTCCAATCATTGAGCCAGCCGTTTTCTGAATCGTGCTCTAAACCGTCTGGATCCCATGCATAGTCCATGATGAACGAGATGGGCATCTCCTTAGGCTTCAGGTCGCCCACGTTGATAATCCAGATGCGGTCGATGCCGCTCTTGTAGGCCAGATGCAACTGCTCGCGTAGTTTGGGGACGGTGGTGGTGTTCACCCAACGGTCGTTCCAAGGGCCACCGTTCATGTCGATATGATAGTAGAGACCCAGACCGCCCTTACGCTTGCGTTCCTTTTCGGTGCCCTTACGGCGAATGTAGCCCCAGTTGTTATCGCAGAAAAGGAGTGTGACGTCATCGGGTACGGTAAAGCCAGCATCATAATAACGCTGTACTTCTGTGAAGATAGCCCATAGCTGGGGCACGGCTTCGGCACGTCCGTAGATGTCCTTGATAATCTTACGTTGACCGTCGATGACCTTGTGGAGCGTCTTCATGTTTTCCGCATCATCTCCTTTACCCATGGCCACGTCGCCGTCGCCTCGCATACCGATGGTTACGAGGTTGTCGTAGTTTTTATTGCGCTCCATACCTTCGCGGAAGAACTGATCCACGCGTTCTTTATTGGTGGCGTAGTCCCATGGACCTACCTGCTCCTTGCGCTGCAGGTACTCACGATGTGAGCGCATCATGGGTTCGTGGTGACTGGTGCCCATCACAATACCCATCTCATCGGCCAATCGAGGACTCTCTGGATCATCTTCGTTGAAGTTTGTGCCACACATGGCGGGCCAGAAATAGTTGGCCTTCAGGCGTAGCAACAATTCAAAGACCTTTTCGTAGGCCTTGGAGTTGATGCCTCCGAAATGCTTCGTACACCAGGTACCAAAGCTGGGCCATTCGTCGTTGATGAAAATGCCACGATATTTCACAGCAGGCCAACTATAATCGTAGCCGTCGTCGTAATAGAGCTCGTCCTGATGCACCACAGGAGCATCGGCCATCCAATACCAGGGCGACACGCCGATGCGCTTTGAGATTTCATAAATGCCGTAGATGGTGCCGCGCTTGTCGTTGCCAGCAATAACAAGGTTTCCATCCACCACATCGATGCAGTAGCCCTCCCAATGGCCCTTTATCTTTTTGGTATCTAGTTTCTTCTGTCTGATAAGGCTATCAATGAGGCGGCTTTTACCGATGGTGCCGATAAGAATGTGAGCCTGTTTCGTTAGCTGCGATGACATCGCAGCATACTCGACGATGGGAGAGGCCACGCCTGTGACCTTGCGGACGTCGTCACCGAGGTCTTTTGCAGCGCGAATAACGCCCTTCCAATCGTTTTCGTCGATAATGATGGTTGCAGTTTTTCCGTTCTTGGCAATGCAGAAGTTCTCTGACTGTGCAGATACAGAAAGCCAGGCACAGAGTAGAACGGTGATAATGGATAATTTATTCATAGGTGATTTCCTGGATGATTTGTCCTGGGTCAATAATAGATAGCGTGATGAAATGGTTCAGACGGGCCTTGTCAAGGGGTAGTGTCACAACGAACTCCTTGCGGTTCTCTAGAACCTGTAATTTCCATTCCGGCCCCCATTCCTTAAAGATGTTTTCGCATACTACAGCTTTGCCGCCATCCACACTTACTGTGAAACGGTTGCTGCAATCGCTGGCCACAGGCCACATCGGCACCACGCTGATGCAAAGCTTGATGGATGATGCGTTGTGGAGATTATTTGATGGCAGAGCAATATCGATACTGCCCGTTTTCTTGCCAAGTGGTTGCCCCATCTGCAGTGCTTGCCAGTCGGTTCCAATACCCTCTAAAAGGCGGAAAGGTTCGCTGACAGAGAGTGACGCAAGGTTTATTTTGTTGCAGAACTCAGGATGACGTTGTTCTGCGGGTAGTTGGTAAGCCGTAGTGGCCTTGTCGGTAAGTTCTGGCATCATCTGATATTTGGCACAGAACCCCGGAGGAATCTCGCTGATCATATTGTTCCACTTCCCGTCAAGTTGCTCGTTGTATTTCTTGCGTAGCTGTTCTAACTTGCTGTAGGCATTGAGAGCTATCGTGGCATAGATGGCGTTCCCTGTCTCGTGGTTGCGTTGAGCATAGAAAAACTTGCGATTCATTTGGTAGGCTGAATGTACAGCATAACCCAGCATTTGGAAGAGGGCAGGCTGCTTGTCTGCATCGATGTTCTGCTCTATCATGTCGTAAGCCTCGCAGATGTCTTCGTAGTCCAGAAGTCGTTTTTGAGCCGTACCTGTGTCAAACGAGAAGTCCGTGTCATGCAGGCGGTTCTCTTCGTCGCTACTCCACTCATATTCATAGCCCATGAATTCGGGCTTGCGATTCCATGCCAAACGGTAATAATGGTCGAGGATAAACTGGAATTGCTCGGTAAGTTCAGGCTGGTATGATGTCTGGTTGTCGCAATTTGGCAGGAAGGTTCGAGCCAACCATTCGGCCTGATACTTATTGGCATTGTCGTAGTTGAAAGCTTCGAAGTTATATGCCATATCCATGAACATCTGCATCTCTATCTCGCCAGGTTTGATGTCACCTACGTTGAGTAACCAGTAACGGTCTGCACCAGCATCGTAAGCTTTCTTCAGTTCGTGGTACATCAGCATGGGAGCAGTACTTGGCAGCCATAGATAATCATGAGGAGTGCCGAGATAGCTGATATGATAATACACACCACTACCACCCTTGCGTTTTTGCTCTTCGGTGTTGCTGACGCGTTTCATATAGCCGTAGTTGTCATCGGGCCAAACAAGGGTTATATCTTCGGGAACCTTCAATCCTGCATCATAGATGTCGAGGGTCTCTTTATAAGGAACAAAAATCTGGGGAAGTTTTGTGGCTTTTGTCTTCTTGTATTTCTCGAGAATACCACGCTGCTTCTCAAAGACTTTTTCTAATGTACGAGCTCTGTCTTTGGGATTCGTTGACCCCTTCATGGCCTCGTCGTGTAGTCCACGCATGCCCATTGTGTAGATGTTCTCATATTGGGCCGTCTCGCGGATGCGGTCGTCCAATTTATTAAGTATTGTCTGGCTATTGGTTTCGTAGTTCCATTCGCCATCGCGGGTCTTGTCCCACTCAGAAGGGGCTGCATTATTGAAAAGCAATGGTTCGCAGTGGCTGGTGGTAATCATGATGCCCCATTTGTTTGCCATTACCTGACTTTCTGGATGAGAATAGAACGCACCAGTGCAGGTGTGCATAGCAGGTGCCACCATGTTGCCTTTCAGTCGGAGAATGAGTTCGCAGACTTTGTCGTAAGTTTTGGGTCCGATATCGCCCAGTTCCTTTTCGAAGTTTTTCTCTGCCCACGTTTTCAGCCCCCAGTCCTCGTCATTGATAAAGATACCGCGGTATTTGATAGTGGGTGAAGCACTAACATAGTTCTCTACGTAGTCGAATGCGCGTTTGGCTTTGTCTTGGTTGATGGGGATGTCGGAAAACCAATACCAAGGACTGATGCCGATGGCCTCGCTGACGTGCAGTACGCCGTATGCCAAGCCGCGAGCATCCGATCCAGTAATATAAAGATTCCCGTCTTTAGTGTCGATGGCGAAACACTCCCAGACACCACGCAGTTCTTTATGGCGATTGGTGTGGCTGGCTGTGGCGAGTATAACGGATGTACCGGCTTCTCCTGAGATTTGGGGTCTGATGCCTGTTGCTCGCTCGATGTCATCGACCAAGACCTGTGCCATTTGTCGCACCAGTGGTTCATCGTTCTTTGGATAGGTAATTGTAGCCTTGGTGAGGTCGATGGCCATTGCGAAATGGGCAAAAAGGGCCAATGCAATTGTCAGGAGTTCTTTCTTTATCATAGTCTTTAGGTTAGTTTCTGGGACTTTATTTCTTTACCACTTTCTTACCATCCCTAATACTGATGCCCTTGGCCTTGGTCTTGCGACCCTGCAAGTCATAGGAAGAATCATTCACTTCCCTTTTCTTGTTTTCTAACGAAAGGATGCCTGTGGGCTCTTCGCTAAACTGCCAACTGTCGAAGTCGAATAGCGAGGATTCCGATCCAATGGAACCAGAGAAGGTAAAGAAGAGGTCTTGGACGCCTGAGATAGGAGAGGTTAGGTCGCAGGTGACATCGGTCCATTCTCCATTGGTCGGCTCGATGGTTATACGACCTTTGATGCTGCCGCTTTTACTGTTGGTACGGATGTATAACGTACTCTTTTTGTTGACTTTGACGCGAGCCTTGAACGACTTGGCGCCTGCTGTGCCAAAGTCCACGTTGCGTACCTTGATATAATTGCCTGTCTTGATGTTGGTGACATAGCAACCTGTATGGTCGCCCACGCAAAGCACGCCCTGGCACTGGTTGATGGTCTCAGCCTGCTGAAGGACAAAGGGATTCAGAGCCTGCAACGGGGCTACTCCCTTAGTGGTGAAATTGATGTGGGGAATGGTGCCGTCTTCGTTGGGGGTGAACTCCTCTATGCAGGTGGAGCGCTTATAACCACCACCATTGGGCAGTTTGCCGTTGTGATAGAACATGTAATAGTGTCCTTTGAACTCCACACTGCCGCCGTGAATGGTGAAACTGTTCTGAGCCTGATCCAGAATCTTTCCCTGATATGTCCATGGACCAGTAGCCTTGTTGGCAGTGGAGTAGGCCCAATGTTCTGGCACACCACCAGCGGCATACTCCAGATAGTACTTGCCGTTGCGCTTGTAAAGCCATGATGCCTCTTCGAAGTTTGGATCACCATTATCGTTTTTGTGTGGTCCGAAGGCTGTTTCGCTCTTGACATTTACAGATATCTCAGAACCTGTGAAAGAAGTCATATTCTTGTTCAACTTGACGTACCATAGGTTATTGTTGCCATAATAAAGGTATGCCTGACCATTGTCGTCGATGAATACCGTGGGGTCAATCTTGAACCATCCCTTTACCAGTGGTTTCTTGATGGGGTCTTTATATGGTCCTGCAGGGTTGTCGGCTACAGCTACGCCGATGCCAGGATAAGCCTCGCCTTTGATGGTAGCTGTGACGTACCAGTACCATTTGCCATTGCGCTCAATGCACTGACTGGCCCAGCAGTCATTGTTCTGCTTGGCCCATGAAGAGAAAGTTGCTGATGTCAGTGGCGTGCCTCGATATGTCCAGTTGACCATATCGACAGTGCTATATAGCAGCCAGTCTTTCATCGTGAAATAGTTGTTCTCTGTTTGGTTTTCGTCGTGGTCAACGAAGAGATACAGGGTGTCGCCATGCACATAAGGAGCAGGGTCGGGTGTGTAACGATCACAGATGATGGGATTCTGAGCCTGAAGCGAAGCCGTGGCAATGCAGGCAAAGATGGTTGATAGTAAGTTGTTTTTAGTCATTTCCTTAATAATTTCTTGCAAAATTAGTAAATTCCGCTGATATTTGGGGATTAATGTGTATATTTGTGGCATATTTTGATATTTTTTAGTATATGAACTTTTTAGAATTAGTAAAACAGAGATACAGCTGCCGTGATTATCAGGCGAAAGCTGTAGAGCAGGAGAAGTTGGATTATATTATGGAGTGTGTTCGTATGGCACCTTCTGCAGTTAATAAGCAGCCATGGAAGTTTCACTTTGTGACTGATGAGGCCGACAAGGCCAAGCTCCTAACGTGTTATCGTCGTGACTGGTTGGCTTCGGCTCCAATGTATATCATCTGCTCTGTGCTTCATGATGAGGAGTGGGTACGTTTTGATGGCAAACCTCATGGTAATATTGATATTGCCATTGCTGTGGAGCATCTTTGTCTGGCAGCTACTGAGCATGGACTGGCCACCTGCTGGGTGTGCAACTTCGACGCTGCACAATGCAAAGAGCTCTTCGCTCTGCCTGAGAGCGAAGAGCCCGCTGTGATCATCCCTATTGGCTATGCTGCCGATGAGATGAAAGATAAGAAGCGCAAGGAAATGAGCGCTATTTGTTGATCTTCAATACTGGCGCAATCTTATTGCAGGGGGCGGGAAGTTTTACTTCCAGTCCCTCGGCAGTTTGACGTGCTTTGAGTTTTCCATAGCCAAGAAGATGAACACTGGTAATCGTCTTCTTGAAGTTCTTGTTGCCTTTGGCCAACGACTTGATGACGAGTTTGCCGTCCTTAGGCCATCCCATGGCTGTAGCATAGAGGTGCTTCTTGGTCTGGTTGAAGCGGATGTCGCGTGCGTCCATGCCATTATACTGGCCCTCGTTGAATCCTTGAGCGTTGATGTCTATCTTCTTTTCGGCCACGGGTCCTTCGCCAAATTTTACCCAAGGACGTGTGCCAAAGATGCTTTCGCCATTCTGTGTCATCCAAGCCTCCAACTCGTCGAGGAATGCAGCGGCTTTCTCATCGTAGGTGCCATCGGCACGCAGAGGGATGTTTAACAGGAGGTTACCATTCTTTGAAACGATATCGACCAACTGTTTTACCAGATTGGTTGCCGTGCGATAGCCATGCTTATAGGTGTTGGTGTTGTAGTGCCAGTCGCCAATACAGTTGCATGTCTGCCAAGGCTCTTCTATCATCTGGTTGGGGGCACCACGCTCTACATCCCAGGTGAGGGCTTTTTTCTGATCCTCACTCAGAATCTTGCCAAAGACAACACCACGCGGATTCTTGTTATAAAGATGCGTGGCAATCTTCAGACCACAGTCGCTGATGGGGTAGAAGGGGAGTACGGTGACATCGAAATAGATGAGATCGGGGTTATAGCGGTTGATGGCATCGATGGTGCGGTCGAAGAAGTTGGTGACAAACTCCTGTGACGGAGGACAAGCACCGTTGTCCCAGCCCCACTGAGCATGGATGCGACCGTTGTCCCATGAACCTTGACTCATAGGATGGTTCTGCTGATAGAGCATCTGTGGGTCAAGACCTTCCCACCATTTGCCCTTGCCGTCTTCTTTGGTCAGGTTGCCATCGTAATATACTCCTTTCTTATCACCCTTCAGGTCGTAACGCTGTGAGGGCTCGAACCATGTCCAGGCGTGGTCGGCGTGAAATGAGATGCCTAAAGGAAGTCCCGCCTTCTTGGCAGCGCGTGCCCAACCTTCAAGGATGTCTTTCTTTGGACCGATATTCTTTGAGTTCCATGGTTGGTATTTTGAATCCCATAGGTCGTAATTGTCGTGGTGGTTACCTAATACAAAGAAATACTGTGCACCACAGCGCTTGTAGCGCTCTACCAATGCCTCTGGATCCCATTTCTCGGCCTTGAAGAGGGGAAGGATGTCTTTGTAGCCAAACTCGGAGGGATGGCCGTAGTGCTCACGATGGTAGTTATACTGCCCACCTCCCTCAAGATAAAGACCGCGCGCCATCCAATCGCCAGAACCTTCAACGCACTGCGCACCCCAGTGGGCCCAGATGCCAAATTTGGCATTGCGAAACCATTCGGGGGTCTGGTGAGTCTCCAACGATTGCCATGTGGGTTCATACTGTCCTTTCAGCATCTGCTCGTGTTTTTCCGACACGGGCACCTGATACTTTTGGGCTGTCGTTGGCAAGAGCGTCAGCCAGAGAAGGTTAGTCATTAAAAACTTTTTGTTCATAGTAGTTGTATTTTTTTTGTTTTGTGTATGTATCAAGTGCAAAAGTACGGAAAAAAGCGGATAAAGGCGTTTGTCTCATGCGATTTTTTGTAAAATGAAACAATTTCGAAAGAATGAGACACATAGAGACATGCCAGTTTGTGGGAAAATATGTAATTTTGCACGCGATAAACGATAACTAAACCAATTTTACAATGAAACAAACCATTAAATCAGCCGTTGTCTTACTGCTAGCAATGTCTAGCACGGCTGTTTGGGCACAAGGACTAAAAGACGCCTACAAAAAAGAATTTATGATTGGCGTTGCAGTCAATGGTCGTAATGTGAGTAACCCTGAGCAGATGGCTCTGATCAAGAAGGAGTTCAACAGCATCACTGCTGAGAACGACATGAAGCCTCAGCCCACGGAACCTAAGGAGGGTCAGTTCAACTGGGAAGCAGCTGACCGTATTGCTAACTTCGCACGTCAGAACGGCATCAAACTGCGTGGCCACTGCTTGATGTGGCACTCACAGATTGGTGAGTGGATGCTGGGTGACAATCCAACAAAGGAAGTTTTCTATGCTCGTATGAAGAATCATATCCAGCAGGTGGTTAGCCGCTACAAGGATGTGGTTTATTGCTGGGATGTGGTTAATGAGGCCATGACCGATGACAAGAATGCAATGGACCCTTATCGTCAGAGTGCTATGTACAAACTCTGTGGCGATGAGTTTATTGCCAAGGCTTTCCAGTTTGCCCGTGAAGCCGACCCGAAAGCTCTGCTTTTCTATAATGACTATAATGAATGCGACCCCGTGAAGAGCCAGCGTATATATAATATGGTGAAAGCCATGAAGCAGGCTGGTGTGCCCATTGATGGTATCGGTATGCAGGGTCACTATAATATCTATGGTCCTACGGAGAAAGAAGTAGATGATGCTATCACTCTTTATAAGAAGATCGTGAAGCACATCCACGTGACGGAGCTTGATATCCGTGTGAACGAGGAGATGGGTGGTCAGCTCCGCTTTAGCCGCGACGGTGCTACGGTGACCGACTCAGTGAAGCAGCATCTGGCCGATCAGTATGCTCGCGTGTTCCGCGTGTTCCGTAAGCACAGCGACGTTATCGACTGTGTAACGTTCTGGAATCTGGGCGACCGCGACTCTTGGTTGGGCGCAGCCAACTATCCTCTGCCTTTCGATTCAGAGTACAAGCCTAAGTTGGCTTATGAGTATATCAAGGCAAAGAAGGCTCCCGCATGGGATATGCCTAAGAAGCCTGTTCGCCAGCCTCGTGCTCAGCAACAGCAGCGTCAGCAGCCTCGCGAGTTTAATGCTGCTATGGCTTTCCGCAAGGTTGACGGTGTGAAGGACGACTTCAAGCCTTCTTCAAAAAACCAGCCTGGTCAGGAGTATCCTCAGGTGAACTCTCAGGGTTATGTTCGTTTCCGTGTACAGGCTCCCGATGCCAAGGCTGTAACTGTTAGCCTCGGACTGGGGGGACAGGGCGGTACCAAGTTGCGTCGCTTCTTTGACGGCTCATGGATTGGTCAGACTGAAGGCCCGATGGATGAAGGCTTCCACTACTATCATCTCACCGTTGATGGTGGTACGCTGAACGATCCTGGAACAAACAACTATTATGGCTCTTGTCGTTGGGAGAGTGGTATTGAGATTCCCGCCAAGGATCAGGACTTCTATGCTGAGAAGAACGTAGAGCATGGTCAGGTGAGCGAGGTTCGCTTCTGGAGTGAGAGCACCAACTGCCTGAGACGCGCATTTGTTTATCTGCCACCTACCTATGGCAAGAACAAGAAGGAGAAGTTCCCCGTGCTTTACTTGCAGCATGGTTGGGGTGAGAATGAGTATGCTTGGAGTAACCAGGGACATGCTAACCTCATCATGGATAACTTGCTGGCCGAGGGTAAGTGCAAGCCTTTCATCATCGTGATGACCTATGGCATGACCAACGATATTAAGTTCGGTGGACTGGGCGGTTTTACTGCTAAGGAGTTTGAGACGGTGCTCTGCGATGAGCTCGTTCCTTACATCGATAGTCACTTCAATACCATTGCTAAGAAGGAAAGCCGTGCTATGGCTGGCTTGTCAATGGGTGGTATGGAAACGAAGACAATCACCCTCCGTCGTCCTGAGATGTTCGGTTCTTGGGGATTGCTGAGTGGTGGTACCTATGCTCCTGAGGATATCAAAGATCCTAAGCAGGTGAAGTATATCTTTGAGAGCTGCGGTTCGAAAGAGAATCCTGAAGGCATCAACAAGAGCATAGAGGCTCTGAAAGCTGCCGGCTATAATGCACAGGGCTATGTCAGTGAGGGTACCGCACATGAGTTCCTGACCTGGCGTCGTAGTCTCTATCAGATGGCTCAAAGGCTTTTCCAATAAATTTAATCTAAAGACCAAACCTTAAATATCTGCCGGCATAGGTCAGTTAATATTGACTTATGCCGGCTTTCTTTTGTTCCTGCAACAAATACTAAAGATAACGAAACGAATGACACATGGATGTTTGCTGCTTTTTTCATAATTTTGCAGACAAAATAACTAAAATGAGAAAAGTAGTACTGACCTTTACGATGCTTCTGCTGACAACTATGTCGGCTTTTGCACAACAGAAATCAACATTGAAAATAGACGCAACAGCCAAACACCAGAAAATAACTGGCTTTGGTGGCTTTGTCTGTTCACCGCAGTTTACGTATAACCACATGTCTAACACAGAGATAAAGAAGGTGTGGGGAGAAACGAGTACGGTGGGCTGTAACATTATGCGTCTTTATATTCCTATTGGAAAGAATGCATGGCCGCAATCGTTGGCTACGGCAAAACTGGCTAAACAGATGGGACTCATTGTCTTTGCTTCGCCTTGGGGGCAACCGGCTGAGTGGAAGACCAACGGCACGTCGAATGCAAAAAATGAGGATGGTACCACGGGAAAGCTGAAAAAAGAGAATTGGGCTGACTATGCACAGTATTTGGAGGAATATGTGCAGTATCTGCGTGATAACGGTGTGGAACTTGATGCTATCAGTATTCAGAACGAGCCCGACTGGCCCGCTCAGTATGCAGGATGTCTATGGGACGCCTCGGAGATAGCACAGTTTGTGAAAACGTATGGCCGCACTATCAGTTGCAAGATTATGGCCCCTGAGACGTTGGCCGTCAGTGATAGTTATGCCAATGCGTTGAATAAAACTGATGTGCTGCCCTGCTTTGACATCTATGGTGGACATCAATATGGCGGCATACAAAGTGCCTACAAGAACCTTGGTAAGAAGGGAAAGGAGATTTGGATGACGGAGTACCTGATTAACTGGAATGAGGTGGAAGGCAATACTAGAAACTATGACTTTTCGAAGGACTTCTTTAACTTCTTTACGGCCATCAATACTTGTATGCTGGGCGACTTCAATGCGTGGATTCATTATGCTGCCAAACGCTATTATGGCATGATGGGCGACGGCCAGCGCGGTGCTGGTAGTAGTGGATCGATTACTAAGCGTGGTTATATCATGGCCCACTTTGCGAAATATGTTACGGGAATGACCCGTGTTGATGCTGTCTTTAATGGCAGTGGATTGCAGGGGTCTGCCTATCTGTCTGAGACGGAAGATACGGTGGTGGCTGTGATGGCTAATACTTCAGAAAGTGCTGTGGATTTGACCCTGGACCTTCCATTTTATACAACTCATGGACAACTGGCTGTGACTGTTAAGTCGAAGAGTATGAATAAGAGCGACTTGTCGTATGAGTCGGAGACCTGTCGTCCAGCAGTAAAGATTGAGCCGTTGAGCGTTGCAACGGTCTTGTTTGTCAAGTCACGCGACCGTCAGCCGTCAAACATGGCAGGTACAGCTACCCGTTTTGACCGTCTTGATGATATGGTAACAACCAAAACGAACTTTGGAACTACCTATAAACTGTCAAATAAGACAAAGACCTTTGATAGTTCTAATCCGCTTATTTCATCAAGAAAGAACCTGACCTTTGGCTATATAGCCTTGAACGACCGCTATTCGCAATTGGTGATGAGAGTGAAGAAGGTGACGTCAACCAATTCTTTGACGGCAGGTAAGCCAACACTTTATTATGTGAATGCCAAAGGAGAGGCTGTTAGTCATGAGTATGAACGTCTTGATTTGAGTATTGGCCAAAACTTTGATATCGTTCTCGATTTGTCGCCTGCAACGCTTGCTGATGGTTGTGTCGGACTGCTGTCGCTGACCTGTGATAACTCGCAGTCGCACTTGACTATCAACTTTGGTGATGTATATCTGGATAATGGTCGTCGTTATGCTGCTACACTCAGTGGTGCTTATGTGGCTGACGACAGTTATGTGATGGAATATACGTCTGATGAGGCTTGTACTAGCCTGGATTTAACCAATGTCACAGAACTGCCTGCTACGCTACCTTGGCTTGCAGGAACGAATCGTGTGGCTTTTGTTAGCGAGGAAAATGTCTTGGCGAATATTCCTAATGTGGTGGCGGGTACCAACTCTCAGAGCTTAGTGCTGAGGAGTGATAATGGTGACTTCCGTCCTTCTAAGGCGTTTACTGCCAATAAGGCCTCGCTTACATGTACCATTAATGGCTTGCGCATGCTGATGCTACCATTCAATGCTGCTGTTCCGCAGGGTGTTCAGGCTTATACGATAAACGATGATAGAACGCTTCAAAATGTTGCGTCGATTGTCGCTCATCAGCCAGTTTTGGTATCTGGCAATGGAGAATATACTTTTGAGGGTGCTGGTGATGTGTCGTATGCTACCAGTCCGCTGGATGCTCTTTATCGTGGTACCTATACACAGATACCTCTGTATGCGGGTGACTTCGTCCTGGGTTACGAGCAGGGAGTATGGGGCTTTGCTCGTTTGTCTGAAGGCGGTGTGCTGATGCCTTTTGATGTTTATGCGCAGTTCCCAGCCAACTCTCAGTCTTTCTTGCCTCTCGACCTTACGAATACGGGCATCAGTGATGTTGCTGGCCACAGACCAATCTCCTCGATTGTCTATAATGTGATGGGACAGCGTGTGACGAGCGAAAAGAAAGGCATGATTATTCAAAACGGAAAGATATTAATTAAACGATAAACCAACATGAGAAAGAAATTATTTGCTTGTATGATGATGCTGGCTTTGAGTTCAAGCATCTGGTCATTAACTCCTTGGAAAAAGGGTGCCTTCGAAACGAAGAAGTATAGAAATGTGTTCGTGGAGATGGGCTATGATGAGAAAGCTGTGAACATTCGTTTGCAGCAGGTGTTTGCCGATGTGTTTTATGGTCCTAATAGGGTGTACTTCGAAGTCAACGATTCGATGGCTTACATCTCGGATATCAAGAACCACGATGTGCGTACTGAGGGCATGAGTTATGGTATGATGATTGCCGTGCAGATGGATAAGAAGGATATCTTTGACAAACTGTGGCGTTGGGGTAAGAAATACATGCAGCATCAGGATGGTATCCGTGAGGGCTACTTCGCCTGGAGCTGTAAGATTGATGGCACACAGAACTCTGCTGGTGCTGCCTCTGACGGTGAACTGTATTATATCACGGCACTGATCTTTGCCTCTAACCGTTGGGGAAATGATACTGGTATTAACTATAAGGCTGAGGCTCAGCGTATTTTGAACTGCACCATGCCGCGTGAATATACACCGGAGCCGCGTCCAAACTTCGGCGGTTTTGGCGGTGCTCAGCGTCCTCAGCAGCCACAGGGTCCGCAGAAGATGTTCCTCGTTGACCCAGAGACGAAACTGATTACCTTCACGCCGGATGGTTTTGGCCAGCGTTATACAGACCCTTCTTACCATATCCCTGCTTTCTATGAGGTGTGGGCCAAGTGGGCCGATGATGGTCGCTCGGATTATTGGAATGAGTGTGCAGCCAAGAGTCGCGAGTTCCTGCATAAGGCTATCCATCCCGAAACGGGACTTAATCCGGATATGTGTAATTACGATGGTAGTTTGATGGAAGGCTGGGGCGGTCGCCGTAACAGTAGCAACAACTTCCGTTACGACTCATGGCGCGTGCCCATGAATATTGCGATGGACTATGAATGGAGTTGCGCCGACGGAGAGTGGCAGCGTCAGTATGGCGAGCGCATTCAGAATTTCTTCTACTCTCAGGGGGTAGATAAGTTCGTGGACCAGTATCGCGTAGATGGTAGCTTACCCGAAGAGAATGAGATTCTTCAGGCTGGTGGTTTCCGTAAGTTGCGCCATAGTATAGGTTTGGTGGCTACTACAGCTGCTGCTTCTGTTATGTGTTCGCATGACAAGAGTAAGGAGTTTGTCGATGCGTTCTGGAAGGCAGAGCACAAGCCTTTCGAGGATGGCTATTTTGATGCTTATTATGATGGACTTCTAAGACTCTTTGCCTATATGCACTTAAGCGGCAACTACCGCGTTATCTTCCCGCAGAAATAAAAGGAAAAATACAAAAAACAAAATACTAACCATTAACCACTTCATGATGAAAAAACTATTTGTATTATTAATGCCGCTATTGGCATTAACGGGCTGCACCTCCGACGAGGAGGCTGCATGCCCTGTGTTAAATGTGGAAGGAGGCCAGATACAGGGCGTCCAATGTGAAACCGCTGGCGTATTTGCGTATAAGGGTATTCCTTATGCAGCACCACCTATTGGCGACCTGCGCTGGAAAGAGCCTCAACCAGTGGTGGCATGGGACAGTGTGCGCCAATGTGATAAGTTTGGTCACCCTGGCTATCAGTCTGTTCACTATCCTGGCGGATATACCACTGAATGGGGCTATGGTGACGAGGCTCCTTATAGTGAGGACTGCTTGTATTTGAATGTCTATACGAAGGCTCCAGGACAGGTGGATAAGAAGTTGCCCGTGGCCTTATGGATTCATGGCGGAGGTTATCGAGAGGGCTGGGGCTCTGAACCAGAGTTCGATGGCCAGGAGTGGGCATCTAAGGATGTTGTATTGGTCACTATTAACTATCGTCTGGGTATCTTTGGCTTTATGACCTATCGAGAGTTGTCGGATGAGAGTCCTAATCACGTCAGTGGAAACTATGGCATCCTCGACCAAATCCAGTCGCTGAAATGGGTGAAAGCAAATATCGCACAATTTGGTGGCGATCCTGAGAATGTCACCATCTTCGGCCAGAGTGCCGGTGCCGGTAGCGTGCGTACCCTGTGCGAGTCGCCATTAGCTCGTGGACTGTTCCAGAAAGCCATTATCATGAGTGGTGGCGGTATCAATGTGCCTGCCAAGGATGGTGAGGAGGCAAAGTCGGCTACACCGATGAACAAGTTCTTCTCTTATAATCCCACGTTGCAGGAGAGTGAGGCGGAGACAAAGATGGTGATGGACTGGGCTGGGCTGACTAATCTTGAGCAACTGCGTCACGCCTCAACGGAGTTGCTCTACACCATCCCTCAATTATATAATATGGTGAACAAAACGGATGTGTTCGTGATGCAGCGTCCTATTATTGATGGCTATGTTTCGAAGAAAAGTTTCGATGAGGCTACACGCGATGGGTCTATTGCCGATGTGCCATATATGATTGGCTATACACAGAATGATTTGGGCGCAATGGGTCCTGGCATTGCTGAGTTCTGTAAGGTCCGCCAACAGCAGGGAAACGTGGCATGGGCCTACGAGTTTGCACGTCCGTTGCCTGATGATGGCCAACATCCTGAGGTGACCAATCGTTTGAAGGGTGCTTTCCATTCTTCCGACTTGTGGTTTGTTTTTAAATCTCTCAAGCACTGCTGGCGTCCTTGGACACAAGGAGATTGGGACTTGTCTGAGAAGATGTTGACGGCATGGACTAACTTTGCTAAATATGGAGATCCGAATGGAAATGGAAAGGATGGTATGGGCTGGACTCCCTGTACAACGGAGTCTCCTCAGTTTATGCTTTTTAAGTTAAACGAAAAAGATGCGGAGCACTCTGAAATGGGTGAACCGATTGTCCCATAATTAGTTATGTGATGATAATTTGGTAAAATAAATGTCCTGTCATATGCATAATGGCAGGATATTTTTTTCTATGTGTAAAAACTACAATAAAATTACGAGCTTCTTTTGTTTATGTCGGATTTATTCACTATCTTTGCATTCGCATATGAAGAAGTGGCCCTCTGTTATCCGTCAATCGTTATCAACAAAGTTGAGTCTTTGGTTGGTGGCTTTCGTGGCAGTCATGTTGGTGGCTGCTCTTTTTGTGATGTTTATGTATGCACGCAGGGCTGTGAAGGCCGAGGCACTGGCTAAGTCGGAGGCTGCCCTTGACGGTATGATGCAGAGCATTGACAATAAGTTGCATGAGGTTGAGGTGGCTGCGAATAATATTCATTGGCGTGTGGAGGGGGCTATTGATAACCCGGCAGCATTGCAGCAACTTACGCGTAAGATGCTAGAGGAGAATACCTCTGTCGTAGGCTGTGCCATTGCCTTGGATCCTATAGCATGGCAGGGAAATGGTAATCAAACCATGTTCTGCTCTTATAGAGGGCAAGACTCCATCAGGGTTTCTGATCGTTTTGGAGATAAACCCTACACGGAACAAGACTGGTATGTGCGCCCCATGGTTAGCTGTCAAAGAGAGTGGAGCGATCCAACGATAGAACCATTGCGAGGCGGCTATCCTATCTTAGGTTATAGTATACCAATACGTCAAAATAATCGTGTGGTTGGCATCTTTGTCACTGCCATCTCGTTGGAATGGTTGTCGCGTATGGTTGAAGCGGCTCGTCCATTCCCAAGTACTCATTGTGCGCTACTGACCAAGGATGGTGATTTTATTGTTCATCCAGACAGCACCCGTTTGCATTCCGGTAACATCTATAAGCAGTTAGCCCATCATCATGATGAAGCCTCACAGCAATTGATGGAGTCAATGTTGAAGGGTGAGAGCGGTTATATGTCGGTGAGTATTTATGGCACCGACTGTTATGTGTTCTATAAGCCTTACCGTAATACTGGTTGGAGTATCGACATTGTGAGTCCTAAGTCGGAGGTTTTTGCTACCTATAACCGCCTGCAGTCTTTTGTTGTGGTTATCATGGTTGTCAGTCTGCTGTTATTGCTTTTATACTGTTTCCAGGTGATTCACTGGCTGATGAAGCCAATCAGGTATTTGGATCTCTCTGCTCAGCGTTTGGCATCCGGCCGTTTTGATGAACCAATAGCCGATAGCCTTCGCCATGACGAGATTGGCGGACTTCAGCGCAGCTTCCGACTTATGCAATGTTCGTTGGCAAACTATCTTTCTGAGATTCGCCAACATTCTGAGGTACTTAAGAATCAGACGAAGGCCCTAAAAAAAGCTCGTGACAAGGCCCGAGAGGCCGACCGACTGAAATCCGCGTTTGTCCATAATACCACCGATCAATTGGTGGAACCTGTTAATGCCATAGCTTCTGCTGTATCTGTTATTCAGGAGAATAGTAATAACCTTGATCAGATTGATGTGGTTCAGTTGACGACAGGTATTGCAGATAACACGAAAAAAGTGACATCACTACTGGATAAAATCATTGAAGTATCAGTAAACAGAACCACTGCCGAAAATGAAACTACCGAATCCAATTCATAATACGCATTATTCTCTCTCAACAAAGATCTGCCTATTTTTATTGCCCTTTGTTATAGGCGTCTTTGTCTATGCTCTTGGCGACTTGTTCCTACAGTCGCGTCGCATGCTGCGACAAGAGGCCATAGAACGTGCAAATTGTGAACTGGAGAATACGGTTTCGCGAGTAGGTGGCTATATAAAAGAGGTAGAGACTATCTCTCGCAATACTAAATGGCAATTGCTGGATAATCTGACGCCCGACTCGTTGATGGCCTATACGCGTAGGGCGGTATTGCTGAATCTTGATATTAATGGCTGTTCTATCATTTTAGAACCAGATGCTTTTTCTCAGGAAGGACAATTCTATTCGGTGTTCTCCACGCGTGTAAATGACTCTGTTATGACTGCGTGCGAACTGGAAAACAGTAACCAAAAAAAAGATTGCTATCGATTGGTTCGTGAATATGGAGAGGCTCAATGGATGGATCCTTTGGGTGATAATCATCAAAACGAAAAGACGGCATCGGAGATTATCGCGTCTTTTTATGATCCTATTTATTCCTCGGAAGGACGTTTCGTGGGTGTCGTCTCAACGGGTCTTTCTCTTCAATGGCTCTCGAAGGCGATGTCTGCCTATAAACCATACGAGCATTCATATTGTATGATGTTGGGTAAGGAAGGACAGTTTATTGTTCATCCCGATTCAACGATATTGGTGAGTAAGACAATCTTTGATGATGTCGATCCTCTGACACAGTCGGACATGATTGCTTTAGGTCATGAGATGATGTCAAAAAAGAAAGGTTTTATGAGGGTGAATATCGACGGCGATCCATGCTATGTGTTTTATCAGCCCCTGGAACATGTGGATTGGAGTGTTGCCTTGGTATGTCCAGAGAGTGATATCTTCCATTATTACAATAAATTGCTTTATGTTCTTTTCCCGTTGTTAGGAGCAGGCTTGGTTTGCATGTTCTTCTTCTGCAGAAAGATTGTGGCATTCTTTATTAAACCTTTAGGAACGTTGGAACGCCAGACTTGCTATATTGCTGACGGACATTTTGACAAGCCACTGGAGTCAAGTCGTCGTACTGATGTGGTGGGACGTTTGCAGAATAGTTTTGTTGTTATGCAAGAGTCTCTGTCTAAGTATGTTCATCATCTAGAGCGTGTGAACAGCGAGACGGCTCGTTATAATGAGGAACTTAAACAAGCAAACCTGTTGGCAGAAGAGGCTGCCAAACGCCAGACTGCATTCTTGCAGGATGTGCTCCATCAGATTCGCACACCGCTAAATATCATTATGGGTTTTGTGCAGGTGCTACGCGACGATTATACAATGATTTCTAAGGATGAGATTGGTGAGGTCACGGAAACTATGCAGCATAATGCTGCTACAATCACACGTATTGTTGATATGCTGATGGCATCGTCGGCTATTGATGGACGAAAAAATATTGAATTGAATGACGAGGTGACTTGTGGTGCTGTAATAAGCGAGGTCGTTACTTTCTATAATGCCCGTTCTCCCCATGTGTCCGACTTGCAGGTAGATTCGTATGTCAATGATGAGATGCAGGTGCGAACCAATAAAGAGTATCTGATGAAGATTCTTAATGAGCTGCTGTTTAATGCGAAGAAGTTTACGACCAATGGACAAGTGATGTTAAGGGTGAAGACTGCAGGTCTTATGCTGCAATTTATTGTTGAGGATCACGGCCCAGGTATTCCTTTCGCTTATCGCAGTCGGATTTTTACTCAGTTCTCAAAAATCAATAGCTTTTCTGTTGGTTTGGGTCTTGGCTTGTCTATTTCCAAACAGTTTGCCGTTATGCTTGGAGGTGATTTATGGCTCGATGACCAATATGATGAAGGTGCGCGTTTCGTGTTGGAAATACCAATCAAATAAGCCGTTTTCTAAAGAAATGTATGAAGCACATGAGCTCTTAGGTCCCTTTGAAGTTAAAGGGACTTAAGAATCTCTTTTGCGCGTGCTATTTGCTCAGCGGTTGGCGGAGCAACGTCTTTTAGCGAATAATTTACGCCTAGTTGTTCCCATTTGAAAGTACCCAAGGTGTGATAGGGTAGAACCTCTACCTTTTGTACATTATTTAGTGTATCGAGGGTCTTTCGCAACTGAGTGAGTTGGTCTTCATCGGTAGTGATGCCAGGCACCAATACGTGACGAATCCATACAGGTTTGTTGATGTCCGACAGATAGCGGGCACAGTCAAGAATGTTCTCGTTGCCGTGACCTGTCAACCAGCGATGCTTCTCGCTGTCGATATGTTTGATGTCGAGCAGCACCAGGTCGGTACTCTGCATCAGACGTTCAAACTTACCAAAGAAAGGCTCCTCGCGAGAAAAGGGCTGGGCAGCGGTATCAAGACAGGTGTTGATGCCACGTCGATGTGCCTCCTCAAACAGCTCTATCAGGAAATCAATCTGCAGCAGCGCCTCGCCACCACTTACGGTAATGCCGCCATCGGGCCCCCAGTAGCTGCGGTAGCGCTCGGCTTTGTCCAGCAACTCGCTGACGGTAGCTGTTGTACCACATTGAGCCGAACCGAGTTTCCATGTATCAGGGTTATGGCAGTAGCGACAACGCATGCGGCAACCCTGCATGAAAATCAGAAACCGAATCCCTGGCCCATCAACAGAGCCAAAGGATTCGGTAGAGTGTATATAGCCTGTACTACTCATTACAGGCTCTCGTGAGATTGACGTGCAATAACATCCTCCTGCTGCTCGCGAGTCAGGTCGATGAACTTCACAGCGTAACCAGATACACGGATGGTGAAGTTAGCGTACTCGGGCTTCTCGGGATGTTCCATAGCATCGCGCAGCTTATCTACACCAAACACGTTCACATTCAGGTGGTGAGCACCACGGCTGAAGTAACCGTCCATCACGCGAACCAGCGTGTTAGCACGCTCCTCGTCGTTCTGGCCCAGAGTGTTGGGACTGATGGTCTGAGTATTAGAGATACCGTCGAGGGCATACTCGTAAGGCAGCTTAGCTACTGAGTTCAGAGATGCCAGCAGACCGTTCTTCTCGGCACCGTAGCTTGGGTTAGCACCAGGTGACAGAGGAGTACCAGCACGACGGCCGTCGGGCAGGTTACCGGTGTATTTACCATATACCACGTTAGAGGTGATGGTGAGGATAGAGCAGGTTGGGGTAGCGTTACGATAGGTAGCGTGCTTACGGATCTTCTTAACGAAGGTCTTCAGCAGCCATACTGCAATCTCGTCGGCGCGGTCGTCATCGTTACCGTAGCGTGGGAAGTCGCCCTCAGCTACATAGTCAACGTTGAAGCCCTCTTCGTCGCGAATCATTTTTACTTTCGCATACTTAACAGCAGAGATTGAATCTACTACGTGTGAGAAACCTGCGATACCAGTAGCGAATGTACGACGTACGTTGGTATCGATCAGAGCCATCTCGGCAGCCTCGTAGAAGTACTTATCGTGCATGTAGTGAATCAGGTTCAGGGTGTTTACATACACACCAGCCAACCAGTCCATAGCCTGGTCGAAGCGTGGAGCTAGCTCCTCCCAAGTCAGGTAATCGTCCTTGATGGGGCGGAAACCAGGAGCAACCTGCTCGCGGGTCTTGGCGTCGACACCACCGTTACATGCATACAGGAAACACTTAGCTAGGTTAGCGCGTGCTCCAAAGAACTGCATCTCCTTACCAGTCTGTGTAGCACTTACACAGCAGCAGATGCTATAATCGTCGCCCCATACAGGACGCATAACCTCGTCGTTCTCGTACTGGATTGAGCTGGTCTTAACCGAGATCATAGCAGCGTACTTCTTGAAGTTCTCGGTCAGACGAGGAGAATAAAGTACGGTGAGGTTAGGCTCGGGTGAAGGACCCATGTTCTCCAGAGTGTGCAGGAAACGGTAGTCGTTCTTGGTCACCATGTGGCGTCCGTCCATACCCATACCACCTACCTCGAGAGTAGCCCAAACGGGGTCGCCCGAGAAGAGCTCGTTGTATGATGGGATACGAGCGAACTTAACCATGCGGAACTTCATTACCAGGTGGTCGATGAGCTCCTGAGCCTCACTCTCGGTCAGGGTACCCTCTTCCATATCGCGCTGGATGTAGATGTCAAGGAATGTAGATACACGACCTACCGACATGGCAGCACCGTTCTGAGTCTTGATGGCAGCCAGGTAGCCGAAGTACAGCCACTGTACAGCCTCGCGAGCGTTGTTGGCAGGCTGAGAGATATCGAAACCATAGATCTGAGCCATAGCCTTCATCTCCTTCAGGGCCTTGATCTGCATTGAGATCTCCTCACGCTGACGGATAACGTCGTCGCTCATGATGCCGGCACCGCAGTTGCGCTTGTCGGCTTCCTTCTCGGCAATGATAAAGTCGATACCATACAGAGCCACACGACGGTAGTCACCCACGATACGGCCACGACCATAGGTGTCGGGCAGACCAGTCAGAATGTGGTTGTGACGTACGTGCTTCATCTCCTCGGTGTATGCATCGAATACGCCATCATTGTGGGTCTTGCAATATTTAGTGAAAATCTCGTGCAGCTTCTCTGAAGGCTTGTAACCATAGTTTGTGCAAGCCTGCTCGGCCATCTTGATGCCGCCAAAAGGCATGAAGGCGCGCTTCAAGGGTTTATCGGTCTGCAGACCAACTACCTTCTCCAGATCCTTCTTGCTCTCGTCGATGTAGCCAGGACCATAAGATGTCATGCTTGATACGATTTCTGTCTCCATGTCGAGCACACCACCCTTGGCACGCTCTTCCTTCTGCAACTCCTGCAGACGTCCCCACAACACGTTGGTGGCATCAGTAGGCTCAGCCAGGAAAGACTCGTCGCCTTCGTAAGCTGTGTAGTTGTTCTGAATAAAGTCTCTGAGATTGACCTCCTCGGTCCATTTGGTTCCTTTAAAACCACGCCATTCTTTACGCATATACTTATGTTTTGTTACTTGAAAATAATACCTATTTGAAAATTTGGCTGCAAAGGTACTACTTTTTTGTCAGTTATGCAACTTTTTTGTTCAACAATCGTGCTATTTTCGAAATTATGACACATCGTAAATCTGTGATAATCATAGCCTGAAATAGGATAAAAATGACATATGGGGGGCTCTTCTTTGCTAAAAGAAATATTTTTCGTATCTTTGCACACAATATGTAAGTAAAATAAGGAAAATGATGACAAAAAAGATTTTATTCTTCGTGCTGACATTGGTGTCGTTGACTATGTCGGCACAGATCAAAAAGCAGTCTGCAAAGCTTACTTCTCCTGATGGACATCTGAGTGCAACGATTCAACAGCAGGGTTTGACTCTCTGCCGCGATGGTCGTGTGGCTCTTCAGTTGCCTAAGGTGGGCGTTGAGGGCAATACTAATATGCCAGTCTTCTCTTTTGAAGAAAAGGTTAAGGCTGACTATACGATGATTTCCGGTAAACGTAGCCACTGCACCAACGTGGCTAACGAATATCGTTGGTCAATGGGCGAGGGCCAGACCATGGTGCTTCGTCTTTACAACGATGGTATTGCTTTTCGTTATGAGTTCACCAACCTTGCAGGTGAACTACCTCGCGAGCTGACCACCTATCAGATAGCTGAGGGCACTCGTCGTTGGATGATGCAATGGGGAGATGGCGCAGAGGGCTTCTATCCTCTGACTACCTCCTATAAAACGAAACCCGGTCAATCGTTCAGTGGCGTATGGAAGTCGGCTGAAGGTTGGAACACCCGTTGGGGCTATCCAGCTCTTATTCAGTCTGCTGATGATATCTTTGTGCTTATTTCTGAGGCCAATATCGAGCGTCAGCAGAGTGCTTCTTGTCTTTATAATGAAGGTGAGAACTACCGCGTGGTGGCCGACCAAAACGAGTCGAAGGTCATTGGCAAATGGCACACACCATGGCGTGTGGCTATTATCGGAAGCCTTGCCGATGTAGTAGAGTCGACCCTTATAACAGATGTGAGTGAACCCAATCAGCTCACCGACACTAACTGGATTCAACCTGGTGTGGTATCGTGGATTTATTGGGCCTATAATCACGGTTCCAACGACTATAACATCATCAAGAAGTACATAGATATGGCAGTTACTTTGAAATTGCCATATATGCTGATTGATGCCGAGTGGGACACGATGAAGGATGGCAAGAGTATTGAGGATGCCGTGAAGTATGCCAACGACCATGGCGTGAAGCCTATGATTTGGTATAACTCTTCTGTGGGATGGGTTGATGGAGCTCCCACACCGAAATTCCGCTTGAATAAACCAGAGGACCGCGAGAAAGAGTTCGCTTGGTGTGAGAAGATTGGTGTGGCTGGTGTGAAGATTGATTTCTTCTCGGGTGAGAATCTGAAAAACATGGATTTCTGTCTCGACTTGCTGGAAAGTGCTGCCCGTCACCACTTGTTGGTCAACTTCCATGGTGCTACGGTGCCTCGTGGATGGCAGCGTACCTGGCCTAACCTGCTTTCTACCGAGGGCGTCTATGGTGCCGAATGGTATAATAATGTAGGTACTTTCACGAAGCAGGCTGCATGCCACAATGCAACTTTGCCTTTTACCCGCAATGTCATTGGTCCTATGGACTATACACCTTGTGCATTCTCTGATTCGCAGCATCCTCATATCACGACCCACGGTCATGAGTTGGCGCTTACCGTTCTCTTTGAGAGTGGACTGCAACATCTGGCCGATCGACCCGAGAGTTTCTTGGCTCAGCCAAAAGAGGTACAGCAGTTCTTTGGTCAGTTGCCCGCTGCCTGGGACGAGACTCGCTTTGTCTCTGGTTATCCGGGCGAGAGTGTTGTTTTGGCTCGTCGTTGTGGCAAGACATGGTATGTAGCTGGCATCAACGGTACCGATGAAACCAAGACATTGTCACTGCCCATGAAATTCGTGAAAGGCAAGCAGATTGTTCTCTTTGCCGATGGTGAGCCCTGGAATATTACAAGCCTGAAGAAAGTTCCTTCTTCACTCGAGTGTAAGCCTCGTGGCGGTTTTGTTATGATTATCAAGTAATTAAAAAATATAACCAATCACTAAGAAAATGAAACTCAACCAGTTAAAACATTTGCTTTTGGTGCTGGCCTTTGTCACGATAGGTCAGTCACTGATGGCTCAGCAGCGTCGTCCTATCGACTCGCAGCATCCGTTGTGGATGGTCCATATTGACGTTTGGAACAGTGCCGATCCTCAAAAGATTATTGACTTGATTCCTGCAGACATTAAACCCTACGTTTGTATGAACCTCTCGCTATCGTGTCAGTTCGATACGGCCACAGGCATGTATCGTATGCCTCGTAATGCTGTGCGTACCTATAAGTCTTGGGCTACGGTGTGTCAGCAAAACAATATGTGGTTCTGCTGCCAGCCTGCATCGGGCGGACACACCCATATTCAGGACAACGACCTCGAGACCTTCGAGTATTTCTTCAAAACCTTCCCCAACTTTCTTGGTTGGAACTATGCCGAGCAGTTCTGGGCCTTCGGTGACGCTGGCGACCTGAGCTCTATGACGAAGTCGAGTCGTTGGAATCTGTTTGCCAACCTCGTGGAGATGTCTCACAAATATGGCGGTTTCCTCACTGTCAGTTGGTGCGGAGGTATCTATCATTTCGATACAGACCCTCTGGCCGAACTGAAGACCGACAAGAACTTCATGGCAGCCTGTAAGAAATATCCTGAGGCAATCCTGTTCCTTTATAAATACACGCACTGTAGTAGTTTCTATAACAACGAGAGTGTATGCTTTGGCCCCTTTATCTCCGGTCTGACTAAAAACTATGGTGTGCGATATGACAACTGCGGCTATAACGACATGCTCACGAAAGTGCTGGGCGAGAAACATGGTAAGAAGTACCCGGGCTCTGCTGGTATTGGCACTGTGATGGAACAGACCTGCGTCAACGGTGGCGCTGTTTGGGATGGTCCAGAGCTCATTTGGACGGAAGACTTTCAGAATCTCAACAATTCAACCGTAGATGGCTATACCCGTCGTAACTGGGGCTTATTCCCCAATTTTAAAGGCATCTGGCTCGACATGTGGCGCGAGATTATCAAGGGTAATATGTATATTCCCACTCGTGAGGAGGTTGTTGCCAAGACTAAGGCAGTCCTCGTCCACGATGCAACTGATGATTTCAAGGTGCCCGATGCTCTGTATGATGGATTGTATAAGGTGAGCGACCCAGGCAACAAGGGTGATGGCCGGTGGGAAAACAATGGCTGGTATCTGAAGTCGTCAGGACGCTATGGTGCTATTCCCATGGTGGCAGGACTTTACGACAGCATTGCCAAGACCATACCTGTCCAGGTGAAGAAGTCTGCATACAGTTCTCGTTGGGGCACTCAGTCGAAGAAGGTTAACGAGTTCAACAGCCTTTATCCGGAAGTCTCTTCTGGCGACCTTTATGTGAACCGTTATCATAACCGCTTGGTCACTTATACACCATATACGTATCTAAATAAGAAGAAGACGGCCGAGGCCAGCATTCCCCTGCAGTATAACACTTGCGATACGCTGAAGTTGCTCTATGGCAAGTTGTCCAGTGGCTATATTCAGGAGTATGCCGACCATATCGATTTCTATCTGAACAACTACCGCAGTGACTCTACTACCCAGCAGACCGACCAGATTTGTATTGTGGGTGCCACCGAGAAGCCTAATTATACGCTCACCAAGCACACTACAGGTGCAACGGGCTATAATGCCTCGGCAACGGAAACTTATGACGAAGCAACGCATCTCTATACCCTGAGCGTAAAACACATGGGACCTGTTGATGTCTCTATCGCCTGTGCAGGTACTAACGATCGCTCTGACGTAGAGGATGCACCCATATTGTCTCAGCCTCTTGAGCAGCCAAAACAGCCTGAGGCCTATCATGGTCCGATTATTATCGAGGCCGAGAATATGGACTACAAGAATGTTAGTGTCAACCTGACTCATTCAGGTTGGTGGGCTCAGGACTACAAGGATTTTTCTGGCATGGGTTATATTGAGACTCAGGCTAATACGACAGCAGCTCTGCGTCATCAGTTAAAATTGACCGAGGGTGGTGAATATAATATCCTTGTGCGTTATTGTAACAGCAGTAAGGCTGGCAATATGAAAGCCACCGTTAATGGCACTACCCAGACGATTGCTTTCGAGAAAGTAGGTAAGAATGATTGGCGCGAGGTGACGATTCCCGCAACCTTGAAGGAGGGAACAAACAACTTTGTTCTTCAGAACTCGGGTTCCATCAGGATGATTATCGATCAGATTATCTATATGCCTGTTGAAACGCCCAAGGAGAAGTTCAAGGTAACTGTTCGTCATGCCGACTTTGGAACCATCGTTGCTGATGTCGATTCTGCCACAGCAGGTCAGGAGGTGCATCTCACTATTTCTGCCGACGAGGGCTATGGCATTAAGTTGCTTCGTGTGGTCAACTCTGTATACTTCACGCAAGGCAAGACAATACCTGTAACTGAAGGTGCTACCGAGGTTTCTTTCATTATGCCCGACGAGAATGTAACTATCCAGCCCGTGTTCTCTGATCTGTGTGCTGTCTATAACCTTGATTTCACTAGCGTATCTGCAGGCGAACTGCCTGTTGGATGGCGTACAACGGATGGCAGTGACGTGCGTAATTATCCCACCTCGAATGGTAGCGGTCCGCGAACCTTCAGCGGTCTGCAAGGCTACCAAGGAAAGGCCCTTTATTGGCGTACAACCAGTGCTGAGTATGGTCGTCTGGCCAATTATAAACTTTCACTGGAACCTGGAAAATATATGCTTGTGTTCGCCACTGCCGCGTGGAAGGGAACACCCACTTATCAGGCCAGAATCCTCAAGAGTAGTGGTGGCTCTGTTGTCTCATCGGCTACCATTACTGCTACGCCAAATCTGAATGGTAATGCCGCCGGCGATTTGTCACCAGCTGAGCGTAACACACTATCTTTCGAGATTACTACGAAGGGCGACTATGTCATTCAGTTTAAGGAGGTAGGAAGCGGTATGCAAGAGTTCCTTCTGGCCGAATGTCGTCTGCGTGACCTCAATATCCTTACAGGTATTAATACTCACTATTCTGAAGTCCGTATGCCAGAAGGAATCTACAGTCCGTCAGGCTTGCGTCGTCAAACATTGCAGCAGGGCCTCAACATTGTTGTTCGTCCTGACGGAAGTGTTCGTAAGGTCATGCTGAAATAGTCATTTGATGGCTTGAATCACAATAAGAGAGAGACTCCAAAGGGGTCTCTTTCTTATTTTGGTTAAATTTGGTTAATTTTTGAATTATTAAGAAGTAAATTGTATGAATTATTTGTATATTTGCGTATTGGATCAGACCAAGGTAATATTAAATAGCCATGAAAAGAGAAATTAAAGAAAAAGGAAAATCAAGTTTGCCAATCCTGCTGACCGTGGCAGTTGTCATGATATTAATCATCGTGACCGCTTTCTTCGTGTGTCGCCATGCGATGAAGGCCGAGGTCCACGCACGCTATGTGGGCATCATGAACTTCGCTTCAGAGAAAATAGCCAAGACTATCCGTGGCATGGAGATGAACGCCATGAATGAGTTCGACGAGGTTGAGAAACACCTTGATTCTCCCGAATCTGTTATTGCCGCTCTCGAAAGCAAAACTAGTCTGAATCCCGAAGTGCGTGGCTATTTTGCTGCCTTTGAGCCTCATTATTTTGAAGAGAAAGGTCAGTGGTTCGAACCCTATGTTCACCATGTGGATAGTAGTGAGTTTGAAGTGCGTCAGGTGGGTTCGGCTCATCACAACTATCACCGTTCAGAATGGTATATTCGTGCCAAGAACTCAAACGAGAGTTTCTGGTCAGACCCCTACTATTATTATGATGGTACTAACATCAGCGGTCACTACACCACGTTTGTCAAGCCCATCTACGATGCCAAAGGGCGCCTCGCCTGCATTTGTGGTGCCGATATGACCTTTGAATGGCTGGGTAAGGAACTTCAGCGCATTGACGACACTATGCGCGATGACGACCTGCTTAATAAGTATGTATCTGACAATGCCGATTTCTATACGGTCGTCATCAATAGCGACGGTAGTTGCATTGCCCATCCGACCAGTAAGACACTAGTTGTGTCTGAAGAATACGTGAAGCGTAATCTGAAACAAAAACATAGTGGCATGGCCGAGATAGAGGTCGACGACGAACGCTACATCATCTATTATGCTCCCATTGATCATGTTGACTGGTCGGTGGCTGTCGTTGTTGCCAATCATGGTAAAAGTAGTTGGCTCTCGGTAGTTGTCGTAGGCTTCTTGTTGATTGCCTTTGCAGGTTTCCTGGTTGTGTGGTTCGTTTGTAAACGTTCAAGAAAAGATGAAGATTTCTAGAATTGTCATACCCCAGACATCGCTCCGCCTTAACCTTATGGTGGTCTGCGAAACAGTATTGCTGTTGCTCTTGTCGCTATCGGTGTTGCTCTATTTCTCACGTCAGGCATTAAAAGATGAGGCTTTTCGTAATGCTGAGGAGTCGCTCGAAGGTACGGTGCAACATGTGGACAATATCTTACTGAGTGTTGAGCAGACAGCTTATAACATCTACGAAGACCTGCAATATCATCTAGACGAGCCCGATCGCATGAGTATCTATTGTCGCGAGGCCGTAGAGAATAACCCTTATGTCGTGGGATGTGCCGTAGCCTTTGTGCCAAATTATTATGCCAATCACGACTTGTTCATGACTTATGTCCACAAGAATGTATCAAGTAAGAATGGTGATTCTCTGACGGTTTCCGACCACTATGGTAGTCGTCCCTATACCGAGCATGTGTGGTATACATCTTCAATCTCTGGTGGCCATGCATTGTGGACTGACCCCTTACCCGATGAGGAAGGTGAGGGTGTAACTCTGTCGTTGTGCATTCCCATTTATAAGAAAGGCGAGAAGAATCCCATAGGTGTGATGGCTTTAGATGTTCCTGTGGCTATTATTTCCCAGATTATCCTTGATTCCAAACCTTTCCGCCATAGCTATAGCGTGATGCTCAGTCGTGATGGTACGTTTATCGTGCATCCCAATATTCACCGGTTTATCAGGCAGACTCTGTCTGTGAAGGATCAGGAGTCCCAGAACGATGAAAATCTGCGTCAAACTATCAAAGCGATGATGACGGGCGAATCGGGTCATACCGTCTTCCACCAGAACGACCAAGACTGGTACGTGTTCTATAAGCCTTTCCAGCGCGACCGTGCCTTTGGTCTGCCAATGGACAATCTGGGCTGGAGCACGGCCATGGTGTATCTCGAGGATGATATCCTGGGTGATCACGTGTTGCTCTCGTATCTCATTCTGATTGTCACGTTGGCAGGCGTGTTGGTCTTCTTCCTTCTGTGTCGTATGCTCATTCGTCATCAGATGAAGCCGCTGCGCATGCTCATTCGTTCGTCACGTCGCGTGGCCGATGGACATTACGATGAGATTGTACCCAATGCCAGCAGTAGCGACGAGATAGGTCAGTTGCAAGACCGATTTCAAGAGATGCAGCGTTCTTTGATGGGTAAGTCGGCCGAACTTGAGCAGATGACGCGCATGCTGACCACGCGTGGCGAGGAGCTGCGTCATGCCTACGGTAATGCGCAAGGATCCGACCGTATGAAGACCACCTTCCTCCATTATATGACGACACAGATGATAGAGCCGTCGGATCTTATCGAACGCAGTGTAACCAAGCTCTGTAATAACTATCATACCATCAGCCCTGATGAGGCCGACTATGAAGTCAGTGTCATCAAGAAACAGTGTGCCATTGTCGTTGACTTGCTTGACCATATGATTGAGGCACTGAAGAACGAGACTGAGGAGCCAGAGAATGTTTTGAAAGAAAGAAAGGAGGATAACCATGAGTAATCTTAAGCGTCGCCTTTCCCGTAAGCTCATCCTGAGCATCATGCTGATGGCTGTACCAGTATTCATCCTGTCGCTGGGAATCTTCTATTCTCAGTCGCGCTACCTCATTCGTCAGGAAGCAATAGAATGCTCAAAAAGCATTCTGCGCACCACCATCCAGCGTGTGAATAATTATATGACCACTATCGAGGCCTCAACCAATGCCAATGCTTGGTTGTTGGAAGAGAACTTCTGCCCCGACTCATTAAAGCTCATCACACAGCGCATCGTTCGTCTTAATCCCAATGTGCTGAGTTGTACAGTTAGTACCGAGCCAGATTTGTTCCCACAGTACTGCAAGTATTTCTCGGTCTATACATTAAAAGATATCGACACGATCACCACGGTCATGGAGACTGACTATGCCTATTATGACAAGGCATGGTATAAGACTCCGCTCAATTCAGGCAAAGCATGCTGGATAGATCCCTTTGTCGACTACACCGAGGGCGCTGTGAACCACCATGAGGCAGTGGCCACCTATTGTCGCCCGCTCTGCTCGCCCTCAGGCAAGATTTTGGGTGTCATTGCCACCGAGTTCTCGTTTGCTCAACTGTCCAAGAATATTATTGCCACCGAGAATACTTATCCTGGTGCCTATTTTATCTTGTTGGGAGGCGATGGCCGCTATCTCATCCATCCAGACTC
Organism: Prevotella sp. E15-22; assembly: GCF_023204875.1. Lineage (NCBI taxonomy): Bacteria > Pseudomonadati > Bacteroidota > Bacteroidia > Bacteroidales > Prevotellaceae > Prevotella > Prevotella sp. E15-22. The sequence goes on from NZ_CP096247.1 coordinate 447,659, forward strand.
CACCCAGCTTTTTCGTAAGTCTATCTTTAGTGATGCCGACCCAGTGACTAATGCCGATCGCATTGCCTTGGGTCACGAGATGACTGAAGCTAGGCAAGGTGCTATGCACGTCATGGTCAAAGGTCGTCGCTGCCACGTGTGCTATTGTCCTGTGCCCGGCACAGACTGGAGCCTGGCTATGGTCTCGCCCGATGTCGAGATGCTGTTGGGCTTTAACCATCTGGGCTATGCCATCATCCTGATTCTGCTGTTGGGCTTTGTGGGAATGGCTTGGCTGTGTCGCATCGTGGTACATCAGACCATTCTTCCCATTAATCGTCTTCTCACCTACACGCAGAACATTGCCGATGGCAATTACAACGAGATGATACCGCGCACCAAAAAGACCGACGTGATTGGTCAATTGCAGAATGGCTTTGCCACGATGCAAGAGGCGCTCCGCAGTCACATGGGCTCTATCTGTCGCACGGCCGAGGAGCTGAAGAAACGTAATGAGCAGCGTGCACGCGATATGGCACTGGCCGAGGAAACCGTCAAGAAGAAAGCTTTATTTATCCAGAACCTGTCTCATCAAATGCGTACGCCTCTTAATATTATCATGGGATTTGTCGATGTGTTGAAAGATCGAATTGTTGAACGTGACAATGGTCAGGAACAGCAGGGCAAATCTGCGCATGATGAGTTGAGCGAGATAATCAGTTTGATGAAGTATAACGCCATCCACCTGAAGCGCATGATACTGATGCTCTTCGACAGCTCGTCGAATACGGGTGTCGAGGAACTGATGAGCAACCGACAGGACGAGGTGTCGTGTAACGATGTAGCACGCGAGAGTATCGAACTCACCGAGGATCATTTCGTGGGTATCAAGATTGCCTTTGAGACCTCACTGAGTGATGGCGTTCACATCCTCACTAACCACCTCTATCTCATGAGATCTATTCGTGAGTTGCTGTATAACTCTGCCAAGTATTCCGATGGCAAGCATATCCAACTAACGGTCACCGAGACTGCGACCACCGTGCTCTTCACCGTTGTGGACGTTGGTCCTGGTTTGCCAAATGAGTCGGAAGACCTGCTATTCAAGCCTTTTATCAAACTTGATGACTTGTCAGAGGGTCTTGGCCTCGGTCTGCCGCTCACCAAGCGTCATGCTTTGTCTCTTGGAGGCGACCTGATTTACGATCCCAGCTATCGTGAGGGCTGTCGCTTTGTCTTGGAATTGCCGAAGTAATCATATCTACATTCTGATGAAGAAAATCTTTTCAATCATTATAATCGTGTTGTTTGCAAAGAGCGCCATTGCCCAAATTCCCTATTATGCGGGAACCGTGGGCAATGGCAAGCTCTATGGCTACACGTCTGTGAAAGTCCGACCTGGTCAAAATCAGCAAGAGACCTACACCACCTTTCAGTATGGACTGACATCTCATCTTGATGCTGGCATCGATCTCTATACAGGGCCTGATTGTGCCTTTTGGGGTGCCTTGCTGCGTGGTGGTCTGCCCTTGAGCAAATGGTTCAATGTGGGTGGCGAGGTTATCTCTTCGTTCGACCTTAACGATAACTTTCGTTTCTCTTATCTCACCTCAGGACTCTATCTCAACGGTGCCATCACGGCCGACAGTCGTTTTTTCTGGTGTAGCAACACGTGGTGGACGCGCTATCGTGGAGCACACGACACTTACTCCAACTATGAGTACCTGGGCTATAACATCCCTTTGACACAAGGCCGTTCTTTGACGCCCATGGTGGGCGCCGTGCATTCCTGGCAGTTTGACGACGACCTTCAGCCTGCCGCCGGCCTTTACTTCACCTTTGGTACCTATAACCTCTATCTCTGGTCGCACGATCTTTTGGCCAGTCATCCCCGTTTTGTTCTTGGCCTCGATTTCGTACTCTGAGTGTTGTATTCTTCTTACCAATAATTAATCACTTAATAAAAGACAATGAAAAAACTCTTTTTCCTAGCCGTCCTTTGTCTGACGGCAATGCAGGCACACGCTCAATGGCGTATTGGAGCCAATGCTGGAGCCACCTACAACCATTTTATAGTCGACAAACACTATCTGATTGACTTCAATTACAAAGACCGATGGGGCACCCAGTTGGGCCTGATGGGACAGTATGATGTCAATGATTGGCTGGGCATTCGTGCTGAGCTGAACCTGATGCAGAAGAACCACACCGTGGAGCGTACGCAGGTACCCATGAAGCATCAGTACACCAACAACTATCTCACTCTACCCGTGATGGCTTCGTTTAGCTTTGGCGGCGAGAACTTGCGCGGCTTCTGCAATTTGGGCGTTTATGGCGGCTATTGGTTGAGTTGCCACAATGAAGGCTCAGATTACAATTCTTTCAGTGAGCATGAGTACAGTTTCAATGAGGACGTCGACTTCAACAGTAAGCGCGACCAACGCTGGGACTGTGGTTTCGTGGGTGGTGTCGGACTGGAGTATCACTTTGTTGAGCATTGGGGTGTTCAGGCCGAGGCACGTTATTACTATAGCACAACCAGTGTCCAGAAGGACTATATGAAGGTGAAAGACCCTAAATACAACTCTACGCTCGCACTGCAGGCAGGTGTCATCTACTTCTTTTAATCTAATAACTGAATAATGAAGTGTCATATGAAAACAAAGATAATGACTCTGGGAGCCATGCTCCTGATGCTTACCATGAGTGCGTGCCGCGAAGAAAGCGACATGCTGGTGAGCTATAACCAAAACGATGTGTTGGTATTTGGAAAAGCAAACGAAAGTTTTGTAGAACAGTTTGAGGTGTTCTGGAATGGCATGAACCAAAACTATGCCATCTGGGACTATGAGGAGGATCAGTATGGCCTCGACTGGGATGAGGTCTACGATCGGTTCCTGCCTCTTTTCGAGCAACTGGACCAGCGCGACAAGGACACCAACCCTGTTAGTGATAGCGAGTATCAGGCGTTGATAGACAGTTTGGCGAAGCCGCTGCACGATGGCCATTTTGTGGTTCAATTCAAGAACCCGCACACGGGAAGAGCCTTGAACTGCTATCCTGGTAAGATACGTAATGCCAGCCGTGATGACTATGAGGCATCGCAAGATTTTGTTCCATCACTTGCTGCCTATGTTTCTGATGGCACAGCCACCGATTATCAATCAGGCTGTACGTCGCAGCATCACCTCGCTATCATGTTTGGCAACACGTACGATGTGAATAAAGACATTATTGTCAACCCCAACTACGGCCTGGGATATGTCGTGGCGCAGATCAATGAGTTGAAGGCCAAGCAATCGCCGACAAGTACTCAGCGGATGAGGCTCACGCAACTCCAGAATCTGTTCGCCGAGTGGGTGCAATACAAAGCAATTGTAAAAAACAGGGCAGAGTTGATCTCCCTCTATAATTATATTGTTAACAAATATCAGTCGCTGAAAGTTCCTGGTCTGATACTTATCAGTTCGGCATTCGATGAGTACGGACTCGGTGTGCAGTATGCCTTGCTCAATGGTGATACGCCCTATTTCGCATTTACCAATTTCTTCCTGACGTTATATGCTAATCCCCAATATTCCATTATTAATCAGTTAACGCCTGGCTCTGACGATTATAAGCAGTCAGTGGCTATATATAACGCCTGGCTGTCATGGCTTAAAAAAGTTCAGGAACTGAAGGCCAACGGCAAACTGAAGGGTGTTATTATTGACCTTCGTTCAAATGGCGGTGGAATGTTTTACGACTTCGGACTTGTGCTGGGCTCTCTGTTCCAACCGGGAACCGACCTGCAGGTTGGCTATCATCGCTACAAGCGTGGTCCAGGACGCTATGACTATTCTCCTCTGATGCCCGACACGCGTCCAGGTATAGACATCGTTGAGTTGCTGCCCAACGAACCTAGCGTTCAAAACATCCAGCAGCAAGGAATCACCGAACCCATTGTCGTGCTCACCAATTGCATGTCTGTCAGTATGGCCGAGATGACGGCTATGGGAGCCAAGGCTATGCCTAATGCCCGTGTTATAGGTAAGCGTACTTTTGGCGGACTGTGTGGACTCGTCGGTAACGAATCTGCCAGCTATAATTATTCTGGTCATATCGGTATCATGGGTAAGACTGCCGTTTACTGTTATACACCTACGGTGGCCACCATTCAGCCGGATGGTAAGACCATCCTCGAGGGAATAGGCGTCACGCCCGATATCGAAGTCAACTACGTCGTGACTCCTGCAGGAACTGATAGTCAGATTGACCGTGCCCTGCAGTATATCCAGACGGGCAACTAATGCCGCTGCTTTGTTAGCCCACCATAAAAGCGCCCTGCCAATTGTGATGGCAGGGCGCTTTCTTTTTATATCAACCTTCCTATTTTAATAGTTGGCGCGGAGGTTCCACTTCGAGTTGTCGCTCTTGAAGTCATACTCAGCCAAGGTAGGAGTAGAGTCGCCTGCAGAGTAGATGCAGTACTTCGTGTTCTTGCCCTCCTGACCAGGGATAACGTAAGGCATGATGCGATACGTACCATCGGTCAACTGCTCAACACGCCAGAGCTGCTCGTCAAGTTCAGCATACTCCTTGGTGGTCAGCTCGAGGTCGGCAGTAGCTGTCAGAGCACGGTTGGTGCCTGCGATACGGATGGTGAAGAGCGGTCCGGCAATGGTACCTTTATCCGTGGCTTTCAGCTCCCACTTCTGCCAAGGACGGAACATATAGTCGCTGCAGCGAACGGCAATGTCGCCAGCGGGCCATGAGCCCTGCACCTGCTGCAGTGTCTGTTCTTCAACGGGTTTGGGAGGAGCAGCGTTAGCCTGCTGACCGCCACCGAAACCGCCAAAGCCACCTGCACGCTGCACGTTCATGCGAACGAAGTCAACACCCAGCTCCAGTGAGTAGCCGCGGCGCTCGCTCAGGATAGCATATGTGCCCGACTTAACCTGGTCGCCAGCATAAGGCCAGCCGTTCTTCCAAAGCAGAGGATGGATGGCCAAGGTAGAACGACCACCCTGGTCGAAGTCAGCCTCCCAGTGGAACGACATGATCTCAACACCCTCGTCAAGGATGGTGCGTCCAAAGTGTCCTGCACCCGTCTTACGGTTGCCAGCGGCAATTACCATACGGCCACCACCATGGAACATATCGCGACCTACGTTATCTACATAAGGACCCTCCACAGAGCGAGAACGACCCACCACGATGTTGTAGGTAGAGTTCACACCGTCGCAGCAAGTGCCGTGAGTGCCCAGCAGATAATACCAGCCATCCTTGTAGATAAGGTCAGTAGCCTCACAGTCGATGGCGATATCCTTCTCCTTGTTTCCCTTCACGCGATAGCCCGTCTTGGGGTCGAGCTCGATGAGGCGGATGGTGCCGAAGTAAGTACCATAGCTCACCCACATACGACCAGTGGTGGGGTCGAGCAGCACGCCTGGGTCGATGGCGTCCTGATCTTCCATACCGTCGCTCGAGCAAACCTCCACGGCCGTGCTCCACTTAAAGTCGGGACTCTTAGGATCCAGGGTCTTGTTCCACATAGTCAGGATACGACCGCTGTGACCGCCACCCAGGCCACCACCGGTGGCACCATAGATGCAGAGGTAACGGTCGCCCACCTTGATAATATCAGGTGCTGCACCGCCGCCAGGACGTTCAGCGCCACTGTGCCAGCTCCAGCCATCTTCAGAGATGAGGCCGCCGCCACCGGTGCCAAAGGTATAATACTTGCCTTCGCACTCGGCGATGGTCGAAGGATCGTGGATGTATGGTTGTCCAATTTGTGCGTTAGCGGCTGTGGCGATGGCCAGTGCCGCAAGGATTGTATGTAAGCGTTGCATAGTTATTTGCTGTTGTTGATAATGGTGAAGTTAGTTACAGGGGTACCTTTCTCATCGAGGAAACGTACGCAGAAGTCGCTCATGCCAGGGCCATTGATGATGGCGCCACGCAGAATGTTGCGGCCCTTCTTCAGGGTGAGGCGGCGCGACATGCAGTCGTCCTTCACCATGCGGCGGTCGCCACTGAGCAGCAGAGTTTCCTCACCGTTGAGCCACCACATAGAGGCTGAGTTAGAACCTACGGCCAGACGCACGTCCTTGATCTCCTCAGGGCAGTCGATGATGGTGACGCCCCAGAACAGCACGCCATATACCTTCTCACCGTATTTCTCGGCAAAGCGGAACAGCTTCACGTTGAACATTTCGCTGTCCAGAGCATGCCAGGTCAGTGTCTGCTTAACCGTCTTAACCTCGGGCTTGGCGGGAGCCTGTTGCATGCCGCGGCCGAAGCCTGCGGGAGCCTGCTCCTGCTTGAATACAGCCGTCACTTTCTGTCCGTCCTTAGGCAGGATGGTCATCTGGTTCTTGAAGTACTCGCGGTTGAAGTGGTCGCGCAGATAAGAGTCTGTGAACACCGTATTGCCACTATTGGGCTTGTCAATGGGCTCCAACAGCATCCAGCGACGGATGAAACCTTCGTTATCGGGTTTGGCGGGAGTGGCCGTAGCCTTAGTGAAGTACTTAGGACGGTTCTTGAAGAGCACCCAGTCAACACCCAGTTCGCCAGCACCCTCGTTGGTAACCACCAGATCAACAACACCGCTGGGCTTGTAATCCAGCAGCACGGTCTGAGTGAGCCACTGGTTGCGGTTGTCACGACGGAAACGTCCCATCATGCCGCCACCCTGGCCACCTGCAGGCTGCTCAGGAGGCGTCACAGCCATCTTTACGCGGGCAATCACCTTACCCTTGGCATTACCTTCGCGGATGCAGAACTCAGTGTCGCCACTAGCCTTAGCGCTGATAATCATATAGCCGTCGGTCAGGCAGCTGAAGTCCACGTCGGCATACTTTATCCAACCCTTTGAGGGGATGGTAGCATAGTCGCCGCTGAAGGCACGGGTGGTGTCCACATGAGCAGTGGTCACACCAGCAGATGCCGTGCTGTAACGGTCAATCTCAATCTTCTCAGTAGCCTTGTTGATACCAACGCCACGCATGGTGGGTTTCACCTCCTGGATAGTACCGTCGGCATTGAAGAACAACTTCTCAATCTGCACAGAGCGACGCTTGTCGTCGTTGGGCGAGAAGAAGTTGCAGTGATAGAACAAGTACCACTGACCCTTATAGTTAACAATGCTGTGATGGTTGGTCCAGCAGCCGTTGGCATGCTCGGCCATGATGAGGCCCTTATACTCATAAGGACCCATGGGGTTCTTACTCATGGCATATCCCAGCACCTCAGTGTTCTCTCTTACATAAGGATAGGTAAGGTAGTACCAGCCGTTGGCCTCGAAGGCGAACGGACCCTCAGCCTGACGGTTGGGCAGGCCTTCAAGACAGTTCACACCAATCATCTCCATCTCGCGGTTGCCAAACTTCACCTTCGACTTGGGGTTGTCGTCGGCCAGTTCCTTCATGTTGGGCTTCAGCTTAGCGCAGCGTCCGTTGCCCCAGAAGATGTAAGCATTACCGTCTGAAGCCTGAAGCACACAGGGGTCAATGCCATTGATGCCCTTGATAGGCTCCTTCTCAGGAACGAACGGGCCCTCAGGACGGTCGGCCACGGCCACGCCAACGGCGAAGCCGCCTCTGCCCTCAGCGGGTGCAGAAGGGAAGTAGAAATAATACTTTCCGTTGCGCTCCACGCAGTCGGGCGCCCACATAGAATAAGAGTCTTTCCTTACCCAGGGCACCTTGTTCTGGGTAACAATCACGCCGTGATCGGTCCAGTCGGTCAGGTTCTCCGACGAGAAGACGTGATAGTCTTCCATGCAGAACCAGTCCTGACGCTGTCCGACAGGAGGTTTAATGTCGTGTGAAGGGTACAGGTACACCTTGTTGTTAAACACACGCGCAGTGGGGTCAGCCGAGAACTGGTCTCGAATGACGGGGTTCTGGGCACTTGCCAGTACGGGCAAAGTCATCAGAACACAGGCTATGGTTTTTCTCATATTAAAATTGTTGTTGATAAAAAGTTAGTCTTTATTTGGTTTTATTGGCAAACTGTCCGAAGTACTCCAGACAGACATCGCGCCATAGGCGGGCATCCTGCTGCTGGAACTCCAGACTCTTGCTCACCTCGCGCCAGCGTTGTTCGTCAATCAGCGGCTTGGCCGACTGCCATATAGTGGCAAATTCGTCCACCTCTCTAACGCCACGGTTATAGCACCACTGCAGTTCTTCCCATAACGTGCGGCCACTGTTCATTCTGCGTGTCCAGGGCACACGGTGGAACCACAGGAGGAAGCGTTCCGGACAAGTTTCTATGTTGTCGTAGAGCGAGCAGTAAGGCTCACGATACTGAGCCGTGGCATTTGTGCCAGTACTGCTGCGGTCCACACCAATGCTGTCGCTGTTGGCGCGATGGTAGTACACAGGGCACCACTCAATGGGGTAGCGTGCGATATAGCCGCCCGGCTGAGGACCCATGTGATGGTCAAACTTAAAGATGTGATGCAGTCCCAGTGGCATCATATAGTCCACGCAGGCCTCTCGGCTTCGCAGCATCATGCCCAGCAGCGCTTTGTCGTCCGTATCAAAAGTCTGCTTCAGCCATTCCACTGCAATCTCGTTCGATGTCAGCGTGGGGTTCCATGCCAGACGACCGAAGGCATACCAGTTGGCCTGAGAGAAATGGTGTCCACACCAGTTCGTGTCGAGTCCGATGTTGGCCACGCCAGCAATACCTACCAGTCGTGAAGGCTTGACATATTGGAAGAACTCCCCCCACATGGGCGCCAGGTAAACCAAGTGCTTACTCTGGCCCAGGTATTCCTGTGTAATCTGAAACTCAGCCATCTGCGGCGTCTTCCTCATCTGGTCGAAGATAGGCGCATAAGGCTCGCGAGGTTGGAAGTCCAGCGGACCGTTCTTCGACTGCAGGATCACGTTGTCGCGAAACTGTCCGTCGAGCTCGGCAAACTCCGATACAGCCTGCTTCACACGGTCCTCGCCCTGATGCTTGGCACCATAGACAAACGAGCGCCACATCACGATGCCGCCAAAAGGCTTCAGTGCATCGGCCAGCATGTTAGCGCCGTCGGCATGCGTACGACCATAGTCAAACGGACCAGGCTGTCCCTCACTGTTCGCCTTCACCAGAAAGCCGCCAAAGTCAGGGATAGCGGTGTAAATCTCCTTCGCTTTCTTCTGCCACCAGCGACGCACCTGAGGGTTCAGCGGGTCGGCCGTCTTCACCTCACCCAGAGCCTTGGGCGAACCGAAGTTAACCGAGATATACACCTTGATGCCCCAGGGGCGCAGGATGTCGGCAACCTCCTTTACCTTATTAATATACGTACGTGTCAGCATCTTGGGCGATGCATTCACGTTGTTCAGCACCGTACCGTTGATGCCCACCGAGGCATTAGCCTCCGCATATTTCTCAATCAGGGCGTGGTCAATCTCCAAACGGTCGTTCCAAAAGATGCTCTTGCCGGCATAGCCACGCTCAATACTTCCATCCAGGTTGTCCCAGTGGTTCAGGATGCGAAGCTTGTAGTAAGGATGCGACTCGCCCTGCTCTCCACGCAAGAACGCATAGCGACCATACATCAGTCCCATCTCCGTACGTGCCGTCACCGTCTTTCCTTTGATACGATAGCCGTCATCATCAGGCATGGTGGGGTCAATCTTCAGCGTGACGTCCTGAGGCAGCTTGTTGCGTAGCCATAAACGACTACCGTCCTCTGCCAAGACATTGGTTGCCAGGCAGAGGACGAATAGCACTATGAAGGTTTTTAGTTTATTCATTGACAACGGTCTTGATGGTTCCATCCTCATTGTAGAACAGACGCTGCACCTTCAGCGAGCGCAGGTGCGTGATGTCGTTTGAAGGCACACAGTCGTGATACAACAGATACCACTGACCCTTGAACTCCACAATGCAGTGGTGTGTGGTCCATCCCACCACGGGCTCCAGGATAACACCCTGATAGGTGAAAGGTCCGTAAGGATTATCACCGATGGCGTAGCACAGATAGTGGCTGTCGCCCGTAGAGTATGAGAAGTAATACTTACCATTATACTTATGCATCCACGAAGCCTCGAAGAAACGGTGAGGATCGTCGGCACGCAGGGGCTTTCCAGCCTTGTCCAGAATCACCACAGGACGAGGAGCCTCAGTAAACTGCAGCACATCGTCGGTCATGCGAGCCACATAGCTCGACAGGGCAGGAGCATCGGCAGGCGCCCAAAGCTCCGTCTTCTTGTCCGAAGCGTGACCCAGGTCCACGTAGCCAGCAGGAGCAGCGGCTGTGTCAGGCTGCTGAATGGGCTTCACGCTCAGGGGCACATGCCACTGCAGCTGTCCGCCCCACAGACCACCATAATAGCAATATACAGTGCCGTCATCATCCTTGAAAGCACAAGGGTCGATGCTGTAAGCACCACGGATGGGGTGCTCCTGAGGGATGAACGGACCCTCGGGCTTGTCGGCGATAGCCACACCCAGGTGGAACTCGCCGTTATAGTCTTTAGCCGAGAAGATCAGGTAGTACTTACCATTCTTCTCCACCACATCGCTGTCCCACATCTGCTTCTCAACCCAAGCCACCTGATCCTGGTCCAGGATCACGCCGTGGTCGGTCACTTCGCCGTTCTCGATATCCTCGAACGACAGCACGTGATAGTCGCGCATCTGGAAGTGTCCGCCGTCGTCATCAAAGACGTTATCGCACTCACGGTCGTGCGAGGGATAGATATATAACTTGCCGTTAAAGACGTGGGCCGCAGGGTCGGCCATATAGTCACTAGGGAACAAATAACGAGGTAATTTAGCCATAGTACTGTTTTATTTATATAGTTTGACGATTTCGTTAACAATAGGTTTAATCTTATACTGACGATCGATGAGCAACGGATAGTTGGTACGTCCCTTGATGGGCCATCCGTTCAGCCATGAACCACCGTCGCTCACGCCCCATAGGTTAATGCGAGAGATCTGATGACGGTGCTTGTAGTAAATCTTAAAGAGATCCATCCAGCGTTTATCCACCTCCTTCTGCTTGGCAGCGGGCAGTCCGTCAACATAAGGATTATATTTCTGTTGCAACTCAAAGTTCTGGGCAATGTCGGCACCGCCAAAGCCCTGTGGGTTGGGCAGCACGTTGATGTCGAGCTCAGTGATCATCACCTTCACGCCACAAGCGGCAAAGGCGTCGATACTCTTCTCATAGTCATCCAGGTTGGGGTAGTCCAGTCCGTTATGACTCTGCATGCCTACGCCGTCGATGCGCAGACCCTTGGCCTTCAAGCTCTTCACCAGTCGGCACACAGCATCGCGCTTGGCAGGGTTCGACATCGAATAGTCGTTGTAATAGAGTTCTGCGTCAGGGTCGGCCTCGTGAGCGGCACGGAAGCAAATCTCAAAGAACTCCTCGCCCAGCAGGCGATAGTAGGGTGAGTTGCGGAACGAGCCGTCGTCGTTGATGGCCTCGTTAATCACGTCCCAGCCATACACCTGACCCTTATAGTGGCCCACCACCGTCTTGATGTGCTTAATCAGTCGGCTCTTCAGTACCTCTTTCGAGGCAGGACTGGCCGTATAGCCGTTCGTAAACCACCAGTCGGGAGCCTGCGAGTGCCACACCAGGCAGTGGCCAATCACCTTCAGCTTATGCTGTTCGCAGTAGCTCACAAACTTGTCGGCCACACGGAAGTCGAAGATACCCTCAGCAGGAGCCAGAGACTCCGGCTTCATGCAGTTCTCGGCCACAGCACAGTTGAAGTGCTTGTCTGTCAAGGCATCAGCCTCAGGCACCTGTCCATCACTCTGCCACTGGTTAATAGCGGCACCAATCAAACAATATTTTCCAATCGCGTCTTTCAAACCCTGCTGAGCCATAGATGCCAGGGGCATCATGGCCAGACAGAGCGTCATTATCTTAATCTTCTTATTCATGTTCATTATTTGTTGCTACGTGCTTCAATCTCCTTGTTGATCTCGTCCAGTCTCTCGTCGGTCAGGGGGTACTTGTAGATCAGGCATCCTACGACAACGAGCAGAGCGGCAGGGATGATACAAGTGAACACCAGGATGGCGTTCTGTGCAATAGCAGAATAGTTAGCCAGCTTTGTGTAGTAGGCGTTCACAGGGGCACTGATAAACGATGCCAGGAACACCACCACAAAGATGCTCAGCACCAACTGCAGACACTTGTTGACCTTGAACTCCTCCCACATCTCGCCAAACGATACAGGCTTCTTAGGCGTTGTGGTGATATTCTCCTTGCTGCCCATGAAGCAGAGCATCAAGAGGATGAAGCCTACGAGGGCAAATACGCAAGTAACGATGAACCAAGCACTTGGTTCAATGGGCAGGGCCGACTCCTCGCTGGCAAAGTTGAAGCCAATCCATCCCATCACCAGTGGCGTGATCCAACCGGCGATAGAGAAACCAGCCTTGAAGGCCACGCCAGCAAGGGCGTTAACCGTGGCAGCAGGACGGTTGCCAGTACGATACTCAGCCTCAGTGATTACCTCAGGTACCAGTGCCCACATCAGCGAGCCAACCAGCAGACCAACACCTGTCATCACCTTGGCAATCTGAACCAATGTGTTCAGTTCCTCCACGTCGAAGAACTTACCGATGGTGAACAAGATGACAAAGCCAATCAGACCGATGGTCAGCAGTGTGTAGTATAGTCCTTTCTTACCCAACCATCTCTTCAGTGTGGGCAGCAAGGGCAGAATCACGAAGGCAGGAATCGTACCAATAGCCATGAAGGTGGCCTGGTTCCAGTCGATAGCCGTGTGAACACACATGGCGAGTCCGATGGGGAAACCAGCCTGCACCACAATCTGACCGATGTTGGCACATACCATTCGTGTAGAGGTCAGAATCAGCACCTCGTCGTTGTCACGTGTCATACTGGCCATGATCGAGCCGTAGGGGATATTTACCACTGAGTAGATCATGCTCAGCACGGTGTAGCTCACCGTGGCATAGATAATCTTTGCAGTGGTGCCCCATTCAGCGGCCTGAGGCAGCATCAGCAGACAGGCAGCAACGGTCAAGGGGATACCACCATAGAGGAGGTAAGCACGATACTTACCAAGTTTGGGATTGCGGTTATCAATGTAGCGACCTACTATAGGACTCCAGAAACAGTCAATCAGTCGGACGGCGAGAATCAGTCCGCTGACGAAAGCTGGGTTAAGTTTCAAAACGGTGGTCAGGTAAATCATCAGGTAGCATGCTACCGTCTGGAAAATGAGGTTTTGTGCCAGGTCGCCCGATCCGAAACCGATGCGCTGGAGCCACGAAAGTTTGTAGAATCCTTTTGACTCTTGATTAATAGTAACTGTTGACATAATTGTTGTTGATTTATTTTTGTTTAATTTGCTTGCAAAGTTACTCGTTTTTTTTCAAAATGGTCTTTCCCTATGTTTCATATTACTATTAAAAATGTTTCATTTGGCTTAAAAAGTCCTATGTTTGCCCCGTTATAAGCAAAAAAATGTGTATTTTTGCAGAGTTATGAAAAAGACCGTCACTATGCTATGGCTACTCCTCTTGAGTGCCGTTATGTGCAGCGCCCAGGTGCGTCTGCCCCAGATATTCCAGTCGGGCATGGTGCTCCAGCGTGGCACCAACATCCCTGTTTGGGGACAAGCCGACCCTCAGCAAACTATCACCGTTCGTCTTCATAAAAAGAAATGTACCACCGTGGCCGATGCCAACGGTCGCTGGCGTGTCGACCTGCCTGCCATGAAGGCTGGTGGACCGTATGTGTTGGAGGTGAGAGGTGAGAAGTCAGAGGTGATCACCTTGACCGATGTCTGGGTGGGCGATGTGTGGCTCTGCTCAGGTCAGTCAAACATGGAGACCACCCTCGAGCGCGTGTCGCCACAGTATCCTGACGAGTTGAACGACAGTAACAACATGGTGCGCCTGTTTCATGTGCAATATCAGACAGACACCCATCAGCCCTCTTCCAACCTGCGTCCCACGTCGTGGAAACCACTGAATCGAGCCAATGCCTGGCGCTTCTCGTCCATTGGCTATTTCCTTGGCAAGCAGTTGCAGCGCGAGAAAGGTGTGGCTCAGGGCATCATCGAGAGCGCCTGGGGTGGCACCCCCATCGAGGCGTGGATAGCAGCCGACTCCCTGGCCAAGCATTTCCCTGTGCTCCATCGCCAGACGTTGCTCTATCAGAACGATGCCTTTGTGCAGGCCCAGCAGCGTGCAGGCATGCTGGCCAACCAGCGCTGGCAGCAGATACTTGATGAGGGCGATCCTGGCATGCAGGCCGTCGAAGGCTCGAATGGCGGCTTGTGGACCCAGCCGACGTTCGACGATTCGCAGTGGACCATGGTCAACCAGTACGACCTCCTGCCCACTCAACGCGAGTGGATTGGCAGTCTGTGGCTGCGCCAGCACATCACCATCAGTAAGGCGCATGCAGGCAAGGCCGCCCAACTCCTTTTGGGCACCCTCTACGACAGTGATGTTACCTTTATCAATGGTGTACAGGTGGGCAGCACTGGCTATCAGTATCCGCCTCGTCGCTATCAGGTGCCGGCAGGGTTGCTTCGCGAGGGCGATAACGTCATCACCGTTCGCTTCGTCAACAAGAGTGGAAAGCCCTATTTCGTTCACGAAAAACCCTATCGACTGGTCTTTGCCCAGGACGATGTTCAGCCCCTTGCTGAGCAGTGGAAACTGCACAAAGGACTCGAGATGCCCTATAGCATTGGCCGTGGTGTCGATCTGCAATACCAGCCCTCCACACTCTTCAATGGCATGATCAGTCCTATAGCGCCCTTCGCCGTGGCTGGCGTGCTGTGGTATCAGGGCGAGTCGAACGCCGACACGCCTCAGACCAGCGACTATGCCTCGCTGTTGCGCCTCATGATGGCCAATTGGCGCCAGGCCTTCCAGCGCCCACAGATGCCTTTCGTCATTATCCAATTGGCCAACTATATGGAACCTTCTGCCCAGCCGCAGAACACAGGCTGGTCTATGGTGCGCGAGGCTCAGCGACTGGTGGCCAAGGAAGATAAGTATGCCGAGTTGGCTGTCACCATCGACCGTGGCGAGACGGTGGATATCCATCCCTTGCGCAAGAAGGATGTGGCCCAGCGTGTGGCGCTTGCTTTCGAGCGTCTGCTGTGGAACCCTCGCACTGTGTTGTCGCCAGAGGTCAAAGAGACTTCCTTCGTGGAAGGACAGGTGGTCTGCGCCCTCTCGCAGTCGTTGCTCCATGATGGCGCGCTCTACGAGTTCGAGGTGGCTGGTGCCGATGGCCGTTATGTCAATGCCGAGGCCGAGGGTAGGGGCGACCGCATTCTTATCAAGTCGCCCATTGCTCATCCCGTCTCCATCCGCTATGCATGGAAGAACAACCCCATCCGTGCCAATGTCTATGGCAAGAACGGCCTGCCCATGAGTCCGTTCCAGATGACTGTTATTCAGAAATAATTTTTTTACTCAATTATTATATAGGAAAGAACTAAACTATGAACAAAATCGTATTGATTACTGGTGCCACAAGTGGCATCGGTCAGGCATGTGCAAGGAAATTTGCAGAGAATGGTGATAAACTGATTCTGACTGGCAGAAACGAACATCGACTGGCAGAGCTTCGCAAGGAACTCTCTGAAAAGGGTACGCAGGTGCTCACCCTGGCTTTCGATGTGCGCGACCGTGAGAAGGCAGAGAAATTCTTTCGTGAACTGCCCATCGAGTGGCAGGAGGTCGATGTGCTGGTGAATAATGCTGGCTTGGCACTTGGCTTGGAGCCAGAGTATAAGGGCGACCACGACGATTGGGAGACGATGATCGACACCAACATCAAGGGACTGCTCACCATGACGCGCCTTGTGGTGCCTGGCATGGTCACTCGCAATCGTGGCCACATCATCAACATGGGCTCTGTGGCTGGCGATGCCGCCTATGCTGGAGGCAACGTCTATTGTGCCACCAAGGCTGCCGTCAAGGCCCTGACCGATGGACTGCGTATCGATGTGGCCGACACGGCCATTCGTGTCACCAACCTGAAGCCAGGCCTGGTTGAGACCAACTTCAGTAACATCCGTTTTCATGGCGACAGCGACCGTGCTGCCAATGTCTATAAAGGCATCAAGCCCCTCACTGGCGACGACATCGCCGATGTGGCTGTCTATGCTGCCAATGCGCCTGAGCATGTGCAGATTGCCGAGGTCCTCATCCTGGCCACTCATCAGGCCAGCGGCAGCGTGATTGTCAGAAAGTGATTTTGAAATTCTGTACCTTCTCACCTCACCGTGGTGAATGCCTCGTTGAGGGAGAAGGTTTTGTCTATATTTTTGTTTTGTTAATGTTTGTATAAATATTTGGTCGCTACAGCATAATTTTTTATATTTGCAACGAATATTCGTATTTAACTAAAAACATAAAACGACTTTTAACCAAATCAAACAACCATATAAAATATGATGCGCCCTATTATAATAATGGTATCATTTTTGTGTTACTTTCTTGCTCCAGCCTGTGGACAAGATTGTTTCATGGAAAATGGTTTTGTCTATGCCTTGCAGAAAAACCCTGGTACTGTGACGCTGACAGGATACGAACATTCATTGCTGTCTGATGGTGGGCACGCTCTTCGTATTCCTTCTGAAGTTTCTCATGAGAATAAGCGTTATAGAGTGCTTCGCATTGAGGACAGGGCATTAGCCAACCTTTCTGATGTGGAGTCAATTGTCGTAGAAGATGGTGTAGAGACAATAGGAAACGACGCTTTTGAGCATTGCATCAATCTAAAGTCAATCAACCTTCCTGCATCATTAATGGGAATAGGAGAAGGGGTGTTTGGTAGCTGCTATAGTCTGCGAACGATTGTTGTAGATCCTCTCAACGAGAATTTTGATTCGCGCGAAGGCTCTAATGCCAT
Source organism: Prevotella sp. E15-22 (assembly GCF_023204875.1). Taxonomy (NCBI): domain Bacteria; kingdom Pseudomonadati; phylum Bacteroidota; class Bacteroidia; order Bacteroidales; family Prevotellaceae; genus Prevotella; species Prevotella sp. E15-22. The sequence continues at coordinate 464,511 of NZ_CP096247.1, forward strand.
CTTGGCTGGCGACGAACTGCTTGCCGCATGTCCAAACACAAAGATACCTTCGTCTGTTAAAAGCATTGGTGCGAATGCCTTTTTTCATTGTAACACCTTGGAGGAACTCGTTATTCCTGAGGGCGTTGAAAAGATTGGTTATGGAGCGTTCTTTGGATGCAGTAGTCTGAAACGCGTTTCTTTGCCAGAATCGCTTCGAAAAATATATCCAGAAGTTTTTTGTGGATGTAATTCGTTGGACTCTATCTACATTCCTAAAAATGTGAAAGAGATACTTGGTAATAACATCTTTCTTGTTTGTAATCGTCTTCGCTCCATTACTGTCGATAAAAATAATGCCGTTTTTGATTCTCGAGACAACTGTAATGCCATCGTCAGAAAGAAGGATTCCACATTGATTGCAAGTTGCGTTACTACAACTATCGTAGAAGGAATTAAAAGATTAGGAGATGGTTGCTTCTATGGTGTCAACCTGCATACCATTAGAATTCCCAAGTCTGTAGAGCACCTTTCTGGTAAATCATTCTCTGGATGTTATGAGATTGATTCTTTCTTTGTGGACTCTGCCAATGCCTTCTTTATGTCTCCCAAGGGGACGAATGCTATCCTGACAAAGGATGGAAAGACACTTGTTGCAGGCTGTCGTACAACAGAGATGCCAAAAGGCGTAGAGAGAATTGGTGAGTCGGCTTTTGAAGGTCGATATTCGAAGCTCATGTTAAATTTGCCAAAGGGATTAAAGACAATAGATGCTTTTGCATTTAACGGTTGTGATGCCATAAGCGAGGTCATCATCCCTTCTTCTGTTGAATCACTTTCTCCCTATATGTTCCTTAATTGTCGTCATCTCAAAGTGCTACAACTGCTTGCTCCTGTTGAGAAAATCCCCCTTGCAGCTTTCAGTGGTTGCACAAGTTTGTCTGTCGTTAGCCTTCCTGAGGGCATTAAGGAGATAGATAGCAAAGCCTTTGATGGTTGTCCATATAAAATTAGATGAAACATATTATTAACTAACTCATATTATCATTATGAAAACAAAAAATCTTTTGCTTGCCACGATGCTTATTGGAGCATTGTATGTGGTCTCTTGTGGAACAAAATATGTGACCACGGAGCAAGTAATCAATAACATTGATTCTCTGTCAAGCAGATATTATGTGAATTATAAACCAAATGTAGACTATTTGAATAGTCATCCACTTAAAAAGATTGAGAAAGATAGTTTGGTGGCCATCATTTTAAAGTCATCTCCTGCTATGCAAAAAAGTGAGACTGTTTCAAATCAGTTTGGAACATTCTCTCCACGTCCTATTGTTACAAAAGAAGACTCCTTTAATCTGATGTGCTTATGTGACTCCTTAATAGATTATAGACCAGTAGATATTAGTTGGTATCATAATACCATAGATATATCAGACCAATACTCACTGAGTTACAATCTTGGCTTCTATGGATTAAAAGAAGGAAATATGCGCCCAATACTAAATGAGAATTTTCGCGCCGATGTTATTAACAAAAAGACGGGTGAAAAGACTCAATTAGAACTGAAGGAGCTTTCGTATGGTCAATTGAATAAAACTCCATTGGTATATGCCTTTGCCTTTTGGGTGGAATTTGAGGAACATCGCTATCTGATTCATGGTATGCATGATGTCCGTATCTATCATGATAAATTGGAAAAGAAAATGGCTTTTACAGATGGATGTTATATGATTAGATAAGGGCTATATAATGTTTTTAGAATAAATACACAATTATTATGGAAAAAAAGCTATTGCTTGTCATGATGCTTTTAGGAGCATTGTATGTAGTCTCTTGTGGTACAAAACATGCAGTGACTGATTATACTCAGAAGTTGAATTTCTGTGCAGCGGGAGGAACTATTGATCTCAATGAACGTTACTCTCTCAATTATTATTTGAACTTAAATTTAGATTCCCATAAAGTGACGGTGAAATTCAAGGATGCAAAAGTGATTGACAGACAAACAAATGATACAGTCAATGTTGAGATGGAGAACTTAAAGTGTGCTCTTTTGTCTAATCGCCCAATAATCTATGCAAGTGTGTTCGAAGTCACTCATATTGACCAGCATTATATATTGCATGTTCTCTTTGATGATCGTACAATTTTCAATAAGAAAAAAGTAGAGTTCAAGGCCACAGAGAAGTGTTATAATGTTGCAGATCTGGACCCAAAGAGAATAGAACAGTATCTTGGGAAATAGTCGTCATATGTACCTTCTCACCTCACCGTGGTGAATGCCTCGTTGAGGGAGAAGGTTTTTTCGTAGCCTTTGGTCTTTACAGTCCCACCAACCCCCTTTGGGGTACGAATCAGGGTACATAGCGCCATGACGCATCGTTTATCTAAATTGCTTATATACAGACGTATAAAAAATGTGAAAATATCACCAGGTTTCAATGTCGTTAAAATCTTTTTACTTATCTTTGTCACATGAAAAGAATCAACAGCTTTCTCATCCTGCTCCTGTGCTTCGCTTCATTAGGTTGCGAAGAACGTCAAGAATATCGTAATGCATTGTCTCGTGCAGAGGCAATGGTGGAAACCAATCCTGATTCAGCCCTTGTTGTCTTAGACAGCCTTAACGAATATTCGTCTGATTTCGATCGCCATTTCAATATGCAGTATCAACTCCAGCTGACCAATGCCCGCATGAAATCAGGAGTTTTGTTCACGACAGATTCTCTTACCTTGTCGTTAGTCGATTATTTCGATTCCAATGGTACTGATGACGAGCGAGCATTAGCATACTATATTTACGGTTGTTCTTTAGTAGACTTAGGTCAGGCACCAGAGGCATTGCAGGCATATTACACTGCCTTGGAGTCAATAGATACCACCATGGTAGATTGTAATTACAATCTATTAAAAGCCATTTATGGCCAGATGTCTCTCATTTTTGATGCCCAGAACTTGCCTCAGGACGAGATTTGGGCATTGAATCATTATATTGATTATGTGAAAAAGACCTCGGATAGTGTTGATATCTATTTGGCGGAATACAGAATGACAGCCCCATACTACTTGTTAAACGAAATAGACAGCATTCTTGATCTTACAAAAGTTTTATATCATTCCTTTAAACGTATTGGCGCAGACCAGGATGCAGCCATCATTATGGGACCCACCATTCCATTATATGTGGACAGAGGTGATTTGGATAAAGCCAAAGAGTCTATGCGTATTTACGAAGAGGAATCTGGTCTATTCGAAAAGAATGGAACAATAAATAAAGGCTACGAAGGTTACTACGTTTATAAAGGTGACTATGAATTGGCAATCAATCAATTAGACTCTGCAGAAATGTATTACCGAAAAAGCATTCCATATGATTATCTGACAGGAGCCTATAAAGGTTTGCTGAATGTCTATAGAAAAAGAAACAACGTTGATTCGGTATATCATTTCTCTTTATTATTCGAGGCTGCTCAAAATGCACTTCACAAGCAGATGCGAACCACAGCCATTCACCAGATGTCTGCCCTTTATAATTATAATAGGAGTCAGAAAGAGGCCGTGCAAGAACGCGAAAAATCGCGCATACTCAAAATGTATATCTTCTTCATCACGAATATTCTCATTCTGATTATTGCTTTGCTAATATGGTTATATTTAAGAAATCAGAAGAGAAAGAAGCGCGAACTTGCTATATTAAAAACGAGATTTCATAATACTGTTACGGCTCATTTCGAGATTTCTGCGGAATTGCAGATGCTTAAGAGCAGGAATTACGATGGTATTATCGCAGAGAAGGAAATCAGGGAATGCGAGTTAAAGAATGAAATAGAAAAACTGAAAATAGAGATTGAAAACTATCAGCTAGCCAAGAAAAAGGAGCCTGTTGATAACATAGATGCATTCCTCAAAAGTGGTATTGCCAAAACATTTATAGAAAAGGCCAGCTCAAAAACAGACAACTTGAAGATAACGGAAATACAGTGGAATCTTTTGCAAAGTCAGTTCTGCAGATGCCTTCCTGTTCTTTTTAAAACATTCTCTGAGGGAAAGTCTTTATCCTCATTGCAGCAGCAAATTTGTATTCTCCTTATTCTTGGCATCCCAGAAGCGTCAATGAGAAAAATGTTAGATTGCTCAAAAACAGTTTTTTCAGATGCAAAGTCCCGTTCCAATGTAAAACTATTTGGACAAAACGATGCACGTTCGCTCAAAAACAACCTTTTAAAGAGCTTAAAAGGGGCTTGACGAATTTTGACGAACTTTTTTTATAATGCTCTGATAATCAATTGATTTTTCAGGGCATTATTCCTTTTTTGACGAACTTTGACGAACTAAATTTTTTCAAAACATTTGGAGTATATATTGATTTTGTTTACTTTTGCGGCAATCAATAACAAACAAAAGACCAAAACAATGAAAAAATTTTTCTTAATCTTTAATTTGATTTTTATGGTATCACTCAGTGGTATTGCTCAAATTCAGTCTGACCCCCAAAAGCAGGAAGTTGAGCTAAGTGTAAAGCCAATAGACCCAGTCATAATCTCGAAGCCCATCAAGCGAAGCCCTGCTATGGCCCCTTCAGTGAGTTTGTCGGATCATACATTATATTTTAATACCTCTTGTGATGGTTACGTCCTGCGATTGGTCAATGAAGATGGTGATATAGAATACGATATCATTATTCCTGAAGATACAGAAACCCTAAGCCTGCCTTTCTATCTGGAAGGAGAATATGAACTCCAAATCATCCGTGACAACTATTGTTTCTATGGATATATAGAACTATAAAGATTAGTATTTGTTTAGAACAAGTATGCCCCTGTGATCCTAAAACCTATATAATGTTTCGTAAAATCAACTGGATACAAGTTAAATGAGATGAGAAATAGTATATATCTTTTTTATATTGTTTTTACATGCATTGTTATTCAATCCTGTGATAGGGAATTGGAGAACGCATTAAACAAAGCAGGTTCAAATCGTTTTGAACTTGAAAAGGTGTTGGACTATTTTGAAGAAAATCCAGATCCGTTGAAGTACGAGGCAGCGAGGTTCTTGATAGAGAACATGCCATCTCATTATCATATGGAAGGTGAGACTGTTGACATGATGGACTCCATTTATCTTAGTGCATGTGGTGAAAGTCAGAATAATCGAACAAAATTCTTCAATGACTCTGCATTAAAGATAAATAACTCTCAGGCAAAAGTGGTCTATGATATCACAAAATTGAAGGCCGATTATCTGATAAAGGTTATCAATGAAGCGTGTGATGCATGGAATAACTCAACTTGGCACAAAGAATATGATAAGTCCATTTTCTTTGAGTATGTTCTACCATATTGCTTATGTCATGAATCTATAAGTGATTGGCGATCAACCATCAACGAGGAATTTCCATTGTTTTGCCAAGATATTGCTATTACAAGAAGAGGTTTAGAACTTGAAGCAGAAGAAGCGCAATGTAATCAATGTGAAACGAGTGAATTTAATGGTGCTTCCAAAGGTTTGGCAGTAATCATGCCAAATAACAAGTCTGCAGTTAGTTTTACTATAGTGTCAGAGCGACAAACCCAAAAGCGTCTTATCTTGAGATATTCGTCTACGGCTCACCACTTGACGACATTAGTCAATGTAAATGGAATAGTGGTTGACACACTTCGTATGGCTCCAACGCGTAATATAGAATCATTTACAGAGAAGTGGTTTAATAAAGCAATACCCCTCAAGAAGGGAGAAAACACCATTAGTTTGACATGTGTTTCAGACACGATGTGTGTAGACTATATTCAGTTGGGAGCATTAGAGATTTTCAATCATAATGATTTGAATGATTTCTCTGGATGTTATTATAGTATAATAAACAAGCAGAGTAATCATAGCATTTCGTTTGATACAACAGCTATATCAATCAATAATACCATCCGTTTAAAGCCATATTCGTTAGCAGATAGTACACAATTGGTTAGATTGGATTATTCAGGATATCCATGGTGGAGAATTGGCTATTACAGAAAGGATGCCATGGATTTGTGTCTTCAGATGGAATTTGGTACACCACGTACTTTACATCCTGGAACAAAAGTAACCATGGGTGAATATGTTATGAAACCGATAGATCAGTGGTTATTCATTCCTCTTGGAGATGATACATATCGTATTATGAACAAACATACTGGTTTTTTCCTCGATACACAGAAAGATTTAAATACAGGAAATGAGATACTTGTTCAGAACATCTTCTCGGAGGATGACTCCCAGAAATGGATACTAAGAAAACAAGGTGCACACATTTACACAGACAATTTCTTTAAGGTAAATTCGTCTATCTCTGAGGCCATGAGGGTCTTTGACTTGACTCATCAGTTTGAATATTTTATCTATGGCAATCCGTATGGAACTAAAGGAAGCTCTTTGTTTAAGTCTAAAAGTGGAAAGTGTGCCGACGAGACAAGTTTTTCTATTTATCTTTGTCGCCATCTTGGCATCCCCTCTGCATATGATTTTACGCCACATTGGGGGAATCGTAGCAGCAGCCATTCTTGGAGTGTTCTGATAGATAAAGATGGGAAGTCAGTTCCGTTCTATATGGGTAATTTCCCTGGAGATACAGCTCATTATTTTCATTCGTATATTAAGCCTAAGGTGTTTCGCTATCGATATAGTCTCAATGATCAAATGATTAAAGACTTAAAACACGAACAATCTGTTCCTCAACTCTTTGAACAACCTCATTACACAGATGTTACTGAGGAATATTGTAAGACTGTTGATGTGGAACGTCTTGTGCCAGATGAGTATAAAGGGAAAAGGGTGGCATATATCTGCGTATTTGACAATCGTGATTGGGTTCCAGTCCATTATGGTACAATAAAGAAAGGACGAGTTACGTTCAAGGCCATGGGATGCGGCATTGTATATATGGCAGGATTTTATGAGGATGGTGTCATTGTGCCTTTTGGTCATCCATTCTTGATAGACAATGATGGTAAGGTGAGAGATATTATTCCAAAGTCCAATAAACGTATAGCGATGCAACTGCTGAGGAAATACCCCTTCATGGGCGCACAAGACTTCTTTAATAGCCGTATGAATGGAGGACAGTTCCAAGGCTCTTGCAATTCTAATTTCTCAGATAGCATAGTATTGTATACCCACAAGGGCATCACAAATGGCAATTGGTATGATGTCCGTATAATGTCGGATAAGAAATTCAAGTACCTGCGCTATATGGGAAGCAAAGGCTCTTTCTGTAATATTAATGAGTTAGAGTTCTATGGGCCAGACGGAAAGAAACTCGAAGGTAAGATTATCGGTACAGAAGGTGAAGGATGGGCAAGAAAGGAGAATGTCTTCGATGGTAATATCCTGACAGGATTTGGTGGCCTTAGTCCAGATGGCAATTGGGTTGGATTGCAACTCAATAAACCTTCTCAGGTTTCACGTATTCGTTATATAGGTCGTAATGATGGTAATTGTGTGGAAATAGGTGATGAATATGAGTTGTACTATTGGAGTCCAGATAGCGATTGGGAGTTACTTGACACTCAGAAGGCCACAAGCAACATCCTTACATTCCTAAATATTCCTTCTAACGGTCTTTATATTTTGAAAGACGTCACTAAAGGTGTTGAGGAACGGATTTTTACGTATGAGAATAACAAACAGGTCTGGTGGTAACGTCAGCCATATTATTACTAACAAATTAAATTATTATGAGAAAAAAATTCTTATTGTTAATCACAATGTTTCTAGGAGCATTGTATGTTGGATGTTCGTCCGATGATGGCTATTTGTCTTATGAATTAGATGAAGATGCCAAGTTACAGAACACAAAGAACCTGATTTTGTCTTATGGACAAAAGTATGGACTCTCTAACATTCAGTTCAATGATGAACTGTTGAGAAAGAATTTGGATTTACCCAAGGAGGAATATGAGAGAGATATAATATGTATGGCTATTTCTGTTGGAAAGCTAAAGCCAAGTTCAAAGATATTGAGAAAGACGCGAAGAAGTAGTGGGTTTGGTGATAACGACCCGAACCCGGGTGGAAAACCGAATAATGAACCTGATCTTTATATTAGCGGTTCTGCAGACGTCTCAAACACAATTGATAGTACTGTTTTTAAGTTTACATTAAACTATGAATATAATCTTCGCGGTTACGGTTGCGTAAGGGTGAAAGATGAGCATGCGTATGTGTATAAACTTAGAAAGTGTAAAGAAAGAAAATGTGGAATAATACACCCCCTTCACGAAGTTAATATATATGAGCTTGCATCGTGCTCGTCAGAATTATCAAGTCCACCTTTTCGTGGTTCTTATACGTCGGTCGTAGGAGCCCAAGTACATCTGATTGCAGATTATTTAGTTCGTGTTATTTATGCAAAGAATAATGTTAATAAACAAGTCGGTGGTAGTTTTGATGTTGACGCAATAATTCAAGAAAGGAAATGATATATGAAGAAAATCTATTTGCTTGTTATTGTCATTTTTTTTATTTCCTGTGGAACAAAAAATGTTACGGTAGGAAATACAAATGGGGATGCTAACACAGAGCTGAATTTCTGTGCATCGGGAGGAACTATTGATCTCAACGAACGTTACTCTCTCAATTATTATTTGAATTTAAATTTTGACTCCCATAAAGTGACGGTGAAATTCAAGGATGCAAAGGTGATTGACAGACAAACAAATGACACAGTCAATGTTGAGATGGAGAACTTAAAGTGTGCTCTTTTGTCTAATCGCCCAATAATATATGCAAGTGTGTTCGAAGTCACTCATATAGACCAGCATTATATATTGCATGTCCTCTTTGATGATCGTACAATTTTCAATAAGAAAAAGGTAGAGTTCAAAGCAACTGAAAAGTGCTATAATGTTGCAGATCTGGACCCAAAGAGAATAGAACAGTATCTTGGAAAATAACAATCTGATTCTTAACAAGAACAATTAACTGTTGTATATGAAAACAAAATTATTATTGCTTGTCACGATGCTTATTGGAGCATTGTATGTGGTCTCTTGTGGTACAAAACATGCAGTGACTGATTATGCTCAGAAGTTTAATACCTGCGCTGCAGGTGGTCATATTGAGCTTAATGATCGTTACACCCTTGACTATTATTTGAATCTTAGATTTGAGAATAATGATATGGAGGTGATGTGGAAAAATGCTGAGGTAATTGATAAGCAGAAAAAAGACACTACGAAAGTAGAGATGAAGAACCTGAAGTGCGTGTTAATATCTGACTCACCTGTCATTTATGCCAGTGTTTTCAATTTTAATCATTTGGATCAACGTTATATCGTTCATGTCCTCTTTGATTATCGCACAATTCTTAATAAGAAAACTCAAGAAGTGAAGGCAACTGAAAAGTGCTATAATGTTGCAGATCTGGACCCAAAGAGAATAGAACAGTATCTTGGGAAATAACGATTTGATTCTTTACTAGAACAATTAATAGTTGTATATGAAAACAAAAAAACTATTGCTTGTCACGATGCTTATTGGAGCATTGTATGTAGTCTCTTGTGGAACAAAGCATGCTGCAGTGGATGTCTTGAAACCAAGTGATCCTAACCTGTATAGTTTTTGTGGACTCCACGAGAACATTGAACTTTCAGATCGTTATACGCTGAACTATAACATGGACCTGAACTTTGACACTGAAAATATTAAGGTTCTATGGAAGAAGGCCGTGGTTATTGACAAGCAAAGTAATGATTCTGTAAATGTAGATATGAAGGACCTGAGGTGTAAACTCATATCTAATCCTCCGATTGTCTTTGCTGGAACATTTGATGTGCATCATCAGAACCAGCATTACATTATTCATTTCCTCCAGGATATGCGAACATATATCAATAAGAAGAATGGTGGAATGAAAGTCATGCAGGAATGCCATAATGTGGCAGATCTGGACTCCAACCTGCTTTATAAGTTTCAGAAGCCAGAGAGGATTCCTAGGAAATAATTATTGAGTCTTGGAACGCTAATAGGGTAAATTCCTTATTAGCGTTTCCATGACGAAAAAAGATGTTATGCTGTCAAAGATAGCACCATATTACTATATCGTAGCATGGATATGCTTGTCGAGTGCCAGCATATTTGTTGTAACGAATGCGTTTGTGGATAGCATATTATATCCGAAATGGATAATAACTGCTATGCTCGCAGTCGTATTCACATTCTTTTCATTACCTTTCTTCTTTTTCTCAAAGAATATTCCATGGGTAATGGTATATAAGCAAATATGTAGGTACACGAATATCATAGTTCTTTTTGAAGCATTATTGGCCATCTTCCAGATTGTTGGTTTGGTCTCAATGAATACCAGTTGTTATGCTGGAACATTCGACAATACGGCTGGCTTGTCTGCTTGTCTTGCCATAAGCTATCCAATGGGTTTTGTTTTCTTTAAAGAATATAACAAGTATGAACGTTTTTGTTTCTGTATAGTCAAATTGGTTTGTTTGTTTGCTTTAATTGTATATGAATCAAGAATTGGTTGTGTCACCATGATACTTATACTTTTCTTGGTCTTATTTAATAAGCATCGCTATAAGTATTGGCTTGTTGTTTTTTTAGTTGTCACTGCCTTAGTACTTAGTGCTTGTTTCGTAAAGACACAATCAACAATAGGTAGATGGTTTATCATTGAACGTACAATGGAACTAATACAAGAACGACCAATGACGGGCTGGGGGATTGGTGGCTTTACTAAGGAGTATATGAATGCTCAGGCCGATTATTTCTGTTGTTATCCAGAAAGCCCGTATGGTTTGTTGGCGGACAATATTCATCATCCATTAAACGAGTTTTTGTTGTTGGCGGTTAATTATGGCGTTCCATGCATGTCTTTGGTGCTTATATGTTGTATGATGGTATTCCTTTATTATGCTTATCACAGATCACCATATGGAAAAGAGGGATGCTATATATTTATGTCCATATTGATAATGGCCTTTTTTTCCTATCCCTTTTCTTATCCCTTCACATGGCTTTTGTTAATTCTGTCTGTTGTGCTTGTGTTCTCAGTCAAGCTTGGTCGTATAAAAAGAAACAGACCCAATTTGACTATTACTTTTTTGCTCTGGGGCATCAATGCCTTGGCTTTTGTTCCATTAAGTAGAACTCTGGAATTTCATTTGTCTTGGAAAGATGCCTCATCGCAAACGAGGAATCCTGACGCCTCCCAGTCTTTATATAATTCGCTTTATCAGTGTGGACGTAATAATTATCATTTTCTTTATGACTATGCTTGTGACGCATATGATAAAGAACAATATGAACTTGCCTTAGATTTATCTTATAAGGCGGAGAGGTATATTTCAGACTATGAACTAACAATGCTAATTGGTGATTGTTGTCAGTCTTTAAATTATCAGGAAGATGCAATGTGGCACTATCAGAGAGCTCTTCAGATGTGTCCATCACGCTTGATGCCACTATACGAGATTTATAATATATATAGTAGCCGTAATGATACAGTAAATTGCGTAAGGCTATATAAACAAATCAATCATAAGGAAATCAAAATTAAGAATCAAATAACGGAAATGATAATAAAAGATGTAAACCAAGATAAAAAACGTTTTATTACTAACTGATTATACTCAGAAGTTTAATACCTGCGCTGCAGGTGGTCATATCTTTCTCACCTCACCGTGGTGAATGCCTCGTTGAGGGAGAAGGTTTTTTCGTAGCCTTTGGTCTTTATTCATGATTCTTTAATACTTATATATTAATTGTAATTGACGAAGAAACGAGGAATAAGCTTGGTCAGATTTTGACGATTGGCAAAATATCTGTAATTTTGCAGGCGATATGAAAATTGTAATACTAGACGGATTTACGGCCAACCCAGGCGATTTGTCGTGGGCTGAGCTGGAAGCGCTGGGTCAGGTGACGGTGTACGAGAGAACCTTGCCCAGTGAGACGGTGGCGAGAGCTGCCGAGGCGGACATGGTGCTGACCAACAAGGTGGTTGTGAGTAAAGAGGTAATGGACCAGTTGCCCCACCTTAAATATATAGGTGTGCTGGCCACAGGTTATAATGTGGTGGACGTCGAGGCTGCCCATCAGCGTGGCATCATAGTGACCAACGTGCCTGCCTATAGCACTGAGAGTGTGGCGCAGATGGTGTTTGCCCACCTGCTCACAGTGACCAATCGTACTGAGCACTATGCCCAAGAAAATAGGCAGGGGCGATGGAGTAGGAATGCCGACTTTTGCTATTGGGACTTCTCGCATATGGAACTGGCTGGCAAGACCTTTGGCATTGTGGGACTTGGAAATATTGGTCGTCGCGTGGCTGAGATTGCCCTGGCCTTTGGCATGAAGGTGAAGGCTGTGAGTAGTAAGACCACCCTGCCTGCAGGCATCGAGAAGGTGTCGCTGGAGGCGTTGCTGGCCACGGCTGATGTCTTGTCGCTGCATTGTCCACTGACGGACAGTACGCGCCACTTGATTAATGCCGACACGCTGGCGAAGATGAAGTCTTCAGCCATCCTTATCAACACTGGTCGTGGTTCTTTGATTGACGACCAGGCTGTGGCTGATGCGTTGGCCGATGGTCGACTGGCTGCCTTCTGTGCCGATGTGCTCACGCAGGAGCCGCCCTTGGCCGACAACCCTCTGTTGAAGCTGCCTAATGCCTTTATTACGCCCCACATTGCCTGGGCGTCGAAGGAGGCTCGCGTTCGCCTCATCCAGGTTGCTACCAACAATGTGCGTGCTTTCTTGAGTGGCACGCCACAGAATGTTGTTTAGCTGAGCTGGCGCGACGTCCGCCACGCGTTTGTTCATTGTACATTGTACATTGTTCATTGTACATTGTTCATTGTCAAGAAATACTGCCGAAAAAAGGGGTTCTGAAAAAATGCAAACTAGAACGCAAAAATGGGTCAAAAATGACCTTTCGGAGGACCCCTATCGATTTCACCATGCAACGGAGGCTGTTTTACGATGCAACTCATGCTGTTTTACCATGCAAAACAGCCTCCGTTGCAGTGTAACTCAGGCTCCGTTACAACCTAAACGAATATTCGATTGCGTTCTAAATCTTTACACTTTTCGAGCTAATTTTGCAACTCTCTCATTTTCAACGATTTACGAACTCTCTCATATTTCGCCTGTACGCACAGAAAAAAATTTTGGCTCAGAATTTTTAAATCTCAGAGGCGCTATTGTCAGAAAATTTCCATGAACCACGTGCAGATTCGACAGACAACACGCATTTTCTTTTTTCGAAATTAACTGTATGATGGCATTTGTTTAAACATTGTTAATTCTTCATCATTAACATGGGGATTGCTTGGAGAGTATCAGATAAAAGTATAAATTTGCAATAAAAAAATATAACTCCATAAATATTAACTAAAAACATGTTTTTCATGAATCGTGTTTTCGTTTCCTCGATACTGTTGGTCCTGTTCTTTTTGACGGCTAACGCTCAAGAGATGAGTCCAGATGCAGGAACTAACGGTCAATTTGAATGGCCGTCAACAGACCATAACACATTGACCCAAAATGGCGTTACGATACGACTCGTAAATGGAAGGCCAGAAACAACGTTTTCTGTAACGGCATCGGCATCGGCCACTTATCCAGTTGACTTCTGGCTTATGGGCGTAAGGCATAGCAATGGAACATGTTCAAAGTACATGCTGAAGGTGGATAACGACTCTGTTGGAGAGATTCTCACTGACAGGGGCGACTGGTATTCTTATCAGCATGCTATTTACCTGAGTGAGGGCGACCATCAAGTCAGTCTTGTTGGCAACCTTGACGATGTGCCGAATGCAGAGCATGTGAGTAAAGGTAAGACGGTTATTACTTTCAAAGAGCGATTGAATTCCGACACAGTCAGATATGCCCAAAGAAAGAATCACCAGAAACTGATAGAAGAAGAAAATGCTGCATTTTTCGAGGACTCGCTGTCGAGGGACTATCGTGTGATTAACTTCAATTTCAATGATGACGCACAGATAGATACAATTCGCCCCTCCACCGAATACAATGCCGAGCTCAACAAACAGGTGTTCTACTCTTTCTTCCGACTTGAGTATTTTCATGAAGGTCAGCATGTGAGTATGCGAACAAGTGGAACCACACTTAGCCACGCATTGAATCTGTTTAGCATGGACGACCCATCTGTGCTGTCAAGAGTCGCCGTGTCAGGACAAGCGGGTGAGGCATTGCTAAGCGTAGACATACCCCAGAGTGGTTTCTATTATGTCCTTTTACGTACAACCGACCCGTCAGAGTTTGGAACCTGCAATCTGTGCATTAACGAAGACAAGTGCTTTGACAATGTGCCTATATGCAGCTCCTCAACAGTGATACAGCATCCTTTCACAGGGCTCCCTTGTTGCTATTTTGCCGTCAGTAAAAATAGCGATCCATATATCTGCCTGATGGGAGAGGACGACCGTGTGAATGCCCACAACGACGATTATCCCTTTGATCCAGGAAAGTCCAATTACAATTGGGGGAAGAATGCTCGCATCAACAGGCCTTCAGGACAAAGCGGATGGCTGTTTACAACAACGAAATCATATCCAACTTCGAGACTTCCGAAGTGCGATATTTATGTGGAATGTAGAAGTGCAGGAGTTGATACAATTCAGCATCCAAATCTTAAGTTTGATGATGCAATTACTTCTCATTCTCCGTCGTATCTGTCAGAGTATTATAACTGCTTTGCATGGAGTGTCGGTCTTTGGCGAGAATGGAAAATCTTTGAGAAAATAAATAGCAAAGACGAGATGGATGCTTTTTTTGCGGAGTATGGCTTTTATCCAACGAATTCAAGTAACTCAGCAGACATTGATTTATGGTCAGACGGAAACAAGTTTACGCATGCATCTGTGAGATCAAAATCGCATCAATATGCTGCTGGATACGATTGGGAAAGTAAGCTAGGTCCAAATATCAGAATATTTCATCCGCGAAATGCACTCCATGGAGGAACATACGGTGAGGTTGTGGCGCATTACATGAGAGAACGCAATATGGCTTATCCCCATCCAGGACCTGGTCCTGTTCTGGATTTCTCGTTTTCAGAATCAGAAATGACGCAAATTGACAATGGAATCAAGAAGATTCCAAACAATGTAAAGGATTTGTTCTGGAAAATGTATAATGATTATCAGAATGATAGTTCTATTATGTATTTAAGCGATGCTCGAGACTTTGACAGAGCTCGAGTTTACAAGACATTGCTTAACTATTGCATTAATAATCCTATCGTTATTAATTTCCTATACAAAGAGGCAAGTAAAAGAAGTGTATTTCCTTTTAAATTATTGCAAGATTTGGCTGCAAGAATACACCCAGGACTGGAGTCCTATGTGGTGGAATCATGTAAGCACGTATGTGTCAATGGAAAAGGAATAACTTCACTAAACGTTCAGGCTATGGAAATTCTATTGTCAAAAGCATTATTGGCGGATGTCACTTCTTTAAAAGAAGTAGAAGATATCGCACAAAAGAACGTTTCTCAGCGTGAAATGATTTCTTTGTCTGTTACAGTACAAGAACGAACAGCCCATGTGTCCTTTATTCTAAGTGAAAAGTCTGAAGTAAGTTTGATGTTGGTTGACTTGAATAGTTTTGAGAAAAAAGATATTATTAAGTCTCAGAAATATGAGGAAGGAGAACAAAATATAACCTTTTTAATTGATAAGCCAAGCTTTTATTCAATTGGTTTAGTTGTAAATGGAGGCATCTATGAAAAGAAATTTAAAGTAGAAACTAACGATATATAAGTATGAAATATTTAATACTGTTATTTCTGTGGTTGTGTGCCGTTACCGATATTCAGGCTAGATTATACCCTGTGGCCACGATTCATTCAGTGAAATGCATTGAGCACAATGATACCAGTATTTATGTGTTAAGACCTAATGGACTTAAGGTCGTCAACAAGTTAACTGGCAAGATAACGGTCTACGACATGAGCACAGGCTATTTCGAAGATCAGTGGCGCATAAAAGACATGACACGACCTAATGCTTGGGTGGGACTGAATGCTCTGGCAATAAGGCCAGACACCATCTGGGTAGGTAGCAATGATGGCGTGCTGACCAGTATTACTGATGGCAGGGCTGACACTACTGTGCATTATGTGAATCATGATGAAAATAAGGTGAATGATTTAATATGGCCAATAGGCATAAACAGTATTGTCTTTGATTCAAACGGAACCATAGTTATAGGCGGAGACAATTGTATTTCCGTTATCTACCGCTCAGGAGAGGAACAGACGTTGGTTTTTCCAAGTTGTGACTTTGGAAACGAAATATGGCAGATGGTGGTAGACCATCATGATGACATCTGGATTGCTTCTACTTTGGCTCTCTATGGTAATGGCTTGATGAAATATCATATTGGAGGTACTTTGGAGACTATCAGTGACAAGAACGATAAGAGTATGCCCTATGATTACTCTAAGGTTAAGGGTATGGTTATCGATAATGATGGCAATTTATGGTTTGGTAGTTATCATTATGACTCAATTAATGCTGAAAAAAGTGAGTGGAGAGCCAAATTGCTGAAATACGATGGTAATAACTATACAAGTTATGATGTGGGACCAGATGTAACGATCCCCATATCTTTAAAATGCGATGGTCAAGGCAGAATATGGTTTCTCCCCACAGCCTCTTTTAATTATAGCACATCTGTTGGAGTTGAGTATTCCAAAGGTCCCCTTTGCTGCTTCGACCATGGTGTGATAACCCGTTATGAATGGAATCAAGAGACAGGATTCTGCTATTGTGTGGATGTGGATGGCGACTCTATCTATATTGGCACAGACAACGGCGTGCTGGTGTTCTCCGATGGCTCATTCCATTGGCTGAATGATACAGAGGCAGGTGTTTCAGAGCCAACAGTAAACAAGAGCATGCCATCACAAATCTTCGACCTTCAGGGCCGCCCCATTCAAGGCTTGCCCAAGCATGGGGTGTATATCCAGAATGGAAAGAAGGTGATGAGGTGAGTAGATGTATGAAGAATCAAAGACTGAAGTGAACCCAGAAAGTTGGACACAACTTAAAGGTTCACTTCAGATCTGTCCACTTGATCTTCGAAAACCATTAAAAAATCTTAATTGTTTACGTTTTGTCTCGCATTTTTTAGCTTTGCGTGTCACTTATGTCAGATACTCACAAAAATAATTATTAATTTCGCACATCGAAAAAATATTAAAAATCAAATTAACAAAACTTAGACAATGACAGAACAGCAGCTTACCGCACTTGCCACAGTAATTCGCAGCATCATAGCGCAGGAGACCAAACATACAGATACAGATGATACAGATGTTTTCTAAGAGTTTTTCGCGTACATGTGCACGCATGTACGCGTAGAGTTTTTAAATTTCATCTGTATATCTGTATTGATGATACTTTTCACATGTAACTATCATATTTACCACTCGTAAACATCATATTTAGCACTCGTAAACATCATAAAAAGAAAACACAAGTTCTCCTTTTGAAGATCAGCGGGACAGGTCCTGAAGCCTGTGTTCAAATCGACACCAACCCATTATAACGTTTTATTCAGCCAATAGCACGTGGGCGGCAGCCTGAGCCATGGCCTCGTAGGCGCGCTCGCTGGGATGCAGGTGGTCGCCACTATCAAAGCCATCGGCAAAGGCCTTGGGGTTGGTGTTGCTGCGCACGGCAGCATCGAAGTCGATGCATCCGTCGAAGATGGGCGAGGTGCGCAGCCACTCGTTGAACTGCTGTCGCATCAGGTCGCGCTGCTCGTTGTAGGTGCGCCAGCCGTAGATGGGCAACAGGGTGCCACTCCATACCTTCAGTCCCATGGCCTTGGCAGGTTTCACATAGATATCCTCCACCCCTTGTTGCATCTCCTGGACCGTGGGCAGGTCGCTCCATGGGCGGAAGGGGTTGACATCCGTGCCCACAGGGTGTATAATGTCGTTGATGCCATGCTGGATAATCACATCGGTGGCACCAGCCACGTTCATCTCGATGGGAAAGCGTGTGGCACCTTTCAGTCCGTAGGCCTGATAGGTGATGCAGTCGTACTGGCGCAGGATACGCGTGCCACTGACGGCACGACGGATGATGGCGGCATTGGTGCCAAAGGCCATCTGAGCCATATAGTCGGGCCACGACTGAGCCGTGATGGAGTCGCCAAAACAAACGATGGCATGATTCTCTTCTGAGGTCAGAATATCGATGGTGTTCAGGAAATAAAACCAGTTGGTGCGACGTGTGAGGTCGAGAGGCAGCTCATCGGCCTCGGCATAGTCGCCATAGGCATAGAACCCTTTCGAGAGTGGGCCAGTGATCAGTGTGCCACTATTCATCTGGGTAAAGTCGGCCAGATAGAAGCTCACGTTCACCATGTCGCCACGACTCACGGCATAACTGATGGCATCGCTCTCCACCTCTTTGCCTGGCATCAGCGTCACGCTGTTCTCGCCACCAAAGGTGATGGGCGTATGGTCAGCGAACACCTTCGACAGTACGACAGGCTCCGTGCCTGTGAGGTTAGAGAAACGGAAGCGCAACTGACTGCCACTGAAGCACATGCGGATGGGATAGCGCAATGTGAGGTTTTTGGCATAGGTTGCTTCGCGACGGTCGGTGATGCTGGTGGCGTTGCCCCAACAAGCCACCCACTTGGTATTGTTGTTCATGTATTATCTGCTCTTATTTGATGAATGAGTTGGCAAAGTTAGTAATTTTTTGCCTAAAATCATTTTCTTTTGGAATTTATTCGTAATTTTGCAAATAGAATGATTTTATAAACTATTTCATGGATAAGATTGAACAATACAAACAACTGACTAGTCAGATTCGCTCGCTTATTGAGGGCGAGACAGATGCAGTGGCAGTGATGAGTAATGTGGCTGCTGCCATTCACCAAACGATGGGATTCTGGTGGACTGGATTCTATCGTGTGGCAGGTGAAGAATTGGTGCTTGGACCTTTCCAAGGACCTGTGGCATGTATGCACATCCCCTTTGGAAGGGGTGTCTGCGGCACGGCATGGAAACGGGCAGAGACTGTTGTGGTGCCCGATGTGGAGCAGTTTCCTGGTCATATAGCATGCAGTAGCGAGTCGAGGTCGGAGATTGTCGTACCGGTGTTTGGACATGACAATACGGTTGTTGCCGTACTTGATATTGACAGCAGGGAACTGAACACCTTCGACGAAACAGACCGTCAGTATTTAGAGGAAATCTGCAAGATAATCATAGGTTAAAATGTAGAATCATCAAGGCCCAACATCGGCTTTATCCACATCTCCACTGCCGTCGGAAGTATGAAGGCTGTGGATGCTAAGACACTAGAGGGCTGGGCCAAGAATGAAATGGTATGCTCCCAAGGAAGCCATAATACCTACTTTTGATTAACTCACTTTTGCAGGCTTTTGCTGGTGCGTAATACTTAAAACAC
Source organism: Prevotella sp. E15-22 (assembly GCF_023204875.1). Lineage (NCBI taxonomy): Bacteria > Pseudomonadati > Bacteroidota > Bacteroidia > Bacteroidales > Prevotellaceae > Prevotella > Prevotella sp. E15-22. The sequence goes on from NZ_CP096247.1 coordinate 483,947, forward strand.
TCGTTTTTAGGTATTGCGCACCTTATTTGTTTGCCGTATCTTTGCAGCGCAATTATAATATTTTTGTTAATAATAAGTTGATATATGAAAATTGAAAAGATTCATGCAAGAGAAATCCTCGATTCAAGAGGTAATCCAACAGTAGAGGTAGAGGTAACACTCGAGAACGGTGTGATGGGGCGCGCCGCTGTACCATCAGGTGCATCGACTGGCGAAAACGAGGCCCTAGAACTGCGTGATGGCGACAAAGAGCGCTATCTGGGTAAGGGTGTGCTGAAGGCCATTGACAACGTCAACAATGTGATTGCACCTGCGCTGAAGGGTGACTGCGTGCTGGAGCAGCGCGCCATCGACTATAAGATGCTGGCACTCGACGGCACTCCTACAAAGTCTAAGTTGGGTGCTAACGCAATTCTTGGCGTTTCGCTGGCTTGTGCTCAGACTGCGGCTAAGGCACTGAACATACCCCTTTACAGATATATTGGTGGCTGTAATGCATACACACTGCCCGTACCTATGATGAACATCGTGAATGGTGGTGCACACTCGGCTGCTCCTATTGCTTTCCAGGAGTTTATGATTCGTCCGGTAGGTGCCAGCAACGAGCGCGAGGCTATCCGCATGGGTGCTGAGGTGTTCCACAATCTGGCCAAGTTGCTGAAGGCTCGCGGACTTTCTACTGCAGTAGGCGATGAGGGTGGCTATGCCCCTAACTTCGACGGCATCGAGGATGCACTCGACACCATTGTAGAGGCTATTAAGAAGGCTGGTTACGAGCCAGGTAAGGACGTGAAGATTGCTATGGACTGTGCTGCATCTGAGTTTGCTACCTGCGAAAACGGACAGTGGTTCTACGACTATCGCCAGTTGAAGAACGGTGCAAAGAAAGATCCTAACGGAAAGAAACTCTCGGCCGACGAGCAGATTGCCTATCTTGAGCAGCTCATCACCAAATATCCTATCGACTCTATCGAGGACGGACTCGACGAGAACGACTGGGAAAACTGGGTAAAACTGACCAAGAAGATTGGCGACCGCTGTCAGTTGGTGGGCGACGACCTGTTTGTTACCAACACTAAGTTCCTGGAGAAGGGTATTAAGATGGGCGCTGCCAACTCGATATTGATTAAAGTGAACCAGATTGGTTCGTTGACAGAGACCTTGGAGGCTATTGAAATGGCTCATCGACACGGCTATACCACAGTGACCTCTCACCGATCAGGTGAAACAGAGGACACCACGATCGCCGACATCGCAGTGGCCACAAACTCTGGACAAATCAAGACTGGTTCACTTTCTCGTACAGACCGTATGGCCAAGTACAATCAGTTGATCCGCATCGAGGAGGAACTGGGTGATACAGCAGCCTACGGCTACCAGCGACTGAAATAACGCAGTTATAAAACTTCTTTTGAATAAATCATTAATAGTAAAACAACTTAAAAATGCAGATAAGCTGTGAAGCTTGTCTGCATTGTATTATATAGTCCATTGTTTTGATAAAATTTATAGTTTTACTATAATGGTTTTGTTTTTTTTTCGTATATTTGCAATCAAAATAATGAGTATACACAACTTCTTACTATCACTCTTGAACGTGGTTTGCGAGATGGCTCCCTATCTGTTGTTGGGATTCTTCATCGCAGGGGTGCTGCATGTGTTCGTGCCGCAAAGGTTCTATGCCAATTATCTTTCGCGAAAAAACAAGTTTTCAGTGTTATGGGCGGCACTACTGGGTGTACCACTGCCGCTGTGTTCGTGCGGAGTAATCCCTACGGCTATCGGACTTAGAAATGAGAAGGCTTCGAAAGGTGCCATCGCTTCGTTTCTGATTGCCACACCGCAGACGGGCATCGACTCCATCCTGGCTACATTCTCGCTGATGGGACTGGGCTTCGCCATTATCCGTCCTACGGCAGCACTTATCACGGGCGTTTGTGGTGGACTGCTTGTGAACCGATTGGTTAGCGAGGATGATATAAAGGACGATGTGACTACTTCGTGCCAAGTGGAAAGCGGCAATAGAATTTGGCGCGTGCTGAAATATGCCTACTATGATATGCTTCGCGACATCGGCTTGCGACTGCTCATCGGTCTTGTTGTGGCAGCATTGATTCAGGTGGCTGTGCCTGATGAATTCTTCCTTAGCTTTGGCAGTCAACCGCTATTGCAGATGCTGGTGATATTGGTCATCGCTGTACCCATGTATATCTGTTCTACGGGTAGCATCCCCGTGGCAGCGGCATTGATGATGAAAGGACTTTCGCCAGGAGCGGCATTGGTGATGCTGATGGCAGGTCCTGCCGTTAATCTCGCCTCCATCCTCGTTGTGCATAAGTCCATGGGTCGTTGCTTTACATCGGTTTATCTGATGACCATCGTTGGCTTTGCTGTTCTCTTCGGAGTGCTGCTCAATGCTACGGGAATTCTCAATTCTCAATTGTCAATTATCAATTCTCATGCGGCTTGCTGCATGGATACATCCGCTCTGCCCAGTCTGTTTAAGATTGTTTGCGCCATTGTATTAACATTATTAATTATATTTGCTCTTATGATGAAGTTTTTCAGCAAGTTTACCAGCAAAAGGCCCTTAGACCCCGATGTGACCGTCTATCGTGTTGAGGACATGCATTGCAGTCATTGCGAAGCTGCCGTAGTACGTGCCGTCGAAGATCTCCCTGGTGTAGAGAAGGCTAAGGCCAGTGCCTCTGCCAACACCCTTAGCATCAAAGGCACTGCCACCGAAGAAGTTATCCGTGCTGCCGTTGAAGGTATTGGTTATACGTTCAAGGGTCGAATGTAGGCGAGCGTATATCAAACATTATGTGGACAGCCACCTGAGTGCTACCAACGAGATGATCGCCGGCATCAAATTTGTATCTTTGCAGGATAAAAAACTAAATGAAACGATTGTAAAGGATATGAACATAGAACAAGTGAGAGAATATACGTTGTCGCTCCTTGGCGTGACAGAAGATCAGCCATTTGGCGACGATATCCTGACTTTAACGCTGAGTGTGATTGGACTGGGATAATTATTTTTCGCCCTATGACAACAACATTAATAATTGGATTGCTGATTCCACTGCTGGGCACGATGCTTGGCTCGGCCTTTGTGTTTTTTATGAAGGGCGAGATGTCGGAACGACTGCAGAAGTCGCTGCTGGGCTTTGCATCGGGCGTGATGGTGGCGGCATCGGTATGGTCGCTGCTGATCCCTGCGATGGAAATGGGGGCTGATAGCGGCAAATGGAGCGTGATGCCTGCTGCCATAGGCTTTCTGCTGGGTATGGGCTTCCTGCTGATGATTGATGAACTGACGCCGCACTTGCATATAGGCACGGATAAACCTGAGGGCATGCGGTCGCACCTGTCGAAGACGGCAATGCTGGCCCTGGCTGTCACCATCCATAACCTGCCTGAGGGTATGGCTGTGGGTGTGGTGTTCGCAGGTGCTGACAGTGGGGCAACGAATATCTCCCTTGCCAGTGCCGTTGCAGTGTCGTTGGGTATCGCCATCCAGAACGTGCCCGAGGGGGCTATCATCTCGATGCCGATGAGGGCGGCAGGCAACAGTCGCTGGCGCTCGTTCCTGATAGGCTCGCTGAGTGGTGCTGTGGAACCTGTTGGTGCTGTGGCCGTTCTCCTGCTGGCATCACTGCTGATGCCTATGATGCCCTATATGCTGGCCTTTGCTGCTGGCGCCATGTTCTATGTGGTGGTAGAGGAACTGATTCCAGAGGCCTCCAGCGGTCAGCACTCTAACCTTAGTACCATCGGCTTTGCCATTGGTTTCGTACTGATGATGGTGCTCGATGTGGTGATGGGGTAGTGGTGCGTATGATTTTTGACGATAAAGAATTGTGTTTTTGAAATGGAATACTTGCCAAAAGATCCTGCTATATTGGTTTCGAGTGTGAACATGCTGCTGCGTGATGAGGAGTTTGACACGCTGGAGTCGCTATGCTATAACTTTGGAACAGAACCGAAAGAGATTAAGGATTACTTGTATGGGCACGGATTTGTGTACAGTGAGAAACAAAGACAGTTTCGCCCGATAGGTTATGACGCATTGACACGATGATGACGAAGGATAGTATTGAGACGGCCTACAGTTTCCTGCATCAGAAGCAGAGAATCTATGTTCATTCTACGCTCGACTGGCAGAAAGATGATATTGAGATGGCTATTGCCAGTTATGCCGATGAGATGAGTCAGGATTTGTATGATGCTATCAGTGGCGGCAGGACTGACTTTCTGCGCGACCATAAACACTTTCAAGAGGACATCACCAAGGCTGTGGAGATGCTGGAAGAGATGTTGTAATATAAAAGGCCCCCGACTTGCAGAAATGCAAATCGGGGGGCTTGAATGATAAAATGGATGGCTATTTTGCTTCAGCCACAACTTCAATCTCAACTAATGCACCTTTGGGGAGAGTCTTGACGGCTACAGCAGAACGGGCAGGATATGGCTCTGCGAAAAACTCGGCATAGACGGCATTCATGTCGGCAAAGTCGTTCATGTCGGCCATGAAGACGGTTGTCTTTACTACATCGGCCATTGTTAGGCCGGCTTCTTCAAGAATAGCCTTCACGTTGGTCAGTGACTGACGGGTTTGTTCCTTGATGCCTCCCTCGGCAAAGCTGCCAGTGGCAGGATTGATGGGAATCTGACCAGAGGTATATACGAGATTACCTACTTTGATGGCCTGACTGTATGGGCCAATGGCAGCGGGTGCAGCCTTTGTGCTGATAACTTCTTTCATACTTGTTATTAATCTAGTTATTCTTTATTAATTGTTCTGTCTGTTGATCCAGAATCCTAAACTATCCTAATTCTTGGGGCAAAGGTAAGAAAATTCGGGCAAATTATGCTATCTTTGCCAAAAGAATTATGTTATTGACCAGTTCATACTGTTGTAGGTGGAATAAAAGATATGACGATTGATATGAAAGAGATTAATTACAAAGACATGAAGTTCAATCCGTTCAACCTGTTTGGTGATGAATGGATGTTGGTGACGGCAGGCAACGAGCAGAAGTGTAACACGATGACGGTTTCTTGGGGACACCTGGGATGTCTGTGGGGACATAACGACCCAACGGCAGTTGTTTATTTGCGTCAGTCGCGCTATACCAAGGAGTTTGTTGACAGGGAGGGCTACTTCACGCTCTGCGTCATGGATAAGTCGTTTAAGAAGCAGATGGCCTACCTTGGCAGCGCTTCTGGGCGCGATGAGGACAAGATCTCAAAGGCTGGTCTCACCCCTGTCTATGCTGATAATACCGTTTGGTTTGAGCAGGCTAAGTTGGTATTGGTTTGCAAGAAGGTATTTCAGTCGGAGTTGCAGGAGAGCGGATTCCTTTGTCAGGATACCCTCGATCAGCACTATGCCCAGGGCGACTTCCATACGATGTATGTCGGCAAGATTGAGAAGATACTGGCCAGGGATGATGAGTATCTTGGATAGACAATGAGATGATAACATGCTGCAATAAGAATACAATGAAAAGATTCATATTGAAATATTGGTATGCACTGCCCATTCTGTTGGCTTTGTCTATGATTTCCCTGATATTTCTATTCCTCTCATACCCATCTGTAATTGGAGATTTTTTTAGTTTGCTACTGCTTTTGACATTAATTCTACTTCCTGTTTCATGGGTCGTTCTTTTTGTCAATAAGCAGAGACGGAAGTGTTTTCTGTCTTTTAGCTTTTCTTTCGTAATTTTTGGAGTCCTTTGTCTTCCTCTAATGATGGTTTCTATGAGTGGCCCCGACGGATTTGGAAGGAATCATCCCATTCCTGATGGTTTGAAATATAATTTGCCCCTTGAAGAGGACTCGTGTTTGAAAGAACCTGTTGATAGTCTTGATCCCAATACATATTTAACTATATGGAAAGATTGCCAAGGAGGTATTTATACGTATGACTTCTATTATGGGCCGTTACCTGCTGGAGATATCTATCTTAAATGTTTTGAGGTCACAGAGAACCTTCCGCTATCGGAGGAAAGAATCGCCGCAGAGAGTAGTCAAGCTATTATAAACCCAACATCCTCATTTTCGAAATTGGTAAGCAGACATGAATTTACCATTTACGAGGGTGACTGGGGTGACTATTATGCTGCCCGTATTGAGGTGTGGCACAGAGATGCTACTACAAAGAAGGAAAGAAAACTTATGGAGAAGGTCTACCGTGTAGAAGGATGGATGAGATAATTTGCAGGTAGGTTTTAGGTTGTTATCAGTATGATGACTCCACTGATACAGATGTAGGCATAAACGATGTAGCGGAAAATGCGGTTGGGGATATGCTTGAAGACATAGGCGCCCAGAAGCGTGCCAATGATGACTCCGCCGAGACCATAAAAATAGTCTATGGCAACGGTGGTAGTGAAGAAACCGTTATAGGCTCTCACGCCAGTCATCATTAGGTTTCCAATCAAAAAGTAAGTCTGCGTCATTGCCATATAGTGCTCTTTCGTTGGCTCACTCTGAATGAAATAAAGCACGGCAGGCGGGCCTTGCATGCCGAAAAAGCCGCCCATCAATCCGCTTAACGTTCCGGCACCTACCTGTACTTTCTTTGTTGTCGGTAGTTTTATGCGTTGGCTAAACAGCATAAAGTAAATACTGATAAGGATGAGTGTCGCACCAAGGATGCGTCGAAGGATGTGGTCTTCAATGCGTGTTAGGGCAAAGATGGCGATGGATGATATGATGATAAACGTCAGTAGAATTGGCCAGAGGCGGCTCCAGGTGACGTGGCTGCGCATACGCCATACAATTGCAGCAGAGGTGGTGATGGCCAGCAGACCTGAGAGCGTTGTAGCTTCGCCATAGCTGGGCATGAAGAACGGCAGCATCGTCATGATGAAGATGCCAAAGCCAAAGCCTGTGGTGCGTTGAATGAAACTGGCGCCAATGCTCAACAGGAAAATGGAGAGGACGAAACTCATCTTTTATTAAATTATGGCACAAAGATAGTAATTTTTAATGGATAATATGTATATTTGCAGATAAAATCATTATTTCTATGAATCGTAGTCAAGAAATCATCCGTACCAGTTGGATAGGCATCGCTGCTAATGTGCTGTTGGCGGGGTTCAAGGCCGCAGTGGGCGTTCTGGCCAGCAGTGTGGCTATCGTGATGGATGCCGTGAACAACCTGAGCGATGCGTTGTCGAGTGTCATCACCATTGTGGGCACCAAACTCTCACAGCGTCCTGCCGACAGGAAACATCCCTTTGGCTTTGGTCGCATCGAGTATTTCAGTGCCATCATCATCGCCGTTATCGTGCTCTCCGCGGGTATCACTTCTCTTATTGAGTCGGTGAAAAAAATCTTCGATCCCACGGAGCCTTCGTACACCACAACGACACTGGTAGTCATCGTGGTGGCCATCGTGGTGAAACTCATCCTTGGTCAGTATGTCAAGAAGAAGGGCGAGCAACTGAACAGCGATGCGCTGATAGCCTCCGGCTCTGATGCGCTGTTTGATGCTGTCATCACACTGGCAACACTTGTTTCGGCAGGTGTCATGCTTCTGTGGGGTGTGTCGCTCGATGGTATCCTGGGTGCACTGATATCCATCGTGATTATCAAGGCTGGTATCGAGATGCTGGCCTCACCTGTCAACGAACTGCTTGGAACGAGCATTTCGGCAGACTTCGCCAAACAGATTCAGAAGGAGGTGGCAGACTTCGAGGGCGTTCATGGCGTGTTCGACCTGATACTGCATAACTACGGTCCTGACGTGAAGATAGGTTCGCTACATATCAACGTCTATGATACCATGTCGGCACACGATATTCACGGGCTGACGCGCCGAATCTCCACGCAGATGTATGTGCGTCACGGCATCATCATGACCGTTGGTGTCTATGCTGTTGCCACTGGCGATAACCGCCGTGCCGAGTTGCAATCGCAGGTGATGCAAGCACTCGCTGCCCACAAAGACATTCTTCAGGTACACGGTTTCTATTATTCAGAGAAACACAATTCCCTCTCTGTCGATATCATCCCAGATATCTCCGTCCATGACGAAGCCGCCTTTGTCTGTCAGCTGACGACAGAGCTACAGCCGTTAGTTCCCGACATGAAAGTCGTCATCGTAGTGGATCATAACTACTGTGAGTAATACCTACTTCAGATTAACCACTTTTTTATAATAAATATGTGTTCGCACCTGCAGACAGAAGCATTGCTATATTATCTTTTAGGCATTAATGTCGTGACATTCTTAGTTTATGGCATTGATAAGGTTAAAGCCAAGCACAATAGCTGGCGCATATCGGAAGCTACTTTGCTTACATTGGCAGTTGTCGGTGGTGTCATCGGGGCGTTGTTGGGTATGAAGGTATGGCGGCATAAGACTCAGCACAAGAAATTTAAATACGGAGTACCACTGATTCTGTTGACTCAGATATCGCTCGTTATCGTGTTATTGTTTTAATCTGTTTGATTACCTGGAGAAGAAAAATGAAGAAGATGAGATATGAATAAAGTAAGAATCACAGCTGTTCGTCAGACTGTCTATGAGGATCTGATGGCGAAATATGAGAATCCCATCGAACACACCTGCGATGTCAGGGTGGGGCAACAGTGGGTTTCCATTGACGGCCAGCAACCTGAAGGCATGTGCCCGTCGGCGTGGAGTTCCATGCGTGAGTTCGTTGAGTCGCTGGCCCGTGGTGAGGGTAATTTTTACGATGGATGGATGAAGAATCCAATGAGTGCGATGATCAGTTGCAACGACGGCTTCCGTCCATTCAGTTTTTATATAGAAGTGATTTGATTGTGATATGATCGGAACAATTGTTAATACAGCTACCATCATTATAGGCAGCATCATAGGTAGCGTGCTTCATCGTGGCGTGAAGGAGAAATATAAGGAGGTACTTTATACAGGATTGGGACTGGCATCGCTGGCCATTGGTTTGAATGCAACCATCAGCCACTTCCCTCAGTCGCAGTATCCTGTACTTTTTATCATATCGCTGGCCATAGGAGGCGTCATTGGCACTGCACTCGACATTGATGGCCGATTTAAGCGTTTGATTGATAAGTTGCAGCGTGGAAAGAAAAATAATGGCAACCGGCTGGCCGAAGGCTTGTCAACTGCCATCCTGCTCTATTGCATCGGCCCGCTGTCGATGCTCGGACCTGTTATCTCGGCCTTGAAGGGCGACCATACCTTTCTGTTTACCAATGCCACGCTCGACTTTGTTTCGTCGATGGTGTTTGCCTCTACTTACGGCATCGGTATGGTTTTGGCAGCACCAGTGCTGTTCTGCTGGCAGGGCATGTTCTGGCTCGTTGCCCATATCAGTAGTACTGCTGTCAGCGATGCGCTCATGGCTGAGTTGTTGATTGTTGGTGGATTGCTCATCACGGGTAGTGGACTCTCGCTGTTGAACCTGAAAGATTGCAAAACGCTTAATCTGCTACCAGCCCTTCTGGTGCCCGTTGTCTGGTTCCTGATATGTGCTCTTGTATGAACCAATAGAAATGGATATGGTAGAAAAGAAAAAGAGGTCATCTGCTGATGACCTCTTTTCTGTGATCCGCTTGGGGTTCGAACCCAAGACCCCAACATTAAAAGTGTTGTGCTCTACCAACTGAGCTAGCGGATCGCCCTATTAAGGATGACTTCTTTGCGAAATCGGCTGCAAAGGTACTAACTTTTTTTGAACCAGCCAAATTTATTCGGATGATTTTTCTTTTTTGGCGGTATTTTCCTCTGTTATAGCGATTTTTTCCATCGTTTCCTCGTCTTCACGGGTGACATATCGTTGATAGTACGCAATGATGAGGGTGGTGGCAGGTAGCGCAATGATGAGGCCGATAAAGCCTAATAATGCACCCCAAACCGACAGTGACAGAAGAAGAATGGCGGGGTTGAGGCGCATGGCCTTACCCATGATGTATGGGGTGATAATCAGGTCGATGATAACCTGGACAATGGCAAAGACCGCAACTGCCATGGCGAAGATAATCCAGAAATTCTGTCCTGTGTCCGCGGCTTTGAGAAGAGCCAGTAGGGCAGTGGGAATCAGGGCGAAGGTGTGTAGATAGGGCACAAGGTCAAGAATGCCGATGAGTATGCCGAGGCCAATGGCCATGGGGAAGTCGATGATGGTGAAGCCTATGCAGAAAAGAACGCCCATGATGAAGGCAACCATGCCTTGACCACGGATGTAGTTGCTCAGCTCACGTTCGGCATCTTTAGCCAGTACACTCCAGAACGGGCGACTCTTCTTTGGGAAGATCTTTATCCAACTGTCTGTCAGATACTCGTAGTCCATGAGGATGAAGAACATATAGAGTAGGGTGATGAGTGAGGCGATGAGGCTGATGATGATGCTGGCCGTCTGGCCCACCATGCTGAACATCTTGGGAATGGCATTCCTGACACTCTCGCTGAAGTTCTCGCTCATCAGGTATTCTTCGAGTTCCTGATGATGCTCATTCGTCCATTGGCTCACGGCCTCAGGTATGTTCTTGATGTGTGCAGCATTGCGAATATAGGTGCTCACAAGGTCGCCTAACTTTTGGAACTGCTCAATCATGGGTGGAATGATGAGCCATCCGATGCCGCAAAGGATAGCGATGACAAGAATCAGGGTGACGACGATGCTGAGTACCCTACCCGGAACGTGAAGCTTGTACTGTACGAACTTGACGACAGGGTAGAGTAGGTAGGCTATGAACCATGCTGCGGCAAAGGGCAGCAGAACACTTCCCAGGTAGTTGAGAAGGCAGACGATGGCAATGGCCAGCAGACCGTAGCCTAACCAGCGTACAAAGGTGTCGAAAGTGATAGGTTTGTCGTACATCGCTATATTGTTTTACTCGTTGTTCTTTATTGCTTTCTGATAGCATTCACGGCACAGCGGCTCGTATTCCTGCGTTTCGCCCAGAAGTACGCGCTTGTCGTTTTGTACCTTGCGGTGACTGACATAGGCCAGCGAGCCGCATTTCACACAGATGGCATGCACTTTGGTTACTTCGTCGGCAATGGCACAAAGGGCTGGCATGGGGCCGAAGGGAATGCCTTGATAGTCCATGTCGAGTCCAGCCACGATAACGCGCACACCACGGTTGGCCAGTTGGTTACATACGTCAACAATGCCATCGTCAAAAAACTGTGCCTCGTCAATACCCACCACCTCAATATCTTCTGCCAACAGTAGAATACTGGCAGAGGAGTCGATAGGTGTTGACTGGATGTGTTTCTGGTCGTGGCTCACAACGTCTTCCTGCGAATAACGCACATCGATGGCGGGCTTGAAAATCTCAACCCGCTGCTTGGCAAACTGAGCTCGACGCATTCTTCGGATAAGCTCCTCTGTCTTTCCCGAGAACATCGAACCGCACACAACTTCTATTCTTCCTGGGCGGTGTGCCTCACCCGTTAGATTTGTTGTCATAGTTGGGTGCAAAGATAGTAAAAAGTTTATAGTTCATAGTTCATCGTTCATGGTTTTTTTAGTAAAATGTTGTTAATTTCTGACAATTATGAATGATGAACTATGAACTATGGACTAAAAAACATTATCTTTGCAACCGAAATGGGAATACTTTATATTGTACCCACACCTGTGGGCAACATGGAGGATATGACGATGCGTGCCATCCGCATCCTGAAGGAAGCTGATCTGGTGCTGGCCGAGGATACTCGTACGTCGGGTGTCCTACTGAAGCATTTTGAGATAAAGAATCAGTTGATGTCGCATCATAAGTTCAATGAGCATGGCACCAGTGCAGGTGTGGTTCAGCGTCTGCTGGCTGGTCAGAATGTGGCGCTGATTAGTGATGCAGGTACGCCTGGCATCAGTGACCCAGGTTTCTTTCTGGTGCGCGAGGCTGTCAGAGCCGGAGTCGAGGTGCAGACACTGCCTGGACCAACGGCGTTTGTGCCAGCCTTGGTGAGTAGTGGCTTGCCTTGCGACCGTTTCGTTTTTGAGGGCTTCCTGCCCCAGAAGAAAGGTCGTAAGACACGCTTGGAGTCGCTGGTCAATGAGGAGCGTACGATGATATTCTATGAATCACCCTATCGTGTGGTAAAGACATTGGAGCAGTTTGCCGAGTTTTATGGCAGCGACCGACAGGTGAGTGTCTGTCGTGAGATCTCCAAGGTGCACGAAGAGAGTGTTCGTGGAACACTGGCCGAGGTAATCGCTCACTTTAAGGAAACGGAGCCTCGTGGCGAGATAGTGATTGTGTTGGAAGGAAAAAAGGATTAAAAGATAATTAGTTATGATGAAAAAGTTTTTGTTTATTGCCATGTGTCTGTTGGCACTGGCATCGTGTAAGGACAATGGCAATACGCGTCAGACGGCTGATTTGAGTTCACGTATCGATTCTTTGAACCGTGTGAATGTGCAGAAGGACAATGAGATTAACGATATGCTTGAGACCCTCAACACCATTGAGGATGGTTTCCGTGCTATCAATGAAGCTCAGGGTCGTGTGACGATTGAACGCCGTGGCGAAGGTACTGATGCTGCACAGCGTATCCGTGAGAACATGCAGTTTATCAACGAGACGATGACGCAGAACAAGGAGCTCATCAATAAGCTGCGCTTGCGTCTGCGAGACAGTAATACTGCCAGTGAGCAGTTGCGCAAGACATTGGAGAACCTGACTGCTCAGTTGGAGGAGAAAGAGAGCGAGTTGGCTGTGTTGCGCCAGGAACTGGAGGCCAAGGATATTCATATTGCAGAACTTGACGAACAGGTGAGTCAGCTGAACGAGGATGTGGTGATGCTGAAAGATGAGAATGCTCAGAAGACTGAGACCATTGGCTCTCAGGACAAGGAACTGCATACGGCTTGGTATGTGTTTGGCACTAAGCGCGAGCTGAAGGAGCAGAATATCTTGAAGAGTGGTGAGGTGCTTCAGGGTAACTTTAATAAGAACTACTTTACCAAGATCGATATCCGTGTGGACAAGGAGATTAAGCTGATGTCACGTGATGCTCGTATTTTGACTAATCACCCTGCAGGTACTTATACCCTGGAGCGTGATGCCAACAAGCAGTATGTGCTGCGCATCACGAATCCCCAGCAGTTCTGGAGCACCAGTAAGTATCTGGTGGTACAGGTGAAGTAAATAATAAAAGCGATAAGATGACTTATCGCTTACTTTTAAAGAACTCTTGCATTAACTGGCGGCATTCTTCTTCGAGGATGCCGCCTTTGCATTCTGCCTTGGGGTGCATCACACGAGGAGCATATTCACGGAAACCGCGTTTGGGATCGGGAGCTCCGTAAATGATGCGTGGTACCTGTGCCCAGCCGATGGCTCCTGCGCACATGGGACAGGGCTCTACAGTGACGTAGAGGGTGCAGCCTGTCAGGTACTTGCCACCCAGTGCATTGGCTGCCATGGTGATGGCCTGCATCTCGGCATGTGCCGTTGGGTCGATGAGTGTCTCTGTCAGGTTGTGGGCACGTGCTATCACCTGATCCTTACAAACAACGACGGCTCCGATGGGAATCTCGCCTTCATCGAAGGCTTGCTGCGCCTCGGCTAATGCTTTGCGCATATACATTTCATCCTTATTTTTCTCTTCCATGATGCAAAAGTACGAAAAATATTTTGTACTTTTGCAACGTGGAATGGAAAATAACGCATATTGTTGAAACTGACTCTACCAACCGATATATAAAGAGTTTGAGGGATGGGAATGTTGTTGTTGCTGACTATCAGACGGCAGGTCGAGGATGCGGAACAAATTCGTGGGAGTCGGAACGTGGCAAGAATCTCTTGTTCTCGATGATACTCCATCCGTCAGACGTCTTGGCGTCGCAGCAGTTTATCCTCTCAATGGCAAACGCGCTTGCGCTGAGGGATGCTCTTGCTGATTATGTGGATGATGTGAAGATAAAGTGGCCTAATGATATTTACTGGAAAGATTCTAAGATATGCGGCACACTGATAGAAACAACGCTGAAGGGAAATCATATTTCGGATTGTATAATTGGCACGGGCTTAAATGTTAACCAGCGAATGTTCCATAGTGATGCGCCTAATCCCGTTTCGTTGTTTCAGATTCTTGGTCATGAAGTGGAGCGCAAGGAAGTCCTGGAAAAAGTTCTTGCCAACATGTCGAAATACATGGACTTGGTGAGAAATGGCGGCTGGGAGCGGATACGCACTACTTATCGCTATCATTTGTACCGACTGGAGGAAATGCATTATTACAGGCTTGGCGACGGGACTGAAGAATATTGCAAACTGGTTAATGTGACAGACGACGGCCACCTGGAGTTGCTACATGACAAAGGGGAAATCTATCGTCTGGCATTTAAAGAAGTTCAATTCATAATATAAAGATAATAATAATGGCAAGATTTAAGAGAATTCTTCTGAAGCTGTCGGGCGAGAGCCTGATGGGCAGTCAGGGCTACGGTATCGACCCTGAGCGTTTGAGCGACTATGCAAAGCAGATTAAGGAAGTGGCCGAGATGGGTGTTCAGATTGGTATCGTGATTGGTGGCGGAAATATCTTCCGTGGACTGAGTGGTAGTCAGAAGGGATTTGACCGCGTGAAGGGCGACCAGATGGGCATGTGCGCTACGGTGATTAACTCCTTGGCTCTCTCGTCGGCACTGGGTGCTATCGGTGTAAAGAACAAGGTGATGACAGCTATTCGCATGGAACCTATTGGTGAGTTCTATACGAAATGGAAGGCTATCGAGGCTATGGAACAGGGACAGGTGTGCATCTTCTCTGCTGGAACAGGCTCGCCTTATTTCACTACTGATACGGGTTCTTCTTTGCGTGGCATTGAGATTGAGGCCGACGTGATGCTAAAGGGTACACGTGTGGACGGTATCTATACAGCCGACCCAGAGAAAGATCCTACGGCAACGAAGTTCGATGATATTACTTATAAGGAGGTGCTGGCCCGTGGCTTGAAGGTGATGGACCTTACTGCTATCTGCATGTGTCAGGACAATAACCTGCCTATCTATGTGTTTAACATGGATGTCGTTGGTAACCTGAAGAAAGTAATGGCTGGTGAGGAGATTGGTACGTTAGTACACAACTAAGGCATCAAGGCTCTTCTGTAAACTCTACATATTCGCCCTCATCCTGGGCGAATATTTTTTTGTTTGATTGGGGCTTTCTCTCATCGACAATTGTAACGCCTTCCTTGGTATGGAAGGTTTGAGACTGCTTCTTCTTCGATTCTTGCGGTTTTTGATATTGCCGCTGTGTGCCAGATCCTTTAAAGTAGTCGTCGTCAAACTTAAAGGTGGTGCCTCCCGCTTTCTGGAATTTCTTGGAAAGGCGCTCAAAGTCTTCCTCGGTCATCTCACCATTAGCCATTCGCTTTACAAACTTAATGCCCTTGCGCAGATAGTAGATTGCCACTAGTAAGACTGTGGCAATGGCAATGACGATAACGATAGCAATGGCAACAACTGATTCCATAGAGCGAGATTGAATTTAATGACGTTGTGTGCACACAGAGAGCAGCGCATACCAGGCAATGATGATAGCCAATCCGCTGACTTTGAAAATAATCAGCAGAGGTATGCATGTAAGCAGGAAGATGTACTTCACCTCATTGCCTTTCCAACCCCATGTTTTAAACTTCAATGCAAACATGGGCAGCTCTGCAATGAGCAAATAACTGAATAACAGCATGACGGCAATGGTGCCGTAGATGTAGATGGGAGATGAGGCCAGGAACGGTCCTGCTCCTACGATGAGTGAGCCCCAGAATAGGGCATTGGCAGGTGTGGGAAGTCCAATGAATCCCATGGACTGTCGCTCGTCCAGATTGAACTTCGCCAAGCGTAGAGCCGAGAAAGCAGCCATGATGAATGCTGTGAACGGCATGAGAAACACAATGGGCGAGGGTAGTTCGTGGAAATGATAACCAGAGAGCCAGCTGAAAATGATGGCTGATGGTGCAAAGCCAAATGTAATGTCGTCGGCCAAAGAATCAAGTTCCTTGCCAATAGGGGAACTGACGTGCAGCAGACGGGCTGTCATGCCATCGAAGAAATCGAAAACCGCACCAATGACAATGAACAGCAACGCAAGTTCGTATTCGCTGTTGAATGCCCAATAGGTGGCAATGCAACCAGAAATCAGGTTGCAGCAGGTGATCGTATTGGGAATGTGTTTCTTCATTTTCTTAGCGGTTACAGATGATTCACTTCTTTAAGGTAACTTGGCGATGATGGTCTGGTCGCCAGTGGTGGGCTGCTTCATCTTAACGCAGGGTGTGCTGCCCAAAGGCAAGTACACGTCAACTCGGGAACCCAATTTGATGAATCCCAGATGCTCGTCAATAAAGCATTCCTCCTCGGCCTTGGCATAGGTCACAATACGACGGGCCATGGCACCAGCAATCTGTCGTACCAACACTTCCTCGCCATGAGGCGTCTCAATCATGATGTCGGCATGCTCGTTCTCTTCACTTGCCTTTGGCAGCCATGCTTTGTGATAGTTGCCATTGAAATGCTTGACGAACTTAACCTTACCATCGACGGGGAACCAGTTGGCATGAACGTTAAGTGGGCTCATAAAAATGCTAATCATGAGTCGCTTATCGTGGAAGTATTCGTTTTCTTCTGTCTCTTCTATCACCACAATCTTTCCATCGGCGGGTGCTACAACGGCTTTGTCAGTATCGTCATTAAAATAACGGATAGGACAGCGATAGAAGTTCAGCATCAGCAACCATGCTGTGCCGAAGATGGCAATAAATAAAATAAAGGGTATTGGTGTGTCGAAGGATCTCCAGAGTACCACGGCAATGGCTATCAATGCGAACATGCTATAAAGCAGTTCTTCGGTGCCTTCACGATGGATTCTGATTTTCTTCAGTTTTTTGATTCTTTCTCCCATGTTTACAGTAAACAAATATATTTTTCGATGCAAAGGTAATGCTTTTTTGTCAATTTACAAACTTTTTATTCGATTCTTTTGGTAATATCAACTTTTCAGCGTAACTTTGAACACGAAAAAGGTATTAAAATGGAAGATTTCATACATTTGCACGTTCATACATACTATTCCATTCTTGACGGACAATCAAAGATAAAAAACTTGGTAGACAAGGCCATTGGTGATGGCATGAAAGGCATGGCTATTACGGATCATGGCGACATGTTTGGTATCAAGGAATTTCACGATTATTGTATCAGTGTTAATAAGAACCGAAAGAAGGATGGACTAGAACCTTTTAAGCCTATTTTTGGTTGTGAGATGTATGTGGCACGTCATGGGCCTAAGGAGCAAAAGAATGGCAAGCAGGATCAGAGTGGTTATCACTTGATTGTGTTGGCCAAAAACTATAATGGTTATAAGAACCTGATTAAGTTGGTATCGAACTCATGGGTTGATGGCTATTATATGCGTCCACGTACGGACCGTGCAGATCTGGAAAAATATCATGAGGACTTGATTGTGTGCTCAGCATGTATTGCCGGTGAGGTGCCCAAGAAGATTCTTGATGGCGATATGGCTGGTGCGCGCGAAGCTCTGGAATGGTATCACCGCGTGTTTGGTGATGACTATTATCTGGAGTTGCAACGCCATGAGGTGACCGATCCAACAGTTCGTGCTAACCGAGAGACATTCCCCTTGCAGCAGCAGGCCAATAAGGTGCTTATTGAGTTGGCCAAGGAGTATGGCATCAAACTGGTCTGCACCAACGATGTGCACTTTGTTGATAAGGAGAATGCAGAGGCTCACGACCATCTGCTGTGCTTGTCAACGGGTAAGGACTTGGACGACCCCACCCGTATGCTTTATTCCAAGCAGGAGTGGTTTAAGACAAAGGCTGAGATGAATGATATCTTCAGTGATGTGCCCGAGGCTCTTTCTAATACACTTGAAATCTTGGATAAGGTGGAGGTCTATAGTTTGGACCACGACCCTATCATGCCGTTCTTCCCCATTCCTGAATCGTTTGGTACTGAGCAGCAGTGGCGCGAGAAGTTTACTGAGGAACAGCTTTTCAAGGAGTTTACTTGTGACGAAAACGGCGAGAATCAGTTGCCGCAAGAGGAGGGCGAGAAGAAAATCAAGAAGCTGGGTGGCTACGACAAGATATATCGTATTAAGTTCGAGGCTGACTATTTGGCAGAACTGGCCTACAAAGGTGCTATAGAACGTTATGGCGATCCTATTCCAAAGGAGGTTGACGACCGTGTACGTTTTGAGTTGCACATCATGAAGACCATGGGTTTCCCTGGCTACTTCCTTATCGTGCAAGACTTTATCAACTCGGCCCGCGATGAGTTGGGCGTGATGGTGGGTCCTGGTCGTGGTTCTGCTGCTGGTAGTGTGGTGGCCTATTGTCTTGGTATTACGAAGATTGACCCGTTGAAGTATGACCTGCTGTTCGAGAGATTCTTGAATCCCGACCGTATCTCGCTGCCTGATATTGATACCGACTTCGATGATGACGGACGAGGAAAGGTGCTGAAATGGGTGTCGGATAAGTATGGCCACGAGAACTGTGCGCATATCATTACCTACGCTTCGATGGCCACGAAGAACTCCATCAAAGATGTTGCACGTGTCGAGAAGGTGCCCTTGGCCGTCTCGAACGCTCTGTGTAAGGCTATTCCTGACCGTCTGCCTGAGGTGGATGGTAAAACACCAAAGATGAACCTGGTCAATGCGATTAAGGCTGTGCCTGAGTTGCGAGAGGCTGAGGCTTCTTCGGATACGGCTCTTGCCAATACAATTAAATATGCGAAGATGCTCGAGGGCACGGTGCGTGGCACGGGTATCCATGCGTGTGGCTTCATCATCTGTCGTGACCCTATCTCTGACTGGGTGCCTGTGAGTACGGCCGATGATCCAGACTTCAAAGACGTGAAGACTAACTGTACACAGTACGACGGTCACGTGATTGAGTCAACGGGTCTTATTAAAATGGACTTCCTTGGACTGAAAACGCTGTCAGAGATGAAGGAGTGTTGTGCTGTTATCAAGCAGACACGCGGCATTGATATTGACCTCGACCACATTCCTATAGATGATCCTAAGACCTTCGAACTCTATCAGCAGGGTCGAACCATTGGTACCTTCCAGTTTGAGTCGAATGGCATGCAGAAATATTTGCGTGAGTTGCATCCAACGGTGTTCGAAGACCTCATTGCCATGAACGCCCTTTACCGTCCAGGACCTATGGACTACATCCCGTCGTTCATTGCGCGTAAGAACGGTAAGGAAGAGATTAAATACGATATCCCTTGTATGGAGAAATACCTGAAGGATACTTATGGTATTACAGTGTATCAGGAGCAGGTGATGTTGCTGTCGCGACAGTTGGCCGACTTTACTCGTGGTGAGAGTGATGCGCTGCGTAAGGCCATGGGTAAGAAGAAAAAGGATATCGTTGATGCCATGAAGCCAAAGTTTATTGAGGGTGGCAAGAAGAATGGACACGACCCCAAGATTCTGGATAAGATCTGGGCCGACTGGGAAAAGTTTGCTTCTTATGCATTCAATAAATCGCATGCGGCCTGCTACTCGTGGGTAGCTTATCAGACGGCTTATCTTAAGGCAAACTATCCTGCTGAGTTCATGGCGGCCATTATGAGTCGCCGTCGTGACCAGATAACGGAAATCACCAAGCTGATGGACGAATGTAAGGCTATGGGCATTGCCACACTGGGTCCTGATGTCAATGAGTCGTATCAGAAGTTTGGTGTGAACCATCATGGTGAGATTCGATTTGGACTCGCTGCTATCAAGGGCTTGGGAGATGGTGCAGCACAGGCCATCATTGATGAGCGTGAGAAGAACGGCCCGTATAAGGATATCTTTGATTTTGCACAGCGCATTCCTTTCTCTAGTGTTAACCGCAAGGCTTTCGAATCGTTGGCTTTGAGTGGCGGTTTTGATAGCTTTGGCATCCGTCGTGAGGCGTTCTTTGCTGAAAACGCTAAGGGAGAACCTTTCCTTGATACGCTGGTGCGCTATGGTCAGACGTATCAAGCAGAGAAACAGCAGGCTACTACTTCGCTCTTTGGTGCATTCGACGATGTGGAGATTGCCACGCCTCCCATTCCGAAGACGGAAACGCGATGGAGTGATATTGAGCGTCTAAATAAGGAACGTGACCTGGTGGGTATCTATCTCTCGGCTCATCCGCTGGATGAGTATCGTATTGTACTTGATAATCTTTGTAATGCCTCTTGCACGGAACTGGCCGATCGTTGCGCAGCGCTTTACGATCGTGAAGATATCTATCTGGGAGGTATCGTTACTGGCGTGCAGTCGCGCTTTGGTAAGAATAATAAGCCTTGGGGTATCATCACCCTTGAAGACTTTAATGGCTCGGGCGAGTTGGTGCTGTTTGGTGAAGACTGGCTGAACCTGAATGGTAAGTTTATTGTTGGTGCGGCGGTCTATGTGACTGGCAAAATGACACAGCGTTTCAGCTATAGTGATCAGAAAGAACTGAAGGTGTCGAATGTGGAACTGCTACAGACCGTGAAGGATAGGGCCATTGACCGTATCACTATCTCGGTGGTGACTGACCATGAGAAGATGGATGAACGTGTGGTAGAGGAACTGGGAGAGATTATCGCAGAACATCCTGGAAACACAAAACTCTTCTTCCAGTTGCACGACTCGGCTGGTACACATCGTGTGCTGCTGCGTTCGCAGACAAAGATGATAGATGTGAAAAACCAACTCATAGAGTATATAGAACAGCATCCGGCCTTGGACTATCAGATTAACTGATTTTTTTCTTGGCACGGTGTTTGCGAGATGTTAGTTGAAGACTAAACAACATTGTATAATCAATTTAATTTTTTTTGAGTTATGGAAGTACAAATCACAAGCGAGAACTTTGAGGCCCTGAAGAATGGTGACCTGCCTTTGGTACTTGATTTTTGGGCTACATGGTGTGGACCTTGCCGTATGGTGGCTCCCATCCTGTCGGAATTGGCCGAGAAATACGAGGGTAAGATCGTAGTAGGCAAGTGTGACGTTGAGGAAAACGACGAACTGGCAGCAGAGTTTGGCATTCGTAATATTCCTACTATTCTTTTCTTTAAGGGCGGTGTCCAGGTAGATAAACTGGTTGGTGCTCAGTCTAAGGCTAAGTTTGAGGAGAAAATCGAAGCACTTCTCTAATCATGGCTGGCATTGATGAAGAACTACTTCAGGATCAAGAGGAGAACAAACGCGAGATTGCCTTTATCCGTGAACAGTTGCCCAGCGACCTGAAGGAACAGTACTCCGACCAGCAATTGGTGTGGATGCTCGACACGATTGCTACTTACTTCTATGAGAGTGGCATTTTGGAGTCTAATGACGACGAAATAGATATTGATATTGATGAGGTATCGGAATACCTGTGTAAACAGGCTGTCGCAGAGGGCTTAACAAAGTTGGATGCTGACGAGGTACGTTTCGTCGTAGAAGCTGATCTTGATTTTCAAGAAGAGAACCTATAAATAATAAAGAACCGGAATGACTCTAATGGAGTTTTCCGGTTCTTTTTTTATACGTGTCGTTTTGAGTCTGGTGTCAGAATGTAATGCCGGATATAGGATCTGTGGCCATAAACAGCGATTACCACAAAACAGATAAGCGGAATGAGGAACGACAGGTTGATGGACGTGCGTCCAAACAGTTCTATGCCAGAATCGATGATTAATGCCTGGATAAGTGGGAATACCGAACCACCCAGGATGGCCATGATGAGGCCGGCACCAGCGAATTTCACGTTGTCGCCCACACTGCGCAAGGCAATGCCATAGATGGTGGGGAACATCAGCGACATGCAGGCTGATACACCCACCAGACTGTAGATGCCGTTGCGGTCGGTGAACAGAATAGCTCCTGCTGATAGTGCTATGGCGCAGATGGCAAGGATGGACAGTAGGCGGCCGGCTGAGATATATCTTAGGAACCATGTGCAGATAAAACGACTCACCGTGAAGAGTAGCATGGCAAAGATGTTGTACTTTTGTGATAGGATTTCGGCGCTTTTCTCGTCCATACCTTCTTCCATAAAGATGCGTGTACCATATTGAATGATAAAGGTCCAGCAAGTGGCCTGGGCACCTACATAGAAGAACTGGGCAATGACACCCTCACGGTAGTTCTCAATCTTAATGAGTTCTCGGAATGCTGAGCCAATGCTCTTGTTGACCTTCGTGTCTCCGGCTTTTGGCATCTTGTGTGTCCTGATGAGAACCAAAAGGAGCAAACAGGCAGCACCAAGACCTAAATATGGACCAATCAGTACGCTCAGATCGTTGTCCTTGAGATTGTTGAACTGTAGCTCGGAGAGCGACATACGTTGCTCTGTGGTCATAGGACTCATCTTGGCTTGCACAAATTCCATGGCGATATACATGCCCATCAGTGCACCAATGGGATTGAAGGCTTGCGCTAAGTTCAAACGCTGGGTGGCTGTGTCTTCGCTGCCCATGCAATAGATGTATGGGTTGCAGGAGGTCTCTAGGAATGACAGACCGCAGGTCAGTATGAAGTAGGCCAATAGGAAGGGGTAGTACATGCCTGTCATTTTGGCAGGGAAGAACATGAACGACCCAATGGCAAAGAGACTAAGTCCTACCATAACACCCGACTTGAAGGAATAGCGCTGGATGAACATGGCTGCTGGGAAGGCCATGGCAAAATAACCTAAATAGAAGGCAACCTGTACCAGGGCACCTTCGGTGACGCTCATTCGGAATATTTTTGAGAAGGCTTTGACAATAGGACCTGTCATGTCGTTGGCAAAGCCCCATAATGCAAAACAGGATGTGATGAGAATGAATGGCATCAGAAAATTGACGCCGTCTTTAGTCAGTATGCTTGGTTTCATGTTCTTGGTTCTATGATAATTGTGGGCAAAATTACAATAATTTTTCCATAACACGGACTTTTCTAGCTTATTTTTTGTATTTTTGCATGCAAAATCGAAACTGGAAATGAAAAAACTACTATCCCTTCCTCCTAATTTGGTTAGGACAGATTGTGATGGACATACGGTGTTTCATCAAATAACGGGAGCAGATACCTGCAATTTCTTCTGTACATGCGATCCTGAGGGACATCGCATTGGCAGTGGCGGTGGAACGGCATGGCTACTGATGCAGGCATGGAAATCTGAATCGTCAGCATCGTTTGATGAGTGGCTGGCCGGCGAGAAGCGTATCCTGCTACATGCGGGCGGTCAGAGTCGCCGTTTGCCATCGTATGCGCCTTCTGGTAAGATCTTGACGCCTATTCCAGTATTTCGTTGGGAGCGTGGCCAGCGCTTGTCTCAGGACCTATTGTCGTTGCAGTTGCCACTTTACGAAAGACTGATGTCAATGGCTCCTGATGGACTTAACACGATGGTTGTCAGTGGTGATGTGCTCATCACCGCTGGCCAGTCCTTGCCGCCTGTGCCTCAGGCAGATGTCGTTTGCTATGGACTATGGCTTGATGCAAGCGTGGCTAAGAATCATGGCGTTTTTGTGTCTGACCGACGTACGCCGCAGATCCTCAAGCAGATGCTTCAGAAACCAAGTGTAGAAGAGCTTCAAGAACTTCAAAAGCAGCATTATTACCTGACGGATATTGGTGTGTGGATTCTTAGTGATAGGGCAGTGCGTCTGCTCATGAAACGTTGTCACGCAGATGCACCTGTACTTAAATCGTATGACCTTTATTCGGAATTTGGTCTAACGCTTGGCACTGACCCAATTGTTGACGATCCGGAGTTGCGAAGCCTGTCTGTGGCTATCGTGCCTTTGACGGGTGGCGCTTTTTATCATTTTGGTACTTCTCGCGAGATGATTTCTTCGACGATGAAACTCCAGAATGTGGTGTCAGACCAACGTCTTATTATACACAATGACCGTAAACCGCATCCGTCTATCTTTGTACAGAATGCGGTGATGGAGATTCCTTTCTCTGCAGATAATTCGAATATCTGGATAGAGAATAGCTATATTGCTAAGGGGTGGACACTGACGATCGACAATATTGTTACAGGTGTGCCTCGTAACAATTGGCAGTTGACACTTAACTCAGGGCAGTGCTTGGATGTGGTGCCGATAGGTGATAATCGTTATGCGGTGCGTCTTTATCATATCGATGACCGCTTTGATGGCTCTGAGCAGCAGCGTCAACAGTTCCCAGTATTTTCGTACGACGAAATAGGTCCATGGCTGCAGGCAAAACTGTCTTCAAGTTCGATGACTATTACTCCTCAGCAATTCATGTCGGCTGAGGAAATATCGTCTGAAGCAAATCTAAAGAGACTCTTTGAACAACGAAGGGCTTTTCGTAGTCAGATATGGCCGGCTTTGGCTCGTAACTGGCAACATAGTGTCTTTTATCAGTTGGATCTTGATGACGCTGCCCGTGAGTATAAAGAGAATAATATAGCGATGCCAGAACTTCTTGGTGAAGATGCGCCCCTGATGACGCGTATTCATGATGCGATGTTTCATGGTAATCGGGAACTGGCCTTTGGATTGTTACGCGAGGGTATGACAAGTCAGGTGCTTTCGCACCCTCAGATGCCTCGCCTCTCAGTGTCGAGCGATCAGATTGTGTGGGGACGTAGTCCTGTGCGTATTGATATCGCAGGCGGTTGGACGGATACGCCGCCTTATTGCTTGCTTGAGGGTGGTAATGTGGTTAATCTGGCCGTTGAAATGAACGGACAGCCTCCTTTACAGGTGTATGTTAAGCCTTCAAAAGATTTTCATATCGTTTTGCGCAGTATTGATCTTGGCGCATCTGAGGTTGTGGAAACTTACGAGGAACTGCAACAGTATAATAAGGTGGGTTCGCCATTCTCAATTCCTAAGGCGGCATTGGCGTTGGCGGGTTTCGTTCCAGCGTTCTCGGCCGAACGGTTCCCTTCTTTGAGATCGCAGCTTGAGGCCTTCGGCAGTGGCATTGAGTTGACCCTTCTGTCGGCTGTTCCTGCTGGTAGTGGTCTTGGTACTAGTTCAATACTTGCTGCCACGGTGCTTGGAGCGATTAGTGATTTCTGTGCGTTGTCATGGGATAAAAATGAGATAGGACGTCGTACGCTGATTCTTGAGCAGTTGCTTACTACTGGTGGCGGTTGGCAGGATCAGTTTGGGGGCGTGCTGGGTGGCGTCAAACTGTTGCAGACGCAGAGTGGATTCGTACAGGATCCATTGGTTCGCTGGTTGCCAACAGATGTGTTCATGTCGCCAGAATATCGCCCGTGTCATCTGTTATATTACACGGGCATTACGCGTACGGCAAAGCAGATTTTGGCTGAGATTGTGCGTCGTATGTTTCTTAATAATCATGATGAGTTGGTGTTGCTGCGACAGATGAAAGAACATGCCCTGAGAATGTATGAGGCTCTTCAGCGCCAGGATTTTGAACAGATGGGTCGTCTGGTGCGCCTTACCTGGCAGCAGAACCAACTGCTTGATGTTGGAACGAATCCTGAAGCGGTGAAACGTCTGACGGATTTGATTGACGATCTTTGTCTGGGGTATAAGTTGCCTGGTGCTGGCGGGGGTGGTTTCCTCTATATGGTTGCTAAAGACCAAGAGGCTGCTGCTCGTATCAAAAAGGTCCTGATGGATAATCGTATTAATGTGAATGCTCGTTTTGTTGACATGTCGTTGTCTAATACGGGGTTACAAATTAGTAGGAGTTGATTGTATATGGATTTTCGTACGGTTGTTAATGTGCCCAAACCTGACTTCCAGATTGAGCCGTTGGAGCCCATTTTGTTTGTCGGTTCGTGTTTCGCTGATAGTATTGGTCGCCGCTTTGAACAGGAGCGTTTCCCTGTAACGGTGAATCCTTATGGCGTTATGTATAATCCTGCTTCAATTCTTCACACTGTTCTTCGCTGTGACGTGGCTCCTCGTGTGGCTTTCTTTACTTTGGGAACCAATCATGTCTATCGTTTGAAGGAAACGGGCGAGATTGTAGATAATTGCCAGAAGCGTCCACAGCGCCTGTTCCAGGAGGAGGAACTGTCGATATCTCAATGTGTCGATTATTTGTCGCAGGCTGTCGATGAGCTTCATCGACGTTGCTCGGATGTGCATGTCGTCCTCACTGTGAGTCCTATTCGATATGCTAAATATGGCTTTCATGGTAGTCAGTTGTCGAAGGCGACGTTGCTCCTGGCTGCCAATCAGTTGGCTAATGAGAAATCGTTTGTGTCGTATTTTCCGGCATACGAGATTGTGCTGGATGAACTGCGTGACTACCGTTTCTATCAACCAGATATGCTTCATCCGTCTGCTCAGACGGTGGAATATATTTGGCAGCAACTCGTTGAGGCATACTTTAGCAATCGGGCAAAACAGTTTTTAACTGAGTGGAAACCCGTCAAGGAGGCGTTGGCGCATCGACCCTTTAATCCTGATAGTGATGAATATCGTCATTTTTTGAATCAGACACATGTACGTGAACGTGAAATATTAGCCCGTTATTCAAAATCAAATGAAGGTACTTTTTGACCTTTTTTGTTGCGTTGCGCAGCAGTATTGATTGTGAATGTCAAGAAAAACTGCTAAAAAACAGGTCTCTGAAAAAATGCAAACTAGAACGGAAAAAAGGGTCAAAAACGACCTTTCGGAGGACCCCTATCGATTTTAGGTTGCAACGGAGGCTGTTTTACGATGCAACTCATGCTGTTTTACCATGCAAAACAGGCTGAGTTGCAGTGTAACTCAGGCTCCGTTACACCCTAAACGAATATTCGAACGCTTTCTAAATCTTTACACTTTTCGAGCTATTTTCGTAAGCCTCTCATTTTCAATAATTTACGAACATGCTCATAATTCGCCTGTACGCACAGAAAAAATTTCTGGCTCAGAATTTTTAAATCTCAGAGGCGCTATTGTTAAAACTTATGCCAAAATGATATATATTCTTGTACATTTAGAAAAATCCAGCCCTATTTATAGCCGGTTATAGAAATTTTGTTTCAAAAACGGTGCTCCCGGATAAAAAAATGGGGCGGATCAGAAAAATCCGAGACGCACGTTTTTTCGCCCTTTATATATTATATATAATGGTGTGTGAAGAAAATAGTTTTGATTTAAATCAAGACCGAATAAAAAATGCATGTATTTTTGAAATTTTTCTTGGAAAAGTTTTGGTAGTTCGGAAAATAGTCGTACCTTTGCATCCGCTTTCAGGGAGCAACCCCTGAGACACTGATAAAGAAAGAGTTCTTTGAAAGATTTACATAGACAGAAGTAGTACAAGAAGCGAGCACTTAATTTTTTAGGTGCTTGGGTAATTGAAACAAACCGTTTAATTCTTGAATACTGGATAGTCATTCTGAGTACAGATTATATGACACGTTAATTCGACTTTTGTTGTTTTGATGATGTCAAGAGATACAAATTTACAATGAAGAGTTTGATCCTGGCTCAGGATGAACGCTAGCTACAGGCTTAACACATGCAAGTCGAGGGGCAGCATAATCGAAGCTTGCTTTGATTGATGGCGACCGGCGCACGGGTGAGTAACGCGTATCCAACCTTCCCCTTAGTAGGGCATAGCCCGGCGAAAGTCGGATTAATACCCTATGTTATCCGTTGAGGACATCTGAAGTGGATTAAAGATTTATCGCTAAGGGATGGGGATGCGTCTGATTAGGTTGTTGGCGGGGTAACGGCCCACCAAGCCTACGATCAGTAGGGGTTCTGAGAGGAAGGTCCCCCACATTGGTACTGAGACACGGACCAAACTCCTACGGGAGGCAGCAGTGAGGAATATTGGTCAATGGGCGAGAGCCTGAACCAGCCAAGTAGCGTGCAGGATGACGGCCCTATGGGTTGTAAACTGCTTTTGCATGGGAATAAAGTCGGGGACGTGTCCCCGTTTGTATGTACCATGAGAATAAGGACCGGCTAATTCCGTGCCAGCAGCCGCGGTAATACGGAAGGTCCGGGCGTTATCCGGATTTATTGGGTTTAAAGGGAGCGCAGGCTGCCTGTTAAGCGTGACGTGAAATGCCGCGGCTCAACCGTGGAAGTGCGTCGCGAACTGGCGGGCTTGAGTGTGCACGAGGAAGGCGGAATTCGTGGTGTAGCGGTGAAATGCTTAGATATCACGAAGAACTCCGATTGCGAAGGCAGCCTTCCAGGGCATTACTGACGCTAAGGCTCGAAGGTGCGGGTATCGAACAGGATTAGATACCCTGGTAGTCCGCACGGTAAACGATGGATGCCCGCTGTTGGCGATACAGTGTCAGCGGCCAAGCGAAAGCGTTAAGCATCCCACCTGGGGAGTACGCCGGCAACGGTGAAACTCAAAGGAATTGACGGGGGCCCGCACAAGCGGAGGAACATGTGGTTTAATTCGATGATACGCGAGGAACCTTACCCGGGCTTGAACTGCAGCAGACGGATCTAGAGATAGTGACTCCCTTCGGGGCTGCTGTGGAGGTGCTGCATGGTTGTCGTCAGCTCGTGCCGTGAGGTGTCGGCTTAAGTGCCATAACGAGCGCAACCCTTTTCATTAGTTGCCATCAGGTAATGCTGGGCACTCTGGTGATACTGCCACCGTAAGGTGTGAGGAAGGTGGGGATGACGTCAAATCAGCACGGCCCTTACGTCCGGGGCTACACACGTGTTACAATGGGTGGTACAGAGAGTCGGGTGTATGCAAATACATTCTAATCAAGAAAGCCATCCTCAGTTCGGATTGGGGTCTGCAACCCGACCCCATGAAGCTGGATTCGCTAGTAATCGCGCATCAGCCATGGCGCGGTGAATACGTTCCCGGGCCTTGTACACACCGCCCGTCAAGCCATGAAAGCCGGGGGCGCTTGAAGTCCGTGACCGCAAGGATCGGCCTAGAGCGAAACTGGTAATTGGGGCTAAGTCGTAACAAGGTAGCCGTACCGGAAGGTGCGGCTGGAACACCTCCTTTCTGGAGAGAATGACTATCACGACAGACACTAAGTCAGTCGGAAGCAAAAAAGAAGAGGTTTGATTCAACCCTAGCTTCTTTACTACGCACTGTTTATAATATAAGAGAATGTATGAGGCTGGGCAGAGGCACCCCCTCTGACCGACGACAGAGTCCTATAGCTCAGTTGGTTAGAGCGCCACACTGATAATGTGGAGGTCGGCAGTTCAAGTCTGCCTGGGACTACCTCAAACGATAATTGTCAATTATCAATTTTCAATTATCAATTCTCCTACTGGGGGATTAGCTCAGTTGGCTAGAGCACCTGCTTTGCAAGCAGGGGGTCAACGGTTCGAATCCGTTATTCTCCACTACTCCGGTGAGTTTGAAGGTAAAGGTAACCATATCTTTCATCTCTCATCTCTCATCTGGAACGAGATCTTTGACATATTGACACACAAGACTGTAAGTAAAGACTTATAAGAGTCAAACTGAGTAGATTAATAAATCTCAAAATTACAGCTGAAAGTATGAGCATCTCTTTCCGACGCAAGTCGGGAATGAGGTAGGCGAAAGAAAGTTAGGGCGTCTGGTGGATGCCTTGGCTCTCGGAGGCGATGAAGGACGTGATAAGCTGCGATAAGCCTTGGGTAGGTGCAAATGACCATTGATCCAGGGATTTCCGAATGGGACAACCCAGCCGGCTGAAGGCCGGTTATCATTACAAAGGTAATGAGGCAAACGGGGGGAACTGAAACATCTTAGTACCCCCAGGAAGAGAAAATAAACAATGATTCCCCTAGTAGTGGCGAGCGAACGGGGAAGAGCCCAAACCGCATATGTAGCAATGCATATGCGGGGTAGTAGGACCACGTCGTGGTATCCTGATGACGAGCAGAACGGTCTGGAAAGTCCGACCATAGTTGGTGATAGTCCAGTACGCGAAGTCAGAGGGGGCCTAGTGGTATCCTGAGTAACGCGGAGCACGAGGAATTCTGCGCGAATCCGCCGGGACCATCCGGTAAGGCTAAATACTCCCGAGAGACCGATAGCGAACGAGTACCGTGAGGGAAAGGTGAAAAGCACCCCTATGAGGGGAGTGAAATAGTACCTGAAACCAGTCGCCTACAAGCGGTCGGAGCTAGTATATCTAGTGACGGCGTGCCTTTTGCATAATGAACCTACGAGTTACCATGTCCAGCGAGGTTAAGTTCTTATGGAACGCAACCGCAGTGAAAGCGAGGCTGAACAGGCCGTTTAGTTGGATGGGGTAGACGCGAAACCGAGTGATCTACACATGTCCAGGATGAAGTCCCGGTAACACGGGATGGAGGTCCGCACCGATAAGCGTTGAAAAGCTTCCGGATGAGGTGTGTGTAGGAGTGAAAGGCCAATCAAACTCGGAGATAGCTCGTACTCCCCGAAAGGCATTTAGGTGCCGCGTCGGATGGTCACCGTGAGAGGTAGAGCGACCGATAGGTCAAGAGGGCTTCACCGCCTATCGAGACCTGACGAACTCCGAATGCTCACGGTCTGCAGTCCGGCAGTAAGGGGGCGGGTGCTAAGGTCCGTCCCCGAGAGGAGAAGAATCCAGACCGCCGTCTAAGGTCCCGGAATCCTGTCTGAGTTAGTCTAACGAAGTCTGGCCTCGATGACAGCTAGGATGTTGGCTTGGAAGCAGCCATTCATTCAAAGAGTGCGTAACAGCTCACTAGTCGAGAGGCCGGGCATGGATAATAATCGGGTATAAGGCAGGTACCGAAGGCGCGGGATAGCATTAAAAAGTATCGGTAGGGGAGCATTCCATCGGCGCCGAAGGTGAGCGACGACGTTCACTGGAGCTTATGGAAAAGCAAATGTAGGTATAAGTAACGATAAGGGGTGTGAGATTCACCCCCGCCATAAGACTAAGGTTTCCCGGGCGATGTCAATCACCCCGGGGTGAGTCGGGTCCTAAGTTTAAGCCGAAGGGCGAGAGCGATGGCTGACACGGTTAATATTCCGTGACTACCATACGGGGCGACGTGGTGACGGAGCAGTGACACTGCCGCGTGCTGACGGAATAGCGCGTTGAAGCGTGTAGGTGTTGAGGAGTGCAGGCAAATCCACACTCCGAGCCGAACGTGACAGTATGGAGTCTCCTTCGGGAGAATCCAATAGTGCAGGTAATCAGACTCCCGAGAAAAACCGCTAAGCTTAACCCGTGTGGTACCCGTACCGCAAACGGACACACGTAGTCGGGTAGAATATACTAAGGCGTTGAGAGATTCGTGGCTAAGGAACTAGGCAAACTGACCCTGTAACTTCGGGATAAAGGGTCCTCGTTTCGGCGAGGCGCAGAGAATAGGTCCAGGCAACTGTTTAACAAAAACACAGGGCTGTGCAAACTCGAAAGATGAGGTATACAGCCTGACACCTGCCCGGTGCTGGAAGGTTAAGAGGAGATGTCAGTCTTCGGATGAAGCATTGAATTGAAGCCCCAGTAAACGGCGGCCGTAACTATAACGGTCCTAAGGTAGCGAAATTCCTTGTCGGGTAAGTTCCGACCTGCACGAATGGTGTAATGATCCGGACGCTGTCTCGGCCACGAGCTCAGTGAAATTGTAGTATCGGTGAAGATGCCGATTACCCGCGATGGGACGAAAAGACCCCGTGAACCTTTACTACAGCTTAGCACTGACCTTGGTCATCGGATGTGTAGGATAGGCCGGAGGCTATGAAGTGGGCGCGCCAGCGTTCATGGAGCCGCCGTTGAAATACGGCCCTTCTGCTGCCTGAGGTCTAACTTGTGGATACAAGGACACTGTTTGGTGGGTAGTTTGACTGGGGTGGTCGCCTCCAAAAGCGTAACGGAGGCTTCCAAAGGTGCCCTCGGGCCGATTGGTAACCGGCCTTATAGAGTGTAAAGGCATAAGGGCGCTTGACTGGGAGGGAGACATCCCGAGCAGGAACGAAAGTTGGGCTTAGTGATCCGGTGCAAGTGTATGGAAACTGCATCGCTCAAAGGATAAAAGGTACTCCGGGGATAACAGGCTGATCCCCCCCAAGAGCTCATATCGACGGGGTGGTTTGGCACCTCGATGTCGGCTCGTCACATCCTGGGGCTGGAGAAGGTCCCAAGGGTTGGGCTGTTCGCCCATTAAAGTGGCACGCGAGCTGGGTTCAGAACGTCGTGAGACAGTTCGGTCTCTATCTATCGTGGGCGTAGGAGTCTTGAGTGGATCGGACACTAGTACGAGAGGACCGTGTTTGACTGACCTCCGGTTTACCGGTTGTACCGCCAGGTGCACCGCCGGGTATCCGCGTCGGGATCGGATAAGCGCTGAAAGCATCTAAGTGCGAAGCCGGCCACAAGATGAGGGCTCCATTGAGGGTCGTGGTAGACTACCACGTTGATAGGCAGCAGGTGTAAAGACGGTGACGCCAAAGCCGAGCTGTACTAATTGCCCGAGATCTTTCGCTGTGAAGCGCATATTTTCAACTGTGAGCGGTTTGGTTGAAATAGGTAGTTGCTACAGTTCTTGTGTTGATATGCCAACCTTATACGGATAGGCTTTTCCTAGGCAGTCCTAGGCAATCCTAGTCCAGAGATATTCAGGTGGTTATTGCGGCGGGGTCCCACCTCTTCCCATTCCGAACAGAGAAGTTAAGCCCGCTTGCGCCGATGGTACTGCAATGCAATGCGGGAGAGTAGGAGGCCGCCATCTTTTATAGCACGACCCTGATTCAGAAATGAGTCAGGGTCTTTTTTTTGTGTGTTTAGACTCCTGGTAATGGGTCTTTTTTCTGTGTTGTTCACAATAAGTTTTAATAAAACAAAAAAAACATGCCATTTAGTGTGAGATACTGATTTATATGAGTATCTTTGCATAATCTTAAGCGAATCACTAAAAAATAATACATATGAGAATGAATAAGAATGGATTTTTTGTCTTGTCGCTGGCTACTGCAGCTGTGCTGACATCGTGCTCGGGTAAGTTAGGTGCCCTTTCAGCTGATAACTTTAATGTAACGCCTAATCCGCTGGAGTCACAGGCCGGTCAGGTGTCTGCAACCATTAATGGTATGTTCCCAGAGAAGTATATGAAAAAGAAGGCTGTGGTTTCTGTTACTCCTCAGCTGCGCTTTCAGACAACTCAGGGTGAACGTTTCGTGAATGGTCAGGCCGCAACCTTCCAAGGCGAGAAAGTTCTTGGTAATGATCAGACAATCTCTTATTTGATTGGCGGTCGTTATTCTATGAAGTCTAACTTCGATTACGTGCCCGAAATGCAGGAGAGTGAGCTCTATCTGACTTTCGATGCTAAGGTTGGAAAGAAGAAAGTGCAGATTCCTGCCGTAAAGGTGGCTACTGGTGTCATCTCTACGTCTGAGTTGTACAAACGTACGCTGTTGTCTGCGAATGCTGCTCTTGCCGAGGATGCTTTCCAGCGCGTGTCAGAACAAAAGCAAGAGGCTAATATTAAGTTCCTTATTGGTCAGGCACAGTTGCGTAAGAGTGAACTGCAGAATAATTCTGTTCAGGAGTTTGTTCGTCTGTTAGGTGACATCGTTAAGAATCAAGAAACCATGGTTCTCGATAATATCGAGGTTTCTGCTTATGCATCTCCTGATGGTGGTTATCAGTTGAACGAGCGTTTGGCAAATAAGCGTCAGGATGTGACGAACACCTATTTGGCTGGCGAGATGAAAAAGAAGAAAATGGACGCCCCTGTTGATACAAAATATACCGCAGAGGACTGGGAAGGTTTCCAGGAATTAGTTTCTGCCAGTGATATTCAGGACAAGGATGTCATTCTCCGCGTTTTGTCAATGTATCAGGATCCTGAAGAGCGTGAGCAGCAGATTAAGAATATTTCTGCAGCATTCCGCGAGTTGACCGATGGCATTCTTCCTCAGTTGCGTCGTGCTCGTATGATTATTAATTACGAGTTGATTGGTCGTGACGATGAACAGATCATGGATCAGATGAAAGCTGATGCTTCAAAACTGAGTATTGAGGAAATCCTCTATGGTGCAACACTCTATGAGGATAATGGTGAAGCCGAGGCAGCTTATAAGAAAGCAACTGAGATTTATCCCAATGATGCTCGTGCCTATAATAACCTGGCTCGATTGGCATTTGCCAAAGGTAATGATGCAGAGGCTAAGCAGTGGGCACAGAAGGCTCTGACCATTGATAAGAACCAGCCTGAGGCAAATGCAAACTTGGGACTTCTGGCTTTGAAAGATGGCGATATGCTGTCTGCAGAGACTTATATCGCTAAGTCGGCTAAGGCTAATGGCATTGGTGAGATCTTAGGTAACCTGCATCTGGCACAAGGTAAGTATGCTCAGGCGCAACAGGATTTCGGTCGTGTTCAATCCAACTCAGCTGCTTTAGCACAGATTCTGAATAAAGATTATCAGGCAGCTGCTAATACGTTGAAGGGCGTGAAGAATGCTGATGCTACTACCGATTATCTGCGTGCAATCCTTTATGCGCGTACGGGTAATAATGCCGAGGCTGCTACTGCGATGAAGCAGGCTGTTGCCAAAGATCCTTCTTTAGCAGAATATGCAGCTAAGGATTTGGAGTTGAAGAAAGTGAAATAATTCTTTGGTGTATATGAAGAGAATCTTCAAAGTTCACCATTTATCGATTATTCTTGTAATCCTCTTCGGTCTGATGTCTTGTGGCGAGTCCAACAAAGACTTCAGACTGGAGGGGAAATTTAAGAATATAAATCAGGGCGAGTTTTATATTTACGACCTTGAGACAGGACGAAAGGATACCATTGGACTTAATGACGGAAAGTTTTCTTACCGCACTCCAATGTCAGATACTATTGTCTTGACTTTGCTTTTCCCTAACTATTCTGAACTGCCTATTTTTGCGCAACCAGGAGCACACCTGAAGATTGAGGGTGATGTGTCACATCTGAAGGAAACAACTGTTACTGGTACTGATGAAAATAAGCAGATGACTGACTTCCGATTGGAAACTGCCGATATGATGCCTCCGGCAGTGATTAAAAAAGCTGAAAAGTTTATCCTTGATCATCCACAATCGCCTGTTAGCTCATATCTTTTGCGACGTTATTTCCTCCAGTCGGTCGATGTTGACTTCTCAAAAGCATATCAGTTATGTAATAGGTTGCTGGAAGCCCGTCCAACAGATCTTTCACTTTTGCAATTACAAAAGCGTTTGGGTGCCATGAAACAATATCGTAGTAGTGGTACTCTGCCACATTTCTCGGCAAAGGACACTAACGGAAAACTTGTCACTGATAGTCTGTTGAATGCTAAAGCCAACGTTATTATGGTTTGGGCTTCATGGAATCAAGACTCACAGGGCATTCTCCGACGCTTGCACCAGTTGAGGAAAGAGCATCCAAAGGATATCAATGTTGTCAGCATCTGTGTGGATGCATCGCCCAGTGAAGGCGCTTATGTGTTGAGATACGACAGCATTCAGTGGCCGAATATCTGTGATGGGCAGTTATGGGATTCGCCGGTGATGACACAATTAGGTATTTCTTTTGTGCCAGATAATATAGTTATCGATAAAAAACGAAAGATTGTTGGCCGTTCACTGCGAGGCGAGCAGTTGGTCGAAAAGATAGAATCGCTTTTGAAAGAATAACACTTTTATGTTAGTAAAGACACACTGTGCTGCAGTGATGGGCCTTGAGGCCGTAGCCGTAACCATTGAAGTGAATATTGCTCGTGGTACTATGCTCCATCTGTCTGGCTTGGCAGATACGGCAGTACGCGAGAGTATTGATCGAATACGTGCAGCACTAAGTAATACAGGTTATAAGTTTCCTACCGCAGATATAACCATCAATATGGCTCCTGCCGATATCCGAAAGGAGGGTAGTGGTTATGATCTTCCATTGGCCATTGCTATACTAGCTGCCAATGGTAAGATTACCTGTGATGGATTGGAGAACTATATGTTGGTTGGTGAGTTGGGTCTGGATGGTCAGCTGCAGCCAATCCGTGGTGCTCTGCCCATTGCCATCAAAGCACGAGCTGAGAAGTTTAAGGGACTTATTGTGCCTAGTCAGAATGTACGCGAGGCTGCTGTGGTTAATAATCTTGAGGTCTACGGCATGGACACCCTGTATGATGTCATCAAGTTCTTTAATGATGGTCCTTTGTTTGAACCAACGGTGATCGATACCCGTAAGGAGTTCTTTGACCATCAGCAGCAGTTTGAATACGACTTTGCCGATGTGCGTGGTCAGGAGAGTGTGAAAAGGGCTCTGGAGGTGGCCGCCGCTGGTGGTCATAACCTTATCATGATTGGCCCTCCGGGTAGTGGTAAGTCTATGATGGCCAAGCGTTTGCCCAGTATTCTGCCTCCGTTGTCACTTAGTGAGAGTCTTGAGACTACGCAAATTCACTCTGTGGCAGGAAAACTCAGTCGCGATACGAGTCTTATCAGTCAGCGCCCATTCCGTTCGCCTCATCACACTGTGTCGCAGGTAGCCCTTGTGGGTGGTGGCAACAATCCTCAGCCGGGAGAGATATCTTTGGCTCATAATGGTGTGCTCTTCCTTGACGAGTTGCCTGAGTTTAATCGTTCCGTTCTTGAGGTATTGCGCCAACCTTTGGAAGACCGTACCATTACCATCAGTCGTGCCAAGTACAATGTGCAATACCCCTGTTCATTTATGTTTATTGCCTCAATGAATCCCTGTCCCTGTGGTTATTATGGCGATCCCACTCACCATTGTGTTTGTACGCCTGGACAGATTCAGCGATATATGAACAAGATCTCTGGACCCTTGCTTGATCGTATCGATATTCATTGCGAGATTCAGGCTGTTCCCTTTGCAGAACTCAGTAAGATGCAGCCTGGCGAACCGTCAACCACTATTCGCGAGCGTGTCATTGCAGCCCGCAAGATTCAGGAGGAACGTTTCAAACCCTATAAAGGTATTCATTGCAACGCGATGATGAGCGAAAAGATGTTGCATGAGTTTGCAGAGCCGGACGAAGCTAGTCTGGATATGTTGCGTGTTGCTATGGAGCGTCTGAAACTCTCTGCTCGTGCCTACAGTCGCATCATTAAGGTTGCCCGTACCATTGCCGATCTTGCCGGTTCTGAGAAAGTTGAGACGATGCATATTGCTGAAGCTATCGGTTATCGTAACTTGGATAGGGGCGATTGGGCTGAACGGGGCATATAATTTGTTCCTTCGATAAATGTAGTTCAAAAAAAGTGTATCATGTTATCTCCATGCGTGATGATTTCCGAACAATCTATGGACCGGATGTGGTAAAGACAGACTTTGTGTTTAAATAAAAAAAAGAGGTTGCTCATTTTGAGCAACCTCTTTTTCGCTAGCAAGTGCCGCGAGCGGGCATTCGCCCTTTGTGCCATTTCTTGCCGTTGGCAAGTGCCGCGAGCGGGCATTCGCCCTTTGCGCCATTTCTTGCCGTTGGCAAGTGCCGCGAGCGGGACTCGAACCCGCACAACCATTTCTGGTCAAGGGATTTTAAGTCCCTCGTGTCTACCATTCCACCATCGCGGCAGCTGTTAAGCGGGTGCAAAGGTAATGCTATTTCTCGGAATATCCAAGATTTTTGGGTGTTTTTTTTATCAGTTATGCACAACAAGTCGGCCATCCACAGGGTTATGGGCTACATAACGATACTGAATAAGCATCTTGTCACCATCATGTCCGTTTCTTACAATATAACCATCGTCGTTATCTTGATTATAAACGCGTTTACATTTAGCACATTCCAAGTAGCGTCCGTTGTCAGTCCAGTGCAGTTCGTATTTTGGCATGCCATACTCCTCTAGGCAGTTGGGGCATTGCAGGTCGAAGGCTTTTAAGCCAAATGCATTGGAATGACCGATAATCAGTCCTTTACCTGCTCCCATATTGTTGTACGATAGTTTCTCGTTGCCAATGGCTGTGTTCATTACCAAATCCAAATCTGGAGCTTCCCATTTGCCTTGGTTTGGCGTTAGTTTTAAGTGGGTAACTTTTCGTTCCGATGATGGTTTGACGATACAAAACATACCAGGGCTTTCCACGGCGCGTGTCAAAGCACTAGTAGGGTAGATGTTCGTAAAGAACACGAAGTTCACGGGATAGTAGGTGTTGTATTTATTATCTACACCACACGCCATGAACAGCCCCATCAGCACCAATGCTATCAACCTTCGCATGAACTCAGAAGATTCTTTTCAGCTTGTTCTACGCGTTCAAAACCGAAACCGCCAAGAGTCTGCTTCATCAGTGCCGCAATCTGGTCGTTCATCAGATTGCCGATAGATCCCTCGTGGGTGTGATGAATATCCTTGTTGGGCGTGAACTTACCGGCCTCAATGTCGAGTCCTACTTTTTTATATGCATCGCGGAAAGGCATACCTTCTGCAGCCAGTCTGTTCACCTCTTCTACCGAGAACATCGGGTCGTAGCGAGGGTCATCAAGGATATGGTCGTTCACCTCTATGCGATTGATGATATAGGCCGCCATGCGCAGACAGTCGAGCAGTTCGTCGAAAGCAGGCAGGAATACTTCTTTGATAATCTGCAAGTCGCGGAAATAACCCACGGGCAGATTGTTCATCATCAGCGTGATCTGTTGGGGGAGACTCTGCAACTTGTTCGACTTCGAACGGATGAGCTCGAAGACATCGGGGTTTTTCTTATGTGGCATGATGCTGGAGCCTGTAGTGCATTCCTTGGGAAGTTTTACAAAACCGAAGTTCTGACAATTGAACATGCAGGCGTCAAAGGCCAACTTTGCCATGGTACCAGCAATCGTTGCAATGGCAAAGCCCACGTTGCGCTCCATCTTGCCGCGGCCCATCTGTGCATAGACCACGTTATAGTCCATTGAGTCGAAACCCAGAAGGTCGGTGGTCATCTGCCGTTTCAGGGGGAACGAACTGCCATATCCTGCTGCCGAACCTAACGGATTGCGGTTGGTCATCTTATAGGCCGCCTGTAGGAAGAGCATATCGTCGGCCAGACTTTCGGCATAGGCACCAAACCATAATCCGAATGACGATGGCATCGCTACTTGCAGATGGGTGTAGCCAGGCATCAGCACGTTCTTGTACTGATTACTCTTGGCGATGAGTTGGTCGAAAAGGTCTTTTACAGCTTCGGCCACCAACTGCAACTGATGTCGTGTGAAAAGCTTTAGGTCAACCAATACTTGGTCGTTGCGAGAACGTCCTGAGTGGATCTTCTTACCCATGTCGCCCAGTTTGCGGGTGAGCATCAGTTCTACCTGTGAGTGCACATCCTCGATGCCATCCTCAATAACAAACTCACCGCGTTGTGCCTGCTCATAGATGTTCTTCAGTTCCTTCAGCAGAATGGGTAGTTCGTCTTTCCCCAATAGGCCAATGCTCTCAAGCATGGTGATGTGCGCCATTGAGCCAAGCACATCGTAAGGTGCCAAGTATAAGTCCATCTCGCGGTCACGCCCCACGGTGAAGCGTTCAATCTCGCTGTTTATCTCAAAGTCTTTTTCCCAAAGCTTCTGTGCCATCTTTCAAAATATGTTATATCGTTATTCCCTTAAACATAAGGAACCTGTGCCAGTGCATCGGCAATCTTCTCCACGCCGTCCTGAATGGGACCGTTAACCATAGCTGCCAGCATAAAGGGGATGTCGGCCTTTACTGTGATTTTCATCTTCGATGCGTTATCATTGACGGGCAGTACCTGAATCCAGAGATTAAAGGGCATGGGCGACTGTACCGTCTCGAACTTCACGCACTTAGGTTCTTCACGCTCCACAATCTTCAGTGTTATCTGTCCCACGGGTGGCACGTTGATGCTCACCGAGTCATGGTCGAACGAGAAATCCTTCACCTTATCC
Source organism: Prevotella sp. E15-22 (assembly GCF_023204875.1). Lineage (NCBI taxonomy): Bacteria > Pseudomonadati > Bacteroidota > Bacteroidia > Bacteroidales > Prevotellaceae > Prevotella > Prevotella sp. E15-22. The sequence goes on from NZ_CP096247.1 coordinate 523,673, forward strand.
TCGGGGATGCGATCGCGTACGCGTTCGAGGTTACTCAAATCGCTGATATTGCGGTAGACGGCCTCCTGTGAATATGGAATCTGCTTAATGCTACTTTCGAATTTCTTCATAATAGTATCTTATATTCCCCAAACGCTGGGATCCTTTCTCCATTCAGCCAGCACGGCCTTCTCTTCTTCCTTGATGTAGCCGGTTTCGGCAGCCTGCTCAATAACAGCATCGTAATTGCTCAGGGTGATCAGTTTAACGCCTGCCTCGCGGAAAGCCTCTTCTGCCACAGGAAAACCATATGTGAACGAAGCCACCATGCCGATGACCTCTACACCATATTCACGCAGAGCAGCCACAGCCTTCAGACTGCTGCCACCGGTAGAAATCAAATCTTCTACCACAATCACCTTCGAGCCCTTCTTTATCTCGCCTTCCACCTGGTTGCCCATGCCGTGATCTTTCGGCTTCGGACGAACATAGCAGTAGGGCAGACCCAATTCTTCGGCTACCAATGCACCCTGTGCAATGGCACCAGTGGCTACACCTGCCACAGCATCAGCCTCAGGGAAGTTCTCCTGAATGACATGACAGAGCTCCAACTTTACGAACGAACGCAGACTAGGGTGTCCCAAAGTCTTTCTGTTGTCTGTATAAATGGGTGATTTCCAGCCGCTTGCCCATGTGAATGGGTCGTTGGGTTGCAGTTTGATGGCTTTGATGTCCATCAGCTTCTGTGCGAATTGTTTCTTAATATCCATAACGTTATGTTGATTTTGCTTGCAAAGGTACGAATAAGTGAGTGAAATACAAAAGGAAAACAAGTTTTTCTTTTTATTTCCGAACGAAAGTACTTTAGGTGAAGCCAAAGGTACGAATAAGTGAGTGAAATACTATGGATAACAGGTCTTTCTTTATTGTTAGTCTTTTGTAAACCCTACAGATAGAACGCTGATACGTACTCCTTCTGCCTTAGCCAGTTCCTGAGCACAGGCAATGATTGTGGCTCCCGTCGTCACAACATCGTCAACAAGAAGCAAATGCTTGCCTTTTATTCTCTCCTCGTTTATTAGTTGGAAGGCGTCTCTCACATTCTCCCGTCGCTCTGTTGGTGACAGGTGCGTCTGACTCTTCACAAATGTGTTTCGCTTCACCACCTCGTTGTCCACGGTGATTCCAGTTCTGAGACTAATGCCATGGGCCAATAGGTTACTTTGGTTATAGCCGCGTTGCCAACTTCTTTTTGTTGAGATGGGGAGAGGAATGATGACGTCGATGTCATCGAAGAAATGAAATGATTGGTGATACTGAGCCATGAGTTCTCCAATTATTTCTCCTTGCTCCCTCTTGCCGTGATACTTAGGTTCGTAAACCAGCGAACTGATGTAGGAATGACTGTTGAAGAACACCCATGCAGATGCCTTCTCGATGGGGAATTGCCCCCAGAAGTGTCGTGCCATGTCGTTGTCGTAGGGCGTTTCCCTGAAAGGTGTCACAGGTAGCTCCTTCATACAAGAAGCACAGAGCAGTGGCTCGTCAGGTGCCAACCTGTTGTTACAGACCTCACATTGGCGTGGCGAAATAAGGTCTAATAGTTCACTCAGAAAACTCGTCTTCATCTTCCACCTCTATACACTGCTTGATAATATCCATCGTAAAGCCGCGACTCAGGGCGTATCTGATAAGTTTCATCGTCGCCTCATATTCGCTGCTTGCCTTGATGCCTTTGCGCTTTTGCTTCAGCATTGGTCTAAGATTCTTCAAGTATTCCTCATCGTCTACCTCGTCCAAAAGCGGTTTCCCTATGCTGTCGTCAATGTGCTTCAGCCATAGTGCCTGCTCTACCTTCCTTCGCCCCCATTTGTTGTAGCGAATCTTGTCGTATATAAAAGCGCGGGCAAAGCGCTCGTCGTCCACATATCGTTCCTGAACAAGGCGCTCCATCACCTGAGCCTGTTCCTCTTCGCTGACGCCCCATTGCCGCATCTTCTCCAGCATCTCCTGTTGGCAGTGTTCGCTGCGGGCGCATAAGTCTGTCAGTTTTTGATAGGCCTGGCGGCCCGTCATTTCCTTCTTTATTGCCATGATTTCGTGAATCGTTGTTTGCCGAATTGGTCGTTTCTTATTTCAGTGTGTGAGAAGCCCTCTTCGCTAAGCATCTGTTGCATCTCGTTGATATATAAAGGATTAATCTCGAAATACAGTGTTCCTCTTGGCTTCAGTGTCTTTGCTGCATGTCGTGCAATGGCGCGATAGAATAGCAGAGGATCGTCGTCAGGCACGAAGAGTGCTAATTCTGGTTCATGCTCCAGCACATTGCGTTCCATCGTTGCGCGTTCCTTTTCGCAGATATATGGTGGATTGCTCACAATAATATCGAATTCGTGGCAAGATCGTGACAAGGTCGTGACAAGGTCGTGACAAGGTCTTTCGTATATCGTGGGTATATCGTCCAATATATCCCGTTTCTCGAAATTTACTTTTACCCCAATTCTTCTTGCATTCTCTGCTGCTATTCGCAAGGCTTCCTCGCTGATGTCCCATGCTGAAACTTGGGTATTAGGGATGTCAGCAGCTAGTGTACAAGCAATACACCCGCTGCCTGTGCCTATGTCAAGGATGGAAAGGTTTTTCCCGTCTTCCTTTGTCAATTTCCTGTCTTTAGTTATCCACTGACACAGCTCGTAAGTCTCGGGTCTGGGAATCAATACACCCGGCTCCACGTGAAAGGTCCTCCCGCCAAACTCTGCTTCGCCTAGCACGTATTGTACTGGCTCCCCCGTCAGTAGGCGTTGTGCAATTTCCGTTAAGAGTTCTTGGTTGTCTGTGGATAATTGTGTATCTTTGCCGATGAATAAGTCGGATGGCATTAGTCCGAAGCGAATCTCGTACACCATACGGGCAATAGCCTTTGCTTCGTAGTCATCATAGACCTGCGTCAACTGGCGCCATAATTCATTGTAAGTCATACTGCAAAATTACATAAAATATGGAAATCGACCAAATTTCTTTGGATAAAAAATACATGCATCGCTGCTTACAGTTGGCTCTTAACGGACAGCAGAATGCAAAGCCAAACCCTATGGTTGGCGCAGTGATTGTGGCAAATAATCGTGTGATTGGCGAAGGCTATCATGTGCGTTGCGGACAGGGTCATGCCGAGGTAAATGCTTTTGCTAGCGTGCGTGCTGAGGATGAGCCGTTGTTAAAGGAGTCCACGATGTATGTGTCGTTGGAGCCTTGCTCTCATTATGGCAAGACACCTCCCTGTGCCGATTTGATCATCAAAAAAGGCGTTAAGCGTGTGGTCGTTGGTTGCATCGACGAGTTTGCCGAGGTGCAGGGTAGGGGCATCCAGAAGTTGCGCGATGCCGGCATCGACGTGACTGTAGGTGTTCTTGAAGCCGAGTGTAAGGCAATGAATCGCCGTTTCTTTACGTTCCATCGCCTGCATCGTCCGTACATCATCCTTAAATGGGCTCAGACAGCCAATGGTTTCTTGGACGACAATGGACGAGCATTGGCCATCTCATCACCCTTTACCCAGATGCTCAGTCATAAACTGCGAGCCCAAGAGGATGCTATCCTTGTAGGACGTGTTACCGACGACCGTGAACACCCGCTGCTCACCGTACGTCATTGGGTTGGACCTGATCCCAAAAGACTTGTCATCGACCATCAACATCCTCTAAACCTCGAGTCTTTACATGCTCATCATGTGCAGTCGCTCATCGTTGAGGGTGGCAGAAAGACACTTGAGTCATTCCTGGCTCAAGACTTGTGGGATGAAATTCGCGTGGAAACGAATCTGGGGTTGACGGTTGCTGGTGGCACTCGTGCACCGCATTTGCCGGCCCACGTAAAAGTGATATCGCAACAGGTGTATGATGAGAACATCATTGTGAATTACGAAAAATAATAAAAGCCACTCTTTGGGAGTGGCTTTATTGTTTAATCTTATTTCCTTCCGAAGTCGGCAGGAACTTCGCCCCACTTGCTCGTCTCCCATTTAATGATGGGATTGCGAAAGTTATGCGTGCGCAGCCAATTCTCTGCGCGCTGAATAATCTGATAGAGCTGTTCCGTTTGTGGGGTGCGTTCCAGTTTTGTCTTGCATTGGCGCTTGTTTACCCATAGAATAGCGTTGTACGAATCCGAGTAGATAACCTTGTCGTGCAATCCTTTCTGCCAACAGAGCGCCAGGGCGTGAACAATCGCCAGAAACTCGCCAATGTTGTTTGTTCCCTTCACTGGACCGAAATGAAACACCTGCGCGCCCGTCTGTAGGTCAATAGCCTGATATTCCATGGGACCGGGATTGCCGCTGCAAGCAGCATCCACAGCCCACGCATCTGCCCTTACCTCAAGAGGCAAGGGCAGTACGGTGTCGTGTCTATAGTCGGGAGGGTTCTGCATATTACATGCGTTCGGGTACCTCGATACCCAGCAGACCCATACCGTTCTTGATGATCTTCGCTACGTTCTTTGCCAGCATCAGGCGGACAGCCTTTTTCTGCTCATCGGGTTCGTTGAGGATGCTGAAGTCGTGATAGAACTGGTTGAATACCTTCGTCAACTCATAGCAGTAGTTGGCAATGCCACTGGGACTATAGTCCTTACCAGCCTGTTCCACGGCAGCGCCAAACTCAGACATCTTCTGAATGAGCTCGATCTCTTTGCTGGAGAGTTCCGGAGTACCTGGATTTTCCAGAGTTTCTGGAGCCTTGCGGAGGATTGAGCGGATACGAGCGTAGGTATACTGGATGAAAGGACCGGTGTTACCGTTGAAATCAATACTCTCTTCGGGGTTAAACAGCATGTTCTTGCGAGCATCCACCTTCAGGATGAAGTACTTAAGGGCACCCATACCCACGATGCGGGCAATTTCGCGACGTTCCTCTTCAGTCATATCGTCAAACTTACCCAGTTCCATAGAGGTCTTATAGGCATCTTCTACCATCAGTGCCATCAGGTCGTCGGCATCCACCACCGTGCCTTCACGACTCTTCATCTTACCGTTGGGCAATTCTACCATGCCATAAGAGAAGTGAACCAACTCCTTACCCCACTTGAAGCCTAGGCGATCCAGCAGAATAGAGAGCACCTGGAAGTGATAGTTCTGTTCGTTACCCACCACATAAATCATCTTGTCAATGGGATAGTCCTTGAAACGCATCTCAGCAGTACCGATGTCCTGTGTCATGTATACTGAGGTTCCATCAGAACGTAGCAGCAACTTCTGGTCCAAGCCCTCGTTGGTCAGGTCGGCCCATACTGAGTTGTCCTTGTGGCGCTCGAAGAGACCCTTGGCGAGTCCCTCTTCTACCTTGGCCTTACCCTTCAGGTAGGTCTGGCTCTCGTAGTAAATCTTATCGAAACCAACGCCCATCTTCTTGTAGGTCTCGTCGAAACCGGCATATACCCAGTTGTTCATCTTCTCCCACAGAGCGCGTACCTCAGGATCGTTGTTCTCCCATTTCACCAGCATCTCGTGGGCTTCCTTAATCAACGGAGCCTCCTGCTTGGCCTTTTCCTCGTCCATGCCCTGAGCCACGAGTTCTTTCACCTCTTCGCGGTAGTGCTTGTCGAAAGCTACATAGTAGTCGCCAATCAGATGGTCACCCTTCTTGCCAGATGATTCGGGAGTCTCGCCATTGCCGTACTTCAACCAAGCCAGCATCGACTTACAGATATGAATACCGCGGTCGTTCACGATGTTCGTCTTCACCACCTTGTTGCCGTTGGCTTCCATGATCTGAGCCAGCGACCAGCCCAGCAGGTTGTTGCGCACATGACCAAGGTGCAGAGGCTTGTTGGTGTTGGGTGAAGAGTATTCAATCATTACCAAGGGACTTTCATCGGTGGCCTGTTTCATACCGAAGTGGTCATCCTGGTCCATAGCCTGCAGCAACTGCAGCCATGCACCTTCACCTATGCTCAGGTTCAGGAATCCCTTTACTACGTTGAACTTCTCCACGGCCGAGCAGTTGTCGACCAGATACTGACCAATCTCCTGAGCCGTCTGCTCTGGCGATTTCTTGGCAGCCTTCACAAAGGGGAAGACCACCAGCGTCAGGTTACCCTCAAACTCGCTGCGTGTCTTCTGCAGCTGCAACATCTTTTCGCTTGCCTCCATGCCGTAGAGCGCCTTCACGGCCTCGCCTGCGGCTTGACTTATCAGTGTCTCGATATTCATAATCGCTTGTTGTATAATATATGTGGGGTGCAAAGGTACTATTTTTTCTTGGAATGGACAAATAAAACGTCAGTTTTTGCTGTTGAGTGGACCTTGAAACGATAGTGTTCTTATATCAAACAATTTACGGAATACATCAAACAGTACAATCTAATCATACAAAAACTAAGGATTTTAGCGAAATTATGATAATTTATTCGATTTTTGTGCTGTTATTAAACAAAAAACTATAATTTTGCATCCAATTTTTATAAATTTACGTTTTTTATTAAACTTTTATTAGTACTTAACTATGGGTAAAAAGATTAGGTTCTTAGGATTAGCATTTGCAGTGGCAATGCTAACATTACCAGGTTATGCCCAGCATGCTGCCAGAACTAATAACGCAGCAACTGGGTGGTTTATCACACCAAAACCATTGACCCCCGACGCTGTCAAGGCCGCCAAGGCTGCCATGGCCAAGGCTTCCGCCAAGAAGTCGCCGCTCAAGGGGGCTGCATCTACTGGAGAAATAGTAGATGAGCATGGTATTATCACGAGTCCTGCCGAAGGCGAAATGCTGACCTACCTTCGTTCGGGCTATTCCTACTTTTCGCGGAGTCAGCAAGTAGCTGTTGGCGAGCAGTATGGAACCGTGACCATCGTGGAGTGCAGTGATGGTACGGTTTACATTAAGGATCCTCTGGCTTATAATCCTGCTGAGACATGGGTGAAGGGTCATAAGGATGGTAACACCATTACTGTGCCTACCAAGCAGCCTATCTTCTATTCCACCAACAGTCACGAGACATTCAGTCTGCGTTGGGGCTTGAAGAATGCCAATGGAACTTACACCGTAGCCGACGACCATGCCGATGTCTTTACCTTTACCATTGAAGGTAATACCATCCGTTTGGAGGGCACTTCTGCCGATGGTTATTTCATGGGGCAGTTTTATGACGATGAGGACCATACCTTCTCACGTTATGGCGATTTTGAGACGGTATGGACAAAACTAGTTGTCAACACGCAGATTGACCAGTTGCCCTACGCCCCTTCTTTCTCAGACCTTGCTGATCAGTCGGCTTTCACCATTCTCGATGTGAATAACGATGGCAGTACCTGGAAATTCAATTCTGGTGGCTATGCGCAGTATTCATATAATGGTTCTAACCCTGGTGATGACTGGCTCATTACTCCAGCCATAAAGTTGGAGGCAGGTAAGGCTTATCGTTTAGCCTTTAACACCTGGGCCAGTTACTACCCAGAACGTATTGAGGTAAAGATGGGTGTTGACAAAACCGCTGAGGCTATGACACAGTCGGTTATTGCTCCCACAGATGTTACATGGAAGAGTGATGACATCAAGATGCTGGAGAACAAACTCATCACTGTTGATGTCGATGGCTATTATTATTTTGGCCTCCACGCTATCTCTGACAAGGATGAATATTTCCTGCATGTCAACGACCTTGTTGTCGAAGAGAGTGCTTCTTTGGCTGGTCCCGATGTGGTGACTAACTTTATCGTGGTTCCCACAGAGAATAAATTAGAGGCCACCATCAGCTTCACTGCTCCAACAAAGACCGTTGCTGGAGATGATCTAACAGAGAATCTTACGAAGGTTGATGTCCTACGTGATGGTGAGGTAATTAAGACCTTCGAGGATGTTGCTCCCGGCACAGAACTGAGCTATGTAGACAAAGACAGAGCATTGACTATTGGTGCCTATAGCTATCAGGTTGTTGCCTACAATGCTGCTGGCAAGGGCTTGACAAGTGATGCTATCACCGCTCATATCTCTGTGGTGTTCGAGGTGCCTTATGTGGCTGACTTCTCAAACGAAGAGACTTTTAACCAGTTCCAGGTTATTGACGCTAATAACGACCATGCCACCTGGAAATGGGAGGATATGGCAAAATACGCTTTCTGTGAACACCATGATACCAATGCCGCCAACGACTATCTTGTATCGCTACCCATTCATCTGGAGGCACGCAAACATTATGTCGTTACGGCTAATGTTAATGCTTTTGGCTATGGACATGAAGAACGTTTCGAAGTGGTGCTTGGCAGAGCTGCTTCAGCTTCGAGTCTGACCATGAAACTCATTCAGCCTACTGTTATCACCTCTGAGTTTGCTACCGATTATGAGGCAACCTTTACTGTGCCCGTAGAAGGCAATTATTATATTGCCATCCATGGCATCAGTGATGCTGCCAAGTATTTCCTTGTGGCTCATGGTTTGTCTGTTACCAAGGGCGTTGAGCCCACTGCTCCTGCTGCTGTGTCTGGCTTTACTGCTACAGCAGGTGCCAAGGGCGCTCTGGAGGTGAACCTCGCCTTTACGACACCTACAAAGACTGCTGAAGATAACGACCTTGAGGGTATTATGTCCGTGGATATCTATCGTAATGGCAATGTGGTGAAGACCTTCAATGATGTGGCTCCTAATACCGCGCTTAGCTGGAAGGACGAGAATGTGGGTAATGCAAAAACCTATACTTATCAGGTTGTTGCCTCTAATGCTAATGGTGCAGGTGCTAAAAGTGAGGCTGTAGAGGTGTATGTCGGTTATGATGTGCCTGCTGCTGTCGACAACGTGGTTGCTCAGGATCAGTTTACTAACATCCTTTTCTCGTGGGATGCTGTAGGTGATGCAGGTCCAAAGGGAAACTATGTGGACCCGGCTCAGGTCACCTATAAGGCTTGGACTGTTGAGATTGAGTCTTATATGAATATGCAGATTCCTGTATTGCAGGAGATGATAGGGGAGGTGACAGGTCAAACTAGTCTTGCAGCCCCCTACAACACCATGGAAGGTTCACAGGCACTGAAGTATTTTGCTATTCAGCCTACAAACAAGAGTGGCGAAGGCGAGGAGAGCTATACAGCCTTCTTGGTAGGTAAGCCTTATACATTGCCATTTGCAGAGAGTTTCCAAAATCAGGCGTTGCATTATTTCTGGTCATCAAACGCTGCTCTGTTGGTGTCGCAGGATGCTGCCGATGCTGATGGCGTAGCTCTTGAACTGTTGTCGGAGGAGAGAGGCAGTGCTTGCCTCGAGTCTGGTAAGATTGATATTAAGAATACCGAGAACCCCACACTTCTTTTCAATGCTAAGAGTTCAAACATCAGTGTTGTAAGTGTTCTTGGCGCCAAGGATGGTGGCGAGTTCCAGCTGCTGCAAGTAGCCAATCTGACCAGTGGCTATAACACGTTCAAAGTTTCCTTGGCCAATCTGAAGGATGCCGAAAAATATGTGCAGTTCCGCTTTTTGATTCGCTATATGAATCCTTGCACTTTAGATGAGAATGGCAATATCGTTGCGAAGGGCGACTTCGTGACAATGGACAATATCCGTGTGGTTGATCTTTATGATCATGACGTGGAGGTTGTTCTGGATGCACCTGCTTCAGTTGTGGCTGGTAATACTGCCAAGGTGAAGATGAACGTGAAGAACAACGCAGAGAATGCTGCCGCCGGTCTTACTCTGACACTTACTGCTGGTCAGAAAGAACTCCTTAGTAAGACCTTTGAGGCTCCTCTTGCTGCATTCTCTTCTGCTACTGTTGAGACGGTGTTCCCAACTTCTGTTTTCGATGAGGCTGGCGATGTAGTTCTCAAGGCTGAAGTAAGCTATGCTGATGATTTGAATCAGAATAACAATGTCGATGAGACTATTATCACTGTGGTTGATCCTGCCGTAGCTGCTCCTGCTGATCTGTTGGCGCAGCAGGTTAACGACAACACGGTGACATTATCGTGGTCAACTCCAATTAGCTCTGCTGATGTGATGACTGAGAGCTTTGAGGATGGTTTAGGTGGCTTCACCATGATTGATGCCGATGGTGACGGTTGTAACTGGACTCATCATGTTAATGTGGAAGGTCAGAGTGGTCACTTCTCAACGACGACCGGAAACGGTAGTGTTTATTCTGAGAGTTATAGCAACGACACCAATTCGGCTCTTACGCCCGATAACTGGCTCGTTACGCCTGCCGTTAAACTGACAGGCACGTTTAAGTTCTGGGCTTGTGGTCAGGATAAGAACTATGCTGACGAGCACTTCGCAGTGTTCGTTTCTACAACCAGTGCAACAGATCCTACGGCCTTTACTAAGGTTTCTAATGAGTTTGTTGCTACTTCTGCGATGAAGGAATATTCTGTGGATCTGAGTGCCTATAATGGTCAGGCCGGTTACATTGCTATCCGTCACTATAATGTCTCGGATAAGTTCTGTCTGGTTGTCGACGATGTCACCTATACACCTGCGGACTTCGCGCCTATCAGTTATAACATCTATGTGGATGCAGCTCAGGTTGCAAATGTCGCAGAGAACAGTGCTGATTTGAAGAACCTGATCTGTGGTAACCACGTATTCGCTGTAACCGCAGTCTATGCCAACGGAGTAGAGTCTAAGCCCGTTATGCAGACGCTCGATGTGGTGAATGCTATTAACGACATTGTGAGCAATGGCAAACCATTCACCATTTACACCGTAGATGGCAAACTCATCAATCGTCAGGCAGCAAATATGAAGGGTATATACATTGTTAATAGCAAGAAGGTGCTGACGAAATAGGTCTGTATCAGCCTTTTTGAATGAATATTTTGTTTTTATTCGTCCGGGGAGCACAAGTTCGTTTGTGCTCCCCGATTTCTTTTTTTATACAAACAGCTGCTGTATAAAGAGTTAGTACGTCTTTCTTTGTTGTTCTGTATACTTTATTTTGGCATGCTTTTGTTCGTTTTATCACTATTTTGTGGTATTTTTTAACCAAAGCCTATTTTCTTGACATAGAACAATTGAAAACGCAAAAAAGTGATAATTTATTCGTTTTTTGTGCGTATTTTAATCAAAAAGTAGTAAATTTGCACCCGAATTTTACAATTTTTCGTTTATTATTAATTTTTTAATTAGTACTTATGGGTAAAAAGTTTACTTTATCATTGTTAGTGTTTGCAGCCACGCTGCTGGCATTACCAATCCAGGCCCAGACCACCTTGACCGCCAAAAAGGCCCTTGTTTCAAACAAGTTTCAGGGTGCAAAGAGCCGTGAGAGTAAAAAGGTCTACTCACTTGCAAGCCTGCGTCAGGCACAGACTCTTAAAGAGGTTGTGGCTGAAGCTAAATTGGCTGCTAGGGAGAAGGCTGAGGTTGAGCGTGTTGAATTCGACAAGTTGTGGACAAACAACATATCTCGAGTTCAAGAGCGTAATTTTAGTTGCTTGAAGACAAGCTTCGAGGCTCTGAATGGTCGTCAGCTTCTTGAAGGAGCTTCATTTAAAGGCAGTATCACTGCTTCTAGAAGAGCAGAGCAAGTCGACGCTCATGGCGTCATTGTTACCCCGGGTGAGGGTGAGAGCAAAATGTACGATCGTGCAGGCTATGGTTACTATGTCTCTAACCAGCAACTCTATTATGGCGCACAGAGCGGTAAGATGGAGGTTGTTGAGACGGCAGATGGTACGGTGTATTTCAAAGACTTTATTTCTAATGCCGCTGTTAATACATGGATCAAGGGCACAAAGTCTGGTAATACCATTACTATTGCTGCAGGCCAGGTCGTTACTTATATGGCTAGTTATGGCTACGGCTTGTATATTGCTAAGACTGCATATGATGAGACGAATGGTTGGGTAAAAGTTGATGGCGATATCACGTTGACTGTTGATGGCAATACCATCACTTTGGAAGGTACCGATGAGGATCATCCTGTGTCGTTGTTCTATACCGATGATGACGCTTTCTCTGGCTATGGCGACTACAGCTCAGTATTTACCTATGACGAGAATTATGTAGCTCCTTCACTTGTGGAATTGCCTGTCGGTGCCGTTGTTAATACATGGTATAACTATGGTACTCAGGTGAAGAGTAGTGGCGAAGCCGAATATCAGGCTACCGCAAAAGTTGCTTTCGTAGGCGATGAGGTATATTTGAGTGGCGTTTTCGCGAATTTCCCCGATTCATGGATTAAGGGTACTATCAATGGTACAACAGTTACTTTCAGTGGTACGCAGTATGTTGGTGCTTATGGTTCATACAATATTTATGGAGTAGGTGCAAATGGCCTTACCTCATCTTCTACATTGGAAGATTTCAAGATGATTTATGATGCTCAGTCTAAGACGCTGAAGTCTGTTAACACACTTCTTGCCAATGCTTCAGAAGAGGAAGTATACTTCTTGGAGGCTTATAAAGATATTACAATTTCTGAGAGTGAGCCTGTTATCGAAGAACCCACCGCTACTACCGGTGCACCTGTTGATGTGCTTCCTTACGAGAATAGCTTAGGTACTGCTGATGCATTCGCTGATTTCGGTGTAATCGATAGTAATAAGGACGGTAAGACATGGAGCTTCAGTTCTTCTGCTGGTGCAGTTGGTTATTCATATAGCTCAGCTAATGATGGTGACGACTGGCTCGTTTCTCCTGCTGTTAAGCTGGAGGGTGGTAAGAAGTATCACTTCGCTATCGACGTGGCTGCTGCTTCTGCCAAGTATCCTGAGCGTATTGAGGTGAAGTTGGGTGCAGAGCCCAAGGCTTCTGCTCTGACTGCAACAGTTATTCCTGCTACGGATATCGATTTCGCTAACTTCGCAACACTTGAGAATGATGAAGTAGTAGTTGCTGAAACTGGCTACTATCACATTGGTATCCACGCCATCTCTGATGCAGACCAGTACAACTTGTTTGTTAAGAACTTCCTGATTGAAGCAGGTGTCGATCCAGCTGCTCCTGCTGCAGTTACCAACTTTGATGTTGTTCCCACAGAGAATAAGCTGGAGGCTACTGTTAGCTTCACTGCTCCTTCTTTGACTTCTGGTGGCGAGACGCTTACTAGTCTGACGAAGGTTGATGTTATTCGTGACAAAGCAGTTGTTGCTTCTCTGACTGATGTTGTTCCTGGCGCACAGGTTCAGTATGTGGATAACGACAATCTGAGCATGGGTAATCACACCTATCAGGTTATTGCTTATAATGAATATGGTGCAGGTGTTAAGAGCGAAGAGAAGACGGTTGCCGTTTCTGCTGTTCTTGATGTTCCTGTTGTATTTGATTTTGCTACAGAGAATATCTTTAACCTCTTCACTGTCATTAATGCTAATGCTGATGATTACACATGGAATTGGAACGCTAATTATGGTGCATACTATCTCTATGCAGAGGAGGATGGTGACGATTATCTGATTTCTCCTGCTGTCAACTTTGAGGCTGGTAAGAACTACAAGGTTGTTGTCAATGCAAGCTGTGCAAGTGGTAACTATCCAGAGAAGTTCCGTGTGCTGGTTGGTAAGGCTGCCTCTGTCGAGGGCTTGACTCAGGAGGTTCTTGCTACAACCGTTGTTGATGTGAAGGATTCTACTGATTTTGAGGCTGAATTCGCAGTCGCTGAGTCAGGTCAGTATTATGTTGCTGTTCAGGCTTTGAGTGATGCTGACATGTATCGTCTGAACATCCATAAGATTTCTATCGAGAAGGGCGCAGAGCCCACAGCTCCTGCTGCTGTTACCGATTTCAGTGTTATCCCTGGTTTGAAGGGCGCTAACTGGGCTTTGGTTAAGTTCAACGCTCCTGCAGTGGCTGTCAATGGCAGTGCTCTGACTGAGAATATGAACATCAATGTTCTGCGTAACGGTGAGGTTATCAAGACCTTCGAGGATGTTGCTCCTAGTGTTATGACAAGTTTCAAGGACGAGACTGCTGCTGCCGGCTTTAACACTTATCAGATTGTTGCAAGCAACACTTCTGGTGCTGGTTTGAAGAGCGAGAAGATTACTGTATATGTTGGCTTCGACGTGCCTACTCCTGTTGACGAGGTTAAAACAACCGATCTGGGTAATAAGATTGAGCTCTCTTGGGAGCCTGTAGGCAGCAAGGGTCTTAACGGTGGTTATGTTGATCCTAACCAGGTTGACTACCTCGTTTATGATGTAGAGTATCAGGAGTTTATGGGTATGCTCTTCCCCGTTATTGGTGAGTTGCGCGACTCAGTACGTAACAATACCTTCTCACAGATTGACATCAATACCAATGAGGGTGAGCAGGGTTATACCGAGTTCGTTGTTATCACGAAGAATGAAGTAGGCGAGGGTGGCCAGACAAATGCTGCTCTTTGGACTGGTGCTCCTTATGAGTTGCCTTGGTTCGAGAACTTTGCTGGTAAGAGTTTCCACAGTATGTTCGATTACGATAATCTCAGCTTGTATATCAGTGAGGATGCTTCTGATGAGGATGGCATTGCTCTGAAGGCTATGGCTGAGGAAGAGGCTGGTGCTGCATTCCTGGCTACAGGTAAGATTGATATGAAGGGCGCAGCTAATCCCACACTGCTGTTCGATGTGAAGAAGTTTGCTACTGCAAGCACCTTGAGCATCGTTGGACAGAAGTCAGATGGCACACTCGCTACTCTGCTTGACAATGTTGCTGGTACTTCAACTGAGTACACCACTGTTAAGGTGTCTTTGGCTGGAGTGAAGGACAACAACTATAACCGCTTCTATTTCAACTTCAATTTCGGCAACTTGACGGATAGCATCCTGATTGACAACATCAAGATTGTGGATCTCTACGAGCACGATGTTGAAGTAAGCCTGACCGCTCCTACTTCTATTGTTGCTGGTAACACTGCTAAGTTGAAGATGACGGTTGCTAACAATGCTGAGAATGCAGCCAACGGCTTCACTCTGAAGTTGACCGCTAACAATAAGGAGATCTATAACAAGACCTTCAACGAGGCTCTGAAGGCATTCTCTTCTATCGATGTTGATGCCGAGTTCAAGACCACAGTATTTGATGAGGCTGGTGATGTGACTCTGAAGGCTGAGATTGTTTATGGTAACGATCTGAACCCCGATAACAACGAAGACGAGGCTGTGATTACTGTGAAGGAACCTACTGTTGCTGCTCCTTCTGATCTGGCCGCAGTACAGTCTGCCGACAATACTGTGACTCTGACTTGGAATGCTCCTGCTGCAGGTGCTCCTGCCGAGGTGACAGAGAGCTTCGACAACGAGGCCGTATTCGTTCCCTTCAGCATTGGTGGTATCACGGCAGAACAGCACACTGGCGCATTCGGTGATTGGAGCCTCTATGATGGTAATGGCATCCATGTTTATGGTTTCCAGAACACAACCTTCGAGAATGCCAGCGAGGTACAGGCTTGGCAGGTAGCTAATCCTTCAAAGATTAGTGCTTCATTTGCTGAGACTTATCCTGCTCACAGTGGCGACCAGTTCCTGTGGTCATTCTGCCCTGCCGACCAGGACGAGAATGGAAATGATATTATGCCTGCTGCCGACCACTGGCTCATCTCACCTGAGTTGACAGGTGCTGCACAGACTATCAGCTTCTATGCACGTGCTATTACTGGTCAGTATGGTGCTGAGACCTTCGAGGTTCTGGCTTCTTCAACCGACAAGAATCCTTCAAGCTTCACCATCGTTGGTTCTGCTTACTCTACTGAGGAGACAGAATGGACGGCATTCAGCGCTGAGCTTCCTGCAGGAACCAAGTACTTCGCTATCCGTCACACAACTAAGGATATCTTCGGTCTGTTGGTTGACGACGTTACCTATTCTGTTGGCTCTGTAGCTCCTGCAAGCTTCAATATCTATGTTGACGCTGCTGCAGCTGGTACTGCTACCGAGACCACAGCCGAGCTGAAGAATCTGACTTATGGTAACCACGTATTCGCTGTGACTGCAGTTTATGCTAACGGTGCCGAGTCTAAGCCTGTAACAGCTACTCTTGACGTTGTGAATGCTATCAACGAGATTCTGAACAGCGGCAAGTCGTTCACCATCTACACTGTTGATGGTAAGCTCGTCAATCGTCAGGCTACCAGCCTGAAGGATCTGAAGGGTGCTTATATCATCAACAACAAGAAAGTGATTCTGAAGTAATAATTAATCTTATAAATCGGGGAGCGCGGGTCTGCTCGCGCTCCCTGATTTTTTTTAAAAACAATAAGACAACAAACGAATGATTAAAAAGATCACCTTTGCTATCCTTGTTTTCGGATTAACTGCAACGCAGGCCATTGCAGCCCCACGTACGGCTGCACAGATGAAACAGGCTGCGTTGAAAGCCATCAATCAGCACCGTTCTAACAGACGAATGGCGCCGCGTGCAGATGCGCCGGAGGTGCTGAAGTCAACATCAACCTACGAGATTATAGGCTACAAACAAGGCGGTTTCGCCGTTGTTTCGGCCGACGACCTGGTACCTGAGGTGCTGGGTGTTTCAACATCAGACTACAGTGAGGGTCGCAACGCCAACTTCCAATGGTGGCTCAATGCCGCCAGCGAGGCTGTCAACTATGCTGTTCAGAACAATATCCAGTTGACAACCACCAAGCCCGACCCCTCTTTATATCCCACTGAGGTGGGTCCTTTGCTTACTACCCGATGGGACCAGGAGACACCTTATAACAATATGTGTCCCACTTATTCTGGTAGCACTAAGTGCTTGACGGGCTGTGTGGCCACGGCCATGGCTCAGGTGCTGAACTACCATAAGATGCCTGAGCATGGAGAAGGTCAGCGTACTATCTATTATCCTCATGGTAATCATTCGGGGCAGGCGGTCTCTGCCAATTTCAGTGAGGACTATTACGATTGGAATAATATGCTCGATGATTATTCCACAACTAGTTATACAAAAGAGCAGGCTGATGCTGTTGCTCTGCTGATGCGCGACTGCGGTGTGGCTGCCGATATGGAGTATGGCGGTCCGTCCGATGGTAGTGGCGCCTATTCTCAGGATGCAGCTGCTGGCCTGCGTAAATACTTTGGCTTTGCCGAGGCTCAGTGTGTGGAGCGTGACTACTATAAGGAGACAACGTGGATGAACATGGTTTATCGCGAGTTGAGCGAGAATGGTCCTATGTACTATGGTGGTGCAGACGCCTATGGTAAAGGCGGTCATGCCTTTGTACTTCATGGCTATCGTGCCGACGGTAAGGTCTTGGTGAACTGGGGCTGGAGTGGTAGTGATGATGGTTATTATGATATCGCTATTCTGGATCCCAGCTATTACAGATTCAGTCAGGGGCAAGATATGATTATCGGCGTAAAGAGTAATACTCACAGTCTTTATCGTTCCGAGATTGTGACAACTACTGCCGAAGGTATGCTGAAGCAGGCTGTCGAGGCGTTGGAGGGTGAGGGCCAGATAGGTTCACTCACCGTGAACGGTCCCCTTGGCTTTGAAGACTTGAAGTACCTGCGTCATCTGGCCGGTCGTGATTCTCTCGATGGAGAAAGTGGTGAGAGCGTTCGTCTGCTGAATCTGACCAATACACAGTTGCACGACAATGTGCTGCCTGATAGCATCTTTAAGAATTGCGTAAGCCTGCAGCGTATTTACTTACCTGCTACTGTCGAACATATCGGTAGAGAAGCATTCAGCGGATGCTCGCATTTATACGAGTTGCGCGTCCCCACTAAGGTTGTTCCAGTGTTGGATGGCCCTCGTGTGTTCCAGGACGTTCCTATGGGCTCTTGCATGCTCTACGTTCGTAGTGGTATGAAGACCAAGTATCTGAAGAAGGCACAATGGAAGAGCTTTGGCGAGAAGAATATTGGCGAGGAAGGTACTAGTATCCAGGCTCGTAACACTATCCGCAAGTATGGTGAGGAGAACCCCGAGTTCTACTATACCATCAGTGGCGACGACCTGCACGGCCAGCCCGAGCTTGTGTGCGAGGCTACGCCTTCATCACCTGCAGGTCGCTATCCCATCTATGTGAAGCGTGGTACAATTGATCGCGAGAACGTAGACTTCATTGATGGTTACCTTGTTGTTCAGAAGTTGGACGCCACCGCTACCGTTGGCAACTATACCCGCGAGGAGGGGCAGCCCAATCCTGAGTTTGGATTCAGTGCCTACGATGGTCTGATTTCGCTTGACTCTATCCCCGTCTGGCTCGAGACACCTGTCTTTGTGACTACTGCCGACGAGACCTCACCTGCTGGTGACTATCCTATCATGGTAGAGAGCGCTACAGCCGAGAGCTATAACATGACTTTCGTGACTGGTGTACTCACCGTTACGGTGTCAACCGCTATTAATGGCATTGATGCTGCTCAGCGTCAGCAGTCAGTTTACTACACCCTTGGCGGTAGTAGGGTAGAGGGTGCCACCCGTGCCGGCATCTATTTGATGCGCCAGTCGAATGGAAAGGTTAAGAAGGTGCGTGTTGCCCGCAAGTAACCACCTTTGATACATCATACAAGGACGCAGGAACCCATCGTTTCTGCGTCTTTTTTTTGAAAAGTGGGTGCCAAGTCATTTTTATTTGTTACCTTTGCAGCCCCAAATAGTAATATGGAAAATACAAAATGAAAAAGATTGTTTTATTTGTGATGACCATGATGCTTGCTGTGGCATCATGGGCACAGTCGGGCGAGGTGGTGACCCCGCCGACAGACCTGCAGACCGAGGAGTGGCTGTTGACAGCACAGCGTTATGATCCTACGGAGTACACTGTAGATGCTGTTCAGACATTGTACATCGGTGTGGATGATCAGGATGTTTATGTGAAGGGATTGAACCTTTATCTACCTGAAGCATGGGTGAAGGGTACTCTCGTGAATGGTCAGGCCACCTTTGCAGCCAATCAGTACTATGGTTCTTTGGCTGATGATGAAGGTACCAGTTATGACACTTACTTTGCTGGCTGCGATGTCTCTTGGTTCGATGGCGTTTCAACGCTGCAGCCTTCGTACGTGACTTTTACTATTAACGAGACTGGTGACCGCTGGACCACCACCTCAGCACTAGTGGTGAACACCTTGACCGATGGTATTGCAGGCTTTGACTTCCTGAAGGATGTGGTACTTGCAAAGCCTCATGATGTGGCAGCCACACCCAAGGCACCTACGATTGCGAACTTTATGCCTTATGATAACACGGAAGGCTATGGCGGTATCTCATTGAACTTTCCCCCTGTAGATGTTGATGGCAATCCCTTGCTCACCAGTAAGCTGAGCTATATTATATATAAAGATGTAGAGCGACTCTGCTCGCCCATTACGATTCCTGCTCTTCAGGAGGATGGTGAGACCTTCGTGGATATGATGGAGATTCCTTATAACTTCACCGATGGTTATAATATCGAAGCCCGTGGCTATGCTGCTTACTTCTATGAGCCCAGTGCCGACTTCAATGCTGTTGGCGTGCAGGCCGTCTATCGTGGTGGCGACGAGACGACGTTCTCGGAAATCACTTGGCTGAACCTCATGCCTTATGCTGATGAGTCTGCCGTCTTCGATTTCAATGCCTTGGACAAGGATACTACACCTTATTCTACCAGTTCTTCTGGTGCTGGTGATATCACCGAGGATAAGGTGCTGCAGCAGGATAATGTTATGCTGACCATCTCTCCCTGTGAAGGAGGTAATACCCCCAACCGCTACTGGCTCGATTATAATCTGCAAGCCATCCAGTTGCGTCTCTATGGTGGCAAACTAACTTTTGAAGTACCAGCAAACTGTACCATCGAGAAGATGTATTTCTATGCTGGCGACTGGAACGATTACAACGAGTTCGATAGTGGTGAATTTTCTGACGACCTGGTGTGGAGTGGTTCTGCCCAGAAGGTGGTGCTCACCATCGACAGCAGTAAGCCCAACACCAAGTTGAATAAGATTGCTGTGATGACGAAGGATAACCTTACTGGTATCAGTACAGTCAGCGAGATTCCCGTCGAGACACTGCGTTCTTTCGACCTCCAGGGACGTGCTGTTAAAGAAGCTGCTAGGGGCATGATTATCGAACAGGTTCGTATGACCAATGGACAGGTGAAAACGATTAAACGTATGCGAAGATAATCGCTTAAAAGTTAAATAATTATAAAAAACGGACTGCAAAGGCCGCTGCATACTCAAAAAAAAGAGAAAAAGCAGTACCTTTGCAGTCCGATTATTTGGGGAGAGTCTTAGAATCCCCGCGGGCGTCGTGTAAATAGTGCGCATCTTTGGCCGGATGGCACGGTTTGTGAATCGGCGTTCAAAATCAAAACTTTATAAAGTAAATAGAACTGTTTTTTAGTAAATTTAAACGAAGAAATGAACACTTTAAGTTACAAGACCGTCTCAATTAACAAAGAGACAGCCAAGAAGGAGTGGGTCGTTATCGATGCTACCGATCAGGTGGTTGGTCGTCTCGCTTCAAAGGTCGCCAAACTGATTCGCGGTAAGTATAAGCCAAGTTTCACTCCGCACGTTGACTGTGGCGACAATGTTATCATCATCAATGCTGCCAAGGTGAAGTTCACCGGCAAGAAAGAAACCGATAAGGTTTACACACGTTATACTGGCTATCCTGGTGGTCAGCGTTTTAACACTCCCGCAGAACTGCGTAAGCGTCCTGATGGAATTGATCGCATCCTCCGTCATGCCGTGAAGGGCATGCTGCCCAAGGGTCCCCTCGGTCGCAGCCTGCTGAACAACCTCTATATCTATGAGGGAACAGAACACAAGCACGAGGCTCAGCAGCCAAAGGCTATTGATATTAACCAGTATAAATAATAAATAGGAGATGGAAGTAATTAACGCAATCGGTCGTCGTAAGAGCTCAGTGGCTCGCGTTTATCTGTCAGAGGGTACTGGCAAGATCACGATCAATAAGAAAGACTTAACCGAATATTTCCCCTCAGCCATTCTGCAGTATGTGGTAAAGCAGCCCCTGAACCTGCTGGAGTGTGCCGAGAAGTACGACATCAAGGTTAACCTCGATGGTGGTGGTTTCACTGGTCAGAGCCAGGCTCTTCGTTTGGCTATCGCCCGTGCACTGGTCAAGGTTAATGCTGATGATAAGAAGACTCTGAAGATGCAGGGCTTCCTCACACGTGACAGCCGTGAGGTAGAGCGTAAGAAGCCCGGTCGTCCCAAGGCACGTCGTCGCTTCCAGTTCAGTAAGCGTTAATCATACTGGACTACGTTTAGTATCTAAACTGGCGGGACTCTCCCTGGGATTGCCCAGGGCAGCCTAGAATGCCTAGGAAAACCTGGGACTTCATAGAATTGACTACCCTCCAGCTGATCTAACAAAGATTAAAAAGAAAGTAAACAACAAAATTAAAGAATTACAAAAATGGCAAGAACAAATTTTGATATGCTGCTGCAGGCTGGCTGCCACTTCGGTCACCTGAAGCGTAAGTGGAACCCCGCCATGGCTCCCTACATCTACACTGAGCGCAATGGTATTCACATCATCGACCTCCACAAGACCGTTGTTAAGGTTGACGAGGCTGCTGAGGCTCTGAAGAACGTTGCCCGTCAGGGTAAGAAAATCCTCTTCGTAGGAACTAAGAAACAGACTAAGGAAGTGATTGCCGAGAAGGCAACCAGCGTAAATATGCCTTACGTTATCGAGCGTTGGCCGGGCGGTATGCTCACCAACTTCCCCACCATCCGCAAGGCAGTGAAGAAGATGGCCAATATCGATAAGTTGATGCAGGACGGTACCTATGGTAACCTGTCAAAGCGTGAGCTGCTTCAGATCACTCGTCAGCGTGCTAAGTTGGAGAAGAACCTCGGTTCTATCGCCGACCTGACTCGTCTGCCCAGCGCTCTGTTCGTGGTTGACGTGATGAAGGAAAATATCGCTGTTAAGGAGGCTAACCGCCTGGGTATCCCCGTGTTCGGTATCGTTGATACCAACAGCGATCCTAAGAACATCGACTTCGTGATCCCCGCTAACGATGACGCAAAGGACAGCGTTGAGGTTATCCTCGGTGCTTGCTGTGCTGCTATCGCAGAGGGTCTCGAGGAGCGCAAGGCTGAGAAGGCCGACGAGAAGGCTGCCGAGGCTCAGGCCGAGGAGGTTGCTGAGGCTAAGCCCAAGCGCACCCGTAAGGCTCGCAAGGAAGAGGCTCCCGCTGCAGAAGCTCCTGCTACTGAGGAGGCTGCTCCCGCTGCAGAGTAAACCCACAACCAGCCCCTCCCATACGGGAGGGGAGGTTTATTAATTAATTTCATTATTAATCAGAAATTTGAAATTTTAGAAAATGGCTATTTCAATTGACGATATCAAGAAGCTTCGCGCAATGACCGGTGCTGGTCTGGCTGACGTGAAGAAGGCCCTGACTGAGGCTGAGGGTGATTTCGACCGTGCTAAGGAGTTGCTCCGTGAGCGTGGTTTGGCTATCGCTGCTAAGCGTTCAGACCGTGAGACCTCAAATGGTTGTGTACTGGCTAAGGTAGAGAATGGCTTCGGTGCCATCATCGCCTTGAAGTGCGAGACCGACTTCGTGGCTAACGGTGCTGACTTCATCGCCCTGACCCAGAGCATCCTCGATGCTGCTGTGGCTAACAAGTGCAAGACACTTGACGAGGTGAAGGAACTCGACATCAATGGTCAGAAGGCTCAGGACGCTGTTACTCAGCGTTCAGGTATCACTGGTGAGAAGATGGAGCTCGACGGCTACCAGACTCTCGAGGGTGCCAACATCGAGGCTTACGATCACATGGGCAAGCACACTCTGTGCACCATGGTTCAGACCAACAAGGAGAACAGCGAGGCTGGTCACAAGCTGGCCATGCAGGTAGCTGCTATGAAGCCCGTTGCTCTGAATGCTGAGGATGTTGATCAGAAGATCCTCGACGAGGAGTATAAGACTGCTGTTGAGAAGACCAAGCTCGAGCAGGTTGAGAAGTTCGTAGAGATGAAGCTTAAGAAGGCTGGTTTGAACCCTAACCTCGTTGATAGCGAAGATCACATTGAGAGCAACATCAACAAGGGCTGGCTCACCAACGAGCAGGCTGATGAGGCTCGTAAGATTATCGCCGACGCTAAGGTAGAGGGCGAGGCTCAGCTGAAGATGCCTATGATCGAGAATATCGCTAAGGGACGTGTAAACAAGTTCCTGAAGGAGAACTGCTTGGTTGATCAGGAGTTCCAGTTCGGCGATGGCGACAAGGCAACTGTTGCTCAGTGGCTCAAGTCTCAGGACAAGGAGCTCGACATCACAGCTTTCCGTCGTTTCACTCTTGTTGCAGAATAAATTGTAACAAAATAAAAAAAAGAATCGGCATTGTTTGTGCAATGCCGATTTTTTTTATATCTTTGCAACCAAATAGATACCTAATGATAATGACATGAGAAAGGAAATCCGTATTAAGAACCAGGTAGAAGAGCTCGAGCACGTTGCGCGCTTCATTGAGGAGATTGGCGAGGAGCTGGGGCTCGACATGGAATTACAGATGAACCTGAACTTGGTCATGGAGGAAATGGTTTCTAACATCATTTTCTATGCCTATCCGAAAAAGGCAGACGCAACCATCGAGTTGATGGCAGAGAGTGACGGCAAGGAACTTACATTTGTGCTGAGTGACCAAGGTCGTGAGTTTGACCCTACTATGAAAGATGATGCCGACATGGACATTAACCCCGCAGAGCGCGACCTGGGAGGTATGGGCATTTTTATTGTGAAAAACATTATGAACGAAGTGACTTACCAACGTCTGGAAGGTAAGAACTTGTTGACTATGAAGAAAGAAATTGTAAAGTAAGAGACTATGACACAGATATTGAAAGAAGATGGCAAGACCATCATTAAGACCGGTAATCGCATTGACACGATCAATGCCCCTCAGTTTGAGCAAGACATCGAGCCTGTTATTCAGGAGCAGGGTGTAAATCTGATAATGGATTGTGATGAGTTGACATATATGGCCAGTTCAGGTCTGCGTATCATCCAGAAGACCATGCGCTCCGTCATGATGAAACATGGCACGTTTAAGATGGTCAATGTAAGTCCTGAGATATACAAGGTGCTGAACATGACAGGCTTCACCAAGTTCATGGCTGTAGAACAGAAATAATAGTTTTCTAATCGATTACGATTATGGCAGACGACATCAACCAACTCCGAGAACAACTTCACCAACTGACCGAGGACTATAAGACCTTGGAGCATAACTTCGACATCATGTCGGAGGGCTATCAGGAATCCCTCATGCTTTACGACAAGCTGGAGGATACCTATCATGAGTTGGAAGAGACCAACAAACAGTTGGAGGTGGCCCGTCAGCGTGCCGAGGAGGCATCGCGTATGAAGACGAACTTCATACAGCAGATCTCCCACGAGATTCGTACACCCTTGAATATCCTCAACGGGTTCACGCAGATTCTCACCACGCCGGGTATGGAACTCGATCTGAACACCCAGCAGGAAGTGACCAAGGGTATTGACGAGAATACCAACCGCATCACTTCGCTGGTGAACAAGATGTTGGAGTTGGCCGATGCCAGTTGCAGAACTGAACTAGACCGAACAGATCACGTCTTGGCCGTACAGATTGCGGCACAAGCATCTGACGAAAGTCGCATTACCGTTGCCTCACATCTCACCTTCGACCTTGTAATGGACGAAGGAACCGATACGTTGATGCTGCAGACTAATCTGCAGCAAGCTACACGTGCGCTCTCCCTGCTGCTCGACAACGCCCGTAAGTTTACCCAGCCTGCAGAGGCTGCTGTGAATGCTGGTGCTGAGGTGAAGCAGGGCAGGGTAGTGTTACGCCTTGCCCAGCAGGAGCAGATGTTGCGTTTCATTGTCGAAGATAACGGAATCGGCGTGCCCGAAAGCGAGGCCGAGCATATCTTCGATGAGTTTGTCCAACTTGACGATTATTACGATGGTACAGGTATTGGTCTCACTGTGGCCCGTAGCATTGCGCGCCGTTTGGGTGGCGACGTGGTAATCGATACCACCTATACGGATGGCGCCCGCTTCATCTTCAGTCTGCCCATCGCTTAAAAGAAATATCTTATAAAAACGAAAAGAGACGACCTTCGGGCCGTCTCTTTTTGTTTAGTATAGCAGCATCTGCAGATCGTCTACGGTGAGCACCACTGACACGATGTCGCTCGACTTCTTGCCTACGAATGTATACATCAGTTCGTACCCCATGTTGGGAATACACTGCCATGCCTCCTTCTGTTCCATGGGCATGTCGCCCACCATCTTCTTCACCCGTTCCTTCAGCGCTTCCTTGTTCTGAATGTCAAAGGCATCCTCGTTCACGGAGAAGTTCAGCAGTACCTTATTGTCGCGGAATCCCATGCCCAGTGCCGTCATCACGTCCGTACTATAGTCGTCCATGTGCTCGTTGTATGCCTTCAGCAGATCTGTTACCTCCTCGCTCTCAGGCTCGCTATAGGTGTTACTGAACGTCTCGGTCATGTCCTCCTTCTCGTCGGCCACACTCGGCTCCTGCTTACTGCCGCCGCAGCTGCTCAACAGCAGCATCATGGCAGCGCAGGCCAAAAAGTTTCTTTTCATCATCCTTTGTTTTTTGTTATTGTGGTGCAAAGATACAAATTTTTTCATTATCTTTGCATGTTGTAAGGAATAAAATAAAAAAAGAGCTATGAAGATATTTGCTGTAGGAATGAACTACGCTCTGCACAATAAAGAGTTGGATGGTGCGTTATATAAACCAGAGGCTCCTGTGATTTTCACCAAGGCCGATTCGGCGTTGCTCAAGGACGGCAAACCGTTCTTTATCCCCGATTGGAGCGAGCGCGTGGATTATGAGGCAGAAATTGTGGTGCGCATCTGCCGACTGGGAAAGGGCATTCCCGCCCGCTTTGCCCATCGCTACTACGATGCCGTTACCGTGGGTATCGACTTCACCGCACGCGACTGGCAGGAACAGGCTCGCGCTAAGGGACTGCCCTGGGATGTCTGCAAAGGCTTCGACGGTTCTGCTGTCATTGGTCAGTGGGTCGAGAAAGAGAAGTTCCGCGATGTGCAGGCCCTGCAGTTCCACCTCGATATCAACGGCACCACGGTGCAGCAGGGATGCACCAGTGATATGCTCTATAAGATTGACGAGCTCATTGCCTATATCTCAACCTACTTCACCCTGAAGACTGGCGACCTGCTCTATACTGGTACGCCCGTTGGTGTGGGCCCCGTTCATATCGACGACCATTTGGAAGGGTGGGTGGAAGACCGTAAGGTACTTGACTTTTGTTGTAAATGAACAATGTACAATGAACAATGTACAATGAGCGTTGAGAAATGAAGAAAAAGGAAGATAATATTATTGGTGACAAATCCGTAAAATTTGCTTTGCGAATTGTGAAATGTTATCAATATCTGCAAGAGGATAAGAAGGAATACATCATGTCTAAACAATTATTGAGAAGTGGAACAAGTATTGGCGCAAATATCCGAGAGGGAATGTTTGCTCAGAGTCATCCAGATTTTATAAGTAAAATGGGGATAGCTCTTAAAGAAGCAGAAGAAACGGATTACTGGTTATATTTGCTTTCGGAATCAGAATTTCTTGATGAAAAGATATATAAATCCTTCAATAAGGATATAAAGGAATTAATTAAATTATTAGTAAGTATAATTAAAACTGCTAGAAAGGCTCAGAATGGTTAGATGTTAGAATTAAGACGTTTACATATTGTCTCGTTGTTGTTCATTGTACATTGTACATTGTTCATTAATTCTATTTCTGCACAGAATTTCTTTAATCTCACCGCTGATGAGGTGAAGATAGATTCCGTATTGCCTGCCTTCAACCTTCAGCAGCCGTTAGGTCCCAACTATGCCGACTCCGTTTATCAGGTCAGCATCCTCTATCCAGAGTTTATGCCCATGAGCGAGGCCGATGTGGCCCGCTATCAGGCACTCACCTCTGAGCGCCCTGCAGCTTTGCCAAAGATCACCCAGCACATCAGTGTGGTTCGTAGGCAAGGCTTTTTGAACCTTTCCTTTGTGCCCATCGCCTTTCGCGATGGCAAATACCAGAAACTTGTTAGCTTTAAGCTCGACGTCAAGGCCACACCTGTGACTGCAGGTCGAAGAGTTGCCGCCGCTGCTCCACAGCAGAGATATGCATCCCAGTCTGTCCTTGCCTCAGGTCGCTGGGTGAAGATACGCATCCCTGAGACAGGCGTCTATCACCTCTCCGATGCCCTTGTCCGCCAGGCCGGCTTCTCTACTCCTGCGCACGTGCGTATATATGGATATGGTGGCGCCATGCAACCCGAGGTGCTCACTGCCGACTATCTCATGCAGACCGACGATCTGCAGGAGGTGCCCACCTGCACCGTCAATGGCCGTCGTCTGTTCTATGGCGTGGGACCTGTCAACTGGGAGTCGTCGAACACCGTGGCACGCACCCGTAATCCTTATAGCGACTATGGCTATTACTTTCTCACCGAGGCCGAAGGTTCACCCCTGACCGTGGATAGTGCTGCGTTCGTTGCCTCGTGCTATCCCATGGCCAACGACTACCACGAACTCTATGAAGTGGACAACTACGCCTGGTATCACGGCGGCCGCAATCTCTACGATAGTGAGAAGCTCGTTATAGGCACCCCACGCAACATCCCCATGTCCGCCGTGGCAGATTCTGTGGTGTGGGTCGATCTGAACCTGTCGTTCGATAAGACCTTCGATGCCACCCTGCTGCTCAACGGCACCGTGCTCGGCACGCTGAAGCCCTCCACCTCAGTGGTCACCTCTGGCGGACTGCCACGCGATGGACTCGCCCTGGCCGCACAACAGACGTGGTCCTTTAAGTTGCCAGTCGCCGCCATCAACCACGATGGCAAGAATATTTTCAGTCTGCTGATGACCTCTGGTTCTGAGGTGCGCCTCGACTGGCTCTCGCTGCGCTATCAGCATCCCAAGGCCCTCGACCTCACCTCGAATAAACTGCCAGTGCCCGAGGTGGTCTATGGCATCACCAATCAGAACCACCATGCCGACCCTGCTGCCGACATGGTCATCATCATCCCTGCCAGTCAGAAGTTCCTCTCCCAGGCCTTACGCCTGAAGGCCCTCCACGAAACCTACGATAGTCTTCGAGTAAGCATCGTGCCTGCCGACGAGCTCTATAATGAGTTCTCCAGCGGCACTCCCGATGCCAATGCCTATCGCCGTTATATGAAGATGCTCTACGATCGTGCCGAGACTGCTGCCGACCAGCCTCGCTATCTGCTTCTCTTTGGCGATGGCGCATGGGACAACCGCATGCTCACCAGCGATTGGCGCAATGAGTCGGCCGACGACTACCTGCTCTGCTACGAGAGTGATAACTCCTTCAGTCAGTTCTACTGCTACGTCACCGACGATTACTTTGGTCTGCTCGACGATGACGAGGGTGCCGACGTCTCTCGTGCTGGCATCGATGTCGCAGTGGGACGCCTGTCGGCTCGCACCCTGGCACAAGCCACCGCCATGGTCGATAAGATCATTGACTATCGCACCAACAACCATGCCGCCGCCTGGCAGAACACCATCTGCATCCTGGGCGACGACGGCGACAGCAACCGTCATATGCAGGATGCCGAGTCAGTGGCCAATGTTGTGGCCACCCGCTATCCCTCTTACGACCTGAAGAAGATCTATTGGGATGCCTACACTCGCGAGTCAACCTCCACGGGCAATCGCTATCCTGAGGTTGAAAAACTCGTTCGCCAGCAGATGCAGCGTGGTGCCCTGGTGATGAACTACTCAGGTCATGGCTCCGTCTATATCATGTCTCACGAGCAGGCCGTCAAGAAGGAATTCTTCTCAGAGCACATGTCGCTCAACCTGCCCCTGTGGGTCACAGCATCGTGCGATATCATGCCCTTCGACGGTCAGGAAGAGAACTTTGGCGAGTTGGCCATGTACAACGACTATGGTGGCGCCGTGGCTTTCTTTGGCACCACTCGCACCGTCTATGCCAACTACAACTGCATGCTGAACAAGACCTTCATGAACCATGTGCTCAGCACCGATGCCAATGGTCGCCGCATGACCATGGGCGAAGCCGTGATGAAGGCCAAGAATACCTATGTGTCGAGCTATACCGAGATGGAGCGCATCAACAAGATGCACTATACCCTGCTGGGCGATCCAGCTCTGGCGCTGGCAGCGCCCACGCTGAAGGCCGTTATCGACAGCATCAATGGTGCGCCCGCCACAGGCATGCAGCAGTTGAAGGCTGGCTCCGTTGTCACCGTCAAGGGGCATATCGACGGTCATCCCCAGTTCAAAGGACTGGCCACCCTGACCGTTCGCGACCAGGAAGAGACCGTCACCTGTCGTCGCAACGACCCCTCGCTCGATGTGGCCTTCACCTTCAAGGAACGTCCCAACACCATCTATACTGGTCGCGACAGCGTGCAGAACGGCACCTTCACCTTCCAGTTCTCCGTGCCTCAGGACATCAGCTATTCCGACCAGGCTGGCCTTATGCTCATCTATGCCGTTAGCAACGACAAAACCCTCGAGGCCCATGGCATCAACAGTGCCTTCCACCTCTCAGGTTCCGAAGGCTCGGCCAACGACGGCATTGGTCCTTCCGTCTATTGCTATCTGAACAGCGAGCACTTTATGAACGGCGGCACTGTCAACGCCACGCCCTATTTCTATGCCGAGTTGTCCGACAAGGACGGCATCAACGTGGCAGGCAGTGGCATTGGTCACGACCTAGAGCTTGTCATCGATGGCGACATGAACATGACTTACAATCTGAACGATGCGTTCCAGTACGACTTCGGCGATTATCGCACGGGTCGTGTGGGCTATTCGCTGCCCACGCTCGCCGATGGTCCCCATAAGTTGCTGTTCCGTGCGTGGGATGTGCTCAACAATGCCACCACCGCCGAACTGCAGTTCACCGTCGAGGCCCAGCAGGAGCCCTTGCTGCGCAGTGTTGTCTGCACCAAGAATCCAGCCACCACCTATACCCAGTTCCTCATCACCCACGACCGCACTGGCAGCCAGATGGACGTAGAACTCGAGGTGTTCGATGCCTCAGGCCGCAAACTGTGGGGTAGGGTGGAGACAGGTATCCCCACCGATCAGACCTACACTATCGCCTGGGACCTCACCTCCAGCAGTGGCAGCCGACTGCGCACGGGCGTCTATCTCTATCGTGTGCTTATCAGCAGCAACGGCAGTCGCCAGGTGTCCGAGGCCAAAAAGTTGATTGTGCTGGGCAATAATTAATCCATCCTTGCGTTTATATAATCGATGAAAAGACTATCATATATCCTAAGTATGGCTTTTGGCCTGTGGCTCGGAGCTGTACAAGGCGCTAGCGCCGACGACTACAAGACGAACACGTTCAACCCCGTTGAGCATGCCGTGATATCACAGACCATTGCCCCCGATGCCCGTTCGGCTGGTATGGGCGATGTGGGTGCTGCCACCGACCCTGATGTCAACTCGCAGCACTGGAACCTGGCCAAGTATCCATTCTGCATCAGTCGTGCAGGTGTGTCTCTGAACTACACCCCCTGGCTGCGCCAGTTGGTCAACGATATCGACCTGGCCTATGTTACAGGCTATTATCGCATTGGCGACTATGGTGCCCTGTCAGGTTCATTGCGCTATTTCTCGCTGGGTACGGTCTATACCGATGGCATCGGCGAGGACGAGTCGACCACGGTGAAGCCCTACGAGATGGCTCTCGACGTGGCCTACTCGCGCATGCTGAGTGAGCACTTCTCGCTGGGCGTTGGCCTGCGCTGGATCTATAGTGACCTGCGTTATGACTATAGCGAGGACTCGAAGCCCGCCAATACCTTCTCTGCCGACATCGCCATGTACTATAACAACTATGTGATGCTGGGCAACCGCGAGTGTCAGTTGGGCCTGGGTGCCACGGTGACCAACATTGGTAGTAAGATTTCCTATTATGGCGACGAGGAAAGCCAGTTCATCCCCACCAACCTGCGTGTTGGTACCTCGCTGATGATTCCCGTCGACGAATACAACCGCTTCAGTATTGCGGCCGATGCCAACAAACTGCTGGTGCCCACCGTGCCTGTGCAGGGTGTCGACGAGAGCAACTCCGACTATCAGGACCGTGTGCGTCGTCAGTATTCCGACATGTCGAGCATCAAGGGTATGTTCGAGAGCTTCAGCGATGCCCCTGGCGGATTCAAGGAAGAGCTCGAGGAGATTCAGTGGAGCGTGGGTGCCGAATATACCTACCACGACCAGTTTGCCCTGCGTGCCGGTTATCACCACGAGAGTGAGTCGAAGGGCAACCGTAAGTACTTCACCGTGGGTGGCGGCTTCCGTATGAACGTCTTCTCGCTCGATGTGGGCTACGTCATCTCTACTGCCCAGAGCAACCCCCTCGACCAGACCCTTCGTTTCACCCTGGCCTTCGATATGGATGGCCTTAAAGACTTGTTCAAATGATCAGAGTAGGCATGGGATATGATGTCCACCAGTTGGTGGAGGGCTGCGACCTGTGGATGGGCGGCATCAAGTTGGAACACACCATGGGCCTCTTGGGTCATAGCGATGCCGACGTGTTGATTCACGCCATCTGCGATGCCATTCTTGGCGCTGCCAACATGCGCGACATTGGCTATCACTTCCCTGACACCTCGGCCGAGACCGATGGTATGGACAGCAAGATCATCCTCAAGAAGACCATCGAACTCATCGCCACCAAGGGTTATCACCTGGTGAACATCGATGCCACCATCTGTGCCGAGAAGCCCAAGATGAATCCCCATATCCCTGCCATGCAGCAATGCATGGCACAGGTGATAGGCTGCGATCCCGATCAGGTGTCCATCAAAGCCACCACCACCGAGAAGCTGGGCTTCACAGGCCGACAAGAGGGCATTTCGGCCTATGCCGTGGCCCTCATCGAAAAATAGAAAAAAGTGCGTTGCACCTTATTATATATAAGAGTGTCTTGTTTTAAATAAGGTTGACACCATAATGTTGAACTTTTGGTGTCAACCTTATTTAAAACAAGACAAACAAAATCAAGACCAAACAATATGACTAAGAACCAACCAAAACTTATCTTGAAGGGACACGATGAGATCTACCTCATCGATCTTGACCAGGTGCTCTATTTCTTGGCCGACGACCATTATGCCCATGTTTATTATGCCAACGGTTACCATTGCATGGTGCCCTATGGTCTTTCAAAGATTGAGAATTGCTTACAAGAAATGGAGGCCGACACCTCGTTCCTGATGCGCCTTAGCCGCAAATACATTATCAATACCAACCATCTGCAGCGTGTGAGCACTGTGAAGGAGCTGATTGTTCTTCTTGACAATGCCGGTAATGCCGTGACATTACACGTATCGAAGGCAGCCTTAAGAGAAAACATGGAATTGTTCTCAAAACACTAATTCCACGAAAAAAAACATATATTTCACGAATATTGCAAACTTTTTTATTACACGTAACACTTTTTATCGTATCTTTGCCTTTGTTAGCATGTGAATGCTATACGTAATCTAATGACGACTAATACCGTATTTCTTACCAAAAAAGAGGTAGAATACACATAGAATTAATATATTTATTACTATTTATTAACTACAAATTATTTAGCTTATGAAAGCGCAATTTATTTACTCAGTCGCTGCGTT
The DNA here is from genome assembly GCF_023204875.1 of Prevotella sp. E15-22. Lineage (NCBI taxonomy): Bacteria > Pseudomonadati > Bacteroidota > Bacteroidia > Bacteroidales > Prevotellaceae > Prevotella > Prevotella sp. E15-22. The sequence goes on from NZ_CP096247.1 coordinate 556,222, forward strand.
GGCAACGTTTCCAATCGTAGTGAATGCACAGGTTGACGCCGAGGATACCGGCGCTATCACTATTCAGAAGGATGCTACTTCATGGTCGAAGGAGTCAGTTGACCTTGCACCAGGTAAGTATTCATTCTTGAGTGGTATTAATGCTTTTGGCAAAGATGCTGTTCTCTCAATCACGGGTGCAGGCATCAAACAAGGAGTTAACAAGAAACTGGCTGCTACTGATAGCATCGCTGCTGACTTTGAAATCACAGCAAAGTCAAAGGTGACCATTACTGTTACGGCTGCTGCAGCTATGACTGCTAATGCTTCTGTAGCAGAATCAAAAATCCAGTTGAACTTTGATTTCACTAAGGTTGCCCAGTTGTTGAAGATTGAATACAACAAGGTAACCAATGCTTTGGCTGCTGCTAATTATGAGGAAAAGGCTCAAGATGCTCAGCTTCATAGTGCATTGTATGATCGCATCGTAGCAATTGCTGGTGCCAAATATGCATTCTATGCAGCAAACACTGAAGGTTTGCAGGCTATCTATGCTGGTGATCAGACCAATGTTGCCGATTTGCAACTCTATAAGGATATTGTAAAAGCTCTTGAGGATGTTCTTGCTGCGGAGAAGAAGTATCAGCTTGGTCTGCTTGATGGTGATGACGGCTTGAAGGGTTTGAATGCTCGTTATGATGCATTGGCAGCAAGTGTTGATGTGATTTCTTATCAGACAAAGGCTCTGAATGATGCCAAGAAAGCTGCCGAGGATGCACGCGATGCATATAATACAGATGCTACTGCTGAGAAACTGCAGGCAGCTAAGGATGCTCTGAAGGCTTATGGTGATGAGCTTACGAAGGAAGAGGGTGTTAAGAAAGACAATGAGGAGGCTCACACTTCCCTTCTGGAGACTCTGAGCGCTGTATACGGTGGCACTAATAGCTATTATAACACAACCGTTACACAGATTAATACCCTGTATACTGCACGTTATGCAGACCTGAAGAAGGCTTTGGAACCTGCTTTGCAGGATATTGTAACAGGTGAAGACTATACTTCAGTAACCAAGGCTATTCAGGATTCTTACGAGGCTAAGACCGCTAAGTCTAAGAAGTCTGAGCTTGAAATCAAGATTTATGAGTTCAAGCAGAAGCTGACACAGAAGGTATCTGACTTTAATACTGTGAAGGAACAGCTGGCAGCAGTTTACGTTACCTATGATGCAGAGAAGAAGGCTGCTGACGATTTGGTAGAGAAGGCAGAAGACTTCCTGGAAACTTATAAGCAGGCTGTTGATAAAGCAGTAAAGGATTTCTTGGACTTCATTGAGGCTAACGATGAGTTTAAAACTGTTGCAAACCTGACAGATGCAAAAATCACGGATTACCGTGAGGCTATTAAAGCTGCTAAGGAAGAATACACCAAACAGGCAGGCATCTATGCCGATTATAAGACTTTGAAGGCTGAAGTGGAAGCTCAGACCACTTCGCTGGATGGTGTTAAGGACGACATCGATAAGGACGCTAAGGATACCAAGAAGTTGAGCGAGGAGAAATTCAAGCCAACAACTCTTTGGAATACCACAATTACTGATATCGTGGACAAGATTACAGCACTTGATGGAGCTGTTGATAACAACAAGACCGATGCTACAGCTTTCAAGGCTAAGAATGAGTATAAGAATGCTTTGAAGACTATCAAGGATGCCATTAAGTCTCTGAAGGACAATGCTCTTCAGGCAACAGCACTCTTTGCAGGCTTCGATGATAAGTATAACACAGCCGATGAGCTCCAGAAGGCTTTGATGAATCCTGCCGTGGAGCCGAAGGACGACCTCACCAAGCTGAATGTTTGGACTAACCAGGTTACCATCGACGACGCTGTTAAGGCTCGTACACCTTACAAGAACTTCATTGATAATACCGAAGGTAGCATCACAAAGGTTATCGCTGCTTTGAAAGTTAAGCTGAATGTGATGGATGCTAATGGTCCTTTGAAGGGATTTGAGGGCACTATCCTGGATTATCTGAAGACTAAGGCTGTTAATGATGCAGCAAGTGCTGTTACCACTGGTACTGCTACTATGGAAGCCATCAAGGCCAACTATAAGGCTGATGAGCAGAAGTTTGCTCAGCAGATGGATATTGAGGAGTGCAACGGTATTCGTACCAATATTAATAATAAGGCCGTTGTCTTCGAAGCTGCTATTGATGTACTCGAAAAGAACATCAAGGATGGTCTGTATGGTAAAGTTAAGGGCAAGAAGTTGCAGGATGAGCTCGACGCTATCACCAAGAAGATTGATGATGCCAAGGCTGTTGCTGCTAAGGAAGATGCCACAAAGGATGATCTGACTAAGGCTTACAACTCTATTAAGGACTTGATGGATACCGACATCGCAACTGCAACAACTCATGCCGATACCTATAAGAATGAGTTCGCACAGTTCAAGGCAAACTACGAGCTCCTAAATGGTACAAAGGACGATACATCAACTGCTTCTACAGTATTTGGTTTGAAGAAGAAGGTTGCTGAGCAGAAGGAAGTTATTGGTAATTACAAGGATCTGACAGATGCTCAAAAGACTACCTTCAAGAACAATGTCGATGCTGTTGAGTATAAGACGAAGGAGGGTGATCCTCTGAAGGATGTTACATACACCATTGATAATATCCTGACCTTCATCGAGAATGCTATGCAGGCAGAGGAACTGAAGGATGCTGAGGTTGGTAAGTACCAGAATGTCATCAACGAATTGAAGGGTGCTACAATGGCTCCTGTGGCTCAGGCAAGCTACATGAACGAGTTGGAGGGCGCTCTGAAGGGTATCGACTTCGCTAAGGCTAAGGCTGATGTGCTGAAGGCCGATCCTACCGAGAGTAGCTTCTACTATCTGTTGCTTACTGGTACCACGACGAAGGGTCAGTACACCAAGGATTTCAACGACCTGAAGGCTAAGATTGAGGCTGATACCGAAATCACTCTTAACGAGAAGGGTACTTATAACGATGAGATTGCTGCCCTGAAGGCTCTGGTTGAAGGTGCTGCTGCTAAAGCAAAGGCTAACCTGGATGCATTCAATGACGCCAAGAAGCATTACAATAACGTACCAGCTGCTGGCTCTACTGATATTAAGGGTGCCGTTCAGCGTTATGACGAAGCTTGGGAGAAGTTGCTGAAGTGCCCATCTTCAAAGCTTGAAGAGCAGAAGACCGTTATCACTGGTATGAAGGCTGCTTTGGATCAACTCAGTAAGGATGCCGAAACCAACTATAACAATGGTAAGGCTTCGGCTGATGATGCACAGAAGATTGATGACCAGATTAAGGCCATCGAGAATAAGGTTGAGGAGTACACCAACGAGGCAAACTACAATGCTCAGGTTGCTGCCGATAACAAGGCCGTTTACGATCGTATCCTCGCTGCTCGCGAAGCCGTTGATGCTGTTTATGCAACGTCTGCAACTGTTATCAATACCTATAAGAACTTCCAGAGTACTGAGCTGAAGGCTGCTACCGATCAGGCTAAGGATGAGCTTGAAGCTCTGCTGGCTTGCCTCGATGGATATGCAACTGCAGTTGGAAAGATTAAGGCTGAGTCCGATGATGTTTATGGAAAGACTGTTTCTCCTGCTTTCTTCGATAAGGATGAGACCTATAAGGCTGAGTATGAAAAGATCCAGAAGGAGATTGAGGATCTGACCAAGGCTCTTACTGATAAGATTAATGAGTTCGCAGGTGCTAATGTTGCAGCTAGCGTGAAGAATTATACCGATGCAATCGATGCTTCTAAGGCTAAGGTGGCTAAGTTCTCTGTAGACGATAAGGATCTGACGACTGCTGTTCTTGACAACTTGTTCAAGAATATTGATAAGCTGTTGAAGGATATCAACGACGTGAAGGAGGATGGCACCAAGATTAATCTGCTTGACGCTGCTCTGGTTGCTGCCGCTAAGGAGAATACAGGTATCTATGCTTTGATTCCTCCTGTAGAGCAGAATCAGGCTCAGAAAGCTCTGAATGACATCATCGCTCTGAATGAACACAGCGACTTGCTGACTGAAAAGGCTGATAAGGATCTGCTTAAGAAGATTACTGATGCTGCCAACTCTGGAAAGGCAGAAGACAAGGCTGAATGTGTTAATAAGTTCTCTACCTGGAAGACTAATCTGAATGATTTGAAGAAGAAGGCTGACCAGATTGCTAAGGACAACAAGGCTATTGCCGATGCTACGACTGCAATCGATAACGCTAACAAGGCTCTCGGCACTCTGAACCAGGAGTATCAGGAGTTCGCTGCTGGTTATCAGGTGAAGGAGACCGTTGAGCAGATTGCTGCAGACCTTGCGGCATACGACGCCACAAAGGTGACGGCTACTAACGCTGCTGACTGGGAGAAAGCTGCCAAGGCTATCTCTGAAAGAATCGAGGCTGTTTATGTAGCTCTCTATGGCTTTGAGGTGCCTGTTATTGAAGGTCTCATCGATCAGGCTAAGGAAGAGTTGTTGACCTATAGTGGTGATAAGGCTGCTATGGCAGAAGCAATCAATACCCAGGAGGGTAATCTTAAGAAAGCAAAGGATGATGTTGCCGCATATCTGAAAGATCCTAAGAAGGGTAAGTCACAGAAGGATGCTCTGAAAGCTCTGCAGCTTATCGAGAGCGCTTTGAATAGCTACATCAAGGCTATGAAGGATGTCAACGGAACCAACTTGGATGCCGTTATCGTGGCTAACCTCGAAGCTGAAGTTAAGGTACAGGAGGATATCCTGAATGCAGCTCCTGCTAATTATAGCACTGCTATCCAGACCGCTCTGACGGATGAGTTTAAAGCTATCAAGGATGATATTACTACCTTGAGGACTTACATTACCACTCATAAGGATGAGATGTCTGCTTACCAGGCAAATGCTGAGGCTATGCTGAAGGATATTAAGGATGCTATCGTAGCATTGAAGGCTAAGGCTGATGACCTGAAGGCTAAGGAAGAGGCTGCTGCTGCCGAGCAGGCACAGATTGCTCTTGCCAATACTTGGAAGACTGCACAGGGTCTGCTTGATGATGCCGACGAGGATATTGCATTCATGAAGTCTCAGCTCGAGGCTTACGGCAATGGAAGCAAGTATGCTAACAAGGTATCTAAGCTCGACGAACAGTTCATCGCTGCCAATGCAATCTTGACAGCTGCCAAGGCTGAGGCCGATGGTAAGGAGAAGGTTGCCGACAAGCAGAAGGTGGCTAACAAGGCTGTGACCGATATCACTGCTGCTCTGGTAGGTCTGGCAGACAACTGTGACGATGTTGTAGCTCTGTCTAAGGCTGCTTACATTGACGCATTCATTGCCAATCTGACGGCTCAGATTATTGAGGATAGCTGGTCTAATAGTGAAAACTACACCACTACCGACAAGAAGACGCTCACAAATATGAGAAATGCTCTGATTCAGTCTGTTGCTAACCTGAAGGGTGATGCCGAGGGCAAGGAAAAGGCAGGAGACCAGAAGGGTGGTAACCTGGTTGTTAAGGGCGTTATCACCACTCTGAACGAGGGTGCTACCCAGTTCGGTAAGGATCTGAATGCTCTGGTACAGGCTGTGAAGGATATGTCACTGGCAGAGGACGTGAAGGGTCATATCACTGGTGGTGATGAGATTGGTGCCGACGATGTTCAGGCTCTGATTAACATCATTATCAATGGCCAGGAAGGCGAGCAGAATCTTGAGGTTTGCGATATCAACGGTGACGGCCGCATCACAGTGACCGATATCATCTGGCTGCAGTTCTTCGACATCTTCCACGAGTGGCCTAACATGGCTGCTACTGCACGTGGCGGTTACGAGATGAGCGACGCCGTGAAGATGGAGGTTGTTTCTACTCGTGGCAACATCACTCGCTTGGCTATCAACCTGAGCAACAACGACAGCTATCGCGCATTCCAGATTGGCATGCAGCTGCCTGCAGGCGCTAAGGTGGTAGGACAGAGCCTGGGTGACCGCGTAGAGAACGCTTACCTGATGCACTCACAGGCTACAGAGGGTAACGTACGCTTCATGACCATTGCATTCAACAGCGAATTCGCTGGCAATGAGGGTGCCGTACTCTATGTAGACGTTGAGAACCTGAATGGCGATGTAGCCCTGACTGAGGCTTACTTCACCAACGTTGAACTGAATGAGGCCGACCTGCTGAGCAGTGGTCAGACAACCAGCATCCGCGAGAGCATCACCAACGCTCTGGAGAGTGCAGGTCAGAAGATCTACAACATGGGTGGCCGCGTGATGAATGGCCTGAAGAAGGGCATCAACATCATTCGTCGCAACGATGGTTCTAACGAAAAGGTTATCGTGAAGTAGCGTGTAATCTCTCATAAAACAAGTGTGGGGTGGCAGTGGCCATCCGGCCATTGCCCTCACACTCCTTAAACTTTTAAGTCTAACTCTAAAATCTTTAAGATATGACTCTTAACAACATATTCCATAAGGTGCGTATCAGCAAGCTGGCACTGCTCCTGGTGTGCTTCATAGCCCAATCGGCTATTGCGCTTGCCGACAACAAACTGTATGTTGCCGACGTGACGATTGCACCTGATAATAATGGCCCTGTAGAGGTGTCTGTATGCCTGGATAACGATGTATCGGGCGTTACATCTCTGTCAATGAACATTGAACTTCCTGCCGGATTGAAGTTCGTTACTTCGAATTACATGGGCAAGAATATTATTTCTGCCACGGCAACAAGTCGTGCCAACGGTGCTTCTATCATTGGTGATCCTACTACAGGTAAGACTTCTGTGGTGTGCTTGAATGGTATTAACGCTGGTACAGGTGCCATCTTTACATTCAAAGTGATGCCCAATGCCAACCTTGGCTCTCTGGGAACCATCAAACTGACGAATGCTGAGATGAGAGCCGGTTCTGATGTCTACAGCGCTGCCAACAACAACCTGATTGTTGAGAACGGTAAGGTGGTGAAGCCCAGCACCATGTCGGTTGCTTTCAGCGAGACTGAATTTGCTATGGATCCTGCTGAAACCCACAGTGTAACTGTTAGTCTGAACAAGAACGTGCTGACTACTGTCAACGGTTTCCAGGCCGACGTAACGCTGCCCACTGGATGGACTGCTACCATCACTAACGGTATTCTTGTTAATAGTGGTACAGGTACTCGTATTCTGAGCACCACTGCTATCACTGACCAGGAAGGCGCTCTGTTCACCATCAACCTGAAGGCTCCTGCTGAGTTTGGCGATGGTCCTGCAACGGTGAAACTGGAGAATATCTATGTAACTGTTGGTCTTGTTGAGGAGGTTCTTAATCCTATCGAACTGACCATCAATCCTAATGATTTGACGGCTGATGTTGAAGCTGCTAATGCTAAGTTGGCTGACCTGAAGACTGCTGCTGCTGCTCTGGCTATTTCGGCTGAGGCTAAGGCTTATGAGGCTGAAAACGTGAAGACTGCTGTGGCTGCTGCTGAAGCTGCTATCGCTGCTGTTGCTCCTGCTATCGCTGCTGTTGAGGCTAAGATTGCTGAGGGTAAGCTCTCTACTGAGAATAAGGAAGCTCTGGCTGATTTGATTGCTGCTGCAGAGAAGGCTGTCGCTGATGCTCAGACTGCTATCGCTGCTGCTGAGAAGGCTTATGCCGATCAGAAGGCTCTTGACGATGCTGCTGAGGCTGGTGCCGTTGAAGCTGCTAATGCCAAGTTGGCTGACCTGAAGACTGCTGCTGCTGCTCTGGCTGTTTCGGCTGAGGCTAAGGCTTACGACGCTGAGAACGTGAAGACTGCTGTGGCTGCTGCTGAAGCTGCTATCGCTGCTGTTGCTCCTGCTATCGAAGCTGTTGAGGCTAAGATTGCTGAGGGTAAGCTCTCTACTGAGAATAAGGAAGCTTTGGCTGCTTTGATTGCTGCTGCTGAGAAGGCTATCGCTGATGCTCAGACTGCTATCGCTGCAGCTGAGAAGGCTTATGCCGATCAGAAGGCTCTTGACGATGCTGCTGAGGCTGGTGCCAAGGCTTCTGCAGAAGCTTCTGTAACTGCTCTGAAGGTGGCCATGGAGGAAGTGGTTATCCTAGAGGGTGCTAAGAACTACGACGCTGAGAACGTGAAGAAGGCTGTGGCTGATGCTGAAGCTGCTATCGCTGCTGCTAACGCTGCTATCAAGGCTATCGAGGATCTGATTGCCGAGGGTAAGCTGGCTACCGAAAATAAGGTGGCTGTGGCTCAGGCTATCCTGGCTGCTCAGCAGGCTGTTGACGCTGCCGCTGATGCTGCTGAGATTGCTAACGAGACTTACCTGCAGCAGAGAACCGACGAGGAGGCTGCTGCTGACGCTGCTAAGGCTAAGTTGGCTGAGCTGAAGGCTGCTGCTGCCGCTCTGGTTATCACAGAGGAGGCTAAGGCTTACGAGGCTGAGAATGTGCAGAAGGCTGTGGCTGATGCTGAGGCATTCATCGAGGTTGCCAACGCTGCTGTGGCTGCTGTTGAAGCTAAGATTGCTGAGGGTCACCTGGCTGACTCTAACAAGGAGGCTCTGGCTGCTGCAATCGCTGCTGCTGAGGAGGCTATCGCCGACGCACAGACTGCTATCCAACTGGCCGAGGAGGCTTATGTAATGCAGAAGGCTAAGGACGAGGCTGCTGCTCTGGCTGCTGCTAAGGAGGCTCTGCAGAATGCTCTTACCGCTGCTAAGGCTGCTAATGTTGAGGGTATGACTGAGGAGAGCGTGAAGGCTCTGAACGACGCTATCGCTGCTGCCGAGGCTGCTCTGGCTTCTGAGGAAGCTACTGTTGAGACACTGAATGCTGCTAAGGCTGCCCTCGAGGCTGCTGTGAAGGGCTTGGTTCTGGCTCCTGTATTCGCCGATGGCACTTACTACATCTATAATCCTGCTTCTGGCAAGTACTTGGGTGCTGGCTCTAGCTGGAGTACTCACGCTGTGATTAATGAGGCTGGTTTGGACTATATTCTGACTTACACCGCTGCCGATGGTAAGTATACAATCGACTCACAGGTTTCTAATGGTGGCAACAGTCACTTCTTGAATGGTGAGTGGAACGACGGTGGTGCCATGGGTTGGATCTTCGCTAAGACTGCCGACGGCGAGTTGACTATCAGTAATGGTAGTGCATTCCTGACCGTTCAGGAGAATGGTGAGGTACTGTTGAAGGAGGACGCTACTGTTGAGGCTGCCCACTGGGTACTGAAGACCAAGGCTGAGCGTGTGGCCGAGCTGGCTGCTGCTACAAAGGCTGCTCCTATTGATGCTACGTTCTTGGTAACTGCTGCAAACTTCAGTCGTAACGACTTGCGTAATTCTGCTTGGCAGGTGAGCGAGGATTGTACGAACAAGAACCTCTGTGGTGGTTCTGATCTTAACAGATGTGCAGAGTCTTGGCACTCTACATTCACAATTGGTCAGACTATCGAGAATGTACCTAACGGTATCTATCAGATGACTGCTCAGGGCTTCTGGCGTCAGGATGGTGATAACGAGGCAGTGCCTGTATTCTTCATCAACGACCAGACTGCTCAATTCCCCTTGAAGGAGGGTTCTGAGAACAGCATGACTGATGCTTCTAACGCATTCAGCGAGGGTAAGTACAACATCGAGCCAATTCAGGTAACTGTAGAAGACGGCGTTATCACACTGGGTGTGAAGAACGAGACCAACACCACTATCTGGTGTATCTGGGATAACTTCCGCCTGTCATACCTTGGCGAGGCTGATGGTCCTGATGATGAAATCGTTAAGGCTCCTGAGGGCTGGACTAACCTGGTGGCTAATGGTAACCTGGCTGGTGATCTGAATGCTAACTACTTCTCGAAGGAAGCTCCTTCTTCAGAGATTAAGACTGCTGCTATCGTAGCTGGCGCTGGTAAGGGTAGAAGTCACGGTATCGTGGTTAAGTCTGCCGACAATCCTTCACAGGCTTGGGATACTCAGTTCTGGATCAAGTTCAATGAGACTCTGACTACTGGTTCTAAGTTGCACGTTGAGTTCGACTATGCTGCAAGTAAGGCCGCTAAGGCTACTACTCAGGCTCATGGCGCACCTGGCGACTACCAGCACTGGGCTGCTATTGGCGACGTAAACTTCACCACTGAATGGCAGCACTTCTCTAAGGATATCGACGTTACTGCCGATATGGCTACAGGTAATAATGGTAAGGGCTTGATAAGCATTGCCTTTAACCTCGCTGAGGAAAAGAGCGCTACTGAGTACTACTTCGATAACTTTGGTGCATGGGCTCAGATTGCAGAGCTGCCGAAGGAATGGAAGGACATCATGGTGAACGGTAATATGGAAGGCGAGAGCATGGAATGCTTCTACGTAACCGAGCAGGGTGTTGGTGGTCCGTTCGTGGCTATTGCAACCGACGGTATTGGTAAGAATGGTAGTAAGGCCGTGAAGGTACAGTCTGCCGACAGTCCCGCTAACAACTGGGATACTCAGTTCTTCATCCGTCTGCCTTATCAATTGCCTGCTGGCACTCAGTATAAGGTATCGTTCGACTACAAGGCCGACAAGGCTGGTGACTTCGAGACTCAGTCACACGCTAATCCTGGCCAGTACATCCACTGGGCATGCTGCGGCGGCGGTAGCTTCACTACCGACTGGCAGACCTTCACCGCTGAGGGCGCTATTCCTTCAGAGTGTGACGGCACTCAGGCTGAGGGCGGATTCCTGAAGATCTTCCAGTCAATCGCATTCAACCTGGCTTTGAACAAGGCTGCTACTCAGTTCATCTTCGACAACGTGAAGTTTGAGATTCCTAAGGACGTGGCTGATACGCTGACTCCAAATCCTGACGAGAACGCGAAGCCTTATCCTAATGGCATCCAGAACGTGAAGAATGAAATGAATGTTGAGGGTATCTATAACCTCAATGGTCAGAAGATGATGAAGACTCAGAAGGGTCTGTACATCATGAATGGAAAGAAAGTCGTTATTAAGTAGTAATAAGTTACCTTAACGCGATGCGCCCCCTGTTGTCTTTGTGACAACGGGGGGCTTTATTATTAGATGATAGATGAAAGATGATAGATGAAAGATGAGAAATGGATATAAAAAAAGTCCGCTGCAACTCTCTCGAGCAACAGCGGGACAAGCCTATGTTTAACTAAAAATCCTTTTTCTAAAAGAAATTTTCAGTCCACAAGGACTAAAAATTTGAAAGTTTAAATGGGAGCTTCACAGCGACCACCTGTTATCCTACAGTTGAAAACTTTCTTTTTTACCAATAACTAAAAACCTAAAACTATAAATATTACTACTAACCTAAAACAATCTATTAACCTTTTGACGATGCAAAGGTACGACGATTTTTTGAACCGTGCAAACATTTATATATTAATTAGTGTAAAAAGTGCACTATTTTGATTTATATCAAGGGTTTGTGTGCGCAAACAACGCTTTTTTATGCTTTTCCCTTTGCTTTTCATCACTTTCTTATTACCTTTGTGGCTGCAATGAGAGTATTGATAGTAAACACGAGCGAACAGGCGGGTGGGGCAGCCGTTGCAGCCAACCGACTGATGCACGCACTTAATAATTATGGTGTAAAGGCTAAGATGCTGGTACGCCAGAAATCAACCAACGAGATTACGGTGGTGGGACTGCAGGGCTGGTGGCGCCAGCGCTGGCATTTTTTGTGGGAGCGCCTGGTGGTGCTGCTTCATCTGCATGGCAATCGTCAGCGACTGTTCGAGTTGGATATTGCCAATGCGGGCACGGACATCACACGTTGTGAGGAATTCCAGGAGGCCGACATCATTCATCTGCACTGGATTAATCAGGGCATGTTGTCGCTGGGCGACATCAAGAAGATTTTGCGATCGGGCAAGCCGGTGGTGTGGACCATGCACGACATCTGGCCTGCCACAGCTATCTGTCACCTGACGCTGGGATGCAGTAACTTCCGTACTGGCTGTAAAAACTGTAAATACCTGCCTGGCGGTGGGGGCAACAATGACTTGGCAGCGCGTGTGTGGAAGCGTAAGCAAGCCATGCTGGCTCAGGGCAATATTACGTTTGTGGCTTGCAGCAAGTGGCTCGAGCAGGAGGCGAAGAGTAGTGCGTTGTTGCGAGGACAGACCATCACGAGCATTCCTAATCCTATTGACTTAACGGTGTTCTGTCCTGGCAGTCGTGAGGAGGCTTGTCAGGCTGAGGGTTTGCCCTCCGATAAGAACCTGATATTGTTTGTTTGTCAGCGTGTGACGAATCCGCATAAGGGCATGCAGTATCTGATTGATGCCTGCAAGAAGTTGGCCGAGGAGAAGCCTGAGATGAAAGAGAATACGGGTGTGGTGATCCTGGGTGGCCATGCCGACGAGGTGGCCGATGCCTTGCCATTCCCTGCCTATCCTCTGGGGTATGTCAGCGATCGTCAGCGCATTGTACGCATCTATCGCGCAGCCAGCATGTTTGTGCTGCCTTCGCTCAGCGAGAACCTGCCCAACACCATCATGGAGGCCATGGCCTGTGGTGTGCCTTGTCTGGGTTTTCGCGTGGGTGGCATTCCTGAGGAGATTGATCATCGAAAGAATGGCTATGTGGCCGATTATCAGTCGGTTGACGATCTGGCCAAGGGCATCGACTGGATTCTGAACGAGGCCGACCGCGAGGCGTTGAGCATCGAGGCGGTGAAGAAGGTGCGTCATCACTATGCCACGCAGCAGGTGATGGTGCGCTATATTGAAGTCTATCAACAGGCCTTGGCCCAGAAACACTTGAAACTATGATACGAATAACGGTTGTTACCATTACATATAACGCAGAGGCGGTGCTGCAGCGCACACTGCAGAGTGTGCTTCGTCAGACATACAAGGGCGTGGAGCATCTGATTATTGATGGCGCCTCGAAGGATGGCACGCTGAAGATGGCGGAAGACTATAAGAACGAGTCGGACCAGTCGGACCGTGGCCATAAGGTGATCATCAAGTCGGAACCCGACCGTGGCATTTACGATGCCATGAACAAGGGACTGATGCAGGCCTCAGGCGACTATATCGTGTTTATGAATGCAGGCGACTGCTTTCCTAAGGACGATACCTTGGAGCAGGTGGTGCGCCGCTGCCGACTGAGTGAGTGTCCTTCTGACGAGTTGCCTGGCGTGCTCTATGGACTCACGGACATCGTTGATGACGAGGGACGCTATCTGCGTCCACGCCGACTGCAACCTCCCTCGCAACTCAACTGGCGCTCGTTCCGCCATGGCATGCTGGTGTGTCATCAGGCCTTTTATGCGCGTACGGACATTGCCAGAAACCTGCCGTACGATGTGCGTTATCGCTTCTCGGCCGATGTGGACTGGTGTATCCGTGTGATGCGTGAGACGGAGCGCATGGGACTGCCTCTATGTAATATAGGTATGGTGGTGGCCAACTATACGGAGGAGGGCGCCACCACGAAGAATCATAAGGCTTCGCTCAAGGAGCGTTTCCATGTGATGCGTCGCCATTATGGTTTGTTGACTACTGTGGCCATGCATGCCTGGTTTGTGGTTCGCTCGGTGGTTCGAAAATAAGTTGAAAAGGAATATATGTGGGCTGTGCAACGGAGGTTTGTTTATGGCATCTTGGGGCTGCTATTCTGCTGCCTTGGCGCTTCGGCTCAGGGCGAGGCCATTGACGATGTGATGCAGCATGTGCCCATGGCCACCACGCTGGTGCTGCGTGCCAGTGGCGTGAAGAGTCAGTCGGACACATGGGCCGAGTTTCTGGCATCAACAGGTGCTTCCTATCTGTTGGCCACGGGTGTCACCTACTCCCTGAAGCACAGTGTCAGGGAATGGCGACCTGACGACAGCGATCAGCGCTCGTTTCCTTCTGGGCATGCTACCTATGCCTTTGCTGGTGCCACGGCCTTGCGCCATGAATACGGACATCTGTCGCCATGGATCTCCATTGGGGGCTACGGACTGGCCACGCTGGTGGCTGCCGACCGTGTGCGTCGCCATCGCCACTATACGCACGATGTCTGTGCAGGCGCAGCCATTGGTTGGCTGAGCACGGAGCTCACCTATTATATAAAAAAGAAGTATATCAAGTCCGACCGTGTCGACGTGGCTTTCACGGGTCAGTTGCTCTCTTTGTCACTTCGCTGGTGAAGGGTGACGCGTATCGGAAGAAATGAAAAAATACCTGAAACAGTATGAGACTATTATTCGATATTGAGTATCAGACCATGTTCGGCGAACAGCTGGTGATGAACATCATGGGCGACGGACCAAAGCCCGACCAACTGGCCATGTCGACGGTGGATGGCCTACACTGGACTGCCGAGCTGATGTGGCCCAAGCGCTGTGAGGGCTGTCTGGACTATTACTATAGTGTGGTGCGTGGCGACAGAGAGGTGCGCCATGAGTGGCTGGTGGAGCCGCATCGACTGGAGCTGACTGCGGTGAAGGGGGCGCTCTATCGCATCTTCGACCATTGGATTGATATTCCTGATGATAGTTATATGTACTCGTCGGCTTTCACCGATTGCGTGATGACGCACGAGCGTGGCATGAGTCCTGACACCGACTATCAGCGCACCATCCGACTGAAGGTGCGTGCGCCGCAGTTGCGCTATGGCGAACGTCTGGCGCTGGTGGGCGAGTCGGCCTACTTGGGTGTGTGGGACAGCGCAAGGGCGTTGCCGATGTACGAGCACAACTGCCACGAGTGGGTGGTTAGTCTGGATGCCGACTGCCTCACGGAGGTCACGCAATATAAGTTCATCATCCTGGGAAAGGGCATGATGTGGGAGGATGGCGCCAACCGCATCCTAAAGAAACCCGAGATGCAGGCTAACGAGGTGGTGGTCTATGAACTTCAGCAGGCGCGCTTCGGCATCCCTCAATGGAAGGGGGCTGGCACGGTGATTCCTGTGTTCTCGCTTCGCAGTGAGGGGAGCTTTGGCGTGGGCGACTTTGGCGACTTGAAGATGATGGTGGACTGGTGTGCCAAGACAGGTCAAAACATTCTGCAGATCCTGCCAATCAACGATACTACTATCTCACACACCTGGCAGGACTCGTATCCTTATAACTCTATCAGTATCTATGCACTTCATCCGCAATATGCCGACCTGCGACAGTTGCCTGCCATCAAGGACGAGGCGCTGAAAGATAAGTTCGAGTCGCTGCGACAGGAGTTGAATGCCCTGCCGCAGATTGACTATGAGCGCATGATTACGGCGAAGATGGACTATCTGCGTGCCATCTTCCAGCAGGAGGGGGCTACTGTGCGTCGCCGTACTACCTATAAGCGCTTTGTCGATGACAATCGCCAGTGGCTGGAGCCTTATGCGCGCTTCTGCTTCTATCGCGATAAGTATGGCACGGCCACGTTCTCGGAATGGCCCACTCGTCTGCCCAAGGCGGATGCAAAGGTGATTGATTTCTGGTATTTCGTGCAGTATATCCTCGACCAGCAGATGCGTGGGGCACACGAGCATGCCCGCAAAAACAGGGTGATCCTGAAGGGCGACATCCCCATCGGCATCAGTCGCGACGGCGTTGAGGCGTGGGTGGAACCGCGTTACTTCAATCTCAACGGACAGGCGGGTGCGCCGCCCGATGCTTTCTGTGAGGATGGACAGAACTGGGGCTTTCCCACTTATAATTGGGACGAGATGCTCAAGGACGACTGCTCGTGGTGGGTGCGTCGCTTCCGCAAGATGGCTGAATATTTCGATGCTTATCGCATTGATCATGTGCTGGGCTTCTTCCGCATCTGGGAGATTCCCATGCCCGAGAAGTCGGGCCTTCTGGGACAGTTTGCGCCTGCCTTAGGCATGAGTCGCGAGGAGATTGAGGCTTATGGCATCTATGGTCATCTGGACGATCTGTTCCTCGTTGACCATAAGCGCAACGATCGCTGGCATCCACGTATCTCTATCCAGTCGAAGCCTGCGTTCCAGCAGTTGCGCGACGACGAGAAAGCATGCTTCAACCACCTGTACAACGATTATTTCTATCATCGCAACAACCAGTATTGGTATAACGAGGCCATGAAAAAGCTGCCTCGCCTCACGCAGGCCACGCGCATGCTGGTGTGTGCCGAAGACCTGGGCATGGTGCCCGAGTGTGTGCCCTGGGTGATGAACGAGTTGCGCATCCTCTCGCTCGAGATTCAGTCAATGCCGAAGGATCCGCAGGTGCGCTTTGGTCAGTTGCCCTTCTATCCTTATCGTTCGGTGTGCACCATCTCTACGCACGACATGCCCACGCTCCGCCAGTGGTGGGACGAGGATGAAGCGCGCACGCAGGACTATTATAACAGCGAGTTGCACTACGAGGGTGTGGCGCCGCATCCCATGCCGGCCGACTTATGTAAAGGGGTGGTGGCGCGCCATTTGATGTCGCCTTCCATGCTCTGCCTGCTGTCATTGCAGGACTGGCTGTCCATCGACGAGCACCTCCGCTTGCCCGATGCCAATGCCGAACGCATCAACATCCCTGCCAATCCGCGTCACTACTGGCGCTATCGCATGCACCTCACCATTGAACAACTGCTCAATGCCAACGAGTTTAACCGTGAGGTGATGATCCTGATAAAACAAGGAGGCAGGTAATTTTGACCAAATATGTTCTTATATGTGTTAAGAATGTAAATAATCATCAACAATAAAAATATATTAAAATTCAAAAAATAAAATAAAAATATCAGCTCATTTAGGGCTGATATTTTGTTGTTTTAATCAATTTATTTAACTTTGTTGCACTTATAATCATCTCTTTTTAAGGAGATATGCATTTGTCTAATTTAATTGTTCTTTAGATTGACTCTCTAATTGAACACCTTGGCCATTTGCAATAATAACCAATGATACTAAAAACTAATGTTAGAAAACACTCAAGGGTTTGTAAATGATGCAAACCACGCCGTAGGCGTATCTTCTCCCCAAAATAAACAATGGTATATTGCTGTAGTTAGGCTTAATACCGAGAGGTCGTCAAGTAAAAAACTTGCAGCCCTTGGGTATGAAGTCTTTCTTCCTGTTCAGAAAGAGGTTTGTTTGTGGGAAAATGGCCGGAAACGTTTGTGTGAGCGCGTACTTTTTCCTGGTATTATTTTTATTCGCCTAACGGAAGAACAGAGAAGAATAGTCGTTGCTTTACCTTATATAGATTGTTTTATGGTGAACCGTTCTGGATTGGTGAATTCATATAACCGTCATCCATTAGCGATTATTTCGGATGAGCAAATTGAGCAGCTAAAATTGTTAATGTGTAAATCCAATTCAGATATATCTGTAAATGCTTCAAATCTAAAGATTGGAGATAAGGTTAGAGTTGTTCGTGGCGATTTGATTGGATTGGAAGGCCATGTTTGTCGGAATCGAAATGGTCATAGTTGCCTTGCGATTATATTGGACAATATTGGCTGCGCAACAGTAAAGATCTCTTTAGACGATGTTGTTCGGATTTGAAATCAGTTGTTATGGGATGTTAAAAATGTTTCCATAAAGATAATTCCTAATTAGAATAAACTAAAAATGAAAA
Organism: Prevotella sp. E15-22; assembly: GCF_023204875.1. Taxonomy (NCBI): domain Bacteria; kingdom Pseudomonadati; phylum Bacteroidota; class Bacteroidia; order Bacteroidales; family Prevotellaceae; genus Prevotella; species Prevotella sp. E15-22. Next base: position 573,704 of record NZ_CP096247.1, read on the forward strand.
CTAAGTTATTACTAACACTGGCAATCACATTACTTTCGCTATGTGTTGGAGCACAAGATAATGAGGCAGATGAAAAAAAGAAAGCCTTAGAGTTTCTTCATAAGAACATGAATGGATGTTATTCATTGAAGAGCGATAATCTATCACGTTATTACTCATATATGAAAAACATTTTTGAGGAGAAATGGTTCTATTCAAACGATCAGTTTCGCTCTGAATATAGGTCTGCATTGAATGCTTTTCCTTATACTCCAACAGAATGTGATACTGTATATGACAAAAACAGTGTTACCATGACCTATTTACAGGATAATATTGAACTCGCATACAAAATGTGGAAGCGCAATAGCCATGCAACCTCCTTTGAAACATTTTGTAATTATGTGCTTCCATACAGAATAGGTTATGAACCTATTTCAGATTGGAGAGCGTATTATATTGAAAGGTATGGTGATGCGGTGAAGTTGTATTTTAGTAAGCAACACAATTATTACTATGTATACGGTATTCACAATAGACTGAACAGAGGGTTTAATGGAGCCGTTTATTATCCTTCTGGCCCCATACCAGAATTTTCCCTAAAAGACCTTGTATCAGTAAAACTCGGTAACTGTGAGTCATACTCAAATCGTACTGTTGCCCAATTACGTGCCTTTGGAATTCCGGCAACTGTTGACTTTGTTCCCCAATGGGGAAATCGTTCCATGGGACATTCATGGGCGGTGATGTTTGTTGATGATGACTATACATTGCCTGTAGGCGTAAATGAAACGCTTGGGTCTCATTTTGACGAACGGGCTGAGTTAACTATGCCAAAGGTTTATCGTCAGACATTTGCAATTCAGGATTGGTTGAAAGATTTCTGTAAGGATGAAGGCCAAAACACTCCAGATTTCTTGAAAGGTCAGAGAGTCATAGATGTGACGGATAAATATGTGGAGACATCAGACGTAACTGTTCCAGTCAAGGATGACATATGGATAAAGAATTCAAAATGGATATATATTGCTGCTTTTAACAACCGTCAATGGGTTCCTGTATATTTCTCAAAAAACAATGGAAAAGAGGTCGTGTTCCATAAGATGGGACGTAATATCATGTATATTGCATTTTGTTATGACGAGTTCGGACGTCGTCATTATGCAACCAATCCATTCCTCCTAGATGGTGATGGCCATGTGAGGTTTCTTGAAGCAAAGAATGATAAAGTGCACGATATTACAGTTACACGAAAATACTGGGAATCTGATGCCTTAAAACAATATAATCGCCAGATTGAAGGTGGAAAGATTGTTGTTTCAAATGATTCTGATTTCAAAGACTCGCTTATTGTGTCAGAAGTAGCAACGATAAATGAGAATCGTTTTCATACGTTCCCGTTAGCCTATTCTGGAGCTTTCAAATATCTGAAATATTGGTCACCACGAAACTCGTATGGAAACATTGCAGAGATTGAACTGTATGACGATCAGAATAGACTAATCAGACCGCTGCGTAGTTGGGGAGGAGCCAATGCATGGGTAGAGCATAGTGCACAGAAAGTGTTTGATGGTGATGTTCTTACCTCTTATAGTAGAATGCATCCGGATGGCGCATGGGCTGCAGTAGAGTTGCCTCAAAGTGTCCACATCTCCAAATATAGAATACATCCGCGCACAGATGGAAATGCGATTTATTCAAATAACGTTTATCAGTTGTTGTATTGGAAGGATGGCAAATGGATGCTGTTAGATGAGAAAAATGGGGATCAGATGGACAGCCTGACTTTTCAGAATGTTCCTGAGAATGCATTGTTACTACTCCACAATAAGACGCAGGGAACAGAGGAACGTGTATTTACTTATGAGGGAGGTAAGCAGATATGGTGGTAGGATTAAGGTTCGTTTTTGTTGTTCTGTGGTATACCCTTTGCATGTTCGCATGCATTGACACGAAGTGGTTTGTATATCCTTCCCTGTCTCAAACATTATTGCCGTCTGTTGTTGCGATATTAATGGTAATAATATGTACGGCTTACCATTGTCTGCATAAAGAAACGTTTAGGTGGAACCGCATCCAAATCTTTGCTTTAATCTGGATTGTATATGTTCTTCTTCATGGGCTGATGATTGCGTCGCCAGAACAATACAAACAAATGTATTTGGTGGGTCATTTGCTTTTGTTAGTTGGTCTTATTGCTTCACTTCGTTCTGGTTTGATAAATAGAAACCATCTGGTCAATGGAGTATTTTTGATTGTGGGTATTCATGTACTATATCTCACACTTCAACGTTTTGGTTTTATGTCCTCCAGTAATCCTTATTTTGAGCTAACGGGAGCCGACGAAAATCCTAATGTCACGGCAATTGCTATTTCAATAGGCATTCCATTCATTTTGTGTAGGATAAAAGGGGAAAAGAAACTGTGGTGGTACGTTGTGTTGTTGGCTCTTTGTTTTGTTTGCCTCTTGGCTTTGAAATGTCGAACGGCCTATGTGGGAATTACCTGTATGTTTCTGTTCTGGTTATTTAGGAAATTTTGGCAGGGAAATAGTAAAGTCAGAGGCAATAAACTTCGATGGGCCTTACTGATACTCATATCCATTTTCGGTGTCTTTGCTTTTGCAAAGATGTATTCGTGGAAAAAAGATTCTGCAGACGGACGTCTGTTTATATGGCAGCGCTGCTGTGAGATAATCACAGAAAAACCTCTTGGCATGGGGTATGGATTGTATGAGCATAGTTATAATTTATATCAGGCGCATTTTTTTGAGACTCATGAAAATGCCCGACTGGAGAGCGAATTAGCGACAGCTTCTGGTAGTGCCTATAATGATGTGCTTGAGCATGGCGTTCAGGGCGGTGTTGTTGGAAGCCTATTCTTTCTTTTATTCATGCTCATGTTGATTCGAATTGCTATTCGTTCTCGAAATAGCTTGTTGTCGTGTGTTATGATGGCGATCCTTGTGATGTCATTGATTAATAGCATTTGTTATTCTATTACGCCTTGGCTTCTTACGATTGTTATCGCAGCAATGATTGGTGAAGAGGATAATTCGATAAAAAGCAAAAAGTATTCTCTTCTATGTCAGCTCGCCTTTGTTCTTTTTGCTGTTTGTTTCCTGGGTAGAAATATTTTGATGACGAAATCTCAGATGATGCTTAATAGTTATAAGAGTCATCATATGGAAGATGTCAAATTAGTTAAAAGTCTCTATCCTAATATTGGAACTTCAGAGGCCTACTGGCGATATCTTGCATCATGTAACGAGGTAATGAATGACTACAGGTTAGCATCGGATTGTTATGATGAGGCCTTGAAATATACCTCAGCGCCCTCGTTGATTTATAAATCAGCTATGTGCAAAGAGAAGTGTGGGGATATTGATAAAGCCATCGACAGGTTGAATATTGCATGTAATATGCTTCCAGGAAAACTCTCGTATAAGTATTCTTTAATGACGATGTTCCTGAATCTAGGAGATGTTAATCGAGCAAAGGAAATTGCCCAAAGGATTCTTGTTACTCCCGTAAAGAATGCTTCGGAAAAATCCTTGTTTATTATAGATAAGGCAAAAGAGGTGGTTGAACAATAAAAAAAATTATGCGCATAACAATAATACTAAAAACATTTAAAACTAACAGTATGAGAAAAAAACTATTTATCACAGCCTTAACGTTTATGGTTACATCGGGCTGTTTTGCGGGCATCTTCCCCTTCTCAGAACAAGAAGAGTGGATTTATGCCGAGAATGCTGAAGCGTTGAATTTCCGAGGAAATGCTGTCGGAAGTGATGCGCTGGAAGAGTTGGTACAAAAGTATTGTGTACTGACAAGTGATGCTGGCTTCCTAAAGAAACTGTTCGTAGAACGTGAAATTAGGAAGGCTACCTATGACTACATGGACTATAAGCCATGGGACAAGATGCTTTGCAAACAAAGAATTGATAGTCTCTATCAAGACTCTATTAATGCCAGACTTATTCCATATAACCCTTCTGTTGCAGGCGAGGTTATCACTATGGCGGTACGTTTGTCAAAATCAGTCGGCGCTTCACCAGAGACAAAAGGCAGGATAGTGGCGCTTGGATTAGATGTAGCCAGACGGAAAAGACTTAATCCAAATTACTTTTACGACAAGGAGATTATGGACAGCCTTCGAACATTCTTGAAAAAGGATCAGCTGGTTCGTATTCTTGTGACGAAGAATAGTGATGCGGCAAAACAAAAAGCCGTGAAATCTTGGGAGAACGCTGTTCGCGAAGGACTTGTTGTGGATGAGGATAGTGTAGATGCTATAGATAAGGCTCAAGATTATTACACCAGCGAAGGTGTCATTAACGACCTGTACGTAGGTCATGAGTCTGCACGTATGAAAAATCTGTCGGCTCTGTGGAAGCGCCAGCCGTTGCTTGTTCGTATGGATGGTGCCATTCAAAGAAAAACAGATTTGAAGAATAGAAAAGAGGAAGAAAGTAAAACAGATAATAACCTAGAATGGTAATATGATGAAAAAGAGTTTCTTTATATCATTGATGGCGTTGGCTTCAATTGTCCTGCCATTGCCAGCAAATGCCCAAATTGATAAGAGTGAAATACAAGAGGCTATTAATGTTCTTCGTGGAATGTCTTTGGACCATACTCCAGAATGGGCTGTCGAGCGATTAAAGTCTGTTGATGATTCGACATTTGCTCCTTTGGCAAGCAATGCACTTGCGATGGCTTATCTAACAGGAACTGGCGTAGCCCAGGATTCTGCAACGGCTGTTGCTTATTTTGAGAAGGCTGCAAATTTAGGCTATTCCAAGGCCTTTCATAATTTAGGCATGCTGCAGAAGAATGCATCTTATGGCTCACAGAATTTTCATAAGGCAGTTGAATATTTTGAGAAGGGAGCGCAAGCAGGTGCACCAATATGCAACTATGATGCTGGCTATATGTATTATAAAGGCCTTGGCTGTCAGCAAGACTATGTACGTGCGATAGAATACTTTAAGAAGGGTGCACACAATAGTCCTTCATGTCAGTATATGTTGGGCCTTTGTTATCGTAATGGATATGGCGTAGAGGCTGATGAGGAACTGGCTAAAGCTTATTTGGAGAAGGCATCTTTGGCAAATTACCGATATGCCATAGAGGAGACCCTTCGTGAAGATGCTGAGGTGCAGCCTTCGATTAGTGTTAATGCAGACCTTGTTCCAGAAACAATGCCTGAGTCTGAATTATTCTTAGAAAGTACAGATGATCTCTCTGGAGTCTATCGTGGCGTGGTTGCTACTTACGACTGGAGTGGCAATCATGTTGTGAAGGAACAGAATCTGGAAATTCAATTCCGAAAAGCTGATGATAGCTATTATGGTTTGTGGATTCAGGAAAGTGATACAATTCCTTTTTCTGCAGTTATCGAAGAAGACGGTCTTCTGAGATTCTGTAATACCCAAATGTTCATGTCCGACCGATACATTGAGGGTAAAAAGGCTGAATATATTTTCGAGGACGCATCATTGGCTCTTCTTAATAACTCTCTTTCAGGAGGTTTGCGACTTTATTCTATGACTCAGATGGAGCCTCAACGCCCCATGTATCTGTCTTTGAATAAGGATGGTGAGGATTCAGAAAATGCTGATAAATACGTTTGTCACCTTTCGGCCTATCCTGTGGATGGTACAAACCAGGTTGAGGTATGCTTTAAGATGCCAGAGGATGTAAATTCGGCCTCAATCTATATGAGTACTCCAAACGGCATGACAGCCAAGAGTTACAAATTGGGAGGCTTGCAGAAGGGAACTCATCGCTTTGTCATATCAACCAATCTTAAGAAGGGTATTTATGCCGTTACTTTGTTTGCAGATAAATACCATGGTCAAACCTTAATTATGTTAAAATGATGAAAAGAATTTTGTTGCTAATATTTCTTTTAGTAAATTTGCAACTTACAATGCAGGATGGAGACTTGCGTGTTTCTTTGGCCTCAATATCAGCTCAGTCGTATATGTATGAGGAGTTGCCAGAGGTTGAAGTGATTGGCAATCTCCGTGACTGTCCATGGGGATGTGGCACACGTCTCTGTAAAACGGAAATGGATGTGCATGAGCAAAATTGTGATTTGAGAATGGTGGAATGTCCTAGTTGTCATCAGAAAGACTACAAAAGTAGGATAGACAATGGTTGGCACCAATGTGGTAGTTCGTCGAATAACGAAGAATCTAACACCGGTGGCGGAGGTGGCGGTCACTCTGGTGGTGGTGTTGGTCACGTCGATGGTGGTGGAAACTTTGGCGGCTGGGGGAGTGACACAGGTAGTAGTTGGTCCTCAACGCTTTATAGTCCAATGTATAACGAAACAATGGTACCTAATTATAAATTTCCAAAAGAATGGAAAGGGCAGTTGCCAGATAGGGTCGCATGCTATATTTGTTGTATGGAATATATATACAATATACAACGTTCCACTCCGGATTACTATAATAATACTCTTATCAATGGTACTGAACGATATGCGTATCAAAGGGTCTTATATAAATTTGATTATGTAGATTTAACCCGTCAAGATGATTTTCGGGGAGTATATCCCTCGTCTGCTGGTGATCTTCTATCCTTTGAAGACTTTCAATATGTTGAAATCGGGAAGAATGATATTAGAAGTTATCTTGATTCCCAATATTTAATTATTTTGTGCTCAACGGTTTATATTGGTCCATCTGTGTCAGCCCATGCGGTGCTTGTTATTGGTTACGACAATAATAATAATTTTATTGTTGTCGATCCTGCAACTGGTAAAATAAGGAAACAGAAAGATGACGGTGATTACACTTCAATTATAGCAATATCTCCAAAAAACATTTATATAAACAAATAAATATGACTATGAACAAGATTTTAGCAATACTAATATTTGTATTTTGTATACAAACAATGAATGCGCAGACAACACTGAGCATCAACTTCTTAAAAAGTAACAAATGGATGATAATTAAAGATGGTATTGAAGATGGAAAAAAAGACACGACAGTCATCTCTTTTGATAGTAAGAAAATGTACACATCTACACATTACCATTTCCTCCATCCTGTAAGAAAGGAAGTCGTTGATAAGACAATAAAGATTGATCATGTGTATTATCTATCAGATGCTATCTATGGTAATTATGATGCGACAAAAGTTGGGAAGGCTACTAGTGGTAAATATATTACATTCCATAATGTAACTTCATCATACGAAGATCCCAATGGATATTCAACTTTTGAAGTCACTCGAAGTAGCAATTCCGAGATAGTATTAACTTTATGTAGTTTTACATCTGGAGAAATTGATCAGATTGGCAGAAAATTGACATTGAAAAAGAAACAATAAAGAGTTTTACTTCCTCAACCTCTGAACATATTTCACGGGTTCCCCATCGCCCTTCAGTACATCTGCGAATGTCTGAGGGGCGATTTCTACTGGGCTACTCATAAACTCGGGGATGTTATAGCTGCGCAAGAACTGACGGTGGTAGTCGGGATCGGCCTGAGGCAGCTCGAAGGGCTTGCCCCACTTGCCGTTCTTATCCATGTGGGCAAAGAACGGACGGGTGAAGGTGCCATCGTCGCGACGACTGCTGAACACCAGCCAGCGACCATTGCTCGACCATGTGTGATAGCTCTCCGTATCGTCGCTGTTCACCTCCTTCAGGGGCTTTGCCTCGCCCGTGGTCAGATCCATCGCCCATAGGTCGGCATCGCGATGCCAGATGTGGAAATAACCGTATTTCGCCATGGTGAACACCATATAGCGTCCATCGGGACTGATGCGTGGCAGCACGGCACTCTGGTCCAGCGTGTCGGCAGCAAACACAAGTTGGCGTGGGCCAAACTGCATGGTCTCGGGGTCGAAACTCTTCTTATAGATATTGTATTTCAGTTCCCTGCATCGGCTCACCAACTCGTTGATGCTCGACTTGCTGTAGTCCTTGCGTTCGTAGTGGGCGCTGCAGTAGTAGAGCGTCTTGCCGTCGGGCGCCCAGGCAGGGAATACCTCAAACTCGGTGGTGTCGTTCTCCAGGTTCGTAATCTCGTTCTTGTCAATGTCGTAGGCAATGATATCGCTGGCCTGGTCGTACACCTCAATCTTGTTGGGGTCGGTGGTATGAAAGCTCTGGTTGGTCCTGTCGGTGGAATAGACGATGAGCTTGAGCCAGGGGTGCCAGGCAGGATAGACACCTGCCGAGAGGATGGAGTCGTTCTTCATGTTCACCTTCTTGATGGTGCCGTCATAGGCAATCACCGTGCCACCACAATGCTGACGGGCATGAAACTGCATGCGGTTGGGATTGCCCATCTGGTAGTTATGGCAGTTGATGCACTGTCCGTCGGCCTCGAAGCCGCACAGCATATTGTCGTAGATCACACTCTCGTCGTAGTTCTCCAAACAGCGCTGACTGATGGTCAGGGCCTCGTAGCTCACGAACGACGAGGGGATGAGACGATAGCTCAGGTAACTGTCGATGCTGTCGGCCGACACGTGAATCTTGAAAGGCTTGTGGTGCGTCCATTGCTCACCGTGGCGCACAAACACATCCACGTTGATGTCGCCACTCTGAGCCGTCAGCGCCTGCCAGTCGGTCATCGAAGGCTGCATCTTGTCCTCGCACACCACCTCGATGCCGTCGCGCTCATAGCGGGCAATCATGCCGTCGGCCTCCTCGTCATCAAGTTCGAAGGTCAGCGGAGCTATGTTCTGGGGAATGGTCACATCGACGACATCCGGATAGATCTTTGGCAACTCGTCGCTCTCAGCATACTCCTTGGGCACGCTGGGCGAACAGGCCGCAATGAACAATGTACAATGTACAATGAATAATGTATATAGGATAGAATATGTGATCTGTTTCATAACTTTCATCTTTCAACTATCAATTAGTACTCTGGCAACTCCCTCATCAGGTAGTAATCATAATAATAGGTTTGGCGGAAGGCCTTCAGTCCCTCGCGTGCATATTCCACATCCATGTCGTTATAACGCTCGGCAGCCTGCGAGAAACTGTCGAACGACTGCTTCACACTCTGGTCGAAAGGCAGTTGGTCCAGGTTCTTCAAGCCCTGAATCATGCCATACAGATAGGCAGCCTCCTGGAAATGGCGTGGCATGTGGTCGTTGGGATGCAGGTTACTGTAGTCGCGGAAGTGATACCAGAACTGGTCGATGTCCTTCGTATAGAGCGATGCCAGCATGGCCTGCTCCAGGAAGTAAGGATCGTCCTTATAGATGCACTCTGCCAGTCGGTTCATCAGGAACTTCTCCACATAGCCACCGTCGCCCGACAGCATGTTCGGATAGTGCATCATGCGCGCCACGTCCTTCAGTTCCGCCATATTGCGTGCCTCCTCGGCCCAGTCGGCAAAGAACGTGGTGTGCTTCAGTACGTTCAGGTATTTGCGCGCCCTGCTCTCCTCCTTGTTCACGATGGCACACTTAGCCAGCAACTTCAGGTTCTCGGCGCGCCAGCCAAACTCCACGCCCATCTCCGTGCAGAGTCGGGCACTATAGTTAATCATGCCATAGTGATAGTACATCAGCGGACCCGATACCAGCATCAATCGCATGTCGAACGGAGCGTCATAGCGCTTCGAGCCATTGGGATAGAGGTACATCTCATCGGCCTGACGTCCCAGTCGGCCCAGTGCCAGGTTGCGCATCATCACGATGGCGCGTGTGGGCTCATCCTTCTGCAGCGCAGCCTCGGCCATCACTCCCTGCCAGTCGTTCTCCTCGATGCAATGCTGCATCCTTATCTCGTGGTGGAAGTTCTCGTCCTTATACCACCAATGCCACACGCCCCATGACAGCGCAGCCACCAGCAGCACCTGCGTGCCCAGGGGCAGCCATTTGCCCATCTTTTCTGTCTTTATCTTCTTGGCCAGGGCCTCGCCCACCACCATCAGCACCATAAACAGCGCCAGTCCGTAGTAGGGTAGGTAGAACGCATGATATTCCTCCGTGACGAAGAACAGGGGCAAGGCCGCATAATAGATATTCGCCAGGTTTGTCTGGTGATACACCAGGTGATAGCACATCAGGGGCACCAGGGCAGCACCAGCTACAGCCAGCACCGAACCCGTTATCTTCTGCCACACAGGCATCTTCAGGTTCCAGATGAGCAATCCCATCAGCAGCGTGGCGCCCAGGCCATAGATGCCCAGCAGCGGATAACCCACCAGAGCAGTAAAGATGATGAAAATGAGAGGCAGACCGAAGCGCTGAGGCAGCGAACGGAAAGCCCATAGCAGCGCTACCACGGCGATGGTGCCCAGTGTTCCCACAAACACGTGGCCAGGCAGTTTGAGGAAATACACCCAATAGCCCATGTCCACGATGGTAATCAGCAGCAAGGCCACTGGTACCAGCGTCAGCGCCACCCATTCGTTGCTCACCCAGAACGCCCGCTTGGTGAGCCACATCAGCGCGAGCCATCCCAGGCACAGCAGCAGCGTGCCCAGCCAGGGATAAAAGAAAAACTGAGTGAGATACGTGCCCATCCACGACAGCAGTCCGCCGGGCACCACTATCTGTTCGTTGAAAAACAGACTGGTGTCAAGGAAAAGGTTCTGTTCTTGCAACTTCCACAGCAGGTCGTTCTCGAACAAGAGCAGTGCGCCAGCCACAACGACCAGCGTCGCCATCCAGGTTGTTATTGGTATAAACCGTTTCATATATTTAGTTAGCATTTTTTTTCTTCTTTCTTTTTTTACCTCTTTACCTTTTTACTTCAGGTAATCCGTATTGTCGGGCCCCAGGTAAAAGCCCGTCTCGGGAGGCTGGTTATAGCCCACGTTCTCCGTGGCCACACTCAGTCGGTAGGGGATATCCTGCATCAGACAGTCGATGCGATAGTCGGTGGGGATGGTCGATACATAGATGCGCAACTCCGTACTCTCACGATTGCGGGTGATCACCTCCTCGCGCCAGTCGCCCACGATGTCGGCACTCAGACACGGGTTCTGTTTCGTGCCGTTGTTAAACTGCCCATCCAGTCGCTGAATCACCTTCGCGCTGTTCGTTTGCCAATCGTATTTCGTGATGGTGCTGCGATCCAATAGCTCGCGCAGCAAGTCGCCGTCCCACCAAATGCCAAAGTTGATGCTCAGCGCCCTGGGGTTGATGTGGTCGATGACCTCGCCTTTCATGTTTCTCACCCCACGGCTGTCGATGCTCCACATCTCCGTGCCAGGGTTCGTCGGGTCGATATCCGCAGCCATGGCGCGCCCCACGTCCGTGGTCGATTTCACCTGAAACACCACCTCGCCCGTCTTCGCATTGCGCAGGTCCGACCCATCGCGCTTGTTCTCATGGCAGTCCCAGATATAGAGTTGCCCGTCCTTGTGGTCAGCAATCAGGTGGATAGCATCGCCATGCCCCATGCCCGTGTTATAGAGTCCTGTGCCATCGTGGTCCACAGCCATCGAGCCATACGTAATCTCGTCCCATCCGTCGCCATCCACATCCGCCACGCGCAGGTTGTGGTTACCCTGTCCTGCATAGCTGGCCCATTGAGGATTATTGGTGTCAAACACCCAGCGCTGTTTCAGTTCACGTCCGTTCCAGTCCCATGCCGCCAATACCGAGCGCGTGTAGTAGCCACGACAGGACACCGCACTCGCCGTGCGTCCGCCAAAATAGCCCACCGCTGCCAGATAGCGCTCCGACCTGTTGCCACGGTTGTCGCCCCAGCTGTTCACATCGCCCCGTTCAGGCACATACGGCTTCGTGTCCATCACCTCGCCCGTCATGCCGTTAAACACACTCAGGTATTCCGGTCCCGTCAGGATGCGCCCAGCCGGGTTGCGATAGTCGGCCAGGGAGTCGCCAATCACCTTTCCTTTCGCGTCGCGCGTGCCGTCAGCCGTCTTCACCATCAGTTCCGCCCGTCCGTCGCCGTCCAGGTCATATACGATGAACGGCGTATAGTGCGCTCCGCTGCGGATGTTCCGTCCCAGGTCAATGCGCCAGAGTCGTTCGCCATTCAGGCGATAGCAGTCAATCAGCGTGGCATCTGTCATGCCGTCATGACTATTGTCGTGCGAGTTCCACGGGTCCCATTTCAGGATAATCTCATATTGTCCGTCGCCATCCACATCCGCCACCGTCGCATCGTTGGCCGAGTGCATCTCGTCAGGCTTCTGCAGCGGAACGACGATGTAGCCGATGGCTGATGTCTGAAGGCTGAGGGATGAGGGTTGATGTCTTCCATCTTCCTTCTTCCTTCTTCCCTCATCCATCTTACATCTCACCTCATACACCGCCCCCTCCTCGGGCTGCTTGTCTATGAACCACGTGCCCCCTTTGGTCAGTGGGGCCTCGTTCAGTTTCTTCCCATTGCGATACACGTCGAAGGCCGCCCCCTTGGGGTCGCTCTTCAGCAGTCGCCACGACACGAAGGCACTTCCGTCCGCCTGACGCACGGCCACCACGCCGCGGTCCAGTTTCTCCGTGCACAGTTTTTCATAGTCATACCTCGGCTGTGCCAGAGTTGTCAGCCCTGCCATCACCATCAGCATCATCGTGTCTAGTAAGCGCTTCATCATCGCAATATTTATTAATTAGGTATTGGTTTCAAGGGTGCAAAGGTATAAAAAAAACTCGACATCAGTCATGGTCATCGAAAAAAATCTTTTTGAAGGCTATAATTGTGATGAATTTATTAATACACAATTATAGCAAATTATTAGTAATCGAAACGTTTTTGTTTCACTTTTCCATTAAATGCTAGCGAAAAAATACCAACTTTTCGGTATTTAACATTCTTTTATGCAAATTTTTTTATAATTTCTTCCCTTGTTTAAATTCTTTGATATACTTTTGCAGCCAAATTGCTATGTTTATAGGTAAAAAGATTAGTTTAATTGTTTTTAAAAGGAACTATGAAAAGAGTGTTTACTTCATTCTTCCTGCTAAGTTTAGCAGGTAGTAGTGCTCTGTTGGCCCAGTCCACAGAAGCGATTACTGTTGCAGGTAAGCCCAAGGCCCCTGTCTCAGAAGTTAAGCAACGTCCGCGTGTTGGAAAGATTAAGGTTGCTCCCACGAGCAAGTACAACATCGCCCCTAAGGACTATGCCGACTTTGTAGCCCAAGGCGGTCTGCAGAAAGGCAAGTCAGTCAACCGGACCAGTCAACCAAACCGTGCCGAAAAGATTGCCGCATCCGAGGTCTATCCCGACAGCATCTATTTCTATTCAGTGCTCGACTCGCGTACCGACGATGCCAACGGCTTTGCCCAGGGACAGGTGCTGGGTTATTATCTCAATGGCAACACCAAGCTCTATCAGGAGCATAACGGACTCGTGCTGCCCACCGAGGCTATCGGTTCCAATGGCTCTTACGTATTGGTGGATGGCAAGTGGTATTGCTTCTGTAGCGGGAAGATTAGTGTTTACGATGTCAAGACGGGTCAGCTGCTGCAAACCAAGACCGACTATCTGAAGGGCGACACACCTATCCGTCGTCCAACAGGTGCTGCCTACGATGCCTCTTCCGACAACTTCTATGTACCCACATGGAGTGGCATCCTCGAGGTGAAGCGTTCCGACCTCAGTTCCCAGATTGTTGGCAACTTCGATGCCTTCCCCCTTGCCATGGTGTCGGCCAAGGATGGCATTTATTATATGGCCTACGATGGCTCTCTGTATAAGTTCAACAAGGAAACAAGTGCTGCCACCAAAGTCTATGCCGATATCAAGGGCGACATCGAGTGCATCAACAACGTGGCTTCAGCCAGCTTCGATTTCGCCACTGGCAAACTCTATTTCAACTACCTGGACAACAGTTGGCAGGGCCACATGGCCGTGTTCAACCCTGCAACAGGTCAGACCACCCATCTCATCGCCTATCCTCAGGGCAGTTTCGCCATGGCAGGATTTTCATTGCCTTGGGCTGCCGACAAGGCCCCTGCTGCCGTGAGTGGCATCGCGTTTGCCGATGGCAAGGTGACTTTCACTGCACCCACCAAGACCTACGATGGTGCCGACAACCTCTCGGGCACCCTCAAGGCCCTTGTCACCATCGACGACAGCAACACCATCGAGACCTCGGTTACTGTCGGTGCTCAAACCACCGTTGATCTGAACCTCACCGATGGCGCTCATAAACTCACCATCCAGGTGGCCAACGACAAAGGCAGCAGTCCTGAGCGCGTTGACCATGTGTTTGTGGGCAGCGACATCCCCAACGCCGTTGGCAACCTTACCCTGAGCATCAGTGCCGATATGAAGGCCAGCCTCTCTTGGGACGCTCCTACCACATCCTTGAACTATGGTCCTGTGGATGAGGCTTCGCTCAACTACGACGTCATCCGCTATCCTGGTGCTGTCCAGGTGGTCACCGGCATCAAGGCCACCTCTTTCTCAGAGCAGCTCACCGATGCCCGTCACGACTACTATTACGAGGTGGTGTCGCACACTGGCACCAATGGCAATGCCAAGGCCAAGTCAAACGTGTTCCCTGCTGGCAGCGTGTGGTATCCCCCCTATAAGGAAACCTTCTATTATGAAGAGAACTTCCAGTCGTTCAAGGTCATCGACCGCAATGCCGATGGCAACACCTGGATCTGGATGTGCCCCAGTAACGACCCCACACTGGCCGAGGCCTGGTTGCATGGTAATGGTGTGACCGACCCAGAGAACGGTTTCGTTTCTACCTATAACGACGACTATTTCATCTCGCCCAAGGTGGCTCTCGAGGCCGGCAAGGACTATCGCCTCTCGTTCGACTGGGGTGACAACTATTATTATGGTGAGAAGATGAACATCTTCCTGGGCAAGGGCACCGAGATTACCGATAGTGTGGCCCAGATTACCCCCACCTTCTCGATGGACTATGTGCCTGGCAAGGCAGCCTTTGTCTTCCATGTGGCCGAGGATGGCAAATACAACATTTTCTTCCACAACACCACCGTTGGCAACAGCGTCAATGTGATTCTCGACAATATTGCTGTTGAACTTTATGCCAACTACAACGCTCCCGACAGCGTCGTTAACGTAAGTGCTGTTGCTGGCGAACAGGGCGCACTTGTAAATACCCTCAGCTTCACTGCCCCCAGCAAGACCTATGCCCAGGGCCAGTTGAGTAGCATCTCTCGCATCGACGTGTTCCGCAACGACAGCGACCAGCCCGTCCATGTGTTCCAGTCGCCTGCCGTAGGTGCCCGTCTGTCGTGGACCGATACCGAGGTTCAGAACGGTCTGGTCACCTATAAGCTCGTTCCCTACAACGAGGCCGGTCAGGGTCTCGCTGCCGAGGTCACCAACTGGGTTGGACTTGACATTCCTTCTGATGTGCCCACGCTCGCCATCAAGCAGGTGCAGGGCGAATGGGGCAACTTCACCGCTCAGGTAGACTTCACCCAGGTGCCCAACAAGGGTAAGCACGGTGGCTATGTGGTGCCCGATGATGTGAAATATGTGCTCTATCGCTACGATGAGTATAACTTCAGCGAACACTGGCAGGCCCAGAACAATCCCACCAGCGCCTTCACCATTACCGACGAAAACTACTGGGGATGGGGACAGGCCTATGTCACCTATCTACTCGTGGCCCAGAACGCTGCAGGTTCTTCTGATGGCTATATGGCCGGCATCGTCCTTGGCGAGCCCTATGCCCTGCCTTACAACGAGTCGTTTGCCTATGGCTTCGTCAACCAGGACCCCTGGACACGTATGAGCGACAACTACGATCATGCCTGGAACGTATCCACAGGCAGTGGCATCTCTGTGAAACCCTACGACAACGATGGTGGTATGCTGGCCTTCACCTATATCAACGAGACCTCTAATAAGGAGGTGATGACCACTCCCCGTGTGTCTCTGGCCAACACCGTGAACCCCGAGCTCAGCTTCTATATGTATCATGGCGCCGATGCCGAGGAGGACGATGTGGTGCTCGACCTCTACACCAACTATCAGGACGAGGGTTTTGTGGCCCACAAGGCTATTCTCGACTATAACAACGGCACCGAAGGCTGGAGTCGCTTCTCATTGCCCCTCGACAACACCAAGACCGACGTTCAGTTGGCCTTTGCTGCCACCGCCATTGGTGCCGTGGCTCCCATCTATATCGATAACATCACCATTGCCGAAGGCAACAAGCACGACCTCGCCCTCGAGCGCATCAACGTCGAGAAGAAGCGCGTGGATGCAGGCGAGGCTGGCGTGTTCACCGTATCTGTGGCCAACTATGGCATGGAGGCTGCCAACGACTATAGCGTCACCCTCATGAAGGATGGTCAGGCCCTGGCCACCCAGACTGGCGACAACACCGTGACCAACCAGGTGAAGACCTATCGTTTCAGCGTGCCCACCACCAAGGCCGAGGCAGGCGAGTCGCACCTCTATAGTGCTGTCATTGCCCTCGAAGGCGATGTGAACACCGCCAACGACTCAAGCACCGTGGTAAAACTCTCTGTCCGTGGCAACCAGTTGCCTGCTGTCGATGCCCTCCAAGGCCGTTGCGCTGCCGGTAGTGTGAACCTCAGTTGGACAGCACCTGCCAAGGATACATATGTTGAGTCGGCTACCGACGATTTCGATAGCTACGACAACTTCATCATCAACAACATCGGCGACTGGACTACCTACGATGGCGATGGCAGTGCCTACACCATTGGCTTCACCTGTCCTGAGTACGACAACTACTTCGCCCCCATGGCTTGGCAGGTATGGAACCCCACGCAGGTGGGCTTCGACCTCAATAAGTTCCCTGTATTGAAGCCCCATTCTGGCGACCGTTACCTCGCCACATGGGCAGCCACCAGCGAAACTAGCGTCATCCCCTCCGACGACTGGCTCATCTCGCCCGCCGTTGTGGGTGGCAGCGACATCAGCTTCTGGTATCGTGTGCCCAATGCAGGTTCTGATGCTCAGGTGTTCGAGATTATGACCACCGACCTCGACTCAACCGATCCCCTCGACTTTACGGCCATCGATCGCGACTCGCTGGAAGGTACTACCGACTGGGTGAAGTTCGAGTTCACCCTGCCCAAGACTGCCAAGCACTTCGCTATCCGCGCCTGCTCGCAGACCAGCAACTATATAGTGGCCTTCCTCGACGACCTCACCTATACCTCTGTCAGCAACCCTGATGTCAAGGTGTCGCTCACGGGCTATAAGGTCTATCGCGATGGTCAACTCATTGCCACCCTTGGCAAGGACCAAACCACATACGCCGATGCCGAGGCCAACGCAGCAACAGGCAACAGCTATTTCGTGACGGCTGTCTATGCCGAGGGCGAGTCGAATGGCTCGAATGTCTTCGTCAGCGACTTCACCAACGCCATCCACAGCGCCAGTGCCGATGCCGCCAAGGCCAATCAGACCTACAACATCTCTGGTCAGCGTGTCAACAACAGCTATAAGGGCATCGTTGTGGTGAATGGTAAGAAACACATCCGTCGATAGTCGCTTTATGATACGAAGTATTATTGTAGCATCATTGCTGGCACTCGTCACCACCGCCTCGGCGCAGGATTTGAAGCTGCGCTATTGTGGCGACCAGGTGGAGAAAGGCTATGGTAAGGCCAATACCTATTACACCGCCTACACCACCTTTCGTGCCGACATGCTCCGTCCCTATGTGGGCGCTCGCATCACCAAGTTGCGCATTGGCGTGAAGCACGATGCCACCGGTGTCTACGTCTATTTCAAGGACGATGCCCGCAATACTGCCAACAATTATAAAGAGAAGATAACAACCCTCTCGGCGGGGTGGAACGAGCTGACACTCGCCACCCCCCAGGAGATTGTGGCCGACAAGGATATCGCCATTGGCTATCGTGCCTCGTTCACCGAGGCCGATGGCCTTGGCTATGCCCTTGGTTCTTCCAGCGATGGCAGTAGTGTGTATGTTAACTCCAGCTCGTCGTGGGAGTCACTCACGGGAGGTGTGTTTTGTATCGAGGCCGTGGTCCAGGGCGACAACCTGCCCCAGAACGAGGTGCGCATCAGCGCTGTCGACGACCGTACGGCCCCCTATGGCACCGACTCGCTCACTTTCTCGGGTGTGGTTTATAATGGTGGTGTCAATGTTGTTAGCAGTTACGAGTTGACCTACACCCTCGATGGCCAGTTGGCCACCAAGACCTTCACTACCGACATGCCTGTCAATGGGCAGTCGCCCTTCAGCATCACCCTGCATCGCACCGCCTATGGCACCCTGCCCGTCACCTTCACCATCACCAAGGTGAATGGCGTTGACGACCCCTATATGGCCAACAACACCACCACCGCCCGTGCCACGTTCCAGGACCCCGAGTTCCGTCGTCGCGTCTTGGTCGAAGAGGCCACCGGTCTCTGGTGTGGCTGGTGCCCAGGTGCCGCCTATGTGCTCGAAGAGATGAAGAAGGAATATGGCGAATGGTTCAATCCCGTGGCTGTGCATTGGGGCGACATCCTTGAGCCCGACACGTCGCTGCCTTACGCCTATGCCGACCTCTACAGCCACTTCACCGGTGCCCCCTCGTGCATGGTTGATCGCAAGATCAACACCACGCCTACCAACGACATGTGGACCATCTTCCGCAACGAGAGCGTGCCCGTTGGCGCTGTACTCACCACCACCTGCCAGTGGAATGCTGACAGTACCCAGCTCACCGTCAATGCCGATTTCTATACGGCAAAAGACGAGGCCGACGCCCAATACAACCTTGTGTTTCATCTCCTCGAGGACGAGGTGAAGGGACAGGACGATGCCCTTGGCGAAGCCTTCCCCCAGCATAACTACTACGCCCGCGGACAGAGTGGCGAGGCGAGTAACCTGCCTGGCTGGATTGACAGGGCCGCGGTCACCACCGACTATGTCATGATGAACTTGGCCATCGGTGCCTTCCCATCCTATGCCGGAACGCCCGTAGTGCGTGGCACCATTGCCGGTCGTGAGCACCGTCAGTACAGTTACACCTTCGACGTGCCCACCCATGTTGTCCATGCAGGCAAGAATACCCACCTCATCAACAAGCGCCACCTGCATGTCACGTCGGCCCTTGTCGATGTGAAGAGTGGCTATGTCATCAACAGCTTCGACGCCCGTCCTGAGGGCCAGACAGCAGGCATCCAGTCGGCTGCCGATGCCTTCACCGTGGCAGGCAGTCGCTATCAGCTCTATACGGTCAGTGGAAAGCTCGTTGGTCAGGGCACTCTTGTTCGCGACCTCAGCGACATCCGCGTGCCTGCCCATGGCACCTATCTCATCAAGCTGCAAAAGGGTGGTGCTGTCCGCACCCTCAAAATCATGAAATAACGCAATGAACCGTATAACAAGATTTTTCATTCTCTCTGTTTTTGTAGTCACGTCGGTGGCGGCTCAGGCCGTGCCGGCGTGGCCTGGTAGGCATAAGGCCGTGCTTGCCGACGGCACCCCCGTCACCTATCGCCTCGTGGGCGATGAGTACGGCCATCACTTCGTTTCCAGCGATGGCTATCTCCTGCGCCCCATGGCCGATGGCTGTTTCCAGCGCCAGGGCCTCTATGTCGAGCAGCAACAGCAGCTCATGGCTCAGACCCGCCGTGCCCAGGCCTCGTCGCCTCGTCATCTGCGTGTCGACCCCGAGTTGTCCACGGGTCAGATTCGTGGTCTCGTCCTGCTGGTCGAGTTTGCCGACAACAGCTTTCAGTCGAACTACGACCAAAACTTCTTCTTGCGCAAGATGAACGAAGAGGGTTTCAGCTATAACGGTGCCACCGGCTCCTGTCGCGATTACTATATCGACCAGTCCGACGGCCTTTTCCAACCCACCTTCGATGTCGTGGGTCCCATCAAGTTGAAGCACAACATGGCCTACTACGGCTCTAATGGTGGTGTCAACAGCTCCGACATCCGTCCCCACGAGATGGTGGTCGAGGCCAGCACCTATGCCCACGACTCGCTGGGCGTTGACTTCCGTCCCTACGACAACAACCACGACGGCACCGTCGACTTCGTCTATGTCTATTATGCCGGCTATGCCGAGAGCTATGGCGCAGCCACCTACACCATCTGGCCCCATGCCTCCAACCTCACCCAGTTGGGCATCTATGCCAGTTTCGATGGCGTGATGCTCGATCGCTATGCCTGCTCGTCCGAGCTCCGTTATACCACGGGTACCGAGGCCGAGGGTATTGGTACCTTCTGTCATGAGTTTGGCCATGTGCTGGGCTTGCCCGATATGTACGACACCATGTATTCCGCCGAGACCCTTGGCTCGTGGGACCTCATGTGCTCGGGCAGCTATAACAACGACAGTCGCACCCCGCCCGCCTTCTCGGCCTACGAGCGCAGCACCATTGGCTGGATGCCGTTGCAAACCATCGACACCCCTGCCGACTCGCTCGTGCTCCACGAACTGCAGGCCAGTAAAGAAGCCTTCCGCATCAACTGCCGAGGCGCCAACAAAGACGAGTATTTCATTCTTGAGAACCGACGCCAAACGGGGTGGGACACCTATCTCCCTGGTCAGGGCATGCTCATCTGGCGCATCTACTACAACGCTACTGCCTGGCAGAACAACACCGTGAACGCTGGCAAGAACTACATCGACATCCTCGAGGCCAAGGGCAGCAATGGCAGTAAGACCGCCGCCTTCCCGCAGTCGGGCATCGACTCGTTCACCGACTATTCATCGCCCAGTGCCCTGTCGCTCGACGACGTGCCCACCGAGCGAGGTGTCACCCATATCCAGGACCACGACGGCGTCATCTCGTTCCGCTATATGAAGGACCGGCTGCCGCGCCCACAGAACCTCTATGTCAGCGATGTCACCAGTCACGGCTTCACGGCCAACTGGGACCCCGTCGATGAAGCTCGGCACTATCGTCTCAGCATCAGTGAGGTGCTGCGCCAGGAAGAGAACCCCGTCATCCTTGCCGACGATTTCTCAGGTATGACCGATGGCAACTATCCCGTGTCGGGAGCCTCCGCCATCGACCAGAGCCTCGACAAATACACCAGTCAGTCAGGGTGGAGTGGCACCAACGTCTATGCCGCAGGTGGCTATGTACGCATCGGAGGCTATAACCAGGCCGGCGAACTCGTCACCCCCGCCATCAGCCGTGCTGCCACCAATGGCAACGCCTATGTCAGTCTGCGTGCCATCGGCTATCCCTCCAAGCGCGTGGGCTATACCGTCACCCTGAGCGATGCCACCACCGGCGAAACCGTCGAGCAGTATTCCCTCACGGGCGATGGTCGCAGTGAGGCCCAGCAGGATCTCGTGTTCCATCACGTGCCCGCTGCCTATCGCCTCGCCATAGCCACCACCAAGGAGCGCCTCTATGTCAACGACCTCCGCGTGTTCTCCGACTCCATCGTTTCCGATGCCGCCTGGACGGCAGGTCCCCGTTCGTGGACCATCGACAGCATTGCCAGCGCCAGCGTCGCCATCGACAGCCTGGTGGCAGGTCGCACCTATCAGTTCTCCGTTCAGGCCTTGGCCGTTGGCCTCTGGACAGGCTCCCTGTCATCTGCCACGCAGACCGTCACCCTGCCCGTCGAGACCAGCATCCATCAGTCTCAGGGCGCATCGTCCGATGCCTCCATCCTCAGCATCCAGTATTTCGACTTCTCTGGTCGTCAGCTGGCTGCCAAGCCCACTTCGGGCCTGTTCATCCGCAGGGTGTGCTATGCCGATGGAACAATAGAACGAAAGGTTGTGAGGTAAGGCTTACGATTATGTATAAAAAGAAAAGGGATGCACTCATCCACACTACCGCCCTTTGGTAGGCACACTACCACGGCTTGGTAGCCTGACTACCAACGCTTGGTAGTGTGGCTACCAAGGCTTGGTACTGACGCTACCAAGGCTTGGTACTGACGCTACCAAGCTTTGGTACTTTTGGTAGCAATTCGCTAAGTCTATCTTCCCTGATAATCTTTGGTGCAGCCTTGCCGGCCAGCACTAACACTTTCTTGCCATTTCGGTAGATATGAAGTTGGCGTGAACGGACTACGGCTGTCAGCTCTGCATCATCTTGCATGGCTAGCCACAGAGGATGATACACTCCATCCTCTTCAAACAGCTTCCGCTGTAGGTGCGAGCACATGTTTGTCGTATCGATTGTCATCATCTAATCTGTTATTCCTTCAGCTTGCCCTTCGCCCACAGCTTCCAGTATTTCCAGCCACCAGTGGTCCACAAGGCCAGGAAGATGAGCACGGGCTGGAAGAACAGACGGATGAGACGAGCCTGATCTGTGTTGAGACCAAAGGCATCGATATGGTTGACATACTGATTGATGTTGCCAGGGAAGATGGCTACATAGAAGAGGGCCAGCAGGGCACCGCATACGGCTCGCTTGTTGGCTACAAGCAGGAGCAGACCCAAGCCAAAGACAATCTCGACAAAGCCCGATGACAACACGATGAAATCGGTGAACTGTGGACTGAACTGCAGCCACGTGGGCACCTGGGCTACAAACTCCTGACGATTGAACGTGAGGTGACTGATGCCTGCATAGGTCATGAATGCGCCTAATAGCAGACGGAAGAATTGCTTGACGTACTTCATAGAAAATCTAGTTTTGTTGAACATAAACTCTTTGCAAAGATACGAATTAGCATGAAAACGACCAAATTATTTCTACTTAAATATTTGGAGGCTTCGGATTTTCTTTCTACTTTTGCAGCCTATACACAAAAAAACAGAAAAGACGATGGATGCAAAAAGAATTTTGAAGTACCTGCGCCAGCTGAGGACTAACAACAACAGGGCGTGGTATATGGAACATAAGGCGGAGTATGACGCCGTCAGGGCGGATTTTGAACGGGGCGTGCAGCAGGCCATTGGGCGCATTATGACGTTCGACGAGACGATAGCACACCTGACGGTGAAGGACTGCACCTATAGGTTCTATCGCGACACGCGATTCTCGAACGATAAGTCGCCCTACAAAACCCACCTGGGCGCCTATATCGCAGCCCACGGCAAGAAGTCGCTGCACGGTGGCTACTACCTGCATCTGGAGCCAGGACACTGCCTGGTGGCCTGCGGCAACTACTGGTTGCCCACGAATATCCTGACGTCGTGCAGAAACGAGATTATGGGTAACACGGACGAATGGCTGAAAAGGGTAGAGAACGCCGAGTTTCAGAAATACTATGGACGCGTGGAGGCACCTGCCGACATGGCCACTTGGGACCAGCCGCAGGGCTTTGGCATGGAACGACTGAAGACGTGCCCATCGGGATTTCCACGCGACTGGGAACACGTGGAATATCTGCGACAAAAGGACTACTGCTGCTGGCATCGCGTGGACGACAGTTTCTTTGAGGGCGACCACTGGCTGGACGAGATTGAGACGATGTTCAGGGCCGCGAAGCCGATGATGGACATGATGAACAGCGTTATTGACGACTATGAATAAAAAAAATCCTATAACCATAACGGTTGTAGGAATTTTTTTTGTACTTTTGTAGCCAATTATCGATAATAACTACTGAATGAAAGAATTTGTAATATCCGAAGCCAAAGCCGAGACGGCCGTATTGGTGGGACTGATTACGAACCAACAGGACGAAGCAAAGACCAAAGAGTATTTGGACGAACTGGAGTTTCTGGCCACCACGGCGGGCGCACGGACTGTGAAAAGGTTTACCCAGCGTGTGGGTGGACCCAGCAGCGTGACCTATGTGGGCAGCGGAAAACTGGAAGAGATTCGCCAATATATCAAGCAGTGCGAGGATGCCTATGACGAGGCCATGGAGCATCGCGAGGATTATGAGAGTGATGCAGACATGCCACAGCCTGTGGGTATGGTGATCTTTGATGATGAACTGAGTGCTAAACAAATCAGAAACATTGAGAAGGAACTGCAAGTGAAGATCCTGGACCGCACATCGCTGATCCTGGATATCTTTGCCATGCGTGCTCAGACCGCCGAGGCCAAGGCGCAGGTGGAACTGGCACAGCATCGCTATATGCTGCCACGACTGCAGCGACTGTGGACGCACCTGGAACGCCAGGGCGGCGGCTCAGGCGGCGGTGGCGGCAAGGGAAGCGTGGGACTGCGTGGCCCTGGTGAGACGCAGCTGGAGATGGACCGCCGTATCATTCTGCATCGCATCACGCTGCTGAAACAGCGACTGGCCGAGATTGACAAGCAGAAGACCACGCAGCGCAAGAACCGCGGACGACTGATTCGCGTGGCGCTGGTGGGCTATACGAACGTGGGTAAGTCGACACTGATGAACCTGCTGTCGAAGAGTGACGTGTTTGCAGAAAACAAGTTGTTTGCCACGCTGGACACCACGGTACGCAAGTTGACCATTGAAAACCTGCCCTTCCTGCTGGCCGACACGGTGGGATTTATCCGTAAGTTGCCCTCTGACTTGGTGGAGAGTTTTAAGAGTACGCTGGACGAGACGCGCGAGGCCGACCTGCTGGTGCATGTGGTGGACATCAGTCACCCCGACTTTGAGGACCAGATTCGCGTGGTGGAGCAGACACTCAGTGAGCTGGGCTGCTCGGAGACGCCCTCGATGGTGGTGTTCAACAAGATTGATGCCTACACATGGACACCTCAGGAGGAAGATGACCTGACGGAGCCCACGAAGGAAAATATCTCGCTGGAGGAACTAAAAAAGACGTGGATGGCGAAGATGCAGGGCGACTGCCTGTTTATTTCAGCCAAGCAGAAGGAGAATATTGACGAGTTGCGCGACGTTCTCTATCAAAAAGTGCGCGAGCTGCATGTGCAGAAATATCCGTATAACGACTTTCTATATCAAATAGAGAGTTGAGAACTGAGAATTGAACCTAACACATTAAATATTTATGAGAGAGTACAGACAACTGACACAAGAGGAAGTTCTGGTGCTGGAGAACAACGGCTGTTGGGCTGAGGACTGGAGTAGGGTGATGGTGGACATGGTGTTCCGCCCCTATAACTTCCACCGTGTGATGTTCTATGGCGACATTCGCCTGGGTAAGTTCGAGAAAATGGTGGAGGTGGCTCAAGGCTTCCACAAGCACTCGGGCATTAACGACGCCACACTGAGAAACGTGACCGTGGGTGATGACTGCCTGATTGAAAAGGTGGGCAACTTCATCAACAACTATACCATTGGCGACGACTGCTATATCACCAACATATCGACGATGGAGACACGCGAGGGTGCCAGCTATGGCGCAGGCTCGACAATCTCTGTACTCAACGAGATGGGCGACGGCAACGTGACGCTGTTCAGGGAACTGAACTCGCAGTTGGCTGCCTTCATGGTGAAGCACCACACGGACAAGGCACTGGTGAACAGACTGAAACAGCTGATTGACGACGAGGTGCGGGTGTCGACGCCTGAGCGCGGCATCATTGGTAACAGCGTGAAGATTATCAATACGAAGGATATTACGAACACGGTAATCAAGGGCGACTGCGAGATTAGTGGCGCTGCTCGACTGAACGAGTGTACGATTCTGAGTAGTGAGGACGCGCCTGTGTTCATTGGCACGGGTGTGATTTGCGAGAACTCGATTATCTGCGACGGTTGCTCGATCAACAACTCGGTGAAGATGCAGGACTGCTTCGTGGGCGAGGCTTGTCAGATAACCAATGGCTTCACGGCCGAGGCCAGTCTGTTCTTTGCCAACTCGTTTATGGCCAACGGTGAGGCCTGCGCCGCCTTCTGCGGACCGTTCTCGGCTTCTCACCATAAGAGCTCGCTGCTCATCGGCGGACAGTTCTCGTTCTATAACGCTGGCTCGAACACCAACTTCTCGAACCACGCCTATAAGATGGGCCCGTTGCACTATGGCACCCTGGAGCGCGGCACCAAGACGGCCTCGGGCTCGTATGTGCTGATGCCTGCCACGATTGGTGCGTTCAGCGTGTGCTTCGGCAAACTGATGCACCACCCCGATACGCGCTGCCTGCCGTTCTCGTATCTGATTGCCTATGGCGACACGATGTATCTGGTGCCTGGACGCAACATTACCACCGTGGGATTGTATCGCGACATTAAGAAATGGCCCAAGCGCGACAAGCGCTCGAAGCAGTCGAAGAAGAGTATCATCAACTTTGACTGGCTGAGCCCCTTCACCGTGGGCGAGATTATGGAGGGCATCGAGATTCTGAAGGCGTTGCGCAATGCCTCGGGCGACAACGTGACCACGTATAACTTCCACGAATATGTGATTAATGCCTCGTCGCTGAAGAAAGGACTGAAATACTATGATATAGCCCTGCGCATCTTTATGGGTGCCGTGCTGAAGCGTGCCCAGAAGGAGGGCTTCTTTGGCAATCCGAAGTCGGAAGTGGGCAAGGGCGCATGGTCGGACCTGAGCGGGCTGCTGTTGCCTGAGACTGAGGAGCAACGCTTGATTGACGAGATCAAGGAGGGCAGCATCGATAATATTCAGCAGGTGCTGACGCGCTTCGAGGATATCAACAACAACTACAGCGACTATCGCTGGGCATGGAGCTATCAGCTGATTCTGGACTACTATCACCTGGAGACGCTGGACGAGGCTGCCTGCGCGCGTATTCGTGAGGATTATGTGAAGGCACGCCGTGCATGGATTGCCGAGATTAGAAAGGATGCCGAGAAGGAGTTCCAGATGGGTGATGTGGAGCAGGAGGTTTATGAGGACTTCCTCCAGAAGCTCGACCACGAGATTGATTACGAAAATTAATATAGCACAATGAGACTTAGACTATTTTTGGGAATGGCCCTGATGGGCCTGGCATTGAGCTCTTGCTCAAAGTATGATTATGAAGAGGTGAAGGGTGACCTGACACAAACCCGCATCTATACGTTGAAGAACGGACTGAAGGTGTATCTGAGTGTGAACAAGGAGGAACCACGCATTCAGACCTACATCGCCGTGCGTACGGGTTCGAAGAACGACCCAGCCGAGACCACGGGACTGGCTCACTATCTGGAGCACCTGATGTTTAAGGGCACCAGCCAGTTTGGTACCACGGACGCCGCAAAGGAGGCTCCGCTGCTGGACGAGATTGAACAGCGCTACGAGAAGTATCGCAAGATGACCGACCCCGAGGAACGCCGACAGGCCTACCACGAGATCGACTCGGTGAGTCAGCTGGCTGCGAAGTATAACATCCCCAACGAATACGACAAGTTGATGGCCACCATCGGCTCAGAGGGTTCGAACGCCTATACGAGCGAAGATGTGACCTGCTATGTGGAGAATATCCCTTCGAACGAGATCGACAACTGGGCCAAGATTCAGGCCGACCGCTTTATGAACATGACCATCCGTGGCTTCCATACGGAGCTGGAGGCGGTGTACGAGGAGTATAACATCTACTTGACCGACGATACGGACAAGTTGTTCAGTGCCATGCAGAAGGCGCTGTATCCCACGCACCCCTATGGCACGCAGACCACCATCGGTACGCAGGAGCACCTGAAGAACCCGTCGATCACGAATATCAAGAACTATTTCAAGAAATGGTATGTGCCCAACAATGTGGCCATCTGTATGGCGGGCGACTTTGACCCCGATGAGGTGATTGCTACCATCGACAAGTATTTTGGCCAGTGGCAGCCGGGCGAGGACGTGAAGCAGCCTGAGTTTCCTGTGCAGCAGCAACTGACACACCACGTGGACACCACCGTTGTGGGTCAGGAGGCTGAGACATTGTGGATGGGCTATGCCTTCGACAAGGCTTCGTCGCTGCAGATTGACACGCTGCAGGTGGTGGAGCGCATGCTGAGCAACGGCACGGCAGGACTGATTGACTTGGACATCAACCAGAAGATGTTGATGCTGGGTGCTGGCACGGGCGTGCAGAGCGGCATGGACTATACAACGCTGATCCTGGCGGGCACTCCCATGGAGGGACAGTCGCTGGAGGAGGTGCGTACACTGCTACTGGCCGAGATTGAGAAGCTGAAGAAGGGTGAGTTCTCGGACGACTTGCTGCCTTCGGTGGTGAACAACATGAAGTTGCAGTATTACAACGCACTGGAGAGTAACCAGGCACGTGCCAACATGTATGTGCAGTCGTTTATCCACGGCACCGAATGGAAACAGGAGGTGGAATCGCTGGAGCGCGTGGAGGGCATGACGAAGGCGCAGATTGTGGCCTTTGCCAACGAGCACTTCAAGGACAATTACGTGGCTGTGTTTAAGAAGCAGGGCGTGGATCCCAACCAGAAGAAGATTGAAAAGCCTGCCATTACGCCTATCCCCACAAACCGCGACTATGTGAGTCAGTTTGTGAAGGATATCCAGGCTGCCAAGGTGACGCCCATCGCTCCGCGTTTTGTGGACTTCAAGAAGGATCTAACCTTCGGACAGACGGAGAAGAACCTCCCTTATATCTATGTGAACAACAATGAGAACGGACGCTTCCAGATGTCGTTCTACTATCCCTTTGGCAGTGAGGCCGATGTGCGCTATGGCTATGCCGGCGACTACTTGGATTATCTGGGTACCGACTCGCTGACGGCGCAGGAGGTGAAGCAGCAGTTCTATAAGTTGGCTTGCAACTATAACATTCAGGAGGGCGACCGCAGTATTACGGTGAGCTTGAACGGACTGAGCGAGAACATGACGGAGGCGCTGGCACTGCTGGAGCACCTGATGAAGAACGCCAAGGTGGACAACGAGGCTTATGCGCAGTTTGTGGCCATGGAGGCAAAGAGCCGCATGGACAACAAATTGGACCAGCGCACGAACTTCAATTTCCTGACACGCTATGCGCAGTATGGTGCCTACAACCCCTCGCGCCACGATATGAGCATCGCCGAACTGCAGCAGACCAACCCGCAGGAGTTGCTCGACCTGTTGAAGAACCTGTCGACATTCGAGCACACCTTATTATATTATGGTCCGATGAGCGAGAAGGAGTTGGCCGAGGCGGTGACCAGTGCGCACCAGACGCCAGAGACGCTGAAGACTGCTCCAGAGGGTCATCACTATGTGCTGCAGGCTACGCCTGAGAGCACCGTGACGCTGGCACCCTATGATGCGAAGAACATCTATATGATGATGTATCACAACGAGAACCGTGGATGGAAGGCCGAGGAGGCGCCTGTGACGGCTCTGTTTAACGAGTACTTCGGCGGTGGCATGAACACCATCGTGTTCCAGGAGTTGCGCGAGGCCCGCGGATTGGCCTACAGTGCGTCGGCCTACTATGTGGAGCCCAGCTACGAGGAGATGCCTGAGTATTTCTATACTTACATCATCACGCAGAACGACAAGATGATGGACTGTGTGAACCAGTTCCACGCCATCCTGAATGAGATGCCTCAGAGCGAGTCGGCCTTCAACATCGCCAAGGAGTCGCTGACCAAGAAACTGGCCAGCCAGCGCACCACGAAGTTCGGGCTGATCAACGCCTGGCTGGTGGCTCAGCGTCGCGGCATCGACTACGACATCAACCAGCGCATCTATGAGGCACTGCCCAACCTGACGATGGCCGATGTGCTGCGCTTTGCCAACGAACAGGTGGCTAACAAGGCGTATAATTACATCATCCTGGGCGACGAGGCTGAGCTTGACATGGCTTCGCTGGAGAAGCTGGGAAGCATTAAGCGACTGACAACGGAAGAGATTTTTGGATACTAAACTTAAAAAATAATACTTTATGGCAACACCAGTTGAATTTAAGTATGCCCCCATGTTTCAGGTGGGCGAAGACAAGACGGAATACCGCTTGTTGACAAAAGAAGGCGTTAGCACCGCCGAATTTGAAGGAAAACAGATTGTGAAGGTGTCGAAAGAGGCCCTCACGCTCCTGGCTCAGCAGGCCTTCCACGATGTGGAGTTTATGCTGCGCCGTGAGCATAACGAACAGGTGGCTAAGATACTGACCGACCCTGAGGCTTCGGAGAACGATAAGTATGTGGCCCTGCAGTTCCTGCGCAATGCCGAGACGGCTTGCAAGGGCATTCTGCCTTTCTGTCAGGACACGGGTACGGCTATCATCCACGGTGAGAAGGGTCAGCAGATCTGGACTGGCTTCGAGGATGAGGAGGCTCTGAGCCGCGGCGTGTATAACACGTTTACGCAGGACAACCTGCGCTATTCGCAGAACGCACCTCTGAACATGTACGACGAGGTGAACACCCGTTGTAACCTGCCTGCACAGATTGACATCGAGGCTACCGAGGGTGCCGAGTATAAGTTTGTGATGGTGGCTAAGGGCGGTGGCTCGGCCAACAAGACTTACTTCTATCCCATGACGAAAGCTACGATCCAGAACGAGGGTACGCTGATTCCTTTCCTGGTTGAGAAGATGAAGACGCTGGGCACAGCTGCTTGTCCTCCTTATCACATTGCTTTCGTGATTGGTGGTACTTCGGCCGAGAAGAACCTGCTGACTGTGAAACTGGCTTCAATCAAGTTCTATGATAACCTGCCTACCACGGGCGACGAGACGGGTCGTGCCTTCCGTGACATCGACCTCGAGGAGAAACTGCTGAAGGAGGCTCACAAGATTGGCTTGGGTGCGCAGTTTGGTGGTAAATATCTGGCTCACGACATCCGCGTGATTCGTCTGCCTCGTCACGGTGCCAGTTGTCCTATCGGCATGGGCGTATCTTGCTCGGCCGACAGAAATATCAAGGCAAAGATCAATGCCGATGGTATCTGGCTGGAGAAGATGGATGCCAACCCCACAGAGCTGATTCCTGAGGAGATGCGCAAGCCGGGTGAAGGCGGCAAGGGTATCGAGATTGACCTGAACGAAGGTATCGATGCTGTGCGCAAGGAGCTGAGTAAGTATCCTGTTTCTACCCGCGTGAACCTGAAGGGTACTATCATCGTGGCTCGCGATATTGCTCACGCTAAGCTGAAGGCTCGTCTGGATGCTGGCGAGGGCATGCCCGAGTACTTCAAGAAATATCCCGTGCTCTATGCTGGTCCTGCCAAGACGCCAGAGGGCTATCCTTGTGGCTCGATGGGTCCGACAACGGCCAACCGTATGGACCCCTACGTGGATGAGTTCCAGGCTAACGGTGCATCGCTGGTGATGATTGCCAAGGGTAACCGTTCGGATGTGGTGACCGAGGCTTGTAAGAAGCATGGTGGTTTCTATCTGGGCACTATCGGTGGCGTGGCTGCTGTTCTCTCGAAGAGTAGCATCAAGAGCATCGAGTGCGTGGAATATCCTGAACTTGGTATGGAGGCTGTGTGGAAGATTGATGTGGAAGACTTCCCCGCATTTATTCTGGTGGACGATAAGGGCAACGATTTCTTCAAAACGCTGAAGCCCTGGACCCCATGCGCAAAATAGGAAAATATATGCTGTCGCTTCTGCTGACTGTCGCTCCACTTACGGCGACAGCTCAGTTTGAGGTGATGCGCGGCGATTGTACGCCCGACCTGAACGGTGGCGATGCTGCCACCGCTCAGCGGGCGCCGGTCGTCAGCCATAGACTGCCTGCCATTAATACTCACTGGGACGCATCGAGGACGTATCGGCAGATGGTGATTCTCGTGGAGTTCTCAGATTTGACTTTCTGTCGTGCTGATGCTCATGCGCTCTACGACAGTATTATGAATGTGCCTGGTTATAATCAGGGCAACGGACCTGGTTGCGTGGTGGATTATTACCGTGACCAGTCGCGCGGACTGTTTAACTTGCAGTTTGATGTCTTCGGACCCGTGAGGGTGAGCCAGGTGGCACGACCTTCACAAGCCAAGAACTACGGAAAAGAGTCTTTGGCAGAGGCCACAAGACTGGTTATTCAGGAGAATCCTGACCTTGACTATTCGGTTTATGACTGGAATGGCGACGGCGAGATTGAACAGGTGATTTTTGTCTATGCGGGATGTGGTGGTAACATCTCGGGCATGGCTGGTTATATCTGGCCTAACACCAGTATATTCAGTACCGTTACGACGCCTGATGGAAAGAGTATTTCCAATTACTCGGCCAGCGCGGAACTGTGGGTGGACTATAGGGATGTTTCCTGTGGCTTTGCAACGCTCTGTCATGAGTTCTCGCATTGTCTGGGACTGCCTGATATCTATTCTACAACGAGTGGTGCTCCTGTGTGCGATGAATGGGACCTGATGGATGGCGGACTGATTACCAACAATGGATGGTGCCCGCCAAACTATACGGCCATGGAGAAGGTGCTCATGGGATGGCTCGAGCCCGTGGAACTGACAGATTCGCAGGTCGTAACGGGGATGATGCCTATTGCCGAGGGTGGCGATGTCTATCGGATTAAGCACTCGGACAAGGAGTGGCTGTTGCTTGAGAACCGTCAGCAGCGCGGATGGGACCTGGGTGTGCCTGGAAAGGGTCTCGTGGTCTATCATGTGTATAACGATGGTAGTGCGTGGCGCTCTAACAGGGTGAACACTAATCCGCAAAAGCGTTGTTTTGACTTGGTGCATGCCGACAATATGGACTATGATGCATGGACGAATTATGCTTCGAAGATGAAACTGAAGCAGTATGCGCACAGTCCGAAGCTGAACAGTCGCTATCTGAGTACGTCGGCTTATCCTTGGTCTACTGACAGTACGACGTTTGTTAATGATTGGCTGACGGAGACGTCGGTGCCTGCGCCGGTGATGTTCTATCCGAATGAGGCGGGTGACACTCTGCTGAATAAGCCTATTACGAATATCACAATGTCGGACGATGGACTCGTCTCGTTCGTGTTTCTGGGGAATCCTGACGCTGATGCCATTCGGACGGTGTCATCAGCAACCGACAGTAAACCTGCTTTCTTTGACTTGCGCGGACGTCGTGTGGGAAGACAAGGAAAGGGTATTTACCTGACGAGAAACCCAAATGGAGTATATAAGAAAATATTAAAATAATCAGTAAAATTTAACCAAAGAACAAAACTATTATGAGAGTTATTATTGAACCAAACTATGATTTGATGTCGCAGTGGGCAGCAAATTATGTGGTGGCTAAGATTAATGCAGCTAAACCTACAGCCGAGAAACCTTTCGTGTTGGGTCTTCCTACGGGTTCTTCACCCATTGGCATGTATCGTGCCTTGGTGAAGGCTTATCAGGAGGGTAAGGTGTCGTTCAAGAACGTGGTGACGTTTAACATGGATGAGTATGTGGGACTGCCTGTGGAGCATCCCGAGAGTTATCATTCTTTTATGTTCACCAATTTGTTCAACCATATAGACTGTCCCAAGGAGAATATTCATATCCTGAACGGCAATGCGAAGGATCTTGCTGAGGAGTGCGCTAACTACGAGAAGGAGATTGAGAAATTTGGTGGCATCGACCTGTTCCTGGGTGGTATCGGTCCTGACGGTCACATCGCTTTCAACGAGCCTGGCTCAAGCTTGACGAGTCGTACGCGTCAGAAGACTCTGACCACCGACACGATCATTGCTAACAGTCGTTTCTTCGAGAACGACATTAACAAGGTGCCCAAGACGGCTCTGACTGTGGGTGTGGGTACGGTGATGGCTGCCAAGGAGGTGATGATCCTGGTGAATGGTCATGCCAAGTGTCGTGCTTTGCAGGCTGCTGTTGAGGGTAGCGTGAACCACATGTGGACCATCTCGGCTCTGCAGATGCATCAGCATGGAATCATCGTGGCTGACGACGCTGCCTGTGAGGAGCTGAAGGTGGGTACCTATCGTTACTTTAAGGATATTGAGCGCAACAACCTGCTGTAATATTACTGAAGAAACTTATTGTTTTTAGAAAGAATAGCGTATGAAAAGACTATCTGCCCTGTGTCTGGCTTTCGTCGCATTGTCGATGCAGGCACAAACACTGAAATCGTTTAAGGTGAACATCACGGCCGACGGACAGGCCAACATGGTGGCTTATCTGCCTGAGCATCCTACAGGAAGGGCTGTGGTGGATTGTCCAGGTGGCGGATACACGCATCTGGCCACGCAGCACGAGGGACACGACTGGGCCGCGTACTTTAACAAGCAGGGCATAGCCTTTTTCGTATTAACTTATCGTATGCCTGGCGGCGACCGTTCCATTCCTATGAGTGATGCGCAGAATGCCATCCGCATGGTGCGTGACTCGGCTGCCGCCTGGCATATTAATCCTGAGGACGTGGGCATCATGGGCTTCTCGGCTGGTGGTCACCTGGCTTCTACGGTGTCTACGCATAGTGAGTATGACTGTCGGCCAAACTTCTCTATCTTGTTCTATCCTGTCATCTCGATGAACGAACGCGAGAGTCATAAGGGCTCGTGCCAGAACTTCCTGGGGAAGGAGGGACAGAAGGATGAACGACTGGTGAAGTTGTTCTCGAACCAGAATGCTGTGGTGCGTCATCTTACGCCTCCTGCCATCATCCTCACGGCGAATGATGATGGTGTGGTGCCGCCCGTTACGAATGCGATTGCTTATTATTCGGCCATGCGTCGCAATGGTAACGATTGTGCACTTTATGTTTACCCAACGGGTGGTCATGGCTTTGGCTTCCGTTCGTCGTGGCCTTATCACGACCAGATGCTGGGCGACCTGACCACGTGGCTGAATCTTCACAAGGCGCCTAAACGTGATGCGGTGCGTGTGGCATGTATTGGCAACAGCATCACAGATGGTCATGGCATTGACATGAGTGGGTCGCGTGGCTATCCTGCCCAACTTCAGCGTTTGCTGGGTGAGGGCTATGTGGTGAAGAACTATGGTCGCAGTGCTCGCACGATGCTCGAGAAGGGTGACAATCCTTATATGAAGGAGCGTGCCTGGCGCGATGCGTTGGCTTTCAAACCTAATGTGGTGGTGATTAAGCTGGGCACTAACGACTCCAAACCGGAGAACTGGAAGTATGGCAATGAATTTGAAAAGGACTTGCGAACCATGCTGACAGAACTGAAGAAGGCTTCTAATCCGCGTATCATTCTCTGCACGCCTGTTCCTGCCTATAAGCCTTCATGGAACATCAGCGACTCTGTCATTGTGAATGAGATTATACCTATTATTAATAAGGTGGCAAAAAAAGAGCGCATGGAAGTCATTGACCTCCACACGCTGTTTCATAACAACGACGGAAAACAAATGCAGACTGATGGCATTCATCCCACCGAACAGGGTGATGCTCAGATGGCTCGCGCCGTGGCTGATGCTATTTCGCGTGCAGCAGTCGACCGTCGCTAGTGATGCCTGCTGCACTCATGTGTAGACGGGTCTCTTTCGCATTGTTATAGAAAGAGGCTGTGAACCGTCCGTTTTCATCGCTTACTGCGTTGGGGTTCCAGTAGAGTGTGCGGCGATAGTCGGCTGGCACGCTGCCTGGTTCTCTGTTGCTGTAGTCTGGCTGATAGAACTGTGCGGCCTGGTTGAATCCTTGGAACATGATATGTCGGTCGCGGAAAGTTCTTTGTACACCTTCATCGGGGAAGTTCTCGAGTTCTATGGTTACATCAGGCGAGTAGACGTTCTCTACCATGGTGGAGTCTTCTGTTCTTGGCTCGTAATCTGTAAACACGCGGATGTTCTTCAGACGTTTCAGTTTCAGATTATGATATACGTCCTGTGATGTGCGGTGAGCACGGAAACGTCCTTCCTCAGCTGCCTCGCTGGGGTCGGGGTTGTAGTTGCGATAGTACACGGCTCCTGCTACGCGTCCGTCCACATTGTATTTTGTATAGCGGTTCATGTTGCCGTACAGGTATTTGCTTACTTGTACTGGGAACTGGCGCATGTCGAGCTTGCCAAACGACAACCCTCGGTCGGTGATGTCGTTATACAGGTCGTAGGCATCCATGACAAAGGCTGGCTTGTGCCAGTCGATGGCGCGGCGACCACGACGATGACCCGTCACGCTGACATTCTGCAACTGGTGCACGTCGTTCTCCATCGACAGGTCGGAAAGGGTATCGATGAGCATCTCCTCGCTATAGTCGGGCTGGTGCTTCTCGTAATAGGTATAGTCGTGTGTGAAGATGGGATAGAACAGATCGCGCTTGACGTAGAAGTCGGGATAGGCGTCTTCGTCCATCACAGAGACGTCCTTGCGTGAGGACATGTTCTTTTTAATGGAGTCGTTCTCCTTGTAGGCTTTCATGTTGAGGTAGGCATAGCCATAGAAGGGGGGCACGTTAAAGATGTATCGACCATTCTCTGTCTTCTGGACACCGCCAACATATTGTCCGCCAGCCGATATCTCTGCTTCTACCAATACTTCATAGCGCAGCCCTCCGTGGTTCACGCCCAAGTCATCGTTGGCGTTGCCAAGAGAGCCGTATTCAATGTCGCCTACTGCCGACCACGTGTCTGCGGGTTCTTGTGCGGAATAGGAACTGATGACGTCGGACTCTTCGCTTTCTGTGTCATCTTCAAACGGGTTCTTCTCGTCGTCTTCATGCTTGGTCATGCGGCCTACCATGCCTACACCGTCTTGCCAGCTTCCTACTTCTTCTGGCTCCACCTCGTTGAGACTAAGCATCTTGTATACTGTTCCTTCTATGGTCAACCCTTTCTCGGGCTCATAACGCATCTGTTGAGCTGTGTCTGCCAGGGCTTCCCATTTGTATTTCCGCCATCCTTGTACCAGCATCAGCAGGTCCAAATGGCGACGATGTTGCTCATCGTCTTTCTCGAAATAGTGGGCAGGGTAGGCCACAAAACCTTTTAACTCGCTTGACAACAGCAGGTCTGTGAGAATGGTGGAGTTGTCGTAACTGGGCTCATCGGTATAGGTGTCGCGAATGGACAAAGAGAAGGTGGTGGGCTCTGTGACGTTGGGCAACTGCACGGGTATATCTATCTTCTCATAGGGCTCATAGGTATGTGTCGCATCCAAATCGGCAGTAATGACACTGTTGTCCATGTCGTGTTGGTTGATGAAGAACAGACGGTCGGCCAATATTTGTCCGTCGCTGTCAAACACGGTCAGGTCGTTGACGCCTGTTGGCAGTTGCTTGATAGGAAGTTCGATGGATGATGTGCCCGTTAGCTTAGAAAAATGCTTCAATACACCGCGACACATAATGGAAAGACCGTATTCTTTGTCTTGTGGCAGGTCTTTCATTTGCAATTTCAGCAGGTTGTCTTCCAATTTTATGGCTACACCCTGACGTTCGGGTTTGGGCAGGTCGAAACTGTAATTCTTGCCAAGATAGGTAAAGCGTGCTTTGGCGTGCTTGTTGGTGGGCGTCAGCGTAAAAGAGCCGCGTCCCATATACTCGGTCTTTATGGTCATGTCCGGCATGCCGTCAATACTGATGGTGCCGTTGATGCTCACCGCTTCGCCAAACTGATTGACGGCCTCGAAAGCAATATGATTCTCGGTGTTCTCTATCAGGTGGCCACCTTCAGGAAAGAAGGTAACCTCAAGATCGGGTTTCTTCTGTTTCGGTAGTCTGGTCTTTGGGCGCTGATACATGCGATGGGCGTCGTAATTGCCGGCTTCTGCTGGCTTACTGTAAACGGGAAGCACGCGTGAGTACAGACCGTCCCAGACACGAAAATAGTCGGCTGCCATCTGTTTGTTATAGAACCACCAGGTCTCATCTCTGCGATAGCGATGATGGCGGACGTTGAAGTTCAGCATCCAGCGGGTATAGGCGCGAATCTCGTAATAGCCCGAATAGAGGGAATCCTCCAAAATGAACTGACCACTGGTATATCCTTTAGGATTGATGACGATATTCTGGCGTTCTACCAACAGACCATCTGGTGACAGTAGTTCTACATATAGTATGCGACTCATGTTGGTGGGCATCAGGTTGTCGGCCCTAACCACATAGGCTTTATACCATAGTGTATCACCCACAAAGTAACATTGATTGTCTGTGTGGATATATACTTTCTCCTGTATTCGTGATTGTGATGATGACTCCAATGCCTGACGGATGTCTTCAATGCTGCCTGCTTTTGCCAGCATTGGAAGCAAAAGCAGAAGGAGGAGGATACGGAATGATTTCGTCATAATTAAAAAGTTCTTGTAAAAATATGACGAAAAAAGGCTGGTTTCGTTTAACCAGCCTTTTCTTATTTCTTCAGTTTGAAAGAGTTTTCAATGCTATTTAGTTCCTCAGCAAAACCCTTGTCTATCTTTAATCGTTTCTCAATGGCGGCGCAACTGTGGATAACGGTTGAGTGGTCGCGTGAGCCAATGAGCAGACCGATACGTGATGCGGGCATCTTGGTGTGCTTCTGAGCCAGATACATGGCTACCTGTCGTACTTGTACGAACTCACGCTTACGACTCTTGCTTACAACCTGCTGTTGGGTGACACCATAGTGCTGGCACAGACGTTCCATAATATCGTCAATGGTCAGCGGATGATTATCTATCTTCACAGAGCGCTTGATGATACGCTCGGCCAAATGCATGTCGATGTTCGAGTTGTACACGATGCTATAGGCCATGAGTGAATTCAATACGCCCTCTAAATCGCGTACGGAACCATTAGCTGTTTGGGCGATATAGGCAATCACGTCGGCAGGAATCTTCAGTCCGTCGCGACGGCACTTTGAGTTCAGAATATCTACGCACAACTGTGCATTAGGCTTCTCGAGCTCAGCGATCAGTCCGCAAGAGAAACGTGTCAACAGACGGTCTTTTACGCCAACGAGGTCAACGGGAGGACGGTCACTGGCCAGAATAATCTGTTTGCCCAAACGGAACAGGTGGTCAAAGATGTGGAAGAATGTGTCCAACGTCTTGGGTGAGTTGACCCATTCCTGAATATCGTCTACTATCAGTACATCGATGCTCTGATAGAAGTTGATGAAATCATTGGTTGTGTTCTGGCGTACAGAGTCGGTGAACTGTACCTGGAACAGACGGGCCGACACATAGAGGACGCGCTTGTGCGGATACATCTTCTTGCATTGAACGCCAATGGCGTTTATCAAGTGTGTCTTTCCACAACCTGATGGACCATAGATAAAGAATGGGTTGAAGGTCGACTTGCCTGGGTGCTCTGCAATAGAGAGACCTACGGTGCGAGGTAGCTTGTTTGAATGTCCTTCAATATAGTTGTCGAACGTCTTCTTTGGATCCAGTCGGGGGTTCAGGTCCTGTGGTGTGGCAGCGTCAAGTACGGTGGGTGATTTGTTCCCGCGAACGGTGGCAGCGGGTGCTTCCACATCCATAGGCTGTTCGCTCTCCACGTCTTGCGTCAACTTGTGTTCCTTATCTGTCATCAGACGATAGGTCAGACGCACGTTGGTCTTGAAGCTGTTTGATAAAGCCCAAGCCATTAAGCGCACGTAGTATTGCTCCAAGTACTCATATACATATGGACTTGGAACCTGTACCAGCACCGTCTTTTGCTCTTCGTTGTACGACTCGAAGACGATGGGCTCAAACCACGTTTTAAAGGTCTGCTCAGTGACATTCTGCTTAATCAAATGTAGGCAGTTGTCCCAAAGCGCCTTATGACTGTTCTGCATCTTGGGCGTTTATTATTTTAGTTATTAATTGTTTTAATGATACAAGATTATGTCTTGCATTGTTTACGAGTGCAAAGTTCGCAAAAAAAAATGAAACATGCAAATGATGCAAAAATAAGGGTTGTGTTTACAATTTCCGTAACTCGCTATTTTTTTGACTTTTACGTTGTTTCACGAATTTTGGTGAACATACCCCCTTTGCTTATGTTGTAGGTCTTGATTATCAGTTATTTACTAAAAAAGAAATGAGTCGGATGACCCATTTCTTATTTAGATAAAATTAAAATTACTTATCTTTTCTTCCGAAAACAGAGAAGTGTACATAGCGCTTTGGATGTTGTTTCATATCCATCAGCAGCGAGTCGGCACTTTGCATCGTTGCATTCATGTTGTTGTATAGCTCTGGGTCGCGCATCAGCAGTCCTAATGTGCCCTCATTGCTGTTCAATTTAGCTGTCGTCTGTTCCACGTTTGCCATGGCGCGATCCACCTTCTGCATGGTAGCCACCAGGTCGATGTCGTTCAGTTTCTGGGTAGTACCCTCAACATTGGTCAGTATGCCGTTGGTCTTGGCCAGCATGCTGGGCATCTGATGGTTTAACTGTGCCGACAGGGCATTCAGTTCCTTCGAAGTGGTACTCAGGTTTGCTGTGATATCGTCTACGTTGTGCAGTGAGTTCTTAATGGCAGGATCCTGCATCAATGCATTCAGCGAAGCCAATATCGAATCCAGTTTGGGCAGCATGACCTCAATCTGTGGAATCATTTGTGCTGCGCGTCCCATCAGTCCGCTGGCGGTACCACCTTCTATGGTGTCGCCTTTGGCCATCAGGTCAATGGGATTAGGTCCAAATTTCAGTTCCAACTTAACGTTTCCCAGCAGGTCGCTCGAGATCTCGGCGCGTGTGCCTTTGGGAAGTGACAACTGGTTGTCCAATCCGATGACAGCAACGATGTTGTCTGGTCGCGAGTAGTCATATTCTATTCGTTGTACAACGCCAACGCGGTAACCGTTGGCATATACGGGACTCGATGCTGACAGGCCGCTTACGTCGTTGAAACGTGCGTAGTAACTGTCGTCGGTCGAGAAAATGGTCAGTCCTTTCAGAAACTGCATGCCGAAAAACAGAATGATGATGCCGGCAACGGCCACCAAGGCTATTTTTACCTCTTTCGTAAAGTATTTCATATGCTTATCTGTTTTATATTTCAATCACTATTTTTTCTTCTTTAGTTCTTGGATGGCTGCCTGCGTGTCAATACGCTCTCCGTCCTTAAAGGCCACGATGAAAGCCTGAGGGAATTGTTTGGCCACCTCCTGCCGCAACTGGCGAATCTCGTTATAATTGCTTGTTGAGCCAACGGTATATTTCCATGTGTTGCCGTCCTGATAGCAGTCCACATCTTTGAGGCCTTTCAGTCGACTGTCGCCTGTCTTGAGCTTCTGGGTGAGTGCCATGAATTGCACCTTGAACACGGGGCCTTGCTGTTGAGGTTGCTGTGCGGGAACCTGTTTTGGTTGAGTCTGTGGCACCAACTTGCTTTCTGCAGGTTGTACCTGTAGCGTGGGCTCTGTCTTTACAGTATCTTGAACAGGTATTTCTTGTGTGGTTTTCACAGTCTGTTGTATCACAGGTGCAGACTTTTCCTCTTTTGCAGGTGCTGGCTCCTCTTCTATCGCGGGAGCTGGCTCTGGTTTGATAACAGTAGGCAGAGGTGCCTTCTGTCCTGTCTTGGCAGCCTTATATTCAATGAAGGCCTGGTAGATGCCTAATCCCATAGCCTCTTGGTTGCTGGGGTTGTTCAGGTAGGCTTCCTCTGATGCTGTAGTGATATATCCCAACTCAATGAGGCAGGCAGGCATTGATGTCTCTCTGAGCACCAGAAAAGCATCCTGTTTCACACCTTTGTTGGGTCGGTTGGCTGTGCGGCACACGTTCTTCTGAATGCCCTTGGCCAGTTCCACACTTTGCAGCATGTTCTTGTCATTAATCATCTCGAAGATGATGTAGCTTTCGGGTGAGCGTGGGTCGAATCCCTCATAATGCTGTTGGTAGTCTTTCTCCAGCAGCACCACCTCATTCTCTCTCATAGCCGCACTCATCTTCTCGTCGCTGCGTCGCATGCCCATGGTATAGGTCTCCAGTCCGCTGATGGGCTTTTTGCTGGCCACCGAGTTGGTGTGTATGCTGATAAACACATCCGCTTTGTTCCTGTTGGCAATGGCAGCACGTTCTTTCAAGGGGATGAAGACGTCGGTCTTACGTGTGTATATGACCCTTACGTCTGGGCAGTTGCGCTCCACGTAGCGTCCGAAGGCCAGTGCCACTTTCAGGTTGATGTTCTTTTCATACGAGTATTTTCCTGGTGCACCGGCATCCTTGCCGCCGTGTCCGGCGTCAATGACCAGCGTGAATTTCTTGGGCGTGGCGCCATAGGCCACAATGCTCAAAAGCGCGATTATTAGGAAAGAGACAATCTTTTTTGTCATATATTCTATTACAGTCTGCAAAAGTACGTTATTTTCTTGAAAAAACCTCTTTTTGCGCAAGAGTTTTATTATTTATTAAAGGTAGCGCTCACGCTGGCTCCTGCGCAGCGAACCCCTAAAGGTGGGTTCACCTTGGTGATGCGAACCATCACGCGTTCCGCTTCAGGGAAGTCCTTGAATACTTCCTTGCCTATGCGTCCGGCCACGTGCTCCAGGAGATTTGAGGGAATGGCCATCTCGCGTTTAATGATGTCCAGTAGTAGGGCATAGTTCAGTGTGTCGTTCACGTTGTCGCTCAGTGTGGCCTGTTCTATGTTGTAGTCTGCGCAAATAGATACGCTGTATTCTCCTCCCACTTGCCGTTCTTGTTCCAGAACACCATGGAAGGCGTACAGACGTACATCATTTATTTCTATTGTGCTTTTCTCCAGTTTCATCTGATAAGTTTATTCTTCCGTATCGTTGTTGCTGGGCAAGTATTTCTTCAAAGCCTTTTCCACACCGTTCTTCCAAGTATTGATGCTCTCAGACTGCAGTTGCAACGAACCTACCAACTTGATGACGTGGTTCAAAGGCATGCGATAGCGCAGCACACCGCTGATCAGTTTGGCATAGTTCCAGTATTCTGGACTGAATTTCTCAGACAGTCCTTCCACTGTAATCTTATAGCCGCGTGTGTTCTCGAATTGAAAGTCGTATCGCTTGGTGCCGTCGCTATTTGTCTGCTTGATAATCTTTCCCTTAGTTACCGACTTTGGCAATACGATGCCTTCGTCATCGTCCTGTAAACCTGTGAAGATCTCGTAGGGATAGCCATCCAGCAATCCCACCAGTGCCACCCATTTCTCTTTGTTGTTCTGGAAGCGCACCACATCGCACTCTAGGGCCTGTGGGCGTACTTCGGTAACCTGTGGACCCAGGTTCAGCGGGTTAACAGGTGCTATCTCCTGCAGGTATGTGGCCAATCGTTCCAATTGCTCCTTGCTGATGGGTTTTTTATTTTTCTTTTCCTTCTTCAGGATTTCGTCCATCAGTCGCTCTTTGCCGCCATAGGCCACCAGTAACTGTTCTATCACAGTCTCATTAGCCGTTGTTTTTTGCGTGTCCATAACTTGTTTATATATAATCTGCTTGCAAAGATACTAAATAATTCATAAATCTTTGCA
This sequence comes from Prevotella sp. E15-22, assembly GCF_023204875.1. NCBI lineage: Bacteria > Pseudomonadati > Bacteroidota > Bacteroidia > Bacteroidales > Prevotellaceae > Prevotella > Prevotella sp. E15-22. The sequence goes on from NZ_CP096247.1 coordinate 616,610, forward strand.
TTCAAAGCGAATAAAATTCGAGCGGGCAACGCATAATTCATAATAAATTAGTATCTTTGCCCCAATAAACACGAATCAAGCGATATGAAGAATTTAATGACCCGTCGTACCATTCGACAGTATGCCGACCGCGATGTCGACGAACAGTTGCTTAACAACCTGATGGAACAGGCTGCACGTACTCAGACCATGGGAAATCTGCAACTCTATAGTGTTGTGGTGACCCGTTCTCAGGAGATGAAAGAAAGGTTGGCTCCTGTCCACTTTAATCAGCCGATGGTTACTCAGGCCCCAGTGGTGCTCACCATTTGTGCCGACTTCAACCGCACCTCCACGTGGGCACGTTGTCGTCAGGCTGAGCCAGGTTACGACAACTTTCTGTCGTTCATCAATGCAGCCACCGATGCTCTGCTCTATACCCAGACCCTGTGTAATCTGATGGATGAGGAAGGCTTGGGTTATTGCTATTTGGGAACCACCGTCTATCAGCCCCAGCAGATCATTGATATTCTTCGCTTGCCAAAGCTCGTGATGCCAGTGGCCACGCTTACCGTGGGATGGCCTGCCGAGACGCCAGAGCTCTCAGATCGTCTGCCTTTGAAGAGTTTTGTGCATCAAGAGACCTACAACGACTATCTAGGCGTTGATATCGATGAGTATTATCATGAAAAGGAGTCGTTACCAGAGAACTGTCACTTTGTGAAGGAGAATCACAAAGAGACTCTTGCTCAGGTTTTTACAGATATACGCTATACTCGCAAAGACAACGAGGCCATGTCAGAGACGCTCATCCAGACGCTTATCCGCCAGGGCTTCCTGCCTTTTCGACCACGCCTGTAGTCGCTTGTATTCTTTCTTGGTCAGTCGCATAAACGAGCCGTGCTGCGGAGCTGTCACGCCCTCAATATCCACAGGGTCGTGAAAGTTGCGTAGGTTCTCATCAGCTTTACAAATGCGATAGTGCTTGGGACGGTCGCTGTATTGGATATATGCCACGCGCCAGGTTTTGTCGCCAATGAGTTGGAAGGCACTTGAGCCCTCGCATTTCTTTTTCCCCTCGAAGCTTACGTAGTCGTCTTCTACGGGCTCGCTCCAGCCACTGACCAGACTCTTCGACGTGGCGGTATAGATGCCAGGTTTGCCGCCTTCCTTCTTGATAAGCATGTGATAGAGACCGTCGTCCAGGAGGTTGATGTCGGCATCGATGGTGGCATATCCCCAGTCGAAAAGAAGCTTAGGCTGTGTTAGGCGTGTGAACGACTTGTCGGCATACGAGTAGTACATGCGATCGTATGCCTCTTCTGCGCTGTTCCACATCGAGTAGTAAATCATATAACCACCTTTATCGCCATTCTCCCATACGTAGTTGGGATCCCAGAAGATCTGAGGCGCCCACACACGGTTGATGGTACTCCAGTTCTTGTATACGCTCTCACCCTCGGGGTTGCAGAAGATATTTGTTCCCTGACGATAGTCAAAGGTCTTACTCTCCCAGTTAATCAGGTCCTTACTTGTCATCAGGTCGATGCCGTAGTTGTCCCACTTATGACTCTTTGCCACGCACATGTCGGTGGTCACCATTACAAACCCCTTGCCGTCCCACGACCGACAGACGAAAGCATCTCGCTGTCCGCCCTCGATGCGTGCATGCTCTTTGGGGTCGATAACGGCACGTCCGCCAATAATGTCCTCATAGTGATAACCGTCGCGACTCAGTGCATAGGCCGTATATTCGCCATGGTCGCTCATGTGACAATAAAGGTAGCCATAGTCGCCCTTCTGCATGTTCTGGGCCAAAGCGGTCAGCGCTGCTATCGTCAGTGCTGCCAAGAGTGAGAAACATCTCTTCATGGGATCATATTTTTTTGATGTGTGCAAAAATAAGCATTTTCTGAAAAATCTCCAAATAATAATTTGGAAACCTTGGCTGTGTGACGTTTTTTTCGTACCTTTGTGCACAATAAAACTAACTAATCAAAAAGAACAAATATGAATACTACAAAAACCCTACTGACGGTCATTCTTGTGATGGCATCAGCAACCACTGTCTTAGGTGCCAAAAAGAAGCCCGTTGTGCAGCAGCCTTTGGACCCTAACGAGAAGGTGGCCTATCTTTTCACTTACTTTAATAGTAACGACCCCAAGGACGAGCAAATCTGCTATGCCCTGAGTGAAGACGGCTATAACTACACACCGATTAACGATGGTATGCCCGTTGTCGAGAGTGATACCATCGCCTTTACCCAGTGTGTGCGCGATCCGCATATCCTGCGTGGCGAGGATGGTAAGACCTTCTATATGGTGGTCACCGATATGCGTTCGGCCAATGGCTGGAGCAGTAACCGTGGTATGGTATTGCTGAAGAGTACCGACCTGGTGAACTGGCAGCACTCGGCCATCAATTTCCCCACACGTTACACCAAGACATGGAAGAACGTTATCCGTGTGTGGGCACCAGAGACCATTTACGACCGTAAGGCAGGTAAGTACATGGTGTTCTATTCACTTCGCACCAGCGATCCAGGCTCTTACGATAAGATTTACTATCAGTATGCCAACAAAGACTTTACCGATCTGGAAGGCGAACCAAAATGGCTGTTTGATGCAGGTAACGCTACCATCGACGGAGACATCGTCTATAACGATGCCGACCAGATGTATCACCTGTTTTATAAGCAAGAGTCGGGTAGGGGTATCTATCAGGCAGTGGCTAAGGAACTGACCGATAAGTGGCAGATGATTGGTGGCAACGTGGAGCAGACCAAGGAGGCCGTTGAGGGCGTTGGCGTTTGCAAGGCTATCGATGGCAAATCGTGGATTATTATGTACGATTGCTATGGTAATGGTCACTATCAGTTCTGTAAGTCAGAGGACTTGAATACCTTCAAGTTCGTGCAGAACACAGAGATGCGTGGCAAGTTCACACCTCGTCATGGAACGATTATCCCCATCACCCGTGCCGAGAAGGAGCGCCTGCTGAAGGCTTTTCCTAATCACAAGCAGCCCATCCTCTCTGGCTTCCATGCCGACCCTGAGGTGCTCTATTCTAGTAAGACCAAGAAATACTATATCTATAGCACCACTGACGGTACACCTGGATGGGGTGGTCACGATTTCAGTGTCTTTTCATCCGAGAACCTCGTTGATTGGAAGGACGAAGGTAAGATGCTCGACGTGAAAGGCGATCAGGTGAAGTGGGCTACAGGTAACGCTTGGGCTCCTTGTATTATCGAGAAAAAAGGAAAGTACTACTTCTATTTCTCTGCTCATAATCCTAAGAGCAACCGCAAAGAGATTGGCGTAGCTGTAAGCGATAGCCCTACAGGTCCCTTTGTTGACTCTGGTTCACCCATCATCACAGATAACGACCGTCCTAAGGAGGCTCGTGGTGGACAGGCCATCGATGTGGATGTCTTCAAAGATCCCAAGAGTGGTAAGTACTATCTCTATTGGGGTAACGGCTTTATGGCTGGTGCCGAGCTCAACGACGATATGATCTCTGTGAAGAAAGAGACCATCACTCATATGACACCTAAGGGTGGCAATCTTCAGACCTGGGCTTTCCGCGAGGGCGCTTATGTGTTCTATCGTAAGGGCACTTATTATTTCATGTGGAGTGTTGATGATACTGGCTCGCCCAACTATCACGTATGCTACGGAACGGCTAAATCGCCCCTCGGCCCTATCACTATCGACGAGCAGAACTACCTTGTCATCAAGCAGGAGCCTGAGGACCAAATCTATGGCACCGCTCATAACTCTGTGCTTCAGATTCCTGGCAAGGACGAATGGTACATCGTTTATCACCGCATCAACAAGAACTTCGTACATCACGAGCCGGGCATTCACCGTGAGGTCTGCATCGATAAAATGACGTTCGACAAGCAGGGACGCATCATTCCCGTTATTCCCACTTTGAACGGACCGGAACCGCTGAAAAGCAAATAAATTGAGGAACCGGACTTCCTTGTGATGGCAGTTTTTCTAATTATAGAAATATGACGATTCAGTTCCATAACAACGAAGGAGAAGCTACGCTGACACTCTGCGGACGACTGGATACAGCCGTCTCAATGAAGGTGAGCAGCGACATTGAGCAGTTGTTGGCTACGGCGGGCACCATCCAGCGTCTCACCATAGATGCAGGTCAGTTGGAGTATATCTCAAGTTCTGGTCTTCGCATCCTGCTGACGCTGGCAAAGCGCTTTAAGCAATTCAGAATTGTTGAAGTCAATCCTGAGATCTACGACGTGCTTAACATGACAGGCTTCACCAAGATAATGAGTGTTGAGCGAGCCCTGCGCCAACTGAGTGTTGACGGGTGCGAGGTCATCGGCGTAGGCGGCGTTGGAACCGTCTTCCGACTCGATGATGACACCATTATTAAGGTCTTTCGTGAAGGGTCCACCATGGACGAGGTGAGCAAAGAGATTGCCATGTCGAAAGAATCCTTTGTCATGGGTATGCCAACGGCCATCTCGTTTGATGTGGTGAAGGTGGGTAGTCAATATGGACTGGTGTACGAACTGCTGCACGCTCAGACCCTGAGTGCCTGTCTGAAGCAGAACCCTGAGCGATTGGATGAGTTGGCACGCAAATATGCCGACCTCTTCCTGCAGATGCACCATATTCAGGTGCCTGCCGACAGTTGTGTGCCTAATGGCCTGGAACACGAACGTAGTCAGGTGCAGCATATCCGTCGCTATTTCCCTCAGGAGAAGATTGATCTCTTGCTGCAAATTCTCGATACTGTTCCCGCTGGTCATAGTCTGCTGCATCTTGACCTTCAAGCCAAGAATGTGATGATACAGAATGATGAGCTGATGCTGATTGATATGGGCGAGGTGGGCTATGGCCATCCTGTGCTCGACCTGGCACATGCTTATTCATCTATGGTGTCTTTGGTGGGCGATTATAATCAAATCGTAGGAATTCCACGAGAACTGGGCATGGAACTATGGAATCGTACCATCGATTATTATTTCGAGGGACTGCCCGCCGATGTGGTTGCCTTGCGTAAGGAGCAGATCAAGGCAGTGTCGTGTGTCAGGAACTTCAGTTGGCTGGCTCTCAGCGACTCGTTCCCAGAGGCTGTCATTAACGAATGCAAGGCACTCTTCGACGAGCGCGTCACGAATCATCGAGACCATCTCCTGGAAGTGTGTAAGACCTTGAACGACTGGAAATAAGATAATCGAAACACCGATAAATAAAACAGCGGCGCATCCTGTCTGGGTGCGCCGCTGTTTTATTTATGTGATGTTGCTTACTTTGTCTCAGGTGCCTCACCAATCAACTCCATAAACTCGTCGAGTTTAGGCGTGATGATAATCTGGGTGCGACGGTTGCGCTGTTTGCCCAGTTCGGTATTGTTGCTCTGCAAAGGATTGTACTCGCCACGACCACCGGCAGTGAGACGCTTAGGATCAACACCATACTTGTTCTGCAGGGCCTGAACAACACTTGATGCACGCAAGCAAGAGAGGTCCCAGTTGTTGCGGATGTTGGGCTTAGAAATGGGCACATTATCAGTGTTGCCCTCAATCAGTACGTCGTAGTCCTTATAGTCGGTGATAATCTTAGCAATCTTCGACAGTGTCTCGGCGGCACGGTCGTTAATCTCGTAAGAACCGCTCTTATACAGCATGTTGTCGGCCAGCGAGATGTAAACAACGCCCTTCAGTACCTGTACATCGACCTCTTTCAGTTCTTCCTTAGACAGAGAACGGGTCAGGTTGTTCGAGAGTACCATGTTCAGTGAGTCGCTCTTTGACTTCACCTCCACCAGGTGACGGATATACTGGTTTGACTCGTTAATCTGGTCAACCAGCTTCTCGATAGAAATGTTGTTCTGTGAGGCGTTACTCAGACTCTTGTCCAGCGACTCCTGCAACTTGGCGTATTTCTGCTCAGAGGTCTTCAAAGCCTGCTGCATGCCGCGCAACTGTTCCTCCAGTGATGTGATGCGGGCATTTTTGCCTGCCAAATCCTCTCTGGTAGACTGAAGGTTGGCGGTCAGCGATTTGTTCTCATCGCGACAACTGGTCAGTTCCTTTTTGCTGGCGCATCCGCTCAGCAGTATGGCAGCCGCAGCTGCAACTAAAATAACGTTCTTTCTCATGATGTTCTTTTTTCGTTAGTAAATGAATTGAATTCGGCTGCAAATATACAGATATTGGCGTTATGATACACCAAACCGGTGCCGGAATTAGAGTATTTTAACCTCCCGCCACTATTTTTTCAGTAAAATTAGAAAGAAAAATGATAATCAGTACAGCAAAAGCAATCCTGCAAACGCGCTCATCACAATCATCTTGATGGGGTTCACCTGGTAAATTTTTGTACCCACAAAGGTGGCAATAAACAAAGCTATGCTGATACAGAACTGCCACATGTCGTCGTTGGGCGTCGAGAAGTTCTCTTTATTACAGAGCAGCAGCGTGGCTGCAGCCAGGAGTCCCACAACGGCAGGGCGCAAACCGCCAAAAACCGACTGCACCGTTGGAGTGTTCATATACTTAATAAAGAGTTTGGCGATGATTATCATCAGAATCAACGATGGTAGCACCAAGGCAAAGGTGGCGATGCATGAGCCCAACACAGACATGCCCGTGCTCATACCAGCGTTATGGCATGCCATGTAGCCGCAATAGGTGGCCGAGTTGATACCAATGGGACCAGGCGTCATCTGACTGATAGCAACGATATCTGTAAACTGCGAAGTGCTCATCCAGTCGGGCACCACTTTGGTCTGTATCAGCGACAGCATACCATAGCCGCCACCGAATCCAAATAACCCGATTTCGAAGAATGTCACAAATAGTTTCAAATATAATAATGCTATCTCCATGATGTCTTTTTAAAATATCTAACCACTAACTTCTAATCCCTAACCGCTATTCCGTTGGCTGGATATACTTACCATAAACCCATCCGCCCAGTCCGGCAAGGATAATGATATAGATAGGTGATACCCCCATCAGCCAGATGGCCAGTGCGCTGACAGCCGGAATCCAGCAGTTTGACCATGATATCTTGGCACTCTTGCCCAGATTGAATGTAGGTACGGCAATGAGAGCCACTACAGCTGGACGAATGCCACGGAACATCGCTGCCACCACAGGATTATCCTCGAAGCGGTGGAAGAACATGGCAATCATCAGGATGATGAGGAACGAGGGTAGGGCAGTTCCAAAGGCTGTGGCCAATGCACCACGAATCTTTCGCAGCTTATAGCCGATGAAGATACTGATGTTGATGGCAAACACGCCAGGGCAACTCTGTGCAATGGCGATGAGGTCGAGAAACTCATCCTTCCCCACCCATTGCTTCTTGTTCACCACCTCTTCCTCTATCAAAGGTATCATGGCATATCCACCACCAAGGGTGAATATGCCAATCTTAAAGAATGTCTTAAATGAATCCCAATAGATATTCATTATTTTCATATTATAGGATAACCTAGGATATCCTAGGACATTCTAGGCTAACCCAGAATTTCCTAGATTCTTTCCTCTACCCACTTACGTGCGTTGACGAACGCCTCAATCCATGGTGTCACCTCGTCGTTGCGACGGTCAGCGGGATACCATGCGTTCTGCCAGGGGAATACGGCACGCTCCAAGTGAGGCATCATACAGAGATGACGGCCATCCTGTGAGCAGATACCTGCCACGTTATAGTCAGAACCGTTAGGATTAGCGGGATAGCCAGCGTAGTTATACTTGGCAATCACGTTGTAAGCGCTCTCAGCCTCGGGCAGTGAGAACTTACCCTCGCCGTGAGCCACCCACAGGCCAAGCTTGTTGCCGCTCAGTGAGCCGAACATCACAGAGTTGTTCTGAGGAATGCTCAGGCTGATGAACTCGCTCTCGAACTTATGAGAGTCGTTGTGCAACATCTTAGCACCCTTAGCCCCAGTCAGACCCAGTTCCACCATCAGCTGGCAACCGTTACAGATACCCAGTGACAGGGTGTCCTCGCGAGCATAGAACTTATCCAGAGCCTCCTTAGCCTTGGGGTTGAAGAGGAAGGCACCAGCCCAACCCTTAGCCGAACCAAGTACGTCGGAGTTAGAGAAACCGCCACAGAACACAATCATGTTGATATCCTCGAGTGTCTCACGACCAGAAATCAGGTCGGTCATCATCACGTCCTTCACGTCGAAACCAGCCAGATACAGACAGTAAGCCATCTCACGCTCACCGTTGGTACCCTTCTCACGGATGATGGCAGCCTTCACGCCAGATGCCTTGCGGCGATCGGCTGAGATGCCATACTGAGCCAACTTACCAGTGAAGTCCTTATTGAACTGCATCTCGATGGGCTGCTTCTTATAGTTAGCGAAACGCTCGGCAGCCTTACCGTTGAAGCTCTGCTTGCGGTCGAGCAGATAAGAAGTCTTATACCATGTATCACGGAGAGCATCAATGTCGAAGGTCTTCTCCTCATCACCAGCCTTCACCACGATGGTGCGACTGTCCTCCACGGGATAGCCAATCTTGGCATAGCCAACACCAGCATCCTCCATGAACTCCTTGAACTCCTCCTTGTGCTCGTCGCTCACCTCGATAACCACGCCAGGGTTCTCAGCGAACAGAGCCTTCACCACGTCGCCCTCCTTGCAGATGTCGTGCAGGTTGATGTGCATGCCGCCCTTCTGGTTGGCGAAGCACATCTCGAGCAGCGTGGTAATCAAACCACCGGCCGAGATATCGTGACCAGCCATGATCCATCCACGATTGATCATCTCCTGAACGGCCATGAAGGCATCGGCAAAGTACTCAGCGTTCTTCACTGTAGGCACATCGTCGCCCACCTTACCCAGGCTCTGGGCGAAGGCAGAACCACCAAGGCGCTGCTCGTCGAAGCTGAAGTCGATATGATAGAGAGATGCATTCTTATCGTTAACCAGTACAGGTGAAACCACCTTCTTGATGTCAGAAACCTCACCACCAGCTGATACAATCACTGTTCCTGGAGAGATAATCTTCTCGCCGTTGGGATACTGCTGAGAGAGTGACAGTGAGTCCTTACCTGTAGGCACGTTGATGTGCAGGTCGCAGCAGAAATCACTCAGGGCCTTCACACCAGCATACAGACGGGCATCCTCACCCTCCTGAGAGCGGCAAGGCCACATCCAGTTGGCAGAGAGACTCAGCGAATCCATACCCTCGGCCAATGGAGCCCAAACAATGTTGGTCAGTGCCTCAGCTACAGAGAGTACAGAACCGGCAGCAGGATCAGCCAGACCAGCCTGAGGTGCATGTCCCAAAGCAGTTGCAATACCCTTCTGGCCACGATAGTCGAGAGCAACAACACCACAGTCGCTCAGAGGCAACTGGATCTCACCCTGACACTGCTGACGTGCAATCTTACCTGTAACCGAACGGTCGACCTTGTTAGTCAACCAGTCCTTACAAGCCACAGCCTCCAACTGGAGCACGCGGTCGAGGTACTCGTTAATCTTATCCTGACTGTAGGTTACGTCAGCATAGTGGCGTTCTACAGTATTGTCCTTCATAATAGTCTTGGGTGAGTGACCAAACATCTGGGCAACGTCCAGATCGAAAGGCTTCACACCATCACCCTGCTTGAACGAGAAGTGGGCGTCGCCGGTAGTCTCACCAACCACATACAGCGGAGCACGCTCACGTTCAGCAATCTTACGAACATGCTCGATGTGCTTCTCGTCGATGAGCAGGCCCATGCGCTCCTGACTCTCGTTAGCGATGATCTCCTTGCTTGAAAGCGTCTTGTCGCCGATAGGCAGTTTGGTCATATCAATCTCACCACCACACTCCTCAACGAGCTCTGACAAACAGTTCAAGTGACCAGCAGAACCATGGTCGTGAATAGAAACAACGGGGTTCACGTCCTCCTCGCAGAGGGCACGCACCAAGTTGTAAGCACGCTTCTGCATCTCAGGGTTAGCACGCTGTACGGCGTTCAGCTCGATACCATTGCTGTAGCGACCTGTATCAACAGATGATACAGAACCACCACCCAGTCCGATGCGGTAGTTATCACCACCAACAACCACCACCTTGTTGCCTGGCTGAGGCTCCTTTTTCAGACAGTCGCGCTTGGTGCCATATCCTACACCACCTGCCAGCATAATCACCTTGTCGTAAGCATACTTGGTGTCGTTGGGCTCCTGATGCTCGAATGTCAGCACAGAACCGCAGATCAGTGGCTGACCGAACTTGTTTCCGAAGTCAGAAGCACCGTTCGAAGCCTTAATCAGAATCTGCTCAGGTGTCTGATACAGCCACTGGCGAACGGGCAGAATGTTCTCCCAGTCTCTGGAAATTCCAGATAATCCAGATTCTCCGGATTCGTCCAATCTGGGATAAGCCGTCATGTAAACGGCCGTACCAGCGATAGGCCATGAACCAACGCCACCACCCATACGGTCGCGAATCTCACCACCAGTACCAGTAGCAGCACCATTGAAAGGCTCAACGGTTGTGGGGAAGTTGTGCGTCTCAGCCTTCAGCGAGATTACGCTCTCGATATCCTTGATCTGGAAGTAGTCGCTGGTGCTCTGGTCCTTTGGAGCGAACTGCTCTACCACAGGACCCTGTGCAAAAGCCACATTATCCTTATAGGCCGAGAGAATCTTGTTAGGATTCTCCTGCGTTGTCTTCTTAATCATCGCAAAGAGGCTCGACTCCATCTCCTTGCCGTCAATGATGAATGTACCACCAAAGATTTTATGGCGGCAGTGCTCAGAGTTGATCTGGGCAAAACCAAAGATCTCTGAGTCTGTCAGAGGACGGCCGTTCTGCTTCTCCAGTCCGTGCAGATACTGAATCTCCTCGGGCGAGAGAGCCAGACCCTCTTTCTCGTTATATTCCTCCAGGTTGTCCACATACTTGATGGGCTCTGGCTTAATGTTAATCGTGAAGATATCCTGATTCAGTCCTTCGTACATGCGCTGCAACATCTCGTCGTGCTCAGCATCCTTACTGGCAGCGGGGAAATACTCCTCTATACGAGAAATGCCGCTGAGTCCCATGTTCTGAGTTATCTCAACGGCATTCGTCGACCAAGGGGTCACCATTTCACGACGCGGACCCACAAAGAATCCGTCCATCGTCTGGGCGTCAACGAGCTCTGCATTGCCGTAGAGCCAACAAAGTTCTTGTACTTCTGCTTGTGTGAGCTGATGGTCCACCTGAGTGGCAATCACGCTCTGTTGGGGGGTCTTGAAGAAAAGAATCATATTACCTGATTTTCTATAAGTTTGAAATTTGGCTGCAAAGGTACTAATAAGCGAGCGAAAAACCAAATTTATTTGGATTTTTCCGAGTGTAAATAGCATGGAAATTCGCAGGCGCGAAATTATTATGAATAATGATTTACGAATTACGAATTATTTTGTACCTTTGCAAATTGAAAGTTAAAATCTATATATGATGACATATACAATTGAGAAAGTGGCTACGCTAATTGGCGCACGCCGTTATGGTGAGCACGAGACAACCGTGGGTTGGCTGCTCACTGACAGCCGCTCGCTCTGTTTCCCCGAGCAGACTTTGTTTTTTGCCTTGCGCAGCAAGCGCAACGACGGACATAAATTCATTGACGAACTGTATCGCCGTGGTGTTCGCTCGTTCGTTGTCGAACAGGAACCTGCCGATTATCAGACAGCTTATCCTGATGCCAACTTCCTGAAGGTGCCCTCGCCGTTGGCTGCCCTTCAGCGCCTGGCCGAGCGTCATCGCGATGAGTTCGATATTCCTGTCGTGGGCATCACAGGTTCTAACGGTAAGACCTGGGTCAAGGAATGGCTTCATCAGATTCTGATGCCCACCATGAAGGTCACCCGTTCGCCCAAGAGCTATAATTCTCAGATTGGTGTGCCCCTGTCAGTATGGCTGCTCAACGAGCAGACCCAGGTGGCTCTCTTCGAGGCTGGTATCAGCGAGCCTGGCGAGATGTTGGCCCTTCACGACATCATCCAGCCCACCATTGGTGTGCTAACCTCGCTGGGCAGTGCCCATCAGGAGAACTTCCGAAACATGGACGAGAAGTGCATGGAGAAGTTGCAGCTATTTCGCGATACGGAGGTCATCATCTATCCTTCCGACGACGATACCGTGAGTCGCTGTGTGCGCCGTTCGCAGTATCAGGGCGAACGCATCGGCTGGTCGCGCTATAGCGAGAAAGCCCCCATGTATGTGAAGACCGAAGGTCGTAAGGTGAGTTATATATATAAAGGTGTTGAGGGCAGTTATGAGATTCCCTTCATCGACGAGGCTTCAATCGAGAACTCCATCACCTGTGCCATTGTGGCCCTCTATCTGGGCATGTCGCCAGAGGATCTTGCTGAGCGTATGGCCAAGTTGGAACCCATTGCCATGCGTCTGGAGGTGAAGGATGGTCAGCGTGGACTCACACTCATCAACGACTCGTATAACAGTGATGTCAACTCACTCGACATAGCGCTCGACTTCATGAACCGTCGTCCTGATCAGGAGGGAAAGTGCAAAACTTTGATTCTGAGTGATATCTATCAGAGTGGCGAAACGCCCTCTGAACTCTATCGTGAGGTGTCCGACCTGCTTCGTAAGCGTGGTATCGACCGCTTTGTGGGCATTGGACCAGAGATTATGGCGCAGGCTGCTCAGTTCACTGTGGGCCAAAAATGGTTCTTTGCCAATGTGGATGAATTTCTGCAGAGCAGCGTGTTCCGCAATATGCACGACGAGATTGTACTCCTCAAGGGTGCACGCCCGTTTGGCTTCGAGCACATCAGTGAACTGCTGGAGCAGAAAGTGCACGAGACCATCCTCGAGGTCGACCTCAACGCTGTGGTCGAGAACCTGAACCACTATCGCTCGTTTATGAAGCCAGAGACCAAGATTGTGTGTATGATTAAGGCCGACGCCTATGGCGCTGGTGCTGTCGAGATTGCCAAGACCCTGCAGGATCATCGCGTGGACTACCTGGCTGTGGCTGTGGCCGATGAGGGCGTGACCCTGCGCAAGGCTGGCATCACCCAGAACATCATTGTGATGAACCCTGAGATGTCGTCGTTCAAGACGCTCTTCGACTACGACCTCGAGCCTGAGGTTTATAGCTTCCGACTGATGGACGCCCTGATTCAGGCTGCCCGTAAGGAGGGTATCACTGGCTGGCCTGTCCACCTGAAGCTCGATACTGGCATGCATCGCCTGGGCTTTGACCCTCGTCACGATATCGACCAGCTCATCGACCGTCTGAAGCATCAGACTGCCATCATTCCTCGTTCTGTGTTCTCGCATTTCGTGGGTTCCGACAGTGACGACTTCGATAACTTCTCGGCCCATCAGTTTGAGTTGTTCAACGAGGGTAGTAAGAAGATTCAGGCTGCCTTCTCGCATAAAATCCTGCGCCATATGGACAACTCGGCAGGCATTGAGCACTTCCCTGAGCGCCAGATGGACATGTGTCGACTGGGCATTGGACTCTATGGCGTGGATCCTCGTACCAACGGCATCCTCTCAACGGTGTCAACGCTGAAGACCACCATCCTGCAACTACGCCATGTGCCTAAGGAAGAGACCGTAGGCTACAGTCGCAAGGGCAAACTGGAACGCGACAGTGTGATTGCCGCCATCCCTATTGGCTATGCCGATGGACTGAACCGTAAGTTGGGCAACCGTCATTGCTATTGCCTGGTGAACGGACAGAAAGCTGAGTATGTGGGCAATATCTGTATGGATGTGGCGCTGATCGATGTTACAGACATCCCTTGTCAGGAGGGCGACAGCGTGGAGATCTTTGGCAAGAACCTGCCTGTCACTGTGCTCAGCGATGTGCTGGAGACCATTCCCTACGAGGTGCTCACCAGTGTCAGCAATCGCGTGAAGCGCGTTTACTACCAAGATTAATCACTAAAACTATATCAAGAAATGGAGCAAGTATTCACTTACATCATCCAGTTGGGAGCATCGGTCATGATGCCGATCCTCTTCACTATCATCGGCCTGTGCATTGGCATGAAGTTTGGCAAGGCGCTTAAGAGTGGCCTCTATGTGGGCGTTGGTTTCGTTGGCTTGGGCATTGTCACAGCTCTGCTAACCACCAATTTCAATACGCCACTCGACGCCATCTCAAAGATCTTTAATCTGAACCTCGCCGTATTCGACATGGGCTGGCCTGCTGCCGCTGCTGTGGCCTATAACACAGCTGTGGGCGCGCTCATCATCCCCATTTGTCTGGGCATCAACTTCCTGTTGCTGGTCACCAAGTGCACGCGTACGGTCAACATCGACCTGTGGAACTACTGGCACTTCGCCTTCATTGGTGCTGTGGCCTACTTCGTGATGGACCAGAGTCTGCTGTGGGGCTACTTCGCTGCCATCTCTTGTTATATCGTAACCCTGGTCATGGCCGACCTCACAGCCGAGCGTTTCCAGAAGTACTACGACAACGTAGAGGGCATCTCTATCCCTCAGCCTTTCTGTCAGAGTTTCACACCGTTTGCCATCGCCATCAACTGGCTGCTGGACCGTATTCCTGGTTTCTCAAAACTCGATATCGATGCCGAGGGACTGAAGAAGAAGTTTGGCGTGCTAGGCGAGCCGCTGGTGTTGGGTGTCATCGTGGGTGCCCTGATTGGCTGGGCTGCCCAACTCGACATTAAGAAGATTCTGTTCCTAGGTGTCACCATGGGAGCCGTCATGGAACTCATCCCACGTATCACCTCACTCTTTATCGAGGGTCTGAAACCCATCTCTGAGAAGACGCAGGAGGTGGTGAAGCGTAAGTTCAAGGGCAAGAAGGTGTACATTGGCATGTCGCCAGCCCTGGTCATCGGCCATCCCACCACGCTTGTGGTGTCGCTGCTGCTCATCCCAGTGACCCTCGTCCTGGCCATCGCCCTGTCGAGGGCCGACAACCAGTTCCTGCCCCTGGCATCGCTGGCTGGCATGTTCTATGTCTTCGTGATGGTGTTGCCCTATACCAAGGGTAATGTGGTGAAGACCTTTATTATCGGCTTGGTGGCTATCACCATCGGTCTTTATTTCGTCACAGACATGGCACCTGCCTTCACGCTGGCTGCTAACACCGTCTATGAGGCAACGCAGGACAAGGCCGCCCAGATTCCTGAGGGTTTCCAGGCTGGCGCCATGGACTTCGCCTCGTCGCTCTTTGGCTATGTCATCTATGCGTGTGTCAAGTATCTCAAGTGGATTGGTATGGGTGTGCTCACACTCATCACCGTGGGCATGGTGGTGTGGAACCGCCTGCGTATCACGGCTGAGGAAAAGAATTCAAAGTAAAATGTGTAGTTGAAAAAAACGAAGTGAAAAGTAATATTGGAAAAGAATACGAAAGAATAGGAAAGAATTTCTTCCAACAATAAAAAAGAATTTTTATTTTGGAAATCTATAGGTAGAAAGTAGTCATGACGAAGCAGGAGTATAAAGATATATATGATGTGGTAGGCGCTGCGATGGAGGTTCACACAACCTTGGGTCGTGGTATGGCAGAACCTATATATCAGGAATCTCTTGCAGTTGAGATGAAAAAGCGGGGCATGATTGCTGAACGTGAGAAAGAACTGCGACTCCAATATAAAGGAGTGATACTCGAAAAGAAGTATTACGCAGATTTCTATTATAATGGCATAATAATTGAGTTGAAGTCTGTCGAAGAAATAAACTCTGAGCATCGTGCCCAGTTGTTCAACTATATGCGCATCACAGGATGCCATCGTGGCATCTTGCTGAATTTCGGAGAGAGATTCTTGCGATCAGAGCGATATCTGTATCTGCCTGATGAGGATGATTTTGTTTTGTTGATGCAAGATAATTATCGAGATTATATCACAGAATAATTTTTTTCTTATTGTTGAACCTAATTCTTTCTTATTATTACTAATTCTTTTCAAGAAAATGACAGTAAATATTAATTGTGAATATATGATGAAGAAAGCATTTATTTCTATGGCACTGCTGACAGCGGCATTTGTTTCCGCCACAGCCCAGCAAACAGTGAATTTCCAAACCGCATGCCATCCAGAGGACGTGAAGCACTACGACACAAAGACCCTTCGTGAGCGCTTTGTGATGGAGAAGGTGATGGAGGCCGACAAGATTAACCTGACCTACTCTCACTACGACCGCTTTATCTTTGGTGGCGCCATGCCTGTGACAAAGACCCTGAAGCTGGAGAACTTCCTGGAGCTGGGTCTGGACGTTGATCCTAACATCAAGGAGAAATACTTCCTCTATAATCGCGAGCTGGGCGTGGTGAACTGTGGCGAGGGCGATGGCGTGGTCATCGTCGATGGCAAGGAGTATGCCCTCTCGCCCAAGGAGGCCCTGTATATTGGTCGCGGCCATATTGGCAAGGGTAAGGACGTGAACAAGGAGGTGCTCTTCCGTTCGAAGGACGCCAAGAAGCCTGCTAAGTTCTACCTGAACTCGGCCACTGCCCATCAGCACTACAAGACACAGTGGATCACCCTCGATGGTCGTAAGGGCTCGCTGAAGGCTGCCGTCTGGGGACCTGTCGGTTCGCTGGAGGAGTGCAACAACCGTACGGTCTATAAGCTCATCGTCAACGACGTGCTGGAGGAAGGTCCCTGCCAGTTGCAGCTGGGTCTCACACAGTTGAACCCTGGTGCTGCCTGGAACACCATGCCACCTCATACCCACGGTCGTCGCATTGAGGCCTACTACTATTTCAACCTGCCTCAGGAGCAGACCATTGCCCACATCATGGGACAGCCTGAGGAGAGTCGCGTGGTGTGGCTGCACAACGAGCAGGCCATCATGTCGCCTGAATGGAGCATGCACGCTGCTGCCGGCACCTACTACTACACCTTTATCTGGGGTATGGCTGGCGAAAACCTATACTATAACGACAAAGACAATATTCCTGTCATCGACATCAAATAATAACTTTTAAAACAATATGTCATCAATCAAAACAACCAAAATGAGCAACTTCCGCTGGGTCATCTGCGGACTGCTCTTCCTTGCGACTACCATTAACTACATGGACCGTCAGGTGTTGAGCCTGACATGGAAAGACTTCATCGCCCCCGACTTCCATTGGACGGACGATGACTACGGCACCATCACGGGCCTGTTCTCTGTATTCTATGCTGTGGCCAACCTCTTTGCTGGTAAGTTCATCGACTGGATGGGCACCAAGAAGGGTTATCTCATTGCCATCTTCGTGTGGAGCGTGGGTGCTTGTATGCATGCTGCCTGCGGATGGGGTGCCATCGGACTGGCTGGTGGCAGCATCGTGGCCCTCACCACCATCTCTGTGTGGCTGTTCCTGGCCTGTCGTATGATCCTGGCTGTGGGCGAGGCTGGTAACTTCCCTGCTGCCATCAAGGTGACGGCCGAGTACTTCCCCAAGAAGGACCGTGCCTTTGCCACCTCTATATTTAATAGTGGTGCTTCTGTGGGCGCCCTGGCTGCTCCTGCCACCATCCCCCTGTTGGCTCGTGCTTGCGGATGGGAGATGGCCTTCATCATTATTGGTGTGTTGGGCTTCTTCTGGATGGGCCTGTGGGCATGGCTCTACGAAAAGCCTGCGCGCAACCAGCGTGTGAATCAGGCCGAGTTGAACTATATCGAGCAGGACAGCGACATTGCCGAGGTGCAAGACCGCAAGAATGTGAAGGACGACGAGGAGACTATCTCGTTCTGGAAATGCTTCACCTTCCGCCAGACATGGTCGTTCATCGTGGGTAAGTTCATGACTGATGGCGTGTGGTGGTTCTTCCTGTTCTGGGCACCAGCCTATTTCAGCGATGTCTATCATTACACCAGCGATTCGCCCATGGGCATCCTGCTTATCTTCACCCTCTATGCCATTGTGACGGTGGTGAGCATCGGTGGTGGCTATCTGCCTAAGTATTTTGTCGAGAAGCGTGGCATGAACCCCTATCTGGGTCGCATGCGTGCCATGTTCATCTTTGCCTGCTTCCCCTTGCTGGGCCTGCTGGCACAGCCTCTGGGAGCCTATAGTGCTTGGTGGCCTGCCATCCTCATTGGTTTCCTGGGTGCAGGACATCAGGCATGGAGTGCCAACCTGTATTCTACCATCGGCGATATGTTCCCCAAGTCAACCATCGGCACCATCACTGGCATCGGCACCATGGCTGGCGGCTTGGCATCTTTCGCTATCAACAAGGGCTCTGGCGCGTTCTTTACATGGGCCGACGGCAAGGGCGAGTTGTTCTCGTTCTTTGGCTTCGAGGGCAAACCTGCAGCCTATATGGTGGTGTTCAGCCTGTGTGCTGTGGCCTACCTCATTGGCTGGTTCATCATGAAGAGTCTGGTGCCTAAGTACAAGCCCATCTCTTTGGACTAATGATGTAAAGAAATACTGCCGAAAAACAGGGTTCTGAAAAAATGCAAACTAGAACGAAAAAAAGGGGCTTTTGGCCCCTTTTTTTCGTTCTAGATAGTGATACCCGCATATTCCGCTTTGACATCAAAGCACGGACAGTCCTTATGCACATTTGGCAAATCACGGTGTCCCAGTATCTGGGCGTCGGGATGCTTTTTTATCAGATACTTCAGCAGGTTGGTCATGGCCCATTTCTGGGCCTTTGTGCGTGTGTCCTCGGGCTTTCCCTGGGCATTGAGTCCGCCCTCGTAGCACACACCCAGCGACCTGCTGTTATAACCCTTGGCATGGGCGCCTACCAGTTGCTCGTGGCGCGTCTGATACACGGTGCCGTCGCGTGTGATGTAGTAATGATAGCCGGTGAACCCGAAACGATCCGCGTGACAGCGGATGAGCGCTGTCACGGGAAAGTCGCGGTTGCACCTTGTGGCGCTGCAGTGAATAACAATCAAATCAATCTTCCGCATGACTGTACTGCTATGGTGCCCAACACGGTTGTAATCACTGTGGCCACGAATTTAAGGACCTTGGCCACGTTGGTCCAGTTGATTTTAAGCATAGATTTTTTTGATGAATGGTTAAGGGTTAATGGTTGATGGTTGATGGTTAGGGGTTAGCCCCCTCACCGCTTACACGCCTGTTCTTCGCAGCGAGGCTTCCAGGTTCAGACTCTTGGTGATGAGGTCACCGGTGGCGCGGGCACGCAGCTTCACGCCCTTGATGTGCTTCGACACCTGGAAGTCTTCCGTTTTGTCGGCACCACCGTTGTTCTTGATGCCCAGGCTGAAGATGGCCAGGTCGGCAATCTTCACGTTTTTGCCTTCGAGCAGCAGTTCCTTGATGCAGCCCACCATGTCGGTGAGCATGCCCTTGATGGCGCCCTTCGAGTAGGGGGTGTTGTGACTGGCCATGTGGGCGGCCAGACTGTCAAGGTCGATGGTTTCCTTGATGATGGGGTAGGCGAACCATTTGCAGTAGGCCTTCGACTCCATGTTTTTGTTTTGACGTAGTTCGTAGAAAATCATAATTTAAAAGTGTTTAGGGGTTAAACTGACGATGCAAAGGTACAACATTTTGAATCGGCGTTTTCCCTTTCCTTCCGTTTGCTCACAGGTCTATGCATAATTTTTCCGAGAGCCACTGCACGGCGTGTGGAGGAAGTTTTTTGGCGGTGGGTTTCACACCCATGTTGGCCAGTTCCCGACGGAACGGGCGGCACCAGTTCTTCAGCGTCTTCACACTGACGCCGGCCTTGCTGGCCAGTTCTTGTTTGTATATTGCTTGCATAAGGTAAATATGATGTTTACGAGTGGTAAATATGATGTTTACGAGTGGTAAATATGATAGTTACAAGTGAAAAGTATCATCAATACAGATATACAGATATACAGATGAAATTTAAAAACTCTACGCGTACATGCGCGTGCGCATGTACGCGTAAAACTTTTAGAAAACATCTGTATCATCTGTATCTGTATGTCTGGCCTCCTGCGCCATGATGTTGCGAATCACCCGCATCTCCTCCACGCTGCGGCGCACGGCCACATAGCCCCGCACGTTGCGGCTGGTCTTGCGCTCGAAGCCCAGTTCCACGAAGGCACGCCCCAGCAGCACGCTGCTGATTTTCTGCTGCACGCCCGTGCACACCAGTTGCATGGCCAGTGCCACGCTGATAAACTCGCCCGGCTCCTGGCCCTCCGGCTTGCGGAAATACATCTGCACCAGCTCGTACTCCAACCGTGGCGTCTCAAACTGACTGTTGTGCACGCTGAGTTGCTGGATCTCCTCGCGCGAGAACCAGAACTTAAACCCCTCCTGATACAGGGCATAGGCCTGCGAATAGATGCCAGCGTAGTTGAACGGATGGTCACGTGGCGACTCTATGCTTTCCACCTCGAACGGCAGCCAGCGGCGGTTGCCCGTGGGGTCGCTCAGAAACTGCGCGTTGTTGCCTGTGCCACAGAACGAGGCAATGTGTATGCGGTGTTCGTGGTAGCGGGCGTAGGCCGCTCGCTCGTCAATCGACGGCATGGTGACAGCCGCTTTCAGTTGGTTCAGCTCGGCAGCTCGCATGGTGTCCAGCTCCTCGCAGCACACCAGTCCATACTGCGCCAGCGTCAGCAGGTCGTCGCGCCCCATGCGGTTGGCGTTGGTTTTTGTGTAGAAATACTGCTTCAGCTCGGGCGGCAGCAGGTGGTTAAACCACGTGGTCTTGTACGATCCCTGCTCGCCAATCAGCACCAGTATCACGTTGTTCACCACCGTGGGGTCCACCCATCCCGCCACCATGCCCACCAGCCATTTCTTCAAGTATTTGGCAAACAGCATCTGTTCCCTCATCTCGCTGTCGCCCTTCACGCTCACACTCACCGACATGCCCAGGATGTAGTCCTGTCCGTCCCACTTGGGCAGGTGCTCCAAGTAGAACCGGAATGGGTGAAAATCGGGCGTATAGTCGCTCTCAATCACCCTGTAAATATCCTGCACGCGTGTCGGCTTCTGCTTCGACAGTTCCGCCCATAGCGAGTTCACGATGCGGTCGTTGATGGGGTGCCAGTCTGTGCCCTCGTGCTCGTAGCTCGACGGCAGTCGGAACTCCACCCGCCGTGTCACCACATTGTGGCGCAGCACGATGCGGTCGCTGAGGAATGTTTTGATGTCTTCAACCGAGGCATACACCTCCTTCCAATTGGGTTTTCTCTCGCTGGTGTCTTGCTGTCTGCGTTGTATTTGATTTTTATTTTTGTTCCTGGTTGTCATAATTGTCAGCAATACTTATAATTTTTTCTATCAACTGGTGCATCATTGTATAAAAATCTTGCTCAGTCATTCGGAAGTTCATGATGACCAGATAGCGCATAATGTTCGCTCCGTTTTGGTGAAAGAATTTCTCAGGCGAAAACACCCTGTAGTTAAAATGTCCCGTTTTTGCTATTATCTGCTTCAGGTCCGGGTATTTTCCGTTGTTTAATGGTGTGAGGATCACTGTGGCAAGTGCGGTAAGCTGCTGTTCTGTCATTGTCTT
Source organism: Prevotella sp. E15-22 (assembly GCF_023204875.1). Classification (NCBI taxonomy): domain Bacteria; kingdom Pseudomonadati; phylum Bacteroidota; class Bacteroidia; order Bacteroidales; family Prevotellaceae; genus Prevotella; species Prevotella sp. E15-22. The sequence goes on from NZ_CP096247.1 coordinate 638,004, forward strand.
AGTTGTGTGAATTTGGTTCTTAAAAATTTTTCGATGTGCGAAATTAATAATTATTTTTGTGGGTATCTGACATAAGTGACACACAAAACTAAAAAATGCGAGATAAAACGTAAATAATTAAGATATTTTAATGCTTTTCGTGGTTCAAACGCAAATTCTGCTGAAAATACTGATACAAAGGTGGTTGCGGTGAAATGTGATGATAAATAAATACCACCTCTTGCGAAGAGGTGGTAGCATTACCGTCAATTGGCAAAAAACTCTTCAAGAAATGCTTGGAGGTTAAGAAAAGAGTTTGTATCTTTGCAAACAAGAATAAAACGAAAGATAACGATATGGCATCATCAACATTACTTAACGACGATAACACCATCACTCCTGCTATGCGTCGCTCTATCAATAAGGCCCGTCGCGAATATGCCAATGGTGAGACCATTTCTTGTAGTACACCAGAAGACATGCAACGCTATTTCGACAATCTATGATAATCGCGTAATAGTGCTGATTAATCAAGCAAAGGAGTGCGATAACGAAGAATAAATCTTAAGCCAATGTTTGCCAAAATAGAAAAGAAAGAGCAATTACGTCCCTTTACGATGAAGGAAATAGACAACATGCTTAATGAAGCGGAAGCAGCCTTTAAGGCTGGCGACTACCTTACAAATAAGGAAGTGTTTCACCATAAATAATATTATTTTTCCTCATTTTTGGCCCCAATTCTTGCGTCCCTTCGGTAGCAAGCGTCACCCTACGGGATGCCGAGCGTTTTCTCATTGTTTCTAATTCTTTTCCAACCCCAAAAACAAATATTTTTATTCCAAATGCTTGGAAGTTAAGAAAAGAGTTTGTATCTTTGCAAAAAATGATAGGCAATATGGAAACAAAAAGCAATTACAAGCGTCGCACCCGTGAGGAGATCTCCGCATGGCTGCAACGGGCAAGGGAACGGAAGAATGCATGGGAAAAACAAGCCCAATTAGAGCTGAATTCCATGAGAGAAGAAGCACAACGCGCCAAGGAGTCTCACTATTTTGATTTTGCTGGATAAGATGAACACATTGAACCTAGAGATGGTGAATTCTCATGCAGAGTATCAGGTGTTTCTTAGCCAAACAGGCAAATACGTGTTTAAGACAGATTATAATATTCTGTATGCTGTTGACTTTGAGCTAGATGACAACCCATACTACACGGCATATTGGTTTAATCTGACAAATCCAGAACATACTAAATCACCAGGCGACACAAAAATAGCCCAGACTGTGATATGTATCATTGAGGAATTCTTTCGACTGAATCCAGAGGTACTCCTTTATATGTGCAGTACAGACAATGGCCAACAAGCACAGCGTGCTCGTTTGTTCCTACGTTGGTTCAACGGCTACGAACAACAGAAACGATATCTTATCAGATCGACCGAGGTTAATGGCATTGGCACTGATGGAAAAGCCATAAAGGAATATGTGGCACTTATTGTGCCACGCGTGCATCCGCTATTGGATGAGATTGTAGAGCGCTTCGATGATGAGGTTCAAATGTTTAACGACAATAAGCCTAGCGAGTAAACCCCGGCCTCAAGGCCGGGGCATTTTATTTTTTTCTCATTCTTGGCCCCAATTCTTGCGTCCCTTCGGTAGCAAGCGTCACCCTACGGGATGCCGAGCGTTTTCTCATTGTTTCTAATTCTTTTCCAACCCCAAAAACAAATATTTTTATTCCAAATGCTTGGAAGTTAAGAAAAGAGTTTGTATCTTTGCAGCATGAACAAGAAAAGACGTGAGAAATTTGCTGATTTGCTACTTGATATAGTATACAAAGACGATAATCAAAAGAAACAAAAAACAGAATAATTATGGCAGCAAACATTATGTTGATAACAGTGCTTATTATGGCAATTGTTGGTGTTTCTTATTTTCTAATTGAAGATAAGAAGGAACACGGATTGTCAAAATAGAATTAGATTAATAATTTTCTCCTTACTTTCCCCCCCCGACCTATAATAAGGCCGGGGTATTTTTTTATACCACCGGAAATTAAATGATGATTACAATTAACTTTCTGAGAAATATTAAGATTGAGGTAAACAACAAGCAGAGGCGACTGGAGCCCATGCTCGAAGACATCATCCAGAGTCTGGAACCATCGCGCAGCAAAAGCACCGTCGACAACTATCGCACCGCCCTAAGGTCGTTCATCCGTTTTGCCGGTCGCGACATCACCACCCGTAGGGTTGATGCCCACACCATGGAGGCCTATCAGCGCTGGCTGAAACAGCGGGGTGTATGCCCTAACACCAGCTCGTGCTACATGCGCTCGCTGCGAAAGCTCTTCCACGAGGCCGATATACAAGACAGCGACAGACTTTTTAAAAACGTGTTCACGGGCAACGCCAAGACCGAGAAACGCGCCATCACCACTGCGGAGGTCACTACCCTGCGCAATTTGAATATACGTAGCATGGTGCGCGATCTCTTCCTTTTCTCGTTCTTCGCCATGGGCATGCCCTTTATCGACCTGGCCTTCCTCCGAAAGAATCAGGCGCAGAACGGCTACATCACCTATTGTCGCCACAAGACGGGCCAGACCATCCATATGAAGATTGAACCACCCATGCAGGACATTATAAATATGTACGCACGCGAGGATACGCCCTACCTGTTTCCCATCCTCACCGCCACCGAGCCCCGTGCCGCCATGCGTCAGTACGAGCGGCAGCGCCACCGCTACAACCGACAGTTGAAACGCCTTGCCGCCAAGGCCGGCATCCCCCGCCTCACCTCGTATGTGGTGCGCCACACCTGGGCCAGCATAGCCCGCGACCTGGGTGCCGACATCCCCGTGATTCAGAAGGCCTTAGGTCACCAAGACATCAAGACCACACAGATCTATCTGAGCGAGGTGAACGACCACCGCGTGTACGACACCAACGCCGCCGTCATCGCAAAGATTTTCCCCGAAATGCTTGAGTCTTACTCGAATTTTGTCGCGACTCAGCAGAGAAAATGAATTATTCTCTGCATTCGCTGCTCCAAAATTTGGAAGTTAAGAAAAGAGTTTGTATCTTTGCTGCCAGAATACACTAATGATGTATGATTATGGGATATAGCAATCACGATAAACTGGATTGGACGCTTATCTTTATCTCGGAGTTCGGACGCCGCTATGGTCTCACCATGAAGCAGGCGTTCAACTATCTGAGTAGATTTAAGGGCATTGACTTCGTTGACCGACACTATGACTATGTACATACACAGTCATTTACTTCAATGGTTGACGACATTAGTGACTACTGCCGCCGGAAAGGAGGAGCGTTGATATGACGCTTTATCATGGTACGAATGTGGATTTTGACAAGATAGATTTGTCAAAGTCCAAGCCGAACAAGGACTTTGGACAGGGATTCTACCTTTCGGATAACTATAGCCAGGCCCAGGATATGGCGAAGGTTAAGTTCGATCAATTAGAATGGGGACAGCCCATCGTGTTGACTTATCAAGTGGACGACGCAAAGATGGCAGACTTGAAGGTGTTGCGCTTCGATGACTATAGTGAAGAATGGGCGAAGTTCATATTACTTAATCGCAACAACTCCAGTCGAGAGCCAGCTCACGACTATGATGTAGTTATAGGTCCCATTGCTGACGATCGCGTAGGTGTGCAGCTTTGGAAGTATGAGACTAAGAGTATAGACCTACCGACACTTGTCCACAACCTGCATTATATGAAGGGTGTGACAATACAATATTACTTTGGCACGGAAAGATCCATTAGCTTATTGAAACGCATATGAGTGAACAGGAACAGATGAAACTTAGCATGGTGAAAAACCTTGCCCTGATGTTGATGGAGAACGACCCTTCGCTGTCAATGGAACAGGCTTTGTCCATCGTGCTGAACTCTGACACCTATCAGAAATTGCAGAATGAAGCGACCCAGCTTTATTACCAAAGTCCCCGTTATGTGTACTCTTTCCTCGAGAACGAATTAAGAACAGGCGTGATGAGATAGTTATTTTATTTTTTTTCATTCTTGGCCCCAATTTTTTCTCATTGTTTCTAATTCTTTTCCAACCCCAAAATCCATAATTATTATATAAATTATGGTCAAATCATGCGTATCATTAAAATACATTTCCTTTTAGCTTTTTTTCTTCCTACGCACCCAAAAACAAACATTATTTAAGTAAAATCGAAAAAAAAGTCGAAAAAATTTGGAAGTTATCGAAATATTTTCTACATTTGCACCTTGAAATATGTTTATACCTCTTCGCAAGAGGTGTGACAGGGCCATGGTGATGGCACTGGAAAAAGGGTTTGAAGAACCTGAAAACACGTGATAATTGACCTGAAAATTGACCTTGAAATGAGAAAATATGAATTTTAAAAATATATAGTTATTAACCCTTTAAAAAAAAATGATGATTATGGAAAAGAAATTGAATTACGATGCACCTCACATGGAGGTGGTTGTGTTGAAGTCACAAGGACATCTGCTCGCGGGATCGCAGCAAGGTGGAACGGGCGATCAGGAAGACGGTGCTCGCGGATTTGACTTTAATGAAGATTAATAACCCACTATTCTATTTGTAAATCTATATTATAGTCTTAGGTTGCTACTAATTACTAATGAAAAACTTATGATACAATATAATAACTCTCTCATCTTATTGCTCTGCGCGGCAGTCCTGGTGGGTTGCTCCGCAGACAACGAGATTGACAACGAAATTCGTTCGCCCATCTCGCAGCAGTGGAAGGCTGTGGCCTATGCCTCTCTTGATAGCATAGACAACAGCGGCGATGAGGATGAGCCAAACAGACGTGCCTGGTTCTGGGGTGGAAACACCGCACGTTTTGCTAAGGTCTGGGACGCGGGTGACAATGTGCAGGTTTACAATAACAATGTGAAGATAGGCACGTTGACACCTAACTCCGAATACTATGCCACCAAGGAGGCCCTGCTCGAGGGAACCATGACGGGAGCGTTTGCGGTGGGCGATGTGGTTGACCTTTATATGCCTGCCAAACGTGCTGACTATACTGGTCAGGACGGCACGGTGAATAAGTTGTCAAGCACCTATTCTTATCAGTATTTCACGGGAGCTTCTATTGCCAGCAAGGCAGGCAGTAAGCTTAACCTGAGCAATATCAATATGTATCACCGTCAGGAATACCTTCGTTTCGTACTTCTTAACGAGGAGGGAACAGTGCGTTTACATCCTTCGTTGCTCGAGATCCATGCTATCAGTGGTGGTCATATCGTGCAATCCATAGAGGAAGACGGCACCGTTGTTCCTTGTGATGTACTGACGGTATTGCCTGTAGAGGAGAATGGTGAATATCCTGGTGAGTTGTTTGTTGCCTTTCTCAATGATGTAAATGCAAATGTGACATATCGCATCAAAGCCCATGTGGGCGAGGATATCTATGTGGGGCCAGTTAATATAGAGGGACAGAATGCCATTAGTCGTAATTCATCCTCACGAAAAGGCTCCTTAACCCGTATCCTCCGCAAGATGCGCCTCACAACCCCCGCATCCGCTCTCACCATTTCCGACATTCCGGCTTACACGTTCACGGGCTCGCCTATTGTGCCCGATGCCTCGGAGGTGGTGGTGAAAGACGGTGACAAGGTGCTGACACAAGGCACCGACTACAGCTATGCCTTTACCAACAATACCAATGCCGGCGAGGCCACGATTACCATCACAGGCCTTGCTATGAATGGCTCTTTGGCTGCAACGAAATACCTTGGCACAAAGACCAAGACGTTCACCATAGAGCGTGCCCAGCCCATCGTGGTACTCGATGATGCAGTGATGAAGATGGAGGTGGGCCAGAGCTTGTCACGTGTTGTCAGTCGTGTGTTCATTGACAACAACGCCAACGGCACGTGGGACGCAGGCACCGACTACGACATCACCTCGATGGTGAGTGTGGGCTATCGCATTGACTCGGGCGAGGGCGTGGCCGAGGTGATCAGCTACTCAGGCCAGGTGACAGGCGTTGCTGCTGGCGAGGCCACGGTGATGGCCTATATCGTGGGCAACTCAAACTTCAAGGAAGCCTCTGCCACCTATCACGTGATGGTGGGAACAGTGGGCTCTACAAATGTAATCAACGAATGGGGCTCTGGCGACACCACCGACGAGACCGTTCACTATTAATACACACCTTTAAACTGAACGATTATGAAAAAGCTTTTTATCCTTGCACCTTTTGCCATGGCCGCCCTGCTGACGCTGGTTGGCTGTGCAGAGTGCGACGAGGTGACATCAGAAGATAGTGACAGCAAAGTGCCGGTGAAGCTTACTGCCACCACGCAGTCGGCCGTTCTGAGGCGTGCTGCCACCAATATCAATGAAGGTGCTCTGACCTCTGGTAGCGTGAGTGTGCGCACCAGTAGCAGTTACACCACCGCCTATGCCTATACGGCCGGAGCTGGAGGCGTGCTGAGCAGTGACGCCCCCGCATTCTATCCTGCCGGTGGTGCCAATATCGACATCGTGGCCTATTCGCCCGCCGATGCCTCGGCAGCCACCAGCAACACTTTTACCGTGAGTGCCGACCAGAGGGGTACGGCTGGCTATGTGGCCAGCGACCTGCTGTGGGGGCGCGTGGAAAATAAGAACAGCAGCAGCGGCAGCGTTGACATTGCTTTCTCTCACAAGATGGCCAAGATCATCGTCAGGGTGACCGCCACTGGTGGTGTGAGCTATGTGAACAGCATCACCATGAAGAACGTGAAGCGCCAGTGTCTGTTTACCTACGAGACAGGTGCCATCAGTAATGTTGCCTATGTCAGTGGCGAGAACCAGGATGTGGTCGCTGTGAGCTCTGAGACGGCCAATACCACCGACTTCAGCGTGGGTGCCGTCTGCATCCCTGCGCAGACCATTCCTGCTGGCGACTTCATCACCATTGCAACCGACCAAGGCGATGTGGTCTATCAGCTTGGCGAGGACAAAACGGTGGCTGCCGGCAATTGCTACACGGTGAATATCACAGTGACCACCGAGAACGTGGCTGCTGGCATCAATACCATTGAGTCGTGGGCCGGCGGTGCCGGCGATGGCCTGGATATTGCCGCCATTGCCGCGCAGACCTATACAGGCAGTGCCGTCACTCCCGCCATCACCGTGACCGATGGTGGCAAAGCCGTGGCATCGGGCAACTACGAGGTTTACTATACCAACAACATCAATGCCGGCACTGCCACCGTCTATGCCGTGGGCAAGAATACCTATGCCGGCAAGGTGGGTGTGAAGGAGTTTACCATTAATAAGGCTACGATAGCCAATGGATCGTGGAGTATTGATAAAACGACGATGTCGATTGCGAAGGGTGGCGCAACAAGTACCATTTCTGTGTCGCGTACGGGTAATGGAGCTGTTCAGGCTGTGAGTTCCGATGAGGACATAGCTACCGTAAGTGTAAGTGGAACGACTGTTACAGTGACAAGTGGCAGTAATGTAGGTTCAGCGACAGTCACCATTACGGTGGCCGACGGGGATAATCATACCTATGCAGGAAACCATACCTGTACGGTGACAACAATGGTGTATGCTGGTGTCCTTAACGGTCAGTTCACCGTAAATGGTAGTGGCAAGCAGGTGATGTTCTCACAGGGTAATCTGCAGGCCACCTATAATGGCTCGTCATGGACGTGGGCATTTGCTACGAACCAGTGGACTTATATTGGCAATGCAGCAGGAAACACCAAGGTATCATCTTCTTCTCCCTATGTTTCTGGTTACAGCGGCTCTTCAACCACCGTCGATTTGTTTGGCTGGGTTGGTGCCTCTAGTACGTGGACTGGCGTGAATAAATATGGTATCACCAGCTCAACTAGCACGAACAGTACTAACGGCTATGGCATCAGCGCAACTGAAAAATTGAAGAGTGATTGGGGCACGCTGGCCATCACCAACGGCGGCAATACAGCCAATTCCGGTTGGTTCACATTGTCTAAGGACGAGTGGGTATACCTGTTCAATACCCGCACGGCATCCACCGTAGGCGGTACAGCCAATGGCCGCTATGCCAAGGCCACGGTGAACGGTGTAAGTGGTGTTATCCTCTTCCCCGACAGCTATACGCATCCCGATGGTGTAACGGCTCCTGCAAGTGTAAATACTTCAAGTGCTAACTTCACCGCTAATAGCTATGATGCAACTGCTTGGGGCAAGATGGAGACTGCTGGCGCTGTGTTCCTGCCGGCTGCTGGCTACCGGGATGGTACTACTGTCCTCAATGCCGGGTCGTTCGGCTTCTACTGGTCGAGTTCGCCCGACGCGTCGAGTGTGCTCAACGCGTACAGCGTGAACTTCAATAGTAGCTATCTGAATCCGCAGAACTACAGCCGCCGCGGCTACGGTTTCTCGGTTCGCCTGGTCCGCCAGGTCGAGTAGAAAACCCCCTTGTCCGCAAAACGGGCTATAGCAAATGGCGGGCCGTGTGCATCAGGCGCACCAGCCCAGGCAGTGCGCCCGAGGCACACGGTTCGCCATTTGCGATTCAGGGAAAATGAAAAAAAAACAGCAAAGAGAAAGATGGCAAAACTGCGAGAAATAATGGAAATAGAGTCGGAGCGTTCTACGCTTGATGTGTGTCGTGTGATTCACCTGTTCCAGGAAGGCACTTTCTATCGTGCCTACGAATGGAGTGCGTGGTTGTGCGTCCGCTATCTCCAGGACTTCAAACCTACGAAGCGCAAGTTTAAGAACGAGGACAGTTGTGTAGTGTTCATCGGTTTCCCAGTGAGCAGTCTGGCTAAATATACGTCTGAGGGTGTATCCGTAAAAGCTGGTGAGGAAAAGAGCATGGATTTGGTGCTGCCGGAAGAGGTGTTCCAGGAGGGCGTTGAGGTTAGTCTGTTGCAGTCTGAATTCGACCATTGGAAAGATAGTGTTCCCCTGGTTGAATCGTCGAAGAAAGAAACGGATGGCGGTATCTCCAGTGCCGCAGCATCACGGCCTAGCCGGTTGACTGACATTATGCACCGCATTCTGACCTATCCCATTGAGCAGAAGTCGCCTTTGGAGAGCATGCAGTTTTTGGCAGAAATAAAACGCAGTATAGCAGATATAATATGACTTTAATGATACAAGGGGTAAATTCACAGGCAGCGGGCCTTGCCTGTCGGGTCTGACAGCAAGGACAGCATAGACATGGCGGTTGGCTCATATGATGTTGAAAGGTTCCTTCCCGCCATATGAAGAAACGCGCTGCTGACGCATTTTGTTCAGACTTGTTGTTCCTGCCGGCTGCTGGCAACCGGAATGGTACTACTGTCAACAATGCCGGGTCGAACGGCAACTACTGGTCGAGTTCGCCCAACGCGTCGAATGTGAACAACGCGTACAACGTGAACTTCAATAGTAGCAATCTGAATCCGCAGAACAACAACAACCGCAACAACGGTTTCTCGGTTCGCCTGGTCCGCCAGGTCGAGAGCACTTATCCTATGGTTATGATGAAGTTAACAAAATCACAGCTTCTGGAGGACTTGTATACAGCATACTATGCCGCAAGAAAGCATAAGCGTAACAAGTCCTACCAGCTGCGTTTCGAAGCGAGACTGGATGAAAACCTCGCTGAGCTTTGCGATGTGCTCTATGGGCGCACCTATCGGCCCTTGCCATCCTCGTGCTTTGTTATTACTGACCCAAAGAAGCGCGAGGTCTTTGCCGCTGAGTTCCGCGACCGTGTGGTCCATCATTTGTACTACAACTATACGTATCGTATGTTTGAGCGCAGTTTTATTCTCGACAGTTATAGCTGCCTTGCTGGTCGTGGTACCCATTTCGGCATCCGTCGTCTTTATGACCACATCCGCAGTGAGAGCCACAATTACACGCGTCCCTGCTACGTGATGAAGATGGACATCAGCGGATATTTTATGAGTATCCACCGTGAGCGGCTGCTCCGCATCTGTCTTGACAACCTTGACAGGATGTCTATGCATAAGGTGTCAAGACATCGCCGCGAGCGCTGGTGCGATGTGGTGGACATGGACTTCGTTCGTTGGCTGACCGCGGAGATTGTGCTTATGAATCCCTTGAATGACTGCCGGGTTGTGGGTTCACCATCGGAATGGGACGGCCTGCCCCACAACAAGTCGCTCTATAACAGTCCTGAGGGCTGCGGTCTGCCCATCGGTAATCTCACCTCGCAGCTGTTCAGTAATGTCTATCTCAATGTGTTTGACCAGTATATGAAGCGTGTGTTGCACTGCCGTCACTATGGGCGTTATGTCGATGACTTCTATGTGGTCAGTGCCGACAAGACGTGGCTGATGTCGTTAGTACCGTTGGTGAAGGAATTCCTGTATAAGGAACTGGGACTGTCGTTCCACGAAGGTAAGTTGCGCGTCACTTCTGCGTGGCACGGAACGGAGTTCCTTGGAGCATGGCTCAAACCCTATCGCATCTATGCCTCGCGATCCACCGTTGGCAGAATGAGAAGGAAGGTTGCTATGCTGGCTCATAGAGATCGTTCATTGTGGTTTCCTGCACTGAACTCCTATTGTGGTGTGCTTTCCCACTGGAACAATTACAGACTGCGCCGCGGACTGCTCCTTGCTGAGCCTGTTTTTACTAAATATGGAATGTTCAATATAGGTTATACAAGGTATTTATTACCCTTTTTATTTCTATTATTTTTTATCTATTAATTATTAACGAAAAACGTGAGAACTATGAAAAAGTATTTTATCCTTGCTGCTGTTGCCATGACAATGGTGGCCTGCAACAATGACGAGACCATGAAAAGTGAGCAACCAAGTCAGGAAACAAGTGCCATGCGTTTTGAAGCCAGTGTGAGCAGTCTTGGAACAACACAGGGCAGCAGAACATCCTTCCGTGCCGGACAAGCCGTGCAATCAACGGCCTTTGATGCTGGCGAGGAAATTAATGTGGAGCGCACAGATGCCAGTACAAGTACTTTGACGTCTGCCATCTATGTGACGGAGACTGCCGAAGCTGGTGTGAATGCCCTGACCCTAAAGGATGGTCAGACGGCGCTGCTGTGGCCTGCCACAGGAACGGTGAACATCGATGCTTACTATCCCTCGACGATTACCAGTGCTGTTACTAGTTTCTCTGTACAGGAGAATCAGTCAACAGATGCTAATTATAAGGCCAGCGACCTGATGTATGCAACGAACATTCCTACACAGGCAAAGACAGCAAACAACGCTGCTGTGGGCCTGACGTTCAATCATGCGCTGACAAAGATTATTGTTAACCTGTCGGCTAAGAATGGCGGCGGCGTGAGCGCAAATGATATTGCAAACTGTATCATCACACTGCATGCCAAGAAGACGGCAACAATCGTTAAAGGCGTGGTGACTCCGATTAAGGTAAGTGAAGTGGTGACAGACTATACCACCAGTGCTGCTTCAACCATCACCATGGGTACAGGTGCTGCCGTGGCTGCCATCATCGTGCCTCAGCTCTATGATTATGATGCCGCAGCGCTTGACTTCATCACGATTACTACGGCCGGTGGTCATGCCATCACCTATCAGCTGACAGCCGACAAACTTTTTGAGCCCGGCAAGGTTTACACCTATAACCTCAGCGTGAGTATGCAGGCTATCGAGTTGCAGTCGACCACCATTACGAACTGGGTAGAGGGTACTGGTGCAACCGACGATACCCTGGTTATCTAAGAAATAGTAATATCACACACTCTTATCCCCGCTGCCCTATTCGGCGGCGGGGATTATAAACAAAAGAATAATGTCTATGGATGAGGATAATTTCTTACTTCTGAACATACTGGGACTGATGCTGATAGCAGCCCTCAGCATAGGACTCACGGCCCTTTACTGGCGCCGCATACTGAAACGCATACGCAGGTCGTCGCATCAGGAGAAGATGAGGAGACTGGTGGACAGCAGGCGTGCGGAGCAGAGGGCACGACTGAAGGCTGAGTTCACCATCAATATCCTGCAGGAGGTGCAGACACTGCAGGTGGGACTGGACAGTTATCTGAAACTGTTTGCCGACCCAGACATGAGCATTCCTCCCAATGTGTGGGAGCGCACCAGTCGGTTGCTGCAGCGCAGGGCGGCACAGATGCAGGCCATGGTGGACGGTGCACTGGTGGTGATGCAGTATGACGAGCTTCCGGAGGTACCTCATGACGATGTGGTGGAGGTGAATGTGTTTTGCCAGGATGTGTTCAACAGTTGTATGAAATATCTGAGAAACGGCGTGGAAACCAATTTCGAGACGTCGCTGCCCGATGACTATATCATTAAAACCAACATGAGTTGTCTGGACATTCTGCTGCGCTGTCTGATCCTTTGCTCCATGGAATATACCACCAAGGGACATGTCACGCTGAAGGTGATTGCCGACAACACGTGTGGAAAACTGGTGTTTACGCTTAACGATACAGGACTGGGCATTCCCGAGGACACCAAGAACCAGGTGTTCGACCGCCTGCCCTACGACACGGTGGAGAACAAGATAACAGGCTTGCGACTGCGCACCTGTAAGGCTATGGTGCGCCTGCTGGGCGGTGCCATACATGTGGACCCTCGATACGAGGAGGGTACGTCGATGGTATTCTCGATATATGCCGCTGGCCCGGGAGGGTAGGTGGTGTATTGTCTAATTATATTGATTTATGCATATTTTTTACCAAAAGTTAGTTAGTGATTAACTAGGGTATTAGGTTCAATAATAGAATCTTTTTAAACTATCAAAGGCGTTTGATAAGTGTGTCACTGACCCGCGAGGGCCAGTGACATCATTTAAAAGCAAATTCGTTTGGATATGTGGGAGATATTGAATATATTTGCCGCAGAATCTATTAACTATAAAAAACAGCGATATGAAGATGAAACGGGGAATAGCGAAAATGGCAGTGACGTGGTTCCTGCTGATGATGGGACTGCAAGCCGGGGGACAGACGTATCTGACGAGTCTGGACGAGGTGACGACGGGTTACTACAGGGTGTACTCGCTGGCCTACGACATGACCATGGCCATGAGTGAGTCGGCCACGGGCTCGACGAACGTTTATGTGGATACGCCCGACGCCAGCGACTATATGCAGGTGTGGCGCATCGAGGTGGCGGCACGCGGCGAGACCACGCTGACGGTGAGACTGCAGAATGCGGTGACGCAGCGATGGATAAACCGCTCGAGCGGTAATTTCCACACGTGGCCCACGGCCATGACGTTTACGATGAACCTGTCGGCAAAGGGCTTTGCTATTTATAACGGCGGCGGCCTGCATCACCAGCAGAACGGACACGACGTGGTGAGCTGGGATGCCAATGCGGACGCATCGAAATGGCAGTTGGAAGCGGTGACCGTGGACGACGAGGCACTGGCGGCGCAACAGGCCACGTATAATGACTTCATCATGCTGGTGAATAACAAGGCAACCATCACCACGGTACTGGCCACCTATTTCACGGATGCCAGTTGCGGCGAGTTGAGGGATGCCTACAAAGGATATTCGGACGAAGAGTTGACGGCGGCGATGACGGCCAGCGCCCTGCCGCAGGCGGTGATCAACATGGCATTGAAGGTGAAGAACAGTGGCTGGGAGGTGTATCAGGAAGGATGGCGCTATGATGAGCGCACCTTCAGGATTGGCACCTACCGGCCGGTGAGTAAGGCCAGCCAATGGCGGAACCTGGTGGGCGTGGGCTATGCCCTGGCACCTAACAGTGACCCCACGGGCATCGCGGTGAGTGAGGACGAGGTGGTGACGGTGTATGTGAGCGGTGTGCCCAGTGGCGGCACACTGATGCTGCGCAATGTGGCGCGTTATAATGCCACGGGCGACGGCTATACGCTGACGGCGGGCTTCAACGTGCTGAAGATGCAGGCGGAGGGCGTGCTGATGGTGGACTATGAGGTGGACAACACAACCAGCGGTGCGGCACCCTTCACGGCCATGAGCACGTATCCGGATGTAACGATTCACATTGAGGGTGGACAGGTGAATGGCGCCTTTTCTACACTTCGCGGCGATACGGATGACGACTGGCTGGTGATGCAGGAAAAACTGTTTAAGCACTACGACTACCTGCAACTGAGAAACAGGTCGCTGATCTACAACATGAACGCGAGTCGGGTGATGGCGGCCTGTCCGCAGAAGATGACGGAGATGCTGGAACAATGGGACCAGGTGGTGGAGATGGAACATCGGGTGATGGGACTGGACACGGAGTTTTCCGGCTTTTTCAACACACCGATGATGGCGGTGTCTATCAACTACAACTATATGTTTGCCAGTACGTATGGCACGTATTATAACGAGTCGACGCTGAGCGAGGTGATGAGTAACGAGAACCTCTTTGCGGGTGGCAGTCTGTGGGGACCGGCACATGAGATTGGTCATGTGCATCAGGCGAAGATCAACACGATAGGTCAGAGTGAGGTGTCGAACAACCTCTTTTCGAACATCGCTATCTTGGAGAACGGACACCTGACGAGTAGGGCGGAGTATATTCACAAGACATTCGAAAATATGGCCAACGGCGTGTATTGGCTGGACCGTGGCATCTGGGAACGCACGCACTTGTATTTCCAGTTGTATCAGTTCTTCCATGTGCAGGGCTATGCTCCAACTTTCTATCCCGACTTCTTCCATGCGCTGAGGGCCGACCCCACACGACGGGTGCAGAACGTGTTTGTGGATGCAGCGGACGATTACCTGAAGTTCTATAGGAAGGCGTGCGAGGTGAGTGGCTACGACCTGACGGAACTGTTTCAGGCCTATGGCTTCTTTGTGGTGCCCGATTTGGTGGACAAGACCATCGAGGGCGTGACGAAGCAAGTGTTTGAGGTGGGTGACTACGGTACGTTCTACCTGGTGGTGACGCAGGCGATGATTGACGAGGCTATTGCCGCAGTGAAGGCAATGAAGTTGAAGAAGGCCAACGCGGTGTTCATAGAGGACCGCGTGACGGCACCTTTGGCCACCTATACAGGGGCTGCCGAGGGTGCGAAGAAGACGGCCTTCAGCGGCTATCCCATCGGTAAGGGCGATGTGGGACAGTATACGGACTTTGTGCCGACGATACCGGTGCGCGGCTACTCGGTGACGACGACGGAGAACGGCAGTGGCGGACTGGATGTGACCATCGGTCACAGTGGAGCGTCGGGGGCTGTGGGCTTCAAGGTATATGATGCCAGCGGGGCACTGGTGATGCTGTCGAACAGTTACGCGTTTACGATTCCGAAGCCGATATACGACGGTATCAAGGGAACGGCCTTCAGAGTGGTGGCGGCCGGTGCCGACGGCAGGGACTATTTGCTGACGAATGAAGGGCAGAAGTTGGCAGTGGTGATGAACGCACACGGGGTGATGACCTATGCCAGTGACTATGCGCTTGACTTCACCAGCGTGAGTGGACTGACGGCTCATTATGCCAGCGGGTTTTCAAGTAGTGGGCCCGACAGCGGTGTGCTGACGATGACGCAGGCTGCGGAGGTGCCTGCGGGCGAGGGACTGCTGCTGAGAGGGACGGCCGGCGAAAGCTATGACGTGCCCATGATGGCGACGGCGGCACCTCTGGATCCCCAGAATATGATGGTGGGTCTCACCGAGGCCACAACGGTGCAGCGTGTGCAGACTATCGGCAGTGAGGAATATACCTCGTTTATCCTGGCCAAGAAAGGGGATGATATCAACTGGTATCGCCTGGCCGAGGATGCTTATGTGCTGAAGGCCAATAGTGCGTATCTGCCGCTGCGAACGAGTGACGTGTATGTGGGCGGCAGTGCCCGCGAGGTGGTGATGGACTTCGACGGAGGTCATGCCACGGGGATGGATGATGGCAGATGGATGAAGGAAGATGGAATATGGGAGATGGATGATGGTAGATGGTATTCTATGGATGGGGCGCACCTCAGTGGCAGTCCCGTGCGCCATGGGGTATATGTGAAGAATGGTAAGAAGATCGTTATGTGAAAGGAGGAAAGCGTATGAAAAAGAGATATATGTGTCCGGTGATGCAGGTGGTGCTTCTGAACCACCAACAGCAACTGCTGGCTGGCAGTGGCGGCGACAGGGTTCATGGTGGCGGTGATGCGTCGGGAAGTGAGCAGTTGAGCCGCTCGTTTGACGGATGGGATGAGGATGAATGAATTTGTAACCACTGCCGGCGACACCGTCTTCTCATTTTAAGATTATTCCTCGTATTTCAATGCTAGTCCGCCCTGGCTGGTTTCCTTGTAGAGTGATGGCAGGTCGTGACCAGTGCGCTTCATCACCTGCACCACATGGTCGAACGATATGCGATGGGTGCCATCTGAGGTGATGGCATAGAGAATCGAGTCGGCTGCACGTGCAGCAGCGAAGACATTCCGTTCGATGCAGGGAATCTGAACGAGTCCGCAGATGGGGTCGCACGTCATGCCAAGATGATGCTCCAGTCCCATCTCGGCTGCATATTCTATCTGACTGGGACTGCCCCCACAGAGTTGACAGCCTGCGGCAGCCGCCATGGCGCAGGCCACGCCCACCTCGCCCTGGCATCCCACCTCGGCACCACTGATGCTGGCGTTCTGCTTAACCACATTGCCAAAGAGTCCGGCCGTGGCAAGGGCTCTCAGGATGCGCTGTTCAGAGAAGGCGTATTGGTGGAAATACTGATAGAGCGTGGCAGCCACCACGCCGCAGGAACCACAGGTGGGTGCCGTGACGATGGTGCCACCTGATGCGTTCTCTTCGATCACTGCCAGGGCATAGGCATACAGCATGCCACGCGATTTAAGTGGCTCGCGAAAGTCCTGCGCCTTCTGATAGGTGGAAGCCGCCTTGCGTGGCAGCCCCAGCGGCCCAGGCACAGAACCTTCTGCGTCCAGACCTCGCTCCACGGCGTCCTGCATCGTGGCCCACACCTCTCTCAGATAATCCCATATCTCTGGGCCTTCGCATTGTTCTACGTACTCCCAGTAACAGCGTCCATTCTGCTTGCACCATTCAAGGATGTCCTTAATCTTGTTCATCTCGTATACCTCAGCACCAGCATCCACCATATCGCTGTCCGGCTTTCCCTCAGAGAGTGCGCCTCCTCCCACGCTATACACAGTCCATGGGTCGCCGTCGTCGGCCGTGAATATCATGCCGTTGGGATGAAAAGGAAGTGTTATCCTGGGTTTCCAGATGATCTCCACTGGAGCAATCTTGCTGAGTACATTGATGATGGCAATGTCGGTCAGGTGACCCTTGCCTGTTGCTGCCAGACTGCCATAGAGGGTTACTTCAAAACACTTTGCTTCAGGGTGACGTTCGGCGTAGATCTGCGCCGCTTTTGCTGGTCCCATCGTATGACTGCTTGATGGGCCTTTCCCAATACGGAATAGTTCTCTGAGTGATTTCATATGGGTTCAAATAAAAAAATAAAGTGCAAATTTACGAAACACCACTCGCACGGCCATGCATCGTATTTGTGTTTTTTGTTAGAGATGTAGGACTGCTGATAACTTGTTAGTAAACGGATACTAAAAAGATGAATAGTATCAATAATCCTGCTCTTTTCTTTCTGATTTGTCAGAAGATAGCGCTGAAGGGATTTAACAGATTTGTTTGTTTAAACATTGTTAATTCTTCATCATTAATTCGCGATTTATTTGGAAGATATCTGTTTAATTTATATATTTGCAACACATAAACATAAAACATTAAATACAAGCTTAATAATTATAACAACTTAAAAAAACTAGCAAGATGCAAAATAAAAGTTATCTTCCATTTGCCATTCTTTGGGCAACACTTTTACAGTATGCCAGAACTAGAAAAAGTTGGTTTAGCCTATAAAGAGGCATAAATCTTTAAAAAAACAAACCGTTTATGTTGGTGATAAGATAAAATATTATCTTCCTTAAAATAGTTCATCATAAATCTTTGCTTTCTTATGAAAAAGTTTTTTTATCTCATTTCTCTAGTTGCTTTGTTCTCAATAGAATTAAAAGCACAGTATTCAAATCTAGAAGTAGAACGTGATAATCAACTAAGACTCTCGAAAATAGAGAGTACCAGTTTAGTACAAAACAACGTGACTACACAAGTTAATAATGGAAGACCAGAAACAGTTTTTTCAGTAACTGTTTCTGATTCTGGAATTTATCATATTAGTTTTTGGCTCATGGGTGTGAGGCATCTGAATGGTACTTTTTCAAAATATATGTTAAAGGTTGATAATGATTCTGTAGACCAAGTGATAACGAATAAGGGAGATTGGAGTACTTATTATCCTTCGAGCCATGAAGGTATATTTCTTGAAGAAGGAACGCATCAAATTAGTTTGGTGGGATCAATCAATGATACACCTAATGCAGAGCGTATTAAAAAAGAGACAACAATTAATTCGTTCAAACCAATACCAATATATCAGTCAGATGCTTATAAATATAATTTAAGGAAATCTCATGATAATTCAATTATTGAAGATCACTTCACTTTTCTTGACACCTTGTGTAGTAATTATAGAGAACTTAACTACAAATACCTTGGCGATGATCTATATCCTCCGATGAAATATCATGCAGAATTGAACAAAGACGTGTTTTATTCATTCTTCCGTCTTGAATATTTCGTCAAGGGACAGATTGTAAATATCCAGACAAGTGGAACAAATATAGATCATGTTTTGAACTTATTTAGCAAAGATTCTCCAGATTGTTTCTCATTGGTTGCTATGTCAAACTCTATGGGTAGTGCATGCTTAAACGGTGTTCAAATTCCACAAAGTGGCTTTTATTATGTCTTATTACGCACGAGTAATCCTTCACAATACGGCACTTGTAATTTATGTATAAACGACGATAAATTCTTTGATAACGTCCCCATTTGTTGTTCTGCAACACCTGTACAGCATGCGAAAAGTGACTATGTTTATTGTAACTTTGCTATTTGTAATAATGGAGATCCCTTTATTTGTCTGATTGATGATAATGGATGTGTATGTACTTACAACGATGATTATCCATATGATTCTGTTCAATCTGATTTCGATTGGGGGCATAATTCTCGAATTGACTCTCATTTGTCTCTTAACAACTGGCTTTTTACCACCACAAAGTCATACCCAATTTCTATAGTTCAGAAATGTGATGTTTATACAGGATGTAGGAAAGGCTCCTTTGCTAAACACTATTTTGAAAACTTGAAAGATAATGATGTGATTTTCTCTTCAGAGACCCAAACTGAAGTTGATTTGAATTTCTACAATTGTATCTCGTGGAGTGCAGGTGTTTGGATGGAATGGTATAATCCATTTGACAGGATTGAAGATTTTGATGATTTCTATGCAAATTATGGTTACTCGCGCACGAATTCCAGTTCACAAGCTGTTATTGATGTGTGGGAAAGAAATGGTGAATTCCAACACGCATCAGTAAAATCAAAAGGACATCAATATGCTGCAGGTTATGATTGGGAAAGTAAAGATGGCGGATGGCATAGATTTTTCCATCCTCGTTATGCAATTCGTACCGACGATTATTATGGAGATGTAGTTGCGTATTATAAAAAAAATTATGATTTCCAACAATATTTAGAACCAGGTCCCATACAAAGTTTTTCTTTCTCAGATTCTGAAATGGCAAAAATTGATGATGGAATAAAAAGAATTCCTGATAGCGTTGAGAAAAACTTTTGGAATCTTTATAATAATTATCAAAATGACAGTACTATTATTCATTTAAGTGATACACGTCATTTTGATAGAGCACAAGGATATAATGATTTGCTTAATTTCTGTGTGAGTAATCCCTGCGTAGTAAATTACTTATATAAGGAGGTGTCTAAGAGAAGTATATATCCAATGAAACTCCTACAGGATTTAGCAGAACGGAAGTATTCAGGATTGTTGACTACTACCAGGGATACTTATAAACGTATATGCAAAAAAAGAAATAGCAACACGCCTCTTAGCGTACAAGTTGAAGGAATTCTTTTGTCAAAGGTACTTCTTGGAGGGATGACCTCTCCTGAAGAGATGGAACGCATGATTGATAGTCGTTTGGAATTGTGTAGTAGAAATTCTTTATCTACTAACATACAAGGACATTCTGTTAATGTTTCTTTAGAATTAGAAGAGAAATCAAATGTCAGACTGTTTTTAATTAACTTAAACACGTTTGAAAAGAAAGAGATTCTACGGAATCACGTACTTGAATCGGGGCAACATAACTTCCCGCTTACAGTTAATGAACCTGGTTTTTATTCCGTTTGTGTAATTGCAAATGGAGGCTATTACGAAAAGAAAATCAAAATAAATTATTAAATAAAACGTTGCTTTTATGAGAAAACAATTGGTATTAATTCTTTTGATGGCATGTCCCTTTATGGCAGTCCATGCAACCCATTATCCTGTAGCAACAGTTCATTCTGTGAAATGCATTGAGCATAACGACACAAGCATTTATGTTCTGATGCCTGAGGGAATAGAGGTGATAAATAAGGTTACAGGCAGAAAGACTGTCTATAAAAAGGAGACAGGCTACTTCGTGGACCAATGGAATGCCATAGAACAGTCTGGCACCAATTTGAACAGTGTGGGACAGAATGCTTTGGCCGTGGCGCACAACACCATTTGGGTGGGCGGCAACGACGGTGTGCTGACCAGAATCCACGACGGCATAGCTGATACTACGAGGCATTATCTTGACTTGTCGCTCTTGGGCGATGGTGAGGATCTATGGCCCATAGGCATTGAGAGTTTGGTGATCGATCAAAATGGAACGGCAGTCATTGGCGGCACAAACTGTATATCGGCTATCTATCCCTCTGGCGAGAAGCAAACGCTTATCTTTCCAAAAGACCACTATGGTACTCAGGTGTGGAAGATGGTGATAGATTCCAAAGAGGATATTTGGATATCGTGCATGGACTCTGGCTTTGGAAATGGTCTGATGAAGTATCATGTTGGTGGAGAACTGCAGGTTGTTAGTGACAGAGATAATCCAGACTTACCATATAAGAGTGGTTATGTCAAGGGCATGACAATTGATAACGACGGTTATCTGTGGTTTGCCAGCAGTCACAATGATGATAACGGATGGAGAGCGAAGCTGTTGAAGTATGATGGCAGCAACTATGCAAGTTACGATGTGGGAGCAAGTAATAATGTACCTGCCTCTGTGGAATGCGATGGTCAAAGCAGAATCTGGTTCCTTCCTACACTTGGCGACAAAACCAAATACGAACAATATTCCAAGGGTCCTCTTTGCTGCTTTGACCATGGCGTGATAACTCGCTATGAATGGGATGTGGAGACAGGATACTGCTATTGCGTGGATGTGGATGGCGACTCCGTTTATATTGGCACAGACAATGGCGTGTTGGTGTTCTCTGATGGCTCGTTCCACTGGCTAAATGATACAGAAGCAGGTGTCTCAGAGCCAACAGTAAACAAGAGCATGCCATCACAAACCTACGACCTCCAAGGCCGTCGCCTCAATGCAGAGCCCAAGCATGGGGTGTATATCCAGAATGGGAGGAAGGTGATGAAATAAGAAACAAAACGAAAGAGGCGTTTCTACTTGCCTCTTTCGTTTTGTTTTAAGACATTTTGTTCAAACACCAAGTCTATGAAAGTAAAGAAAGATTTTTGGCCATCACTAACGCCTATGATTTCTTTATGTCATTTGTTTAAACATTGTTAATTCTTCATCATTAACATGGGGATTGCTTGGAGAGTATCAGATAAAAGTATAAATTTGCAATAAAAATATATAACTCCATAAATATTAACTAAAAACATGTTTTTCATGAATCGTGTTTTCGTTTCCTCGATACTGTTGGTCCTGTTCCTTTTGACAGCCAACGCTCAAGAGATGAGTCCAGATGCAGGAACCAACGGCCAATTTGAATGGCCATCAATAGACCATAATACATTGACCCAAAATGGCGTTACGACACGACTCGTAAATGGAAGGCCAGAAACAACGTTTTCTGTAACGGCATCGGCATCGGCCACTTATCCAGTTGACTTCTGGCTTATGGGCGTAAGGCATAGCAATGGAACATGTTCAAAGTACATGCTGAAGGTGGATAACGACTCTGTTGGAGAGATTCTCACTGACAGGGGCGACTGGTATTCTTATCAGCATGCTATCTACCTGAGTGAGGGCGACCATCAAATCAGTCTTGTTGGCACCCTTGACGATGTGCCGAATGCAGAGCATGTGAGTAAAGGTAAGACCGTTATTACCTTCAAAGAACGATTGAATTCCGACACAGTCAGATATGCCCAAAGAAAGAATCACCAGAAACTGATAGAAGAAGAAAATGCGTCATTTCTCGAGGACTCGCTGTCGAGGGACTATCGTGTGATTAACTTCAATTTCAATGATGACGCACTGAAAGATACAATTCGACCCTCCACCGAATACAATGCCGAGCTCAACAAACAAGTGTTCTACTCTTTCTTCCGACTTGAGTATTTTCATGAAGGTCAGCATGTGAGTATGCGAACAAGTGGAACCACACTTAGCCACGCATTGAATCTGTTTAGCATGGACGACCCATCTGTGCTGTCAAGAGTCGCCGTATCAGGACAAGCGGGTGAGGCATTGCTAAGCGTAGACATACCCCAGAGTGGTTTCTATTATGTCCTTTTACGTACAACCGACCCGTCAGAGTTTGGAACCTGCAATCTGTGCATTAACGAAGACAAGTGCTTTGACAATGTGCCTATATGCAGCTCCTCAACAGTGATACAGCATCCTTTCACAGGGCTCCCTTGTTGCTATTTTGCCGTCAGTAAAAATGGCGATCCATTTATCTGCCTGATGGGAGAGGACGACCGTGTGGATGCCCACAACGACGATTATCCCTTTAATCCAGGAAAGTCCAATTACAATTGGGGCAAGAATGCTCGCATCAACAGGCCTTCAGGACAAAAAGGATGGCTGTTTACGACAACAAAGTCATATCCCTGTCAGAGACTTCCGAAGTGTGATATCTATGTGGAATGTAGAAGTGCAGGAGTTGATACGATTAAATATCCAAATTTAAAGCCTGATGATGCGATTACTTCTCATTCTCCGTCGTATCTGTCAGAGTATTATAATTGCATCTCGTGGAGTGTTGGCGTATGGCGAGAATGGATTCAACCCATGGATAACAAAGAAAAATTTGATTCGTTTTATGCTCAATATGGTTATTGTCCAACAAATTCTGAATCATCTGCAACGATTGATATATGGATGAATAACGATGGTGACATTCATGCATCTGTAAAATCAAAGGGACACAAATATTCTGCCGGATATGATTGGGAAAGCAAAATGGGACAAGGCATTAGACTTTTCCATCCTCGGAATGCCTTCCAAGGAGGAAAGTATGAAAAGGTTGTTGCGTATTACATGAAGGATAATAATATGGTTGTCCCATATCCAGGACCTGGTCCTGTTCTTGATTTCTCGTTTTCAGAATCAGAAATGACGCAAATTGACAATGGAATCAAGAAGATTCCAAACAATGTAAAGGATTTGTTCTGGAAAATGTATAATGATTATCAGAATGATAGTTCTATTATGTATTTAAGCGATGCTCGAGACTTTGACAGAGCGCGAGTTTACAAGACATTGCTTAACTATTGCATTAATAATCCTATCGTTATTAATTTCCTATACAAAGAGGCAAGTAAAAGAAGTGTCCTTCCTTTTAAATTATTGCAAGATTTAGCTGCAAGAATACACCCGGAGCTGGAGTCCTACGTGGAGGAATCATGTAAACACGTATGTGACAATGGGAAAGGAATAACTTCACTAAACGTTCAGGCTATGGAAATTCTATTGTCAAAAGCGCTGTTGGCGGGTGTTACTTCTTTAAAAGAAGTAGAAGATATCGCACAAAAGAACGTTTCCCAGCGTGAAATGATTTCCTTGTCTGTTACAGTACAAGAACAAACAGCCCATGTGTCCTTTGTTCTAAGTGAGAAGTCTGAAGTAAGTTTGATGTTGGTTGACTTGAACAGTTTTGAGAAGAAGGATATTATTAAGTCTCAGACACTTGAACCTGGCAAGCAAAGCGTCACCTTCCCAATAGAGAAATTTGGCTTATACTCTATTGGTCTTATTATAAATGGAGGACTTTATGATAAGAAATTCAAAGTTGAATAATAATGTACTATGATTATGAGAAAATATCTGTTACTTGCTCTTTTGACAGCTACTTCTTTTATTGGATTGCAGGCCAGGCATTATCCTGTCGTGACCATTCATTCAGTGAAATGCATTGAGCACAATGATACAAGCATCTACATCCTTATGCAGAAAGGTGTTGAGGTTATCAATAAATCAACAGGCAAAAGAACAGTCTATGATTTGTCGACTGGCTATTTTGAAGAGCAGCGTGATGTTTACGAAATCACGAGACCTTATGGAGGTATCGGTCTGAACGCCTTGGCAATAAGGCCAGACACCATCTGGGTGGGTAGCAATGATGGCGTATTGACCAGCATTACTGATGGCAGGGCTGACACTACTGTGCATTATGCAAACCTTGATGAAAACAAGGTGAATGATTTAATATGGCCAATAGGCATAAACAGTATTGTCTTTGATTCAAACGGAACCATGGTTATAGGCGGAGATAATTGTATTTCCGTTATCTACCGCTCAGGAGAGGAACAGACGTTGGTTTTTCCAAGTTGTGACTCTGGAAACGAAATATGGCAGATGGTGGTAGACCACAATGATGATATTTGGATATCTTCCATAGATGCTGGAAGTGGCAATAGTCTGATGAGATATCACGTAGGAGGTGACTTGGAGGTTGTTAGCCACAGAAACGCGCCCTTTAGTTCTAAGGGTGTCTCTGGCATGACCTTTGACAATGATGGGAATTTGTGGTTTGGCAGTACTCATCATGACACAATTGACAATGGGGAAATCGTAGTTAGAGCCAAATTGCTGAAATACGATGGTCATAACTATGCGAGTTATGATGTTGGTACAGGGTGGGAAACGCCCATATCCGTGAAATGTGATAGTCAAGGACGAATCTGGTTCTTGCCACGAGCTCGTACTGACTATAGTAGCCTGATTGGCCAGTGTTATTCCAAAGGTCCCCTTTGCTGTTTCGACCATGGTGTGATAACCCGCTATGAATGGGATGTGGAGACAGGATACTGCTATTGCGTGGATGTGGATAGCGACTCCGTCTATATTGGCACAGACAATGGTGTGTTGGTGTTCTCTGATGGCTCATTCCACTGGCTGAATGACACTGAAGCAGGCGTTTCAGAGCCAACCGTAAACAAGAGCATATCATCACCAACCTTCGACCTCCAGGGCCGCCCCATTCAAGGCTCGCCCAAGCATGGGGTGTATATCCAGAATGGGAAGAAGGTGATGAGGTGAGAGAGAAGCATTAAATATACACACCGATAGGACAAAAGTATACAAAAAGGCGGCAGGAAAGCAAAAACCACTTTCTTGTCGCCTCTTTGTTTCTTTTTTTTGTACCTTTGCAGCAAAATCTCAATAATAAACCAATGAAACGATTACTACTTTCATCCATCCTTGGATTGGCAATGGCAACGACTGCTCAGGCAGCTACGGTTACCGTTACAGTGAAAGATACGCGCTATCAGACCGTCACAGGTTTTGGCGCAGCCTGCTGTGATGGCGCTATGTGTCCCTTCGGCACAGACACAAACCCAGTGAAACTGCTCTATGGTCCTACGTCGAAGATTGGACTGAACATTATGCGTATGGAGATTTCGCCCAACTTCGTTGGCGATGTGGTGGTGCCTGAATGGAACAACTACGATACACCCTACGACTGGAAGGGCTCGCTGCCCTCGGCCAAGATTGTGAAGCAGCGTGGCGGCATCGTGTTTGGCACACCATGGTCGCCTCCAGGAGAATACAAAACGAACGGATCGGCGCAGGGTGGCAACGCTGACGATCAGGGTAATATTCGCGCTGAGTTACGCGAGGACTGCTATGGCAAGTTCTTCCCTTGGCTCAACACCTTCCTGGCCTATATGAAGAAGAATGGTGTGAATGTGGATGCTGTGTCGATTCAGAACGAGCCTGACTGGTGGGTGAACTACTCTGGATGTCTGTATACACCTGAGCAGCAGTTGAAGCTGGTGAAAGAGAATGCCCACATGCTGGATCGTGAGACCTATCCTGGCGTGCGACTGATCAGTGCCGAGCCCTTGGGTTTCGACCCCAAATACAGTAATAAACTGCTCAACGATACCACTGCCCGTAAGTATATCGACATCATTGCGGGCCACCTCTATGGACATCCACCCTTGGGCAATATGAGGAGTGCCAACACTGCGGCATCGAAATATGGCAAGGAGGTGTGGATGACGGAGCACTCTGTGTCGGACAATATCCAGAACCGACTGCCCACATGGCATGAGCAACTGCTCTTTGCTGAGGAGCTTAACGAGTGTATGCTCTCTGGCTGCACAGGTTATATCTATTGGTATATGCGTGCCCACTGGGCTTTCGTGAGTACTGGCGAGGCGAAGTATGGCGCTGAGAACAAGGTGAAGAACAGGCTGTTGCCGCGTGCCTTCGTAATGTCGCACTTCTCGAAGTATGTCACAGGCTCTACGCGTCTGGCCACTACACCCACGATGAATCCTAACACGCAGGAGGCTCCCAAGGAGTATTCTGCCTATGTCAAGGACGACACCACGCTGATTGTGATGGCTATTGACACCACCAAGACGGCCTACGACATGAAGTTGAAGTTGCCTTTCTACGTGAAGAGTGGTAAGCATATCCTGTCGACAGGCAACGAGACTGACAGTCTTTGTCAGGAGCGCCCCATAACCATTGATATGCCTACGAAGGAACTGGTGGTGAAGATGCCTGCGCGCAGTCTGAATACTTATATCTTTACCATCGACCCAGGTGCCGCAGCCATCAACGAAGTGGCCGAGAAGCAAGAAAAAAAGGCCACCGTAGTGGCCTATTACGACTTGCATGGACGTCGCTTGGATTCGCCTCGTGGACTCTGTGTGGAACGTATGTCTGACGGCTCCTCCAAGGTTGTCTACATGAAAGACTGAAAATTGTAGTATTGTAGTATATTAGTGATTGCTCAACTCAGTTCAATGAGATACAGAGCATGGTAAGGTCATCGCTGGGAATTGCATCCTGGCGATGATTTTTCACCTCTGTTTCCAGTCGCTCAATAATCTGCTTTGTAGATGCGAAGCGGTTATCGCGCAGAATGCTGAGCATGTGGTCGTCGCCCAACTGCTGCTGCTCTGGGTTCTCGGCCTCGTTCAGTCCATCGGTATATACCAGCAGTTGCTGACCCTTGATGGTGTCAATCTCCTCGCCGATATACTCGAGGTCGGGCCACAGGCCGATGGGGGCGTTCGACTCCATCTCAAGGAAATGGGCATCCTGGGTGCCACAGCCAATGACGGGGGGATTGTGGCCTGCATTACAGAAATGGAGATGACCCGTCTGCATGTCGAGTCGACCTACGAACATGGTGACAAACATGCCGTTTACGTTGTCCTCGCCTGATAGTTCCTTGTTCATGATGGTACAGATCTCGGCTGGCATTAGGGCCTCGTCGGCCAGGGTGTGGAACAGGCGGGTGACCTGCGCCATGAACAGGGAGGCAGGAATGCCTTTGCCTGACACGTCGCCAACAGCAAAATAGAGTTTGTTGTCGATGATGACATAACCGTAAAGATCACCACCCACCTCTTTGGCAGGCTCCATCAGAGCGTGCATGTCGAGTCCGTTGTGCTGTGGGAACACGTGGGGCACCATTGACATCTGGATATCGCGGGCAATACGTAACTCGTTCTCGATACGCTCCTGAACGGCTTTTACCTCGGCCAGTCGGCGACTGTGACGGCGGTTGCGGATGGTGTAGGTGATGAAGAAGCCAATGACCAGTACGAGGAAGATGGAGAGTCCCCAGGTGCGCTGCAGGATGATGCGCTCCTCCTGCTCAATGATCTTTTCCTCTTTCTTCAGCGAGGCATAGATATGGCCCAGCTTACTGCCCTCGTCGTGCATGTAGTTGGTGAGGGTGGAGTCGAGTGTCTCGCAGATCTTGGTGGCCTGCACCAGGGCTGAGTCGCGACAGCCGGCGTGGAGGTTGGCCTCGAATTTTGGCAGATAGTACTCGTGAATCCAGTCGAGCGAGATGCTGGGACTATAAACGGCCAAGGCCTTGTCCAGCGACTGGAACATCACGGCGGCCTCTCTGTAGCGATGGTTGGCCGACAGATAGAACGCACGGTTGATGCGGCCGATGATGGTGTGGGCCATGTCACTCTTCAGGTAGTTGCTATAGGCCTCGGCTGCCTCTTCTGGGCGACCCAGGTTCTCCATGGCAATCGCCTTACAGATTTGCGCGCCAGCCAGATAGCCTTCAACATACTGGGTTGTGATATGTGGCATGTTCTTGAACTCGGCCGAATTATAATAGGCCTCGGCTGTGTCCTCGCAGCGCTTCACCCAGGGCAGCACACGCTCGTACTCGCCGCTGGTGGTATAGGCACGGATGATAATCTCGAACAGCTCGAAATGGCGTGGATACCATTCTGCCTGGCGCAGTACGCTCGACTGCATGTCGCACGAGAGCTGGTAGAACTCCTGGAATTGCTTTTCTGCCTCGTCGTAATCGCCTGTGGCCACCATGCCATCGCCAATAAAGGTGCCCAGGCGAATGTAGCTCTCAAGTGCCATCTGGTCGGTCTGTGCCTCTTCGAGCGTGAAGCGCTGAAGGGCATCGATGGCTGTGAGCATGGACTTCTCAATATGTCCCTGATAGCGTTGGATCATGGTCAGCTCGGAAGCTGCGTTTATCTGGAACAAACGCTCCAGCGAGTCTTCTGAACCATCCTTTAGTATTTCCTGGAAGATGGGAACGGCTGTGTTGAACTTGTGATACTTGCTGCACAGAGCGAAGGCATGATAGAACTTCCTGCACAGGTCGGAAATCTCGCCAGCCTCGTACAGACTGTCGCCACGCTGTTCCATCTTGTCGTTGTCGTAGGGTTTTAACAAGGTATAGACGATGTCATCTTTCATTTGGTAGTCTTGATTGTGCTGGCACGAGGTGCTGAGGGTCAAGACTAATGTGAAAAACAAACTGCAAATTGTCAGTTCACGATAACTTTTCTTTAAAAACGTTTTCATGTCGGTTGTGGAGTCTCTTATTTTTGGGGTGCAAAATTAGTGAATTATCTGCAAATAACAGCATCATTTTATGCTTTTCTGATCCTTTGAAAAAGTAATTTCTACAAACTGTAGAACTATTTATAACTTTTTGTATAACAGATTGTTACATTGCGTATTTTTTGAGGTTGAAGTACAAAAAAAGGCTACCCGCAGGTAGCCTTTTTTTGTATGTTGATATGTTTGTTGGCTTACTTAGTAAATCAGGAAGCCGCCATTGGGCTGCATGGTGACGTTTGCTTTACCTTTTTTGAGTTTTGCAGGGGTAATAGCGGTGCCAGTGATGCGACCCTTCTTGTCTGCCTGATCAGTGAACTGCTTGGTGAGACTGTAGTCAGAGAGGTTAAGCATCAGCGTCAGTGGCGTCTTCTGGGCATTCAGACCAGCAATATACCACTTGTCGCCATGACGACGGGCCAGCACCACATAGCGACCAGGATAGCCGTCGATGAAGCGTGTCTCGTCCCAGGTGGTGGGGATATCCTTCAGCAGGTCGAGCTCGTGCTGGGGCAACTCCTGCAGGTTGTTGGGCTGCATGGCCACACACTGGATGGCGGTCTGCATGATATAAGCCGAGGCAATCTCGAAGGCATCAGTGGTCTTGCGCGTGTGGCGACTCTTATTGTCTGGTGACAGGTATTTGTTCATGATGACGCCACCCCAGTCCATGGTGCCCACAGCATTGCGGCAGAAGGGATGCAGGGTGAGGTCGAAGGCCTGACGGATGGCTGCGCCCTCGTTGAAATAGACATTCTCGCTGGCGAGGACGGCCTCGCTGGCCACATAGTTGGGATACATGCGCTCCCAGCCGCGAGGCAGGGTGCAGCCGTGGAAGATGCACTGGATGCCATAACGGTTGGCATCGAAGAGGATATCCTCGTAGAGTTTCATGGTCTCTTGCTTGTCGCCGCCGAAGAAGTCGACCTTGATGCCCTTCACGCCAATGCTCTTCAGCCAGGCCATCTCGCGGTCGCGTGCAATACTGTTGTCCAGGCAGTTGCGAGGTGTCTGGGGTGCGTCGTTCTCATGGCCGTTGGAGTTGTACCACAGCATCAGTGACACGCCTTTCGACTGGGCGTACTTCGAGAGCTCGGCCATGCGGTCGCGACCGATGTTCTGGTCCCACCAGTTGTCCACCAGGCAGAACTCATAGCCCATGGCCGATGCCAAGTCGATGAACTTCACCTGGTCGTCGTAGTTGATGGAGTTGTCCTGCCAGATGAGCCACGACCAGGTGTAGCGACCTGCACCATACTGCTGTGAGGGCTCGTAGAGGGGCTCCACCACATCATAGGCAACGGTGGTTTCGACAATGGGTTTCAGCGAGGTGCCCACGGTGATGGTGCGCCAGGGTGTTTGGCCAGGCAGGGCGATGCCTGCGGTGGCTGTGCCGTTGCCGTTGTTTTCGCCTGTCATGGGATAGGCAATGGTATAGGGATAATCGCTGAGGTGCGAGCCGCAATAGTGACTGTCGACACCCGTCTCAGAGATGAGTAGCCAGCCCTGGGGGGCATGGAACAGACAAGGGAAGGTATAGCCTTGGCCATACTGCGAGCGGGCCGTCATGGCACCGTCGATGCTGTAGCCTTCTTCGTAGCTGGGCTTGGTGCGTTCCCATCCCACCATGGCACTGCTCTGGGGGGTGATAAACGTGGTGGTGCCATCGGGCAGACGGAAGGCTGTGCTCTCTTTCTCGATGACGGCGCACTTGGGATTGTCGTTCTTCTGACGGGGGATGAGGTAGCGGAAGGCTACGTCGTTGTTGCTCACTGAGAACTCGGCCGACATCTTCTGACCTTTAGCGTTCTCGAAGTCGACGGTGAGCTGCTCGGCTACGTAGTGCATCTTCGACTGCTTCACCTGGCGCATCTCGTAAGTACGGTCGGCATGGGTGGTCTTGGTGCCTGTAATGGTGAGCTTCTGGGTGAAGTCGCCAAAGTTGGCCTTGAAACCCAGGGCCGATGGCAACAGCATCTGATGGCCGTCGAGGGTGACGGCATAGGTGGCCTGCTGACCTTCGTCGTTGATGGTGACAACAAGTTTTCCGTTGGGTGAGGTGACAGTAGCCTCGCGAGCCACAACTGCCGTTGGGAGCAGCAGGGCCATAGAAATCAATAGTTTCTTCATCTTAGGTTCTTTTATTTTCGTTGGTTTTGCATGCAAAGGTACGAAATAATTCTGAATTACGAAATAATTTCGTACCTTTGCACACATGAATATCAAACCCATAGCATACTTCCACTCGCCCCTGACGTCGAAGTTTGGCCTGCCTCGCCAAAGCGGACTGGCCGACGACTTGGTGGGTCGTATTGTGCTGGAGCCTGAATACAGGCGTGAGGAGGCCGTGCGTGGACTGGAGCAGTTTGACTATCTGTGGCTGATATGGGAATTTAGTGGTAATCCCCACGAACAGCAGGGACTCACCGTGCGTCCGCCTCGTCTGGGGGGCAACGAAAGGGTGGGGGTGTTTGCCTCGCGCTCGCCTTTCCGCCCTAACCGTCTGGGCCTCTCGTGCGTATATATAAATAAGGTGGAGATGACGGAAAAGGAAGGCCCCGTGATTTTTGTGAAGGGTGCCGACCTGATGGACGGAACGCCTATCTACGACATTAAGCCTTATGTGACCTATGCCGACAGTCACCCTGAGGCGCGCAGTGGTTTTGTGGACCAGACCACATGGGAACCGCTGAAGGTGGTATTGCCACAGGAGATGGCTGCTTGTTTTTCTGACGAGGAACAAAGGGGACTGCGACAGGTGCTGGCGCAAGATCCTCGTCCACGCTATCATGATGATGCCGAGCGTGTGTATGGTATGCCCTTCGCTGGCAAAGATGTTCGTTTTCGAGTGGAAAACGGCGTGCTGACAGTGGTGGAGATAAATCAGTAATACACTTCTTTTCTTTCGTTTTGTATTATTTTATACGACAAAACCGAAGAAAAATAACTTTTTTCATAAAAAAAATGTGTTTTTTTTTCGTTTTTGATTAAACTTCTGTCATTTTGTTACGTCAGTAAGATAGTTGCAACGCAAAATGAGTACAAAACTAAAAAAAGAAAAGGAGATTTAAAGATGAAAAAGATTCTTTTGACAATAGTTGCAGGCATGCTGATGACTGCCAACGTGATGGCCCAGGAGGCCAACCAGAACAGACCCGAGCGCAGACAGATGGATCCAAAGGAAATGGTGAAGCAGCGTACAAACGAGACTGTTGAGAAGTATAAACTGAGTGAAGAGCAGGCTGCAAAGTTGCTCGAACTGAATACAAAGTATATGGGTAAGATTCCCATGGGACCGATGGCTAGTATGCGCGGTCAGGGACGTCGCTCACAAGGTCAGATGGGACAGATGCCACAGCGTCCACAGCGCCCTCAGAACGATACAGTTCAGGGCCGTCGCCCGCAGATGGGTCAGATGGGCAATCGCGAGGAGATGCGTAAGAACATGGAGGCTTACAGCGCCGAGTTGAAGACCATCCTGACTGAGGAACAATATCAGGCCTATACGAAGGATCAGCAGAATCGCTTCCAGGGCCAAAGAGGACAAAGACCACGCAGAGACATCAACAATAATAATTGAGATTTTTTCATAGTGATTTAGGTTAACATAGTGTTTTGAAGGGGGCGAGCGAGCCCCCGCAAACAAAAATGATGTGAGTCATTTTTTGAGTAAAAAGATTTTTGGAATGATAACAATGCGCCTGCTATTTTTTAAATAGTAGGCGTTTTTTATGGCTGTATCAGTTTTTTTTTGTACTTTTGCTTCGTCAATAAACAATACGTATGAAACGATTATTTCCTTTGGTCTTGGCCTTAGGCATCATGATGCTGAGCGCCTGTAAAGAGAAGAAGCAAACCGACGACATTATCACCACGAAATATGTGCCCAAACAGTTGCAAGCTCCCATTGGTATGCCTGCCGATAAACAAGTGCAGACGGTAGAATGGGGAGACGCTGCCTATCAGGTGTCTGTCAGTCGTGTGGCTGCCGACAGTCTGCCGATGGCGAAGGATGAGGCTGGCCAGAAGTATAAGGACAACCGCATCACTGTTTCCGTCACTCGTCAGGATGGCTCTTCAGTCCTCAAGCGCACGTTTACCAAGAGCGCCTTTACACAGTATGTTGACGAGGTGTTTCGCAAGAATGGCATCCTGGCTAGCATCCGTTTCGACGAGGTGGATAATGGCAAACTGGAGTTCTCTGTAGTCATCGCCCTGCCCGATGCTATCGACGATGTGTTTATTCCTTTGGAGATGACTGTCGACCGCAATGGTATTATCAACATCCGCGAGGATGATGATATGGATATGCTCGACTATGTGGAAGACGAGGACGAGGGTGTGTAAGTGACTTTAGCTCGATACTGCTAAAGTATGGGGTTCATGATAGCGATGCCATCAGCTCGCGCCATTTGTTGCTGAGCATAATCATCGTGGGAAATACAATGTTGGCCCCCTGACTTTCCAATACTTCGTTGGCCAACGGACCTGTGTTGACGGCGAGTGTGAAGATGCGTGCCGACACGCCAGCCTTCACGCCCAATGGGGCATTCTCGACGACAAACGCCTCCCACGGATTCAGGTTGCCTGCCTTTTGCAGTCCCATCAGATAAGGGTCTGGGTTGGGTTTGCCGTGCTTCACGTCGTAGGCTGTTACGATGTGACTTTCGTCGAGATAGTCGCCAAAATCCTTAAGCAAGCGATTGATGAGTGGACGCTGTCCGCTACCCGTTACCACGCCGATGGTCAGTCCGTCAGCGTTTATCTGTTTCATCAGCTCTGGGATGCCAGGCATGATGTGTGTTTCTGGCAGAGCGTGAAACTGGCGTGTTTTCTCGTCGTACATCAGCTGCGCCTCGGCCTCGTCAATGTCGCGCCCCTGCTGCTTCTTCACCATCATGCGGATGGTGTCGACACCACGCGCACCCTCAGTGGCATAGGCGTCGGCCTCTGTCATGTGTATGCCAAACTTCTCCATCGAACGCTGCCACGCAATGGCGTGGTTGGGCATCGAGTTGTAGAGCACACCGTCCATATCGAAAAGCACGGCTTTGGGGCAAAGTGCCTCAAAGCCGTGTTCCTCTAAGTATTGCTTAATTGTTTGCTTCATTCTGTTAGATATTCTAGATGCGCTAGATATCCTGGATTACTTCTCTTTAGCCAGACGCTCCTTGATGGCCTTTGATTCAGCCTCGTAGCCGGGCTTCTCGAGCAGGGCAAACATGTTCTTTTTGTAAGCCTCTACACCAGGCTGGTTGAAGGGGTTCACCTCGAGCAGGTTGCCACTGATGCCACAAGCGATCTCGAAGAAGTAGATGAGCTGACCGATGTAGTACTCGTTGAGCTTGGGAACGCTGATGCGCATGTTGGGCACACCACCATCCACGTGAGCCAGACGGGTGCCCAGCTCAGCCATCTTGTTCACCTCGTCCACGCGCTTGCCAGCGAGGAAGTTCAGACCGTCCAGGTTCTCCTCGTCGTTGGGGAACAGCAGCTTCTTCTCGGGCTCCTCAATGCTGATCACTGTCTCGAAGATAGTGCGCTCGCCCTCCTGAATCCACTGACCCATAGAGTGCAGGTCGGTGGTGAAGTCAACAGAGGCAGGGAAGATACCCTTGCCATCCTTACCCTCGCTCTCGCCATAGAGCTGCTTCCACCACTCAGAGAAGAAGTGGAGCTTGGGCTGATAGTTCACCATGATCTCGATCTTCTTGCCGCTCTGATAAAGACCGTTGCGAACGGCTGCATACTGTGCTGCGAGGTTCTCGGCGAAGGGAACATCCTTGCCGCAAGCCTTCTCCATGTCCTGTGCACCAGCCACCAGCTGCTTCACGTCGAAGCCAGCGCAGGCTATGGGCAGCAGACCAACGGGAGTGAGTACAGAGAAACGGCCACCTACGTTATCGGGGATGATAAAGCTCTTGTAACCTTCCTTGTCGGCGCAGGTGCGGGCAGCACCCTTCTTAGCGTCTGTAACGGCTACGATCACCTTTTTAGCCTCCTCCTTGCCGCGCTGAGCCTCGCACTGCTTCTTCAACAGACGGAAGGTCAGGGCAGTCTCGGTGGTGGTACCAGACTTGGAAATATTGATAACGCCAAACTTCTTGTCTTTCAGGTATTCTGTCATCTCGAACAGGTAGTCCTCGCCGATGTTGTTACCAGCAAACATGATGGTGGGGTTCTTCTTATCCTGAATGAGCCATGCAAACGAGTTGCTCAGGGCTTCAATCACGGCGCGAGCGCCCAGATAAGAACCACCGATACCTGCAACTACCACAACCTCGCAGTTCTGGCGCAGCGTGTCGGCACAAGCCTGAATCTCAGCCAGAAATTCGGGAGTGATTGATGAGGGGAGGTGGAGCCATCCCAGGAAATCGTTGCCAGGGCAGGTGCCGTTCTCAAGGGCTTCCTGTGCTGCCTTTACCTTGGGCTCGAAAGCAGCCACTGCACCTTCTGCCAAAAAGCAGGAGGCTTTAGTCATGTCAAGAGTGATATTCTTCATATTGATTCATTTTATGTATTTGTGCTTTAAAGCGTTGCAAAATTACAAAATATCTGTGAGTTGGCAAAACTTTAGATATTTTTTTGTACCTTTGCGTCTATAAAATGACAATATCTTGATTTAGATGAAAATGAATATTGCTATTTTTGCTTCGGGTGGCGGAACGAATGCAGAGAACATCATCCGCTATTTCCACGACTCGGAGCTGGTATGCACGCCTTTGCTGGTCTGCAATAAAGCCGATGCTCCTGTGTTGGAGAAGGCTCAACGCTTGGGTGTCAGGACGCAAGTGGTGACCAAGGCTCAGTTGAACGACGCTGCGGTGATGATACCCCTGTTACGCGAGTATGATGTCCGCTTCATCGTGCTGGCAGGCTTCCTTCCATTGATTCCTGATTATCTGGTAGATGCCTACCCGCGTCGCATCGTTAATATTCACCCTTCGCTGTTGCCCAAGTATGGAGGCAAGGGCATGTGGGGGCACCACGTACACGAAGCTGTTAAGGCTGCTGGCGAAACAGAGACGGGCATGACTGTACATTGGGTGACACATGTCTGTGATGGTGGCGAGATTATTGCCCAGTATCGCGTGGCGTTGAGTCCTGATGATTCTGCCGACGATATCGCCGCCAAAGAACATGTGCTCGAGATGAAATACTATCCACCGTTGATAGAAAAGATACTGAAAGAGAACTTTTAAATCATTAAAATTAAATAACTTAATAACATGAAAAAAACAATCTTGATGGCCCTGATGGGGCTGATGACCGTTGTGTGCGCTCAGGCACAGACCGAAGACTTCCCTCGACACGAGGTGGCTGTGAGTTATGGTGCTGGTTCTAATTCCCAATGGGTGAATGCCTTCGAGCATATCGCTACCACCATTGTCACTGTGGGCAATGTAACCTACGAGAATGAAACATTCACTGGTCCTTTTTCAGTTGAATATTTCTATCATCCAAAGGAGTGGCTGGGCATAGGCGGCATCGCGGTCTATGGCAAAAATACGCAGGACGTAATGACTGGCAGTACCAAAAAAGGAGAACTCACGCAAGCCTACTACACCCTGATGCCTGGCGTTAAGTTCGATTGGCTGCGTTCCAACAATTTTGGCATGTACTCCAAGTTTGGTGTTGGCGCCACCATCCGCCACGAGATCTACGACGGTAATAGCGAGTCTGTGTTCCACTTTAATTGGCAGGCCTCGCTTCTTGGTATGGAGGTGGGTGCTCGTCAGCTGCGCGCCTTTGTTGAACTCGGTGTGGGTGAGCAGGGCATCGGACTTATCGGTTTGAGGTATAAATTTAACTAAAGTAGTCGTTATACATCTTGATGCCAAACACGATGCAGCTGCACGTCGTGGTCACAAGGTTGGTCAGAAACAGTGCCCATAGAATGTTTGGTTCGTGAAGCAGTCCTTGCAGCATAAAGGCAAAGCCTCCCACCGCCATCATCAGAAAGGTGGGCAGTGCAATGCCATCCGTATTGCGTGTGCGGATAGTTGTGATGGCTTGTGGTAAATAGCCTAATATCATGCCGATGGTGGCCACCCAGCCACAAATCTCAAAAATGATTCCTTGTTCCATAGTACTCAATTTGTTGGTATGTTGTGGGCAAAGATACAAAAAAATCCGATGAACCAAAAGATTCATCGGATTATTTTTTATTTGGATGAGGGCTGATTAAGCCTCAACCTCTTCATCGTTTGCCTTGAAATTAACAAGGTCCTCTACCTGGAAGGCTTTGATGTAAGCGGCCTTGCCAAGTACATCCTCCTCGGTCATGCGAACGTATACGTTAGCACTCTTCTTGAAGAGTTCAGGAGCCTTGCTGGCATCACGGATGATGAGCAGACTCATTACCAACTCGGCAGTCATGTCGTATAGACGACGAGCCAGGAAGTCGTGAGCATCCTGATTGTCAAGAGCCTTAACAGCAGCGAGAGCCTCCTCGTAAACAGGAATGAGCTTCTCAACGCGAGCCTTCAGACCAGCTACGCAGTCGCAGCACTCGATGCTTGCAGCCATCTCCTTGATGTTCTGGAGCATAGTGCCGTTAGTGATGTAGCGGATAGCAGCTACAACCTGCAACTGAGTGGTACCCTCGTAGATAGAGAAGATACGTGCGTCGCGGAACAGGCGCTGGCTCTTGTACTCCATGATGAAACCTGAACCACCGTGGATGCTGATAGCATCGTAAGCGTTCTGGTTGGCATACTCAGAGTTCATACCCTTGGCCAGTGGTGTGAAGGCATCAGCCAAGCGCTGGTACTTCTTCAACTCCTGCTTCTCCTCTGGTGTAAGCTTGCGGTCGCGCTCGATATCCTCAAGACACTTGTAGATATCAACGTAAGCGGCTGTCTCGTACAGCAATGAACGACCAGCATCGAGCTTAGCCTTCATGCGAGAGAGCATATCGTAAACAGCGGGGAAGTTGATGATCTTATCACCAAACTGCTGGCGCTCCTTAGCGTAAGCCAGACCCTCGTTGTAAGCCTCCTGTTCAACACCTACAGACTGTGCGGCGATCCCCAGACGAGCACCGTTCATCAGCGCCATCACGTACTTGATCAGACCCAGACGTGTGCTACCGCAGAGCTCTGCCTTAGCATTCTTATAGGTGAGCTCACAGGTAGGTGAGCCATGGATACCCAGCTTGTGCTCGATGTGACGAACGTCAACACCGCCCTGGCGCTTGTCGTAGATGAACATAGACAGACCACGTCCGTCCTTGGTGCCCTCCTCAGAACGAGCCAGCACGAGGTGGATGTCGCTATCACCGTTGGTGATGAAGCGCTTAACACCGTTCAGGCGCCAGCAGTTCTCCTTCTCGTCGAAGGTAGCCTTCAGCATCACGCGCTGTAGGTCAGAACCAGCATCAGGCTCAGTCAGGTCCATAGACATACCCTCACCAGCGCAAACGCGGGGGATATACTTCTGGCGCTGCTCCTCAGAACCGAACTCGTAAAGAGTATCGATACAGCTCTGCAAGCTCCAGATGTTCTGGAAACCGGCATCGGCAGAAGAAATCATCTCAGAGAGCATAGAGAACACGGTGTTAGGCAGGTTCAGACCGCCGTAACGACGAGGCATAGAAACACCCCACAGACCAGCCTTGCGGGTGGCGTCGAGGTTCTCGTAAGTCTTAGAGGCGTAGATCATACGACCATTCTCGAGGTGTGGACCTTCCAGGTCGACGCTCTCAGAGTTTGGCTCGATGATGTTGGCAGCCACATCGCCAGTGATGTCGAGAATCTGCTTGTAGTTCTCGATGGCATCGCCCAGGTCAACGGGAGCATAGTCATATTCTTTCGCATCAGCGAAACCCTTTTCTTTCAGCTCAACGATACGAGCCATCAGGGGGTGGTTCAAGTAGAACCCGATCTCAGGATGATCGCTATAATAGTTTGCCATAATTATTTGCTATTCTGCTTATAGTACTTAATTAACTTTGGAACAACCTCCTCAACGGTACCAACGATGACGTAGTCGGCAATCTTGTTGATAGGTGCATCGGGATCGCTGTTCACGCTGATGATGATACCAGAATCCTGCATACCAGCGATGTGCTGAATCTGTCCAGAGATACCGCAGGCAATATATACCTTGGGGTGAACAGTAACACCAGTCTGACCAATCTGACGGTCGTGATCCAGCCAGCCAGCATCGACAGCAGCACGGCTACCACCAACCTCACCATGGAGCACCTTAGCCAACTCGAACAGCATGTCGAAGTTCTCCTTAGAGCCAACACCATAACCACCAGCAACAACGATAGGAGCACCCTTCAGGTTGTGCTTGGCAGCCTCAACGTGGTGATCGAGCACCTTTACTACGAAGGCCTCGGGGCTAACATACTTGCTTACCTCAGGATAAACAACCTCCTTGCGGCACTCGCCCTCGTACAGGGCCTTCTGCATCACGCCAGAGCGTACAGTAGCCATCTGAGGACGGTGGTCGGGGTTGACGATGGTAGCTACGATGTTACCACCGAAAGCAGGACGAATCTGATAAAGCAGATTCTCGTATGTCTTGTTGTTCTTCTTATCCTCGAAAGGACCAATCTCCAGCTCTGTGCAGTCGGCAGTCAGGCCAGAGGTCAGTGATGACGATACACGTGGACCGAGGTCGCGACCGATAACGGTAGCACCCATCAGACAGATCTGAGGCTGCTCCTCCTTGAAGAGGTTAACCAGAATATCAGTGTGGGGAGCAGAGGTGTAAGGGAACAGGTCTTTAGCGTCGAAAACAAACAGCTTATCGACACCGTAAGGCAGAATCTGATCCTCAACCTTACCCTTGATGCCAGTACCGGCAACAATAGCATGGAGCTCTACGTTCAGTTCATTGGCGAGCTTACGACCCTTGGTCAGCAGCTCCTGAGATACTTCCTGTACCTGAGTACCTTCAATTTCGCAATATACAAATACGTTGTTCATATCTATATTTTCTGTGAAAATCTTGACGCGAGCGTCGAGCTTAGCCAATAATCTTCTCGTCCAACAATTCTTTGATCATTCCCTCGATATCAGCATCAGAAGCCGTCAAAGTCTTCGACTCCTTAGCCTGGAACACGATGTTCTTGATGGCCTTTACCTTGGTAGGTGAGCCACTCAGACCGCACTGGTTTACATCGCCATCCACATCAGCCACGCTCCACTGGTTGAGTGTGAGCTCAGGACGCTGCTCGTACAGATAGTCGTAGGCAGTACCCTCGGCAGGACGCTCCATAGGACAGGTAGCGCGCTTGTACTTCATCACCAGCTTAGCGTTCTGTGGGCGACAAGGAGCAGCGCTTCCGTTTACAGTGATAACAACAGGCAGAGGAGCCTCTACGGTCTCAACACCACCGTCGATCACACGCTTGATAGTTGCCTTGCCATCCTTTACTGAGAGAACCTCCTCAGCGTAAGTTACCTGGTTCAGGCCCAGCTTCTGAGCCACCTGAGGACCTACCTGAGCGGTATCACCATCGATAGCCTGACGACCACCGATAACGATGTCAACATCGCCAATCTTCTTGATGGCAGTAGCCAGTGCATAAGAAGTAGCGAGGGTATCAGCACCAGCGAAGAGACGGTCGGTCAGCAACCAACCTGTATCTGCGCCACGATATAATCCCTGACGGATAATCTCACCTGCACGTGGAGGACCCATCGTGAGGATTCCTACTGTTGAGCCTGGGTTCTGCTCCTTCAGGCGAAGGGCCTGCTCCAGGGCATTCAAATCTTCTGGATTGAAGATGGCGGGCAGGGCAGCACGGTTTACGGTGCCTTCGGCAGTCATTGCATCCTTACCCACGTTACGGGTGTCTGGCACTTGCTTGGCCAGCACAACAATTTTCAAAGCCATATTATTTATAATGTTCAATAATGAATATTCAAAATTTTGCAAAAAGCGGTGCAAAGGTAGTACTTTTCTCCTAATTGGCAAAGTAAAAAGTGTAAAAATTGCACAAACTTGGCTTAAACGTGCACAATTCGGCTATTTTGTGCAATTGAAAATTTGGTTTTCTCGCAGGTTATTAGTAACTTTGCACCCTGAAAAGCAAACTTTATGAAAAGACTACTATCTACGATAGCGGCGGCAGGATTGGCACTCGGTGTGGGCGCACAGGGGTTTGATAACCTGCCTGACCCTATAGAAGACGTGAACAAGGTGGTGGACAACACCCCTGACTCCATAGCAAAGGCGCTGATGTCGCGCCCTGCACCAGGCAGCACTCGCAAGGGAGAGCAGCCTGTTTTGTTCCTTGTTGGCAATTCCACCATGCGCAATGGCACGCTGGGTAATGGAAACAACGGCCAATGGGGCTGGGGATACTACTTTCCCAAGTATTTTAACGCACAGAAAATAGCTGTCGAGAACCAAGCACTGGGGGGGATGAGCACCCGTACGTTCTATACGGACCTATGGCCTGCCATCCGTCAGGCTTTGAAGCCTGGCGACTGGGTTATCGTGTCGATAGGTCATAACGACAATGGCGAGTTCTTTGACCAGAAGCGGGCACGTGCCGTGATTCCTGGCGTGGACCCAGATACATGTTATGTGGGTTTTAACCAGCGCACACAGAAGCAAGACACCGTCTATTCGTATGGCACCTACCTGCGCAAGTATATCAGCGAGATTCGTGCGAAGGGGGCTAACCCCATCCTGATGTCGCTGACACCACGTGATGCCTTTGACGACAAGGGTAAGATTGTGCGCAAGGCTCAGACGGAGTGGGCGGCCTACGTTGCTGCCGTGGAGGCTGTGCCCTTTGTTGACTTAAACGAGATCAGTGGGGCGAAGTTGGATACCTATAGTCGCTGGAAGCAGCAGTACCACTTCATGGGCGACAAGATTCATACGTCGAAGTTTGGCGCCGAGATGAATGCACGCTCTGCAGCTGAGGGACTGTGGGAGAGCAATAACCCACAGCTGCTGCCTTTGAAGGCCATGATGCAGGGCGTCGTGGGAGATAACTATAACGACCGTCGCGAGAAGGGTAAGCCTGTTGTCTTCTTCACAGGCGACTCGACAGTAAAGAACGCCGATAAGGAGGAAGACGGCATGTGGGGCTGGGCCTCGCAGGCGCAGACAGTGTTCGATGAGTCGAAAATTACGTTAGTGAATGCAGCTCGTGCTGGTCGTTCTACGCGTAGCTTTATTCGTGAGGGCTTGTGGGAGAAGGTATATAACTCGCTGCAGCCTGGCGACTTCGTGACAATTCAGTTTGGACATAACGATATCTGTCCGATTACGGATGCGAAGGCACGTGGTGTGATTGCTGAGTCGAAGGATACGCTGCACGTGTATCGTTTGGACAACGGTACCTATGAGGTGGTCTATAGTTTTGGCTGGTATCTGAAGAAGATGATTGACGACTGTCGCGAGAAGGGTGCTACGCCCATCCTTGTGAGTCTGACACCTCGCAACGAATGGCCTGGCGGCAAGATCGAGCGTCGCGACGACTCGTATGGCAAATGGTATCGTGAGGTGGTGAAGGAAACGGGTGTGGAGTTCGTCGATTTGCACAACATCAGTGCCGACTTCCTCGATAAGAAGTATGCAAAGAAACGTCTCTCTGATGACAAAGAGAAGGCAAAGGCAGAGATGGCCCAGATTAAAGAAAAAGCAGGTCTTTATTTTAAGAAGGACCACACCCACGCTTCGAAATTGGGCGCACAAATGAATGCAAAGTCGTTTGCCAAGGGTCTGAAGGCCAACGGCAGCACACTGGCTAAGTATCTTAAGAAGTAATGTATATCAAGAAGGTAATAGATATGATTCGATACATCGGACAATGTCGCTTGGCGATGAGCGCGCTGCTATTGGTAGTAGCGCTAAGCGCGTTTGGGTCTGATGACAGATTTTCACAGATTGACTCTCCATCGAGAAACAACGCATTGGAAAAGGATGCCGATGCGCGTATTGACCACATGCTGGAGTTCTTTAACGAGGCTGTCTACGATTCGGTATTTCCGCTGGCGCAGGAGATGATGGACTTGTGCGAGAAGCATCACATGGTGCGCCGTAAGATGCAGGCGTGGCACATGCTTATTGGTGCCTATCACTATACAGGACAGTATAACCAGGCTCTGCGCGAAACGAAGCTGATGTATCAGGAGGCTCGTAAGCGCGGCTCTGACTATGGCAAGTCGATGGCCTATTTCAATATGGGTAATGTGTACTTCAGCATGAGTCACTATGAGGAGTCGGCCGATGCCTACGAGAAGAGTATCCCCCTGATGCTGAAGATTGACGAGTCAGTGCTGTTGGATATTTATCCTTACTACTGCGACGCGCTGGAGGCTCTAAAGCGATTTGATAAGTTGGACCAGACCATTCTTCAGTGGTATCAGGTGATGCAGAAGCAGATGAAGAGTCTTTCTCCTGACGAAAAGAACGTGGCACTGGCTAACTATTTCATTGCATGCGTGCAGGGCTCACTGGGCAGGAATAGCCTGAATGATGCGGAACGATATCTGAATGATGCAGAGCGTTTTATTAAGGACAAGAACAGATATGAATATATGTATCTGCTGTTCTATCGTGCCCAGTTGCGTATGCTGCAGGGAAGATATGACGAGGCGCTGCAGTTGAATGCTGAACGGTTGAGAATGTGTAACTTCATTGACGACAAGCCGACACTGGTGCCTGTACATAAACAGAGAGCAGACATTCTGATGCAGGCAGGGCGCTTTAAAGAAGCTGCACAGA
Source organism: Prevotella sp. E15-22 (assembly GCF_023204875.1). Taxonomy (NCBI): domain Bacteria; kingdom Pseudomonadati; phylum Bacteroidota; class Bacteroidia; order Bacteroidales; family Prevotellaceae; genus Prevotella; species Prevotella sp. E15-22. The sequence continues at coordinate 681,868 of NZ_CP096247.1, forward strand.
TGTATGCACGTACTTACCTGCTGAGCGACTCGTTGAATCGCGCCAACACGCGTACGCAACTCAATGAGCTTCGCACCATGTTTAAGGTTGATGAACTGGAGACTGTGAACACTGAACGTGAGTCGCGACTGGAGGCTATGGAGGCTCACTCGGCCTGGCAGCGCAGCCGCTTTATAACGATTATCACGACGGTGGCATCTGTGTGTCTGCTTGCTATCATGCTCCTTGTTTGGTATTCAGCGCGTAAACTGAGATTCAAGAATAGGGAACTGGCGCTGCGCAATAAGGAACTGCGTATTGCCAGTGAAAAGGCGGAGGCTTCGCTGAGGATGAAGACTGACTTTATCCATCAGATATCGCACGAGATCCGCACTCCATTGAATGTGTTGTCGGGCTTCTCCCAGATTCTGACAACGAGTGGCGCCTCGCTCGATGAGGCTACGCGTCAGAGTATTAACCACCGTATCGTGGAGAGTACGGACCGTATCACCAATCTGGTGAACAAGATGCTGGAACTCAGCGAGGCCAGCAGCGAGACGATTATTGAACGTACTGACGATGTGTCGCCTGTACGTATTGCCGAAGAGGCCATCACGTTGGCATCTGTCAACAGACAGCAGCACATTACCTTCGACTATGCTGCCGATCCTGCAGTCCAGATGGTGACGTTGAAGACGAATATTAAGCAGGCTACTCGCGTTATCCAGTTCCTGTTGGATAATGCTGTGAAGTTTATGCATCCACAGGGTGCGGACCTGAAGCAGGGATTTATCCGCTTCTTGGTGAAACCTTCTGACGATAACTTGTTTGTGAAGTTCATCGTTGAGGATACTGGTAAGGGTGTGCCTGCCGAGGAGGCTGAGCATATCTTCGAGGAGTTTGTGCAGTTGGACGAATATTACGAAGGTACAGGTGTGGGCCTTACTGTGGCTCGCAGCATAGCGCGCCGTTTGGGTGGCGATGTGATGCTCGATACAACTTATAATGAGGGTGCACGCTTTGTATTCACCTTACCTAAGAACTAAATCGGAATGATAGACAGAGCGACGGTTGACAAGATTATCGATGCTGCCCGTATCGTTGACGTGGTGGGGGAGTTCGTGACACTCAAGAAGAGTGGCGTGAACTACAAAGGCCTGTGTCCGTTCCACGACGATCGTAACCCGTCGTTTATGGTGTCGCCGTCGAAGAATATCTGCCACTGCTTTGTTTGTGGCAAGGGTGGCACGCCTGCCAACTTCCTGATGGAACATGAGCAGATAACCTATCCTGAGGCGCTGCGTTGGCTAGCTAAGAAATACAATATCGAGATCGTCGAGAAGGAGATGACTGACGAGGAGCGTGAGGCACAGAGCGAGCGCGAGTCGATGTTCATCGTCAATGAGTGGGCGAAGGACTGGTTCCACGACATCCTGAAGAATGATCCTGATGGCATTGCGATAGGAAAGCAGTATTTTCGCAGTCGCGGCGTGCGCGATGATATCATTGAGAAGTTCCAATTGGGCTATGCGCCTCAGAAACGTGATGCATTGGCGCAGGCCTCTAAGACTAAGGGCTATAAGCCTGAGTTCCTAGTGAAGACGGGACTTTGTATCGAGGGCGAGAAAGGGGTGTATGACCGATATGCTGGTCGTGCCATCTTCCCTTGGTTCAATGTGAGCGGCAAGGTGGTGGCTTTTGGGGGCCGTGTGCTGGACAGTCGTACAAAAGGTGTGGCACAAAAGTATGTCAACTCGCCCGACTCGGATATCTACCACAAGGAGCGCGAACTCTATGGCATCTACCAGGCTAAGAAGGCCATCGTGAAGGAAGACCGCGTGTTCATGGTGGAGGGGTATACCGACGTGATTGCCATGCATCAGGCTGGCATCGAAAACGTGGTGGCTAACAGTGGTACGGCGCTGTCTACCTACCAGATACATATGCTGCACCGCTTTACGAATAATATCACCCTGCTTTATGATGGCGATGAGGCAGGTATCCATGCGGCCATGCGAGGCACGGACATGCTGCTGGAGGAGGGGATGAACATCAAAGTGCTGTTGCTACCTGATGGCGATGATCCTGACTCGTTTGCACGCAAGCACTCAACAGAGGAACTGAAGCAATATATCGAGGAGAACCAAACGGACTTCATCACCTTTAAGAGTCGCCTCACCGTAGAGAACGTCACTGACCCAGTGAAACGCTCTGAGGCTATAGGTGGTATTGTGAAGAGTATTTCTGTGATTCCTGATCAGATTCTGCGCTCAACCTATCTCAGCGACTTTGCTCATCGTATCAATATGAAGGAGCAGACGCTGATTGTTGAGATGAATAAGTTCATCCAGAAGAACCTGGAGGATAAAGAGAAGGATAGCGCACGACAGCAGGGACGCGAGCCCCAACAAGAGCAGGAGTTGCCACGGCCTGAGGTGAACGAGGACGACTTGCTGTCACTACACTCACCCACGGAGCAGGCTTCGCAAGTGGAGCAGATGTTGGTGCGCGAGATTGTTCGCCATGGCGAGGAGATAATCTTCGAGAATATCGAGACTGAGGATGGTGGAACCGTCTCGCTCAACGTGGCTCAGTATGTGAACTTCGACCTGACGCAGGACGGACTCTCATTTGCTCTTCCCATCCACAACCAGATACTGGCTGAGGCTGTAGAACAGAGCGAGAAGCCTGACTTCAAGGCCGAGTCGTATTTTTGTAATCATGCCGATGTGCAGGTCAGTCAACTGGCCACCCGCCTGGCCATCGACCGTCATCAGTTGGGTGGACGCTTCGTATTGGAACCTCGCGAGGGGTCGTTGCGGCAGCGCGTGCTTCATCTTGTGATGGACTTCCGCCTCAACATTGTAGAGAATAGATTGAAAGAGATTCAGCGTCAGTTGCAACAGGTGGGCTCTGATGTTGAGAAAATGATGAAATTATTAAAAGAACATAAGGAAACCAAAGAGATTCGCGATGAACTGGCGAAACGCCTGGGCTCCGATCTCGTTGTCTAAAACGAATTATGTATTACATTCAGAAAAAATTAGAAGTATCAGCCAGCCATCACTTGGTGCTGGACTATGAGAGTAAGTGTTCAAACTTGCACGGTCACAATTGGATTATCACCCTTTATTGCCGTGCTAAGGAGTTAAACCAAAATGGTATGGTGGTCGACTTTACAGAGATTAAACGTAATATCAAGGGTAAGTTAGACCATCAGAATTTGAACGATGTACTGCCCTTCAATCCAACGGCAGAGAATATTGCCCGTTGGTGTGTAGAGCAGATTCCTACCTGCTACCGTGCTGAGGTGCAGGAGAGTGAGGGCAACTTGGCAGCCTATGAAGAGGATTAATAACATATTCTATTCATTGCAGGGTGAGGGACGCAACACAGGTCGTGCTGCTGTCTTCATCCGCTTTGCCGGTTGTAACCTGCGTTGCTCGTTTTGCGATACGGAATTTGAGACCTATCGCGAGATGAGTAGTGAGGAGATAATGGCAGAGGTTGAGGCACTCTTACCTCATACCTCATGCCTCAAACCTCTTGTTGTCCTGACGGGTGGTGAGCCCACCTTGCAGGTTGATGAGACTTTCGTGGACTTCCTGCATGAGCATGGCTATGAGGTGGCCATGGAGAGTAATGGCACACGTCCTGCTCCCAAGAATCTCGACTGGCTTACGGTATCGCCTAAGCAAAAGCCTGTTCACCAGCGTTGCAGCGAGGTGAAGGTGGTCTTTACGGATGCCGACCATGTGTCGGACTTTGGGCTCGAGGCCGACTACTATTACCTGCAGCCTTGCGACACAGGCGACGCTCAGCGCAACAAGGTTATCACGCAGACCTGTGTAGAGTATATCAAACAGCATCCGCAATGGCGGCTTTCGCTACAGACCCACAAACTTATTGATATAGAGTGATGAACCTCGATTTACGATTTCCGATCCTCTAACCCCTAACTTCTAACCCCCCAAAAACAATGACCTGGCAAGCTATCTTAATCCTCATTTATCAGATAATAGTCATCGCGACTATTATTCACGTGGTGATGGATAATCGTCAACCTTCCAAGACGATGGCATGGGCTATGGTCATCTATTTTGTACCTGTTGCTGGCGTGGTGGCCTATCTGTTCTTTGGCATCAATACACGCAGGGAACGTATGGTGAGCAGCAGGTCGATGGACCAGTTGACCAAACGCTCGATGTTGGAGTTTGTGGAACAGCGTAACTTGCAACTGCCCGAGTCGCATCGCTCAGTGATGGATCTCTTTGTGAACCAAAGCTTTTCTTTGCCCTTTAATAATAATAAGGTGGAAATCCTGACTAGTGGTTATGACTTTGTTCCGTCGTTGTTGCACGATATTGCTCAGGCCACCAATCATATACATATCGATATGTATATCTTCGAGGACGATGCTTTGGGACGACTTATCTCAGATGCTTTGATTGATAAGGTTCATGAGGGTGTAGAGGTGCGTGTCATCTATGATGATGTGGGCTGCTGGGGCGTGAAGAAGGAATTCTTTGAGCGTATGCGTATTGAGGGAATTGAGGTGGAGCCCTTCCTGCCTGTTCGTTTCCCTACCTTTGCACGTAAGGTGAACTATCGCAACCACCGTAAACTCATTGTGATTGATGGTAAGGTGGGCTATGTAGGAGGCATGAACCTTGCACTCCGCTATGTGAAAGGTCGCAACAACCGTGGGTGGCGCGACACGATGTTGCGTATTGAGGGTGGTGGCGTCTGCTCTATCCAGAGGGCTTTCCTGGTTGACTGGTATTTTGTTGACCGTACGCTACTCAGTGATCGTAAGTACTATCCCATCAATGAGCATGCTATGATGAATAATAATGCTCAGTGCGTGGTTCAGACCATTACCTCGGCTCCCTTGGCTCCTTATCCTGAGATTATGCAGGGTTTTGTGCGTATCATCTTGGGAGCCAAGAAGTATGTCTATATCCAGACACCTTATTTCCTGCCTACCGATGCCGTGTTCTTTGCTCTGAAGACAGCCGTTACTTCTGGCGTTGATGTGAGGGTGATGGTGCCTAAGAATACGGATGGCTGGTTTGTGGAGTGGGGTAGCAGGAGCTATCTGCGTGAGGCTCATGAGGCAGGCATCCGCGTGATGCTCTACGAGGAAAAGTTCCTACATGCCAAGATGATGGTGTGTGACGACTCGCTCTGTACCTGTGGTTCTACGAACATTGACTTCCGAAGCTTCGAGAATAACTTTGAATCGAATACCTTTGTCTATGACGAGGACGTGGCCCAGCAGATGAAGCAGGTGTTCCTGCAAGATGCAGAACATACCATTCCTTTGACAAGTTTGCCAAAGCTCATCCGTCCACGTTTCTTTGCTCGCCTGGGTGAGTCGTTTATGCGTTTACTTTCGCCTTTGATGTAAACAAACTGAAATTGACACTGCCATAGCTTCTGTGCTCCACAAAGTGCGGATGCGCTGAGAAGTCATGATCTTTGCCGTGCTCAAATACGAAAATGCCGTCCTCCTTCAAAATTCCTTTCTCAAACACAAGATCAGGAATCTTTGGTAAGTCCTTCAAGGCATAGGGAGGGTCGGCAAAGATAAAGTCGAACTGCTGGTGACAGCTTTTTATGAATCGGAAAACATCGGCACGCAGAGGGATACAACTATCGTCGCCCAACTTCTTAATGCACTCACAGATGAAGCGGTGATGATCGCGGTCCATCTCGACGCTGATTACCTGTTGGCAACCACGTGACATGAGCTCCAAGGAGATGCTGCCTGTGCCAGAGAATAAGTCTAACGCTGTAGCTTCCTCGAAGTCGATATACTGCGTCAGTACATTAAAAATGTTTTCTTTGGCAAAATCTGTTGTAGGCCGCGCCTTAAACGAGCGCGGAACCTCGAAATGTCGTCCTTTATATTTTCCTGTAATGATTCTCATATCTATTTTCCAACCACTAACCTCTAACCACTAACTCATCACCTTCCCTTGATATACAGTGTCTGTAAATCGTAAGGCATGCCTTTAATCTCAGTGATAGCATGACGGTTGAAGTCGGCCGAGGGATTGATGATATAGGCGTTCTGCAAGAATTTCTTCAGTTCTGCCTGCAGCCATTCCTTTTCTGGTATTTCGCCTACGATATGCAACTCGTCGTACTCGGGCTGCAGGCGCAATTGTTTCCATACATAGAGCAGGAAATAGAGTGAATCGTTGGCACGACTCGCCTCGAAGGTGTTGCAGAACTTAAACCTGTTTTGCTGGAAACTGAAGATGTCGAGGCGCTTCTCGTGAAAATAGCCATACAATTTGTGGCGCGTGCCGGTATAGCTACGCTGATGCAGATGACGCCATACTGGTGAGATGGCCGTGATAACCTTCACATCCTTGAAATGGTCGTCGATAACCAGTCGCAAGTCCTTGTTCATCGCAAATACCGCCACTGCATTGAGGTCGGGCAACACATTATAGCACACGATGTCCTGCTCTTTCTTGGGGAAGGTGTGACTATACATCTTGTCGATGTCCTTCTCGTCAAACAGTTCCACTGGCACCATCAGCACGTCAGAGTCGAGCACCACCCTTACTCTGGCGGGTGGGTCCAACAGCAGGTCAGCTGTCTTAAACGCCTCACGAAGATTGGCCGCCATCGACACACCGCTTTTGATGACATACGGTTCGTAGATGACGTCTTTCTCATTCTCCGCCACCTGCGAGAACGACATAGAGTTGCGCCCTATGCGGATGGTGAGTCGTTGCTTGTTGCTTGTTATTTCTGGCATCCTCGTTGTTATTTTTTGCAAAGGTACGAAATAATAATGAATTATGAATTAATATTATGAATTATTTTATACCTTTGCACAGATGATTCAGGACGAACTCATAAATAGGCTACGGACAAGTCTGGGACATATACCCACGGTTGAGCAGGAGAGTGCCATACAACACTTTGTTCAGTTTCTCACCGATCGCGATGAGCGTACGGTGTTTGTGCTCCGTGGCTCGGCAGGTACGGGTAAGACCACGTTGGCTGCGGCAGTGGTGCGTACTCTCAAGGCTCTGCAGCAGAAACTCGTGCTGATGGCCCCTACGGGACGTGCCGCCAAGGTGTTCTCTGGCTATGCTGGTCATGCGGCCTACACCATACACCGTCGCATTTATCGTCAGAAAACGGCTGGCGACCTCTCAGCTTTCAGTCTGAACATCAACCAAAACACAGAGACCCTCTTCATGGTCGACGAGGCCTCAATGATTAGTAACCAAGGCTTTTCTGATACCTTTGGCACAGGTCGTTTGCTCGATGACCTCATCCAGTTTGTCTATAGCGGCCGCAACTGCAGACTGGTGCTGGTGGGCGATGTGGCTCAGCTCCCCCCTGTGGGCGAGGATGAGAGTCCTGCCCTGATGACCGACATACTGCGCAGTTATGGACTTTCTATTTATGAATGCGACCTCAACGAAGTGCTGCGTCAAGCCGAGGATTCAGGCATTCTGTGGAATGCAACGGAGGTGAGAGGGATGATGGATGATGGAAGCTGGATGACGGAAGAAGGAGATTGCCAATTGCCTAAGATTCGATTTGATGGCTTTGACGATATCCAAGTGATGCCTGGCGACGAGCTTATCGAGAGTCTGGCTACCAGTTACAGTAGGGTGGGTGTGGACGACACGATGGTGGTGACACGAAGTAACAAACGGGCGAATATCTATAATCAAGGCATTCGCAATACAGTGCTCGACCGTGAAGACGAACTCTGCACAGGCGACCGCATCATGATTGTGAAGAACAATTATTACTGGACAGAGCAGTCGAAGGAGATTCCTTTTATAGCCAACGGTGACATTGCTATCGTTCGACGCGTACGTCATGTTCACGAACTCTATGGCTTCCGTTTTGCCGAGGTGACGATGACTTTGCCCGACTATGACGATTTCGAACTTACTGCTACCGTCTTGCTCGATACATTGACTAGTGAGGCGCCAGCACTGACGCGCGAACAACAACAGCAATTGTTTGATAAGGTGATGGAGGATTATATGGATGTGCCCTATAAGTCGGACCGCCTTAAGAAAATCAAGCAAGACAAATATTATAACGCCCTGCAGATTAAGTTTGCCTATGCGGCTACCTGTCATAAGACGCAGGGCGGACAGTGGGCGCACGTCTATATCGATCAAGGCTATGTCACTGACGATATGTTGGGACCCGACTATTTTCATTGGCTCTACACGGCACTCACACGTGCCACTGAAAAGGTCTTTTTGGTCAACTGGCCAAAGAATCAGATAACCAACAACAAAGAGGAATAAAGCCCTGTTGAGATTATTATGAGTTACGACATTGCAATCATTGATCATCACAAGCGATTTGAAACGTGCAAGGAATTCCTATTGTGGTATAACGATGCCGTTCAATATTTGCAAGAAGATTATCAGCAGACTTCTCCAGTGTTACAACAATGGTTCCTGAAAATAAAGAATCATATTCGTCCACTGAATGGTGAGTTTGCACCTGCAGCTGAAGAACTGGATACAGGAGAATTTCTTGAGGCCGATTATTCTTTTGGAAAAGAGATGATATATGTCTCACTCGCTTCGACCGATGCTCATAAGACAAGCGCATTGGCTCGCGACCTAGCTAAAGAATTCGACCTGGCCTATTTCGATATCAGCGGAATGAGTGAGTTGTATAATGCTGATGGGAGCCATTTCCTGGTATCAAGTCAGCAAGAAACAATCGATGCCTCTCAGGAAGGATATAATAGCAAATCTAAAAACAGAAAGATATTTATTTTTTTTGTTCTACTGTTATATCTCATAGCCTTATATATATGTTTCCTTAATGCTGATTCATGGGGTGGAAAGGTATTAATTCCGCTAACACTATCCATCTTGATTCCCTTTTATGGATTTATGCAGGGAAAGGAAAAGAACACTGGAACGTAGTATTATAAGCTTCTGAATACGATTATGCCGCCGACAATGAAGATAATTAAGTTTTTGAAAGACTGGACGCTGCCCGTGTCGATGGGTACGGGAGCGCTGCTGTATTTGGTGTTTGCCTACGTACCAGAGTTGGACGAGGCTGCCCTGTTCTTTGACCCCGTGATGGAGGCCATCCTACCCATGTTTATGTTCCTGGTACTCTTTGTCACTTTTTGCAAAGTCGATTTTCATAAGATGCGTCCAGTATGGTGGCATCTGTGGGTGAGTATCTTTAACCTGCTGTTCGTTGGCATTGTGATGGCGTTGATACTAGGATTGAACCTGAAAGCCGAGAAACTTGTGCTGATGGAAGCCCTGCTGATGTGTATCATTGCACCTTGTGCCACGGCCGCTGCAGTTGTGACCCAGAAGTTGGGCGGTTCGTTGGAACAGACCACCACCTTTACTTTTCTTTCTAATTTTATCACGGTGCTATTGGTCCCGGTGTGCTTTCCAATGATAGAGAAAGGTGCCGATATCTCGTTTATGAGTGCCTTCTGGAAGATTCTCTATCAGGTTGTTGTGCTATTGGTGGTGCCCATGTTGCTAGCCTATGTGGTGAAACATACCATGCATCGCCTGCATAAAAAAATAGTGAGCATCAAAGACTTGTCGTTCTATCTCTGGGGCTGCTCGCTGATGATTGTGACGGGTACCACTGTGAAGAATATTCTACATGCAGAAGCCTCCGTGTTGTTGCTCGTGGTGATAGCCCTTTTAGGCTTGCTGCTGTGCGTAATCCAGTTTGCCGTTGGTCGCTTCATTGGCCATTTCTTTGGTCGTACACAAGAAGCAGGTCAGGCCCTTGGACAGAAGAATACCGCTTTCGCTATCTGGCTGGGTATCACCTATCTGAATCCGTTGTCGTCAGTGGGCCCAGGTTGCTATATTCTCTGGCAGAACATCATTAACTCTGTTGAGATATGGCAAGAGCGGAAGAAAAACAATATGTAAAATACTTTTTGGTGTTATGAAGTAAAAAGGCGTTATGATAGTTGGAAAAAATGATGAAATTATTTTGATGTTCTGAGTTTTTTCTATATCTTTGCAACAGAATACTAAATCATTGCATATGGGAAAACATACGAGATTTTTGCCTTTTACTCTTCTTGCCGCTGTCTTTGCACTGACTTTTTCGTGCAAAGAGGACAAGTTAGCGCAGGATTTTACGAGTGGACAGGCAGATAGTCTCATCTTTGAAGCAGGTGTTCAGAAGGACTACGAGCACATGGTGTCACTGGTTGACAGTCTTGAGCGCGTGGGAAGTATTTCTGTGATGAATGCAGACCGCTGGCGTGGTACAGCCTACTATAGACAAGGACAGTATCGCTCGGCAGAATTCTACTATAAAAAAGTTATGGACGGCGCTATCGAGACCACGCAGGATTCGTTGGCCTATGTCAAGTCGGCACGCCGTTTGTCTGAATTGCTGTTGATAAAAGGCGACTATGAGGGCTCACTGCGTGTGGCCATGCCTGCCGTTCAGAAATTACAGGAGTCGGGCTACGGCTCGGATATCGACTATGCCATCCTGCTCAATAATATTGGATGCTGTCAACTCTATCTGGGATATGATGAAGAGGCCAAGGAGAGTTTTGCCACAGCTCGCGGCCACTATAAGAACCGCTGGCAGACAGACAGTACCAGTCGCGGTTATCAGGAAGCCGTGCTTGGCACAGTTTACACCAGTCAGGCCTATATCAACACACGACATTTCGCTGAGGCTGCCCAATGGATTGACCGTACAGACTCGTTGCTGACCCTTTATCACGAAATGCCCGATGCCCGTCTCGAATACTTTGACGAATATCGCGGACGTGTTTATATCATGAAAGCTGTGGCCCTGCAAGGCTTGGGTAACCTTGCTGATGCAGCCAAGGCCTATCAGTCGTTCCAAGCTACTGATTTCTCAAAGACAAGTTCTGCCCTGATTTATGCCAACGACTATCTGATGGCAGCCGGACGCTATAAAGAAGCGGCCGACAACTATCAAAACCTGGACAAGATGCTGGCTGAGCACGGCATGCGTGAGTCGCTGGACATCATCCAACTCTTCCTGTTGCCTAAGTTCCGTGCCAATGCGTGGGCATTGCGTCGCGACTCAGCAGTGGCAGTGGGCATGCACCTCTGTGATGCCTTGGACAGTGCCATCGTCAAGAATAAATCGAACGATGCTGCTGAGTTGGCCACCATCTATGAAACACAGCAGAAAGAGGCTCAGATAGCCATGCAGCAAGCCAATATGGCTCGCCAGCGTATGTTCAGTTCGTTGGTGGCTCTGGCACTGGTAATCATCTCCTTCTCTATCATTATCTTCTTCCGCATTCGTGCTGCCAAGCGCCTGAAGAATGCTCACCGTCAGTTGGAAGAGGCACACGAGAAGTTGCAGGTGGCCTACGACCAGTTGGAAGAGACGACAGCGGCCAAGGAAAGAATAGAAAGTGAGCTCCGCATTGCCCGCGACATCCAGATGTCGATGGTGCCGCAGCATGCCCCTGAGCGTCAGGGATTGGATCTGCATGCCTCGATGATCACGGCCAAGGAGGTGGGTGGCGATTTGTATGGCTATCTCCTGGAGGGCGACTCGCTATACTTCTGCATAGGCGACGTGAGTGGTAAGGGCGTTCCTGCATCGCTCTTTATGGCTCAGGCCACTCGACTGTTCCGCACTATGGCATCGCAGCACATGATGCCAGCCGAGATTGCCACTCGTATGAATGCAGCGCTGACTGAAAACAATGAGCAGGGCATGTTTGTTACCATGTTTATGGGTCTGCTTAATCTGAAGACAGGTAAGTTGAACTTCTGCAATGCAGGACATAATCCTCCATTGGTGATGGATAGCCCCTTGTCAGCTGTTACTGATAGAAACTATCCTTTCCGTTATTTGGAGATGGAACCCAATGCGCCTATTGGCTTGTGGCCAGAGTTGGAGTTCGTTGGCGAAGAGATTGAGAACCTGAAAGGCCGTCCAATGGTGTTCTATACCGATGGACTGACAGAGGCAGAGAACAAACAGCAAGAACAGTTCGGCGAGGAGCGTCTGCAGGATTTGTTGTGTCATAACGTACTTACCAGTGCCAGGGATGTAGATGCTTTCCTGAAGAGAGAAGTGGAGAAGTTCCGTGATGGTGCTGAGATCAACGACGATATGACACTGCTTTGCATGCTGATAGAATAATGAATCAAAATAAAAGTGACTTGGTTTGCATTCAAAACCAAGTCACTTTTATTTTGTATCTATATTACTTTGTCTTGTTATCTATGTTGTTCTCTTAGTCAAACTATATTGTTTTGCTGAGTAGTTCAATCATGATTTTTGCAGCGTTCTTAGGCGCATTCTCTTTGCCAAGGCGAGCCCACACCTCCTGGTAGCCTGCCAGCATGCGCTCACGCTCAGAACCACTGAGGATAGCCTCGAGATTCGTCTCGATGTTCTGCTGTGAGAAGGTGTCGGCAACCAGTTCTGGCACCACCTCGCTGTCGGCAATGAGGTTCACAAGTGATACGTATTTCACCTTCAGAATCTTCTTTCTAAGCCAGCCAATGAGTTGGGGTAGGGGCGTTTCGTAGCACACCACCTGGGGAACGCCGAAGAGAGCAGTCTCTAATGTGGCAGTGCCACTGGTAACCAAGGCTGCATGCGACTTGCTGAGCAGGTCGAAGGTCTGGTTCTTTACTAGTCGCACACCAGTACCACCGATAAACTGGTTGTAATATTCCTCGTCGATACCAGGCGCACCTGCCAATACCAGTTCGTAGTTTTTCTCGAATTTCCGTGCAGCCCTAATCATCGTGGGCAGATTGTCCTTGATTTCCTGGCGACGCGAGCCGGCCAGCAAGGCAATAATAGGCTTTTCACCTCTTGGCTCTTCCTTCTTGTCTTTTTCCTTGAGGAACTCCTTTATCTCGTCGGCAGTGGGATTGCCCACATAGTGAATGGGGTAGTGATGTTTTCCTTCGAAGAAGTCCACCTCGAAAGGCAGAATGGAGAAGAGTTCGTCAACATCGCGTTTGATGTTCTTGATGCGATACTCCTTCCATGCCCATATCTTTGGCGAGATATAATAATAAACAGGAATCTGTGTGTTGGCTTTAACGTACTTCGCAATGTCGAGGTTAAAGCCTGGATAGTCTACGAGAATCACCACGTTGGGCTGCCATGTCACAATGTCGTGCTTGGCTTGGCGCATGTTGCGCAGGATGGTGGGCAGATGAAGTAACACAGGTACAAAGCCCATGTATGCCAACTCGCGGTAGTGCTTCACCATGGTGCCGCCGGCCGCCAGCATCTGGTCGCCGCCGTAGAAACGGAACTCAGCCTCAGGGTCTTGTTCCTTGAGGGCTCTCATCAGTCGTGAGGCGTGTAGGTCGCCTGAGGCCTCGCCAGCTATCAGGTAGTATTTCATTGTTCCCAATCTTCTTTCTGTTTCAGAAACTCATAGGCTGTCACGTCAATCTGTGTGGGCGTGATGGCCACATATCCATTGTCCAGGGCCCAGCGATCGGTGTCCTGCTGTTCTGGTTCTTCGTTGCGATAGTGGCCCACCATCCACCAATAGTCGTAACCACGTGGATGATGACATAGTGTGGTCTCGTTATTCCATGAGCCAATGGCCATGCGACACATCTTTACTCCTTTATACGATGTGCCTTTAGGGAAGTTGATGTTCAGGCAGATGCCCTTTGGAAGCCCTTCGTTCAGTACTTTCTCTGTAAACTTGCGGATATAGGGGCGTAAAGGCTCGAAGTCGGCGTCGTCGTGGTTGTCGCACAGCGAATAAGCCACCGAGGGAATAAACTTTAGGCATCCTTCCAATGTGACGCCCATGGTGCCGCTGTAGTGCGTGTTCACCGATGCGTTGTCGCCGTGGTTGATGCCGCCAATTACCATCTGGGGCATGCGCTGACAGATATTGGCCAGAGCCATCTTGACACAGTCAACGGGCGTGCCGTTACACGACCATATCTCAATGCCTTCGCTCTTCTTTTGAAGGGTGAGTCTAAGGGGTGTGGTGGCACTGAAGGCACATGAGAATCCTGAGCGGGCTGAGTCGGGCGCACATACGATAATGTCGGCTATGTCACGTAGCATGTCAACAAGGCAACGTATGCCTTTGGCCTGAAAGCCATCGTCGTTGGAAATCAATATCAGGGGTCTTTCTGTCATTCTTTTTGTAATTTTGTGTGCAAAGTTACTTATTTTCTTTGAAATACCCAAAAATATAAAATAATTAAAATAAATGCAGTGAAACAACCGTTGTTTCACGGAAAATTAGTATCTTTGCAGCCTATTATCAAATTAGGAGAAGGATAGAAATGGGAAAAATAATTGCATTAGCAAATCAGAAAGGTGGCGTTGGAAAAACAACGACAACCATTAATCTGGCTGCTTCGCTGGCCACGCTGGAGAAGACTGTGCTGGTGGTGGATGCTGATCCACAGGCCAATGCGTCGAGTGGACTGGGTGTCGACCTCAAGGAGGTGGATTGCTCGCTCTACGAGTGCATCATTAACCACACAGACGTTCGTGAGGCCATCTATACCACCGATATTGAGGGACTGGACATCATTCCCAGTCATATAGACCTGGTGGGTGCCGAGATCGAGATGCTGAACCTGGATAATCGTGAGAAGGTCATCAAGCAACTGCTGGAGCCCATTCGAAATGAGTACGACTATATCCTCATCGACTGCTCGCCCTCATTGGGACTTATCACAGTAAACTCACTCACAGCTGCCGACTCGGTGATTATCCCTGTGCAGTGTGAGTACTTCGCACTGGAGGGTATCTCAAAACTCCTTAATACGATTAAGATTATCAAGACGAAACTGAATCCGAAACTTGAGATAGAGGGCTTCCTGCTCACGATGTACGATTCGCGTTTGCGCCTGGCCAACCAGATTTACGACGAGGTGAAACGTCACTTCCAAGAGCTGGTGTTCAAGACAGTTATCCAGCGTAACGTGAAACTCTCTGAGAGTCCCTCTCATGGTCTGCCAGTCATCCTTTACGATGCAGACTCAACAGGTAGTAAGAACCATTTAGCATTGGCAAAAGAAATAATCAGCAAGACAAAATAACTATGGCCGTTAGAAAGAAATTTGATAAGAGCGTGCTGGGCCGCGGACTGGATGATATTGGAAATGGTCGCGGACTGGATGCACTGATAGATACGAGTGACGTGTTGACACAGGGATCTTCTAACCTGAATGAGATTCCCATTGACCAGATTGAACCCAATCCTGACCAGCCCCGTCGTGAGTTTGATGAGGCTGCCATGCAGGAGCTGGCCACAAGTATCCAGAATATGGGTATCATCGCACCTATCACTCTGCGACAGGTGGCCCCTGACCACTATCAGATCATCGCTGGTGAGCGTCGCTGGAGAGCGTCGCAGATGGCTGGTCTTCAGGCCATCCCTGCCTATATCCGTACTGCCAACGACGAAAGCGTGATGGAGTTGGCGCTGGTAGAGAATATCCAGCGTGAGGACTTGAACGCCATTGAAATTGCATTGGCCTACGAACATTTGGCAGAGACTAGTGGTATGACCCAGGAAAAGATCTCTGAACGTGTAGGTAAGAGTCGCACAGCAGTGACCAACTATATGCGTCTGTTGAAGTTGCCCGCCCAGATTCAGATGGCTTTGAAGAACCGCGAGATCGATATGGGACACGCACGCGCCTTGCTGTCGCTCGACTCGCCCTCAATGCAGTTGAAACTCTTCCGCGATGTGCTGAAGAACCAATACTCTGTACGTAAGGTCGAGGAGATGGTTCAGGCCCTGAAGAGTGGCGAGGATGTGCAGTCGGCACGTAAGCGCATCTCAACAAACACACCGCTGGCAGCTCACCTCACAGAGAAGAGAGACTCGCTGACGAAGTATCTGCGCACGAAGGTTCATATGACATGCACAGCAAAGGGCAGTGGTAAGATTAGTATCGCCTTCGCTAATGAGGAAGATCTGAATCGTATCCTGGCTCTGCTCGAGAAATAAAGACATAAGATAGGATAGATTAATGATAATGAGGTTAAATCAGAGTATAAGGAAGAATAGAAAGATGAGAAGGCTCATGGCCTTTTTGCCTTTTTACCTTTTTACCCTTTTGCCTTTATCAGCCTCTGCACAAAATGAGGTGTCCGACTCTATCGTACAGGCTATCGATTCGATGTATAACGCCATGACGGTAGACACTGTGGCTATCAGCGACAGCATCGAGAATATCAAGTCGGTGGTTGTGGTCGAAACACCTAAAGCACTGAAGGCCGAGCGCGACTGGAACACGTGGCGTCCTAATCCGCAAAGGGCCCTGTGGCTGGCCTTGGTGATTCCTGGCGGTGGCCAGATCTACAATAGGAAATACTGGAAACTGCCAATCGTTTATGGTGGCTTTGTGGGCTGTGTCTATGCGATGATGTGGAACAATATGATGTACCACGATTACTCGCAGGCCTATCTGGATATCATGGACAACGATCCGACTACGGCCAGCTATAATAAGTTTCTGCATCTTGGTAAGCAGATTACAGACGATAACAAAGACCGCTATAAGCAGGTGTTTAAGAGCAGAAAGGATAAGTATCGCCGTTGGCGCGACCTGAGCTTCTTCTGCTTGATTGGTGTCTATGCCGTATCGGTGATTGATGCCTATGTCGATGCTGAGTTGTCGGCGTTCGACATTTCCAAGGACCTGAGTCTGAAGGTACGACCCACGGTCATGGGAAACAATTCTTCAATGAATCCGCTGTATGCTACGTCGTTGGGCGTGAATTGCAGCATAAACTTCTAAATAAGGGAAATGAGAATGAAAATAGAGACCATAGCAAAACAGGCAACTAAGAGTCTTGTGCTCTTGGGCGCCTTGCTGTGCTGGCCTTCTGCTATGCAGGCCCAGATTACCGTTGTAGACGAGGATGACGATGAAATTGAGGTCGTCGACGAACAGGGACTTGAGGAGATTGAGTTCCCTGAGTCTATGACAGACAACCTGGATAGTCTGATGAATCAGTATATGTCGAAAACATATCTGACGCCAGATAACGACTGTCAGATGAAGAACGAGAATCCCGCATTCTCTAAAGAGGTATTCATGGATCGCTTGCATCGCATGCCTACCATCATGGAGATGCCTTATAATGATGTGGTGCAGTCGTGCATCGATCGCTATACTGGCCGCCTGCGCAGGTCAGTAAGCTTCTTCCTGGGCGCAGCCAACTTCTATCTGCCTATCTTCGAAGAGGCCTTGGAGGCTTATCAGATGCCTTTGGAACTGAAGTATCTGCCTGTCATCGAGTCGGCACTGAACCCCACGGCTGTGTCGCGTGTGGGTGCCACGGGTTTGTGGCAGTTTATGATAACCACAGGAAAGGCCTACGGACTGGAGGTTAACTCGCTGGTTGACGAACGTCGCGACCCTGTGAAGGCATCGTATGCTGCAGCACGTTATCTGCGCGACCTCTATCGCATCTTTGGTGATTGGAACCTGGTTATCGCAGCCTATAACTGTGGTCCTGAGAATATTAACAAGGCCATTCGTCGTTCTGGTGGCGAGACAGACTATTGGAAGATTTATCCCTATCTGCCCAGAGAGACTCGCGGCTATGTGCCTGCGTTCATCGCTGCCAATTATGTGATGAACTATTATTGCGAGCATAACATCTGTCCCATGAACAGTCAGTTGCCCACGAAGACAGATACGGTGGTGGTTAATCAGAATGTGAACTTCAGTCAGTTGGTGAGTGCCTGTGGTTTCGACCTTCAGATGCTTCGCTCGCTGAATCCCCAATATCGTCGTGACATTGTGCCTGGTGCCACCAAGCCTTCTGCCATCCGTTTGCCAGTGGCCGATGTGGCTCGCTTTATTGACATGCAGGACTCGATCTTCTCTGTCAATAGCGCCACAGACAAACGCCTTGTCGTAGAGGTTGAAGAGGAAGTGGTGAAGCCAGCAAAGGCCGACAGGCGTTCGAACAAGGGTGCCCAGTGGCATACGATTAAACGTGGCGACACGATTGGCGGACTGGCCAGGAAGTACAGGACAACAGCTTCGAAGATCAGGAAACTGAATGGATTGCGTAATAACAATATTCGTGCAGGACAGAAACTGAGAGTACGCTAGTTATATATAATATGGTATAAGGAGGAATGGCTATGGATGATGAGCAGATGAAACTTGACGCAGTAGATGATAAGTTGATTAATGATGCGTTTGAAAGACTGATAAACGACTACCTGAACTCACGCCATCGTAAAAAGGTGGACCTGATTACAAAGGCATTCAACTTTGCCCGTCAGGCTCATAAGGGTGTGCGCCGTCTGTCTGGTGAACCTTATATCATGCACCCCATTGCTGTGGCTCAGATTGTTTGCTCTGAGATAGGACTGGGTTCTACGAGTATCTGTGCGGCCTTGCTCCATGATGTGGTGGAGGATACGGACTATACTGTTGAGGATATCGAGAACATGTTTGGTCCGAAGATCGCGCAGATTGTTGATGGTCTGACGAAGATCAGTGGTGGCATCTTTGGTGAACAGGCTTCTGCTCAGGCAGAGAACTTCAAGAAGTTGCTGCTCACCATGAGCGAGGACATCCGTGTTATCTTGATTAAGATAGCCGACCGTCTGCACAACATGCGCACGCTGGATTCACAGCCTGCCAATAAGCAATACAAGATAGCAGGCGAGACACTCTATCTGTATGCACCCGTGGCCCACCGACTGGGTCTTTATAAAATCAAGTCGGAGCTCGAGAACTTAAGTTTTAAGTTCGAACATCCAGAGGAATATGCCTTTATAGAGAAGAAACTGGAAGAGACGCGTGTCTCCAGACATGAGTCGTTCGACCAGTTTATCGCACCTATCAAGGATGTGCTGCATAAGATGGGTATTGAATACGAGATTCGCGAACGCGTGAAAACGCCTTATTCTATTTGGAATAAGATGCAGAAGAAGCATGTGACGTTTGATGAGATCTATGATATCCTGGCTGTGCGTATCATCTTTACGCCTAAGGTGCGTGAGGAGGAAATCAACGAATGCTTTAACATCTATGTGGCACTGACGAAAATCTATAAGAGTCATCCTGATCGAACACGCGACTGGCTCAGTCATCCTAAGGCCAATGGCTATCAGGCACTTCATGTGACACTGATGTCGAAACAGGGTCATTGGATTGAGGTGCAGATTCGCTCGGATCGTATGAACGAGATTGCCGAGCAGGGATTGGCAGCCCACTGGAAATACAAGGATGGCGCTGAGGGCGAGATTACTGAGGATGAGAATGAGTTGAACGAATGGCTGCGCACCATCAAGGAGATTCTTGATGATCCTCAGCCTGATGCCATGGACTTTCTCGATGCTATTAAGCTGAACCTCTTTGCCAGCGAAATCTTTGTCTTTACGCCTAAGGGCGAGATCAAGACGATGCCTGCCGATTGTACAGTACTCGATTTTGCCTTCTCTATTCACACCTTCCTGGGCTCGCATTGTATTGGTGCTAAGGTGAACCATAAGCTGGTGCCCATGAGTCATCGATTGAAGAGTGGCGACCAGGTGGAGATCCTCACCTCCAAATCGCATCATGTGCAACCATCGTGGATCAATTTCGTATCGACGGCTAAGGCCAAGGCTAAGATTCAGGCTATCTTGCGCCGTTCTAGTCGTGAAATCCAGAAGAAGGGCGAGGATAGACTACATGCCTGGCTCAAGAAGAACGGCTTTGAACCCACGTTGTCAGTCATTGACCGTCTTTGTAAGTTTCATGATGTGTCGCGCCGTGAGCTGCTGTTCCAGGCCATTGGCGACAATGTCATTCTCTTGGGAGAAAAGGATGTCGACGAACTGAAGGGAAGACACGCCAAGAAACCTGAGAATGGTGGTGGATGGCGTAAATTCGTACCTTTTGTCAAGGCAAAGAAGCCTGAGGAAGAGGTGGCGAAACCTGAACTGTTCGTCGTTTCAAAGGACTTTAACCGCAAGAAACCAATCTATATCAATGAGGATAACATCCGTCAGTATATCTTTGCCGACTGCTGTCATCCTATTCCTGGCGACGATACGCTGGGCTATATAGATAATAACAACTGCATTGAACTTCATAAGCGTACGTGCCTGGTTGCTAATAAGTTGAAGGCAAGTTATGGCAACCGTATCCTCGATGTGAAATGGGATATGCACAAGAAACTGTTCTTCGATGCTACGATACGTTTGGCAGGCATTGACCGTCGCGGACTGGTCAACGAGGTGACACGTGTCATCTCAAACCAGTTAAGTGTCGATATTCGCAAGCTGACGTTCACTACGGAGGATGGCATCTTTGATGGCACCATAGATCTGCGAGTGCACGATCGTGATGATGTTCGCGAGATCATTGATAGTCTCAAGGAGGTCGATGATTTAAAGGAGATTTCACAAATCATGTGATAAATTAATTAACAATTTTTTTAACACACAATCACTATGGACTACAAAAAAGTTTTTGAAACGATGGTTGCTGAGACATCAAAGTATCTCGCCGATCATCGTCTAAAGACTATGGTGTTAGGTCTTTCAGGAGGTATTGATTCAACTGTAACAGCAGCCGTTTGTCATGAGGTGGTTAAGCGTAATCCTGACTTGAAGTTCATTGGCGTGAGCATGCCTTGCACCACGAATTCTGTCGAGGAGAACGACTCGGCCAGCAAGGCTATGAAGGCTTTCTGTACAGAGTATTGGGTAGAAAATCTGCAGGCACAGTATCTGCTGATGAAGGCTACCTGTGAGCAACATTATGCGTCGACGGCTCTCTCTCAGGGTAACATCAAGGCTCGTCTGCGCATGATCTATCTGTATAATATCGCTTCAGTGACTGGCGGCATGGTGATGGATACCGACAACCTCACAGAGCACTATCTGGGTTTCTGGACCATCCATGGTGATGTGGCCGATTATAATCCTATTGGCGGTCTGTGGAAGCACGAGGTGTATGCTTTGTGTAAGTATCTGTTCACTGAGGTGTTCACAGATACAAACGATGCACGCTATCAGGCTTTGAAGTCGGCCTACGACATCATGCCAACCGATGGTAATGGCGTGTCGGCTGGTGGCGACATGGCTCAGATTGCTCCTGGTCATACCTATGAGGAGGTGGACGACATCCTGAAAAGCTATATCAGTAAGAAGGATGAGCCCGAGGCTCAGACTGCCGAGGTGGAGCGCCTTAACAAGGTCTATGGCGCCGACACGGTGGAGCGTGTGCTGAACCGTCATCGCAACTCAGAGTTTAAGAGAAAGAGATTGCCCATTGCCATTGCGCGTGAGCTCTATGAAGATTAAATAGTAAAAGTGAAGGTCCCTAAGTTTCGAATGAACTTAGGGACCTTTTTTTTTATGACTCTTGATGGATTATTGCAGTCCATCTAACTGTTTCTTAAGGGCTTGCAGATCGTCGCGTACAGCCATCAGACGGCTTAGCACATCGGCCTTCTTGTCGGCACCGTCGCGGTTGGCAGTAATAATCTTCTTGGCTGCGGCCAACTTGAAACCACGCACTTTCACAAGGTTGTGAATCAGCTTGATTTGCTCTATGTCCTTCTGGGTATATTGGCGCACCTTGTTGGGACCTGAAGTCTTCGGCTTCAGATAAGGAAACTCCGTTTCCCAAAAACGAAGCGTGCTCTCGTTGAGGTCGAACATCTCGGCCACCTCCTTGATGGAGTAATAGAGTTTCAAATTCTTATTCAGGTTCAGTGCCATAAATCCTTGTGATTTGTGTGCAAAGATACGAAATTATTCTTAATTCGTCATCGTTTATTCACCATTTTTTTGTAATTTTGCACCCAAATTGTAAAAAAGTAAAGAAACAATGATGACCGCTAAAGAGATTCGCGACTCGTTCAAGACGTTTTTTGAGTCGAAACAGCATGCCATCGTGCCTTCTGCACCGATGGTAATCAAGGATGACCCCACGCTGATGTTCACCAACGCGGGTATGAACCAGTGGAAAGATATTATCCTGGGTACACGCGACCCAGAGCCCCGTCGCCGTGCCGATACACAGAAGTGTCTGCGCGTTTCTGGTAAGCACAATGACTTGGAGGAGGTAGGTCACGACACCTATCACCACACCATGTTCGAGATGCTTGGTAACTGGAGCTTTGGCGACTACTTCAAAGAGGGTGCCATCGACATGGCATGGGAATACCTGGTTAATGTGCTGAAACTGAATCCAGAGGATCTTTACGTAACCGTATTTGAAGGCTCACCTGAAGAAAATATCCCTCGTGATGACGAGGCTGCTAAGTATTGGGCCAAGCACGTGCCTGCCGACCATATCATCAACGGCAACAAGCACGATAATTTCTGGGAGATGGGCGATACAGGTCCTTGTGGTCCTTGCTCAGAGATTCACGTTGACTCTCGTACCCCAGAGCAGCGCAAGGCCAGCGGCAAGAGCGGTCGTGAGCTGGTGAACCAGGACGATCCTCAGGTTATCGAGATTTGGAACATCGTGTTCATGCAGTTCAACCGCAAGGCTGATGGTTCACTCGAGCCCCTGTCAATGAATGTGATTGATACAGGTATGGGCTTCGAGCGCTTGGTTCGCATGATGCAGGGCAAGCACTCTAACTACGACACGGATGTGTTCCAGCCCATCATTAAGGCCGAGCAGCAGATCACTGGTCTGAAGTACTTCACCTTCGAGGAGGAGACAGAGAAGCCCATCACCAAGGAACAGGACGATATCAACGTGGCCATGCGTGTTTGCGCCGACCACCTGCGTGCCGTTGCCTTCTCAATTGCCGATGGTCAGCTGCCCTCTAATGCCAAGGCTGGCTACGTGATTCGTCGTATCCTGCGTCGTGCCGTTCGTTATGCCTACACCTTCCTTGGTCAGAAGGAGGCATTCCTCTATAAGCTCCTGCCCACACTCGTTGAGGAGATGGGCGACGCCTTCCCAGAGTTGAAGGCTCAGCAGACACTCATCGCCAAGGTGATGAAGGAAGAGGAGGACTCTTTCTTGCGTACTTTGGAGAAGGGTATCGGCATGCTGAACGATGCTATGGAGCAGTTGAAGGCCAATAACAAGACAGAACTTGACGGCGTTCAGGCCTTCCGCCTGTTCGATACCTATGGCTTCCCTCTCGACCTGACCGAGTTGATTTGCCGTGAAAATGGCTTTACTGTCAACGAGGAGCAGTTCAATGCCGAGATGCAGAAGCAGAAGGACCGTGCTCGTAATGCCGCTGCTGTCGAGAACTCAGACTGGGTAGAGCTGGCAGCCGGCGAACAGCAGTTCGTTGGTTACGACTATACTGAGTATGAGTGCCGCATCCTGCGCTATCGTAAGGTGACTCAGAAAAAGAACGAGTTCTATGAGCTGGTTCTTGACAACACACCGTTCTATGGCGAGATGGGTGGCCAGGTGGGCGACCAGGGTGTTCTGGTTTCTGAGAACGAGACCATCGAAATCATCGACACCAAGCGCGAGAACGGCCAGAGCGTACACATCGTGAAGCAGTTGCCAAAGGATACTGCTGCTCAGTTCATGGCTTGTGTTGATACTGATAAGCGCGACGCCAGCGCTGCCAACCATACTGCTACCCACTTGCTCGACTATGCCTTGAAGCAGGTGCTGGGCGACCACGTAGAGCAGAAGGGTTCTTTCGTTAGCCCTGACACCCTGCGTTTCGACTTCTCTCACTTCGAGAAGGTCACCGACGAGCAGATTCGTGAGGTGGAGCGCATGGTCAACGATATGATTCGTCAGGATATCCACATCGACGAGCATCGCGATATGCCTTTCGACGAGGCTAAGAAGTTGGGTGCCATCGCCCTCTTCGGCGAGAAATATGGCGACAAGGTGCGTGTGGTTCGCTTCGGACCCTCATGCGAGTTCTGTGGTGGTGTTCACGCCAGCAGCACTGGTCGCATCGGTTTCTTCAAGATTATCTCTGAGAGCAGTGTGGCTGCCGGCATCCGCCGTATCGAGGCCAAGACTGGTAAGGAGTGTGAGGAACTGCTGTATCAAACCGAGGATATGCTGCGCGCCGTGAAGGCATTCTTTAATAATGCCAAGGACCTGCAGGGTGTCATCAAGAAGTATATCGAGGAGCACGACTCTATGAAGAAGGAGATTGAGGGCTTCCAGGCACAGGCCGTAGAGCGCGCTGCCAAGCAGTTGGTCGAGAAGGCTCGCGAGGTTAATGGCGTGAAGGTGATTACAGCCGTTCTGCCCATGGCGCCTGCTGCTGCCAAGGACCTGGCCTTCAAGATTCGCGCTGCTGTCGACGGTTCTTTCGTTTGTGTATTGGGTACGCACGCCGACAACAAGCCCCAGCTCTCTATCATGATGAGCGACGACATGGTGAGCGACCACCAATTGAATGCTGGTCAGATGGTGCGCGAAGCTGCTAAGCTCATTCAGGGTGGTGGCGGCGGTCAGCCTCACTTCGCCCAGGCAGGCGGTAAGAGTGTTGACGGACTCAGTGCTGCTGTCGATAAAGTACTCGAACTGGCTAAGTTATAATCCAGTTCGGATCTTCCGAAAACATATTTTTCTAAGATACCATACAGCGGTATCGTGACTACCAATCTTTGGTATGCACGATACCGCTGCTTGGTATTCATACTACCGCCCTTTGGTAGCCACGCTACCACGGCTTGGTAGCCTGCCTACCAACGCTTGGTAGTGTGGCTACCAAGGCTTGGTACTGACGCTACCAAGCTTTGGTACTGAGAGTACCAAGGGGGTTGGTACTGAAAATACCAGAGGGGTTGGTACTGAGAGTACCAACCCCATGGTACCACGGGAAGTGCGTAATTTTAGATAAAAAAAGCTCAACGCAAAGCGCGTCGAGCCTCAAATAAATGTGTTATGATGGTATTTACTTATTCCTTATCATAGGCATGAGCCGGATAGTCGATGGTATAGTGCAGTCCGCGACTCTCCTTGCGCTCCAAGGCGAAGCGCGTAATCAGGTAGCCCACGTTAATCATGTTGCGCAACTCGCAGATGTCCTTGGTGGCTTTTACGCGCTTGAAAAGATTCTCGGTTTCCTCATACAGTGTGTCCAAACGCACCCAGGCACGATGCAGACGCAGGTCGGAACGGACGATACCCACGTAGTTCGACATAATCTCGCCCACCTCCTTCACACTCTGGGTGATGAGCACCTTCTCCTCGTTTGTCAGCGTGCCCTCGTCGTTCCATTCAGGCACCTTCTCGTTGAAGTCGTACAGGTCAACATGCTCCAGTGAGTGCTTGGCAGCGGCATCGGCATAGACCACAGCCTCGATAAGTGAGTTGGATGCCAGTCGGTTGCCACCATGCAGACCAGTGCACGAGCATTCGCCAATGGCATAGAGTCGCTCAATGCTTGAGCAACCGTTCAGGTCAACCTTGATGCCACCACACATATAGTGGGCTGCAGGGCGAACGGGGATATAATCGGTGGTGATGTCGATGCCCATAGACAGGCACTTCTGATAGATGTTGGGGAAGTGCTTGCGCGTTTCAACGGGGTTCTTATGCGTCACGTCCAGGCAGACATGGTCCAGACCGTGAATCTTCATCTCCTTGTCGATGGCGCGCGCCACGATGTCGCGTGGAGCCAGCGACAGGCGCTCGTCGTATTTCTCCATGAAGCTCTCGCCATTGGGCAGGCGCAGAATGCCGCCATAGCCACGCATGGCCTCCGTAATCAGGAAGGCAGGATGTGTCTCGCCAGGCGAGTAGAGGGCTGTGGGGTGGAACTGTACAAACTCCATGTCGGCCACGGTTCCCTTGGCACGATATACCATGGCCTCGCCGTCGCCAGTGGCAATCACAGGGTTGGTGGTGGTCTGATAAACAGCACCGCAGCCACCTGTGCACATCAGTGTAACCTTCGACAGATAGGTGTCCACCTTCTCGGTCTCAGGGTTCAGCACGTAGGCGCCATAGCAATTAATATAAGGTGTGCGGCGTGTCACCTTTGCTCCCAGATGGTGCTGGGTGATAATCTCCACGGCAAAGTGGTTCTCCTTAATGTCGATGTTGGGGTTGTTGCGCACAGCCTCCATCAGGCCGCGCTGAATCTCGGCACCTGTATCGTCGGCATGGTGCAGGATGCGGAACTCAGAGTGTCCGCCCTCGCGATGCAGGTCGAAGGTGCCATCCTCCTTCTTGTCGAAGTTGACACCCCACTGTACCAGTTCCTTAATCTGCTCAGGTGCGTTTCTAACCACCTGTTCCACAGCAGCGCGGTCGCTGATATAATCGCCGGCAATCATGGTATCTTCAATATGTTTGTCGAAATCGTCGACGGCCAAGTTGGTCACCGATGCCACACCGCCTTGTGCAAACGATGTGTTGGCCTCGTCAAGTGAGGTCTTACAGATGAGGCACACCTTACCTTTGTTTGCGCGTGCCACTTTCAGGGCGTAGCTCATACCTGCCACGCCAGCTCCTATAATCAAGAAGTCGTATTTATAGACCATTGCAATGTTGTTTTGACGGTGCAAAGGTACTAAGAATAATCGGAATAGATGATTTATAAACGATATTTTTTAGGTACATCACCTCATCTGTTGATATTTGTTATGAAAGCATCGCTCCACGCTTCACACCCAGTTGCACGGCACGATCAATAAGCTGTTGGTTGCGGCGTACCTCACGCACGATGACGTCGTTTTTCTCTTTCAACTCATCGCTCTTATGAAGTAGGTGAATGACCAACAGTCCTACAACAATGGCCAGCACCAACAAGGCTGAAGCCATTAGAATCATCATTACTGTCGTTTCCATATGGTATATATATCGTGTTATAATTCTTAATTGTGTTTTCTTTTTTTTACCGATGATCCCAAACCATGCAACTATCTTTTCTTTTGATAGATGCTGGTTCGGAACCAAGGGCCGCAGAATTTTTTTACTATGCACTGCGATCGGAGTCTTTCAAAAGGTATTAGTCGTTATTAGGATTTAGGTAATTAGATATGTCGGTTGTTTTCGATTGCAAAGATATAACAAAAAGTCTGTACTCGCAAGAGCACAGACAAATGGTCGGGTGGTTTCAGACAAATGGTCGGATAAAAAGACGGTTCGTCGGACGATGGCGACGAATCGTCGGCTATTTATCGCAGTTTAGTGTTTGTTTATAGGTGGTTGGCGTCATGCCGAATTTCGCACGGAAATTGCGTGTGAAGGTGTCGGCATTGGCAAAACCGCTGGCCTGACTCACCAACTCAACGGCAATGTCGGGCTGGTCGTTCATCAGTCGGGCGGCATAGTCGAGACGCAACTCACGAACATAGGCTGGCAGTGATACACTATTGCTTCCCTGAGCGAAGGCGGCACCGATGCGTTCCTTTGAAAGACCTGTATGCTCGATGAGTGTCTGGCGTCCGAAATCAGACTTCAGGAACAGCTGCTCGTTCTCAATGAGGTCGCGCAGGCAGAGGAACAACTGTTCGTCGGTGAGCTCGGTCATATCAGAGATGATGACAGAAGACACACCCCTTTGCCCCTCCCTGAGAGGGAGGGATGTCGTTACTTCCTCCACATGTTTATCATTGGTTATCTCGTCTTGCGAGTTTACACTCCCCTCCATCTCAGGGAGGGGCAGGGGGGAGGTCTGAGTTTTTTGCTTTAGCTCCCTATACTTCTTTTTATACTCCAGTGTTTCGTTAATCTGATCCACGAGCACACGATTTTTCTTTTTCGAGTTGCGCCACTGATAGAAGATATAGACGGCGAAAGCCAGAATGAGCAGCGCCAGGCAGGTAACGGCAATGCTGATGGCCGTCATCAGACGGTTTTCGGCACGCTGCTCCAGAATCTTGCGCTCCTTGCCTTGCGTGTCGTAGATGGTGGCCAGCTCAGCACTCTCGTTGCGCTTCTGTCGCACCAGGGCGGAATCATAGACCTCGGCTATCTGCATGGCCACGCGCAAAGCAGAGTCCTTGCGGCCAGACAGATAGTTGGCTCGGAACTTTGGCAGCAGGTTATGACCGATGGTCTCCAGGTCGTAGTCATAGCCCCACTCCCTGATAAACTGATCAAGGTTCGTATAGATATCGGCAGCCTCGGCATAGCGACGGGCCGACATCAGATATTCGCAGCCATCGATGCGTCCATCCAGTCGCTGGGCGTAGTCGCTCTTGGTATACTCGGCATAATAGCGGGCGGCCTCGGCCTCCTGACCACGCATCTGAAGCACCTGTGCACGGTGGAGGGTTACCAAGGCGCGCAGTGCCTTTACCTCCTTCTCAATCACCTTGGGCTGCTGCTCATAGAGTGTTACCAGCGAGTCCATGCGATCCACCCATACGCCAGCCTCGTCCATGTGATGGTTCAGGTGGCTGACGGCGATATTCTCTAAGGTCTCAATGCTGGCAGCCAACGGACGGTTTGTCGAGTCGTTGGGCGTTTGCAGCACCCACTTATAGACCTCGTTATAGCTCTGGGCGGCATCTTTATGGCGCTCCAGCATCATCTGTGTGTCGCCCAGACAGAGATAGAGCGTCTGCAGCTCGCCAGCACAGTCAGGGCTGTCCACATTCTCAAGCTTCTCAATCAGTAGGAGGGCCGTACGCATGGCGTTGTCATAGTCGCGATCGGTGGTCAGCATGATCACGAGGTTGGTGCCTGCATGAACATATTCCCAGAAATCCTCGGCAGGGGGATTCTCTGTTTCGACGACGCGACGGAAGGTTTCGATGCACTTATCCATTTGTCCCATCTGGAAATAGGCCACGCCACGATAGCCGTCGGCGCGTATCGGCGAGAGCTCGCCTGCCTCGGCCAGACTGTCGGTCACGGCAAGGAAGTGCTCGAAATCGCCCGAGAACCTGGCGGCAAGGGCTAGGCTGTCGCCATGGGTACACACCTTTTTAGGGGGAATTTTATTCTGGTTTTTGTCATCCTTTCCACTGCAAGATGTGAGTATGGAAAGGGTGGTGACGACTATAATTGCTATTGCGCAGACGTATCTTAAAGTTTTCATTATATATAATTTGTCTGCAAAATTACTACATTTTTGCCGAATAACCGAATGGTTTTCCTTTTTTGTTTTGTATTTCGCTCACTTATTTGTAACTTTGTACCCATTATGATAAAAAGACTGATTTTAGGCGTACTACTGTCAATATCGATGGTAGTCTCGGCACAAATTGATACGTTGTCGGTAGGGACGGACTCTATAGAACAGAGTTTGCCTTGGCCCCAGAAGATGCAGGTGCGACTCGACTCTTTGATGAATGATCCGATGCTTGACTATACCCAGCTGGGACTGATGGTGTGGGACCTGACCGACGACTGCCCGCTTTTTTCATATAACCAGCGCCAGTTGCTTCGACCGGCATCTACCATGAAACTACTCACTGCCATCACGGCTTTGGATTGCCTGGGAGGCAACTATCAGTTTCGTACCTCTTTATATTATACAGGCGAGATTGTAGGGCGTACCTTGAAAGGCGACCTCTACTGCGTGGGTGGAATGGATCCTGCATTCGATGGTGATGATATGTGGCGCTTTGCCCGTGCCTTGAAGGATTTGCAGATTGACACGATATGCGGTTGTATCATTGCTGACGTGACGATGAAGGATACGTTGAAATGGGGTGAAGGCTGGTGCTGGGACGATGATAACCCCACGCTGTCGCCTTTGCTGGTGAACCGCAAGGACGACTTTGTAAACCGACTGATCGTAGAACTGATGGAGGCCGATATTGCTTTTGAGGATGTTTCTCTCTCGCGTGGGAAACTGCCCTCAGACGCAAAGTTGGTAAGTGAGCGCAAACGTAGTATCGATCAGATACTGCAGCGCATGATGAAGGATAGTGATAATCTGTATGCCGAATCGGTGTTCTATCAGACGGCTGCCAGAAATCGCCTGCCTGGTCGTGCGCAGGATGCTGCACGTGCCGAGCGTGCGCTGTTGGAGCGAGCAGGTGTTAATTCGTCGGCCTACAGAATTGCCGATGGCAGTGGCCTGTCGCTCTATAACTATCTGTCGGCTGAGCTCGAAACTAAGATCTTGCGCTATGCCTTCCGCCACCAGTCTGTTTATAGTCATCTGCTTTATTCTTTGCCTATTGCTGGCGAGGATGGTACGCTGAAGAAGCGCATGAGGGGAACATCGGCCGAAGGTAATGTACAGGCTAAGACGGGCACCCTGACGGGTGTCATCTCGCTGGCAGGTTATTGCTCTGCATCCAATGGCCATCGTCTTTGCTTTGCCATCATGAATCAGGGCATACAAAAAGGCTCGGATGCCCGAGCCTTTCAAGATAAAGTTTGTATGATTCTTTGTGATTAGAAGTTCACACCAAGGTTTACGAAGAAAGCACCATTGTGAACAGATGCATCGTCAGCGCCAATCTTCCAGTCGGCAATGTTTGTGATGCCAAACTGATAGCCCATTTCCAGGTACAGCTTGTTGTATTCAGCACCGCAACCAATCTTAATGCCTGCGTCAAGGCGCTTGAAGTCTGCAATGTCGTTGCTGAAAGAGTCATCTTTGCTTGCACCATCACCTAATTTCTCCTTACCGCCAATACCATAAGAGAAGGTAGGACCGATGAAAGGCAGAACGGCAATCTCGTCAGTAGCCTGGATGCCATACTTCAACAGAACGGGAATCTCGAGGTAGTTCAGGTTGGCATATGTATTTTTATTCTTCTTAGCACCACGCTGTGTGAAGTACAGACCACTCTCCAAGAAGATAGGAGTAGAGTCAGACACACGGATACCAACAACGCCAGCCAAGTTCAGACCTGCTTTTGAACCACTGAAGCCATCAGTATCACCAGTCAGGTTAGAAACATTGAGACCCATGCGCATGCCGTAGTAAACAGTGCTTTCATTGAGTGAAAAACCGCCGCTGCTGAGCTGAGCGAACGAAGGTGCTGCGAACAGCACGGCTACGATAGCCATAAGAAACTTTTTCATACTTCTTGTTTTTTTAGTTAACGTTTGATAATAACTTTGTGCAAAGTAACACATTTTTTTCGATTTATCCAAACGTTATGATAAAAAAATTTGGTCTTTACAGTAAAGAAATGGTAAAAAGATAGACAACAGCTGCGGGAATGGCCAACAATGACGAGTCGAAGCGATCGAGCATGCCGCCATGGCCTGGCAGAATGTTGCCACTATCCTTGATGCCGAGTGTGCGTTTGAAAAGACTTTCTACCAAATCGCCCCAGGTGCCGAATACCACCACGGTGAGACCCAGGCCTGCCCATTGCCACATGGTGAGGTTGGCTTGCTCGGGTACGTAGGTGTTCAATAGATGCCACACTAAGATGGCAATGCCAATCACGAGGAGTCCGCCACCGATACTGCCTTCCCATGACTTGCCTGGCGACACACGAGGGAACAGCTTATGACGTCCCAGTAGTGAGCCGCAGAGGTAAGCGCCTGTGTCGTTCATCCAAAGGAATACGAATACGCTCAGGGGGAGTACATACGAATAACTGCCTGCCTGTGGGAATGCCAGCACGTTGAGCATGGAGAAGGGTAGGGCGATATAGAGCTGGGGCAACATGGTGTATGCCCAGTTGTTGATGGGGTCCTTGGCCTTCAGGTAGAGCTCGGCAATGAGTAGATAGATAATCGTGATGAGATAGGGGATGAACACCGTGTCTGTGTTCACAAAGCCGCTACAATGTCCTGCCATGGCCAGAAACAAGTATACGCCAGCCACCGTAGAAATGAACTGGTTTACCTGTACGTATGGTCGTTCGTTCACCAGGCCGCAGAACTCCCAAATGGTCATTCCTGTGATAAGGGCAAACAAAAAGACCATTGCCAGCGGGTTCAGGAAACTGACCACGATGGCGGCGACGAAAAAGACGCCTGTAATGGCTCTTACAATAAAGTTCTTCATAGTAGTTTGATTTTATTTGTTGTCTTCTGGTGTCTCCGAAGGTTCTTCGTCTCCAGCGTTCTCAGGAAGACTGTTGTTCTTCGCCTCCAACTGCTTGGTACGTTCCTCGGCCATCTTCTCTGCTTCAGCACGCATCTGGGCTTCCAGGAGTTCGTCGGCACGACTGGTCCAGGGACGTTTTCCAAAGATCTTCTCTACATCCTCTGCAAAGATAACCTCACGTTCCACCAGAAGCTGTGCCAACTGGGCATGACCCTCTGCATGTTCTGTCAGAATCTGCTTGGCACGGTCATATTGCTCGTTAACCATCTTCAGAACCTCGTCGTCCATGATCTTGGCGGTGGTCTCAGAGTAAGGACGCTGGAACTGGAACTCAGCATTGTTATAGTAACAGAGGTTGGGTAGCTTCTCGCTCATGCCGGCATAGGCTACCATGCCGTAAGCCTGCTTCGTGGTACGCTCCAGGTCGTTCATGGCGCCTGTAGAGATATGGCCTACGAAGAGTTCCTCGGCGGCACGTCCACCCAACAGCGAGCACATCTCGTCGAGCATGGCCTCTTTGGTCTGCAGCACGCGCTCCTCTGGCAGGTACCAGGCAGCGCCAAGAGCCTGTCCGCGTGGCACGATGCTCACCTTCACCAATGGATTGGCAAACTCCGTGAACCATGAGATGGTGGCGTGGCCGGCCTCGTGAATAGCTATCGAGCGCTTCTCGGCCTCGGTCATCACCTTGGTCTTCTTCTCTAAACCACCAATGATGCGGTCTACAGCATCCAGGAAGTCTTGTTTTCCTACCTTCGGACTATCGTGGCGGGCAGCAATCAGTGCTGCCTCATTGCAAACATTGGCAATGTCGGCACCTGAGAAACCAGGTGTCTGGCGGGCCAGGAAGTCAACATCAACGGTCTCGTCGAGTTTCAGGGGCTTCAGGTGCACCATGAATACTTCCTTGCGTTCGTTCAGGTCGGGCAGGTCAACATGTATCTGGCGATCGAAACGTCCTGCACGCAACAGGGCCGAGTCGAGCATATCCACGCGGTTGGTTGCGGCCAGGATAATAACGCCGCTGTTTGTTCCAAAACCGTCCATCTCTGTGAGCAGGGCGTTCAGCGTGTTCTCGCGCTCATCGTTGCCACCCATGGCTGGATTCTTGGAACGGGCACGACCCACGGCGTCGATCTCGTCGATAAAGATGATGCAGGGACTTTTTGCCTTGGCCTGCTGGAACAGGTCGCGCACACGACTGGCACCAACACCTACGAACATTTCAACGAAGTCGGAACCACTCATCGAGAAGAAGGGCACACCAGCCTCGCCGGCAACAGCCTTGGCCAGAAGGGTCTTACCTGTTCCAGGAGGGCCTACCAGCAGGGCGCCCTTGGGAATCTTACCACCCAGGTCAGTGTATTTCTGTGGGTTCTTCAGGAACTCAACAATCTCTTGTATCTCTTGCTTGGCACCAGCCTGACCAGCCACATCCTTGAATGTGATGCCCAGTTCGCCGCCCTTCTCATACATTTTAGCCTTGCTCTTGCCAACATTGAAGACGCCGCTGCCCATGCCGCCGCCACCCATGCGACGCATGAAGAGCATCCACAGGAATACGAGGAAGAATATGGGCAGCAGACTGGAAATGATGAAATTCAAAATACCATTGCTGCTCTCGTGCTCATAATCAAACTTACCTTTAAAGAAGCCACGGGCGCGAGCAGAGTCAACAAACTCCTCAACCTTGGCGTTACTGCCATATTCTACAGACAAATAGGGTTCTGCGCCAGTCAGTGCTGTTGTCTTATGGAATACAGCCTGAATGCTGTCGGGCTTCACATACATTTTCAGAGTCTCGGTACTCTTGTTGGCCACGATGCGATTGGCATAGCCGTTGTTCACAAAGTTCTTGAACTCGCTATATGAGGCTTGACCTGTGGATGCTTCTTTCTGTTTCTGAATCTCGCTGGATCCGTTGGTCAGATAGAAGAATGCCAGGGCGCCAATCACTAAGAGGTATACCCAGTTCATGTTGAACTTGGGCATCTTGGGCTGCTGGTTATTTTGATTCTGTTCCATATGTTAGTGTTGTCTCAACTGTCTGTTACTAAAAAAAACTAGTCTAAGTCGGGGATATAGGTCACCTGGGCATCTTCCCACAGATGCTCAAGGTCATAATACTCGCGTACATCGGGCAGAAAAACGTGGACCATCACATCGGTATAGTCCATCGCCACCCACTGGGCATTATCTAGTCCTACTACATGAGCAGGCTTTTCTTTCAGTTCTATGCGTGCCAAATCGGCCACACTTTCTGTGATGGCTTCTACCTGCGCTGGCGAATTGCCTTGACATACAACGAAGTTCTTGCAGATGGTTCCGTCGATGCCACTCAGGTCGGCTACTACAATCTGACTACCTTTCTTTTCTTGTATTCCCTTAATAATTGTTTGAACTAATGATTCTGTTTGTTCCATTAATATTAATAATGTGTAATTTGTTTGCAAAGATAGTGCTTTTTATCCGATTAGGCCGCAAGAAAGTGTTTTTTTTGAGAATTTTTATAAAAAACTCCGGAAAAGTTTTGGTGATTCAAGAAAAAGTAGTACCTTTGCACCCGCAATTCAGCAAGAGCGCTGAGTGATAATAAGTTTGGGGTATGGTGTAATGGTAACACTGCAGATTCTGGTCCTGCCTTTCCTGGTTCGAGTCCGGGTACCCCAACCAAAAGAGAGATGTTCGCAAGAGCATCTCTTTTTTCGTTGTTGTATATTCTGTCTTATTTCATGCCAAGAATAAAGCCATCCCGTGCGAAACGAGATGGCTTTAAACATATGTAGTTGAATATATATGCCGTCGTTATCCTGTTGACGACATTCGCAAGTTTTGTAGTTGGATCAATTCTTTATAACTTTCTGGAAACGACCGTCGGCTTGACGTATGATGGTAACAGCCTGACGCTTGCCTGTATTGACAGGGCGGCCCTGTAGGTCGTACAGCTGCATGCTGTTAGCCTGATTGCTCACCTGTGTGTCAGTGATGCCTGTGGTGTCATTGACAGGCTCGATCTTGACGTTGTCAAGCCAAATGCGTTCGTTCATGTTGCTCAGTAAGCCGCGGAAGCAGAGTTTCAGATAATGAGCATCGGCCACCTTGTGCAGTGTAAGTTCATAACGGGTCCATCCCTTCTCGCCCTCCGTCACGCGGATGGTATCGCCCACCTGCATGTAGGGATAGTCGTCAGTACTCTGGAATACCACCATCGTAGGCATGATGGTCATCGCTGATGTTACACCATGATAGGCATAGAAGGTGAGCTTATAATCCTTGTTGGCATCGATGCCAATCTTTGGTGATACAAGGTCGCCATAGTGATACTGCTCATAGTAGTTACCATTATAGCAGAGGGCATAGCCGTTGTCGCCATCCTGTGACACCATCTCGTCATTGTCCTGAACCAATTGCCAAGTGGCACCATACTGGGCTACGTCGCCATCGCTCACCCAACCATCGGTGTTGAGACCACCGTTGGCAAAAGGCTCGGCAAAGGGCATGGTCTTCAACTTACCCAGGATGGTATAGTCGAGCACAGCTTTACCAATACCCGTTGAGGTCTGTGTGATCACGGCGTAGATGTGTTGCTCCATGTTGTCGGTAGCTTCGCGAGCCACGGTATATGTAGTGTTCTGCGTGGTAGCAATAGTTACAACCTGCTTGCTTGCATCGGTCTCGTTGGGGAAGTACTCACAGACAACATAGCTGAGTGAGCCATCCACCACACCACCATTCTGACCTACCTCAGAAGGTGCTGTCCAAGACAGTACTGCCTGCTGGTTGTCCTCAGAACCGCGGATGGCGAAATCGCCAACAGCTTCGGGCAGGTCGACGCCGGCATAGGTTTCTGTTGTGGCGGCCTTACCGCGACCGAAGTCGTTTGATGCTACAACAGTATAGCTGTTCATGCCTGTAAGAGGCTGGCTGTCGGTCCACTGCAGTTCCTGGCCTGGCTCTACGTTCTCGAAGGTCTTCAAAGGAATAGTCTGACCAGTGCGATAGATGCTGACACTCATGTTGCTGCTGAGTGAACGCTTGGCAAAGTCGATGGCAGGAGCCTGGCAGCTGATAGCGACGCTCAGAGCACCAGTCATGTCGTGCTGAGCCTCGAGGTTCTCAACATTATAAGGAGCCTTGGCAGAAGCCACATGCTTGATATTGATATTGTCGATGGTGGGCATGATATAGTCACCGCTGGTGCCGCGATCACCGTGGATATAGACAGAAGGATAGTATTTGCCTGTCTTGGTGGCCACAACCTCCTGGGTCACAGGACAAGCCACTCCATAGCCCAGGTCGTTGGTGAAGGGCAGTGCCTCGCCTACGGTCTGTGCAGTGCTGTCGGCAGCGGTGCCAATGCTCATATAGCCCACAGAGCTCTTGTTGTAAGAAGAGAACACCCAGTCGTAGTTCACCTCATAGACCTGTTCCTCTTCCATCTTCACGGCAGGGAAGAACAGCCAGATGGGCTCGAAGTTTTTCTGAACATAATAACTCAGCGCCAGGTTCTTGTTGTAGTTGCTCCATTCCCATTTGCAGGTGTTGCCGCCAGAGACAGAGTCGTTGACGGTGATGAAGAACATGTCGTCACTTTCATTATCGAAGGTGTTGGCATAGGGAGCGGTATAGACACCCACAAAGGCATCGGCACTGACCTTCTTACCCTCGCCAAAGTTGTTGGTCACACTCACGGTATAGCTATGAACACCCACACCCTTCACAGTGTTATCGGTCCACAGGGCTTTCTCGCCAGCTGTTACGTTGAGGTTGGCCACTGCCTCACTCAGGTTCTGGTCGCGATAGATATTGGCAATGAGGCCTTCGCCCAGGTCGTCGCCGCCCATGCTCTTGGTGGGCACGACAAAGCTCACATCGGCTTGCATCTCACCTTCGGCCTCAGGGGTGATGGTCAACTCGGTCACCTCGGCAGGTGCACTGCTCACGCCCAACTCGTCGACACGCAGTCCATAGACAAAGAGACCAGAGGCATTGTCCTCGCGGGTGGTATAGCCGCGAACAGCCATGTAGTAAGTTCCTGTCTCGCTTACTTGGAAGTCGGCCTCCCAAGGACGGCCGTTGTTGCCTTGTCCGTCGCTCATCACATCGTAAGCCTCGTTGCTGTCGAGCACGCGGAAGGTAGAGGGATCGTTAGGATCGGTACCCACCAGCAGACTCACACGTTCTTTCATGCCGGCAAAGGTGTTGCGCATGCTGACGGTGAGTGCATAGGTGATGTCTTTCTTCAGAGCAATACCTGGTGATACCAGATAGTCGTCCACGCTGTCGAAGCCCTCTCCAATGGCATAAGGACCTGTGCTCAGGTTCATGTCGGGGCCCCACGACTGGTACTGCCAGGTGTAGGCATTACCCCAGGCGCTGGAATCGTTGTTGACGTTGATGATGGTCCAGAGACTGAGCGTCGACTCGTCGGCAAAGTTCTCCACATAAGGAGGCTCGAACGAAGAGCCGGCCAATACACGGTTTGACTCGGTGGCTGCGCCCTTCTTGTCCTGTCCGTTGTAAGGATATACCTCGTAGTAGTAGCGCTCCATCTTTGTTGGCAGTGTTTCTGTGAACGTGGTGGCTGAAATGCCTTGTGCCACAGTTACATTGCCAGGTTGACGAACTACATCGTAGGTCACTGCGTCCTGATTGATATAGCCACCGTTGATACCGCCTTCGGGCGCGTTCCACGAGAGGGTTGAGATACCATCGTTTACGCTGAGAACAACGTTCTTTACTGCCAAAGGTACATCATAACCGGCATATTCGTAGGTATAGGCGCATGGCGAGAAACCATTCTCGTTTTGCAGTACTACATAGGCGTAGTGGTTGTCGTTCGAAAGATCAAAGGCAAAGGTCTGCTGAGAGCCTGTTGCAACTTCTTTAGCATTGGCCAGGTTCTGACCGTCAAGCCATACGGACATCTTGACGTTGCCACTCAGTGAAGAGCCGTCGTAGGTGGTGGTGGGGATGGCGAATGTCAGGTTGCCTGTGGTAGTGCCGTTGCCGCTGTAGTTCATCTTTAGGTTGACAGGAGCAGCAGGTGCTTTGGCAGGAGCCTTGTTACCCTTGAAGAAGAGGGTGGAAGCCTGTTCGTTCTTTGACAGGCGGCGAATCAGGGTCGTCTCGCCATCGGCAGGATTCAGGGCGTAGATGCCAGAACCGCTCTGACTGACAGCCATCCATACGAAGTAGCCAGACTGAGGGTCGTAGTTCATTGACTGCACATAGAGTGTGGGTTCAATGCCCAACTGACCCAGCATGGATGCATCACCCGTCTGCTTGTCGATCTCATAGTAGAAGCCATCAGCGCCTACGCAATAGAACTGACCATTGGGCAGACAGGCCAGCGTCAGTGGCTGGAAGTCGTTGTTCCATTTATGGATAATGTCGAAACGACGTGTCACAGGGTTCCACTTAGACCAATTAAGTCCTGTGAGGTCGGCATTATACTGGGCAGAATAGATGATGTCGCTTGTAATATCGTAGGCCATGACGCAAGGGATATAACTGAAGTTGGCCTCCTCGCTTGAGATGACCTCGGCCCACTGCTGCTTGAAGTGTAAGGAATCCAGTCCATCGTACTCCACGCCTGTCAGGGTGCCGAAGAGTTCCATGGGGCGAACACCGATCATCTCTTTGCGACCCATGGCCGATGCCATGTAGTTGAAGTTTAAATCGGTGGATACGGCTTGGAAGTCCAGATCCTCACCAATCGTGTAGGTGTAGATACCATAGGGCACTGATGCGATGCTGGCACCACTCCAATTATCACTGTTCTTCAGGGTGGCGTAGATAGTTAGTCCCTGGAACTGCGACAAACTTGGTGTCCTGTGCATGCTGGTCTTCTGTCTTTCCTTGACAGACATCAGACGCGCCTTTTGTGATTTCTGCACTACTGGCTTATGAGCGGTCGGTGCTGCATCATAAGTTCCTTGAGCCATCAGTGACATGGTCATCAGCATGGCTGCGAGTGTCATTGCAAGTTTTCTCATTTGCTTTTGATTGATTATTGATGTGATACGTATTGGCTATTTGATAACAATCTTTCGACCGTTCTTTACATAAACACCTGATTGAGGTCGCTCTACGCGTCGTCCTTGTAGGTCGTAGATGACCTGAGTGGCTGAGTTTGCCGTTGACTCTATGGTGCTGATGCCAGAGGTCTGATCCATAATGGTGAAGAGACAACTGGCTTTGGCGCGAGGCTTGATATAGGTGTTTTCGTCGAGGTTTATCAGCGTGGCCTTATAGACGGTTCCTGGTACGCCATTCTCCATCTTGCCAGAGAATGTGACGTCGATGGTTCCGTCAGGCTCGATGAAGACGAACTGAGGCTCGAGACTTCCCAAGGGAGAGGTGACCGTCTCATATTCATCGTATATATATATGGTGACGTTGCTGGCAAACACGCCGCTGGTGGCATGCAGATGCGCTGTGAAACTCAGATTGTCGCGACAAGGCATGGTGTCTTCGTTGATGTTCAGACCACCGATGGCTTCGACTGTTCCTTCGCCAGCAGGGGCTTCAAGCACCTCCACCTCAATGGCTTCACCCAGAGGCTGTGAGTTCTCGTCAATCAGGTTGAGAAGGTATGTTCCAGGAGTGACGTTGTATGCACTGACAATTGTGGCTTGCTCCTCGCCTTGGGCCAGAACGTCTTCCAGATAGTTATCACTTTCGGCCATCTTCATACCGTCGCCAGGTCGATAGAGAGCAGCACGGATGTCGCTGCTATAGTCCATATCGCCATGGTTTCTTAGAATGGCACTTACGCTGCATTTTACGCCTGAGTAGATACGAGTATCGACCTTGATGTCACTTGCGGAAAGTACTGGTTTTTGTGGTTGGTCGAAGGTGAGTTGACCGTCCTCGTCAATCTGAAGTTTAAGATAGTTGGGACGTGCGTTGTTGCCATGATGTACTGGTGTCCATTGGCTGCCATGATGTTCCACCACGATGGGGCGTATCAGATAGTTGCCAGACGTCAGAGACGAGAGGTCGGCTTGCGGTGCATTGATACCAATGCAGAACTTGCCCATCTCGACGCTTTTGTTGTTTTCGTTGGCAGGAATAATGAGTACTAGCTCATTGCTATCATTGTAGACGCCAAAGCCAAAATCAATGGTAGCATCACAGTAGCCACCATTGGTAACCTTTCCTGTCAATTTCAGGTTGACAATGTCTGACTTGGCAGATGTAGAGGGTGTGGCCTTGATCGTTTCGCTGCTATAGAACTCTGGCGTCAGTTCACTTCCCTCGAGGGCGGGTTGGATGCCAGTGATGATAGACTGACGGGCATTGAAGCCGCCATCGGCTCCACCAGTGCCTTGGATAGCAGGTGTAAGGGCTGAGGTGCGGAAGTAGCCGTTGCTCACACCGCCCCATCCCCAGTTGACGTGGATGAGTCCGTCTTCGTCATAGCCGTCGAAGACAAAGGCGTGACCGCCCGAGTTGGCAAAGCCACCGGCAAAGACGGGACGCCCGGCATCCAGCTCGTTGCGGATAATGCTATTCCACTCTTCGTGCGTATAGTTGGCACGATAGCGGTTGCATAGACTGCGGTCGTAGTCAAAGTATGCGATAAGGGCTTTGGGCCATGCATCGGGAGCAGCACCACTCACTGCTCCGTAATCCATGTTGATGGCATAGCCGCAGTCGCGCATCAGTAGTGCCACAGCATCGCGACTCTCGTTCGAATCCCATTCTCCATAAACGGGTTTCATGAGGTTCCATTGATAAGTGCTCTGGCTGAAATCAACCGATAGGCTCATGTTATATTGTGTGGTATGGAAACTATTCTGACCACGACCTTGTGCAGGATAGCGATGATAGAACAGAATCTGTGCCATGGCTGTGGCGGCACAACCGGTGGCGGCATGGTTGGTGCCAACATAGTAGGGGGTCATCTGATTATACGGATAGCCTTGGTTCCATGCGGTCTCGCCAAGTAGGGGAGAGACGGCCTGATATTTTTTCTCAGGCAGAGAAGGGGAGCCTGCCTTAGCCTGATTCCTTATGCTGTTAATCTCTTCAGTGTACGACTGTATCCATTCTGTCAGTGCAGCGGGGGCTGTGGCAAGATTGATGGAGCCGGTATCGCTATACCCCAGAATGGTATAAGCGCGATCATCGGCTGCAACAATCACAAAACCTTCGTTTTGACCGCGGTTTATGATATAACAGTCCTCATACAATTCGGAAGACGTGATGGTGGCTTGTGCTGTTTGGGCGCGGTGTGAGTTGGCAGTGCGTTGAGAAAAGAATTTGATAGCCAGTTGCTGGGCTTGTCCTGACGAAATTCGGTTTGCAAATGCCGTCGTTCCTCCCAGCAAGGCTATCACCAGAAAACAAAAAAGTCTTTGCATATATCATTTTATTAATTGGGTTGCAAAATTAAACTTTTTGTTTTAGAATAGTGATATATTAATACTTTTAGGCGTTCTAAATTCGGAATTTTAAACCAAAACACCCCATTTAATCGAAATTGAGTGCGCGCGATTGGCGGAGATATTCCGATGGCGTGAGACCTGTGATGCGCTTGAAAGATGTGAAGAAGGAACTCCTGGAACGGAATCCTACGCTGTTGGCAATAGCCTCAATGGTCATATTGGCATACTGCCCGTGATTGTCAATGCGCTTACATGCCTCCTTGATGCGATATTGGTTAATGAAGTTATTGAAGTTCTGGTCGTAGTATTCATTGATGACCTGCGACACGTATTTATATTTTGAATCAGTTAGTTGAGCCAAACGCTCAACAGAGAAATCGGGCGAATATACTTCGTCGGATGTATCCATAATGGTTTCTATGCGTTTTAGCAGTTGCTGTTTGTCGTCGTCCATGAGGTTACTGCCTGCATATTTGTTCTGCTCGCTGCGACTTGCTTCCTCGGCACGGAGCATGGCCACATTCTTAAGATACAACTGACGGTTGGAGTGGCGCAGTTTTGCATTTTGACGGAAAAGAATAAAAAGGAAAACAGCAACGACTAAAGCAAATGCACTAATCATGATGGTCATCATGAGCAGACGCTGACGATGTTGCTGTATCTCGTTCATCTCGCGCTCAATCTGTTTCATCTCGTTCTGAAACTCGCTCTCGTTGATGCTAGTCATCTGACGATAGGTGGTAAGTGTGTCTTCCAAAGCCCGACTCCGCTCTCGATAGTTCTCGTACTCGCGAAGATGATTGGATAGTTGATGACAGTTGGCGAGCATGCCGTAAACTTCTAGCATACAGTCCTTCATGTGCAGGCTATCTGCAATTTGTTCGGCATGGCGCAGTACGTTGATGGCTTCGTCGTAGTGCGACAGCTGCATATAGACCTTAGCCTTTTCAACAATCGTGAAATATACTAATCGTGGATATTCCTGCTCGTCAATGAAACTCAGTTGTTGGTCGAAGATAGCAATGGATTGGTTGTATTCTTGGCGCTCAATGTTCTGGTAGGCCTGATAGAGCAACTTGTTATAGCGACGCAAAACGCGTGCGGGCTTTCCATCGGGCAGTTGTTCGTATTTTCGCCATTCGTTGGCAATGGGTTTTAAACCGTTCTGGATGGAGGCCATGGAAACAACATTGGTGGCTGCTTTGTCGGTATTGTCCTCGTCGTGCGAAAGGATGGCCGCATTCATGGCTTTGATGTAGTATTCCAGCGATTTTCCTCCTAACTCTCTACTATGACATTCCTCCGAGATGGTTTGATACATACAAGCCAGTCCTAACCATACCCGTGCGTCCTCAATGTTAAGTCTTTCCATTATCTCGCGGGCTTTGTTCAGATAATCAAAACAGCGGGGATAATCATAATAGGTATAGAAGTAGATGCTCCATAAATGCATACATGCATCCACGCCCAACAACTGCTCATCACGCTTCTTATTGGCATAGCACCTCTCCGCTACGATGTTATAGCACATTTGGGCTTGCAGTATACTATCTTTCTTACGATAGTCATCACCCTTTTCTATGAGTTGCGCCAGTGGCATGTCAATCCACTTGGCATAGTCGCTGTTCTCTGAATGGGATTGCGCAAAGCTATGTGTATGACAAAGTAGGCAACAAAGTGTGATAATTAGTAGACGTACCTGATGTAGCATGTTAGTTGTGGGCAGTTCCTCTATATTTGAAATTTGCCAAGCAAACATGGTTAGTTTGCTTGGCAAAGTATTGGAATGACTGTCTTAATCTTTGTTCTCGGCATCGATGGCCTTGATTTTCTCCTTGACCAGTTGCATGTCGTCCTTGAGCTTCTGAATCTTTCGGTTCATCTCCTCAATAAGGCTATTGCCTTTCTTGCTGCTGGCAGTAAGGAAGCCAAGGTTGTTCTCGTAAGTATGAATTTCCTGCTTCAGGTTCTCATACTGGCGCAACAGGCGCTGGCGCTCATCGGCCAATGCGTTCTCGCCACGCTCGGCCACCTGTTTCAGGTTGTCCTTGAACTTGTTCAGGCGTTTCTTAGCTACAGAGACATTCAGTTCCTTATAGAGCTTGTCTAATACGGCATGGTATTCCTCATAAACCTTGTCCTTCTCTTTATAGGGTACATGACCGATGGCGTTGTATTCCTCAACAAGTTTCTGAACCTTCTCCTGCAGACCTTCGCCAGCCTCTTCAGCGGCTGCCTTCAGTCGCTCAATGACATTGCGTTTCTTGTCCAGGTTCTCGTGCTCCTCGTTGCGATGACCAGCTTCAGCGGCGTTGCGAGCCTCAAAGAACTTATTGCAAGCGCCAAGGAACTCTTCCCACAGCTGGTCGCCCAACTTTTTGGGCACAATGCCGATGGTCTTCCATTCCTTCTGAAGAGCAATGAGCTTGTCGCTTGTTGAACGCCATTCTGTGCTATCTTGCAGGGCCTTGGCTTTCTCGATGAGTGCACGCTTCTTGTCGGCATTCTCTTTGAAAGCTTCCTTCATATTCTTGAAGAATTCTGCCTTATTGGCAAAGAACTCGTCGCACGCGGCGCGAAAACGCTCGAAAATCTTCACGTTCATCTTCTGAGGTGCAAAACCAATGGTCTTCCACTCAGCCTGTATATCCATGATGTCTTTGGTCAGGCGCTCCCAGTCTGCGCTATTCTTTTTCTCTTCTTTATTGATGGCCTCAATCTTCTCGCAGAGCACGGTCTTCTTTTGCAGGTTGTCCTCCTCACGTGCTCTCAGGTCATCGAAGTGCTGCTGATGGCGCTTGTTGATAACAGTAGATGCGGCCTTAAAGCGCTGCCAGATTTCTTCGCGCAGTTCCTTGTTAACAGGACCAATCTCGCGATATTCCTGATGCAGTTTCTGCAACTGGTGGAAGGCGCTGATAACGTCCTCCTCCTCGGCTAACTTCTCGGCTGTCTCACACAGGTGGGTCTTTGCTTCCAGATTCTTCTTGAAATCTAGTTCGCGAGCCTCGCTGTTCAGCTTCAGAAGGTCGTAGAACTGTTCAACGTACAATTGGTAGTTGCGCCACAGTTCGTTGGCTTTCTCAGCGGGAACGGCCTTGATTTCACGCCATTCCTGTTGCAGAGCCTTGAACTCCTGATAGGTTTTGCTGGCCTCCTCAGGCGAAGTGACCATGGCCTTTATCTTCTCAATGATATCAAGCTTCTTCTTTAGGTTCTCTTCTTTTTCAGCCTCCTGTTCACGGAACTGCTTCTGACGGCGCTCTTTGATAACACCCATCTCGGCCTTGAACACCTCTTCATCCTCGTCGGGAGTAATCTGGTAAGCCTCTGGATCGCCACCTGCGTCCAGATATGTCTTGAGTTGAGCTTCGCGCTCGGCAATGTGCAACTTATAGAAGGCGGCCTTCAAGTATTCCACTTCGTCCTTTTGTGGGACCTCTTCGCCGTGAGCTATCTCTTTGACGCGGTCCAACACCTCCTTC
This sequence comes from Prevotella sp. E15-22, assembly GCF_023204875.1. Lineage (NCBI taxonomy): Bacteria > Pseudomonadati > Bacteroidota > Bacteroidia > Bacteroidales > Prevotellaceae > Prevotella > Prevotella sp. E15-22. The sequence goes on from NZ_CP096247.1 coordinate 726,602, forward strand.
TTGGTCTCGTAAACCTTTCGAGGAGCTTCTTCCTGGGCGTTGGTTTCTACTTCAGGAGTCGTTGCTTCCTGGATTACTTCTTCTTGTTTCCCCTGTTCGAGGATGTTTTCTTGAGAGTCCATCATTTAACTTTTTTAGTTACTGATTCGGTTCGTATATAACAAAATTAGGCCTCAAAATTACTTAAAATAATTTTAATGGCCTAATTTTCTGACGTTTTTTTTCTGTTTTGAGGTTTAAATCAGTCTTTTGTGACGGAAGAACCACCATGCGGCGCCTGAAACACCAACCGAAATGATTAGTGCAAAGACGAATCCGTAGTTATTGGCTTCCATGCCATTGACTAGATTCATACCAAAAAGCGAGGCAATGAGCGTTGGGAACATCATGATAATTGTTACTGATGTCAGTGTACGCATCACCGTATTCATGTTGTTGTTGATAATCGACTGGTAGGTGTCCATCGTCGATTCCAGAATGTTACTGTAGATACTGGTTGTTTCGCGAGCCTGTGCCATCTCAATGTTCACGTCCTCAATCAAGTCGGCATCCAACTCGTCAATCTGTAATTTGAACTTCAGTTTCGAGAGCAGCGTCTCGTTGCCACGGATAGAGGTCTGGAAATAAGTGAGCGAGTCCTGCAGGCGTGATAGGCCAATCAGACTTTCGTTGTTCACGTCCTGGTCCAGGTTGCGCTTAGCCTTGTCAATCAGTGAGTTAATCTGCTTTAATCGTTTCAGATACCACACGGCACTCGATAGGAATAGACGGAAAATCATATCAACATGGTCTGTGAATCCCAAACCGCGTTTCTGCTGGTAACTCACGAAGTCGATCATCATGTTTGTCTCATAGTAACAAACGGTGATGGTGACGTCGCGCTTGTGGATGATACCCAAGGGTACGGTGGTGTAGGGCGTTCGTGAGCGTACCTCCTTGACATAGGGGATACGCAGGATGATAAGCATCCAGCCATCGTCGTATTCATAACGGGCTCTCTCATCCGTATCGCTGATGTCACTGATAAAATAATCGGGTATGCCAAACTGTTTTTCCAGTTCGCGCTGATCGTCTTCTGTTGGGCACGTCACTTGTATCCAACAATTGGGCTGCCACTCTGTGAGTTGGCTTAGCCCCTCTTGGGTATTCCAGTAGGTCTTCATTGTACTAATCCGTTTTTTGTTATCGCTGGTACGTTTGTACAAGGATAATTAAAAAAAATGACTTAGCGGCAAAGGGATTAGTAGCTTTGCTCACTATCCCCCGCCATTACGAATTGTAATTGTCCGCCGGGTAATCGTCCATAATTTTGTTTGTATTTTGGTTTGACGGGTGCAAAGGTAAGAAAAAAATGCAGATTCGCCAAGCAAATCTGCATTTTTTGAATGATTTATTTCTCAGGTACGTCCTCGAGGGTTTTCTTGAGCAGAGTCCAGAAAGGCTCCACCGTTTTGATGAGTGCACGCTCGGTGGTGGTGTGAGGACTCTTCATTGTGGGACCAAGGCTGACAACATCCAGCCAGGGATATTTGCCCAGAATCACAGAACACTCCAGACCGGCATGGTCTACCTGAATGATGCCGTCTTCGCCGAAGAGCTCCTTGTATTCCTTGAGTAACAGATGCAGAATTTCTGAATCGGGGTTGGGATCCCATCCGCCGTATGAGCCTGCAGTCTCGACCTTCATACCGGCCATAGAGAAACAGCTTTCCAGCGTCTTGACAATGTAGTCTTTCATGTCCTCGCGACTTGAACGTGCCAGAATCTTGATGGCAGCTTTGCCACCCTCAATGTCGATAATAGCGAGGTTTGAAGAAGTCTCAACCACGTTAGGATAGGCGGGGATATAGCGGATAACGCCATCGTGGCAGGCATAGATAGCATCCACGATGTTGTCCTGAATCTCTACAGGAATCTCTGTCTTCGGTGTCTCCACTTCCTCGACAATCACTTCGATGCCCTGAGGCTCGATGAGTTTGAATTCATCGTTGAAGGTCTCTTTCCAATCCTCTGCCAGTTCCTTCAGAGCGGCAATGTTCTCTTTCGGCAGAGTGAGGATGGTTTCAGCCTTGAAGGGAATGGCATTGCGCATGTTGCCACCGTGCCATACGGCCAAACGTGCATCCAACTCTTCGATGGCCTCGCGAACCATCTGCACCATCAACTTATTGGCGTTGCCACGACCCTCGTGGATTTCCAATCCAGAGTGTCCGCCACGCAGGTTCTTTACAGTCAGACGTACGGCTGCATCCTCAGGGTCGGTATCCACCTCTTTATAGTCGAGTGTAGCGGTAACGTCAATACCACCGGCGCTACCAATGACGAACTTACCCCAGTGCTCAGAGTCGAGGTTCATCAGAATATCTCCCTGTAATTCTCCTTCAGGCAGTTCGTTGGCACCAAACATGCCTGTCTCTTCGTCGCGGGTGATAAGAGCATCGATGGGACCGTGCTTCAGGGTCTTGTCCTCCATGATAGCCATGATGGCCGCAACGCCCAAACCATTGTCGGCACCCAGTGTGGTGCCTGTGGCTTTTACCCATTCTCCATCAATCCAGGGCTGTATAGGATCGGTTTCGAAGTTATGTGTTGATTCGGGTGTCTTCTGAGGTACCATGTCCATGTGAGCCTGAAGAATCACGCCCTTTTTATTCTCATAGCCAGGTGTGGCTGCCTTGCGGAAATGGATGTTTCCTGCAGGGTCCTTTACTGCGTATACGCCACACTTCTTGCCAAAGTCAAGCAAGAATTGCTGAATTTTCTCTAAATGTCCGCTAGGACGGGGAACTTGGGTCAGTGCATAGAAATTCTTCCAAATGCACTGTGGTTTCAGATTCTGAATGTCGTTCATCTTTTATTTAGTTTAAGAGGTTTTCTTTGGTCTGCAAAGTTATATATTTTTGCAAGTTCATGCAAGTTTTTTCACTAATTTTTCTTTCCCTTCGCTTGGTTTGGTGAAGTTCAATGCTATCCAGGCCCATATTCCCAATAGGACAACAAGCATGGTCTGTACGGTGTGTACAATCAGAACGAAGATGAGCGCCTGATGGTCGGCAACACCATAGAGAATGAGCATGGTCTTGATGGCAAAGTGCCATGGGCCGGCACCATTGGGCGTTGGCACTATGACGGCGAAGTTGGCTACAACAAACGAAATGAGCGCACAACCAAGACCAAGGTTTTCAGTGAAATCAAAGCAAAAGAATGTTAGATAGTAATGCAGGAAATACATGACCCATATTCCTACCGAGAAGAACAGGTATAATGGTAGGTTTTTCACATCTTTCAAGGAAAATACGCCTTCCCATATGCCGTGCAGCGTTGTCCTTACCTTATTATATATAGAGAGGTTTTTCAGTAATAGATGCAATAACAGTAATACGGCAATGCCACAGATGCCAGTTACAATCCATCCTGTTAATGAGAATCTGCTAAGAATGTGTTCAAACGATGTTCCCGTTTGCTTGAAGAATATGCCAAAGGTGCTCATTCCGAAAAGCAGGATAACACCGGAGTAGAGCATGACGATAAGGGTGTCAACAGCTCTTTCGGTTACAACAGTGCCCAAGGCTTTAGAAAAGGATATGCCCTCCCAGCGTTTTAACACACCGCACCGTGTGAACTCACCCATGCGAGGTATAATTAGTGATACGGCATAGCTTAGGAATATGGCGTTGACAGCCACTTTGCCACGCGTCTTCTCGCCCATGGGCTCCAATGTCTGTTGCCAGCGCCAGCCGCGAAAGGCTTGTGCTAGAATGCCAAACGGAAACGATAACAGCATCCATGTCCAGTTCATTTCGTGTAGCATCACATGCTTGATGCTCTGCCAATCCTCTCCTCTGTACATCCAATAGAGAATAGCGCCACCCAAGATGAGTGGCATTAGAACCTTAGCTATGGTCTGCAGTATCTTCATTGCATGCGCAAAGGTACAAATAAGTGTGTAAAATGCAAAAGAAAAACTGTTTTTTCTTTTCATTTTCGAACGAATGCACCTTCGAAGTTCTGTTCAAAGGCGCAATAATGAAACTGTTACTAAAAAACTTATTGATTAAGATTGTTTTGGTATTCTCTTGGCCCCATACCTTTGAATTGTCTGAAATTCCTATAAAATGAAGAGGCACTTGAGAAGCCTGCTTGTTCGGCTACCTCGGTCAACGATTTGCCTGGATGCTGGTTTATCAGCATCGTGGCATACTCAATGCGCATACGGTTGACATATTCTGTAAACGAGACGCCCATTTCGTGGTTTATAGCTATATACACGTAGTTACGGTTAGTGCCCAGGCGTTGTACCAGATCTACGATTTTTAAGTTCGGATGGCGGTATAGTTGTTCCTTTTCCATCAGTTGCTCTATTCTCTCACGTAGTTCGACCGTTGTAGGTAGTTCGTCTGTCTCTTCGCCTGCTCTGCTCTCGTCCTTCTCGACGTCCTCAATACAGAATGTCTGATGATGGCCAATCATGCCGACGGCAAATAATATGAATGAGAATATAGTTGATGGGATAATCAATAACCAGATAGAATTTGCAAAGTGGTGACGTCCAATGAGCATGAAGGCGATAGAGAAAATAGATGATACTATAAAAACAATTAATAGGTAGTGTATGTTTTTAAGGGTTTTTCCTTCAAGGTCGGCATACGTATTGCTAAGCAGTTTCTCGTATTGCTTCATATGTCGGCTACCCATTACGAAGACGGGTATGAGAAGCAGGATAAATGTGCCTTTACATAAGTCGTGCACTACGGCTTGTTGCATAGGAAGTCCTGTAAGTCCTTCATGGGTTCCCTCATACAGATATTTTTCAAAGAATAGGTTTCTTTCTTCTTCTGTCATAAGGTGGTTAAGAGTTCCTGTAGCCAACCCTAGTAGGATAGCTGGTATCAGTAGCGTCCACTGTGTGCTGTGATGATTACTGCGCGCTGAAAGCGAGCGAATATAAAAGTAGAATAGGGGATACACAGATAGGTTTGCTACACTGTATAGTGTATTGGTTATGGGCATAATATGTATGTTGTGGAAGAAGAAAACACTATGACCAAGATACAAAACTGTGGCTGTTAGCATAAACGCCAACAGGTGAGCCTTAGGTTTGTTTTTGCCGTCGACTAGTAGTTCTATTGCCAGTACCATGCTCCAGAAAAAACAGATGAACATGGGCATCAACGTAAAGATCATTGTAATCATCGGTGCAAATATAGTTAATATGTACGATATATTTGTACATTTTTCGGTAAAAATGTGAATTTGATTGCACTTTTTGTGAATATGAATGGTTTATTTGAGAATTTGAAAGTGTAATTCTGTGAATATGCAATCTGACTTAGATGGGATTTTCATATCTTTGCAAAAACTAATACAATGTAAATCTATTTAATATAATCTTTTGGTCCTTACTAATTAACTATTAATGCACAGGTCTGGCGGTTCAAGAGTGATTCGCCAGACTTTTTTCAGTGAAGGTGTTCCTTCTCTTTGGCTGATATCATGTTCTAACTTCCTTTTTCTGCAGATTTTTTTGTTATATTAATAATAATGTGTAACTTTGCAATATGAAGCAAGTAAGACCCAAAAAGAATCTTGGTCAGCACTTCCTGACCGACCTCTCAATAGCCAAGCGCATTGCCGATACGGTTGACGCCTGTCCAGACATTCCTGTATTGGAGGTGGGACCTGGTATGGGTGTGATGACACAGTACTTGGTAACAAAACCTCGTTCCTTTAAGGTGGTGGAAATCGATCGCGAGTCGGTGGCCTATCTGAAGAATACCTTGTTCAAGGAGCAAGGGGTAGAGAGTGAGGAGCAAGAGAAACCCATCATTGAGGGAGACTTCTTGCGAATGGACCTGCGCGAAGTGTTTGGAGGACAGCAGTTTGTGCTTACGGGTAATTATCCCTACGATATTTCGTCGCAGATTTTCTTTAAGATGCTTGACAATCGCGATCTCATTCCATGCTGCACGGGCATGATTCAGCATGAGGTAGCTGTGCGTATGGCTTCGCAACCAGGCAATAAGCAGTATGGCATCCTTTCAGTATTGATTCAGGCATGGTACGATGTCGAGTATCTTTTCACCGTTGAGCCCGGTGTGTTTAATCCACCTCCCAAGGTTCAGAGTGCTGTTATTCGTATGACTCGCAACAAAGTTCAGAAACTGGGTTGCGATGAGGAGTTGTTTAAACGCGTGGTGAAGACAGCGTTTAACCAGCGCAGAAAGATGTTGAGAGTATCTTTGAGGCAGATTTTGCAGTCTGAGGCTATCCAGATGATAGCTGATTCTATGTTCTCAACGTTACGCCCCGAACAGCTTAGTATTCAGCAGTTCGTCGAATTGACTAATTTGGTCGAAAAAGCGTTGTGTGCGAACACAATCGCTTGATTTTAATCAATAATAGAGGCTTTTTTCATCAAAATGCGACGAAAGTTGATACAACGTATCGATTTTCGTCGTACCTTTGCATCGTCAAAAGAAACAAAGAGATCTTCAATAGAGTTAGTTTAAAGGTAAAAGATTAAGCCTTGTGAAAGGTGAGAGAGAAAGTATAGAAAGAGTTAGTAAATGTTCAATAGGTTAGTTAGTATTTTTTTAGGTTAGATTGTTTAAGGACAAGTAGGTATTAGTAAGGTAAAACAAAAGATTTGTTGTAAGGGTAACAAAAGTAGAAAAGGTTTTTAGTTATTAATATCGTAAGAAATGCAGGTCAAGGTAAGAGAACCAAGACCTGCTTTTTTTGTTTCCCGTAAGGAAGGAATCTTGAGTCCTTAGGAGTGTTTGGTCCCTAAGGACTTTATTTTTTGACGACCGTTGCATGTAGAATGCGTACATCATCAACAGGACGGTCATAAGTGTCGGTAAAGGATTTTAGAATGCGTTCAACGACATCAAGTCCCTCGGTCACTTCACCAAAAACGGTGTATTGGCCATCAAGATGGGGTGAACCTCCAACCTTTCTGTAGGTCCAAAACATTTCGGGGGTGATGTCGGCCTTGCCATCGGTAGCTTCTCGTACGCGTTTTTGAATAACCTCAAGGTCTTTTGTGGCATATGTCTTTCCCCAGACGATATAAAACTGACAGCCACTGGAGCGACGCTCAGGATTCACCTTGTCGCCTTCACGGGCCATGGCCAAGGCACCACGTCGATGATAATGTGTTGGAGTGCGGAACTCAGCCGGAAGGGTGTAGTCCAATTCGCCTGTTCCTAGTACAGTACCAGGCTCGGCATTCTTACTTGTTGGGTCGCCCCCCTGAATCATAAAGCTTTTGATAACGCGGTGAAACAGAAGCGAGTCGTAGAACTGCTCGTTGACCAGCTTTAGGAAGTTGTCGCGGTGGATGGGCGTGTCGTCATATAGCATCACGCGGATGTTGCCTTCTGTAGTTTCCAGAAGAACTTCGTTGGTTTGCGCTTTGCTCAGTGCCGTAAAGGTCAGCATGAGCATAAGAATGATGGTTTTCTTCATGATTGCTTAGAATTTGTTATAAGTTTCTGATTCCATTTACCAAAGAATAGGCGTCCCAGGAAGATGAGACCGCGGAAGGTGAGTTCTGTGGCCATAGCCATCCATACGCCCTTGAGTCCGTAGTCACGTGCCAGATACCATGCTAGCGTTAGTCGCACGCCCCACATGGACAGTAGACTCATGATGGCAGGTTTTAGGGTGTCACCTGCACCAACAAATATGCCGTTGCACACAATCGCTGCCGCAAATAATGGCTCGGCCCACGCCTCAATACGCAGCACCTGTGTACCTTCGGCAATAACCTCATCGATAGGCGACATGATGGTCATCAACTCGGGAGCGAATATCCACATGGTGATGCCCATCAAAGTCATGACAATGATACCCATCAGAACTGAAAGATGTGCAAACGAGCGGGTGAGTACACGTTGGCCGGCTCCAATTCCCTGACCCACCAGTGTGGTGGCAGCCTCTGCAATACCAAAGCCTGGCATATAACAAAGACTCTCTACTGTGATTGCCAGCGAATGGGCTGCAATAGCAACCGTTCCCAAGGGTGCCACGATATAGGTACTCACAATATATGCACTACCCATCAACATGTGTTGTAATCCCATGGGAGCACCAATTTTGAAGGCCGTACCAATCGTGTCGCTTTTAGGACGGAAAGAGCCTGGAAATCCTTTTAAGCGCAACATATTAGAGCGTATTAGGAGGAAATATAACATAAGGCCTGCCGTTATAAGTTCTGCCAGGCCAGTTCCCATCGCAGCTCCCATGACACCAAGGTCTAATATATATATAAAGATGTAGTTAAAGACAACATCCATCACACACATACCAATATTCAGCATTGAGGGAATTTTCATGTTTCCCGAACATTTCAGCATTGATCCGGCGAGTCCCTCCATCTGAAAGAAAATGCCGCAGAGACCGATGATGGCGAAATAAAGCGAGGCATCGTGGGCTATTTCCGCATTGCCCCCTAGCCAATAGGGGAGGAATGGGCTGATGCCAAGACAAATTGCGCTGATGATGATACTGAAGATAAAGCAGCATACCAATCCCTGCCTTAGCACACGGCGTGCACTCTGGAAATCGTTGGCACCAATGAAGTGTGCCACCTGAACAGAGAAACCCATATTGGCTGCCGAGGCCAATCCACCCATGAGCCAGCCAGTGCTTTCCACAATGCCGATGGAGGCCGAAGCCTTGGCGCCGAGGTGGCCAACCATTGAGGCGTCGATAAAAAACATCACCGTAGCCGATATCTGGGCGAGGATAGAGGGGATGGACAATTGCACAATAAGTCGCAACTTCTCGCGCTGCGTCATTGTGCGTCCTTCACGTATGTATGAGAGCAAATCTTGACTCTTGCTCATTCGCTTCTGAAAATAAAATGAATGAATATTGTTAAATCTCAGCAAAGATACGCCTTTTTCATGAAATGGCCAAACCTTTCTTGTTTTTTTGATATTTGTTTCGACTTTCAGCGCTTTATGTGACATGGTGCGAAGGAAACGAAACATATACAAAATGTTTTTTCGTGTTTTTTTGTTACTTTTGCAGGCTGAATACGAATACAAAAACCTTTAAACGTATATGAGGAAATTATTTTTATTAGCATTCTCATTGGCTGCCACGTTGACAGTCAATGCGCAGAACCCGTATCTGCCCTTGTGGGAGCATGTGCCCGATGGCGAGCCCCGCGTATTTGAAGATCCCGATCAGCCGGGTAAGTATCGTGCCTACATCATTGGTTCGCATGATGTGAACTATTCTGCCTACTGTGGTCCCGACATCCGCATGTGGTCGGCTCCCGTGGAAGACCTTAGTCAATGGCGTGACGAGGGTCCTATCTTCTCGTGGTTTGTCAACGGCCAGTGGGATACGATGTATGCTCCCGATCTTGTGGTAACCACCGATCGCAAAACTGGCAAGAAGACCTATTGGCTCTATCCCCATTCTCGCGGCAATGGCCGTATTGCCATGGTTTGTAAGGGCGACCGTCCCAATGGTCCCTTCACCCCTGTGAACCTGACTCCCGATGGTACGCGCTGTGTGCAGGGCTCGCTCATTGATTTCGATCCCTCTGTATTCATTGAGAATATCACCGACAAGAAAGATAAGGACTATGACAAGGGCTTCCGTGCCTATGTGTTCTATGGCTTCCAGCACTCTACTGCTTGCGAACTCGACCAGAACACCATGTACTCTAAGCGTCCCGGCACCGACCTGATTGACCCCTTCATCCCTGCTGTTAGCGCCGATGGTCGCCTGTTGGATAGAGCCGGTAGCGAGTATAAGGCCCTCTATAAGGGTCAGGACCCCAAGGATTTCAATTTCTTTGAGGCCTCAAGTATCCGTCAGGTGGGCAACAAGTACGTGATGGTGTTCTCGGGCTATTCTGGCAAAGAGTACGGTTTGGGCAACACCAACTCAGCCCTGCGCTATGCTTATGGCGACTCACCCCTTGGTCCATGGCGTTCAGGTGGCGTGCTGGTTGACTCGCGTGGCGTTGTGCTCAACGAGGATGGCTCTAAACTTATCACAACCAATGCCGGTCACAACACCCATGGCTCTCTGCAGGAGATCAATGGCCAGTGGTATGTGTTCTATCACCGTCCTCCCCGTGGCTTCGGCAATGCCCGTCAGGCTATGGTGGCTCCAGTGAAGATTACATGGGACAAGAAGCCTGTGGCCAAGGGTGGTAAGGTGGTGATCACCGGTTATGACCCCTATACCAAAGATAATGTGTGGACAGCTAAGGCTACCGATGGCAACGAATATACTGGTGCCGAGGTGACCAGCGAGGGCTTCCAGATCTTCGGTCTGGCTCCCTATAACTACTACAGCGCTGGCTATGCAGCCTTTATGTATGGCCCCAACAGCAACAACTGGATGCAGGACAACCACGACGTGTGGAACAACTCGATGGACCTGGCCGGCATTCAGAACGGTGGCATCGTAGGCTTTAAGTATTTCGGCTTCGGTGGACTGGCCAAGGACACCAAGGGTTGCAAGGCCTTCGAGGGTACCAAGGCTGGCGACAAAACTACGCTTGGCATCAATCTGACTCCCAATGGCAAGGGCGCCTTCAAGGTTCACGTCATGTTGGATGATCCTTGGAAGGGTCAGGAGATTGCTGTCGTTGACGTGCCCGCCAATGCCGAGCGTAAGGCAACGATGTATTATGCAGCTGTTCCTGCTGTCGAGGGACTCACCGGCAAGCACGCCATCTATCTCGTGACCGATGGCCCCGAGGTGCAGCAGCCCCAGCAGCCTCAGGGACGTCCTGGTGGCTTCGGTGGTCGTGGTCCTCAGCAGCCTCAGCGTCCGCAGGGCTTGTTCGACCTCCACGGAATCAGCTTCTCTAAGGGTGCAAACCATACGGCTCCTGTTGTGCCTCAGCTCACCATCACTGCCGATGGCAAGAAGCTGAATATCCCCTCTACGCCTATCCGTTTCAACAATCAGAATGGCTATGCCGACCAGATTCGCTATCAGGTCTATGGTCCTCTGACTGTTGGTACCAAGCTCGAGGCCAAGGCCAATGTGCCTGGTGTGAAGGTTGAGGTGAGTCCTATCGTTGAGGGTCGTGCCACTGTGAAGGCCACCTACAATGGTCAGACCAAGATATTCCTGATTAACTAATATGTTCATGATGAAGAGATTCTGTTTCATAGCCCTGCTGACAGGTTTTGCCCTGTCGGCATGGGCAGACAGGAACGAGGCTGAGGATGGCATCGTGACACTTAAGAGTGGCCACGCCGCTATCGCCATCGACACCCAGAAGGGTGGTAAGGTGTTGTCGCTCAAATACGACGACAAGGAGGTTATCTCACAATCGCGCTTCCCCGAGTCATTCGGTAGCACGTTCTGGACAAGTCCGCAGAAGGAGTGGAACTGGCCCCCTGTGAGCGAGTTTGACAAGCAGCCCTATCAGGTGAAGGAGCAGAGCGACAAACGCTTGGTCATCGCCAGCAACCCGTCGCAGCGCCTGGGAATGAGTGTGGCCAAGGACTTCTCTCTGGGCAAGCAGGATGGTTCGTTTGTGGTCACCTATTCTATCAAGAACGAGGGCAGTGAGGCCCGCAGCGTTGCACCTTGGGAGATTACCCGTGTGCCCAATGCCGACGGACTCATCTTCTTCGAGGTTGTTGATAGCATCTGGCCTACAGGACTGATGACCTTCACGGAGGCCAACGGTGCTTCATGGTATGCCACCGACGACGCTCAGCAGAATCGTAAGATCAATGCCGACGGTAAGGGCTGGCTGGCCTTCGCAGGCAATGGCCTGTTGTTGGTCAAGGCCTTCGACGATCTGAAGGCTGGCGAACCTGCTCCTGGCGAGGCCGAGATTCAGGTGTATGTGAATCGCGGCAAGAGTTTCATCGAACTTGAGAGCCAGGGTGCCTATAAGCTGTTGCAGCCTGGCGAGAGCCTTTCGTGGACCGTTCGCTGGTTCTTGACTCCCACCGCAGAGACTCAGCCTTCCGCCTCGCTTGTCAAGACAGTGAAGAAACTCATCAAATAAATAAGTATCGAAAAAAAGAATGAGATTGTCCAAGTGGACAATCTCATTTTTTATTTCACAAATATTTTCTTTCCTCCTCGAATTTGACATTCATTGATTTACAACTATTTGCGTGAGCTTGGCGTTTCAATGTTGCAAAATGCATAAAAGCATCCTTGTAGCAAACATCTAATAACCATCGGCAAAGGTATACATTTTTTCAAAATAGAGATAAGAAAACCAATATAAATGCATCGGAATAGTCAATAAGTCTTAAAAAAGCGTCTAATTTCGGACAAAAATGCAAAAATACCATGCTTTTTCTTGTTTGTTCCGAAAAAAATATCTAATTTCGGACAGAAATTTAAGGATTAATTATAATTGTATGCCCCAGATACTATCAAAGGAGATACGGAATCGCATCGTTTCAGGTGGTGAAAATAAGATGTACACCATTAGCGATTTTGCCGACTTGAACAACGACTCGTTGGTTACGAGAGTGTTGTCAAGGCTGGAAGAGGAAGGTATGCTTGTGCGATTGACCCAAGGACTATATCTCTACCCCAAGCAAACTCGGTTTGGCATTGTTAAGCCTACCCCGTATGAAATTGCCAAGGCTGTAGCAGGAAAAGACCATGCAAAGGTGATTCCTTCAGGTGCCATGGCGTTGAACGAATTGGGCTTATCTACTCAGATTCCTACCAACGCAGTGTTCATCACCAATGGAACACCACGCACAATAAAAGTTGGTAATCAGATCATCACTCTGAAACGGGCCGTACCAAAGATGTTCTCATTCCAAAGTACCTTGTTCCCTTTGGCCATTACGGCCATGAGGGATCTTGGGGCTGCGAATGTAGATGATACTATGGCAACTCGGATTATAGAGATATTATCAAAAGATGACAAAGAGGCAATCAAAGCTGACTTTCTAAAAGCACCAGCTTGGATTAGAAAGAAACTGGCTCCTCTGTATTCATAATTATAATGAGGTATAAGGAATGAAACGACAGCAGTTATGGACAGACCTTGACATCAGTGAGCGTCAGGTGATACTTGAAAACGTCAGGGAGAAACGGAAGCTTGACGTTATCGCAATAGAAAAGGACTTTTGGGTCAGCATGGTCCTAAAAGCTCTATTCTCATTGCCCGTACGAAAAAGCATTGTATTTAAAGGAGGAACTAGTTTGAGTAAAGGCTGGAACCTTATTGACAGGTTCAGTGAAGATATTGATCTCGCAATCGATCGTGAGTTTTTCGGCTTTGCCAAAGATTTAGGCAAAAACCAACGCGACAAATTACGCAGGACCTCGAAGAAGTATATCGAGGAAACACTTGCTCCAACTCTCGCAAATCAACTTGGTGAATTAGGGCTGGCAGACCAAATCAATGTTGTAGTCCCGCCTGTCAAGGAGTCAGATAAAGACCCGGTGGAACTCTTTATAGAATACAAATCTGTGCTTCCCTCCATCAATCCATATATCAATAAACGGGTGAAGTTGGAGATAAGTTGTCGTTCCATGCGAGAGCCATTTAAGGAGATTCCCATGCGTTCGATGATTGCAGAGGAATATGCTAACGAGCCTTTCGCAGAAGCCCCATTCCCTGTTCCAACAGTATTACCGGGACGGACATTCTTGGAAAAGGCATTTCTTTTGCACGAGGAGTTCAATCGCCCCAATGGTTGCACGCACTTAGAACGCCTGACCAGGCATCTTTATGATATTGAGAAGATGATGGACAAGCCATTTGCAAAAGAAGCTATGAACGATAGCCAGCTCTATAATGACATTGTGGAGCATCGGAGTAAATTTACTGCTTGGAGTGGACTTGATTATAAAAGTCATCAACCCTCAACGATTTCATTTGTTCCACCATCAGAGGTTGAAGATAGTCTGCGACGTGACTATACCAGTATGCAACAGAACTTCATATATGGTGACTCACTACCCTACGACATGCTGATAGATCGCATAAAAGAACTACAGCAGCGATTCAGAGAAATAAAGTATAGGGACTAAGATTTATATTCCAATTGCTTCCTATATACGGAATCTAAAGTGTCAATGTACTATCACTGTGTCACTTGTTGAGTGACTTACGAAGTTGTTTACTCAATTTTTAAAATCATATTCCGAAATCAAAGCTCTCCGTCCTTTTTCAAAAAGGATTCTTTTCCCTGTTTCATAATCATGGTACTCATAACATATTTCTGTGAAAGGCCCCATATCCCCTTGAAAGATACAATAAATGTGAGGACAACCAAAATAATGCGTATCATAGAAATTCGTTTCCTTTTAACATTTTTTTTTTTTGCGTTTGAGCCACGAAAACTATTAAAAAATCTTAATTGTTTACGTTTTGCCTCGCATTTTTTATCTTTGTGTGTCACTTATGTCAGATACCTACAAAAATAATTATTAATTTCGCACATTGAAAAAAATATTAAAAATCAAATTAACAAAACTAGAACAATGACACAACAGCAGCTTACCGCACTTGCCACAGTAATTCGCAGCATCATAGCGCAGGAGACCAAACATACAGATACAGATGATACAGATGTTTTCTAAGAGTTATTCGCGTACATGCGCACGCATGTACGCGTAGAGTTTTTAAATTTCATCTGTATATCTGTATATCTGTATTGATGATACTTTTCACATGTAACTATCATATTTACCACTCGTAAACATCATATTTACCACTCGTAAACATCATATTTATATAAAATAAGCCGATGATATCTCGTTGGGGTATGTGCAACGTGCCAAATACACAAAGTTTAACTAAAATAAAAATCGGTGCAACTCAATGAGTTACACCGATTCGTTTATCATTGCTCTCGGCTTGCACTTTACTTGACTTCGTCGAATAAAGGCTGCGCCTCGGCTATGCTCATGCAAGCATGGCATTGCTTTCGGCTTGCACTTTACTTGACCTCCTCGAAGTCGGCATCCTGGATGTCGTCCTGAGTGTTGGTCTGCTGCTGTTGCTGCTGACCGGCGTCGGCACCGGGCTGAGCACCAGCCTGCTGGTACATCTTCTGAGTAGCGGCGTTCATCACCTGGTTCAAGTTGTTCATTGCAGTGTCGATAGCTGCAACGTCACCTGCCTTGTGAGCATCCTTCAACTGATTAACGGCAGCCTCTACGTTGGCCTTGTCGGCACCCAGCTTGTCACCATTCTCGTTGAGGAAGGTCTCGGTCTGGAAAATCATAGAGTCGGCCTGGTTCATCTTGTCGATGCGCTCACGCTCCTTCTTATCGTTCTCTGCGTTGGCCTCAGCCTCAGCCTTCATGCGGTTGATCTCGTCCTGTGACAGACCAGATGAAGCCTCGATGCGGATGGCCTGCTCCTTACCGGTAGCCTTATCCTTGGCAGATACCTTCACGATACCGTTGGCGTCGATGTCGAAGGTCACCTCAATCTGAGGCACACCACGACGGGCGGGAGCGATGCCGGTGAGGTTGAACTGACCCAGGCTCTTGTTCTGAGAAGCCATAGGACGCTCGCCCTGCAGCACGTGGATGGTCACCTCTGTCTGATTGTCAGCAGCGGTAGAGAATACCTGACTCTGCTTGCAAGGAATAGTGGTGTTAGCATCGATCAGCTTGGTCATCACACCACCCAGGGTCTCGATACCCAAGGTCAGAGGAGTAACGTCGAGCAGCACGATGTCCTGACCAGTCTCCTGGTTGAGGATAGCGCCTTGGATAGCAGCACCAACGGCTACCACCTCGTCGGGGTTCACACCCTTTGAAGGCTCCTTGCCGAAGTAGTTCTTCACCAGTGTCTGCACAGCAGGGATACGGCTTGAACCACCCACGAGGATCACCTCGTCGATATCTGATGTAGAGATGCCTGCGTCGCGAACGGCGTTCTGACAGGGCACCAAGCAAGCCTGAATCAGGTTGTGGGCCAGCTGCTCGAACTTAGCACGTGTCAGGGTCTTCACCAAGTGCTTGGGAACACCACCCACGGGCATGATGTAGGGCAGGTTAATCTCAGTAGATGTTGTGCTTGACAATTCAATCTTAGCCTTCTCGGCAGCCTCCTTCAGACGCTGCATAGCCATAGGATCGCTCTTCAGGTCGGCACCCTCGTCGTTCTTGAACTCCTGTACCAGCCAGTCGATGATCACCTGGTCGAAGTCGTCACCACCCAGGTGTGTGTCACCATTGGTAGAGAGCACCTCGAACACACCACCACCGAAGTCGAGGATTGAGATATCGAAAGTACCACCACCGAGGTCGAACACGGCAATCTTCATATCCTTGTTGGTCTTGTCAATACCGTAGGCCAGGGCAGCTGCCGTAGGCTCGTTCACGATACGACGTACGTTCAAACCGGCAATCTGACCAGCCTCCTTCGTAGCCTGACGCTGAGAGTCAGAGAAGTATGCGGGCACGGTGATAACGGCCTCAGTCACCTCCTGACCCAGATAGTCCTCAGCGGTCTTCTTCATCTTCTGAAGCACCATAGCCGAGATTTCCTGAGGAGTATACTTACGACCGTCGATGTCAACACGTGGATAGCCACCCTCGTTAACTACAGAGAATGGTACGCGTGAGATCTCCTTCTCGGTCTGCTGCCATGTCTCACCCATGAAACGCTTAATTGAATATACGGTGTTCTTGGGGTTGGTGATAGCCTGACGTTTGGCGGGATCGCCAATCTTACGCTCGCCACCCTCAACGAAACCTACTACAGAAGGCGTTGTACGCTTACCTTCGCTATTTGCTATAACGACAGGCTCGTTGCCTTCAAATACTGATACACACGAGTTTGTTGTACCTAAGTCAATACCAATAATCTTTCCCATAATATATATATTTTAATTGTTATCGTTAAATGTTTCCGATGATGAAATAGCAAAGCGTGTGCCAAAAATACTTTTTTTTGCATGAAACGTCCATTTATCGCGCCATTTTGTCATAAGTATAAAAAAAAATTGTATCTTTGCATCCGGATTAATCTAAAATTGTGAGATATGAAACGATTTTTGATGTGTTTGTTGGGCTCGTTTGTCATGGCGACTACTCAGGCTCAGAGCGACGGACACGGTTATATTGTGAAGACCAAGGGAGCCAAGAAGGTGGCTGTGGCCGAGGATTCTAAGTCTGACGAACCCATTCAGGAGTCCGAACCTCAGGACTTTTTCGAAAAGAATTTCCGTTTTGTCAGTCTGTGCGACTGGCAGGAGGGCATGCGCTTTATGGTCATTCCCGACAAGAAGGATATGGTCATTAAGACCTTTGCCGATGCCTCCACGGGTATGATGGTGCCCAGCTCCAAGCTCCGCCATATGATTATGACCTATAAGGGACATGATAATAACCACGGAGGACTGCATGAGCGCATCTATTTCAACTGCGAGGACGACGGCAAGGAATATTATTACGAAGTACCCACACTGTCGTTCGACGACTATTGCCATGGTCCTCTGGGCATTCCCACGCTGGCCTATCTGGGCGATGTCGATGTAGCCCGCCAGTTGCTCACAGATACCACGCTCTTCACACTTGCCAGCGAGTATTATGTTGACACACAGCTCAATGGCGACGGCTTCGAGACCATCAAAGACGTCCCCGTAGGTACCGAAGTTCAGGTCAAGGCTATAGGCGTTGGAACACGTAATTTCCCTGTTAAAGTAATTGTTGCCGACAAGAGTGGCCGTGAGTTCTACCAGAATGTAGCTATCAGTCGCACCAATAGTGGCCTGCGTAATGATGAGTATCAGATTAGCAACATGGTAATCCACACTTTCAAGGGTGCCTTCGAATTGCTCTCTGACAACATGGCAGCCAGCAAGGTCTATCAGAAATATATTGGTCAGGAGGTCTACACCCTTTTCTCTACAGCCATGGCCGATGCCAATGGCCGTACAGCACAGGTGGCGCGTCTGTCTACCTTTGTGGTTAAAGACGTTCAGGCCGTGCGTGGCCGGAAAACTGTCAAGTTGACACTTCGCGGCGTAGGCTCTGGCAGAGAGTATACCAAGGAGGTCATGCTTCGCAGCGCCAGTGTCATTGGCGATATTGACGGTCAGCACGAGGAGTCGTTCTCCAACCTTTTCGCCATGGGTAATCCTCTGAAACTCGATGGCGTGAAGAAAGAGCATATGAACGATATCCAGAAGAGCATCGTTCGTATTGGCTATTCCGAGAACGAGGTACGCCTGGCATTAGGCGAGCCCACCCATAAAGGCTCAGACGGCAAACACTTTACTTGGGTGTATAACAACCCTGGCAGAAGTTATGTCTGTGTCTATTTCGACAGCAGCCTGCATCTGGTCACCAGCGTGAAAAAATAACGAATCGTATAAACCGCATAAAAAAGAATCCCGCTCTTTACAGGGCGGGATTCTTTTATTATATATAATAGGTGTATTACTGATTGTCCTTGATCTTCTCCATAATCTTGGCTTCCAACTCCTCGCACAACTCGGGGTTATCCTTCAGCAGTGCTTTTACTGCGTCGCGACCCTGAGCCAGTTTCGAGTCCTCGTATGAGAACCACGAACCGCTCTTCTTGATGATCTCGTACTCTACACCCAAGTCCACAATCTCGCCAATCTTCGAGATACCCTCGCCGAAGGTAATCTCAAACTCAGCTTTGCGGAAAGGGGGAGCCACCTTGTTCTTCACCACCTTCACGCGCACCTGGTTGCCAATGGGCTGGTCGCCGTCCTTCAGGGTGGTCACCTTGCGGATGTCCAGACGAACAGAAGCATAGAACTTCAGGGCGTTACCACCAGTGGTAGTCTCAGGGTTACCAAACATCACACCAATCTTCTCGCGCAACTGGTTGATGAAGATACAAGTGGTGTTGGTCTTGGCGATGGTCGAGGTCACCTTACGCAGGGCCTGACTCATCAGACGGGCATGCAGACCAACGGCCGAATCACCCATGTCGCCCTCAATCTCCTTCTTAGGTGTCAGGGCTGCCACAGAGTCGATGACGATGATGTCAATGGCAGCCGAGCGAATCAGCTGATCGGCAATCTCCAGTGCCTGCTCACCATTGTCTGGCTGCGAGATATACAGGTTGTCGATGTCCACACCCAGCTTCTGAGCATAGAAGCGGTCGAAGGCATGCTCTGCGTCGATGAACGCTGCAATGCCGCCTGCCTTCTGTGCCTCGGCAATGGCGTGGATGGCCAGTGTAGTCTTACCAGATGACTCCGGACCATATATCTCGATGATGCGTCCTTTTGGGTAGCCGCCCACACCAAGGGCAGCGTTCAGGCTGATTGAGCCAGTAGGAATCACATCAACATTCTCTATCTTTTCCTCGCCCATGCGCATGATGCTGCCTTTGCCAAAGTCCTTCTCGATCTTCGACATGGCAGCCTGCAGAGCTTTCATTTTCTCCTGTTGCGGAGTCAACTGTTCTGTTTCTTCTTTCTTTGCCATAGTTGATATACATTAGTTATTATAATTCCAAATCACCATCGTGAATCTCGTGCCAAGGCAGGCCCTGCTTGTTCAGCTGCTCCATGAATGGATCGGGATCGAACTCCTCTACGTTGTGAACGCCTGGGGTGTTCCAAAGACCCTTGCAGAACATCATGGCACCAATCATGGCAGGCACACCAGTGGTGTAGCTCACGCCCTGCATGCCAGTCTCCTCGTAGGCGGCACGGTGACTGCAGTTGTTGTATACGTAATAGGTATGTTCCTTGCCGTCGTTGCCGATACCACGGATGCGGCAGCCGATAGAGGTCTGTCCCTCGTAGTTCTCGCCCAGATCCTGTGGGTTAGGCAGTACAGCCTTCAGGAACTGCAGGGGCACAATCTTCACCTTTACGGTCTTGCCACTGCCGTCGGCCAATGGTGCCTCGTATTCCACCTCGTCGATGCGACTCATGCCAATGTTCTGAATCACCTCCAGGTGCTTCAGGTACTGCTGACCGAAGGTCATCCAGAAGCGGGCACGCTTGATGGTGGGATAGTTGATCACCAGCGACTCGATCTCCTCGTGGTGCAGCAGGTAGCTGTCGCGAGGACCAATCTCTGGGTAGGTCAGGTCCTTGTGAATCTCCAGGGGCTCCGTCTCAACCCACTTGCCATCTTCCCAATACAAGCCCTTCTGTGTGATCTCGCGGATGTTGATTTCTGGGTTGAAGTTGGTGGCGAAAGCCTTGTGGTGGTCGCCAGCGTTACAGTCAACGATATCCAGGTACTGAATCTCCTTGAAGTGATGCTTGGCAGCATAGGCGGTGTAGATAGAAGTCACACCTGGGTCGAAACCGCAACCCAGGATGGCTGTCAGTCCAGCCTTCTCGAAGCGCTCGCGATAAGCCCACTGCCATGAGTACTCAAAGTGAGCCTCGTCCTTAGGCTCGTAGTTGGCCGTATCCAGATAGTTGCATCCGCATGCCAGACAAGCATCCATGATTGTCAAGTCCTGATAGGGCAGGGCCAGGTTGATCACCAGCTCAGGCTTGTAGTCGTTGAACAGCGCCTTCAGCTGCTCCACATCGTCGGCGTCCACCTGGGCAGTCTTGATGTCCAGCTTGTAACCAGCCTTATGGATATCCTCAACTATCTTGTCGCACTTCGCCTTTCTGCGACTTGCAATCATAAACTCCGTAAATACGTCAGCATTCTGTGCAATCTTGAATGCTGCTACTGTAGCGACGCCACCAGCGCCAATCATTAATACTCTACTCATATTTCTTTTTATTTTATTTCTTCTCCTTTAATACCCAGGGCCGCCATGAGCGAATAACCAAGAATCTCCTGACGGAAGTTGCCGCCAGCCATAGGCTGCATGGCAAACACGGTGATGCGCTTCTCGTCGTCGTCCATCTTGCGGAGGATGCTGCGCACCTCGTCATAATGAGCCTCGTCAGGGATCACCATCACGCGCTTCACGTCCTTCTGCTGCAGCACAGTCTGCAGGGTGTCCATAAACAACTCGTCCTTGTCAACGAAGCCCTCGCCGTTGGGTGTGCTGAAGCAAAACTCGCCCAGGTTGCCCTTGAAAGCCATGCCTTCCAGCTCCTCGGCAAACTTCCCGGGGGCAAAGTTCTTCATCTCTGTCTGCTCCTTGTCGTGCGTCAGGATTACCACCGTCTGGTGGTCACCCTCGCGCAGTCCGCCGTCCAGCGCAATACACTCTGCCCATCGTGCCATGTCTGCCTGTGGTATGCGCCTTTCGAGCATTCTCTCAAAGTTAACTATCAAGTCGAATGCCACTTTATCAACAAAGTTGGCATCTGCAATAATCACGTTCTCATTCATTGCCTGCAAAGTTACGAAAAGTCGAGCGAAGAACAAAACAAAATCATTTGTTTTTTCTTCCGAGACGGAGTAACTTCGCGACTTTCGTCGCAAAGTTACAAAAAAACAAAGAGAAAAACCAAGAAATCAATCAATTTGTTCTTGGTTTTTCCCTATGTCGTAACAACAGGCGAAATCCGTAGGATTTACTTGTTGTTCAGGATGTTCACGTCAACGCGGTTGAAGGGGAACATGAAGCCGCGTTCCTTCAACATCTGGTATACCGTCTCATTCAGGTTGAAGTACACCTCCCAGTAGTCAGGACCCTTACACCACGAACGGGTGATCACTGTCACGCCGCTGTCGCCCAGGTTGCTCAGTCCAATCCATGGCGCAGCCACGATGGGCGAGTCGTCCACAGGACCCTGCATCACCTTGGGATGCTTCTGCAGAATATCCAGGATGGCATTCTTCACCTCGTTGTAGTCGGCACCATACTCAAACTGAAACTCCAGGTCCACGCGGCGATAGAGCTCCTTCGACGAGTTCTTCATCGTGCCGCTGCTCAGCGAACCGTTTGGAATCAGGATGATCTGTGCGTCGCCCGTGCGAATGATGGTGTTGAAAATCTGAATCTCCTTCACGATGCCAGCATAGCCCTGCGCCTCGATGAAGTCGCCCACCTTGAACGGACGGAACAGCAGGATCATCACGCCACCGGCAAAGTTCTGCAACGTGCCGCTCAAGGCCATACCGATGGCCACGCCAGCCGATGCAAACAAGGCGATGAATGACGATGTCTCGATGCCCAGGATGCCCACGATGATAATGGTGAGCACAAACCACAACACCACGTTGATGATGCTGTTGAGGAAGGTGTAGAGCGTGGTGTCCACCTTACTGCGCTGCAGCATTTTGGTGAAGACTTTGATGAGCACCTTAATCAGGTAACGACCCAGGAAATACACGATGGCTGCCACAATCAGGTTCTTGCAGAACGTGAGTCCCCACTGCCACAGTTGCTCGTAGGGCACAGCCTCAAAAAGTTTGTCTAAAACACTCATAATTTTTTGCGGTTTATTGTCTGCAAAGATAGCCATTATTATGTAAAGAACAAAGAAATTACACATAAAATCATAAATTGCGGGTTAAAAATCAAATAATTGTGCCGTAATTCCCCAAATGACTATAAATTTGCAGAAGTTTTTGATTATACAACTATGAAAAGTATCTTGGATGGACGTCCTGCCTTAAAGGCGGAAGTTGAAAAAATAGCAGAGGTGGCCGGCTACCTCTGGCAGAATGGTTGGGCCGAGCGCAATGGCGGCAATATCACCGTGAACATCACAGAGTACGTTGACGATGAGATTCGCAGCATGGCGCCTATCAGCGATGTCAAGCAGATTGGGGTGACGCTGCCCGCCCTTAAAGGCTGTTATTTCTATTGCAAAGGCACTGGCAAGCGTATGCGCGACCTGGCCCGCTGGCCTATGGACAATGGCTCGGTCATCCGTATCCTTGACGACTGCGCCTCGTATGTCATCATTGCCGACAATGCCGTGATGCCCACCAGCGAGCTGCCCAGTCACCTCACCGTCCATGCCCGTCAGATTGAGACCAACTCTGGCTATAAGGCCACCGTTCATACGCACCCCATCGAGTTGGTGGCCATGAGTCACAACCGTGCGTTCCTGGGCAAAGATGTGCTCACAAAGATCCTATGGAGCATGATTCCTGAGACCAAGGCCTTCTGTCCGCTGGGACTGGGCATCGTACCCTACACCCTGCCAGGCTCAAACGCGTTGGCCGATGCCACGCTGAAGGAATTGGAAGACTACGACGTGGTGATGTGGGAGAAGCATGGCGTCTTTGCCAAGGGCACCGATGTGATGGACGCCTTCGACCAGATCGACGTGCTTTCGAAGAGTGCTAAGATCTATATCAACGCCAAGTGCATGGGCTTCGAGCCCGAGGGCATGAGCGACGAGCAGATGAAGGAGATGACCAAGGCCTTCAACCTGCCCAGATAAGCAGAAAAACAAACTACTAAATAATATAACTATTAATTCATAGAAAGAGGCCCCGTCGCTGTGAAGCAACGGGGCCTTGTTATTGTCTGTTGGTGAGCACTTACTCGAAGTTGCCCATCACGATAACGGCACGGTTGTCGTCGTTGTTGGCAAAAGGCTGCTCCTTGTCGCCAACCACCACCACCTTGATGCGCTTGTCGTTGATGCCCTTAGCCACCAGAGCCTCCTTCACGGTGTTGGCGCGCTTTTTGGCAATAGCCTTGTTCACTTTGTGCGTACCCGTCTTGCTGTCGGCATAGCCTGTCAGCACGATGTCGCCATTAGCCACCTTGTTGGCCCATGCCACCACCTCGTCCAGCTTGCCAGCCTGATCAGGTCTGATGTCAGCCTTAGCCAGGTCGAAGAAGATGTTCTGCGTCAGTTTCACGGGCTTGTTCACCACGGGCTTCACCTCAGGCTTTGGCTCAGGTTTGGGCTGAGGCTGTGGAGCCACGGCAGGCTTCTTCTCGGCCACGGGCTCAGCCTTCTTCTCAACCATCACAGGCTCTTCAACCACTGCAGGCTGCTCCTTGGCCCCCTTCTTGTGGCCAAACTTATAGGTGATGCCAGCCATGGCATAGGGCCACCATTTGTTGTTGTCGGCCAGCACCTTGTTCTTCTGGCGCACATAGTTGGTGCCAGCCTCCAGGTTGAAGCCCCAGTGCTTAGCCAGGTCGAAGTCAATCATACCGCCCACCTTCCAGGCTGTGTTCCAGCGGTCGCTGCCCTCAGCGGTGGCATAGGCATAGTTGTCCACCCATGCGTGTGGAATGGCGATATTGAATGGTGCGCCAGCAATGGCGATGACATTCACGAAATTCTTTGATCGTGGAAACAGCAGGTTTGTCAGGTTGAACATCATGTCGAGGTCAATGTTGGCAGCCTTGCTCTTGTATTCCGAGCCGTCGTCCAACTTCGCTTTCCAAGTACTACCGTTGGCTTGCAGTCTCATGCCGAACACGCTTGTGAAGTTATAGCCCAGCGACACGGCAGCCATAGGGTTCCATTTGCGGTCTACGCCCTGACCGTTCCAGGCTCTCATAACACCACCTTGTACACCAACGAATGCGTGAGGATAGGTTTTTGTTTCCTGTGCAGAAACGTTCATGGCAAAGACGATTGCCAAGACGGAAAGTAATAGTCTGTTCTTCATAATTAGTTATTGTTTTATTATACGTGCTACAAAGATAATGCGTTTTCTCGAGCCGTCCAAATATTTTGCTCGAAAAAACGCATTATCTGTTAAAAACGTTTGACTTAATGCTTCTTAGTACTCATCGCCGTAGCGCTCCTTGGTGATGTCGGCCAGCGAACGTCCACGTGTGTTGGGCATACCAATGAGTCCCACCACCAGCGAAACAACCAACAGCGCCACCATACAGTAGGCTGCCAGCGTGAAGCCCTCGCCGTTCTCACCATAGATAAACGTGAATACCAGTCCCCAAACGGCCGACAGGCCACGCACGATGAAGAACATCAGGCCCTGCGCGCCAGCACGAAACTTTGCAGGGAACAGTTCTGAGCCCCACAGCGCATAGAACACCTGCACAGAACTGCCGTTGTTCAGTCCCCACAGGATGGTGAACACCCAGATGCCAGCGATGCTCGTCACACTGCCGCCAATCACCAGTAGCCATGCCGTGAGCGCAGCCACCAGTCCGAAGATATAGAACAGACGGTGTGCCACCTTGTCCACATAGAACGAGATGATAAACGTGGTGACCACCACGAACACCCAACTCACGCAACTCAGCATGTTGGCCGTTTCGTTGCTCAGTCCGCCAGCCGTCTCATAGACATGCGGCATAAAGAAACCCATCACCGAAGCCACCAGGTTCCACGTCAGATAGATGGTGGCCAGGAAAGCCACCGAGCGCACAGCCACCTTGTTGGTGAACAGCATCCTGATGTTCTCCACAATACCACTCTTGTCCTTCTCCTTGTTAGCCTCGAACTCGGCACTCTCCTGCAACTGACGCTGCAGTGTCCATGCCACGAATGCCACCACAAAGAGGGTAAAGAACACCACGCGCGACGAGAACACCTCGACAGCCGCCTGCGCAGCATCGGCACCAATCACGGCGTGCGCCAGCGACTCCACAGGTGCATACAGATAGCCGCCAGGTGCGAACAGCATGCCGAAGAACAGGATGAGCATCGGACCGATGCCCCACGACATCTGCGAGATACAGATGTTACGGCCACGGTTGTTTACCTCCGACGACTCCGAGATATACGTCCACGAGGCAGGCACGCCAATGCCCACCGAGATGCCCGTCACCAGGAAGCCAGCCAGCAGCATGGGATAGCTCATCGAGAACATCACGATGAGCATGCCCAGCATATAGACCAGGAGGTTATAGGTGAAGATAAACTTTCGTCCAAACTTGTCGGCCAGGAAGCCACCGATGATGGCACCGATGGCAGCACCCATAGCGTTGGCACTCAAGGCGTTGAGCCATCCCAGGTGCATCTCGCTCAGTCCCAGGTAGTTCTGCCACAGCGTGATGCCACTCGAGCCAGCCACGATGGCGCCTGCGTCCAAGTAGTTGTTCAGAGACACAGCGAGTGTGCTCTTCAAAGAACTGTTTTTAGTCATTGTATCGTGTTGTTTTTGGTTATCGCTTCGACGTGACGTTCTGCTCGTACTGCTGGATGGCAGCGATGAACTCCTCGCCCACGGGCACGTTGTTCTTCAGGTTGAAGTAGTCGTACACAGCGCCGAAAGGCATCGACTTAGCCTCCTCCATCAGGGCTAGACGCTCGAAGTACTGACCATTGTCCTCGTACTGACGCAGCAGTTCCTTGGGCTCAAGCATGGCCTGCAGGATGCACTTCTGAGTGGCGCGAGCACCAATGATATAGGCACCAATGCGGTTGATGCTGGCATCGAAATAATCGAGTCCCACGTGTGCACGGTCCAAGGCGTCGGCACGCACCAGTTCCTTAAACAGGTCCAGTGTCTGGTCGTTCATGATGGTCACGTGGTCAGAGTCCCAGCGCACAGGGCGACTCACGTGCAGCATCAGCTCAGGCACGTACATCAGCAGGGTCGATACGAAGTCGCTGACGTTCTCCGTCTGCTCATAGTGACCAGTGTCCAGGGTGTACATCTGCTTACGTGTGGCGCAGTAGGCCGTATAAAAGTCGTGCGAGCCCACGGTATAGCTCTCCAGTCCGATGCCAAACAGCTTCGCCTCGAAGCAGTTCTTCACGCCGTCCAGCTTCTCGGCCATGATCTCGTCGAGCGAAGCAGCCAGAATCTCACGATATTTCTTGCGCTGCACGGGCATGTCCTTCGAGCCGTCGTGCACCCAGATGTTCATGATACAAGGGTCGTTCTGTGCCTTACCCATGGCGTCGGCAATGCGACGACATCGTTTGGTGTGCTCAATCCAGAAGTCGCGAATGCCCTTGTCAGGGTTGCTCAGCGTCAGGTTGCCACTCTTGGGGTGCGAGAACGATGTTGAGTTGAAGTCGAGCTTCATGTTGTTCTCCTTGGCCCACTGCATCCAACTCTCAAAGTGCTCTACGCCCACCTCGTCGCGATCAACGAACTTGCCGCCGAAGTCACCATAGATCTCGTGCAGGTTCAGACGGTGGTTGCCGCCCAGCAACGTCTTCACAAACTCGATGTCCTGGCGCACCTCGTCAATGTTGCGAGCACGGCCAGGATAGTTGCCAGTGGTCTGGATGCCACCACTCAGTGCCTCGTTGCGCTCGAAGCCCACCACATCGTCCGTCTGCCAGCAGTGCAGCGAAATCTGCTGTGCCTGCAGCTGTTTCAGTACGGCGTCAGTGTCAACGCCAATGGCAGCGTAGCGGTCTTTCGCTACGGCATATGCCTTTTCTATTAGTTCTGCTTTCATTTCTTAGTTATATTTAGATATTTGTTATATGCATTGTCCCATGTCTCCTTGTCCTCAGGCGTGTATCTCACCATCTCGGTCGAGTTGGCAATGATGCGTCGCATCTCCCAGATGTCGTTCACACAGCCAGCCGCCTTGGCCTGCACCATGATGTTGCCAATGGCCGTGCACTCCTGAGGGCCAGCCAATACAGTGACGCCAGTGGCGTTGGCCGTAAACTGGTTCAGATACTTGTTCAGACTGCCGCCGCCAATGATATGAAGCGTTGAGAGGTGCTCGTTGGAAGATGCAAGATCTTTCAGCCATTCGAACACCTGGCGATAGCGCAGGGCCAGCGAGTCGAAGATGCAGCGACAGATCTCGGCAGGCGTCTCAGGCACAGGCTGATGCGTCTGGCGACAGTAGTCCTGAATGGCACCAATCATACTTGTTGGAGCCGCAAAGGCTGCATCGTCAGGGTTGATGAGCGAACGGAACGGCTCCACGGTCATGGCCTGCCCCTGCAGTTCAGGGTGCGACAGCTGGCGTACCTCCTCAGGCCATTCCAGTCGGCAGCGCTCATACAGCCACATGCCGCAGATGTTCTTCAGGAAACGTGTGGTGCCCTCAATGCCCCCCTCGTTGGTGAAGTTGCGCTCAAAACTCAGGTCGCTGATGATGGGTTCCTTGGTTTCGATGCCCATCAAGCTCCATGTGCCACTGCTCAGATAGGCAAACTGCTCGTCCTTGGCAGGCACGGCAGCCACTGCTGATGCCGTGTCGTGACCAGCCACTGCCACCACAGGCACTGCTCCCAGTCCTGTCAGTCGCTGCACCTCCTCTGTCAGTGTGCCAACAACGGTGCCAGGCATCACCATGCGTCCAAACATATCTCTGTCGAGTCCTACTGATGCCAGCAATTTCTCGTCCAGGTCCTTGGTTCTTGGGTTCAGCATCTGACTCGTCGAGGCGATGGTATATTCGCACACCATCTCGCCAGTCAGCATCCACGACAGCGCGTCAGGGATGAACAGAATCTTCTTGGCGTGCTTCAGTGCCGCATTGCCCTCGCGCTGCATGGCATAGAGCTGAAACAAGCTGTTGAAGTTGAGGAACTGGATGCCAGTCACGTCATACACCTCGCGACGCGTGGCCACCTCTTGCAGATAGTTGTCCATGGCCTCGAAGGTGATGGGATCGCGATAGGCACGCGGGTTGCGTAGAATAGCACCATCTTCGCCTATGCATACGAAGTCTACGCCCCACGTGTCAATGCCTATCGACGTTATGTTGAGCTTGCGTTGAGCCACCTCTTTCAGTCCACGAATCATTTCGAAGTAAAGGGCGTGGATGTCCCAATAGTAGTGGCCACCTTGCTCTATGAGGTTGTTGGGGAAGCGTGTCACTTCTTCCTGAATCAACTGTCCCTCTTCGATGTGTCCCACAATGGTACGTCCGCTGGTTGCTCCCAGGTCAACGGCAAAAAAATGCGGCTTGCCTATTTTGTTCATTGAATGTTTCTTTTAAGTCAGTCTCAATATTTTCGCTGCAAAGGTACATTAAAAACGCTTATTCATACCACATAATTTGATTTTCTAACCACGTTTTTTGAAAAAAGTGCATTTTCCAATTAATCCTTATGTTGTTCGCTTCGTCTAAAGGATGTTTACTAATTACATTAACCTCTTTATTTAAAAAAACCAAAAACAATGAAAAAGATTTTGATGTTAATCGCTCTGATGGCAATGCCATTTGCCATGCAGGCACAAACCAAGTTCCACGACGTTGAGGCCAACGAGGCTCAGGGTGCAGTGAAGAAGATTACTCAGGCCAACATGGGGCGTGAGCAGGTGACTATCTTTGGTCAGGATGGCAAGATGCAGCGCGACGGCATGACTAGTATTGTTTACGATGCCAACGGCTATATCCAGTCGGCCAAGATGTCAATGCAGGGCAACGAGACCACCATCACCTTTAAGTGGCAGAATGGCAAGGTTGTGAGCCAGAGCATGAACATGATGGGCAACGACGTAACCACCACCTACACCTATAACGACAAGGGTGCTGTGGATACACAGTCAATGAACTTCGGTGGCCAGCAGATGGAGATGAAGTATACCGATTACAAGTATGACGCCAAGGGCAACTGGATCAGCCGCAAGACCAGCATGATGGGCCGCGACATGGAGCAGACCCGTACCATCGAGTATTTCGAGTAATATTATATAAGGTTTTAAAAAAAGGAAACAGGGGAATCGCAATTGGCGGTTCCCCTGTTCTTTTTTTATATCTTTCTGTATCTCCTTAGAGATTCCACTTCAAAGCCAGTGTGGGGTTGAAGAAGAATGTCTTGTCGCTGGTGGGATCGCTGTTGAAAACGAAGTTGTTCGAGAACTCCCACTCAGTACCAACAGCCAGGTTTGGTGTGATGTTATACCACAGCTGAGGCTCTGAGAGAATCACCATGCAGCCATGACCATTGGCCTTTTCGCCACGCCAGAAGTCAATAAAGCCTGCAAAGCGAAGCTTGTCGTTGAGGAAGTTCATGCCCCATACGCCAGTGAGCTGGGCGCTGGCATAAGAATGAGTATTGTCGTAGCTCTTGAAGTACTGCTTATACATGAGCTGTACAGACCAAGTCTTTGAGAAGTCAGCGGTGTGTCCGTTATAGGCGCCACCGATGAGGCCAGCCTGCTGGAAACTGCCAGTCTTGCTCAGACCGCCATCATACTCCACGTGTGCAGCAAAGGGAAGGTCCTTGCCCAGGTTAATCTCACGAGAGATCTCAGTGTAGGCACTCTCGGTGAAGTGGCGACTCAGGTCTACGTCGACGAAGTAGAACCACGAACCCCACTGGTCGGCCTTAAACTGCTCCAGGGTAACGGTCACCTTCTGGCGGTTAGCCTCCTCGCCAGTGTAGATGTTACGGCCGAAGTCATAGTGCAACTGAATGTTCTGGGCCTGTGCTGTAAAGGCTGCTGCAGCCATTACGGCAAAAAGAAAAAGTTTTTTCATTTGCTTTTGTTTTTTTTATGTTATTGTTTAAGCGTTATCAAAATATCCGTGCAAAGTTACATAAATCTTTTTGTGCAGCAAAATATTTTTCTACTTTGTTTTCTTGTCAAAAAGAGAGTAGTGTTAATGCTGAGTGTTAATGCTGTTTAATTTTGTTAAATATTTTAAATAAATTCCTTTAGTTCGATATTATTATTTTATATTTGCAAAAAATTTTTTCTAATATTAATAACCAAAAACATTTAACTTATGAAAAAAAAGGTATTATTACTAATCGTGTTTGTGTGTGTTGCAATTATTTCAAATGCACAGCTAGAAGTTAAGTATGACGGTTCTACAAGAGCAGGTCTTGATGATTTCTTGAATAGTAGATACATACAACTGGGTGCATCTTCTACTCGTAGTTCTGGATATAATATTGGTGTAGCTGGCAAATCCACTATTTTATCAGGAAACGGTGGCGCAGTGAGTTGTGGTGTATATGGACGTGCAAATAATCCTTCTAGCTCAATGACTTATGGCGTGGCGGGTGATTTAAGTAGTTCGTGTACCAGTGGCGCAGGCATAATGGGATCAACTATGGATATCTTAGGTTATCTTGTCCCTGGTAAGTATGCGGGCTATTTTTATGGAAATACTTGTGTGAATGGGACACTAACTGCGACACAGATTCATCAATTATCGGATAAACGATTAAAGGATAATGTTTTTTCCCTAAGCGAATCCGCATTTCCTACACTTGATAGATTACTTAATATTAATGTTGTATCGTTTAATTATTCTCCCAAAATGTTTCTACAAAACATACCTGACTCAATTGCGTATGAAGAAGCCGCAAAGAATCTGGGTGTGGACTCAAAAAAGATACATTATGGTGTAATAGCTCAAGAATTACAAGAATTATTTCCAGAGTTGGTAGAAGAAGGTCCGGATGGTTATTTAAATGTTAACTACATAGAATTAGTGCCACTTCTTATTCGTAGCATTCAGGAACTGAAAACGGAAATAAATGAGATAAAAGAAGATAATAAAGTTGCAAGACAAATGTTAGAGGAAAATGGGGGGGACTCAAAACTACAAAGAAAGACGACAACACCACCAAACTATTCAATTAGTATAAATGGGCAGCAGGTTGGTATCAAAAAGAGTTATAGAAAATAGCGTAAATCATGAATTACATTAAAGTACTTATAACATTCTGTCTCTTTGCTTTTGCTAACAAGAGTTTCTCTCAAGAGATAATTCCCATTGGGAACAATTACGAAGGAGCAACTGTAGAAAAAGATGTTCTTGTTGATGATGATGCTACCTATGAAGTAAGAGTAAAAATTAATGGGCTCCATGATGAAATAATATCAAATAGTAAAGGCGATTATCATAGGTTGTCATTTGATGATGAGGGAAATTTGGGAAAAGTTGGAGAACCTGCTTTGCCAGTTGTTTCTTTTTTAATTGCAATTCCGTCAGGGAAGATTCCTCAAGTATCCATACATGAGGAATCTTGGGATAAAATACAAATAGGAAATATTTTTCCCACTCAACCGTCTTCTTTTGATGGTGACGGTTATGGGTCATTCTATATTAATGAGAATGTCTATAAAGAATCGTTTCTTCCCCAAAAATTAAAAATTAGCGAAGAAATGAATTGGCGTGGAATTAGAAATGTAGTGGTGCAAATATGTCCTTTTAATTATTATCCTAAAGATAATTGTCTTAACGTATTAAAAGATTTTGTAGTAAGAATAAGTTTTCAGAAGCGTTTTACTAATCAACGAAACGTTTATTCCGTACAAAGAGAATCAAATCGTTTCGGATTGTTTGATAATAGTGTATTTGTAAGTAAAAACAGTAAATTATATAATTCTGAAACTGATAATTATGATTATCTGATTATAGTCGGAAGTGATGATATCTATCATAGTCAATCCCTAAAAGAATTTAGACGCTGGAAAGCATTGAAAGGCTTTAAAACAAAAGCGATTCTTGTTGATTCAATTGGAAATGATGAATCCTTAATAAAAAATTATATTAGTTCTGAATACAGTAAAGGAGTAAGATATGCTCTATTGGTTGGAGATGTAAACTTAATTAAAACAAAAAGATTGCAATTTTTAGATGACTACTTTAATCCTACAGATCAAAAATATTATAGTGACTATTGGTATGGCTGCGTATTGGGAAATGATGAAGAGCAGGATGTTGCTATAGGACGCTTTCCTGTTAGTTCTTTAGAGCAGTTTACTAATATCGTAAGAAAGACGATTCAATATGAGTCATGGAAGAATCTCTATTATAGAGCTTTACTTATGGCACACAAACAACATAATGGATATTATTATGATTATATTCCATGTTGTGACAGTATAAAAAATCGTAGTTATGTGGAACCGCTGTTGTTTTACAAAGTTTATGGAACAGACCCTAATTCTACGAATTCAACTGTAAATAGTATTATTAACCAGGGAACTCACATTATAAACTATAGGGGACATGCTTCCGTGAATTATTGGGGGAATCCTGATTGGAATAAAAAAAATGAAAGTTATAGTAACATGGAGATTGACAGTCTTTCACCAAATACCAATTCTGTATTTTTCTCAATTGCTTGTAATTCTGGCAATATTGGAGACCCCGATAGTGTGAGTATGTTAGAGGTCTTTACCTGTTCGCCTAAGGGTGCTGCGGCTTTTCTGGGTTCAAGTACAGCTTCTGACACATGGGTAAATAGCACTTATAACAAAATGATATATAGATATCTGCTTGATAGTGCTGAGTATCGATTTTCAGACATTAACATGAAAGCATTTATAAGTCTAATTCGAGAACAACCTAATGCCGCAAACATTAAGAATAATGCATATTCTTATATATGTGGAGGTGACCCCTCTCTTGAGTTGTGGACAGCGACTCCTCAAAAGATTAATGCAGTAGAAGTGGATTATATTGATGGAAAAATGGTTATCAACACTGCAGATACGTGTCAATATGATGTTTTTATTTCGTCTGTAGATGGAGATTTGTTAGGTAAATTGTTTACAAATGATCATTCCGTGATTTTTCCAAAACCGGCAGAGAAATTCTATTTGTCATTGGTAAAACACAATAGAATACCTTATGTTGTATATTGTGATTTTGAAAGAAATTCCTTGCAAGCTGTTAATGTGGATTATAATGGTTTTTATGGACAAACACCATTCGCAATGGGAGAGCGTGTGAATGAGGATGATGAAATAGGTGATGTAGTAATAAAAAATGAATCAAAGATAAATATCAAATTAGGTGATGGAGGAGTTCTGTTAGATAATGGCTTTAAAGTAGAAAAAGGTGGTAAATTAATTATAAAACATTAAATTGAAATTGATATGGATTTTCGTAATTTGATTTTTTTGCTCTTATTGTTAATGATACATGGTGTTGCCAATGCCCAAGAGCATGAACTTTTGGTGTCAGAAATAGAAAATAGTGGATGCATTTCGTATGCGCGAGGTTCAGAGGCCTCAAATCAGTCAACAATCATTCTTAAAAAAGACGGCACAGATTTGTTGGTAGAACTTCAGCATTACATTAGTAACTGTGGCACAAGAAGTTTCGACGTGTCGGCTCATTCAGAAAATGGTTGGAGTGGAGCTTCTTATTCTGATTCAATAGTCGTAAGCGTTTCTCCAGTAATTTCTAACAGTCAAGACTGCACCTGTCCATTTAACGTGTCCTTTCGACTGCATGGCATTGAAGGAAACAAATTCTATTTAAATTGCTGGTGGTTCGACGGCTTGGTAGAACTGTCGGATTCTGAACCATTATCCTTAGAAGATAACACAAAGACTGTTTTGGTTGATGGATTTAGTTATCTGCTTAGACAGAACTATCAACAGGCCATACTGATGAGTTACAATATAAATTCGAGAGGTGAACTGCGCATACCCCAAGAAGTGTCTTACGAAGATGTGAACTATTGCGTGAACGGTTATTCTTATGACGCCTTTATGGGTAATATATATGCGAAAAAGATAGTGATTCCACCCACCATCAAGGTATTGAGCTATGGACTAAATGGCAATATGTATATCAATGCGTTCCAATCCTGCACATGTCTTGATACAATTGAAGTGGAACCAGGTAATGCTGTCGTACAGTCTGTTGACGGCGTGATGTTTGACAAGAAGATGACGGCACTTTTAGCCTATCCAGCAGGCTCCACCCGTCAGTCATATGAAGTGCCAGAAGGAATTGTTACCTTAGAGAATTTCGCCTTTGCTAATAGTAAACAGTTAAAGTCTGTTAGTCTTCCCAGTGGACTGAAATCTATTGATGCGCAGACTTTCAGCGGATGTACCTCGTTGAAGAAACTTGATATACCAGAGAGTGTAAACAGAATCGAGGTGTATGCTTTTAATGGAACTAAGTTGGACGAGTTGTTTATTCGTGGTGTTATTGACTCTGCCTATATTACGAAGCCATCCAATCCGTATGAACCAACCATGTTTTCTGGCATGAATACCAGTACAAAACTCTATGTGCTCCCATCAGAAGTAGATAAGTTCAAGGCAATTTATAGTGGCCCTGTTTTCCAACTTCCTTCTCCAGACGAAATAGAGGATATAGAAAGTACGTCAAACCAAACGGAAAAGAAGGGCGTGACTTATGACCTCCAAGGTCGTCCCATAGAAAAGCATGCCAGTGGCGTTTATATTCAAAACAGAAAGAAGGTTCTTGTTAAGCCAGGTGAGGAACCGTGTGACGATTAGCAATGAATAATCTTAACAATAGCGCCTCTGAGATTTAAAAATTCTGAGCCAAAAATTTTTTCTGTGCGTACAGGCGAAATATGAGCATGTTCGTAAAATGCTGAAAATGAATGGTTTACGAAATTGGTTCGAAAAGTGTAAAGAATTAGAAAGCGTTCGAATATTCGTTTAGGTTGTAACGGAGCCTGAGTTACACTGCAACGGAGGCTGTTTTGCATGGTAAAACAGCATGAGTTGCATCGTAAAACAGCCTCCGTTGCATGGTGAAATCGATAGGGGTATGAAAAAAGGGGCCAAAAGCCCCTTTTTTGCGTTCTAGTTTGCATTTTTTCAGAACCCTGTTTTTCGGCAGTATTTCTTGACAATTTTCCTCTTTACAGGTTCTTCTTAGGATAGAGGGCATCCCACCATGAGGCATCGTCCTTCAGCCATTTCTGGAACCATGCCATCTGCGTGGCCAACCATTTTTCTTTCTTTGAGTACTCAAGGATATGATGGTTCTCACCCTTTACCTGTACCAAGGCCACCTCGCGACCCAGGAGTTTCAGGGCGGTAAACATCTGCAGACTCTCGACCAAGGGCACGTTGGTGTCGGCATCGCCATGAAGCAGAAGCAAAGGCGTATGAATCTTGTCGGCATTAAACAGCGGACTCTGGTCCACATACAACTGACGGTGGCTCCAGGGATAGCTGTTGGCCATCGATACCTCGCTGTAGTTATAGCCCCAATAGCCCTGTCCCCAGTAGCTGGTGTGGTTGGCAATACCTGCATGACTCACGGCAGCAGCAAAGATATCCGTCTGCGTCTGCAGATACTGCGTCATAAAGCCACCATACGAGGCACCCATACAACCAATCTTTTCCTTGTTGATATAGGGATGGTCGGCACAGATTTGCTTCACACCCTCGATAATGTCCTCGGCAGGACCATGACCAGCGGTGTTGACATGGCGCGAAGCCCACTCCTGACCAAAGCCGGTGGCACCACTGGGTTCGATGATGTAGGCCACATAGCCCAGCGAGTTCCAGTACTGAGGGGCATAGGGCGACTCGAAATAACGGCTCACAGGTGAGCAGCCTCCATAGTAATAGACAATCATGGGGTATTTCTTCGTGGCGTCGAAGTCCTTGGGCAGATAGAGGCGACCATAGACGGTGTCGCCCTTCGAGTTCTTGAAGTTATAGTCCTGACAGGTGCCCAACTCGGCATCGCCAAGGGCAGTCTTGCCATCGAAGAATGTCTGCTGCTTCTTGCTCTTCAGGTCGATGACATAGGCCGAGGCAGGCTCCATGGTGTTGTATGACAGCCATGCAATGGTGGTGGCATGCGAGGCCATGTCGAAGCGATAGATATAATCGCCCTTGCAGGGCAGCTGCACAATCTTGCCCGTCTTGGGGTTGAGCTGATAGGCATAGACATAGTCGCGACACTCGGCATAGAAATAGATATTACCATCGACAGCCGACCAGGTAAGGCCGCCATCAACATTGGGATCGAAGTCCTTGGTGAGGGCTTTTACCTGTTTGGTGGCGATGTCGTAGAGGAACAGCTCGTACTCCGTCATGCTGGGCGTACGGTCGGCCGGCAACTGACAGCCAATGCGATTGAAAGCCTCTGGATTGCCCATGAAGAGCACCTGCGAGCCATCGGGTGAGAACTGACAGCCACCCAGGAAGCCCTCGCGCTGAAGCAGGGTGTCGACCTTCAGTGTCTGAGCGTCGATGATAAAGACGTCCTGCACCTCGGTGGGGCGCTTCTCCAGGCGTGAGTACGACGATACAACCAGCAGCTTCTTGCCGTCCTGCGAGATGTCGAACAGACTCTCGCCCTTGTTGCCAAAGGTGATGCGCTGGCAGAGGCCGCTCTTGATGTCGTAGCGCTTCAGGTAGGAACGTGAGCGCCAGCCAGGCTGACGGTCGTCCATCTCGAGCACCTGATACACGTTCTCGTCCTCCTTGGGACCCTCCTCCGTGCAGGTGAAGATGAGGTAGTCCTCAGTGGGACTGATCTTATAGCTCTCGTGGGGAATGTCGTAGGCCCACTGTGTGCGTTGGCCCGTCAGGGGGTCCACCTTATAGAGTATGCGCTTGCCGCCCTGGGTCTCCTCGTCGATATAGGCGATGGAGCGAGGCATCCACTTCTTGCTGCCATTGAGGCGCTGAAGCAGGCGCTGACCCTTGACCTCGCGCAACTCGTAGTCCCACTGACTCTTGCCGCCACGGGCTGTGGTCTGATAGGCCACGATGACGTATTTGCCATCGGCCGAGAGTGAGATACCACGCACACGTTTGCCATCCGTCAGGTCGTGTACCATGTAGGGATGCTTCTTAGAGAGTGTAGGCACCACCTCACGCGACATATCCATCGTCACCTGTACGCTGTCGGTATCCGACGGTTCTGCCAGGTATTTGATAGCCAGCGTGTGATGCTCAGGTGCAAGTTTCACCTCTCCGCCAGCTTCCTGCCCGTCAACATACAGCTTATAGTTCTTTGGACCTTTCACACTGACCGAGCCCTTCACGTAGTCCCTGTTATTCACAAAGAAAGAAAGGATGCCCACACTTTTGCTGTCCTTCAGCGACGGAAGCACCTTACCACTAAACACAGTGGTAGGTTCAGCAGAGAGCGTCAAGTTGTCCATCAAACTTTTCTTATCAAATTTTCTACCGTTTACATCTACGGAGTCCATACCCACAGGAGCCTGCACAGCAAAGGGACCTGCCATGTTAAACTCCGTCACCGTTGTCTTCACCTGCGCCCCAGCATTCAGGACACCTGCTGTCAGCGCTATCAGAATAAAAGATTTCTTCATACTACTTATTGGTCTGTTTACGAGTTGCAAAAGTACAAAAAAAATCTGATTATCCTACTTTATCTGTTCGATAAATTCTATTTCCACGATACGCAGTTCACTCTTTGTCTCTCCACCGTTCCTGGCTTTGAACAAATCCAGCTCGCCAGCGACAGGTTGAGCCAACTCCGTTATTCCTCCAAAAGCATCCTTGTCCTTACCGGCACCTTTCAGACGGATGGTAATTTCGTTGGTCTTCACACGCTTGGTGGGTGTCAGATGGATATATCCCAGACTACGTTCTGTCTCACCGCTCCAGATAAGCTGTTTGCCAGCATACACTTCTATCGGATAACTGCGCAGACGCCAACCGGTCAGCTTCAGGCAAATATCATCAACAACCGTTTTCTTCGCCAGTTTATAGGTTATCCAAGCCGTAGAGAGTCGTCCGTCGTTTTTCCATTCCGACAGTTCATTATCATCATAGCTACGAATGGCATGCTCACTATCATAGCCAGCCTTAGCCGACACGATATCTATACCACGAGCCAGCTCTTTGTATGAAGGAGTTATCGGTGTTTCTCCTCTGTCTAACTGACTGCTCAGTTTTTCCGACTTTACAAAATTAGTTTTTTTACTATTCAACGAGACGTACGCCGGTTTCACAGCATCGGCATAGACCGAAAGATTAATCTCACCAGCATTCGTAGTGGTACGTAGCAACACCCTGTTCACACCACACTCCACGGGCAGGGACATAGCATCAGTTTCTATGCCGCCTATCCATCGGGCCTCACCCCATAGAGAGAAATGTATCATCCGGTTATCAAGCGGACAGCGACGTCCCTGTTTATCAGTCACCTCCACTTGGACCAGCACCATGTCAGCGCCATCGGCCTTGATACCCAGTGGATTCTCTATGGCTGTGAGTTTCAACTGGTATGGTTCACCCACCGTCTCAAGTTGATAGCGACTGCCATCAGAGCCCACAGCCTCCAACATGCCAGGTTCAAACCCCACGTTGTCAAAACTGAAGAGATAGCGATAGCTCTGCTTACCCTTACCCAGCGATTTGCCGTTAAGGAACAGTTCTACACTGTCAGCCGTCGATACCACATAGACAGACTTCACTGTATGAGCAGGATAGTTCCAGTGTCCTACGATATACGTCTTTGCCTCTTCCGGTTCCACCCATCCGTTCCACATCACCTGATGTGCAAAGAAGGCATCCTTAGGGATGCGCATGGCATCCACGACACCACTGGTGCGATAATGTTTCTCGCCACGATGATGGGTATTCGTATCAGAGAAGACGATTTTCACCCCGCCAGAAGAGACACGGGTACCCGTGCCAGGACGCTCACGCCAGTAGTCATACCAGCGACGCACCATCTCCACGGCAAACTCATCCATATTATGATTATACTCATTAGCAGGCTTACCACGATACAACGGACCGTCACCTTCTTTATGAAAAGGATAACTCTGCTCATCCCAGTATTTGCGCAAGCCCTCATCACGACAGTATTCCATCGCCCACATGGGGTGCTTCTTACTTTTGTTGATATAGAGCATCTCGCCGCCATATTCAGCCTCATCGATATCGAGCATCTCACGACTGCCAATGGCTCGTCCGCCATAAGGATCGTACTGATTACGGATAGCCTTCATTTCCAACATGTGTTCACGACTGATACTCTCGTTGCCACACTCGTAGAAAAGTATTGAAGGGTTGTTGCGGTTATAAATGATGGCATCACGCATCAGGGCCGTACGCTGCTGCCAACGGGCGCCATCCACATCCTTCTCTGCATCGCCAGCAGGCATGGCCTGTGGCAATCCCACACGGTCACAACTCTCAATATCCTGTTTCCATGGCGTCACATGCATCCAGCGCACCATATTCGCCCCACTCTCTACCATCATGCCGTTTGAGTAATCGCTCAACCATGCCGGCACACTGATGCCTACGCCCGGCCACTCATTCGAGGTACGCTGGGCATAGCCATGAACCATCATCACGCGTTCGTTCAGCCAAATCTTTCCTTCGGCAAAGCGTGTTTTACGGAAACCGGTGCGGGTGATGACATTATCAAGCCTTGAACCGTCATCGGCTTTCAACAGGGTTTTAATGGTATAGAGATAGCCATACCCCCACGACCAAAAATGCAGATTGTTAACAGACTGCTGTATTCTTACAGTACGTGTTTCGCCAGGCTGCATGGTAATGCGCTCACCATTAAAAAGGGCTACTTCTTTACCATCCATATCAAGCACTTTGGCAAAGAATGTAAACGAACGGGGCTTGGCGTCCTCGTTGCGAATCTGCGATTCGGCATGGATGGTTGCCTGGTGATTGGGTATGTCGAAATCGGTAGCATAGATATAGGTACCTGTTGTGCCTAAGTTACTATACAAAGGCAGGGTCTGATAAAGCTTACCGGTAATATGCAGCCATACGTTCTTAGGCAGACCGCCATAGTTGGCATTAAAGTTATTATCGTTCCATTGGTAGCGGCTATCCAATAGCCTATCGCGGTACTTCCAATTATTGTCGCAACGCACGGCTATCACGTTCTGTCCTTCTTTAATATAAGGTGTCAGATCAAATCCGAAAGCCATCACACCATTATCTGAGAAACCCACCTTTTGTCCGTTCACCCAGACATCGGCACCCTGACGGGCACCTTCGAACTCAATGAACACTTTTCCTTGCACTTCGCCCTCGGTCAAGGTAAAGGTCTTACGATACCAACAGACGGTATCCGTCAAATCCACAATATCTTTCCTAAAAGCCTCATCGCCGTTGAAGGCGTAAGGCAGCGTTACCTGTTGCCACAGGCTGTCGTCATAATCGGGTTTGGCAGCCTCAGCGAAATCGCCTACTGCCAGTCGCCAGCCACCGTTGAAATTGAGTTTCTGTCGCTCTGTAGCATTCACACTCACAATGAGCATCAGCAGTATATAGAATAAAAAACACTTCTTCATACCTTACTTATTATATACTTTCTTTCTATTCTTAATAAGGATTCCTTTGTACGACACATCCACACGCTGTCCTGACAGATTATAGATGCTGCTATTAACAGAAGTCCTATAAGTAGCAGCATTATTGATAGCCGTTGGGATGTTCACGTTCTGCACCTTCTCTGCCTCCGCCCACGCCTCAGCATCACTCTTCAAGTCGCTGCCCAGATAGTAACCGGTATTGGTGGGCTGGTTGTAGCCTATGTTCTCGTTGAGAGCTGACATCCAATAGCAGTGGTCGGTCATCAGCCATGGGAATTTATGCGTCGTGGGATACCAGGTAGAAAATATCTTGATATCCTGCAGGCGGGTATTATCTGGCACGATAATCTCCTCACGCCAGTCGCCCACGAGGTCACCATACCATGACGGGTTAGACTTCGTGCCGTTGATGAAGGTCTCCGAGTACCGATACATCGTAAAGGTACGTCCGTACTTAGGACTTTGAACGATATTATCCTCTATCAACTGACGTGACAACGAACCATCGAACCAAATAGCCATGCCGCATCCGCCCTTCTGTCCCTTGGTATTAATAGTGGTCTCCGTCCCATCCTGCTTGATATAGTTCCCCTGATAGTAGAAGAACTCGCAACCCGGATATTCAGGGAAGAAGTCGCCCACCAGACAGCGCCCCATGTCGTTGTCACTCGTAGCGTCCTTTTTCCAGATGACTGAACCGTCGCGGGCATCGTGGAGTGCCACCATCGTCTTACCTGTCTCCAGACAGTGAAACATCTGCAGGCCTTCACGCTCAGGCAGGAACTTACCCACGTGATTGGCATCACCATGTCCCAGTCCCGTGTTCCACAAGCCTATACCATCATGATCCACTGCCATCGAGCCATACATCACCTCGTCCAGACCATCACCGTCGAGGTCGGCCACATTCAGCGAGTGGTTACCCTGACTGGCATAAGTACTATGCTTCTTGCCATCCTTGCCTGTGCCACCATCATTAGTGTCGAAGCGCCAACGCTTCGTGAGCTGTCCGTCACGCCAGTCCCACGCCTCAATGACGCTGTGACCATAGACGCCACGTCCCAGCACTACCGACGGCAGTCCCGTCTCATCGAAACAGCCTACTCCCACACGAAAGGAGCAGGCACGTTTCCAGTAACCATCTCCCCAGGACTCACTGGTCTCGCGGTCAATGAAGTTGTCACGGGCCAACTCACGACCAGTCTTACCGTCGATGATACTGAGGAACTCTGGTCCTGCAGAGTTATAATGGTCCAGATAGCCAGGTTTCGACGTATTCAGATTGCCCCACGTACGGTAGTCTATCTTCCCATCACCGTTGGTGTCAGGAATCTCCGTGCCATCGCCAAATACCGTGCCCTCACAAGTGCGGATAGCCATCTCGGCACAACCGTCACCATCAAAGTCGGCCACGGCAAAACTGGATGAATTACCCAGGATAACGCCGGGACCGCCCTTCACACGCCACAGCAGCGTGCCGTCCAGTTTATATGCATCCCAGATGACCGCCCACAAACAGTCCTGCTGCGAATAACTGGCGCCCGAGCCATCGCTCACAATATTTCCGCTCTCGTCCTTCACACTCTGCAGGCGCTTCACCACCAGTTCAAACTCGCCATCACCATCCAAGTCGCCAATGCTCACATCGTTTGCCGTATAGACAATCTTCGACGTATTCTCATACACGTCCTTCGTATCGGCCAATGGAATACTGATATAAGGCAGTCCACCTGATACCTGCGCCTTCGTCAGCATAAAGCTTGATAGTGTCTCTGCACTACCCGCATAGGTCAGACGATAATGGTTATCCGCCGTCTTACTGGCCGAGCCGTCCTGATAGCACGTACGATTCTTGATATTCGATGCGATTTTCTTCTCTGCACCAGTACCGATGGTGCGATAAAGGTCAAAGCCTGTGTCGGCATTGTCGCCATGCAACATGCGCCACGACACCAGCACCTTTCCCGTATGCTGCTGATAGTCGCCCAGTGACGCATTACTGGCACCGTTGATGCTCGCCCATAGTGCCCTATCAGGTAGTTTTTCCGCACTGGCTACTACCGTACACAGCATGACAAACAAGGTTGTCAAAACGTAAATTTTGGATTTCATTGATTAGTTTTGTATATTAGTAATTGGTTTTCGGTTGCAAAGGTAAAGAAAATAAATGATATCGACAATGTTTTATTCAAATCTTTACTCTACTATTTTTTTCTATTGGCATTTCCCCAGTTCCCAGAAAGCCACAGCCGCTGCTGCCGCCACATTGAGGGAGTCAACGCCATGCGCCATAGGGATGCGCACCACATAATCAGTGGAGGCGATAGTCTCCTTAGGGAGTCCGTCGCCTTCAGTACCCATCACAATAGCTAAGCGGGGCTCAGCTTTAAGTATCGGATCATCCAGTGATATGGATTTGTCCGTCAGCGCCATTGCAACAGTTTTGAAGCCCAACGCTTTCAAATCGGCATAACTATCGAGCCACGTCCAAGGCACCAGAAATACGGAGCCCATAGACACACGCACGGCACGACGGTTCCAGGGATCACAAGAGTTACGCGTAAGCAGCACGGCCTCTATACCCAAGGCTGCCGCAGAACGAAAAATAGCACCGATGTTCGTGGTATCCACCACTCCATCGATGACCACTACACGACGTGCATCCTTGAGCACCTCCTGTAAGGCTTTGGATCGTGGACGACGCATGGCACAAAGCACACCGCGTGTCAAGGTGTAGCCCGTAAGTTGCGCCAGCAGCTCACGGTCGCCTGTATATACGGGGATATCACCACAACGGGCAATGATATCAGCTGCATCGCCAGTGATGTGCTTGCGCTCACAGAGTAGCGACAGGGGTTCATAGCCTGCATCGAGGGCCACACGGATCACCTTGGGACTCTCTGCAATAAAGATGCCTTTCTCTGGGTCAAGGGCATTGCGCAACTGGGCTTCGGTCAATCGACCAAAGACCTCAATGCCAGGCTCATTTAATGAAGAAACCTCAATAATCATTGTGCTTCGCGGTATTTTCCCTCCTCCTTATCATCGAGCATCGAGAGGTACGACTGGTAGCGGCTCTCTGCGATATAATGTTCCTCTACAGCTTTCAGCACTGCACATCCAGGTTCATGTGTATGCGTGCAGTTAGAGAAGCGGCAGTCCTTTGAGAAGTGGAAGATATCCTTGAAATAACTGGTAATCTCTTCCGGCTCCATGTCGAAGGTGCCGAAGCCCTTGATACCTGGGGTGTCGATGAGGTAACTGGGGGTGGGGGATGAGGAGGCTGAAGGGAGGGGAATCATCTCGCTGAAGGTGGTGGTGTGCATGCCTGTGTTATGGGCATCGCTGATCTCGGCCGTGCGCAGGTTGACACCAGGCACCAAGCGGTTAATGAGCGTAGATTTCCCCACACCACTATTACCACTGAGCAGCGTTATCTTACCTTCCAACATGGCGTGCAGTTCATCCACGCCCTCGCCCGTCTCTGCCGATATCTGACGACACTCATACCCAATGGTCTCATAGAGATTCACCACAGCCTGCTGATAGCGCAGCAGGTCATCGTCCAGCAGGTCGGTCTTGTTGAAGACCAACACCACGGGCACACGATAGGCCTCGGCCGAAGCCAGGAAACGATCAATGAATGTGGTGGATGTCTGGGGATTGGCCACTGTGACAACCAGGAACGCCTGGTCCACATTGGCAGCGATGATATGACTCTGTTTTGAGAGGTTGATACTCTTGCGGATGATGTAGTTGCGGCGATCCTCAATGGCCACAATCCATCCTTCCTCGTTCACTTCCACGCGGTCGCCCACAGCCACAGGATTGGTGGTGCGGATGCCCTTCAGGCGGAAGTTGCCCTTTATCTTACAATCAAGCAGTTGGTCATCGTCCGTGCGGACGGTGTACCAACTGCCTGTATTCTTAACGACAAGACCTTTCACGCTTCGCTAATAAAAAATGAATTGTGAAAGATGTTATACGGTCATGATTTCCTTGTTCTTGGCCTCAATGAGGTCGTCCAGCTTCTTGATGTACTTGTCGTGCACCTTCTGGAGATC
This sequence comes from Prevotella sp. E15-22, assembly GCF_023204875.1. Classification (NCBI taxonomy): domain Bacteria; kingdom Pseudomonadati; phylum Bacteroidota; class Bacteroidia; order Bacteroidales; family Prevotellaceae; genus Prevotella; species Prevotella sp. E15-22. Next base: position 771,360 of record NZ_CP096247.1, read on the forward strand.
ATTCTCGGCATCCTTCTCCAAGTCCTCAGAGAGTCCGTCCTTGATGGCCTTCTTCAGCTTGTCCTTGATGTCGCCACGCACGTTGCGCACTTCCACCTTGGCCTTCTCGGCAATCTTGTTGCACTGCTTCACCAGGTCGCGACGGCGCTCCTCGGTGGGCTGGGGAATCATCAGGCGAATCACCTCGCCATTGTTCTCAGGGGTGATGCCTACGTCGCTGTCCATGATAGCCTTTTCAATATCGCGAATCTGCTTCTTGTCCCAAGGCTTGATGGCGATGGTACGGGCATCGGGGCAGTTAACGGTGGCAACCTGATTCAGGGGCACGCGGCTGCCATAAGACTCAACGCGCACGCTGTCGAGAATGGCTACGTTTGCTCGGCCAGCACGGATGCGACTGAGTTCCTCTTCCAGGTACATAGCTGCCATCTCCATGCGCTCTTCGGCCTGCTGCAATGTTTCTTTTACGTCAATCATATTTTCTGTTTTTAAGTTTTTCTGCTGACAAATTTAGAACTTTTTTTTGAGATGTACAACAAAAAAGGCGGTTTTTTATGAAAAAAGCATGCAAGAAGGGCTATTTCATAGCTTCACCACCGCCTCATTCGTTAAATCTGGTCTAAAGCCTGACGGATGTCAGCCAGCAGGTCGTCTGCGTCCTCTATGCCCACAGACAGGCGAATCAGGTCAGGAGCCACGCCTGCCTCGCGCAGTTGCTCGTCGCTCAGTTGGCGATGGGTGTGACTGGCAGGATGGAGCACGCAGGTGCGCGCATCGGCCACGTGGGTCACAATGCAAATCAGCTTCAGCGAGTCCATGAACTTCACGGCCGTCTCGCGGGTGCCCTTCAGACCAAAGGCAATAACGCCGCAAGAGCCGTTGGGCAGGTATTTCTGAGCCAGGGCATGACACTCGTCGCCTTCCAGTCCGCTGTAGTGTACCCATGCCACACGCTCGTCGGCTTTCAGGAACTCGGCAATCTTCTGGGCATTCTCGCAATGGCGAGCCATGCGCAGGTGGAGCGTCTCGAGTCCAAGGTTAAGCAGGAAGGCGTTATGGGGCGAGGGAATGGAACCCAGATCGCGCATCAGCTGGGCTGTGAGCTTGGTCATATAGGCCATCTTGCCAAAGGCCTTGGTATAGGTGAGTCCGTGGTACGACTCATCGGGTGTGCACAGACCAGGGAACTTCTCGGCATGGGCATCCCAGTCGAAGTTGCCGCTGTCCACAATACAACCGCCCACCTGTGTGGCGTGGCCATCCATGTATTTGGTGGTGGAATGGGTCACAATGTCGGCGCCCCACTCGAAGGGACGGCAGTTGATGGGGGTGGGGAAGGTGTTGTCGATGATGAGGGGCACACCATGCTGGTGGGCCACACGCGCAAACTTCTCGATGTCGAGGACCTTGCAGCCAGGGTTCGAGATGGTCTCGCCAAACAGAGCCTTGGTGTTGGGACGGAACGCAGCAGCAATTTCTTCCTCAGAGGCCTCTGGGTTGACGAAGGTGCACTCGATGCCCAACTTCTTCAGTGTGACACCAAAGAGGTTGTAGGTGCCACCATAGATCTCGTTCGAGGTGACGAAATGGTCGCCTGCCTCACAGATGTTGAAAATGGCATAGAAATTAGCTGCTTGGCCGCTTGAGGTGAGCATTGCGCCAATACCACCCTCCAGTGCTGCAATCTTTTTGGCAACGGCATCGTTGGTGGGGTTCTGCAGACGTGTGTAGAAATAGCCTTCTTTCTTCAGGTCGAATAGGTCGGCCATTTCTTCAGTATTGTCGTACTTGAATGTGGTGCTCTGATAGATAGGCAGTACACGCGATTCTCCATTCTTGGGTTCCCATCCGGCTTGTACGCAGAGGGTGGCAGCTTTCATTTTCTGGTTCATTTTTTCGTCTGTTTATAAAATTTTTGCATGCAAAGGTACAAAAATAATCATAATTCCCATAAAATATTTGGCAATTCGTGTTTTTTTCCTTATTTTTGCCCCATAAAACTTGAAAATGATACCTGAACAATCATACTGGCCCTATTTTCTTGGTATAGCCGTACTGGTGACGGTGATAATGATATTGTTGGTGTTCTATGTCTTTTTCTGGAGAAAAGAAAGCAGTGAGAACCATAAGAACAGTATTCGTTATCAACGTATTCTTGCTGTGCTGCATACTGGTCACGTGCACTTGTGGACTTATGATGTGAAGTCACAGGTGTTCTCGTGGGTGAACCATCATGGTAATACCACCAAGACGTATACGGCCATGGAAATGTCGAAGCGTTATCCCATCAAGGACTTTGAGAATCTGCGCGATGAACTTGAGTCACTGTTGCAGGGAAAGACGAATATGAGTTCGGTGGTGCTGCGCGCCAAGGAAGATGACAATATCTATCGCGACTATGTGGTGAAGATGACGATTCTGACCTATGACGAGGACGGGCATCCCATCCTTGCCGTGGGAACGGAGAGTGATATCACGGATTCCAAGGCGCGACAGATGGCTGCCACTGATATGATGTTGCGCTATAAGTCGGTGTTCAACATCTCTATGACCGACATGGCCCTCTATGATGCTGATGGCTATCTGGTGGACTTCAATGAGAAGGTGTGCGAGACCTTTAATGGCACCCACGAGAGTATACTGGCACAACGTCTTAACTTGTCACACTTGTTGGAGTTGAGTTCGGAGGAGGTCCGCCATATGGAGTATTTCCATGCCACCTTGATAAACCGCTATGTGAAGGAACTTAACGGCTTTGTGTTCTATGAGATGCAAGTGAATCCCATCTATGACGACAACCACCAACTGAAAGGCTATTTCGGAACGGGTGTCAGCAGAACGGAGTCTGTGCTGTCGTATCGCAAACTGAAAAACGATGTGAAGTCGCTTGTCAGGACTCAAAAGGACCTTACAGGCTATATCAGTAATATCAACTACCTGCTGCAGGTGGGTGGCGTGCGTATGGTGGAATACTCGCCCGACAACCATGTACTCACGGTGTTTAAGGGTATTGAGGAGGTGCAAATCCAATTGACGCAAGCCAGATGTATGACGCTGATCGATGAGTCGTCAAAGAAGCGTACCATGCGTCTGCTTAATAATATGGATGAGCGTGAACCCAATCCTATTACGCTGGAGGTGAAGACTGTTCTGCGCTCTAAAAACCGTTTGCCGTTAATATTACAGGTGCATTTCATTCCTGTGAAAAATGCTCTGGGACATGTGGTTAAATATTTTGGCATGTGTCGTGATGTGAGCGAGGTGAAGGAAACGGAGCGCCAGCTGGAAATTGAGAGTATCAAGGCGCAAGATCTTGAGAATGTGAAGAATGTGTTCCTGCATAACATGAGTTTCGAGATTCGTACGCCTCTGGCCACAGTGGTGGGTTTCGCAGAACTCTTTGATATGGAACACTCGGCAGAGGAGGAGAGTTTCTTTATTGAGCAGATTAAGAGTAACTCTAACTATCTGCTCACTCTGATTAACGACATCTTGTTCCTCTCACGTCTTGATGCTAAGATGATTGAGATTAAGCCTCGGGCAGCGGACATCGCGGCCCTCTTTGACAGTTATTGTCAGTTGGCCTGGGCCGGCCATAAGAAAGAGGGGGTGGAGTATGTGGTTGAGAACCATTACAAGAAAATGGAGGTGGAGATTGACGAAGGACATGTGTCGAATATCATCAATCAGATAGTGACCAACGCGGCTCAGCATACCTATGAGGGACGTATCTGCGCACGTTATGACTATATTCACGGTCACCTGGTGATTGTTATTGAGGATACTGGCAATGGTATAGCCAAGGAGGATCTGCCTCATATCTTTGAACGATTCGCCAGTAAATCGAAAAATGGTACAGGCTTGGGCTTACCTATCTCTAAGGAACTGACAGAGCAGATGGGAGGCAGCTTTGAAATTAACTCGGAATTGGGACGAGGCACTACTGTCTGGATTTCTATTCCTTGTAAGGTGATGAACATAGAAAGAAAAGAACGACTATGACGAACCTGTTTGCCTATATAACGACTACTGCATTGGTGACGATGATTGCGCTGCTTTTATTGTCGCTTTTCATTGTGGCGGTTTTTATTCAGCTATATATACATTATAAAAGAGGCGTACAGAAAAGTAAGGAGAAACGCAGGCTGATGCATAATGCGATAAACCTGTGTGGACTTTCTGTGATGCAATATGATGTGAAGGAGGATTTGCTGACTAGTAATATTCATCAGATTATCCCTAAGTCGGGGTTCACCTTGCAGGAATTCGCTAATCGCATTCATCCTGACGACCATCATTTGTTCAGGGAGCGACTCGATGCGGTTTTTTCTGGAAAAGAACACTCTTTGATGCTGAAAGCCCGGTTTAATACGGGAACTCCTGAGGAGCCGTGTTGGCGATACTTTGAGGGACACGTTATTAGCGATGCTAACGAGGGAGGGAATATCTCAACATTGTTTTTCGTTGGCTTGGATATTACGAATATGATTAACGAGACAACGCAGAACGTGGAGAACGGCAACCGCTATAAGCGTTTGTTTCAGACTTCGCTGACTGCTATGTCGTTCTATTCGCCCGACGGACAGTTGCTTGATCTTAATGGCAAGATGTATGAGGTTTGTGGCATTACGCCACAGAATGAGTTCTTCTTCCGCAATACGAACCTGTTTGATATGGCTCTTCTGAAGAATGATTTCGACCGTAAGTGCAGTGAGGACTTCTCCGTATGCCAGAAAATGGACTATCCCGAATTGGGCATCTGTAGGTATATTGAGTTCTGTATAACGCCTGTGTATGATGAGCATGGTAATCATGTGTACTATATCATCACATGCCGTGATGTGACAAAGGACCGTGAGATCTTTCTGGAGCAGCATAGGCATGAGGAGGAACTTCAACATTCCATCGAGAAGATTAACCAGTATGAGAAACAGATGCATTATCTGCTGAAGAACAATCAGATGTATCTGTGGTGGACGGATTTTGAGAAAAAGGAGATAATTTTTTCGCAATCGCTGAGAAAGTCTGAGTTCTCGCGTGACTTCCAAACCTATGTGGAGAGTCTGGCGGATGAGGATCATCGCACGCAGGCCAAGTATTTCCTGGATAACTACGAGAAGATGGATCAAGAGGTGCAGATGGTGCATCATTTTAATAACACACCTGTTGAGAATACACCGCAGTGGTATATCATCAGCGGTCTGCCTATTCACGATGAGAAGGGTAGGTTTACGGGCCATTTTGGTGTGCTGCGCAATATTACTTACCTCATGGAATCGCAGGAACGTCTGCGCCGTGAGACTGCTCGCGCAAACGACTCTGGACGAATGAAGAGTATGTTCCTGGCTAACATGACTCACGAGATACGCACGCCGCTGAACGCTATTGTGGGCTTCAGCGACTTGCTTCAGACCATTGATAACGAGGAGGAACGCAAGGAGTTTATTCGTATCATACGTAATAACTGCGATATGCTGCTGCGACTGATTAACGATATTCTGGAAGCCTCAAATATGGATAGGGGACCGCAGGCTATCACGCTGGAGGATGTGGACTTTGCCGCGGCTTTCAATGATATTTGTCAGACGCTGGCTCAGCGTGTGCAGAACCCTGAGGTGAAGTTTCTGACGGAGAATCCGTACCAGTCGCTGGCTGTGCGCATAGACAAGGGACGTGTTCAGCAGGTGATAACGAATTTTGTAACCAATGCCGTGAAATACACGGAAAAAGGACATATTAAGGTGGGATATCAGTGTGAGAACGGTCAGCTGTATATCTATTGTGAAGATACTGGTGCAGGTATTCCTAAGGAGAAACAGGATATGGTGTTCGACCGCTTTGTGAAACTGAATGACTTTGTTCAGGGAACGGGTCTCGGGCTCAGTATCTGTAAGAGTATCGTTGAGCGATGTGGCGGACGCATTGGCGTTATCAGCGAGGGTGAAGGCCATGGCTCTACGTTCTGGATGCGTATTCCTGCCAACAACGACTAAGACAACATTTATGCAAACTAGCAAATATTTACTTGCAAGCCATCGTGACGCCCAGTGGGGACTCTCTGTGACGACCATCGGCTACGAAGAGATTGGACCTAAGGATGATTATCCAACGCGTGGACATGCTGATGGCTATTATTTCGACCTACAGAAAGGACGCACCCTTTCGGAGTATCAATTGCTTTATATCACGGATGGTGAGGGCGTTTTCCAAAGCGCGACCGTGGGAAAGACAACGGTGAAGGCGGGCGATTTCTTCCTACTCTTCCCTGGCGAATGGCATAGCTATCATCCTACGGGTAAGCAGGGATGGAAGAGTTATTGGATTGGTTTCAAAGGGCAGAACATGGACAGCCGTGTGCGTGCTGGCTTCCTGACGCCTGCCAAACCCATCTATCATGTGGGCTATAGCGGCGAGGTGGTTAGTCTGTATAAGCAGGCTTATGAGGCTGCCCAGGAAGAGGCTGCCTACGCTCAGCAACTGTTGGCTGGACTGGTGAATCACCTGATTGGAATGATGTATTCCTTGGAGCGTAATATCGAGTTGAAGAGTAGAAACCAGACGCATGTGGATATGGTGAACCGTGCTCGTTTGCGTATACGTGAGTCGCTAGAGAGCTCGCTGACCATTCAGCAGGTGGCCGAGGAGTTGGGGGTTAGCTATTCTAACTTTCGCAAACTGTTCAAAGAGCATACAGGACTGTCGCCGGCTACCTATCAACAGGAGTTGCGCCTGCAGCGTGCAAAGGAATTGTTGAGTACGACGGATTTGAGCATAAAAGAAATAGCCTACCGACTCGATTTCGAATCGCCAGACTATTTCTCTGCGAAGTTTAAACTCAAGACGGGAAGAAAACCGAGTGAGTTTAGACAGTAATATTACATGAATAGTTTCTCGACCCAGTAGCAGCCGATACCTGCCAGATAGCCGGCAAAGGCAATCCAGGTCATCTTCTTCAGATACCATCCGAAGGTGATCTTCTCGAGACCCATGACAACAACGCCTGCGGCGCTGCCAATGATGAGCATGGAACCGCCCACGCCTGCACAGTAGGCCAGCAGTTGCCAGAAGATGCCGTCTACGGCCATGGCGTCGCCCTCGATACCACTTACGGGATACATGCCCATGCAGCCTGCTACCAGGGGTACGTTGTCGACAATTGACGACAGAACACCGATGATGCCGTTGATAAGGTAGTAGTTGCCGGCAAAGGCTTCGTTCAGTCCCTCGCCCATAGAGGTGAGGATGCCAATCTCCTGAAGTACGGCCACGGCCATCAGGATGCCAAGGAAGAACATGATGGTTGAGAGGTCGATCTTTGACAGCAGGTCGCTCACGCGCTTAGCCATCGTGTCGTCCTCGTTCTGCTCCAGTTGGCGATGGAAGATCTCTGTTACGGTCCACAGCACGCCCAACACTAGAAGGATGCCCATGAATGGTGGCAGGTGGGTGATGGTCTTGAAGATGGGCACGAAGATGAGGCCGCCGACACCCAGAAGAAAGATAATCTTGCGCTGGTTCTTGGTGAAGGCTGTTATCTCACTGCACTTTAGGTTCTGCTCTTTGTCGAACTTGCCCTTGAGCGACAGGCTCAGGATGGCAGCAGGGATAATCATTGACACCAGCGAGGGTACGAAGACTTCTGTGAGTACGCCTTGAGTGGTTATCACTCCCTTGATCCAAAGCATGATGGTGGTCACGTCGCCAATGGGTGAGAATGCACCACCTGAGTTGGCCGATATGATAATCAGGCCGGCATAGATGAGGCGTTCCTCACGACTCTGCACCAGTTTTCTCAGTACCATGATCATGACGATACTGGTGGTCAGGTTGTCGAGAATGGCCGAGAGGAAGAACGTCATAAAGGCCACACGCCACATCAGTTTGCGCTTTGAACGTGTCTTCATCATGTCGCGCACAAAGTTGAAACCGCCGTTTGAGTCGACAATTTCGACGATGGTCATAGCGCCCATCAGGAAGAAAAGTGTCTCGCCTGCGTCGCCCAGATGATGCTGAATGCGACCTGAGATGAAGCTTACTCCGTCGGCTACCTCAGGGAAGAATCCCTGGACACCCATCATGAGCATGGTCCAGCATCCCACGCACATGAGCAGGGCAATGGCTGCCTTGTTAATCTCCAGCACGCTCTCCAAGGCTATGCACAGATAGCCAATGACGAAGAGCGCAACAATCATTACTGTTAGTGTCATTTCTTATATACCTTATTTAATTACTTTCTTTCCGTTCGTGATGTAGAGTCCCTTCTTCATGGTCTCTGTGCGTTGTCCACCCAATGTGTAGATCTCGGCACTTTTCTGTGGGGCAGTGGGATTGGCGATGGATGTCGGTTCCTTGAGTTGCTTCCAGTCGATGGCGGATTTCTTGCATTCGTTGGCACCGTAGTAGATGCTCTGAATGCCAATCTTCGTCCAACTGTTGATCTCGTCGGCACCTTGTTCCAGATACACCTGCTCACCGTGTACGAAGATATCGTGATTGTCTGTGAAAATGTAGGGAATCTCTGTTAAGTCTTCAGTCAATCTTACATACTGTTCTTTCTTTAATGTGAGAGGCTGCTCCTGTCCGTCTTTCTCAATCCAAATGGTGTAGTAAAGCTTGCTTGATAGTAGTTTCTCGCCGTTGGTGCCGTTATTGGGGATATTGAACGACACATAGGGATAATCTCCTTCGTTCTTGAATAGGCTGACCTGTGGTGTTACGGGGGTAGCTGCCTTTTCGTTGATGAGGCTAATGTTCACGTTGGTGAAGGTGATATATGGCTCCCAACTTGAAGGCTGACCGTTCAGAACCACCGTTTGTGGTGTAGTGAACGTCATGGTGTTCTCGTCGAGTGTCAGAATGATGTCTTCAAAGCCTTCCTTGTCGTTCTTGGCTGTCATGTAGTAGGGGAATTCATAAAACCATACCGTTCTGGTTCCAATATGCTGGCAGGCTGGAATCACGTAGTTACCTTCGTCGTTTTTCGTGGCCTTGCACCAGAACTCGTCTGGACACTCTCTGACCAGTCCAAGGATATAGACGTCGTCGCCATCGAATCCGATGGTTACCTGTTCGTCGTAATTGCTTGTCTCTGCTTCACCGTTGATGAGTGCTGTCGCTGTAAAACGATAGGTGTCTGTGGACAGGTTCTCTGGCGGCGTGATTAACGTGTCTTGGGCTAAGGCTGCTACACTGAAAATGGTAGCAATGAGTGTCAAGATAAAAATCTTCTTCATCATTCTGAAAACTAATCCTTAATGTTTTTGATAATTAATTGTTGCTTTGTTTTTTGAGTGTGCAAAGGTACGAAGAAGCATGTAAAATGCAAAGAGAAAAACTGTATTTTCTTTCATTTTTCTATAAAAAATAGGGTGGGTGCATCAATTTGATACGTCCGCCTCTCTTTTTGCTTACTTCACTTGTCAATTATAGTAGACAATCTATGAGTGGGTCTATAAAAAAATACAAAGAAATGTGATAAAAATCAAAGAATTGTAATGTTAATCTTTTTTATGATTATTTATTTGCTAGGATGCAAAAAATGTTTGTATCTTTGCCTCGTCTTTTTTAAAACAATTATAGCTTATGAAAGATAACAAGATTTTGTGTGCAGTGGTCATCGCATTGGGAATGGCCTGCATGGGATTGCTGATAAAGGGTGGTATTGATAACTTTGCTACCAAGGACAGAAAGGTGACGGTGAAGGGACTAGCCGAAAGGGAGGTGCCTGCCGACAAAGTGACGTGGAGCATCGGCACTAAGGTGACTGGCAATGATCTGCCCATGCTGTATGACAACATCAACGTGCAGACGCAGAAGATTAAGCAGTTTCTGCTGAAGCATGGACTGCCTGAGTCGGAGATTACTGTGAATCCACCTACAGTGAACGACTTGGAGGCGCGCGAATGGGGTGACAATCAGAAGAACTTCCGCTATATTGTGAACACCACTATCACGGTGGCTACGGGTAAGGTGGAACAGGTGAACAAAGCTATATCGGATCAGGCAGAGTTGCTGAAGCAGGGTGTTGCCCTGGGCGAGAACTATCCGCAGTATGAGTATGCCTCGTTCCAACAGATGAAGCCCGAGATGATGGCCGAGGCTGTTAAGAATGCTCAGAAGACGGCTGCGCAGTTTGCTGAGGCCAGTGAGGCTGAGTTGGGAGCTATTCAGACGGCAGACCAAGGTCAGTTCTCTATTGATAACCGCGACGAGAATACACCTTATATTAAAAAACTGCGTGTGGTTACCACCATTACTTATTCGCTGAAGTAAAGTATTCATGAGGATTTTTTTGATATTCGTGACGTGGCTGATTGCTGGTGCAATTGGCCACGCTCAGAATGGTGTGGAGGATGATATCTGGCGACAGGTGTCGCTGAACAACGTTGACTATCAGAAGTCGAAGAACTACTGTGTGCGCCTCTATGGTTATTACCGGTATGTTGATGATGGTATCAATTATGTGAAGAACCGCGAGTGGAAGGACTACAATGTGCACGAGGGTATACTCAGCATTGATATCCGCTATAGTAAGGATGAGGACGATGGTGGCGAGTTGCTGGCTGCACGTAACCTTTTGCATCCTGACAGGAGGGGCGAAATCATGTCGTTCTACGAATTGAAACCTTATACTTTCCTCGAGAAAGCACGTAAGGTGCCCAAGCATTATAGTATGGAGATGAGTGGAGATACTACACGGGTGTACTGCAAGCGTGGTTTAGCGGGCATTGCCGTGAGGGATACGGCTAACCATGAACTTCGCATGAACTATAATGCCTTGGCGCCTGATACTATCAAGAGCATTAATCTGTTAATCGCGAAGGCCTCTCTTCGGAATGTACATGCCGATGCGGTGTATCAGATTAACGACAACGAGATTGACTATGTGCCGCAGGGACAGTTGAAGAGAATCTCGTTTGATGGTGACGTTGATGCTTATCTGTATGGTGAGAATGCCTATCGGGCTGTTTACCACGAACATAATGACTTTTATGTGGACAGTGTGGTCTATATGACGAAGGATGAGTATAAGGCCGACAAGAAACTGTCGTGGGGGGAACGCCGCGAGCGATCAGGCTATACGGAGGCTGATATCGACCGCTTAAAACAGAAACTGAATGTGCCACCTTTGAGTGCGGAGGTGCGGCAGCGCATGGAGGACCAACTTGACTGGGAGGATGCTCAGGCACAGTGGGAACAACTGGACAAGGTGTTGAAGGCTACGAAAAAAGCTGGATCGAAGATGATGGAGAGTGAGGCTTTCCAGCAGATGGAACAGAAAGTTCAGCAGCAGGTGGAGAAAATGTCGGAGAGAAAACAGGATGAAGGAGAATAATTAATAAGGATAACCCAAATTACAATGAAAATGAAATGGAAAATGATGGCTATCGTCCTAATGGGAAGTTTAGCTAAACCTGTATTGGCTGTGGAAGGTCAGGACACTCTGGTGATTGAGAATGCTAATAAGGTGAAGATTGAGACGCGCGACACGGTGCAGCGTATCGTGATTAGTGGCTATAAGGATGATCCTGAGTTTCACTATGTGCAGCGTATCAGTATTCCTGATACAAACGCGGTGCGTCGCTCTATCACGAACATTCACAACTTCAACATCACGGTGAATAGAAGTAAAAGAACATCGAAGATGGGTAGCTCGCTTCACATGAACGTGGGTCTTAATACGATGGTGGGCACGGATAAGGGGTATGACTTTAGTCTTTGGCCATCGTTCGAATATGGCGTGAGCATCACACGCGACTGGCGTCCTCATGGACCGAAGAATGAGTTTAGTTTTGGTTTAGGTGTGGACTGGCGTCACTATCGTGTGAGTGATAAGTCGCTACATTGGACAAAGGACGCTAATAACTTCATGACGTTGGCACCCTATGCTGCTGGCCAGACGGACACGCGCAGCAGCTTGTTTGTGTTTAGTGTTCAGGTACCCTTGCTTTACACGCATTACTTCGACAAGAAGCGCGACTGGGCTCTCACCGTGGGGGCTGTCGTGAACTGGAATGCCATGGGCGAGGCCTTGTATTCCTACGAAGAGGATGGAGAAGAGCATGATGTAACCATCAGTAAGAGTGGTATGAAACCCTTTACTGTGGATGGGGTCGTTATGGTTGACACGCCTTGGCTGCCGATGCTTTATTGTAAATACAGTCCGATGACATTGTTTAAGAATGACCGCGGACCGAAGATGCATCAGCTGAGCTTCGGTATATGCTTCTAAGGGAATCAGTTAATGAGATGAGTTCACAAGGTCGAGTATCTGCTCGACCTTTTTTTCTGTGGGTAGGGTGGCATCAATCCAATGAATGGTGAAGCCACGGCGTTCCATGCCGCGGAACCAGGTCATCTGGCGCTTGGCAAACTGATGGATGGCTATCTCCAGTTGGCGGAACATCTCGTCGTATGACAGCTGGCCAATAACATATTCGGTGAGGAACTTGTATTCCAAACCATAATAAATCAGGTCTTCTGCGGGGATACCACTATCGAGCAGGGCGCGCACCTCGTCCACCATGCCCTCGTCGAGGCGTGCTTTGAGGCGTCGTGTGATTTTCTCGCGGCGCAACTCGCGGTCAATATTTACGCCGATGATGGTGGAAGGGATGGGGGGCAACTCGCGCAGAGGCATGGGATGCTCCAGATTGTAGGTCTCTATCTCGATGGCACGGATGGCGCGTTGACAAGAATCCACGTCGGTGGTGTTGTGCATCACGGAGCCGCTCTTGGCTTTCAGTTCTTTAAGTATCGTTGTGAGCTCTTCTAGCGAATGGCCTTCCAGACTGTTGCGCAAAGGCTGGTTCTGGGGCACAGGTGATAGGTGATAGCCTTTCAGTACAGCCTCGATATAAAGGCCTGTACCGCCACAAAGGATGGGTTGCACACCTCGGCTGCGGATGTCCTCGTAGGCATCAAAGAAGTCCTGCTGATACTGAAAGAGGTTGTACTTAGTGCCTGGCTCGCAGATGTCTATCAGATGGTAAGGCACATCGCCATAGTCGCTCAGGTCTTTGCCTGTGCCAATATCCATGCGACGATACACCTGGCGCGAGTCGGCTGAGAGAATCTCGCCACCGATGCGCTGGGCCAAGGCTGCAGCCAGCGGTGTCTTGCCGCTGGCTGTGGGGCCAAGTATGGTAATGAGGTCGGTCATAAGGTTAGTGCTTTAAAATGATTTGTTGTGAGTTATAATTATATGAATGGTCATAGAGTGCAAGCAACTGAGGCCATTTTTCTGCAGACTCACGCTTGTGGAGGATTCTCTTCTCGGCTATTAGGTGAAGTTTGCTATCTTCAACGGTGGCCTTGACGGTGAACGAACCGCATGTATTGAAGTATGATGCCTGAAGAGACTGAAGTGCTTCTGGGGTGACTTGATAACCCTCTGGAAGGTTAATCTCGATGTCCCATGTGTAGTATGACGGTGCAATGCGGATGGCATCTACCGTGCGTTCGCGATCTCGGCCTTCTATCTTAAGTTCACTGCCTAAGAGTTGTCCTACTGAGAGGATGAGGTTATTACCCGCCCGTTTCACCATATTGTTCATCGTATAGGATGACTGGAAGCTGAGTGCAGGCTCCTCGTCAGTGGTACCCACCGTTAGTAGATGACACTCACCTACCTCGTGAGGACTGTCCTCATGATAGGCTTTAATTTCGTCGCGGAAATACTCCTTCTGCATTTTAATATCATTAGCGTCACCTTCTTTCACGATATCAGCATGTTTTGACTTGTAGAGATTGCTTCTGCTCGTCATTTTCTCGTGTTTTTTGCTGTAGCTACGCACTAGCTCATCGCGTGTAGGCATGATGAGCGACACATCCTGACGCATGGCTCCAGTGAATGATGATATGCGGTTGATGCGCATTTGTGTGCCTTCAATCTGTGCTTTGATATCGTAGTGATAGGCATTGTCTTCGGCATTTGACGTAGGTAGGATAATCTGAGCATAAGGTCCTTCTGTCAACTTATGACGTGGGTTGGAACATACAACGGCCTGGCGTCCCTGAAACTCGCAGGGTATTTCGCCTGGTCGGCAAGCATAAGTGGGAGGAAAGTAGTTTTTCCCGTTAGGCAAACGGAGAAAACGGGTCACGTACCAGCAGTCTATAAGGTTTTCCATTGACTCATAATCTTCTCCAGTTGTCATGCCACATTGGTAGTCGATGCCAGCATTCTTGAAGCAATGACTCAACCGAACAATGAAATAGTCGTCATTAAAGTTCACCAAACGGTTGGCTAGCTGATATGCTACCATGTGTTCGTAGATGTAGTCGGCACGTTCTTCTTGACTCTGGAATTTTGCCTTGGCCTCTTTGATGGCAACCTTGTCTTCCTTGGTGATGCCTGTCATGAAAGAAGACCACATGTCCCAGGCATCTGCAAAAAGATGGTGGGCGCCGGGATTATCGTGTAGACCGCGAGTCATTGTGAACTTAGGTCTGTTATAGGACGAAATGTTGTTCATGTAAATTACAGTGTAGGGCGTTTGGAGCGAAGGTCTGTACCAGAGAGCAGGCTCCGTCTGCTCCACATTTTGGACTCTAACATCAAGTACATAAGCATTATCGTCGTTGATAGTACGAGTAAAATCAGGGGCGCCGTTAACTGTCCTATAGCGGATGGCTAGTTCGTTGTCTAGTTCGCAGTGTACTCGGTATGATAGCATAGGATACTGGTCGACAAAGAAAAAGGCCAAGGGGGCGATATATAAATCGAAATGATTGTGATAAGAATATACGAAGAGGTCGATAATGTCGCCTACGGCTAATCCTGGTACGGCCAAATGCTGGTGCCCATCTTTGTTCTTACGACCTTCAGTTGAGAGGATATATTCATCGGTACTTATCACGTGGGTAGAGCCGTCTGGTTTTATGATGCGTACACCCAGTACCTGGCGAATCTCACTCTTCCCGTAGAAAGGGATACGTTCGCTGCCAAAGGCTGTGAAGTCAAACTCGGAGTATTTCTTCAGGGCCGTCTCATCATTAATCTGAATCATTTTACGGGTAAGGTGGTTGCATACCACACCTTTGCCATTGAATTGAAAAAGAGAAATCTTTTCATTTGATTTGTCGAACGAAAATTCCTCGTAGGCTGCCAGGATGACAGCCGAATGATTGGTAAAGCGGTCGGTGTGCTTAGGATTCTTAAATTCAGGTAAAGTGGACGACCATACCTGCTGACGGATGTCCTGAGCAAAGGCTTTGTAGTCCTTCTCGTTAAAGGCCGAAGCAGAAAAGAAGGGGATGATGAAGGCTAATATAAGTCCAAGATAATTTTTCATTTTTGTGATTTAGTCTTTTTTCCGGTTGAAAATAATTTGTTCGTTACAGGTGTCATTCCAACGGTCAATGGCCTTGTTCCATGCGGAAATCTGAGCCAAGGGCAGATGTTGATTGTTGAGCTGTATACTTTGTCTAAAAATGATGGTATTTCCTTCTTGTGAGAAGGTACACGTTAGATGCTCCTGTTCCACTGACAACTCGATGCCCTGAGGCAAGTGAGTAACGATATAATTCTGGGGCAGATGGACACGCACCTCGCATACCGTTCGGTGACGAACGGGAAACCATGCGTCGTGCTCACGTTTGAGGGTGTCAATCTTGGTGCCTGCCTTGTTAATGCGGGGATTTACATCCAAATAGAACTCGTTCCCAATAGACTGAACGGCACTATTGTTATCGATGTTGCCGGAAATGACAGTATAGTAAAGGGAGTCGTTTTCAATCAGCTGAGCATTGCTCACCCTGCATTGATTGCTGCCTGACAGATTATTAACGATGATTTGGTTGCGGTCACCTTGTTTCTTACTTTCGTAATATTGCATGAAGGCTTCTTTCATGTCGCCAGAAAAAAAACGTTCGGCTAGCCCTGTCAGTATGCCATCGGAAGTCAAGTTGTACTCATAGTACAGACTATCACTTGAAAGAGATGTAGGCAACAAGGGTACGTCGTGCAGTATGCAGTCGTCTCCATTCTCTATCATTGCCTCTTTACCTTGAATAGATTGGGGGAAATATCCCAAAGGGAGATGAGGATGGGTGGCATCAAGGAAATAAGTGTGACCCTGATGGAAAACAGTACATATTTTATGATTGGCTGCAGCCAAGGTGGGATACTGACTGATGCGATATGGAATCTCCGTGGTGCCAATGTCCGTTAGACGGGCATCGAAGCCCTGAGCACGCAGCAGTGTGCGAAGTAGCATGGCCATACCTTTGCAGTCACCATAACGCTTACGTAGCACCTCGCTGGGGCAATCGGGTTGGAAACTGGCATCGCCTGCCTCGAAGGCAATATACCGGATGTTGTGCTGAACCCATTGAAAGGTGTTGCGCAAACGATCTATATCGCTGTGGCTGTCGCAATTGATCTCTGCAAGCAGTGTACTGAGCGAGGGAATCACCGTGTCTGATACTGAGAATTGGGACTCCCAATGGAACAACTCATGATGGTCGCGAAAAAGACCGGTGACTAATATCTGAGGAGCAATGCGCTGATGTGGAGGCTCCATGGTTTCTTCCTGAAAGGGTTTGCAGTGACGCAGCGTATAGGTGATGGTGGTGCCATCGCTGGTGGCAATGGTGTCCACTTGCGTGTCTTCTGGCAGGTTCATGGGTATGAGTCGCAAGGGCGTCATATCTTTCGGGAAAAACATGCTGACAGTGTGCACTTGAGTGAAATATTGTTTGCAGAGATCTATTCGTGCTAGATAGCGGGCATCATTGATTACTCGTGAGAATCTAGCAGTACGAACAGGTGTGCGAGGCGTGAGTGTGGTTAAGAAATAACATACTTGGGAACCATCGAAAAAAATGCCTTCGGGGGCAATGCTCTTGTGCTGGGCTTTACTACCAGAACAAGAAGCAGACTTGAGTGAAATCAGTTCGTCATTACTATATATAATGGAGGGCTTTATCACCTGGCTTAGATTGCTGTTCAGCTTGTATTCCTCTTTAACATCATGGCGCACTTTCATTTTTCCATCCTTTTCAAAGAAGGTATACGTATCGCTGCGATGGGTAATAATTACCTTGTCATCTATTGTCTGAGCACTTAGCATGCTATTGCTAAGTGCCAGAGAAAAGATGATAAAAACAATTCGTTCCAGTTTAGTCCTGAATATCCGAGCTATCATTCTTTTAAAGGATTCCAGCCCTGAGCTTTGAGTTCAAACTCTTGGTCGTCGCGGGTGACAAGTTGCAGACCGTATTTTGCTTCGGTGATATGGCCGATAAGGCGCACATCCTCGAGTTCCTTTACCTTATCAAGGTCACCAATAGGCACGGTGAACAGTAGTTCGTAGTCCTCGCCACCATTCAGGGCGCAGGTGGTCACGTTCATGTTCATCTCCTCGGCCATCACGGCTGTCTGATAGTCGATGGGCAACTCTTTCTCGTAGATGCGACAGCCCACACCGCTCTGTTTGCAGATGTGCATCAACTCCGATGAAAGTCCGTCGCTGACATCCATCATTGCTGTGGGACGGATACCTGCATCGCGTAACTTCTGGATAATGTCGCCACGAGCCTCGGTCTGAAGCTGACGCTGAAGAAGATACTCCTTGCCTGCAAAGTCGGGACTGAAGTGAGCCAACTCCTCAAGGGCTTTCTTGTCGCCTTTCTTCTTGGCATCGTTCACCTGACCATAATACACGCTTTTCTCGCGCTCCAGCAACTGGAGTCCCATATAGGCTGCGCCGAGGTCGCCAGAGACACAGATAAGGTCGGTGTTCTTGGCACCATTGCGATAGACGATGTCCTCCTTGCGAGCCTCGCCAATGCAGGTGATGCTGATGGCCAGACCTGTATAGGATGAGGTGGTGTCGCCACCTACAATGTCAACGTTCCATTTCTCGCATGCCAGACGCAATCCTGCATAGAACTCCTCCATATCCTCTACGGTGAAGCGCTTGCTCAGGGCCAGCGAAACGGTGATTTGGCGAGGTGTGCCGTTCATGGCAAAGATGTCGCTGATGTTCACCATTGCTGACTTATAGCCCAGGTGCTTGAGGTCGATATAGGTGAGGTCGAAGTGAACGCCCTCCATCAGTAGGTCGGTGGTCACAAGAACCTCGCTATCAGGGTAGTGAAGTACGGCGCAGTCATCGCCCACGCCGTACTTTGTTGATTCGTTTTTATTCTCTAAGTCTTTTGTAAGTCGGTCAATCAAACCGAACTCTCCTAATTTCGATATTTCCATATATATTAGAGGTGAAGGGTTAGAGGTGAGGGGGAGGATATTATTTCTTCCATTCCTCTGTTGGATGATCGGTGTTAAACTTCTCTGTCTTGCTGTGTTCCAGCTGCTCAGAGCGTACAATCATCTCACGCATAATCTCGGTCATGATGGGCTGGGCCTTATCAGCAGCCTCCTGTACCTCTTCGTGTGATACCTCAACGGGGATGTCGAAGCCTCCGAGGTCGGTGACAACCGAGATGCCGAAGGTGCGAATGCCACAGTGATGGGCCACGATAACCTCGGGCACGGTGCTCATTCCCACGGTGTCGCCACCGAGGATGCGATACATCTTATATTCGGCAGGTGTCTCGAAGGTGGGACCCTGAACGCCCATATAGACACCGTATTGCAGACGGATCTTCTTTTCACGGGCAATCTGACTGGCCAGTTTGATGAGCGACTGATCATAGGTCTCGTGCATGTCAGGGAAGCGTGGACCTGTTGGGAAGTTCTTACCACGCAGCGGGTGCTCAGGGAAGAAGTTGATGTGGTCGGTAATCACCATCAGGTCGCCAATCTTGAAACCTGGGTTCATGCCACCTGCAGCATTAGAGACAAAAAGGGTCTTGATACCCAATTCATACATGACGCGAACAGGGAAGGTAACTTCCTTCATAGAGTAGCCCTCATAGAAGTGGAAGCGGCCTTTCATGGCCATGATATCCACACCGCCAAGCTTTCCAAAGATAAGTTTGCCACTGTGGCCTTCTACCGTAGACACGGGGAAGTTGGGTATCTCACTGTAAGGTATTTCTAGTGCGTCAGTTATTTCTGAAGCTAATTGTCCGAGGCCTGTCCCCAGAATGATGGCAGTCTTGGGACTGGTGGTCATTCTTTCTTTTAACCAGGATGCTGTTTCTTGAATTTTTGCGTACATAGCCTATTATATTTTCGTTAAACTTTTCTTCCTGATTGAGCATAAAGCTGATGTGAACAGGAAGTGAATAGATATTTTTTTTGATGTCGTCACTAAGTCCTTTGAGCGTTACGATGCGTGCAGCGTCCTTCTCAGTGGTGACGATGCACTTGGGTGAGGGTAGGGCTGCAAAGGTGTCATTGATGAGCGCAATGTCTTTGGCGCTGAAGTTGTGGTGGTCGGCAAAACTCAAAGGCTCGAGCTGCGCCACATGAGGCTTGAGGTCTTCTATGAGTTGGCGTGGTGAGGCAATGCCCGACAGCAGCAGACAATGGAGTGATTTGAGGTCTTTAAGCTCCATAGAGTCCTTTACGGGCTTCATGTCTTTAAAGACGGGTGACAGTGTGCCGTACTCCAATGTGGTGAAGAACAGATGCTGATACGGATAAAGGTCTAAGGCTTTGGTAATCACACGAAACTCCATGGGTCTTAAGTCCTGAGGGCACTTGGTGACAATGACAATGTCGGCTCTGTTCTTGCCTGTCAGTGGCTCACGCATGCGACCAGCCGGCAGCAACTTATCATAGATAATCAATCGGTGATAATCTACTAACAGAATATTAATGCCCGGCTTCACATAGCGATGTTGGAAGGCATCGTCAAGGAGAATCACATCAAGATTGTTGTTGCTCGATGTGAGTTCCTCGATGCCGTGAACACGTTTTCTGTCCACAGCGACAGTGACCTTCGGAAATTTCTTCTTCATCTGGAAGGGCTCGTCGCCTATGTCGCAGGCGTTGGTAGAGTCGTCTGCCACCAGGAAACCACTTGTCTTACGCTTGTAACCACGACTGAGCACGGCTACTTGCCAACGGTCCTGCAGCAGGCGAATAAGGTATTCCACGTGTGGTGTTTTACCCGTGCCTCCCACGGTGATGTTTCCAACCGAGATGACAGGAACATCGAAGGCGTGACTTTTCAGAATGCCCATCTCGAAGAGTGCATTCCTGATGCCAACGACCAGTCCGTATAACCAGCTCAGTGGCAAAAGCCATTTATTGATTTTTATGAAGTCGCCTTCCAATGTTTTTTGCTTGTCGTTACGTTATTCGCAATCAATGATCACGTACTTTATCGAATTGTTGTAGAGAACGGGAGTCTTGCCTGCAGACGGTTGCGCTGACGGTCCTTACGCATCTCAATGAATGGCTCGTAGAGTTCACCTAAAGTCTCGCGCAACTGTTCGTCAAGATAGGTACCCTTGGAGTCTGTGGTCGACTTTAAAAGATTGTCGAACCAACTGGCCTTGGCTGGATAATTGCTGGTGCTGTATTCGTTAATCTTTGCCAGTTCGGCTGCTTTCTTCACAGCATCGTTAAGAGAACCAATCTTATCGATGAGCTTGATGGGCAGTGCATCAGTAGCCAACCATACACGACCTTGTGCAATCTCGTGTACCTGCTCTTTTTTCATTTTACGGCCTTCGGCAACAATGCTCAGGAAAGTGTCGTAGCCACGGTCCACATAGGCTTGCATGAAGCGAAGCTCTTCTTCGTTGTTCTTGCCAAAAATGAGATTTGTTTCATAGTCGGTGTGGTTGTTGGTCTGTACGCCGTCCCAGGTAACGCCAAGCTTTTCTGATACCAGTTCGCTGACATTAGGAGTAAGACCAAAGATACCAATAGAACCTGTTACGGTGGTTGGCTCGGCAAAAATGTAATTGGCTGGAGCGCTGATCATGTAGCCACCAGAAGCAGCATAGCCACCCATGGATACGACCACGGGCTTCTTCTCTTTGAGAAGTTTGATGGCATGCCAAATCTGTTCGCTTGCAATGGCACTGCCACCAGGTGAGTTAACACGCAAGACAACGGCTTTGACATCATCATCGTCGGCCAATTTCTTAAGGCCGGCTACCATCTCGCTGCCTACAATGGCATGGTCGGACGATAGACCAGACAATGGCTGGTCAACAATCTCGCCGTATGCATAGTAAACGGCAATCTTGTCATCGACTTCGTCTTTATTTTCGTCCAAAGCAAGCATCTCTGAGACAGACATCTGGTTAATGTTCTCATCACTATTAATACCCAGCTTGTTCTTGATGACTGTCTTGATGGCCTCGGGATACATGGCACCATCAATAAGCTTGGCTGCTTTGTAATCGTCAATGCTGGCAAAGATCATGATGCTGTCGTTGGCCAACTGATTCAGCTGGTCGACAGTCACCTTGCGGCTCTGAGCCATCTCCTTCAGCCAATAGTCCCAGATGCCTTGGTACATGGCTAAACGCTGCTCGCGGTCGTTGTCGCTCATGTCTTTGCGAGTAACACTTTCTACGGCACTCTTGTATTTGCCCACACGAGTGCATTGATATCTCACGCCAATCTTCTCGTAAAGGCCTGTCAGGTAATAGCTCTTGCCTCCCATACCCTTGAAATCAATCATGCCAGTCTGGTTGATGAAGAGGCTGTCGGCTACGCTAGCCACATAGTAACTGGCCTGCATATACTGGTCGGCATAGGCAATAATCCATTTTCCACTTTTCTTGAAATCCTGCAGGGCATGACGTATCTGCTGTGCTGTGGCAGGAGCATCGAATGTGGTGGTGCCACCCTCAATATAGATGCCTTTGATATGGTCGTTGTTCTTAGCCGCCTCAATGGCTTTAAGGATGTCGTCCAGTCCAAGATTCTCCATGTCGGCAGTACCAAGTAATGCGTCGAAGGGCGTTCCTTCGGCAACCTGCTCGCTGACGGCGCCACTCATCTTGAGTACCAATACAGAGTTGTCCTTGACCTCAGGCGCAGCGTTTCCACTGGCAATCATACTGGCAAACGAGATCATGAAAATGATGCCAGCAACTATGCTCATTGCCACGATGCCACAGACGGTGGCAAGCATATACTTGAAAAAATCTTTCATTTCTTCTTACCTTTAATTTTTGGTTATTTCTGCAGCAAAGGTACATATTTTTTTTGTTTCTTCGCTATAAAAGGAAAAAAAATTGTATCTTTGCAGCCAGAAGAACTAATCAAAAAGCAAAAACAGACATGAAGACGAGGCTGACGACCGTATTTCTGATGCTGATGGTGTGCTTGATGGCTATGGGTAAAAAGAAATCGAATGCCCAGGAATTATGGCCTGATGGCACGCCTATTGTGACGTGGTTTAATGATACCTCCAGAGTTGATGTGTCGACTTTGGGTAAACGCTATGTGGTGACGGATTACGGCGTGAAGAACTATTCAGAGCAGGTACAGACAAAGGAGTTGCAGGCCGTTATTGACCGTTGTGCACAGGAAGGCGGCGGCGTGGTTGTCATTCCTCGTGGCTTTGTGGTTAGTGGTTCTCTTTTTTTTAAGCCAGGAACGCATTTGAAGATTGAGGAAAATGGCGAGTTGCGAGGCAGTGACCGCATACGCGATTTCAAATTGGTGAAAACACGTATGGAGGGTCAGACTTTGAACTATTTTGCGGCTTTGGTCAATGCCGATGGGTGCGATGGCTTCACTATTACAGGTCCAGGCACCATTAATGGTAATGGTCAGGCTTATTGGGAGGAATTCTGGATTCGTAGAAAGTTCAATAAGGACTGCACAAATTTGGAGGCTATGCGTCCAAGAAATGTGTATATCTCTCATTCTAAGAATGTTACAGTACAGGATGTGCGCATCATTAACTCGCCTTTCTGGACGAATCATTTGTATAAGTGTGAGCGTGTTCGCTATCTGGGGTGCTATATCTTTGCCCCTACTGACAATGTGACACCGATTGATCCCAAGCAGGGCGCACCTTCGAGCGATGCCATTGACTTGGATGCATGTCAGGATGTGCTTGTCAGTGGTTGCTTTATGAATGTGTGCGACGATGCCGTGGTTCTGAAAGGTGGCAAGGGTACCTGGGCGGACAAAGATCCAGATAACGGTCCTTGCGAGCGTATTATGGTGAGCGATTGTACTTATGGCAAGGTGCATGGCTGTCTGACACTTGGTTCAGAGAGTATTCACGATAGAAATGTGATTCTTCGCCGTTGTTATGTGCATAATGCTAACCGTGTTTTGTGGCTGAAGATGCGTCCTGATACACCCCAACATTATGAATATGTGAGAGTTGAGGACCTGACAGGCGATTGTTTTTCGTTCTTGGTGGTCCGTCCTTGGACACAGTTCTTTAAGTCTGGCGATCGTGACGATATGCCTTTGTCAAAGTGTAATAACATCATGATTAGGAATATTCAGATGGATTGCAAGAACTTCTTCGATGTGGGTAGGTCGGATAAGTTCCAGATGACTGCTTTCTCGTTCGAGAATATCAAGGTTACAGACAAGAAACAAGCCTTCAACCCATCGTTGATAGACGGTTGCGTGGTGAAGAACGTGGTGATTAATGGCGAGAAGAAAGATTAAGATACACCTTTATGAAAAGAAAGAGCGTGCCAAATTGTCAGTGAAGACAGTTTGGCACGCTTTTCGCACTGAAAACGGCAGAAGAATTCATTTAAAACTTAAAAATACTTAGAATTATGAACATCAAACCATTGGCAGACCGCGTGCTCGTATTGCCCGCACCGGCTGAAGAGAAGATCGGTGGAATCATTATTCCAGACACAGCAAAAGAGAAGCCCCTTCGTGGCGTTATCAAGGCCGTAGGTAAAGGCACCAAGGACGAGGAGATGATCCTGAAGGCTGGTGACGAAGTGCTTTACGGCAAATATAGTGGAACTGAGATTGAACTCGAAGGTGAGAAGTTCCTGATGATGCGTCAGAGCGACGTACTCGCAGTGATTGAGAAGTAAAAAGGTAAAAAAGTAGAAAGGTAAAAGAATCATGGCAAAAGAGATTAAATTCAATATTGACGCCCGCGACGCAATGAAGCAGGGCGTTGACCAGTTGGCTAATGCTGTAAAGGTAACTCTCGGTCCTAAGGGCCGTAACGTTGTTATCGAGAAGAAGTTCGGTGCTCCTCAGATCACTAAGGATGGTGTGTCTGTAGCTAAGGAGATTGAGCTCGAGGACCACTTCGAGAACACTGGCGCACAGCTTGTTAAGAGTGTTGCTTCTAAGACTGGCGACGATGCTGGTGATGGTACAACAACTGCAACAATCCTGGCCCAGGCCATCGTTTCAGAGGGCTTGAAGAACGTTACCGCAGGCGCTAATCCTATGGATCTGAAGCGTGGTATCGACAAGGCTGTGAAGGCTGTGACCGATTTCATTGCAAAGAGCGCTGAGCAGGTTGGCGACAACTATGATAAGATTGAGCAGGTGGCTACTGTTTCTGCCAACAACGATAAGGAGATTGGTGAGCTGTTGGCTGAGGCTATGCGCAAGGTTTCTAAGGATGGCGTTATCACTATTGAGGAGAGCAAGAGCCGCGACACTCATATCGGTGTTGTTGAGGGTATGCAGTTCGATCGTGGCTACCTGTCAGCTTACTTCGTTACCGATTCTGAGAAGATGGAGTGCGCCATGGAGAACCCCTACGTGCTCATCTACGATAAGAAGATTTCTAATATCAAGGAGTTCCTGCCCATTCTGCAGCCTGCTGCAGAGAGTGGCCGTCCTTTGCTGATCATTGCTGAGGATGTTGATTCTGAGGCTCTGACCACATTGGTTGTAAACCGTCTGCGTGGTGGCCTGAAGATCTGTGCTGTTAAGGCTCCTGGCTTTGGCGATCGCCGTAAGGCTATGCTCGAGGATATCGCTGTTCTGACAGGTGGTACTGTTATCAGTGAGGAGAAGGGCCTGAAGCTGGAGCAGGCAACGCTCGATATGCTGGGCACTTGTGAGAAGCTCACCGTTACTAAGGATAACACCACTATCGTTAATGGTGCTGGCGACTCTCAGGCTATCAAGGACCGCATCAATCAGATTAAGGCCGAAATCGAGAATACAACCTCTTCTTACGACAAGGAGAAGCTGCAGGAGCGTCTGGCCAAGTTGGCTGGTGGCGTAGCAGTTCTTTATGTTGGTGCTAACTCAGAGGTGGAGATGAAGGAGAAGAAGGATCGCGTTGACGATGCTCTTTGTGCTACTCGTGCTGCCATTGAGGAAGGTGTTGTTGCTGGTGGTGGTACTACCTATATCCGTGCACTCGACGTGCTGGCCGACCTGAAGGGCGACAATGCCGACGAGCAGACTGGTATCAACATCATCAAGCGTGCCATCGAGGAGCCTCTGCGCCAGATTGTTACCAACGCTGGTGGCGAGGGTGCCGTTGTTGTACAGAAAGTACGCGAGGGCAAGGGTGACTTCGGTTACAATGCTCGTCTTGACAAATACGAGGATATGCGTGCCGCTGGTGTGATTGATCCTGCTAAGGTGTCACGTGTGGCTCTCGAGAATGCTGCCTCTATCGCAGGTATGTTCCTCACCACAGAGTGTCTCATCTGCGACAAACCTGAGAAGGAGTCTGCAATGCCTATGGGTGGTGCACCAGGCATGGGCGGCATGATGTAATGATATAAATACTTTAAAGACTTTTGTGTATGTCTCATTTTCTTTGATGTATGTTGAAATTGTACATTTCTGTCATGTTTCATTTGGCTGTATAGAAAATGTTGACTAACTTTGCAAACAGAAAAGATATTTTTTTGATTTGTTTTAGTAGATTAGTTTTTAAGTAGTTTGTTTTTGAAGCCGGTTGTCGAGAGACAATCGGCTTTTTGTTTTACTGTTCGCTAAAAAAGTTTTGGTGTTCTCAGAAATAAGTATTACCTTTGCCGCTGTTATGAATTGGAAGTTTATTATCAGTTGGGCCATCAAGTTTGCGTTATGCACGGTGGTATATAATCTGGCCGTTAAGTTCACGGGCAGTCTGTGGTGGGCATTCCTTATGGCCATCGGCTTTCTCATCTTCATTGCTATCCTCGAGAGTTATGTGATGGATTGGATAGAGAAATGGCGCCATAAGGACGAATAAAATAATAAGGAGCAAGAAACTTCTTTCTTGCCCCTTATGTGTTATTTTGGTTGCAAGTGTCCTTGCACCTTATTCTTATTACTCTCTTATTTAAAGATTAACTGTGCGAAGTTGTAGAGACCATACTTCCATACTACGAAGTTGTGGCCCTGTTCAGGATAGTTGATCAGCGTGCAGGGAATACCCTTCTCGTCACAGAAAGCCTTCAGTTGGGCGCTGTTGTTCATCAGACCGTCGGCACCACCACAAACCATCCAGAGCAGTTTGTTCTCCTTCTTCACCTTGTCCACATCGGGAATCAGCTGGGCTGCACGCATCGTGTTGGGTGCAGACGAGAAGCCACCTACATAAGCAAACACATCCATGTGACCCAGTCCGAAGTTCAGCGACTGTCCGCCACCCATCGACAAACCAGCGATGGCGCGATGATCTCTGTCGGCATACACGCTGAAGTTCTTCTCGATATAGGGAATCAGACTGCCGATGAGGTCCTTGTCGAAGTCGCCGAAAGCACGGAACGAACCCATACCTCCAGCACGCGAGTCGTCCTTCTGGGCGCGTCCGTTAGGCATCACCACAATCATGTCGGCCACCTTACCTTCAGCATAGAGGTTGTCCATAATGATGTTGGGCACGCCGCCGTCTCTATACCACTCGTTCTCATCGCCACCAATGCCGTGGAGCAGGTATAGCACACTGTATTTCTTTTTGGCGTCATACTTTGGTGGCAGATAGACGTTGGCCTTGCGGACGGTTCCCACTGATTCCGACTGATACTCAATCAGCTTCACCGTACCCTTTGCCACGCCCTCACGCTCCTTATCGAAACCCTGAGGTGCTGCCTTGTAGGCATCAAACTTCACGTCAATTTGCTGTTGACCGCCAAACATAGGGATATTTGGCTCCTGTGCGCTGGCTGCCATCGTTGTGAGTGACAGCATTGCTGCTAAATAAATCTTTTTCATTGTTTTTAGTTATTTTATTATTGAAACCATATGCTGTTTGATTAGACGCTGTTCCATTCTTTAGGTTTAAAAGTGGTGAAAGGAATTGTCGAGCATTTTTTTCTGCTTAAAATGTATTGTTTCCATATCTTTTTTTGTATCTTTGCATTCCAAAAACATATGATATGCAACAACTGATTGAACTATATAAAGAGTGGTGTGGCCATGAGCCTGCCGCCTCACAGCAGTTGCCAGGAGCGGGTAGCAACCGTGTGTATTATCGCCTGACGGACAACAACGGACAGTCGGTGGTGGGTTGCGTGGGTACCAGTCGTGACGAGAATCACGCCTTTATCCACCTGTCGCGCCATTTCGCCATGCGTCAGTTGCCTGTGCCACAGGTGCTGGCTGTCAGTGGTGATGAGTTGCGCTACCTGCAAACCGACCTGGGGTCCATTTCCTTGTTCGATGCCATTCGTGGCGGACGCGAGGCTGGCGGACGTTACACCCTGAAAGAGCAGCAACTACTGAAGCGCACCATCCGCGAGTTGCCCAACATCCAGTTGCGTGGCGCTCGCGAGCTCGACTTCTCGCATTGCTATCCGCAGCCAGAGTTCGACACCGATTCTGTGCTTTTCGATCTGAACTACTTTAAGTATTGCTTTCTAAAGGCCACCGAGTTGGACTTCCACGAGTTGAAGCTCGAGGCCGACTTCCGTCTGATGGCCAAAGATCTGACGGCAGGTGGCGATGAGCAGTGCTTCCTTTATCGCGACTTCCAGGCACGCAATGTGATGATGGTCGACGAGAAGCCCTTCTTCATCGATTTCCAGGGCGGACGCAAGGGCCCCTATTATTACGATCTGGCCTCGTTCCTTTGGCAGGCCAGCGCCAAGTATCCCCATAAGCTGCGTCGCGAGCTCGTTTACGAGTATTATAACGCCCTGAAGCAGTATACCGAGGTGCCCACACCTCATCATTTCGTGGCACGTCTCAGTCTGTTTGTGCTCTTCCGCACCCTCCAGGTGCTGGGTGCCTATGGTTTCCGTGGCTATTTCGAGCGCAAACAGCACTTCATCGACAGTATTCCCCCTGCCATGCAGAATCTGCGTGAGTTGCTCAGTGTCAGCGATTTCCCATATCCCTATCTCGTGTCGCTGCTGAAACGCCTTGTCGAAATGCCTCAGTTCCAGCAGGTCACAGCAACGGCCAGTCGTGCCGATGGCTATAAGACAACAGACAGGAACCCCTATAAGGCCCATCCGCAGGACGGTCCTGCCACCTTCTCGAAGTACGATGCCCAGGGCCCGCTGGTGGTCAAGGTGTTCAGCTTCTCGTATCGTAAGGGCATCCCAGAGGACGATAGCGGCAATGGCGGAGGCTATGTGTTCGACTGCCGTTCCACCCATAACCCTGGACGCTACGAGCCTTATAAGCAGCTGACGGGACTGGAAGAACCCGTTATCCGCTTCCTCGAGAACGACGGCGAGATACTGACCTTCCTCGACTCAGTGTATAAATTGGCCGATGCCCACGTGCGCCGTTATATCCAGCGTGGCTTCACCTCGCTGATGTTCTCGTTTGGCTGCACGGGTGGTCAGCATCGCAGTGTCTATTCTGCCCAGCACCTGGCCGAGCATATCCACGAGAAGTTTGGCATCGAGGTACGCATCTGCCATCGCGAGCAGAATATTACCCAGGTACTTGAACGGAAAGAGTAGTAGAAAAGGAGGCGTTTTTTCGTCTCCTTTTTTTGTTGTTTGCGAAAAAAGCAGTACCTTTGCAGCATGAAACAGGCGATGATATTCGCAGCCGGTTTGGGAACCCGACTGAAACCACTTACTGACACGATGCCCAAAGCACTGGTCAGGGTGGGCGGACAGCCTCTTATTGACATCGTTATGTCAAGGCTGTTGGCGGCAGATTACGACCGTTTTGTGGTGAATGTGCATCATTTTGCACAGCAGATTATCGACCATGTGGCCACCTGCGACTATTCCTCCCTGGTTCAGTTCAGTGACGAAACGGCCGGACTCCTTGAGACGGGTGGCGGACTGAAGAAAGCAGCTCCACTTTTCACTGACGATTCACCTATTCTTATTCACAATGTAGATATCCTTGATAACGTGGACTACGACTGGTTTTCGCGCCAGCACCTGCCCACGGAGGATGCCGTGTTGCTGGTCAGCAAGCGCCAGACCAAGCGCTATCTGCTGTTCGACAACGCCATGCGCCTCATGGGATGGAAGAACATTGAGACGGGCGAGATAAAGAGCCCTTACGAGTATGTGCGTCGTACAGGCCTCTCGCAGCACGGCGAGCCGTTCAACGAGTATGCCTTCAGTGGCATCCATTCGTTCTCGCCTCGCTTGTTCGCGTTGATGGAGCAGTTCCCTGATCGTTTCAGCATCATTGATTTCTATCTCAGCGTGTGTCATCGTGCCCAGATTGTCGGTTGTGTCAAGGACGACCTCCGACTGATGGATGTGGGCAAGATCGAGACCCTGGACCAAGCAGAAACTTTTATTAATCAGATTTAAATAATGACACAGAAGATTATCATTTTGGATTTCGGTTCGCAAACCACGCAGCTCATTGGCCGTCGTGTGCGCGAGCTGGACACCTTCTGCGAGATTTTGCCCTACAACAAATTTCCTGTGGGCGACGACTCCGTGATTGGCGTCATTCTGAGTGGCTCGCCCTTCAGCGTTCACGACCCAGAGGCCTTCAAGGTCGACCTCTCGCAGTTCGTAGGCAAAGTGCCTGTGCTAGGCATTTGCTATGGCGCCCAGTTCATTTCGAACACCCTTGGTGGCAAGGTCGAGAAGGCCGACTCGCGTGAGTACGGACGTGCCAACCTCGAGACAATCAATCTCGACAACCCCCTGTTCAAGGGCTTCGAGAAAGGCTCGCAGGTATGGATGAGTCATGGCGACACCATCACTGCCATCCCTTCAGACTTCGAGGTGATTGGTTCTACAAAGGATGTGAAGAACGCCGCTTTTGCCTCTACCAAGCAACCCATCTGGGCCGTGCAGTTCCATCCTGAGGTGTTCCACACCCTGCAGGGCAAGCAGCTGCTCCAGAACTTCGTGGTTGATATCTGCGGCTCGAAGCAGGAGTGGAGTGCAGCTTCGTTTGTCGAC
This sequence comes from Prevotella sp. E15-22, assembly GCF_023204875.1. Taxonomy (NCBI): domain Bacteria; kingdom Pseudomonadati; phylum Bacteroidota; class Bacteroidia; order Bacteroidales; family Prevotellaceae; genus Prevotella; species Prevotella sp. E15-22. The sequence goes on from NZ_CP096247.1 coordinate 801,483, forward strand.
TCTACCGTGGCCGAGCTCAAGGCTCAGCTGGGTAACGACCGTGTGATCCTGGGTCTCTCAGGCGGCGTCGACTCTTCTGTTGCTGCCGTTCTGCTGAACAAGGCTATTGGCAAGAACCTCACCTGTATCTTCGTAGACCATGGTATGCTGCGCAAGAACGAGTTTACTCAGGTGATGGAAGACTATAAGGTGCTTGGTCTGAATGTGATTGGCGTGGATGCCAGCGAGAAGTTCTTCAGCGATCTGGCAGGCGTCACAGACCCAGAGCAGAAGCGCAAGATTATCGGTCGCGACTTCGTCGAGGTGTTCAATGCCGAGGCCAAGAAGATTACCGATGCCAAGTGGCTGGCTCAGGGCACTATCTATCCTGACCGTATTGAGAGTCTGAATATCACTGGTAAGGTTATTAAGAGTCACCACAACGTGGGTGGACTGCCCAAGGAGATGCATCTGCAGTTGTGCGAGCCCCTGAAGTGGCTGTTCAAGGACGAGGTGCGTCGTGTGGGTCGACAGATGGGCATGCCTGAGCATCTCATCACCCGTCATCCTTTCCCAGGTCCTGGCCTGGCTGTGCGTATCTTGGGCGACATCACTCGCGAGAAGGTGGAGATTCTGCAGAATGCCGATGATATCTACATCCGTGGGCTCCGTGACTATAAGGTGAAGCTCTCTGGCGAGGAAGCTCGCAAGGTGCTGGCCGCAGGTATTCCTGCCGATATGAAGGACGGCGAGATTGAGGTTTCGCTCTACGACCAGATTTGGCAGGCAGGCGCCATCCTCCTCTCTACTGTTCGTTCCGTAGGTGTGATGGGCGATGAGCGTACCTACGAGCACCCCGTTGCTCTGCGCGCCGTGACCTCTACCGATGCCATGACAGCCGACTGGGCTCATCTGCCCTACGAGTTTATGGCAAAGGTGAGCAACGAGATTATCAACAAGGTGCGTGGTGTGAACCGCGTTTGCTATGATATCTCGTCAAAACCACCCGCAACCATCGAGTGGGAGTAATATTCTAACGAAGCTATGAAGTTACAGATTTTTCATCCCCAGGCTATCCACGAGTTGGGAAACCGTGATAACCAGGAGGATGCCATCTATCCTGAGGCTGGCACAGCAAACACTGACAGTCGTGTGTTTGTGGTGTGCGACGGCATGGGTGGACTGGATAAAGGCGAGGTGGCCAGCGATGCCGTGTGTAAGACGCTGGGCAGGGTGGCCGAGACCATTCTGCAGACCACGGGCACATTTACTGACGACGACTTTGAGCATTGTCTCAGCGCCGCCTTTGATGCGCTCGATGCTGCCGATGCCGATGGCACGTCGTCCATGGGTACCACGATGACCTTCCTTTGCATCCATGATGGTGGTTGCCTGGTGTCGCATATCGGCGACAGTCGCATCTATCATCTACGCCCATCAATGGGACCGCAGAGGGGTGTCCTGTTCCGTTCGCGCGACCATTCTCTGGTGCAGCAGATGTACGAGGCGGGCGATATTTGTTATAACGACATGGCTACGTCGTCAAAGAAGAATATCATTCTCAAGGCCATGCAGCCTCATCAGGAGGAGCGCACCAGACCGTCGTTTGCTCATATTGCCACCGTTTGGCCTGGCGACTATTTCCTGCTTTGCACGGATGGTATGCTGGAGAAGATGGACGATGAGCAGTTGATGGCGCTCTTGGGCGACACCACGCTGACTCTGGAACAGAAGACGCAGCAGCTGATTGAGATGACCGGTGGTAATTCCGATAATCATTCGGCCTATCTGATTCAGGTGGAGAAGGTGCAGCGCAATGCTGTTGAGGATGCCAATGTGCTGGACGACGAGATTGCTCACCGCATTCGCAATAAGGTTTTGAACGACACGCATCGCGACAAGATATGGCATTTCGATGATGCCATTCCGATGCCTGAGTTGTAAAACAAATGATGAAGAGGAGTTTCCGACATATTATTTATATGGTGGTGACTCTGTTGGTATTCGTTTCGTGCCAACAGAGTCGCCACCATTTGTCTTCGCAGGAACAGGACGTGAATTGGACCGATTCGGCCTATTCGCTCTACAAACAGATAGAGCGCTATGCCAATCTGGACATCCAGGACTCGCTGATCAGTGAGACGCCGCATGTGCTCACCTTCTGTCGTGAGCACGAGCAGTGGTACTGGTATTACTACACCTGGTGTATCATGGCCGAGACGCTCACCTGGAACAACCGTTTTGACGAGGCCATGGCCGAGGCCAAGAATATGCACGACGATGCCCTGAAGCGCCACGATGGTTTTGGACAGGCGCTGGCCAACAGGGTGATTGCACTGGTCTATGGCGTCAAGGGTGATATGTCTGTGGCTGTGGACTATTTCCAAAAGGCGTTGAAGGTCTATCCTGAGGACTCCTCTTTCCCTCCAAAGATTGATATCTATACCTACCTTTGCTCGTGTCTTGACGAACTGGGCAAGGCCAAGGAGACGGATGCCACGCTGAACCAGTGGAAGGCCTATCTTGACTCAAAATATCAGGCCAACACGGACTCTACGCGTATCCCTAACTTTGGCAACTATTATTTCCTGTTCTTCAAGACGCGCTATCAGTTTGACCTCAGTCAGAAGGACTATGCCAAGGCTGCTGCCGACCTGGACTCTGCTGAATACTACGAGGCGTTGGAGGGCAACCAGATCAAGGCCGTGATTCAGTTGCTCACCCTGCGTAGCGACCTGGCTAGCATCCAGAACGACTATCAGCAGGCGCTGGCCTATAACGACCAGGCTATCCGCCTGAGCGATAGTGCTGGACTGAACGCCAGTTTCCTGATGAATGCCACTGCCACTCGCATCCGCATCTACGAGCAGCAGGAGGACTATAAGAACGCTTTCTTGGCCTTTAAGACTTACGCAGAACTGAAGGACTCGATGATTCATGCCGACAACCAGGAGCAGTTGAACGAACTGAACAAGCGCTTCGAGGTTGACGAGTTGAAAGCGCAGCAGGAGCACGAGAAGATAGCGCACGAGCGCACCTTCAGTAGACTGATGATGATGATTGCGGCCATCATTGTGCTGTCGCTGTTCATCTTCACCTACTATCGTCATCGCGCTGCCAAACGTTTGGAGGTGGCCTATGATGCCCTGAAGATTGCCAATATGCGGGCCGAGGAGGCTTCGCGCATGAAGACCAACTTCATTCAGCAGATCTCGCACGAGATTCGTACGCCTCTTCATATCCTCTCTGGCTTCACGCAGATTGTCACTACGCCTGGCGTGGAACTGGACGAGCAGACCAAGAACGAGGCTAACGAGCAGATTGCCGAGAACACCAACCGCATTACGAGCTTGGTGAACAAGATGCTGGAACTGAGTGACGCCAGCAGCAATGTGGTGATTAGTCGCGACGATACGGTGCCTGCCATTCAGATTGCCCTGCAGGCTGTCGAGGACACGCGCATCAACGATAGCGAGGGCGTGGTGTTTACGCAGTCAGTGGCCGACAATGTTAGTGAGCTGCTGCTGACCACGAACCTCGCCTCTGCCACACGTGCCTTGTCGCTGATTCTCGACAATGCACGCAAGTTCCTGGTGAAGCCCAATGAGCCCGTAAAGGGTGCAGTGACTCTACGCGTAAACATGAACGGCTCTTTCGTTCGCTACGAGGTGGAGGACACTGGCATCGGCGTTCCTAGGGAGGAGGCCGAACATATCTTCGAGGAGTTTGTGCAATTGGATGAAAATTATAATGGAACAGGCATTGGCCTTTCCGTTGCCCGTTCCATTGCGCGCCGTCTTGGTGGTGATGTCATCTTGGATACTTATAATCGTGAACAAGGCTCGCGCTTTGTGCTCACCCTGCCTTGTTCCAAGAACGCCTAAACCTCACCTCATCACCTTCTTCCCATTCTGGATATACACCCCATGCTTGGGCTCTGTATTGAGGCGACGGCCCTGGAGGTCGAAGAGTACGTTGTTCTTTGTCCTTTGTACGTGGTTCGTCGCCTTGATATCAGTCGTATCGCCAGACTTATAGAAATCGGCAGCAGAGAAGATGAATTCACTATTTTCATAGCAGGACTCGAAACTTAAGATGTCCGACTTAAGATATTCAAAGTTCATATCAAGAACGCCTCTTTCCTGATAACCGATGCCTTCTACTGCTATCAGGGAAGCACCACCGTCGTCTTTGTAGGTATGACGGATAAAGGGTCTTCCATTAACAGTAATACAATCTATTTCCTCTGTGGCAACTGTGAATGGAGGTTCTATACCTGTTTCGTTGAAGAATCGTGGATTGAACTCTATATGCCGTTTCTCTTCTGTCGCATCCTTTGCATATTCATATATCGTAGTACCCTCTTCACGCAGGGCCATCCAATATTCTGGATTCTCGTCTTCCTCCTGCCGATATAGTTTGGCATAACGACGATTGTCTATTATGGTGTCTCCATCCAACGTAAAGACGACTTTCGTTACAATGTTCATTGGCTCGTCGCCAACAGTAGTTCTCTGCAGGCGTTTGTAAATCCACTGCTTTCCATCTTTTAGCATCTTATTCGAGGCCTGGTCTGAGTCATAGAGCGCAGCAATCATTGCTTCCACATCAGCAATCTCGTCCTCCAGTTGCTCGTTAGTCAGACTGCGGACAGCCTCAAGCTCTGCGGCATCATTATGACAATACGTAGCAAGTCTTTGCGCTTGTGGGTTATCGGCATAACAGGGGACTGAGGATAGCGCTAAGCCTCTTTTTACCACTTGTTTCCAATCATTCCACAACTTAATGTTCTTCTGCAAAAGGTCATACGCATCATGAATATCGGCCAAGGCATTGTTGACTTCAGCCTCCGTGGTTGCTGTACGATGCCTGTTAACCTCATGCAGATAAGTCATCGTATAAAGCGTGTGCTCGTCAATTGTCAGGTTCTCATATCGTTCTTGCATGTGATTCAGATACATCTGATAGGCATCGGCACCATTACCATAGTAGGTCAACGTAAAGTCATCAAACAAGCACCAGTCATCCGAGATAACCTCATCCTTTTTCACACCAAGAGTCAGCCAGTTGTCTACCATTGCCAACACACAATTGTCATATAGGTTTAGCTCATGCATGTAGCGTTCTCCCATCGACATTGTTGAGGGAATCCAGTAAGTAACGCCTGTCTCTTCGTCCTTCACACTATTCTCGCCACTATCACCCAAAGGCTCTGTTCTGCCACCTTCAAAGATAGAAACAATACTACTCTCATTATAGCAATTAGCAGATTCAGAGAACAATTTGGCATAGCATGAAGCCTCGTCGTGGCTCTTATAGTGCTTGTAGGCCGTAAGTGCATCGCCAGCCTGATAGAATGCTTTCACACCAATAACATAAACACCCATTGGCAGACCATCAATTCTTTGAAAGTTCTTGAATGCCGTCATATAACATTCGGCATTGTCCTTGGCATTCAGTTGCTTAAACCCTGTTCCACTCCAGCCTGTCGTCACATCGTTATTATCGAATTGTGGGTTTACAATTCGCTGCGTCATGTCGACAGGCTTATAGAAATCAGCAGAGGTGAAGATACATTCACCATCTTCATAGCAACTCTCAAGATACATTGACCCATCCATCGCCGTCCAATTGTTTGGTAACAGAAGTCCAAAACTACTACCAACGCCTTCAACCCAATAGCCTGTCACACTCACTGAGTCACCTTTATACACATAGGTTTCCTTCAAGGTCATCCTGCGGAAAGAATTTTCGTTAACCTCGACGTCATCAACAGCCACAACCTCTTGTTGGGTAACATCGTTGACTACACTTACATCACCCTGTTGCAGGTTGAAGTCATAGAGCAAACGCCAATTGTCATTCCGTCTTTCGAACACCTTTCTGTCCTTCTCAAGAAAAACAGCAACGCTGCCCCCTTTTGAGATGGCATTACCCGTTGCACGATCTATCGTTTCCGAGGTTGCCTTGTAACACTGTTCATTGTCAACGATGGTGTCGCCTATGATTCGCACACAAATAGTAAGCTCGTAACTACGACTATAGTTCGAATAATACATGTTCCACACCTTACCTTCCTTCAACAAGGGATGGTAATCTGACGCCGACGCATCGATTGTTCCAAGGAAGCACATAAAGAGAACCACAAAAGCAGATAGACGCTTCATAAGAATGATTTTTAGTTGAAAACTGGTTAAAGAATTCTTCTGCAAATATACAATTAATTCCTGTTCGTTGGTCAATTCTGTTAAACCTTTTATACTATATTAACGGTTGTCTTGTTTTAAATAAGGTTGACACCAAAAGTTCAACATTATGGTGAAACAACCCAAAGAAAAATGTTATTCTAGAGATGTAAATCTGATTAACGAGATGAAGGATGTCTTTGATATGCGTTATGTCCAGCACCTCCGTGAGAGTGAAATTTTATCACGTACAGGTCTAAATAGAACTCGTTATTACAAAATTCTTCGTACCTTTGCTGCGGAATATCCAGATTTAGCAGATCAAATGAAGAAAAAAGGCAATGATGTAACTCCGGAGGACTACAAGAAGTTACTTGAGGAGGTGTCAACCCTGAAGTCTCAACTGAAGAAAGAGAAGCTTCGTGCAGACTTCTATGAGGAGATGGTGGCTTTTGGCAAGGAAGTGTACGGCATTGACTTAAAAAAAGCTGGCACCAAGTAGTGAGTAGGCTTTACACTCGCGACGCGAAGGCTTATCCTGTCACGTCGCAGTGTGAGCTGCTTGGTGTGAGTACACAGGCCTACTACAAACACGGCAACAGTCAGATGCGTAAGCTCGCAGAAGAGACATTTGTAGTGGAGTTTATCAAGAATATCCGCAAGAAGGACCGCGGCATGGGCGGTGGTCCGCTGTGGCATAAGTATACAGATACATTCGGCGAGGAACACAGTGTGGGCTACAACCGTTTCTACGACATCATTGACAAATACGGCTTGAAGGTGCGCAAGAAGAAGCGTCGTACCAGGACAACGGACTCCGACCACGACCTGCCCTTGTATCCCAACCTTGTGAAGAAGCTCATCCCGTTACGTCCCAACCAACTATGGGTGAGCGACATCACCTATATGGTCGTCTATCTCAATGGCCAGACTGGCGAGTACGATTTCTGCTACCTGTCGCTGGTGACGGACTACTATACGAAAGAGATTATCGGCTGGTGCGTGGGCGATACGCTGGAGGCCAAGTTTGCCATTAACGCGCTCAACATGGCTTTGAAGCGTCTTGGCGGAAATCCTGCCCATGACCTCATCCACCACTCTGACCGCGGCGTCCAATACGCCAGCTACGCCTATACGGATATTCTGAAAGCAAACAATATCAAGATCAGCATGACTGAGTGTGGAGATCCCAAGGAGAATGCAGTAGCCGAACGTGTCAACGGCATTATCAAGAACGAATTGCTTATGGACATGTCGTTTTTCTCTATTGATGAGGTAAAAAGAGCCCTGAAAGTAGCTATTGACTTCTATAACAACGAGCGTCCACATATGAGCCTTGACTGGAAAACACCAGCTCAGGCTGCTCTCTGTACTGGCGAATTGAAGAAGAAATGGAAGAGTCACAGAGAAATTGCACTCAAAGCTTTGGCTGCATAAAATTAAATAGGTATCTTTGCATCAGAATAGGTGTAAACCCGATTTATAACTAATTCCAAATAGAGTCAACGTGAAATAAAAATTAAGTTTAATTGAGTCAACTCTTATCATTAATAAGACTGGAAGTAGTCAACTAAAATCGTTAAACTACAGGTGGCCGTTTGTTTCTCCCAAGGAAACAGTTTGTTTCTATAATGGAAACACTTTGTTTTCTTTATGGATACACTTTGTTTCTCCTATGGAAACACTTTGTTTCCATCGTTGAAACAATTCGGAAACACTTTGTTTCCGATTCTAGGAGGTGATGGAAACAAAAAAAATATCTCCGAATCGCAGGGCGACTCGGAGATAAATAAACGAACTTCAATGTATTAGATATATTATTTTTCCACGATATCACGGGCACGAGCCAGTGCCAGGTCAATGTGGTTGCAGATGTTCTCTTCGCCAAGAAGTTTGGGGAATCCGTTGCGATTGAGCACAGCCTCCACCTTCTCGTTGACACCTGAGAGGACCACGGTGATGCCTTCTCGCTGACTCATCAGGCACATGTTCTCGAGGTTGTGCAAGCCAGTTGAGTCGATAAAGGGCACCTTACGCATGCGGATGATGCGCACCTTGGGACGGTCGCCGAAGCGGCCCATCAGATCCTCGAACTTATTACCAGCACCAAAGAAGTAGGGACCGTTGATCTCGTAAACCTCGACACCAGCGGGAATGGTGAGGTGCTCCAGGTTGCCACGCTCCATGTCAGCATCCTCGTTCAGGTCGATCTCGTCGTAGACAGCCTTCACATCGGTTGTCTCGCTCATGCGCTTCATGAACAGCAGACATGCGCAGACGATGCCCACCTCGATGGCGATGGTGAGGTCGAAGATGATGGTGAGGAAGAACGTGAGCAGCAACACGGTGACATCGCTCTTGGGATTGCGCATCAGGGCCGAGAACGAACGCCAGCCACTCATGCCATAGCTCACTACCACCAGCACACCAGCCAGACAGGCCATGGGGATGTATTTGGCCAGGGGCATCAGGAACAGGAAGATGAGCAGCAGCACAGCGGCGTGCACAATACCTGCGATGGGTGAGCGTCCACCATTATTAATATTGGTCATGGTACGGGCGATGGCGCCTGTGGCAGGGATACCGCCGAAGATGGGCGACACGATGTTGGCCACACCCTGACCAATGAGCTCTGTGTTAGAATTGTGATGATCGCCAATGACACCGTCGGCCACAGTGGCTGAGAGCAGACTCTCGATGGCGCCGAGGATGGCGATGGTCAATGCTGGGGCAACCAGGCCTTTGATAGTCTCCCACGACAACTCGGGCACTACGGCATCGGGCAGTTCTGACGAGATGCTGAAGCGGTCGCCAATGGTCTCGATGGTGGTGATGCCGGCATACTGCTTCAGCAGCAGCACAACGATGGTCATCACGATGATGGCAATCAGCGAACCAGGAATGCGCTTGCTTAACTTAGGCGTTGTGGCAATGATGGCAATGCTGGCCAGTCCCACGCCTGTGCTCCAGGGGTCGATGTGGGTGAGGTTCTGGAAATAGGCAATCCACTTCTCAATGAAGTCGCTGGGAACATCGGTCATCTGCATGCCCAGCAGGTCTTTCACCTGTGTGGTGAAGATAGTCACGGCAATACCGCTGGTGAAACCCACGATAATGGGGTAGGGGATGTACTTGATGATGGTGCCCAGACGCAGCAGACCAAAGCCAATGAGGAACACACCTGCCATGAGTGTGGCAATGGTGAGACCCTGCATGCCGTACTGATTGATGATGCCTGCCACGATGACGATGAACGCACCAGTGGGACCACCAATCTGCACCTTACTGCCACCCAGGGCCGAGATGACGAAACCGGCTACGATGGCGGTGATGATACCCTTCTCGGGCGATACGCCGCTGGCAATACCAAAGGCAATGGCCAATGGCAGGGCCACGATGCCCACAATAAGACCGGCCATGAGGTCGGCCATGAATGTCTGTTTGTTGTAGTTCTTAAGAGCCGAAATCATCTTCGGCTTGAAATCGAAAGTTTGCATTTCTTTTATTTTCCTTATGAATTCGGGTGCAAAGTTATGCAAAAAAGATGAAATGAAAGCGGCTGTGTGCGATAACAACAAGAAAATGACCCTTATTTCTTGATTTATATCGGGCGATGAAAAGAAAAAAAAGACAATAAATGATGGTCGTTTGTCAATTATTCACTATCTTTGTGGCTGAAAATCAATAAACATTACTACTCTTTCAAAATTTCAAAAAAGAACAATGAAAAGAATCTTCCATGTCCTTATCCTTTGGACGATTGCCCTGTCTTCGTGGGCACAGGGCGTTTCTGCACTCGACCAGGTGAAGGCCGATCCCAGAAAGGCCTACGGCACAGACTATCCCTATTCGTTTGAGAAGGTGACACTGACCAAGGCGCCCAGTGGCTACACGCCGTTTTATATCAGTCACTATGGTCGTCACGGCTCGCGCTACTACTGGAACGACATGCTCTATCGTGAACTCGACTCGCTGCTGACAAAGGCGCACCGCCAGCATCAGCTCACGGCCGAGGGCGAGGCCTTTCGCGTGAAGTTCATGGCTGCCAAGGACGAGTTGGCCACAGGCGTGAGCGAGTTGAGCGACCTGGGATGGGAGCAGCATCAGTTCATTGCAAGGACGATGTACAACAACTTTGAGGAGCTGTTTAAGAAGGGTGGCGACATCTATGCCATCTCGTCGCTCACAGGTCGCTGTGTGCTCAGCATGGCATCGTTCTGTCAGGAGCTCACCCAGTGTAACCCTAAGATTGAGATTCGCATGGAGTCGGCACGCAAGGTGCTCGACGGCGTGAAGCCCGATGACCGTCAGAACCCCAAGCGATTGAAGTTTCCCAAGTCGCATCCGCGTTTTGAGCAGAACCGCAAGCAGTTCCAGTATAACGACAACCTGCGCGAGACCATCGTAGCTCGTGTGTTCACCAGCACTGAGGGACTGCCAGGCAACGTGCAGCACATTGGCAGCAACCTCATCAACCTCTATACCTCGCTGCCCAGCATCGGGCACGACGGCATGATGGGCAACATCATCAAGGACGAGGAGATGGCGGCACGCTGGGAGAACGAGAACCTGGGTGGCTATACGTGGGTGTTTGAGCCTCGCTATGATATGGCGCCAATCCTGCGCGACATCATCAACAAGGCTGAGAATAAAGTTAGCGGAAAGAGTAAGCTGCTGGCCGACCTGCGCTTTGGTCACGACACCTGTCTGGGACCACTCACCGTGCTGATGGGCATCAATGGTGCCGACAAGGACCCAGAGGATCCCTATGAGGTGAAGAATTGCTACCAGAACTGGCAGACGGGTAAGGCCTCGAACCTGCAACTCATCTTCTATCGCAGTAAGAAGCAGGGCGAGCCCATCCTCATCAAGTGTCTGCTCAATGGCAGGGAGTCAACGCTGCCTTTGCCCGCCGACCTCTATCCTTATTATAAATGGGAGGATTTTAAGACCTATTACCAGAAGGTGGTTGACAACGCTATATCGCTTTCAACACGTTAACCGCCTCGCCCACTGTGGGCACATCCGTGACCACCATCGAGCGCTTGCCGTTCTGCTCACGCAGGTTACAGCGACGCACGTTGGTGGTTGCGTATTCTATGATGCGACCGAAGGCTTCGCTCTGATAGAACGGGCTGCGGGCGTTGCTCACGAAATAGAGGAACATGCGGCCTTGCTTCAGCATGATCTTCTCGCAACCCAGACTTTTGCCGTAGCGACGAAGGGCCACCACCAGCAATAGCTCCTCGGCCTGTGGAGGCAATGGACCAAAACGGTCGACGAGGCGCTGGCGATAGGCCTCCAACTCCTGGTCATTGCGCGTGTTGTCCAGTTCGCGATAGAGCAGCATGCGCTCTGAGTCGCTGGGCACATACTGGTCGGGGAAGTACATCTCGAGGTCGGACTCGAGGTTGCAGTCGGCAACAAAGTCGCCAGAGAAATTAGACTGACTGGGTATTCTGGATTCTCTAGAATTACTGGATTCATTGGCTGCTTCCATCTCGGGCTCCTCGTTCCTCAACTCTGCCATCGCCTCGTTCAGAATCTTCTGATAGGTCTCGTAGCCCAGGTCTGAGATGAAGCCGCTCTGCTCGGCACCCAGCAGGTTGCCTGCACCACGGATGTCGAGGTCTTGCATGGCGATGTTGATGCCACTGCCCAGGTCGGAGAAGTTCTCGAGTGCCTCCAGGCGTCGGCGGCTGTCAACGGGCAGGGCCGAGAGTGGGGGCGCCAGCAGATAGCAAAAGGCCTTGCGGTTGCCACGGCCCACACGGCCACGCATCTGGTGCAGGTCGCTGAGACCAAAGTATTGGGCACTGTTAATAATAATGGTGTTGGCGTTGGGGATGTCGATGCCGTTCTCCACGATGGTCGTCGAGAGCAGCACGTCGTAGTCGTAGTTCGAGAAGTCGAGGATGATTTTTTCCAGTTCCTCAGGCTTCATCTGACCGTGGCCAATGGCGATGCGACAGTCAGGGATGTACTTCTTAATCATCTCGGCAATGTGGGTCAGGTCGCTGATGCGGTTGTTGACGAAATAGACCTGTCCGTTGCGACTCATCTCGAAGTTGATGGCATCGGTGACAATCTCTGCCGAGAAGGTATGTATCTCTGTCTGAATGGGATAGCGGTTGGGTGGTGGCGTCTGGATGACACTCAGGTCGCGCGCACCCACCAGCGAGAACTGCAGGGTGCGAGGGATAGGCGTGGCACTCATGGTGAGGGTGTCGACGTTGGTCTTCATCTGGCGCAGCTTTTCTTTTGTCGACACGCCGAACTTCTGCTCCTCGTCGATGATAAGGAGGCCTAAGTCCTTGAACTTCACGCTCTTGCTGATGAGCTTATGTGTGCCGATGAGGATGTCCACCTTACCCTCTGCCAGGTCCTTGAGAAGGGCTGTGGTCTGCTTGGTGGTGCGAGCACGTGTGAGATAGTCCACCCTGACAGGCATGTTCTTCAAGCGTCCCAGGAAGGTGCGATAGTGCTGATAGGCCAGTACGGTGGTGGGCACCATCACGGCCACCTGCTTGCCGTCGACAGCCGCCTTGAAGGCAGCGCGCACGGCCACCTCGGTCTTGCCAAAGCCCACATCGCCGCAAACCAGTCGGTCCATGGGTTTCTGCATCTCCATGTCGGCCTTCACGTCCTGTGTGGCCTTCAGCTGGTCTGGGGTGTCCTCATAGAGGAACGAGGCCTCGAGCTCGTGCTGCAGGTAGGTGTCGTGACTGAAGGCAAAGCCCTTTTGATGCTTGCGTGCGGCATAGAGTTTGATGAGGTCGCGAGCAATGTCCTTGATGTGCTTCTTGGTGCGCTCTTTCAGTCGTTCCCACTGACCAGTGCCCAGTGTCGACATGCGAGGCTGCTGACCATCGTCCTGCGACTTGTATTTCGATACTTTATATAAAGAGTGGATGCTCACATAGATGGCGTCGCCACGCTGGTAGATGATCTTAATCATCTCCTGGAAACCACCGTCCTGCAACGGCATCCTGACCAGTCCGCCAAACTTGCCGATGCCGTGGTCCACATGCACCACATAGTCGCCCACCTCAAACTGTTGAATCTCCTTCAGTGTCAGGGCCACCTTGCCGCTACGGGCCTTGTCGCTCTTGAGGTTGTACTTATGGAAACGGTCGAATATCTGGTGGTCGGTGAACAGGCAAAGACGGGCATCGTCGTCGATAAAGCCCTCGTGAAGGGTCTTGTCGACAGGGATAAACTCGATACCCTGCTTCATCTCGGCAAAGATGTCCTTCAGGCGCTCCTGCTGCTTAGCGCTGTCGGCCAGGATATAGAGTTTGAAGCCTCGAAGCAGATAGTCCTCCAGCGTCTGGGAGAGTAGTTCGAAGTTCTTATGGAACAGGGGCTGCGGCTTGGTGTTGAAGTGGATGACGGCAGCGCTCTTGTCTTCCTTCAGGAGGATTGTTCTGAAGGGCTCAGCATCGTTGGCAAACTGACTGCCAGTGATAATCTGGCTGTCGCGCTGCATCTCCTTCTCAATCTGGCGCTGCTCCATCTCGGTGGCCTCGGCCATGCGCTCCTGCAGGGCCTGCTGAGAGAAACCCTCCTGATAGATGCGCTCGATGGACTCGCGAATAAACTGCTGGTCGCGCATCACCAGCAGGGTGTCCTGTGGCAAGAACTTCAGAATAGACTCTTTCTCTTCTACGGCCGTGAGCTCTGGCACGATGTCCACGCTGTTGCAGCGCTCCTTCGACAGCTGGTTCTCAACCTCGAAGGTGCGGATGGAGTCGATATCGTTGCCAAAGAAATCAAGACGGAAAGGAAACTCATGACTGTAGGAATAGACATCGAGGATGGAGCCACGCAAGGCAAACTGACCAGGTTCATAGACATAGTCAACCTCGCGGAAACCAAACTCACGCAGGGTCTTGCAGATGCTGTCCACGCTGATGCTCTGGTCTTGTGTCAGTGTCAGACGACGGGCATCCAACTGCTTGCGCGTCACCACCATCTCGGCCAATGCCTCAGGATAGGTGACAATATATAATAGGTCGTGATGGGTGGCATGCGAAAGGACCTCTGTGCGAAGAATCTCGCTGGCTGGGTCTTTCTGACCGTATTTGATGGCACGTTTGTAACTGGATGGGAAGAAAAGCACCTGCTTGTCGCCCATAATCTGACAGAGGTCGTGGTAGAGATAGCCTGCCTCATCGGCATCCTGCATCACAAACAGCAGTTTGCTGCTGACTTTCTGTGCCAGTGCGCTAAACGTCATGGGTATTGCCGAGGCCAGCAGGCCGTCGAGGGAAATCGTTTTGATGGATGATTTCTCGATGGATTTTGCCAGTGCTGCCACCTGGGGCTTCATGGCATAGAGTGTCTGTAGTTCTTGTATATTCATTTCTTTGCGTTGCAAAGGTACGAATAAGCGAGGGGAAAACCAAATTTATTTGAGTTTTTCCGAGCGTGAGTACCTTGGACCGAAGGTCAAAGGTATGAATGAACGGAAAAGAAAACCAAATTTATTTGAGTTTTTCCGAGCGTGAGTACCTTGGACGCAGTTAAGGGTACTGAAAATACTTTAAAATTGAAAAGAAATTAGGATTTTTCCTTTGTATTTTGCTTTGTTAATCGTATCTTTGCAGTCAAATAAAGAAGGATTTAGAAATGAATACAAGCGACAGTATTGTCATTATTCCTACTTACAACGAGAAGGAAAATATTGAGAAGATTATCCGAGCCGTCTTTGGCTTGGAGAAGTGCTTCCACATTCTGATTATCGATGATGGTTCGCCCGATGGTACCGCCAATATTGTGAAAGGCTTGATAGCCAGTGAGTTTAGTGACCGACTCTTTATCGTGGAGCGTCGCGGAAAACTGGGATTGGGCACTGCCTATATTGCAGGATTTAAGTGGGCCTTGGAGCACGACTATGAGTATGTCTTTGAGATGGATGCTGACTTCAGTCACGATCCTAACGACCTGCCTCGCCTCTATGCTGCCTGTCACGATGAGGGCAATGACGTGGCCATCGGTTCGCGTTATATCACTGGTGTGAATGTGGTTAACTGGCCGATGGGACGTGTGTTGATGAGCTATTTTGCCTCGAAGTATGTACAGTTTGTAACGGGCTTCCCCATCCACGACACCACTGCAGGATTCAAGTGCTACAAGCGTCGTGTGCTGGAGACCATCGAACTCGACAAGGTGCGTTTCAAGGGCTATGGCTTCCAGATTGAGATGAAGTTCACAGCCTGGCGCATTGGCTTTAAGATCAAGGAGGTGCCTGTCATCTTCGTGAACCGTCAGGAGGGTACCAGTAAGATGTCGGGTGGCATCTTTGGTGAGGCTTTCTTCGGCGTGATGCGTCTGCGCTGGGATGGCTGGACACGTAAGTATCCGCAGATTAAGAACTAATGATATGAGCAATAAAAAAACAAGCTAACTTGCATGGCAGGTTAGCTTGTTTTTTTATTATTGGTCTGGATTCTCAACGAATCCTTGATATTCTGGAACAAGGGATGACATCACACTGTCGTAGGCCTGGTTCTTTGTCGCCTCTACGTTCTCGTTACCCTGACCCACGGGATAGATGGGGTCGTGGATGGTCAGTGTGAGGCGATGCCAATGAACAAACTTCATGTCGCGCATACGAGGCATGATGTTGAACGAGCCGTTAATGGTCAGGGGCACCACAGGCAACTGCAACTCGTCGGCCAGCATGAAGGCGCCCTTCTTGAAGATGCCCATGTGACCAGTGAATGTGCGTGAACCCTCTGGGAATACGGTGAGACTGGTGCCTCCCTGCAGCGTCTGGCGTGCCTGGTCGTAGGTGGCCTTGATCTTCTTTGGGCCGCGCTTGTCTACAAAGATCTGGTGTGTCTTGGCGCAGGCAAAGCCTACAAAGGGAATCTTGCGCAACTGGTGTTTCATCATCCACTTGAAGTGGCGGTTCAGATGACCGTAGATGAGGAAGATATCGAAAGCACCCTGGTGGTTGGCTACGAAGACATACGACTCTTTCTTATCCAATCGCTCGCGTCCTTCCACACGGACGGGAATCAGAAACAGCCATAGAATGATGCGCGCCCACCAACGGGGAGGGTAGTTGCCCCAGAAATGGCCGAAGCCCAGGGCTGCACCGATGATGATGGCGCTGGTGATGATAACTGTGACAACGACTGTCAGTGGGAATGCAATGAATAACTGATAGGTGTAATAAAGATATTTCATTGGTTACTGGGTTTACTTACTTCTTTTTTCTTAATGTGATAACAGCTATCTCTGCAGGGATGCCAAAACGGAAGGGAATGAGGCCCGATAGTCCGCTGGTGACATAGAGATAACGGCCGTCCATGTGGTAAAGGCCATACGACTCACGATACTTGAGGGATGCTGGTGAAAGACCAAGGAAAGAGAGCTGGCCGCCATGAGTATGGCCACTCAGGGTGAGCTGGGTGTGACTATGGCGCAGAATCTTTCTGCCCCACGATGAGGGGTCGTGCTCGAGCATCACCACAAAGTCGTTGCGACTCATGCCGTAGAGGGTTTCTTGCAAGTCGCCGTTCTGAGGGAAATGGTCGCCATCGCCATCGTTGTCCATACCTGCAATCAGGATTCTCTCCTTCCCCCTGCGAATGGAGCGACGCTCGTTGACCAGCAGTTGCCAGCCCAACTCCTCTTCTAAAGCCACACGTACATTCATGGAGTCGTACTTCTCGATCTCTGTGCCTTTGAAATACATGGGATAGTCGTGATTGCCGATGACGGAATAAACGCCATCCTTGGCCTTGATGCTTTTCAGAAGGTCCATGACTGGCAGAATCTCGCTGGGAATCTTGTTCTGCAGGTCGCCAGTGAATGCCACCAGATCGGCATCCTGGGCATTGATGCTATCAATGGCCTCTTTTAACAGGGCCTGGCGCCAGCCTGTCAGTGTGCCTACATGGGCATCGCTGAACTGCACAATCTTATAGCCATCGAAGGCTTCTGGCAGGTCGTCGAAGGCCAGTTCTATGTGACGGACCTTGAACTCGTTGACCCCAATATAGGTGCCATACAGAAAGACCAACCACAGGAAGAGCAGGGGAGCGGCCGTGGCCCATTTTATCCAGCGGCGTTTGCTATGTCGCCACAAGTATCCTACCAAGACTGTCAGTATCAGGAATACAGCCCAAGTAATATATATGTAGGTGTCTGGATCTAATCTGGTATAGGTGGTGGTAAATATACTACTCATGGTTATTTAACGGAATAGAAGTGGCTGACCCTTGTAATCGTGGTCTACCACACCTTGATTATATACCAAATGGCCGTTGCAGAGGGTTTTTTCTATGCGCCAGTTGAACGTATGTCCCTCCATGGGACTCCATTTGCATTTACTTTGGATGATGTCCTGTGTCACTGTCCATGGTGTCTTAGGGCGCACAATGGTGAGGTCGGCCTGATAGCCCTTGCGGATAAAGCCGCGCTCTTTTACCTCAAACAGCATGGCTGGGTTGTGAGCCATCAACTGAACCAGACGCTCTATGGTCAGTACCTTCTGGTCGACGAGCTCAAGCATGGTAGGCAGCGAGAACTGAACCATGGGCATGCCGCTGGCCGCCTTGGCGCAACCACCCTGCTTCTGTTCTAACAGGTGGGGAGCATGGTCGGTGGCGATGGTGGTGATGCGTCCGTCGTTGAGCGACTGGCGCAGCATAAACTGGTCGACAGGACTCTTGATGGCGGGGTTCACCTTGATGCGGGCACCCAGACGCTCGTGGTCGAGCATAGTGAAATAGAGATGACCAACAGTGACTTCTGCGGTGATATCTGCCGTCTTGGTGTTGTTTGTCGTGGCAGTGTCGCCACTTATGGGAATCAGTTCTAGTTCGTCGGCAGTGGAGATGTGGGCCACATGCAAGCGTGCCTTGTGTTTCTTGGCCAGTTCTACGGCTTTGGTGGTGGATGTCAAGCAGGCCTCTTCACTGCGAATCAGGGCATGTAGTGATACCTGCGGGTCGTTGCCCCAGGCTTTCTTGGCCTCTTCCATGTTTTTGTTGATGATGGCTGTGTCCTCGCAGTGGGCCATGATGGGGAGCTTGGCTGTTTGGAAGATACGGTTCAATGCGTCGTCACGGTCAACCAGCATGTTGCCTGTGCTACTGCCCATAAAGAGTTTGATGCCAGGAATGCGATGTACGTCGAGCTTGTCGAAGAGTGCTACGTTGTCGTTGGTGGCACCAAAGAAAAAGGTGTAGTTCACATGACTGCTCTTGGCGGCTCGTTGGAACTTATCCTCCAATGCTTCCAGCGTGGTGGTCTGCGGCACGGTGTTGGGCATCTCGAAATACGAGGTGACGCCACCGGCGGCGGCAGCGCAGCTTTCGCTGTCGATGTCGGCCTTCTCTGTCATTCCTGGCTCGCGGAAGTGCACATGGGTGTCGATGATGCCTGGTAAAACAAAACATCCTGTGGCATCTATCGTTTTGTCGACAGGCGCCTCAGGATGTTGTCCTTTCTTTAATATCTCGATAATCTTCTCGTCTTCGATAACTATTGAGCCCTCGAAGCACCTTCCTTCATTGACAATCTGTCCTCCCTCAATCAGCGTTCTCATCACCCGTGGCTATTTTATAGAATTCCTCTACGTCGGCACGTTGCTTAAACGTTTCGGGGGCTTTACTCATAATATGCTCAATCTGAGGAACCGACGAACTCATCTGTATAAAGACGAACGGACCCAGCACATTCTCGAAGTTGTCTACTACGAAATTGGTTACCAGACTGTCCTCCTGCTGTACGATGACGGCACTCTCTGCTGTTAGCGTGCGGTTAATGTCTTCCTCGTCAATGCCGTCCAGCAGCATCTGACTGTAACGATGGTCTAATTCCCTCATTTGGTTGTTCAGACGGTCGTGCTTCTCAAGAAACTCATAGAGCTTTTCGTTCAGGGTTGTGCCGCTCACCTTCTGTTGAGCGTTGTCAATATGGATGTTGATGTGTCCCTTCTCAACAACCAATGGCATGATGCTCTCGTCGTCCATAAAGAGTGATGCCATCTGGGTGGTGTCTATCGACCCACTGAAACGGAATTTGCCGTGCACCACCTCGCATGAGTCTATGTTGGTGAGTTCTTTGTCTTTTACGACCTTCAGGTAGAGTTTGCTGCCATCCAACTGGGGCACCGATGACGAACCTTCAATGACGTACGAGTCGGCACACGAAGTGAGAATAGCTGTCAGAGCAGAAATGAGTATCAGTTTTTTCATATTAAACATTGTGTTACAATGTGCAAATGTACGATGATATCTTGAACTGAGAAAAAAAATTTGCGCAATTTAAAACAATTGCGCAATCTTTTATTATTTTTTTGCTTCTTTTTCCAATTCATTACCAATTCTATAGGTAGTATAGAGCTGTAAAATGGCTGCCACCAGCAACAATACTACCCAGTTGTTCTTAACATAATTCAGATAATAGATCCAGTCAAGTCCCAATGCGTTACCCTGGTTGGCAAACATCAGAACTGCGGTGAGCAGAAACAGCACATCACTTAAAACCATGATGCGACGCAAACGACGGATAACGAAGTTGGTGCCTTCATAACGCTGTAGCATCTGCATGCTGGCAAAGCCAATGGCTCCTATGGCATAGACATGGGGGAACCATGATAGTTTGAATAGTCCCATGATGGCACCTGCCAGCATCAGCAGGGCGCCAACAACAAAGATGATGCTTTCTATTTTATTCAATTGTTTCATTGTCGGTGTCGGTGTTAATGCTCTCCTCGTCCTCGCTTAGTACGAAGATGTCCTCGTCGGCATGTTTCATGAAATAGCGCTCGCGGGCAATACGTTCCATGGCCTTAGGATTGCTTTGCAATTGGTGAATCTGTGTCTGGTCACGCTGGTATTCTCCCTCGTAGTGCTCTATCTCGTCTTTCAAATCGCTAATCATTATCTTGTTCTTGAAATGCGACCATACGCTGTTAGAGCCTATGAAACCAATGACCACAATACCAAACAGCAGTACCACTATATATTTCATATAGGGCACGGCAAAAATCGCTTTGATGGTTTCTTTTATCTTCCTCATATGATGTGATATGGTATTATCATTATAATCTCTAACCTCTCGATGCTCTTATGCTAATTGTAGGTCGAACATCTTGCGCAGACGCTCGATGGCAGGGTTCTTCTCGCTCATCAATTCGAACTGCTCTTTGCGGGTCAGTATCTTCTCGCGCTCTTTCTGCTCGGCTACACGCAACGACATGGTGATATCGTCGTTGTGCAGATATATCTTCAGCGTACTCAGGATGTTGCCCTTGATGGCTTCCATCTCGTCCTTGGCAATCTCGTTGGGGACCACCACCTCGACCTGGGGCATTTCCAGAATCTTGGGACTCATATTTTTCATGCGGGCCGCGATGCCGCTGTACTTCTGGGGCATGCGGTTGCACATGGACAACCATTGGAGTTCCAGCATGTCTTGTGAGAAGGCTTCGTGTCTGCTTCCATTCTTGTCATCGATGCCTGAGGTGCCAGGCAGTATCTGCATCTTCTTGTTGTTCTGCTGGCGCAGATTGCTCCAAGAGAGTCCCAGACTGGCTGCCTTGAGGGATGACTTTTTGATGGGACTGGCAGGGGCGGCAGCGTTTGCTTGCACTGTTGCCGTGGGTTGGGTTGCCGTACCGACAGGATTAGCAATACCAGGTTTGCTGGTTCTTTCAATCTTTGGCGCAGCCGCGGCCACCTGCTGGACCGCTTGCTTGGTCTGTGCCTGTTGAATCAGGTTCTTAAACAGGGATTTTAATCTTCTGGGCTTACGCCCACTGGCGGGCGAGTCCTCCGCAGCCTGTGTGATCTGAGCCACCTCGATGAGGGTCAGTTCCACCAACAGTCGCTTGTTGCTCGACTGGCGGTAGTTGATGTCACACTGGTTCATCAGCTTGAGTGCCTCATAGCAGAAGTGTGTGTTCACCTTCTGCGCCTGCTCGGCATAGCGTTGCTTGGCCTGTTCACTCACCTCCAAGAGGGGCAGTGTCTGCGGGTCTTTTGCCATCAGCACGTTTCTCACATGCTTGGCTAGTCCCTGAATCAGGAGTCCACCGTCAAAGCCGTTGTTCAGCACGTTGTTCAGCAGTACCATGATGTCGCCCACCTTGTTCTGTGTGGCCAGGTCTACTATCTGGAAGTAGTTGTCTGTATCGAGCACATTCAGGTCTTCTATCACCTTCTGATAGGTGATGTTGCCCTGACAGAACGATGCTGCCTGGTCGAAGATAGAGAGTGCATCGCGCATACCGCCGTCTGCCTTTTCGGCAATCACGGCCAATGCCTCGTCTTCGAAAGTGATGCCCTCTTTCTGTGCCACATGCTTCAGGTGGTCGATGGTGTTCTGTACCGTCATGCGCTCGAAGTCGTAAATCTGACAGCGACTCAGGATGGTGGGCAATATCTTGTGCTTCTCTGTAGTGGCCAGGATGAAGATGACATGTGCAGGTGGCTCCTCCAACGTCTTCAGGAATGCGTTGAAAGCAGCCGTTGACAGCATATGTACCTCGTCGATGATGAAGACTTTGTATTTACCTACCTGCGGTGGAATACGTGTCTGCTCCATCAGCGTCTTGATGTGCTCTACCGAGTTGTTCGAGGCGGCGTCGAGCTCAAAGATGTTCAGCGAGCGCTGTTCGTTAAAGCTCTGGCAGCTCTCACACTCGTTGCACGCCTCGCCGTCGGCCGTAGGGTTCTGACAGTTGATGGCCTTGGCAAAGATACGCGCACAGGTGGTCTTACCCACACCTCGCGGACCGCAAAACAGGTAGGCATGCGCCAGTTTTCCGCTCTTCACCGCGTTCTTCAGCGTGGTGGTAAGAGCCAACTGTCCCACAACCGTGTCGAACGACATTGGTCTGTATTTTCTTGCCGAAACAATATATTCCATTTTCTTGTTTTTGGTTTTGTTTGCAAAGGTACGAATAAGCGAGCAAAAAACCAAATTAAATTTGTGTTTTTTCGAGTGAGTGTTCCTTTGGGAATATAGTCCCAAGGGAACTAAAAAAATCCCGATAGCCGCTGTGGTTATCGGGATTTTTTTTAGTGTAATCTTTGTTATATCAGGGGCATACCCATTTTTTTGCATTCCTCACGCATGCTGTCGGGCCAGATGGAGGCCTGGATCTCGCCGATGTGAGCTTTGTGAAGCAACACCATGCACAAACGACTCTGACCAATACCTCCTCCAATGCTCAGGGGCAGACGGTCGTTGAGCAGCTGCTGGTGGAAATAGAGCTTCTCACGCTGCTGCTGACCCTCAATCTCGAGCTGGCGCAGCAAACTCTCTTTGTTAACACGGATACCCATTGACGAGAGCTCGAACGAACGGCCCAGCACGGGATACCAGATGAGAATGTCGCCGTTGAGGCCTTTGCGTCCGTCTTCGGCCACAGTGCTCCAGTCGTCGTAGTCGGGTGCGCGTCCATCGTGCTTCTCACCGTTGGCCAACTTACCACCGATGCCAATCACAAAGACGGCGCCATATTTTTTGCAGATGGCATCCTCGCGTTCTTTTGGTGTCTTGTCGGGATACATCTTCAACAACTCTTCTGCATGGATAAAGTGAATCTTCTCGGGCAGGAAGGGCTTGATTTGCGGATAACTCTCGCATACAAGATATTCTGTACGACGGATGGCGGCATAGATGCGCTCCACGATGTTTTTCAAGAAAACCAATGTGCGGTCTTCCTTGCGGATAACAGCCTCCCAGTCCCATTGGTCCACATAAAGTGAATGCAGATTGTCCAACTCTTCGTCGGCACGGATGGCGTTCATGTCCGTATAGATGCCGTATCCTGGCTCTATTTCATATTCGGCCAGTGTCAGTCGTTTCCATTTGGCCAGCGAGTGAACCACTTCGGCACGTGCGTCGTTCAGGTCCTTGATGGGGAAGGTAACTGCGCGCTCCACACCATTCAGGTCGTCGTTGATACCTAAGCCCTGCAGTACAAACAGTGGGGCAGTAACACGGCGCAGGCGTAACTCAGTGGAGAGATTCTGCTGGAAAAACTCCTTAATCAGCTTGATGCCCTGCTCGGTCTGTCGCATGTCGAGCAGGCGCTGGTAGTCTATGGGTTCTATAACTTGACTCATATGTTTATTTGCTTGATTTCTTCAGATTTGCATGCAAAGGTACAATATTAATATTAATTTGCAAAACATTTATTTAAAATATTCTCAAATAGAAAGTAATTATTGTGTTTTTGTGACTATTTGTCATTCGCGCGCGTTATAATAAAAGGAATACCCTAATCTTTGTCCTTTCAACTGCAAATTCTGACAAAAGGCCTACTTTTAATTCTCAATGTCAGCCTAAGTCCAGCTTTTTTTGTAACTTTGCACGCAGAAAAAGAATACTAACTATTGACACAAAACAAATGAAAAAGCTATTTCTTTTCATTGCGGCTCTGATGCTGACGCTTGGCACACAGGCCCAACGAATGACAGACAAATTAGATCGCGGATTGGTGGCCATGAAGACCAGTACGGGGGTGTACCTCAGCTGGCGTATTCAGGCCGAGGAGTACTATGATGTGACCTATAACGTGTATCGCGACGGTGTGAAGGTGAACCAGGTGCCCCTGAGTACCTCGAACTTCACCGACCCCAGCGGCATCATTAATAGTAGTTATCAAGTGGCTGCTGTGGTACGTGGCGTTGAACAGCCGTTTAGTGTTGCGCAGAAGCCATGGTCGTCAAGTTACAAGGAGATTCAGTTGAAACACGAGGGCATCAAGAGTAAACTGACGCCTAATGATGCCTGCTGCGCCGATGTTGACGGTGACGGTGAGTTGGAGATTCTGATGAAGTTTGACAACCAAAGCGAGATTGATCAGTCGTTCCCCAAGAACGGTCCTAAGATTAATGGTGTCGATACCAAGGAGTATAGCATCATGGAGGTACTCAAGCTCGACGGCACCCGCTTATGGTGGGTCAACTGTGGTCCGAACATGGGTGATTTCCAGAATAACGAGCAGAATATCGTGGCCTACGACTGGGACCAGGACGGCTGCGCTGAGGTGATTATGCGTGCCTGCGACGGAACCACCATCCACATGGCCGACGGTACTACCTATACCGTGGGTAATGCTTCGGCAAATGTGCGTGGCGCCACAGGCGGTGGTGCCAACTGGTTTGTTATCACCACTGGTGAGTATCTGCTTTATCTCGATGGAAAGACGGGACAGGTGCACCAATGTTTGCCTTATCCTCTTCGTTTGCTGGAGAGTGGCGAGAGTGATGTGAACAAGGCTTGGGGTGATGGCTATGGTCATCGTGCCTCGAAGCACTTCTTTGGTGCACCCTATTTCGATGGCCGTAAGCCCAGCATCTTCATTGCTCGTGGTATCTACACCCGTCATAAGATGATTGCCTATGATGTGGATCCTGCCACCCACACGCTGACAGAACGCTGGCGCTGGTTCAATAACACCAACGGTCCGTGGAAGGGACAGGGTTATCATAACTACTGTGTGGCCGATGTCGATCTGGATGGTCGTGATGAGATTGTCTTTGGCTCGATGGTCATCGACGACAATGGTAAGGGCCTCTCTACCACTGGCTTTGGCCATGGTGATGCCGAGCAGGTGGGCGACCTGAACCCATATCATCACGGACAGGAGGTCTTTGCTTGTATGGAGGATAATCCTGGCACGAACTTCCGCGACGCTACCACGTCGAAGGTCTTCTTCCGTTATACGGCTGGCCGTGATGTGGGGCGTTGTATGGCTGGTAATTTCTCGAACACCTATCCAGGTGGCATCTGTACGCCAACAGGTGGAAAACCTTTGAGCACAGTGACTGCTGCCGTTAATAGTAATTTGGTGGAGGAAGGTATCAACCAGAACTTCCGCATCTATTGGGACGGTGATCTCTGTGAGGAGACCTTCAACTATGTGAACGGCAAGAATACTGAGGGCTGCATTGCGAAGTATGGCTCGTGGAGTCCTATTTATACCTGCGCTGGCTCGCAGACCAACAACGACACCAAGGGAACTCCCTGTTATCAAGGCGATATCCTGGGCGACTGGCGTGAGGAGATTATCATGCGTACGGCCACAGGTAATATCCGAATCTATTCAACGCCCACCTCTACAGATTGGCGCATTCCATCACTGTGGTACGATCATCAGTATCGCAATGCAATGGTGTGGCAGATGTGTGGCTACAACCAGCCCCCACGTCCCAGCTACTTCCTGGGTGAGATGGAGGGCATTACTATTGCACCGCCCCCATTGACCATGACTGGTCGTACTGAGGTTGCCGACGGCGGTACCATCGGCACTAGTCTCAACGGACAGCATGTCATTGTGTGTGAGACGAAAAACAGTGCTGTTACCATTGCTGCCGGCGCCCAGCCAGAGGTGCTGACCTTTAATGTGCCTACATGGGTGCAGGGAACGGCCGCCAGTGAAAGCACCAACCAGAATGCTAAGATTAACTACACCACCTATACTTGTACGGTGAGTGGCGCAGGTATCAGCGGCACTGGTCGACTTGTGAAGCAGGGTGATGGTATCCTGGCTTTGCCCAAGGCTGACTTCGCCCACACGGGTGAGACCAATATCTGGGGTGGCACGCTGAAGTTCGACGGTACCATGAAGCAGTCGCCATTGTGGCTCAACCGTCATACGGAGCTTGTCTCTGACGGTGGTGTGTTTAAGAGTGTTCGTGCCGACTATGGCTCAGTCATTCGTCCTGGTGATGCCGACCATCAGGGTTCTGTTACCATCGACACCCTGTCGCTTGGCTTTGGTTCACGCCTTTCTCTTGATCTCTATAGTGCCAATAATCAGGCCGATGTTGTTAAGACAAAGGTGCTGAAGATTGAACAAAAGACGGGCTCTGTCTGGAAACAGTTTGGTCCTGATTACCTGACGCCTGTTGTTGAACTTAAAGGCCACCTGGCCGAGGGCGAGACAAAGATGGCTGCAGGAAAATATGTCATCGCCGAGGTGGGTGAGATTGAAGGTAATATTGCCGACCTAGTCATTGAGGGACTGGCCACTCAGAAGCGCCAGTTGCTGGTTGAGGATGGCAAACTGATTCTCGAGATTGTGGGCATGCGCGATCCTGATGCCATCAGTTGGACGGGTGCCGAGAGTAATAAGTGGGATGTGGGCGAGACTGCCAACTTTATCATTGGAGCCGAGGCGGAAGCTACCACTTTCGTTTCAGGTGATATTGTGACCTTTGACGATAACGCTACCACTAAGAGTGTCAGCGTGAGCACAGAGGTTTATCCCTCTACAGTACTTGTCAGCAACACGGGCAACTATGTGTTCAGTGGAACAGGTGCCATCAGCGGCACAGCATCTCTTATCAAGGAAGGTACGGGTACGCTGACCATTAATAATGAGAACAGCTATACTGGCGGCACGACTCTTGTTGCAGGAACAACAAAGGTGAAGAAACTGGCCAACCAGTATTCGGCCACAGGTAACCTGGGTGGTGTTACCACCAAGGCCTCGCAGTTCATCATTGGCGATGGCGCCACACTGATGACCACCGCTGCCGTGGAGCAGGGTTCACCCATGCAGATGACTGGCGATGAGGGTGGTATCATCAATAATCAGGCTGACTTCATTGCTGCTAAGGCCATCACTGGTACCAAGCTCACCAAGAAGGGCAGTGGCTGGTTGAAGCTGACTGCCAACAATAGTGGCCTGACACGTCTGGTCATCATGGCAGGAACTGTGCAATGCCAGGGCATTACCACGCCTGCGAATACTGTAGAATTCCAAGGTGGTACACTCAACGAGAGTGCAGGCAGCGGTTATACGATTGACGTCCCAGAGGGAAAAACTGGCAACTGGTATATGGCCAACCGTTCTACTTATAGTAATAAGGTGACGGGCAAGGGAACGCTCAATGCCTATTGCGTCACAGAGAAGGGCACCAACTATTATGCTACACGCACGCCTATACAGTGTAACTTCAGTGCTTTCGAGGGAACATTAAAACCCTTGTCAAGTCTTGATGGCGATGTGAAACGCTTCACTCTCAATACCTCTACGGGCATGCCTAAGGGCACCATGAATATTGCTGCTGATGTTGAGGTACAGAACAGCGGTAAGACCTTCCGTATTGGTAAGGTGACGGGATCTGGTAAACTGGGTGGTAGTTGTACCTTCAGTAATGGTGCCAGTGTAGGTGCCAACACTTGGCAGGTGGGCAACGATGACGATTGGAGCACCAGTGTTAAGGTTACCTCGAATGCTAACTTTGCTAAGGTGGGTAGTGGTCGTATCACCTGGAACAGCGTTAACGACAATACTGGTTCTACCACCATTAGCGAGGGTGAGTTGAAGTTGGGAACCAACGCCCAGTTGGGTACAGGCAAGCTTACTGTCTCCCAGAATGCCGTCCTCGTCTTCTCGAGCAAGCCCAAGGCACTGAACAACTCGGCCTATGCTATCAACGGTAAGATTCTCATCGAGCTCAACGCTGGCCATAACCTGCAGGTGGGTGACAGCATCCGTTTGTGGAACGCCAAGACCTTCACGGGTAATCCCACCGTTGAGGGTACCAACGGCATTGAGTGGGACGCCAGTCGCTTGTCAGAGGGACTCCTCTTTGTCAAGAGCATCGACACGGCAATCCGTCCAGCTATTGACTTGAGCAAGAGCCCTGCAGATATCTATGACCTCCGTGGTCAACTTGTTCGTCAGCAGGCCACCAACCTCCGTGGACTTAAGCCTGGTGTTTATGTTATCGAGGGTTGCAAGGTCGTGATAAGATAAATTGTTAGTAAAGTATCAACAGAAGAAAGCCGCGAGCAATGTTGCTTGCGGCTTTCTTCTGTTTGTATGATGCATATTATGCTTCTTTCTTAGGTTCTCCTGCCTTCTTCTTTGGGGTAGCCTTCTTCTTTGGGGCAGCCTTCTTAGTAGCAGATTTCTTAGCTGCAGGAGCCTTCTTAGCAGCAGGCTTCTTCTCCTCTTTCTTAGGCACCTCCGTAGGCTGTAGCTTAGCCAACTTTGTTTTCAGACGTTCAATCTCTGTGTCCTTCATCTCAATCTCGTCACCCTGGTTCTTGATGGTTGTGAGCAGAGCGTTGAGCTCGTCATTCTCAATCTCTTGTGGATAGAGGGCGTTCACACGGTTGATGAAGTCGCCGAGGATGTTCATATAGTTGGTGAAAGCATCGAACGGTCCGCTGTAGATACCACGGTCCAGACCAACGTTTGAAGGCTTGGTGGTCATAAAGCGGAAGTTGTTTGAAGCCTGCAGGTAGTCCCAGTCCTGATTGATGCGAGGATCGTTTGCAATCAGCAGACGGTCGGCCACAGAATAAAGCTTCTGGAAAGCCTCGCGCTGCATAGCGTTGCCTAACCAGCATGAGCAGTCGCGTTCCTCGTCAACCCACGACAAGGTATCAGGCACGTTGATGGCACCCACACTCTTGGTCTTCATGCATATCTCCGTTGGTGTAGAGAACGTGATGCCCTTCTGCTTGGCACATACGGGCAGTGCATGCAGGAATTCAAGGATATTTGAACTGAGTGGCTGAGCAATGCCCAGGGCCGACAGCTCCATGAAGATATTGATAATCTGCTCTTCCTCAGGCAGGCGGGCAATGCGGTCGATATAGGCATCGGCAAACAGAGGATAACCCTCCCACTCGGCATTGTTGAAGCGCAGAGAGATGTCATCGCTCAACTCCACATCGCGCAACAGAAGCTTCAGTGAGGGAGCCATGTTGCAGTTGTATACATAGTGCGGACTCTTCCATCCCAATACGTGCTTGGCACCCTCTGTCAGCATGCCCTTGAAACCCAAAGCGGCAATCTGTGCGCCAATGTCATCGCTGTAGATGAGCGATGAGTTGCGAGCCACTGTAGGCTTCTTGCCGAAGTACTCCTCCATCTTGGCACACTGCTTCTTCATGTCGCGTGCAAAGGCGTCGGGGTTGGCCAATGACGACAGACCGTGACTATAGGGCTCAGCGAGGAACTCCACGCATCCCGTATCATTCAGTTCCTGAAGTTTTTCCAGCACCTGAGGTGCGTGCATCTCCAACTGCTCGATGCCAGTTCCCGAAAGCGAGAATGCCACTTTGAAGAACTTGCCGTTCTCCTTGATCATCTGCTGAAGCATGTTCAGTGCAGGCATGTAACTGCGCTCGGCAATGTCGCTGATGCTACGCTCGTTCTCGTAGTCGTCATAATAATAATGGTCTGTACCGATATCGAAGAAACGATAACGCTTCAGATGGATAATCTGATGTATCTCGAAATATAAACAAATCGTTTTCATAACCTTCAATTTTCAATTTTCAACTTTCAATTAATTACTATTCCCATCCTAAAGTTCTGCGGTAGAGTGTGCGAATCCAGCGGCCCACCTTCTCCCAGGTAATCTGGTCAACCTCTTTCTTACCCTCTTCCTTGAGGAAGTTGAAGAGAGAGTCATTGACGCAGATAGAGTAGATGGCGTCGGCCAGAGCGTGCACATCCCAGTAATCCACTTTGATACAGTTGTTCAGAATCTCGGCGCAGCCACTCTGTTTCGAGATGATCGAGGGAGTACCGCATTGCATGGCCTCCAGGGGCGAGATGCCAAAAGGCTCTGATACGGATGGCATCACATAGACGTCAGAGTTCTTCAAACACTCGTACACCTGCTTGCCGCGCATAAAGCCAGGGAAGTGGAAACGGTCGGCAATGCCGCGTTCGGCAGCGAGATAAATCATCTGGTCCATCATGTCGCCTGAGCCTGCCATGCAGAAGCGCACGTTACGAGTGCGGTGTAGCACCATGTTGGCAGCCTCGACGAAATACTCTGGGCCTTTCTGCATGGTGATACGTCCAAGGAAGGTAACGATCTTCTCTTTGCCAGTATGGTCAGGACGAGGAATGTCCTGATATTCCTGTGGCAGGGGATAGACGGCGTTGTGCACGGTGAAGCACTTACGTGGGTCCTGATGATACTGGTTGATGACTGTCTGACGAGTCAGCTCAGACACACACATGATACAGTCGGCGTTGTCCATACCGTTTTTCTCAATAGAATAGACGGTGGGGTTCACCTTGCCGCGACTGCGGTCGAAGTCGGTGGCATGCACATGGATGCACAATGGTTTGCCTGACACCTGCTTGGCATGGATGCCGGCAGGGAAAGTCAGCCAGTCGTGTGCGTGGATAATGTCAAATTCCTCAGTGCGGGCCACCACACCAGCAATAATCGAATAGTTATTGATCTCTTCGTGCAGGTTGCCAGGATAGCCTCCGGCAAACTCCATACATCCAAGATCGTTGACATGCATATAGTTGAAGTCAGCATAGATATGCTCACGACACTTATAGTAGTATTCCGGATCCATGATGTTGCCCACGCGCTGTTTTACATAGTCGTAGTTCACATCACGCCAGGCAATAGGTACAGCATTCATGGCCACGATACGGCATGCATGCTGACTCTCATCGCCAAAGGGGTGGGGCAGGCAGAGTACGGTTTCAATGTCACCCTGTGCTTTCAGTCCCTCTGAAATACCATAGTTAGCGGTGGCAAGTCCACCGAATACATGAGGAGGATACTCCCATCCAAACATTAATACTTTCATCGTCGGTCCTCCTTATTTCTGATATGAATACTTTTCAAGCAACTTCATGGTGCGCAGAATCTCGGCCACGTTCATGGCAAACGACATGGCACCTCGTCCGTGGAAGGGTGGGTTGCCGTCGAACAACTCAGAGATTGTGCCTAAGGCATGATAGTCCATCTCGTCCTCATAGCCCACCATCTGACGCTCAATGAAACTCAAGCGGCTGCGCTTATACAGTTTCAGACAGGCCTCCATATAGAAGCCGCCCAGCCAAGGCCATGCTGTGCCCTGATGATAGGCATAGTCGCGCTGAGTCTGCGGACCCACATACATGGGGTTGTAGCCACCGCTCTTAGGCGACAGCGAGCGTAGTCCCTTTGGCGTCAGTAGTTCGCGTGTGCAGATGTCAACCACGTTCTTCATTTGCTGTTGGTTCAGGGGCGAGTAGTCCAGTGCCACGGCAAAGATCTGGTTGGGGCGCACGCTCCAGTCCATCATGTTGCCGTCTACATAATCAAGCAGGTAGCCATATTCGTTGACGAACGTGTCAACAAACGACTTCTTGGTCTTGGCGGCCAACTCCTCCAGCATCTCGGCACCCTTTGTGTCGCCTTTCTCCGATGCCATTGACGCGCAGAACTTCACGGCGTTGTACCAAAGCGCGTTGAATTCCACGATATAGCCCGAACGAGGCACCACCGGCTTGCCATTGGCCTTGGAGTTCATCCATGTGATAGCCTTATCGCGACCGTTGGCATAGAGCAGTCCGTTGTCGTCCAGTCGGAGGTTAGGATGCTTGTCGTCCTTGATATAGATGATGATGTCCTGCAACAGCTTGCCATACTTCTCGAAGGCTTTGTCGCGACCTGCGTAGCGGGCGTACTGCTGTATGGCCCAAACGGCCCACAGAGGCACGTCAGGCTGATCCATCTCGTAAATCTTCACTGTCAGAGGCTTGCCTTCCATAAACTCGCGCAGACCACGCTCGGCGGTGTTCATCACCAATTCGAAGTAGTCCTGCTCGTCGATGGCCAGGGTCAAGCCAGGAAGCGATATGAAGGTATCGCGGGCACGGCACTTGAACCAAGGATAGCCGGCCAGCAGATAACGGGTGTCATCGGCCTCGCGGTTGTGGAATTGATGAGCAGCCGTAACCAGACAATGATAGAAATTATCGCGTGGTACACGGAGATCCAGTTCCTTTTGGAACATAGACTTTAGTGCGCTCGACTTTGATTGCGATGTTGAGGCGGCGAAGACAATGCTTTCGCCCTTCTTGATGGGCAACTCGAAATAACCAGGTACGTAGAGGTCCTCGTTCGAGGCATAGCCACGCTCTTGCTCCTTTGGATACTCGATGCCACGATACCAGTCGGGCTGGAAGATAAACTCGTTCTTCTTGTTGAACTGCATGAACAAATCGGGATAACCCTTATACATACAGGTGGAGATGCCGTTGTCCACAAGTTTATATTCGCGACTGGCAACGGAGTTTTCATGGGTGAACTGACGTACGGAACGGAATGCCAGGAACGGACGGAAACGCAGGGTAGTGGCAGAATGAGCCTCTTCCAGGGTGTAGCGAATCAGGATGCGATCCTCGTAGGCCTGAAAGATAGTCTCGCGCTTCAGAATAACGCCTCCCACACGATAGACGGTAGTAGGAATAAGGCTGGCATCGAATTCGCGGATGTACTTATGTCCTTTAGGACTAAAGTTGTTGCCTTGATATTTGTGGAGGCCCAGGTTGAATTCTGCTCCGTGCTGCACCACCGTACAGTCGAGTGACGACAGGAGCACGTGGTTCTCGTCGTCAATCTGGGGTACAGGCACAACTAGGAGGCCATGATACTTTCGCGTGTTACAGTCTACAAGTGTAGACGCGCTATAGGCACCGCCTCGGTTGGTTCGGAGCAATTCACGACGCAGACTCTCCTCCAGGTTTGTCATCACGGCTTTTTCGAATCGTAAATAACTCATAGTTCCTATCTTAAGGTTTTTATTGTTAATAATTTCACGTTTTAGATTTCTTTTCCAAAAGTACGAATTTTTATTTGGACTACAAAATATTTGGGAATCTTTTTTGTTTTTTGCGTCCAAAAACAACAAAAAGATGACTTTCCTGCCACCTTTCTGTTTCGTGCCTTAGTCGGGAATCAGGAAGTTGATAACCTCTTGTTCCACATGGATGCGATACTCGCCCACAGGTTTTCCAATCACGTTGCCGTCTACACTGACAAGAGCCTTGCCCGTGTCGAACTTCATGCTGTGTGTGCGATAGGGGTGTACGCTCTTATGGTTGAGAAAGCGTCCTGTGATTAGTAGCCACAATCCCTCAATAAACTGCTTTATCTTGAGGTTATAGACAACCGATACGTCGAGCAGTCCGCTATAGGGCACGGCATTGGGCGTCTGTCCGTAGCCATAGGCATTGCCCACGCATGCGGTCATAACGCTTCGCTCCACTACCTCGTAGTCTATTTCCAGGTGCATCTTGTAGTCGTGACGATGAAACAGTAGGGGAATTAGCGACCACAGGAAGGCCAGTTGCTTGGAACCCAGCACCTCTCGCGCTTGTCGGCGCAGGTTCATGATGTCGGCTGTGAGTCCAATGTTAACGCAGTTCACGAAATAGCGGACACATTGTCCCAGCTTCTTGTCCTCGTAGTCAATGCATCCCACGTCAATCTTTCTGATGCGGCGATGCGTCAACCATCTCACTGTCTGTTCGTCCTCTTTCTCCTCGAACCCCCAGAAGCGGGCAAAGTCGTTAACAATTCCGTTGGGGATGATACCTAAAGCCACCTCATCGCGTATGCTTTTTTCTTCGCGCATCAAACTGTTAACGGCATCGTTCAGGGCAGTGTCGCCGCCAACCACAATGATGGTCTTGTAGCCATTGTGAACCAGCATGGTCATCAATCGTCCCACGCTGTCGGTCGACTCGCTCTGTACAAAGTCGTACAGCACACCCTGGGCATCCAGCTCTCGCTGTAGTTTCTCCCAGCGCTTGTGTGTTCTGAAAAAGACTTTCTTGGGACAATACAGTACGCCCCATCTTGTTTCTTCCACTGCCATGATAGTGATTTTTTAGGTATCAAACAAATTGTGTGTACAAAGGTACAATATTATTTTGAATCCGATGATAAAAAAGTAAGAAATTTGCAAAAAAAATCCCGCTACGGTCAATTGACTTTCGCGGGATTCATAATGAAAGGAGGAGTGGTACCTCCAGGAATCGAACCGGGGACACACGGATTTTCAGTCCGATGCTCTACCAACTGAGCTAAGGCACCATTGAAAGTGTGTTCCTTTCATTTGCGGGTGCAAAGGTACAAAGAAAAAATCAACTGGCCAAATTTTTACTTGAATAATTTGCAGTTTTTAAGAATTTTTCCGCTAATATGCTTGTTCGTGCACGCCTTTTACGGCTCTTCCGCTGGGGTCGTTCATGTTTTTGAAGGCAGCATCCCATTCCAAGGCGATGGCTGTCGAGCAGGCCACAGAGGCCTCGCTAGGCACGCTCATGGCTGCAGAATCGCTGGGGAAGTGCTCTGCAAAGATAGAACGATAGTAGTATTCTTCCTTGTTCTTTGGTGGGTTGATGGGGAACCTTTTGGCAGCATGCGCCATCTGTTCGTCAGTGACGGCCTCTGAAGTGATCTGCTTCAAGGTATCAATCCAACTGTAGCCCACGCCATCGCTAAATTGCTCTTTCTGACGCCAGGCAACCTCCTCAGGCAGCATGTCGGTAAAGGCCTCGCGAACGATTTTCTTTTCAATCTCAAAGCCGGATTCTCCAGAATCTCCGGATTTCTTTGGACCACACATTTTTGCTGTTGGGTTGGTGCGCATGGCCACATCCAGGAACTCCTTATCGAGGAAAGGCACGCGACCCTCAACGCCCCATGCACTGAGACTCTTGTTGGCGCGCAGACAGTCGTACATATAGAGTTTTGAGAGTTTGCGCACAGTCTCCTCGTGAAACTCCTTGGCCGACGGGGCCTTGTGGAAATACAGATAGCCACCGAAAATCTCGTCGGCACCCTCGCCGCTGAGCACCATCTTGATACCCATCGACTTGATGACACGTGCCAGCAGATACATAGGTGTTGAGGCACGCACCGTGGTCACGTCGTAGGTCTCGATGAAATAGATCACGTCGCGGATAGCATCCAGTCCTTCCTGAATGGTATAGTTGATTTCGTGGTGAACAGTACCGATATGGTCGGCCACAAGCTTGGCCTTGGCCAGGTCGGGCGCACCCTTCAGTCCCACGGCAAACGAGTGCAGACGAGGCCAATATGCCTTGGTCTTCGAGTCGTCCTCAATACGCATCTCACTGTATTTCTCGGCGATGGCAGAGATGACGCTTGAGTCGAGTCCACCAGAGAGTAGCACGCCATAGGGCACGTCACTCATCAGCTGACGCTTCACAGCATCCTCCAAGGCATCGTGAACAGCCTCCACAGAAGCAGGATTATCCTTCACGGCCTCATATTTAAACCAGTCGCGCTTGTAGTAGCGCTTCATGCCAGGGTCGGCACTCCAATAATAATGGCCAGGCAGGAATGGCTCGTAGTGCTCACACTGTCCTTCGAGCGCTTTCAGCTCAGAAGCCACATACACCTTGCCGTCGGCATCGCAGCCGATATAAAGAGGAATCACGCCAATGGGGTCGCGAGCAATGAGGAACTCGTCGGTCTCCTCGTCGTAGAGCACGAAGGCAAAGATGCCACTCAGGTCCTCGAGGAAGTCAACACCCTTCTCGCGATAGAGTGCCAGGATTACCTCACAGTCGGAGCCCGTTTGAAACTCATACTGTCCTGCATAGCGGCGGCGAATGTCCTGATGGTTATAGATCTCGCCATTCACAGCCAGCACCTGCTTCTTGTCTGGCGAGAACAATGGCTGACCACCCGATTCTGGATCCACGATGCTCAGACGTTCGTGAGCCAGAATAGCACTTCCGCCAGAATAGATGCCACTCCAGTCGGGTCCGCGATGGCGGATCTTCTGACTCATCTTCAACGCTTGTTCACGCAGCTCGTGTGTCTGCTCCTTGACATTCAATATCGCAACGATTCCACACATAATGCTTATCCTTTCTCTTACTTTTGTTTACTCCAGCTGGCAATACGGTCCAGCGCTTCTTCTGTTTTCTCATGACTGCCAAAGGCCGTGAAACGCACGTAGCCCTCGCCGGCAGGACCAAAGCCCACGCCAGGCGTACACACCACGTTGGCTCCATAGAGCAGGTTCTCGAAGAACTTCCACGATGATGTTGGTGCCATGCCGCCCACCTCTTTCTGGAATGTATCGGGTGTGCGCATCCAGATATATGGCGCATTCTCACCACCATAACACTCAAATCCCAGTGAGCGCAGGGTGCTGAGCATCTTCTTGGCATTCTGCATGTAATAGTCGATAGTGGCCTTCACCTGCTCCTTACCCTCAGGTGTGTAGATAGCCTCGGCCGCACGCTGACTGATATAGCTGGTGCCGTTGAACTTGGTGCACTGGCGACGATACCACAATGGGTTCAGGGCGATGCGCTCGCCTGTGAGTGTGGCAGCCGTCAGGTCCTTGGGCACCACCGTATAGCCACAGCGGATGCCAGTGAAGCCAGCCGTCTTTGAGTACGAGTGGAACTCGATGGCGCATTTACGCGCACCACGGATTTCATAGATAGAGTGGGGTATCTTGTCATCCTGAATATAAGCCTGATAGGCAGCATCAAAGAAAATCAGCGCATCGTTCTTCAGGGCGTAGTTCACCCATTTGCGCAACTCCTCGCGAGTGATGACCATACCCGTTGGGTTGTTGGGATAGCAGAGATAGATAACATCCACGCGACGCTTGGGAATCTCAGGCACAAAGCCGTTCTCAGCGTTGCAGGGCATGTAGATCACATTCGACCACTTGCCGTCCTCCACCGTTCCTGCGCGACCAATCATCACGTTCGAGTCGATATACACGGGATAGATGGGGTCTGTCACGCCAATCGAGTTGTCCCAGCGAATCAGTTCCTGGATATTACCAGTATCACTCTTGGCACCGTCGTTCACGAAAATCTCGTCAATGTCCAGGTGGATGCCGCGTGGCAGGAAGTCGTTCTTCAGAATAGCTTCGCGCAGGAAGTCGTAACCTTGCTCAGGACCATAACCACGGAATCCCTTTGCCGTAGCCATCTCGTCGGCAGCCTTGTGCATAGCCTCTACCACAGCAGGGCACAGGGGTTGTGTCACATCGCCAATTCCCAGCGAGATAACGTCAGCCTTGGGGTGCATCACTTTGAAGGCATTCACCTTCTTGGCAATATCTGCAAACAAATAGTTGTTTGGCAGTTTCAGGAAATGTTCGTTAACTAATGCCATATTCTTTTTGCTATTTCGTTTTTATTCTATCTCTCCGTCAAATACAAATGTTGCAGGACCAGTCATATAAATGTGATTGTCACGCTCGCGCCATTCGATGCTCAGCACGCCGCCGTCCATCGCAATCTGCGAGGTGCGACCAGCCTTGCCTGTCAGGACTGCTGCCGCTGCTGTGGCGCAGGCACCTGTGCCACAGGCCTGCGTGATGCCACTGCCGCGCTCCCAAACACGTGTGCGGATGGTGCCGTCTTCCTCGATGCGAGCCAATTCGATGTTGCAGCGCTGGGGGAATGCTGGATGATATTCCAAAGAGTGTCCAGTCTCGCCCACCTGATCAACATTCTCTGTAAAGATGACGTAATGCGGATTGCCCATCGACACAAACGTGCCCTTGTCCATTCCGCGAGAATCGACGAACTGTGTGGGCACATCGAAGGCAGGCTCGCCCATATCCACGGTGACGCTCTCCACGATGTTGCCGTTCACATGCAGACTCAGCACCTTGATGCCCGATAGCGTCAGCAGTCGAATCTCTGTTTTTGTAGTGAGGCCCCTCTCATAGACATATTTGCCGATGCATCTCGAGGCATTGCCACACATCAATGCTTCACTGCCGTCGGCATTGAAGATGCGCATGGTGAAGTCGGCCTCTGGCACAGCACTCTTGCCAATCAGCACCAAACCGTCAGAGCCGATGCCCTTATGCCGGTCGCTCCATTTAATGGCTGCCGTCTTGGGGTCGTCAATGGGGTGTTGCGACACATTAATATATATATAGTCGTTGCCGCAGCCGTGCATCTTTGTAAAGGGTATCCTGCTCATCTTACTTTCTCTATATATGTTTTCGGTTGGCAAAGGTAGCGCAAAAAACGTAAATCACCAAAAAACTTGTTGCTTTTGGAAACATCGCAAAAAGGAAAAGTGACAATCTGTTACTTTTTTCTTGAATTATTGTTGTTTTGTAACTTTCATTGTATTTTCTCACGCCTTTTTGTTACAATTCGTAAAATTAATACGATTGCATGGAGATATATTCAAACTATTTATGTACCTTTGCAAATAGTAATCATTAAAATTTAAAAGAAATGCAAGAAATTAAGATTTATCATTCTGTCTGGAGAACGCTTCTTCTTTTGCTTTGTGGTGCTGCATTCACGTATGCCAGTGTAATGATCCTCATGGATTCTCGAACAAATTTTTTCATGAATATAATCGCTGTTATAGGTGTTGTTTTCTTTGGCTTGGGCTCTCTCTTCATGCTGATTATGGTCGTCAGGGAGCGACTAGCCCATCAGCCATTCATGACCATCACAGACAAGAGCGTCATTGTTCGTGGAACGAAAGCCTTTGTTGTTAACTTCTCGGATGTGCAGTCCTTCAAGATGATTCATGTGGGATCGCAGAAGTTTGTTGCCATCCATTATAAACCTAACGTTGAAGTTCAGAAAATGGAGGATGCCAGTTTCTTGGGTCGTATGGTTCGTCGAATTAATATGGGAGTTGGAGATGCTCAGGAGCATCTGGGTACCACTGGAATGAGCATGAAAATAGAGGAACTGTTCAGCATCCTGAACGATCGACTGAAACAAGCATAAGGAAAAAACATAGATGAAAAGGGGTTGGCATCACGCCAACCCCTTTTTCGTCAAAACAATAGCTTGGTATATCAGAAATGAATGCGAATCTTATTTGTTTTTCTCCCTGAGGTGCTCCTCATATTCTGCCAACTCGCGCTCGCCAATGTCGTCGCCGAAGCACAGCGAGAAGCCTACCACCACCCAAAGGACGGAGATCAGTCCCATGGCGATGAACGACTGCAGCATGGTGCTGATCACGTTCTTCGCTCCCACCATGCCGCCATAGAAGAACGACAGTCCAGGGGTCATCATCAACACGAAGATAGTGGCCGTCATCAGGATCATCCAACGTTTCTTTATCTTCATAACGCTTTCCTTTTATTTGTAATTTCGGCCGCAAAATTACATCAAAATGACAGGAAACGCGTCTCTTTGCTTCTTGTTTGATTGTTAATTCCGTTGTTTTCTGTCAATCTGTAATAATAAACACGCTAATTGGCGCCGTTTTGCTTTCATTTGTCAAAATACGGCACCAATTTGTTACAGATTGTCACAAAAGGGAAATCAGAATCTTTCTTTAAATTACTAATTTTCATATTGACAGAATAAAACTTCTTACGCCCCTTTCTCTTTCATACATACTTCCAAAACTTCCTTCGCATCTCGTTGTAATGTCTTGGCCCATCGCAGCCCTTCCCCATGGTCACCATAAGCTATAATGTTGACATCTGTTTGTATAACAATGCTGATAATCTTTATTGCATCGTCATATTTGCCATTATGATACAGGGCATTAGCATAGTCGTAAGCCACTAGCATGTCTGCGGGTTCCTGCTCATAGGCCTCTTCTGCATATCGTAACGATTCGGCATATCTCTTCATGTCTGCCAGATGTTCTGTGAGGAGTGTCTTAAGGTAATACTCACGTGGGAACTCGCGACTTTTTCTTTTCAGGTATGACACCAAAGCCTGCTCGTCAGATTTCTTCTTGGCGAGCATTCTGTTTATCCTATTCCACTGCTTTGGAGGTACCCAACCAATATCATCATCCTCTGAGGAGGAGTCTGGTATAGTACAATAGGTGAGCCTTAAAAGAAATTCCTTCGTTTCTTTCAGGGTGAAATCACTCTCCAAACCTTTTC
Organism: Prevotella sp. E15-22; assembly: GCF_023204875.1. Classification (NCBI taxonomy): domain Bacteria; kingdom Pseudomonadati; phylum Bacteroidota; class Bacteroidia; order Bacteroidales; family Prevotellaceae; genus Prevotella; species Prevotella sp. E15-22. Next base: position 841,295 of record NZ_CP096247.1, read on the forward strand.
GCCTGCAAGCAAGGTGCTTTTCCATCTCTTCCTTCGCCTCTGCCATTCTATCAAGAGAATCGAGACATATTGCCTTATAGAATCTGGCATCATTCATCACGGATTGAGCCCATTTGATGCCCCATCCCTTATCAGCCACAGATGTTATGTCTGCACAGAGTAATTTGTCCCATACTTCGATTGATGCGGAGTTATCTTCTAATGACCACAGGATTTTTCCCAACGTAAAGAGCATTAACGGATAGTCTGAGTCAATCTCTTTTGCTTTCATCGCAAAAGTCAGAGCCTCCTCGTCTTTTCCGAGGTTCCACAGTACGTTCGCCATTTGCGTGAGCAGATAGACATTATCCGGCTCTGTCTGCAGAGCCTTCTTCAGAAGTCGTTTTGCCTTCGCGAATTCTTTATGTTTTATCAATGTAACGAGTTCTTTCATCACTTATCTATCTTCAGTTTTATCAATTCATCACATGCATTTTCTATATCAGCAAAAGCTTCAGAAGACGAAATATCCAATCCCATTGTCTCCCTTAGAATCCCAATCAAGCACTTCCGTAGTTCATCCTTTGATTGTAAACTCGATTCTATTAAATCAACGTAATTGATATACTCATCTTTTGCAATATCCTCAGGAACGCCTATTGGATTCCATTTTGTAAGAAATGAAAGAATTGCTTGTTTTGTTTCTATTTTCCTCCACAATTCTTCAAAGACAGCTTTATCTATGTACTGAACGTCAAAGTAATCTTCGTAATTTTGAAGAGTAAAGTCATTGTCCACCCAGTATCCGAGATTCTTTTGGAAAGGACCTAAGACAATAACATGTCCATCCTTGTTCAAACCTATCTCACGGTTGGTATAATCATTCTCTTCGTCATACTCAATAAACCATGTTTCGACATCATCGTATTTGGTGTCGAAATCAGGATTGGCCTTGGGAATAAACTTCTCCAAAAGCCATACAAGTATTTTTTCAAGAGCAGAGGTTTTGGTACTCTCCTTTCCCTCTTCTGAGGGTATTTTAAACTTCAGGTACTTCATAATCTCCCATCAGACTTTTTCCATTCCATAGCAAGATCTGTAAGACGGTACTTCTGATCTGGCCTTTTGGGTTGATTGGGATATTTACGTTCTATACTGCCGTCTGCAAGTGCAGGAGTAATATAACTATCCTGAATGGTTTTACGTCTTACAATGCCACATAAATTCATAATCTCTTGTACACCAATATACTCGCTGCTCATTACGGAAATCAATTTTTCTACTTGGGCGGTACTTGGGCGGTACTTGGGCGGTACTTGGGCGGCACTTGGGCGGTCGAACTCATTTTCTGAAGTCCACTCTGCCATCAAAGTAGTCTTTAGAATGAAGGCATCGGCATGGAATGATGGGATAGCGCAACCTTTTGTTTCCAACTCATTACAGATACGGTCAATACCCTCGCCAAACTCCTTGACATACTTGTAAGCCTTAAGGTATTGGGCAATTTTGGGATTGCGAGAGAAATGGGTATGACGAATGTTGTCTGGTCGCACCAGCCCAGGTAAATCGCCAGGAGTCTCGAAAACGATACGGTCGTCGAACATCTTTATTTGAATCTCAGTTCCCTTGATGTTGTAGGCTCTGTGGCAACAACTATTAACCACCATCTCTTGTATGGCATACTTTGAATAGTTGCGACGAGTGACGAACTGTCCATGTTCACCAAGGAAGGAATGTTCGCGAACCTGTGTCTCCAGATAGTCAATCGTGCTTCTTACTTGCTGAAGAATAGCTCCTTCAAACGTCACATCTTTGACTACGTTCATTTCCCTGCCAACTTTTTCCTCTTTCCCCTCGTAGCGGATGAAACGGGTACGGGCACGAGGGAAGAAACGTTGTGGATTCTTTCCAAAGAGAAGGATGCAGGCTGTACTTATCTTCTGTTGTCCATCTATCTCTGCCACAAAATCATTATTCTCTCTAAGAAACTCCATGCCCGACTTTCCATAGCCAATGACACTCATGTAATCATTGACGAGGTTCATGTCTATATCATCCATCGTGGCACCATAAACGTCCTTGTCTTCGTAGTAGCGTTCCCCTTTGTCATAGAGAAGTTGCATGCGCTCATCGAAGCTAAGTTTCTTACTTTTGTCACCTACACGCATAAAGCACTCGTCAGCCTGATTGGTATGAAGCTGGCTGCTTGCAGGAATATGCATAAGCAGAATGCGATTCTCCTTACCACTATGGTCCGTGCAAGGCAGATACTCGCACTTCACTTTGACAGACGGGTTGCAGAAGTCGAAAGGAACGCGAAGCAACTCATTCAGTCGTTCCTCATTCCCATCAATGCCTTCTACTCTTCGTGTTTTGTCAGAAACACCAATAGCAAGTACGCCACCATCTGCATTAGCCATAGCCACAATTGGTATTGCCAATGCTTTGGGGTCAATCTGAATGCTCTTACAGTCGAATGTCTGAGATTCCTTGCGTGCCTGTATTTCTTCTATTGTCTTCATTTAAACTGTTTTCTCTTGATCAAAGGGGAGATTCTTATGATTAATTAATCGCTTTTGATTAGCAAATGCAAAGGTACATATTTTTTATCTATTAGAGAAATTTTTATTTAAGAAGTTCGTAAATCGTTAAACTACATGTTCTTTCTTTGTTTCTATAGGCGGAGATCAGGGGCATCTGTCCCGACTGTGCATGATGAAAGACTGCTATGTCTGATTGCCAGAAATCAAATAGTATCTGTCCCTATGATCTTCAAAAGGAAACTTGTGTTTTCTTTTTATGATGTTTACGAGTGGTAAATATGATGTTTACGAGTGGTAAATATGATGTTTACGTGTGGTAAATATGATAGTTACATGTGAAAAGTATCATCAATACAGATATACAGATATACAGATGAAATTTAAAAATTCTACGCGTACATGCGTGCGCATGTACGCGAATAACTCTTAGAAAACATCTGTATCATCTGTATCTGTATGTTTGGTCTCCTGCGCTATGATGCTGCGAATTACTGTGGCAAGTGCGGTAAGCTGCTGTTTTGTCATTGTCTAAGTTTTGTTAATTTGATTTTTAATATTTTTTCGATGTGCGAAATTAATAATTATTTTTGTGAGTATCTGACATAAGTGACACACAAAGCTAAAAAATGCGAGACAAAACGTAAACAATTAAGATTTTTTTAATGGTTTTCGAAGATCAAACAAAAGCCCACAATGGATTATTCTTGACCGTGTCTTTTCCAAGTTCCACACAATAGGCATGAAGCTGCAAAAAGGAGAAAAAGTCATCAGCAATAATCTCTGCATCTTCATATATGCCTTCGTTGCAATAAACAAACTTACCCTTGTTCTCACCTTGCAAGACAACGGAAATGGTTGAATCCTCTATGACATAACTTTCCATGATTACCAGATTCTCACCAAAGCAAAGGTTGTCGGTCTGAGTATCCAATCCGACAAACCATACATCTTCAGAGTCATTATCCAAACTTTTGAATGAATATAAAAAACTCAGAAGGTCTGAATCCAGCCTAGTCAGACAATCCACCGCCTGCTTCTTTTCTTTTTCAGCAGAATTAACTGACACAGAGGGTTCCAACACCCAACCATGTTTAGTGAGTGTATCCAAATAGCGCTTCAAAAAAATCTCCTTTTCTTCTTTAGTCTGAGGTAAAGGGATACGTTCTAAAGGTTTTGAAGTGTTAGTGTGACCAAATATCTTTTTAAACAAACTAATCATAATTCAATTATTTACCATTTACCAAACAACGTTATTAATCTCTATCCAACAAACAAATCAGGGGGACCTGTCCCGCTGATCTTGTTTTAAGTACCTTGGATACGAAGTCTTCGTACTTTCTCTATCAGTCCTTCTGGAAAACCTTCAACTGTTTTTATACGTGACTTGTGGATATATCCAACACTCTGCGTGGACTTTTGAAAATATACCGGATACCAGTCTGTTTCAGGCATTAACGTGAAGAAGAAAATTTCATTGGTCGAAATCTTTGCAACTATTTCCGAGTTCTTATTCGGCTCTTTTCGAATATTCACATATCCATCTGGATCATTGATTATTGCAGGAAATTTAAGCTGAAGGGTGTCTGGTCGTAAAGTCCATCGACTTTGTTTTTCAGCTTTCCATCCTTCATCTGTACCCTCCAAAAATGCGTTTATATATGACTGCCAACCAAAATCCGAATATTTCTTGTCAGGAGAAAATTCTGCAGAGCCGATATCGAGATCATCGCTATCAGGAATACGACAAGTGCCCCATCTGCATTTTTGCTCTCCATATTTCTTTGAATAAAATGTTCCCATAAATTGATTGTTACAATATGGGTCACTCCATTCAAGACCAATATCATTGAATACCGCCTGACCATTCCGAAGGAAGAATGTAGAAATCATCTCACCTTTAATCTGCTCTTCAGAGTTGATTGTTTTAAGATTCCATTCAGAAGATAAACCATATATTTGAGTGCCATTTTGTGGAAGAGGTTCTTCGTCTACTTGATATTCTTTAGAAAGCATAACGATGTCCTCGCGAACACGTATTTGTCCGACATAGTTTGAAATCTGGTCTTTAACACGATACTTTCCCCAAACATCATATAGAAGAGTATCCTTTTCACTCATCTTGATGCTGTCTATCAAAAAGTAAAAGCGTTGATAGTTCTCACCAACATACCCATAAACTAGTTCCTGATAACTAGTCCATACTGCAGAAAAATCCATAGGTTCCTTGTTCTTGCAGTCATGCGAACTTCCTACACAAGAGACGGTCATATACGTAGTTACTAATATAAATAAATATTTTATTTTCATTTTATATACTAATATCGATAATTACTAGAACAGTTCTTTGATTCTTCAAGAAATATTCAAAAGCTTGTGGGAAGCAGGTACTTACCAACTACAATTTCCCACGAAGGATAGACTCAGTTTCTTTTTATTGTTATCCTTTAGCGTGAGAATCCCTTTTACTTCAGAGTCCTCTCCATGATTCTTACTCTGTTTGCGAGTTATTTTCACTTTAAGGGTGTAGTTGTTGTTCCTATACCAATATGTATTTTTCTTGTTGGTTACAAGAGTAAACTCTTCTAGATGATGATTAACAACCATGTAGGCAGTATTTGCCAGATCATTTACCATTATATAACCTTCATTTTGAACAGAGTCTGGATATCTGTAAAAAACACAGCATCCACCATCTATCTCTGAAGGGATAGAGTTGAAACTTTCGATTATGATTTTGTCATTCTTTTCCCCTTCTGCATACGAAGTTAGGGAGTATATTATTGAAAGACAAATTAAAAAAGGTAACTTAAAAATATCCATTTCAGTTTAGTATTATCTTCTTGTATGCAAAAGTACATATTTTTTATTTATTATAGAAACTTTTGTTCAAGAAAATTGCAGAAATCAAAATTATTTCTACAAGGAGTAAATGTTACAATAGCGCCTCTGAGATTTAAAAATTCTGAGCTAAAAATATTTTCTGTTCTTTTGTTACAAAGAGAGTAGTGTTAATGCTGTTTAATTTTGTTAATTGTTCTAAAATAATTCCTTTGACTCAGAATTATTATTTTATATTTGCAACAGTTTTTTTCTAATATTAATAACCAAAAACAATTAACTTATGAAAAAGGTATTGTTGCTCTTATTGCTAATGATACATGGTGTTGCCAATGCCCAAGAGCATGAGCTTTTGGTGTCAGAAATAGAAAATAGTGGATGCATTTCGTATGCGCGAGGTTCAGAGGCCTCAAATCAGTCAACAATCATTCTTAAAAAAGACGGCACAGATTTGCTGGTTGAACTACAGCATTACACTAGTAACTGTGGCACAAGAAGTTTCGACGTGTCGGCTCATTCAGAAAATGGTTGGAGTGGAGCTTCTTATTCTGATTCAATAGTCGTAAGCGTTTCTCCAGTAATTCCTAACAGTCAAGACTGCACCTGTCCATTTAACGTGTCCTTTCGACTGCATGGCATTGAAGGAAACAAATTCTATTTAAATTGCTGGTGGTTCGACGGCTTGGTAGAACTGTCGGATTCTGAACCATTATCCTTAGAAGATAACACAAAGACTGTTTTGGTTGATGGATTTAGATATCTGCTTAGACAGAACTATCAACAGGCCATACTGATGAGATACAATAATAATTCTAGAGGTGAACTGCGCATACCCCAAGAAGTGTCTTACGAAGATGTGAACTATTGCGTGAACGGTTATTCTTATGAAGCCTTTATGGGTAATAAATATGCGAAAAAGATGGTGATTCCACCCACCATCAAGGTATTGAGCTATGGACTAAATGGCAATATGTATATCAATGCGTTCCAATCCTGCACAAGTCTTGATACAATTGAAGTGGAACCAGGCAATGCTGTCGTACAGTCTGTTGACGGCGTGATGTTTGACAAGAAGATGACGGCACTTTTAGCCTATCCAGCAGGCTCCACCCGTCAGTCATATGAAGTGCCAGAAGGAATTGTTACCTTAGAGAATTTCGCCTTTGCTAATAGTAAACAGTTAAAGTCTGTTAGTCTTCCCAGTGGACTGAAATCTATTGATGCGCAGGCTTTCAGCGGATGTACCTCGTTGAAGAAACTTGATATACCAGAGAGTGTAAACAGAATCGAGGTGTATGCTTTTAATGGAACTAAGTTGGACGAGTTGTATATTCGTGGTGTTATTGACTCTGCCTATATTACGAAGCCATCCAATCCGTATGAACCAACCATGTTTTCTGGCATGAATACCAGTACAAAACTCTATGTGCTCCCATCAGAAGTAGATAAGTTCAAGGCTATTTATAGTGGCCCTGTTTTCCAACTTCCTTCTCCAGACGAAATAGAGGATATAGAAAGTACGTCAAACCAAACGGAAAAGAAGGGTGTGGCTTATGACCTCCAAGGTCGTCCCATAGAAAAGCATGCCAGTGGCGTTTATATTCAAAACAGAAAGAAGGTTCTTGTTAAGCCAGGTGAGGAACCGTGTGACGAATAGTAATGAATAATCTTAACAATAGCACCTCTGAGATTTAAAAATTCTGAGCCAAAAATTTTTTCTGTGCGTACAGGCGAAATATGAGAGAGTTCGTAAACAACTGAAAATGAGAGGCTTACGAAAATGGCTCGAAAAGTGTAAAGAATTAGAACGCAATCGAATATTCGTTTAGGTTGTAACGGAGCCTGAGTTACACTGCAACGGAGGCTGTTTTGCATGGTAAAACAGCCTCCGTTGGGTTGTAAAACAGCCTCCGTTGCATGGTGAAATCGATAGGGGTCCTCCGAAAGGTCGTTTTTGACCCATTTTTGCGTTCTAGTTTGCATTTTTTCAGAACCCTGTTTTTTGGCACTATTTCTTTACATTGTATACCCGTAGGGATGGGCTTATACTTAGGCACCAAACAAGATAAACCTTATTTTCTTTTCTGAAACTCAGTTGGAGAAACCCCTTTATGCTTCTTGAAATAGCGTGAGAGGTGGGCTTGCGACGAGAAGCCCAGTCGCAGGGCGATGTCCTTCAAAGGGCGATTGGTAGAGGTGAGAAGAGCTGTTACCTCGTTGATGATGCGCTCGTCGATGATAGCCTTTGGCGAGCGATTGGTAATGCGACGCGTGACCTGTCCCAAATAGCGTGCACTCACGTTGAGTTGCTCAGCATAAAAGGCCACATCGGCATAACGGTTGTAATAGCGCTCAACGGTGGACAGAAACTGATTGTAAAGCTCCTCGCTCCTGCTGTTGCCCTCAGCATAGTCGGCAGGAAGTGCCTTCAGGTATGACTGCGCATGGAGCATGGCGTCGGCCTCGTTCTCGTCAAGACTCAGATAGTAGGCGAGGGCAGAGGCCAGCTGGTTGGCATGACCATGGCGGCGAGGACCCTCTGGTAGGTCGGACGGATGAAGCACGATGGTGCACAGTGGCAGGAGTTGCTGCTTGATGGCCTCGTAGACGTTGGGCGACACCAGCAGCTCGCCCTTGGCCGACTCCAACACGGGTGCATAGATGATGTGCTTGGGATGATGCTTTCGCAGTACCTCGGCCAACATCTCCACCACATCCGTGCGACGCAGCAGACCAATCTTGACGATTTGCGGCTGAAGGTCGTTGATGATGGCCTCCACCTGTTGGCGCACCACAGCGGCAGGCAGGTCGTGAAACTCCTGGATGCCCAGCGTGTTTTGAACGGTGATCGACGTGATGACCGATGCAGCCCGTCCACCCAACTCGTGAATCAGTTGGATGTCGGCCTGAACGCCTGAGCCGCCTGTGCCGTCGGAGCCCGTGATGGTCAGTATGGAGCTGTTTGTTTTCTGTGCCATTGCGAAATTGGGTACAAAGGAACAAAAAAAAGCGGAAATCGCCAAACGATGTTCCGCTTCTGATAAAAGAAAATGCAAATTTTGATAAACAAACTATGGTATCAGGGTTAATCCTACTACAAAATAAGCGTTCTGTGTGCAAGGGTTGGCAGCCACCTGAGCGAACACGGGCACTGTGAATGCATCCGTAATCTTCACGTCCTTAGTGGCCTTCAGTGCCAGGTTTGTCACAGCAAAGCCGTTGGTCCAGCCATTATAGAAATCGGTGGCAAAGGGGACGGCGCCAGCCGTAGCAGTCCAGTCGGCAGTGGCCAATTTAAATGGGACAGTGGCCTCGACATAACTACTATAGACTCGCTTGCCGTCCTTGTCTGCGCCTCCGTTGCCAGCAAAGTTAGTGAACCATTGAAGGTTTGCCACTCCGAAATCATAACCGATGTTAGCCTCGAACACGTGGTTGGTGCCATGTGCCTCGTACATGAAATAGCGATTCTCGGGGTCGCCGCCAATGGCCTGGTTAAACCAATAGTCGGTTACGCCGATGTTCAGATTGCCCAGCGTATAAGCCAGTGTCAGGTCAAACTCCTTGGTGTCGGCAGGGTTTACGAGTCCGTAACTGCCCCAGGCGGTCAGCGACAGGCCCTTGTAGGCTACACCGAGTGTGGGCTGAATGGCAGCACTACCCAGATCCTGGCCACGCCAGATGTAACTACTTACAACGTCAGCACTAATCGTTGTCTCTACTGCGTCCTGTGCAAAGGTGGTCATGCTCATGGCCATACCCATTGCGAATAAAACAATCTTCTTCATACGCTAAAATTTAAATTAAAATTGTTTTCTTTTTTTTTAGGAAAAGAATGAGAAACAATGAGAAAGAATCTGTTCCAAAAATGAGAATTAATAATTTCTTTCTTATTCTTGAGCTTAATTATTTCTTATTCTTTCTAATTCTTTTCCGTAATAATTCCTTTTAATTAGTTGTAGCAAGCCTCTCCGTGCTCATAGATATCGAGTCCTTCCTCCTCGATGCGCTTGTTGACACGCAAACCGTGGATGTACTTGATGCCATAGAACAGGGCGAATCCGCAAACAGCAGCCCAAAGGTCGATCATCAGTACGCCAAAGCACTCAGCGCCGAAGAATCCCCAGCCGAAGCCGTAGAAGGCACCATTGCTGGTAGACAGCAGACCAGTCATCAGGGTGCCCAGGATACCACACACACCGTGTACTGAAGAAGCACCAACGGGATCGTCAATATGTAACTTATGGTCGATGAATTCAATGGCGTAAACCAGTACGATACCACAAACCAGACCAATGATGACAGCGCCAAAGGGTGAAACGAGGTCGCAACCAGCGGTGATACCAACCAAGCCTGCCAGCACGCCGTTCAGGGTCAGTGAGAGTGAGGGTTTGCCATATTTAATATAGGTAAGGAACATGGTTGCCACACCACCTGCAGCAGCAGCGAGGTTGGTGGTCAGGAACACGTGTGAGATGGCAATGCGGTTCACCTCGCCACTGGCAGCCAACTGAGAACCAGGGTTGAATCCAAACCATCCCAGCCAGAGGATGAAGACACCCAGAGCAGCCATGGCCAGGTTGTGACCAGGGATAGCACGACTCTTACCGTCCTTGTCATACTTGCCCACACGGGGACCCAGTGCCAGAGCACCAATCAGAGCCAGCACACCACCTACAGAGTGAACAATGGCGGAACCTGCAAAATCGTGGAACACATCGCCAAAGGTGGTCATCATGAAGCTGTCGGCAGCATCGTTGCACAACCATCCGCCACCCCAGGTCCAGTGACCCTCGACAGGATAGATGATCAGTGAGATGACTGCACTATAAATAAGGTACATTGAGAACTTGGTGCGCTCGGCCATGGCACCACTGACGATGGTGGCAGAGGTGGCACAGAACACGGTCTCGAAAATCAAGAATCCCTCTACGGGCAGATCGCTCTCGTAGAAACTCAGGTCGCCCCAGTTGGGCATGCCGATAAAGCCACCCAGCGTGTCGCTGCCAAACATAAAGCCGAAGCCCAGGAAGAAGAACAACAGTGAGCCGAACATGAAGTCGACAAAGTTCTTCATCAGGATGTTTGCCGTGTTCTTACTACGTGTAAAACCAGCCTCACACAGCGCAAAACCAGGCTGCATCCAGAAAACCAACATAGCTGCCAATAGCATCCATACGGTATCGAGTGAAATTCCTATTTCGTTCATAATCCTTTTACCTTTTAACCTTTTTACCTTTTACTTCTTGTCTCTCAATACGGTGTCACCCTTCTCGCCTGTGCGAATAGAATAGGTCTCCAGCACGTCGCTCACGAAGATGCGTCCATCACCAACCTCACCTGTGTGTGCCACCTCGAGCAACACCTTGATGGTGGGATCCAAAAACTGGTCACGACAAACAATGGTGATGGCTACGCGCTCGATGACGTCTGTTGAATACATCACACCACGGTAGATACGTTCCTGACGGCTCTGTCCGATGCCATGTACGTCGTGATACTCAAACCAGTTGATGTCCGACGATAGCAGGGCTTCCTTGACCTCTTCAAACTTGGTCTTACGGATAATTGCTTCAATCTTTTTCATACCTTAATACCTTAAATTAATAATAAACGTCACTGTGACTCTGTCTTGAATTCGTTGGCAAAATTACGACATTCTCCTGAGGTGGCAATAGCTCTTTCCTGTTTTAAAATCTACATTTTTATTCAATATGACAAATTGTAAGGTAAAATGGTTGTTTTGCTTACACATTGTAAATTCAACACAAAATGTAGATTTTTTCTTGGCTGTTTTTATTGTTTATTTGTGACCTTTTATTATATATCAATAAAAAAGAGGAAAATATAGCGAAATAACAATCTGTAAGAATAATAGGCTAAAAATGCCCCATTGTTTTTCAATATGAAAGATTATGGGGTGGTTTTTGCATGGATTGAAAGATAAGGGGATTTTAAAGGATTATAACGAAAGATGTATTACCTCTATATTATCAAGATGTATTATCTTTGCAGCAATTTTCGAACAAAGAGAAAGTAAAAGTAAGGATAATATGACAAAACGTAACAAGAAATCCCAATTATTAGGACTCTATCAATCGGACTATGAGCATGATGCTTGCGGCGTGGGTATGGTGGTAAATATCCACGGCGGAAAGAGTCATGACCTGGTTGACAATGCACTGAAGGTGCTTGAGAACATGGAACACCGTGGCGCTGAGACACGCGACAAGACTGGTGATGGCGCTGGTATCATGGTGCAGATTCCCCACGAGTTTATTCTGCTGCAGGGCATTCCTGTGCCAGAAAAGGGTAAGTATGGTACAGGTCTGGTTTTCCTTCCCAAAGACGAGAAGGCCCAGCAGGAGATACTGAGCGTGATGATCGAGGAGATTGAGCGCGAGGGCCTGCAGCTGATGCATCTGCGCACGGTGCCCACCAACCCTGAGGTGCTGGGTGTGGCTGCGCGCGAGGTTGAGCCCGACATCAAGCAGATTTTCGTAACGGGTGTGTCGGAAGAGAACGTGCCCGTGTTCGAGCGTATATTATATAAGGTACGTAAGCGCATCGAGAACCGCATTGACAACGAAGACTTTTATCTCTGCTCTTTGTCAAACAAGAATATTATCTATAAGGGTATGCTGACCAGCGGACAGCTGCGTCGCTACTTCCCTGACTTGTCGAACGATTACTTCACGAGCGGACTGGCACTGGTTCACTCGCGTTTCTCTACGAACACATTTCCCAAATGGAAGTTGGCACAGCCCTTCCGTCTGCTGGCCCACAACGGTGAGATTAATACCATTCGTGGTAACCGCGGCTGGATGAAGGCTCGCGAGAGCGTGCTGAGCAGTGAGGCTCTGGGCGATATCAAGGATCTGCGCCCCATCGTGCAGGAAGGCATGAGCGACTCGGCCAGCCTTGACAACGTCTTTGAGTTCCTGATGATGAGTGGACTCTCGTTGCCACAAGCCATGGCCATCTTGGTGCCTGAGAGCTTCAACGACAAGAACCCCATTTCAGAAGATTTGAAAGCCTTCTATGAATATCACTCTATCCTAATGGAACCGTGGGACGGTCCTGCTGCACTGCTGTTCAGCGATGGTCGCTATGCAGGTGGTATGCTCGACAGAAACGGTTTGCGCCCCAGTCGCTACACCATCACCAAGCAAGGTATGATGGTGGTAGCCTCTGAGGTTGGCGTGATGGACTTCGAGCCTGGCGATGTGGTGTCGAAGGGTCGTCTGCAGCCAGGTAAGATCCTGCTGATTGATACGCAGGAAGGTAAGATATACTACGACGGCGAGATTAAGGAGAAGTTGGCCAAGGCCCATCCTTATCGCGACTGGCTGAACGAGAATCGCGTGCAGTTGGAGAAACTGAAGAGTGGTCGTAAGGTGGATAACGGCGTGAGCGATCTCAACGCCAAGTTGGTGACCTTCGGCTTTGGTCAGGAGGATATCGACAAGACCATCATCCCCATGGCCACAGCCGGTCAGGAACCTGTAGCCGCCATGGGTAACGACACTCCGCTGGCCGTCATCTCTGACCGTCCACAGGTGCTGTTCAACTACTTCCGTCAGCAGTTTGCACAGGTGACCAACCCTGCCATCGACCCTATCCGCGAGGAACTGGTAATGAGTCTCACGGAGTACATCGGTGCTGTAGGAACGAACATTCTGACGCCCGATGCTTCGAACTGTAAGATGGTGCGCCTGCCGCAGCCCGTTTTGACCAACACACAACTTGATATATTATGTAACATCCGCTACAAGGGCTTCAACACCAAGAAGTTGCCTATTCTCTTTGAGATAGCAAAGGGCGAGGAAGGACTTCGTAAGGCACTCGACGACCTGTGTCATCAGGCTGAAGCCAGTGTAGATGAGGGTGTTAACTACATCATCCTCTCTGACCGTGACCTCGACGAGAAGCATGCAGCCATCCCATCGCTGTTGGCTGTCAGCGCTGTTCACCATTATTTGATTAGCGTCGGTAAGCGTGTGCAGACAGCCCTGATTGTTGAGAGCGGTGAGATTCGCGAGGTGATGCACGCCGCCCTGTTGCTGGGCTATGGCGCCAGTGCCCTGTGCCCATACATGACGTTTGCCGTGTTGGATGATTTGGTGAAGAAGTATAAGATTCAGGAGGAATACGCCACTGCCGAGAAGAACTACATCAAGGCTGTGGATAAGGGCTTGAAGAAGATTATGAGTAAGATGGGTATCTCTACCATCCGCTCTTATCGTGGTGCTAAGATTTTCGAGAGCATCGGACTGAGTGAGGACCTGCTGAGAAGATACTTCGGCACAGAGGTGAGCACCATCGGCGGTGTGGGTCTGAAGGAGATCGCACGCGACGCCATTGCGCTGCATGCGGAATCCCGCCGCCAAACGGGGGGATGGCTTCCGCAGGGGGGCAAAAATGATACTGTCCTGCCCAACAACGGTCAGTTCTCTTGGCGCAAGGACGGCATCAAGCACGCCTGGAACCCAGAGACGATTGCGAAGTTGCAGTTGGCCTGTCGACAAGGCTCGTACGAGAAGTTTAAAGAGTGGTCAAAATTGGTTGACGAGAAAGAATCTCCCATCTTCTTGCGTGACTTCCTTCGATTCAAGAAAGTTACTACTCCCCTCCATGACAGGGAGGGGCAGGGGGGAGGGTCTTCCGTCTCTCTCGACGAGGTTGAGAGTGTGGAGAGCATCGTGAAGCATTTTGTGACTGGTGCTATGTCGTTTGGTGCCCTGAGTATCGAGGCTCACGAGGCTTTGGCTCTGGCCATGAACAAACTGGGTGCACGCAGTAACACTGGTGAGGGTGGTGAGGACAACTCCCGCTATCACTCAGAAGTTGATGGCGTGAGTCTGAGCTCAAAGACCAAGCAGATTGCATCAGGTCGTTTTGGCGTAACAGCCGAATACCTGGTGAATGCAGAAGAGATACAGATTAAGGTGGCACAGGGTGCTAAGCCTGGTGAGGGCGGACAGCTGCCTGGATTTAAGGTGAACGAGATTATCGCCAAGACGCGTAACGCTATTCCTGGCATCTCGCTCATTTCACCTCCACCTCATCACGACATCTATAGTATCGAGGACTTGGCACAGCTCATCTTCGACCTGAAGAACATCAACCCAACAGCTGCCGTCAGTGTGAAACTCGTAGCTGAGAGTGGTGTGGGAACCATTGCCGCTGGTGTGGCTAAGGCTAAGGCCGACCTCATCGTCATCTCTGGTGCTGAGGGTGGTACGGGTGCTTCGCCTGCATCAAGTATGCGCTTTGCAGGTATCAGTCCTGAGATTGGACTGGCCGAGACGCAGCAGACACTGGTGATGAACGGATTGCGTAATCAGGTTCGCCTGCAGACCGACGGACAGTTGAAGACGGCCAAGGACGTGATTGTCATGGCTATGCTGGGTGCCGACGAGTTCTCGTTTGGTACACTGCCCCTGATTGTGTTGGGCTGCGTGATGATGCGTAAGTGTAACACAAATACCTGTCCAATGGGTGTGGCCACCCAGAACCCTGAGTTGCGCAAGCACTTCGAGGGTAGGGCTGAGTACGTGGTCAACTTCTTTACCTTCCTGGCTGAGCAGGTACGCGAATACCTCAGCGAGATTGGCGTGAAGAGTCTGAAGGAGATCATCGGTCATACGGAACTCATCGAGGTGAACACTGAGAATGCTACTGATAAGCAGAAGACCATTGACTTCGCCCGCTTGCTGCACAAGCCAGAAAGCGAGAAAGCTCTCTACTGGGATCGTGGCGCCTACACCAAGGTGACTGGCGTGAAGGACGAGGAGATGATCAAGGCTGCACAGAAGGCTATCAACGAGCAGGAAGAGGTGACACTCGACTATGCCATCAAGAATACCGACCGTGCCGTGGGTACCATGCTGAGTGGTGTGATTGCCCAGAAGTACGGCGAGGAAGGACTGCCCGATGGTACCATTAAGATTAAGTTCAAGGGCTCGGCTGGTCAGAGCTTTGGCGCTTTTGCTGTGAAGGGCCTGGATTTGCGCCTCGAGGGCGAGACTAACGACTATTTTGGTAAGGGTCTCTCTGGCGGTCGCATCTCTATTCTGCCTCCTGCCCGCAGGAGTGACGACTTCAAGGCTGAGGAAAATATTATCGCAGGTAACACGGGTCTTTATGGCGCCACCTCTGGTGAACTCTACATCAACGGTAAGGTGGGCGAGCGCTTCGGCGTGCGTAACTCAGGTGCCATCGCCGTGATTGAGGGTGCTGGCGACCACTGCTGTGAGTATATGACTGGCGGTCGCGTGGTGGTGCTTGGTAAGACAGGTCGTAACTTCGCCGCTGGTATGTCTGGTGGTGTGGCTTATGTCTATGACCCTGACCATACGTTCGACTACTTCTGTAACATGGATATGGTGGAGCTCTCGCTGGTTGAGGACAGCGTCAGCCGCAAGGAACTGCTCGAGCTTATCCGTCAGCACTATCTACACACGGGCTCGGCCCTGGCAGGTCGCATGCTCGACGACTGGCATCGCTATATCGAGGACTTTATCCAGGTGGTACCTATCGAGTACAAGCGCGTGCTGCAGGAGGAAAAGATGCAGAAGCTGAAAGAAAAGATAGAGAGTGTGCAACGGGATTATTAAGTTTATTGAGAAAGAAATCGGCAATAATGAGAAAGAATGAATTCCAACAATATGAAAAAATTATTTTTAATTCTTGGACGTAATTATTTCTAATTCTTCCTAATTTCTTTCCTTAAAAATAAGAACATTAATTTCAAAGACAATGGGAAATCCAAAAGCATTTTTAGAGATACACCGCCAGGAGGCGGGCTACCGTCCGATTCACGATAGAATCCACGATTTTGGCGAGGTGGAGCAGACGCTCTCTACTCGCGAACGCAAACTGCAGGCCAGTCGCTGCATGGACTGCGGCGTACCCTTCTGCCACTGGGCTTGTCCACTGGGTAACAAGGCACCTGAATGGAACGATGCATTGTATAAGGGTGACTTCGAGTTGGCCTACCAGTTGCTGAACTCCACCAACCCCTTCCCTGAGTTCACTGGTCGCATCTGTCCTGCGCTCTGCGAGAAAGCCTGCGTGCTGAACCGCTTTAACCATGAGCCAACGACCAACCGTGAAGATGAGTGCGCCATCACCGAGATGGCCTTCCAGGAGGGCTTTATCGTGCCCAAGACCGATATCAAACGCAATGGTAAGAAGGTGGCTGTGATTGGTGCCGGTCCTGCTGGTCTGGCTGCTGCCAACGACCTGAACCACATGGGCTATAAGGTCACTGTATTCGAGAAGAACGAGGCTGCAGGCGGATTGCTGCGCTACGGTATCCCTAACTTTAAGCTGAACAAGACCGTTATCGACCGTCGTATCGCCCTGCTGGAGCAGGAGGGTATCGAGTTCCGGTATAACTCAGAAATTTCAGGAGAATCCGGAATATCTGGGATTTCCGGCGAGTTCGACGCCGTCGTCATTTCTACGGGCACCCCCACTGCTCGCGATCTGAAGGTTCCTGGTCGCGAACTCAAAGGCGTTCACTTCGCTCTCGAGATGCTGTCGCAGCAGAATCGTGTGCTGGCTGGCATGGAGTTCTCGAAGGACGAGCGCGTTACTGCCAAGGGTAAGGATGTGCTGGTGATTGGTGGTGGTGATACTGGTTCCGACTGTATTGGAACAGCCCACCGTCAGGGTTGCAAGAGTGTGACTCAGATTGAGATTATGCCTAAGCCCGTTGAGGGTCCTGAGGATCCTAAGAACCCTTGGCCAGAGTGGCCTCGCACCCTCAAGACTACCTCTTCGCACGAGGAGGGTTGCACCCGTCGTTGGAACATCAATACATTGGAGTTCCTGGGTAAGGATGGTAAGTTGACTGGCGTAAAAGTTCAGGAGATTGACTGGAAGCCCAACCCTGAAGGCGGTCGTCCCATCATGGTTGAGAAGGGTAAGCCTGAAATCATCAAGGCCGAGTTAGTGTTGCTCGCCATGGGTTTCCTGAAACCAGAGCATCCTGAGTATCCGAAGAACGTCTTTGTTTGTGGCGACTCAGCCAATGGTGCCTCACTCGTGGTTCGCGCCATGGCCAGCGGTCGTCAGACGGCTACGAAGGTCGATGCTTTCCTCAAAAAATAAATAAGATTGTTTGGTTTAACAATATAGCATTTTCTTTTACCAGAAGCGGAATATCGTTTGGCGATTTCCGCTTTTCTTTTTTCCTTTGCATTCAGAATCAATTATCAAGGTAAAAAGAATTAAGAAAATGACAAACGAAAGAACATTGCTCAACCGCCAGTTGGCTCAGATGCTGAAGGGTGGTGTTATCATGGATGTGACTACTCCTGAACAGGCCAGGATTGCTGAAGAGGCAGGTGCCTGCGCTGTGATGGCCCTCGAACGTATTCCTGCCGATATTCGTGCTGCGGGTGGCGTAAGCCGTATGAGTGACCCCAAGATGATTCGTGGCATTCAGGAGGCTGTGAGCATCCCCGTGATGGCGAAGTGCCGTATCGGCCATATTGCTGAGGCTCAGATCCTGCAGGCTATCGAGATTGACTATATCGACGAGAGCGAGGTGTTGAGTCCTGCCGATAACATCTATCATATCGACAAGACCAAGTTTGACGTGCCCTTTGTCTGCGGTGCCAAGAACCTGGGCGAGGCGCTGCGTCGTATTGCCGAGGGGGCCACAATGATTCGCACCAAGGGTGAGCCTGGTACGGGCGATGTCGTTCAGGCTGTGAGTCACATGCGATTGATGCAGAGCGAGATTCGCCGACTGGTGAGTATGAGTGAGGACGAACTTTTCGAGGCTGCCAAGCAGCTGCAGGCACCCTATGAACTGGTGAAGTTTGTGCATGAGAATGGTAAACTGCCTGTGGTCAACTTCGCCGCTGGTGGTGTGGCTACCCCTGCCGATGCCGCGCTGATGATGCAGTTGGGAGCCGAGGGTGTGTTTGTGGGCAGTGGCATCTTCAAGAGTGGCAACCCTCGCAAACGTGCTGCCGCCATCGTGCAGGCCGTTACCAACTATCAGGATGCCAAGCTCCTGGCTGAACTCTCAGAGGATCTGGGTGAGGCAATGGTAGGTATCAACGAGCAGGAAATACAACTCTTAATGGCTGAACGCGGAAAATGAAAGTGGCAGTGTTGGCCCTGCAAGGGGCATTCATAGAGCACGAGCAGATGTTGCAGCGCTTAGGCGTGGAGACGGTTGAGATTCGCCAACTAAAAGATTGGCAGTCGTTCTACTCCCGCCCCTCACAGGGGAGGGCAGGGGACGGGGCTCTTATCCTCCCTGGTGGCGAGAGTACCGTTCAGATGCGCCTGTTGAAGGAACTCGGCTTATACGAACCTATTCGTGAGGCTATCCTCGGAGGTATGCCAGTCCTGGGTACCTGTGCCGGTATGATTCTTCTGTCTGAGGGACGCCTGGGCACGATGGATATCGAGGTGCGCCGCAATGCCTATGGTCGTCAGTTAGGCAGCTTTCATACCGTTGACACCGTCAAAGGCATTGGCACCGATGTTCCCATGACCTTCATCCGTGCCCCCTATATCGAGCGTGTGCTGAGCGATAAGGTCGAGGTTCTATCTACTGTCGATGGCCATATCGTAGCTGCCCGTCAGGGCAACCAGATAGCCACCGCCTTCCATCCAGAGCTGGACGAAGACACCCGCCTTCACGAGTTATTTCTTTTTCGGCAGCCTGTTGAATCTGTATGTTACGTGGAGTAAGGCGTAGCGAGGCATGACATTGGTATAGGTTTCTGTACGGCCTTGCGCATTGACGTTGCGGGTTACGTTGTCCAGTTGACCAAGGATGTCGAAGCCGTCGAGCATCACCACCAGCCTTCCCTTGAGGAACGGACGTGCGAGGCGGGCATTCCATACCAGGTCGTTGGTGTTGAGTTGTGAGTCGGCATAGCCCGTACGGCTGTAGAGCGTCATGTCGCTACTCAGTTCCAAGTTCCAAGGCAGTTTTACGATGGCTGTCATCCCATTGGTAAGCGTCAAGGGCTGCTGCGTCTCAAAGTCCGTGCGCTGACTGCTGAAGCGCTGCCAAAGCGTGGTACTCTTGAAGGTGAGTGCGTGCTGTCCAATCTTATACGAGAGATTCAGCGTGTTGTTGAACGAAAGCGTGTTGACGGTGCTGCGCGCTTGGTCAACCAGGTCCACACTGTGCTGGTAACTGACACTCGGACTGACATTGAGGCGGAGTGGGTGCTTCTTGCCAATGACTGTGTTGAAACGATAGTCGGCAGCAGCATTCCAGTTGCCGTTCACGTTGTCGGCCTGCCAGGTGCGGACGCCTGTGGCACGATCGTAACGATAACCCATGGCAAGGGCATTTTGAATGATCGTGTAACTGAGACGGTACCGATGGCTTGTCTCTTTACTTTTCGCTTTTCCCCATTGGTGGCTGAAGGAAAACTCTTGGTTAACAGCATTGCGCAGACTGTTATTACCCAGACGGATGTTCAGTGGGTCAGTATCATCGTGCATATCGACGAGGTTCAGCAAATCAGGTGTTGAGGTCTGGGCCATATACTCTAGGAGCAGTTTCTGGGCATGACCTGTCTTTTTATTCATAGTGCTATACTGGACAAAGCAGTCCCAGATGTTGAAGGGCATGGTGTTGCGAGTGACGAGTGTGTCGATGTCGCCACGCTTATAACGGAGCTTCTGACGAACAATGGTGACGGGGAAGCCGAGTTGCGCCCACCACTTCTTCTGACCAGTCTCGTCTTCGCTATAGGCGTTATAGAACAGTCGGGGGCTGAAGTCGTAGATGTCTTCAGAGAAATGACTCGTATAACTGTTACGACGATCAATGTACTGCTCATATTCGTGAGCTGATGGCAACTGGCCGAGGGCGTAGGTGGTGTCGATGTCGAAGAGCGACGACTCTCGTTGGCGGTCGTTGTGAGTATAGTTCACGTTCAACTGCAGCCGGATGAGCTGGGTGAAGTTGATCTGATAGGTGCCGCCAGCCTTGGCTTTCCACGACCGGTTGGGGTGGTTGCGGTAGTAGCGGTTGAGGCTTTTTGAGGGCTGCGACGATGTCGCACCATACTCAACCGACTGACGATGATAGCGGTCTTCCTGCTGGTCGGTGAAACTGGCCTCGGCGTCAAGTGAAGCCCAGTCGGGACTGTGGTGAAACTTCAACGTACTGCTGAGACGTAGTTCTCCATCGAGAGCGTGCCCCTCGGCAATACCCCGTTGCAGATTGCGGTGGATGAGACTGTCGTTTTGATAGAAAGCCGAGGCGAGACTGTTGTCGCTATTGTCGAACTTCTGATAGTTGAGTGAAGGGCTAATATCGAGGTTCCACATCTTGAAATCCCTATAATAATGGTGACTGGTATTCAACCTCAGGTTCTTGTTCCTGTTGACATTAGTCATGCGTTCGTAAGTATCGCCCGTGGCCAGGTAGTTCTGGCGATTGGTGTTGGCCTCGCGATTCAGGTCGGTATGAGTCACCTGCAGGTTGCCATCGGCTTTCCACTTGCTGTTGCGGTCTTCTACACTATAGTCGATGCCAGCCTGCTGCTGTCTCAGTTGCCCGCCGTCCTGTATGCGCTGGGGATTCCAACTGCCCGTTTCGCCAGGTTTGGTGTCTCCATTCAGGTTGTTGGCGGTGGCATAGGCTGCGATGCGAGAGTGGTCCGAGAAGCGCAGGGCAAAGAGTCTGGCCAGCCAGCGTTCCTCCGTTCCGCCACCTGCTTCTGCGTTGGCAAGTGTGCCGATGCTGTATTCCTTCTTGAGTTTCACATCCATCACATAGCGGTTGTCTCCAGCCACCTGCTGTCCAAGAAACTCACTCTTCTCGCCCCACTTATCATAGATCTGGATGTTCTTCACCGTATAGGCCGGCAGGTTGTCGAGCATGATGGTGTGGTCGCCACGGAAAAAGTCCTTGCCGTTGAGGAGCAGCGCATCCACATACTTGCCATTGTGATAGATGCGGCCACCCTCTTTCAGTTCGATGCCAGGCAACTGCTTTACCAATGCATCGAGCATAGAGCCCTCGGCCAGTTCAAAGGCATCGGCATTAAACACCAGCGTGTCGCCTTTATAGTAGAACTGCACTTTGGTAGAAGTGACAACCACCTCCTTCAGCATCTTTGATTCGCGCTTCATATAGACGGGAGGCAGATTGCGACGTTGTTCACGACGGTAGATATTGCTCAGTTCATAGGGCATTTCGGTAGGCTTAAAGCCCACATAGCTGGCTTGAATCGTATATTTCGTGGGTCGTGCAGGCACTCTGAAAGCAAAGTTTGCCAGTTCTATGGGCGTATTGTTGCCATACTGCATATAAGAGATAGCCTCGCAGGAATCAATGCAGACCCCATCGGCATTGAGCAGGCGAACGGCAGCATGGGGCAGGTCAAGGTGTGTCACGTAGTCCTTCACCTTGCCTTCAAGTATCATATAGCGCTTGTCGGACTTTGGCTTGTATTGCACATATATCTGCTTTCCTTTGGTGACGACACGCACGGGTTGGTCTTTCGTCATTTGCTTGACGGCCTTTGGCACACTCAGTCCCTGTGTGTTGGCTACCACCTGCAGGTGCTCCAAGTCGTTGTGGATGAAGGAAATCTCGTAGTCATCCTGCTGTTGGTTCAGTCGGGCCAATGCGTCAGCCAAAGAAAGTGTTTGTGCCGAAGCACTCATGACGATGCCCACCATTATTAATAATAAGGTGATGCGCTTCATGGCTCTACCTCCTTCTCTGCATGAACAAAGATGGTATCGCGCTCGTCAGAAAGGCGCAGTCCCTCAAACTCATTCACGTTGTCGAGTAAGATGCCTAACGGCTGTACGCTATCCCAGGCGATGGTGAAACGGAGATCGCGTAGTGTCTCTTCCAGGAAGCACACCTGATGGCGGTAATGACTGCCCACCACCGTGAGGATGCTGTCCAAACGGATATCCGCAAAACGCACGAGGGCATCATCGGTGGAACTAGCATCATCTGTCTTGGATTCGGCTATTGTTGTTTCCGTTGACGGTTCTGTTGACTGTGGAGAAAGGAAATGATAGGCAGCATAGGCCAGTCCGCTGAGCAGGGCGACGGCAATAAATGTGGCTGCTATGCGCATCCAACGGCGTGATGGCTTGGGTTCACTCGTGAGCTTTTCGATTTCCTCGTCAGTCAGTTCACGACGGTTATCATGCAGGACGTCCAGCACCTCGTTCCATAGCTGTTCGTCGGTGGGTATGTTGTGATTCGTATTCATGATGCTTCTTGTTTTGGTTGTTTTAAACTAGTCATTAGATTCGCTTTAGCGCGACTGGCAGTCATGCGGACAGCACTCTCTGTGCTTCCCTGTATAGCCGCAATCTGCTGATAGGACAGACCGTCCATGTGATGCAGCAGAATGACTGCCTGCTGATTCTTTGGCAGGGCAGCAATGGCGTCGTTAACCTGACGTTCCATTTCCTGTCGTTCCATGCTTTCGTGCGGATTGTCCTGTCGGGCGTTCAGCGGACGAACCGTGTCGCTGGGCATGTTGTCCAGAGCTGCAATGACAAAAGACCGGCGTTTCTGCTTGTTCAGACTGACGTTACGTGTGATACGCATCGCCAGTCGTTCGGCCTCTATGGGCTGCTGTACCCTGTCGCCCATGCGCCATAGCGAGACGAGTGCATCCTGTACGGCATCTGCAGCCTCCTCGTCGTCGTGGAGAATGCCTTGTGCAAGTCCCAGGAGTCGTGGGCGCAGGCGGGTGACCAAATCTGTGAATAGTACTTCTTGCATAAACGTTTTACGTATTGTTTCTGCCTATATAACAATCAACGCCGCAAAACATAACGCATCGTCGTTGAGGTTTAAGGTTCTTTAACGTATTCGCCTCTTTGTTTTTGTTTGCAAAGGTACGAAGATTCTTTGTATTTCCCAATAGTTTTGCATGTCTTTGATAGTTTGTAATAATTGGGCGCGAATTTCTGATAAACCGATAGTATTCTGCAAGAAAATGCATTCTTTTTCTTGCAGATTGTTATTTTTGATGAAAATGTAGATTGAAAAATGGGGCGCTTTTTGGTTCGAAAGCGGAATAATGCGTAACTTTGCAGTCCATAAAATACATTCGTTTTATGGACACAAAATATATCTTTGTTACGGGCGGTGTCGTTTCCTCGTTGGGAAAAGGCATTATCTCCGCCTCCATTGGAAAATTGCTGCAAGCACGTGGCTATAAAGTAACCATCCAGAAGTTTGACCCCTACATTAACATTGACCCAGGTACACTGAACCCCTATGAGCATGGCGAGTGCTATGTGACGGCTGATGGCATGGAGACCGACCTGGACCTGGGCCACTATGAGCGCTTCACAGGTATTCATACCTCACGCCATAACTCTATCACCACAGGACGTATCTATAAGACGGTGATAGACCGCGAGCGCCGTGGTGACTATCTGGGCAAGACCATTCAGGTGGTGCCCCATATCACGGATGAGATTAAGCGCAGAATGCTGCGAGAGGACGAAGAGGGCGAACAGCTAGACTTCGTGATTACTGAGGTGGGCGGCACCATCGGCGATATTGAGAGTGCACCCTTTATGGAGGCCATCAGACAGTTGCGCTGGCAATTGGGCAGAAACGCCGTGTGTGTGCACCTCACCTACGTACCTTATCTGAAGGCTGCCGATGAGTTGAAGACCAAGCCTACACAGCACTCTGTCAAAGAGTTGCAGGGCATGGGTATCCAGCCCGATATTCTGGTGCTGCGCACAGAGCGTCATCTGGATGATGGCATGAGAATGAAGGTGGCATCGTTCTGTAATGTGGATCTGGAGTGCGTGGTGCAGAGTGAGGATATGCCCTCTATCTATGAGGTGCCCGTCAGCATGCAGCATCAGGGGCTCGACGCTGCCATCCTTCGCAAGATTGGCATCCCCGTGGGCGAAACGCCTGCAATGAAGCCTTGGCACGACTTCCTTGACAAGCAGCGCAATGCTACGAAGGAAGTACACATCGGACTCGTTGGTAAATACGATCTGCAGGATGCGTATAAGAGTATCCGCGAGAGTCTGAACCTGGCTGGCATATATAATGATGTAAAAGCCAAGCTTCACTTTATTAACAGTGAGGAGGTGACAAAAGATAATATCGCCGAGAAACTGAAGGGAATGCAGGGCGTGCTGATCTGTCCGGGCTTCGGTCAGCGAGGCATCGAGGGTAAGATCGTGGCAGCGGAATACACTCGTACACACGATATCCCAACATTTGGCATCTGCCTGGGCATGCAGATGATGGTCATCGAGTTTGCACGCAACGTACTGGGCTACAAAGATGCAAATAGTGCGGAGATGGACGATAAGACGCCACATAACGTGATTGATATCATGGAGGAACAGAAATCCATCACGCAGATGGGCGGTACCATGCGACTGGGTGCCTATGAGTGTGAGCTGATAAAAGGCAGTAAAGTTTACGAGGCCTATGGCGACGAGACATTGATTTCTGAGCGCCATCGCCACCGCTATGAGTTCAATAACAAGTATCAGGAGGAGTACGAGGCCAAGGGCATGAAATGCGTGGGTATCAACCCTGCTGCCAACCTGGTCGAGATTGTGGAGATTCCAGAGAAGCGCTGGTACATTGGCACGCAGTTCCATCCCGAATATTCTTCTACGGTGCTGCATCCCCATCCATTGTTTATGAGTTTTATTAAAGCCTGCAAATAAACATCTATGGAACAGCTGAAGCATGAGTGTGGCGTGGCGATGATTCGCCTGTTGAAGCCGCTGGATTATTACGAGAAGAAATACGGTACTTGGACCTATGGTTTCAACAAGCTCTATCTGATGATGGAGAAACAGCACAACCGTGGACAGGAGGGTGCTGGTATTGCATCGGTGAGTCTGACCAACGAGCCTGGCACGGAATATATGTTTCGTGAGAAGGCCGAAGGCAAGGGCGCTATCACGGAGATCTTCTCGAGAGTGACAGAGGAGATGAAGGGCGAGTTGCTGATGGGACATCTGCGCTATTCGACCACGGGTAAGAGCGGACTGACATTTGTTCATCCCTTCCTGCGTCGTAACAACTGGCGCGCCAAGAACCTCTGCCTGTGCGGCAACTTCAACATGACGAACATTGACGAGGTCTTCTCTTTCCTCACAGAACAGGGACAGAGTCCACGTATCTATGGTGACTCGTACATCACGCTGGAGCTGATGGGTCATCGCTTGGACCGCGAGGTGGAACGACTCTACCAGGAGGCTACGGCACAAGGACTGAAAGGCACTGACATCACCAATTATATTGATGAACATGTGGAGATGGCCAACGTGCTGCGCTCTACGATGGAGCATTACGACGGTGGCTATGTGATGTGTGGACTGACGGGCTCGGGCGAGATGTTCTCTGTACGCGATCCGTGGGGCATCCGTCCGGCGTTCTATTATCGTGACGATGAGCTGATTGCCATCGCCAGCGAGCGCCCTGTGCTGCAGACCACTTTTGATATTCAGGCTGAGGATGTGCACGAGTTGCTGCCTGGTCAGGCTCTGATTATTCATAAGAGTGGCGAGAGTAGACTGGAACAGATTATGCCTGCCCAGAAGTTGAGTGCCTGCTCGTTCGAGCGCATCTACTTCAGTCGCGGTTCTGATTGTGATATCTATCAGGAGCGCAAACGACTGGGAGAGCAGTTGACGCCAGCCATCCTCAAAGCTATCGACTTTGACGTAACCAACACAGTATTTTCATATATTCCCAACACAGCCGAGGTGGCCTTCTATGGCATGACCGACGGTTTCCGCAAGCTTGCGATTGAGCGAGAGGAATCGGAGCTTGCTCAGATTCCCGAGCGTGAGCAAGTTCGAACGAAGTTCAAACTACATGGCGAGGTGCGCACAGAGAAAGTGGTGTGGAAAGACATCAAACTGCGCACCTTTATTGCCGACAACAGTGAGCGCAACGACCTGGCTGCCCACGTCTATGACATCAGCTATGGTTCGCTGGAGGCAGGAAAGGACAACCTGGTGATTATCGACGACTCCATCGTACGTGGCACCACACTGAAGGAGAGTATCTTCAAGATTCTGGACCGTTTGCATCCCAAGAAGATTGTAATGGTGAGCAGTTCGCCACAGATCCGCTATCCTGATTACTATGGCATCGATATGGCACGCCTGGAGGAGTTTTGCGCTTTCCGTGCTACAATGGCACTGATTGAGGAACGCGGCATGTGGCAGTTGATTAACGACACCTATCTGGCTTGTAAGCGTGAGTTGGAGAAACCTAAGGAAGAGATGGTGAACTGCGTGCGCGCTATCTATGCACCTTTCACCGTCGACGAGATCAACCAGAAGATTGTGGAGATGTTGCGCCCTGCCGATATGAAGGCACCCATCGAACTGGTGTTCCAGAGCATCGAAGGATTGCACGAGGCTTGTCCTAATCACCCTGGCGACTGGTACTTCACAGGTCATTATCCCACACCAGGCGGCGTGAAATTGGTGAACCAGGCGTTTGTGAACTACATTAACAAAACTTACACTTTGAAAGAAAACGATGGGTGTTTACTTTCAGATTGTAAGAAGTGAAAAGATTTTAGATTTTTGTTGCAATATTAATGCAGACCAATCTGACAGAACGATATACCTTTGCAACCGTAAAAAAATAAAGTGTAACCAAAAAGTAAAAAGATGGAAGCATTAAGATTTCAGGTTGTCGGCGAGGCATTCAAAAAGAAGCCGCTCGACGTAAAAGCACCAAGTGAGAGACCTAGCGAGTATTTTGGCAAGAAGGTCTTCAATCGTGAGAAAATGTACAAGTACCTGCCCAAGGACGTGTACGAGAAGATGATTGACGTGATGGACAATGGCGTTCGTCTTGACAGAGCTGTAGCCGATGCTGTTGCTGCTGGCATGAAGCAGTGGGCTACCGAAAATGGCGTCACTCACTATACACACTGGTTCCAGCCTCTGACTGAGGGTACTGCCGAGAAGCACGACTCGTTCATTGAGCACGACGGCAAGGGCGGTATGGTTGAGGAGTTCAGCGGAAAACTGCTCGTTCAGCAGGAGCCTGATGCTTCTTCTTTCCCCTCTGGCGGCATCCGTTCTACCTTCGAGGCTCGCGGCTATTCTGCTTGGGATCCCACCTCTCCTGTATTCATCATCGACGATACCCTGTGTATTCCCACCGTATTTATTTCTTATAGCGGTGAGGCACTCGACTATAAAGCTCCTCTGCTGCGTGCCCTGCATGCTGTCAACGTGGCTGCTGTGGATGTTTGCCACTATTTTGATCCAGCTGTGAAGAAGGTTACTTCTAACCTGGGTTGGGAGCAGGAGTACTTCCTCGTTGACGAGGGTCTTTATGCTGCCCGTCCTGACTTGCTGCTCACTGGTCGCACCCTGATGGGCCACGACTCTGCTAAGAACCAGCAGATGGACGACCACTACTTTGGTTCTATTCCTGAGCGTGTGCAGGCCTTCATGAAAGATCTGGAGATTGAGGCACTGGAACTGGGCATTCCTTGTAAGACACGTCACAATGAGGTGGCTCCTAACCAGTTTGAGTTGGCTCCTATCTTTGAGGAGACAAACCTGGCTGTCGACCACAACATGCTGCTGATGTCAGTGATGAAGAAGGTGGCTCGTAAGCACGGCTTCCGCGTATTGCTGCACGAAAAGCCTTTTGCAGGCATCAACGGTAGCGGTAAGCACAACAACTGGAGCTTGAGCACTGATACTGGCGTACTGCTGCATGCACCTGGCAAGACACCTGAAGCTAACCTGCGCTTCGCTACATTCATCGTTGAGACCCTGATGGGTGTTTATCGCCACAACGGCTTGTTGAAAGCTTCTATCATGAGTGCTACTAACGCTCACCGTCTGGGCGCCAACGAGGCACCTCCTGCCATCGTTTCTTCATTCCTCGGCAAACAGCTCTCTGAGTTGCTCGACCACATCGAGAAGGCCGACAAGGACGACCTCCTGGCAATGGCTGGCAAGCAGGGCATGAAGATGGATATTCCTGAGATTCCTGAGCTTCTTATCGACAACACCGACCGTAACCGTACCTCTCCATTCGCCTTCACTGGCAACCGCTTTGAGTTCCGTGCCGTAGGTTCTGAGGCCAACTGTGCCAGCGCCATGATTGCCTTGAACAGTGCTGTAGCCGAGGCTTTGGTTGACTTCAAGAAGCGTGTGGATGCTCGTATTCCTGAGTTTGCCGAGAAGCTGAAGGGTACAGAGCATAGCGCTACCTTCCACGCTATCATCGACGTGCTTCGCGAGGATATCAAGACCTGTAAGCCTATCCGCTTTGATGGTAACGGTTATTCTGACGAATGGGTAGCTGAGGCTGAGAAGCGCGGTCTTGACGTAGAGAAGAGTTGCCCGAAGATTTTTGAGCGCTATCTCGACGAGGCCAGCATCAAGATGTTCGAGAGTCTGGGTGTGATGACCAAGAAGGAACTCGAGGCTCGTAACGAGGTGAAGTGGGAGACCTACACCAAGAAGATTCAGATTGAGGCTCGCGTACTGGGCGACCTCAGCATGAACCACATTATTCCTGTGGCTACACGTTATCAGAGTGAACTGCTCTCTAACCTGAACCATATGGCTGTGGTGTTCCCCATCGATACTGCTGACAAGCTCTCTGCTCGCAACAAGAAGATTATCCAGGAGATTTCTGAGCGTACCTCTACTATCGAGAAGGGCGTTGAGGAACTGGTTGAGGCTCGTAAGAAGGCCAATAAGATTGCTGATGAGCACGAGAAGGCTATTGCCTACCACGACAAGGTGGAGCCCTATCTCGACGAGATTCGCTATCAGATTGACAAGCTCGAACTCATCGTTGACGATGCCCTCTGGCCTCTGCCAAAGTATCGTGAACTGCTGTTCATTCGCTAAACATACGCATATTAATTATACTGATTCTTTTATTGAAAAGATAAGCCACCCTGCAAGCGAGTAGGGTGGCTTTCTTATTCCTAGGAGGCCCTAGGATATCCTAGGATATCCTAGGTTTGCCTAGGACTGCCTAGGTTCTCCTAGGCACTCCTATAAAAAAATAAAGCCGTCCAGAATCTGGGCGGCTTTATTCATATTGTTGGGCTAATATTACTTCAGCTCAGCGAGGTACTTAATGGTGCGAACCATCTGAGAAGTGTAAGAGTTCTCATTGTCGTACCAAGAAACAACCTGTACGAGTGAGTTACCGTCCTCCATCTTGCTTACCATGGTCTGGTTAGCGTCGAACAGTGAACCGAACTTCATACCGATGATGTCGCTAGAAACCAGCTTCTCCTCAGTGTAACCGAAGCTCTCGTTAGCAGCAGCCTTCATGGCAGCGTTGATGCTCTCAACAGTTACATCACCCTTAACAACAGCGTGCAGGATGGTGGTAGAACCTGTAGGAGTTGGAACGCGCTGAGCAGCACCGATCAGCTTACCGTTCAGCTCGGGGATAACGAGACCGATAGCCTTAGCAGCACCAGTTGAGTTAGGAACGATGTTCTGAGCACCAGCACGAGCGCGCTGAACATCACCCTTGCGCTGAGGACCGTCCAGGATCATCTGGTCACCAGTGTAAGCGTGAACAGTGGTCATGATACCGCTCTGGATGGGAGCGAGGTCGTTCAGAGCCTTGGTCATAGGAGCCAAGCAGTTGGTTGTACAAGAAGCAGCTGAGATAACAGTGTCAGCAGGAGTCAGAGTCTTGTGGTTTACGTTGTAAACGATGGTGGGCAGATCGTTACCAGCAGGAGCTGAGATAACAACCTTCTTAGCACCAGCGGTCAGGTGAGCAGAAGCCTTCTCCTTAGATGTGTAGAAACCTGTGCACTCCAGAACAACGTCTACGTCCAGCTTACCCCAAGGCAGCTCAGCAGCGTTGGGAATAGCATAGATAGTGATCTTCTGACCATCAACTACGATGTAATCCTCACCAGCCTCTACAGTGTGCTTGTTCTCACCAATCTTGCCACAGAAACCACCCTGAGCGGTATCGTACTTCAGCAAGTGAGCCAGCATCTTAGGACTTGTCAAGTCGTTGATTGCTACTACTTCATAACCTTCAGCCTCGAACATCTGACGGAATGCGAGACGACCAATACGGCCAAAACCGTTAATTGCTACTTTTGTCATTTTACTTTAATTTATTAAAGGGTTATAATATAAAATCGAGTTTTTTTTTGCTTTCTCTGTGCAATTTTTCTTTGTTTCGCGTGCAAAGTTACAAAAAAATTCCTATATTTGCACCCAGAATCAGTCTTAATTAAAGTGAAAAGTTAAAATGACGGCCGAAAAGTGATTCTCGTCAAGCTTGAAAGGACTGGATTGCAAAACATAGATTACAATTTATATATTAACCATTTAAACAATTTACGACTATGGGATTTATTAAAGAATTCAAGGAGTTTGCCATGAAGGGCAATGTAATGGACATGGCAGTTGGTGTGATCATCGGTGCTGCGTTTGGCAAAATTGTTAGTAGCTTGGTGGATGATGTACTGATGCCGCTGGTTGGTATGATTACAGGCAATGTTGATTTCACAGGTCTGGC
Source organism: Prevotella sp. E15-22 (assembly GCF_023204875.1). Lineage (NCBI taxonomy): Bacteria > Pseudomonadati > Bacteroidota > Bacteroidia > Bacteroidales > Prevotellaceae > Prevotella > Prevotella sp. E15-22. The sequence continues at coordinate 872,183 of NZ_CP096247.1, forward strand.
GTTCCAGATTGGTGAGGGCGAAGAGGCTGCTGTCCTGAAGTATGGTAACTTCATCCAAAATACTGTTGATTTTATCATTGTGGCCTTCTGTATTTTCCTGATGCTGAAGGGTATCAATAAACTGAATCGTAAGAAGGAAGAGCCTGCTTCCGAGCCTGAGGCTCCTAAGGGTCCCACCCAAGAAGAGTTGCTGGCCGAGATTCGCGACTTGCTGAAGCAGAAATAGGCCACACCTTTTATTTAATATAAGGGTGCGGGTGTCATTTTGTCTGCTCATTCTGACATTTTGTCTTACTTTCTTGCACTGGCATTGATGTTGCATCATGGTTGTCGAGCAAGATGCTCAGAATGATTAAAATGTTTAATATTAATAATATTTTGGAGGACAAAACTATGACACCAATGATGAGAACAAACAACTGGATTCCTGCAGTGTTTAACGACTTCTTTGACACCGACTATATGCCGCGTGCTAATTGCACCGCACCCGCTATCAACGTAAAGGAATCGGATAAGGCCTATACCGTAGAGTTGGCTGCTCCGGGCATGAAGAAGGAAGACTTCAATGTGCATATCAACGACGAAGGCAACCTGATTATCAAGATGGAGCAGAAGAACGAGAAAAAAGAGGAGGATAAGTCTGTGCGTTATCTGCGTCGTGAGTTCAGCTACTCAAAGTACGAGCAGACGCTGATATTGCCAGACGATGTTAAGAAGGATGCTATCTCGGCCAAGGTGGACAATGGCGTATTAACCGTTGAACTGCCAAAGATCGTAGAAGAGAAGGCGAAAATCTCTCGTCAGATAGACATTCTTTAAAAACATTATTCAAAAGTAAAGCCCCGCCAATTTGGTGGGGTTTTACTTTTTTTTATTTGATTACTTATTTCTTATCAAGTTCTGCCAGGTTCTGAGCAATCATCTCGTCGGTCACCGTGTAGTTCTGCAGGTCGCCGTTGATATACGACTCGTAGCTGGGCATATCGATGAGTCCGTGACCAGAGAGGTTGAAGAGGATCACCTTCTCCTCGCCAGTCTCAATGCATTTCTTAGCCTCGCGGATGGTGGCGGCAATGGCGTGGGTGCTCTCAGGTGCAGGGATGATACCCTCAGTGCGTGCGAAGAGCATACCAGCCTCGAAGGTCTCCAGCTGAGGAATGTCCACACCATGCATCAGTCCGTCCTTAATCAGCTGCGAGATAATCATGCCAGCACCATGATAGCGCAGACCACCAGCATGGATGTTGCTTGGCTTGAAGTTATGGCCCAGGGTGAACATGGGGAGCAGGGGTGTGTAGCCAGCCTCGTCGCCGAAGTCATAGCGGAACTGACCACGCGTCAGCTTAGGACAGCTGTCGGGCTCGGCAGCAATGAACTCGGTGTGGCGCTCACCGCTCAGGTTGTGGCGCATGAAGGGGAACGAGATACCACCGAAGTTTGATCCGCCGCCAAAGCAGCCAATCACGATGTCAGGATACTCGCCAGCCATCTGCATCTGCTTCTCAGCCTCCAGTCCGATGATGGTCTGGTGCAGACCCACGTGGTTCAGCACGGAGCCCAGCGTGTATTTACAGTTGGGCGTGGTGGTGGCCAGCTCAACGGCTTCTGAGATGGCTGTACCCAGTGAGCCAGGATGTGTGGGGTCCTTGGTGATGATGTCCTTACCAGCACGGGTCGACATTGAGGGCGAGCCAGTGACGGCAGCGCCGAAGGTACGCATCACGCTCGAGCGGTAGGGCTTCTGCTGCATGGTGATCTTCACCTGATAGACAGCGCATTCCAGTCCGTAGAGTTTGGCGGCATAACTCAAGGCCATGCCCCACTGGCCGGCGCCAGTCTCGGTGGTGACGTTTGTTGTGCCTTCCTGCTTGGCATAGTAGCACTGAGGAATGGCAGAGTTAATCTTATGTGAACCCAGTGGGTTGGTACTCTCGTTCTTGAAATAGATATGAGCGGGTGTGCCCAGAGCCTCCTCCAGTGCGTAGGCACGCACCAGCGGCGTAGAGCGATAGTACTTATATTTGTCGAGAACTTCCTCAGGAATGTCTATCCAGCGATGCTCAGTGTCCAACTCCTGCACGCAACACTCGCGGGGGAAGATGTGTGCCAGGTCGTCAACGCCAAGAGGTTGCTTTGTGACTGGATGGATGGGGGGCAGCGGCTTGTTGGGCATGTCGGCCTGAATGTTATACCACTGTGTCGGAATCTCATTTTCCTGAAGAATGAATTTCTTTTGTCTGCTCATACTTTTTTAATTATTGGATTTGTATTTGCGATGCAAAGATACGAAATATAACGCGAAAAGTGGAAAGTGGAAAGTGAAAAGTTTGCTACTGCCACATAAAAATCGTAACTTTGCACACTGTTATGTGGATAATTGCAACTATATTAATTTATTTTGCAGTTCTGCTTGCCATCAGCAGACTGACACAGCGTCGTGCCACGAACGACACCTTCTTTCGTGCCAATCGCCAGTCGCCGTGGTATATGGTGGCCTTCGGCATGGTGGGTGCCTCCATCTCGGGCGTCACGTTTGTCAGTGTGCCTGGCATGGTCTTGACCTCGCAGATGACCTATCTGCAGGTGTGCTTGGGTTTCATTGTGGGCTATCTGGCTGTGGCCTTTGTGCTGTTGCCGGTCTATTATAAGTTGAACCTCACCTCTATCTATGCCTATCTGGGTCAGCGTCTGGGCCAACGGTCATACCATACGGGTGCGTGGTTCTTCCTGTTGTCCAAGATGGTGGGCGCCTCGGTCAAGTTCTATGTGGTCTGCATGATTCTCCAGCAGTTTGTGTGCGATGCTCTGGGGGTGCCGTTTGCGTTGACCGTCAGCGTCATGGTACTGCTCATCTGGCTCTACACTCGCCAGGGTGGGGTGCGCACGCTGGTCTTCACCGATATGTTCCAGACCCTCTGCCTCTTCTCGGCCCTTCTTATTATTATATTTATGGTGATGCGCCAGATGGACTTCTCTTTGATGGATGCCGTCAGGTCGGTGGCCAGCGACGAACGCAGTCGTATCTTTGTGATGGACCAGTGGCAGTCGCCTCATTATTTCTGGAAACAGTTCCTTAGTGGTGCCTTCATCGTGATTGTGATGACGGGTCTCGATCAGGATATGATGCAGAAAAACCTCACTTGTCGCACCTTGCGTGAGGCGCAAAAGGATATGTGCTCCTATGGCGTGGCCTTTGTGCCGGCCAACATGCTGTTCATGGCCTTGGGTATCCTGCTGGCGCAACTCTTCGAGCGTCAGGGTATGGCGATACCTGCTAAGGGTGATGAGTTGCTGCCGTTCTATGTTGAGAATACATCTTCACTCTTCCTTCTTCCCTCATCCCTCAGCCATCTTACCTCAGCCCTCTTTATCCTCGGCATCGTGGCAGCCTCGTTCTCCAGTGCCGACTCGGCCTTGACGTCACTTACCACCAGCTATTGCGTGGATATCAAGGGTAGGGTGGATGATGAGCGCCTGCGTAAGCATGCTCATCTGGCCATCTGTGCCTTGTTTGTAGTCTTTATTCTGCTGTTCCACCAGTTTAATCATACGTCGCTCATCGATGCCATCTACACCATCGTGTCGTATACCTATGGACCCTTGTTGGGACTCTTCGCTTTTGGCTTGTTCACCCGTCATCAGGTGCACGACCGCTGGGTGCCACTGGTCTGTGTGGCATCGCCTATCATCTGTTATGCTGCCGATTGTTGGGCACAACAGCAGTGGAACTATCATTTTGGCTATGAGTTGCTGATGATTAACGGACTCCTCACGTTCGTTGCCTTGAGGCTATTAGCTCGCTCGGCTGGGTGCCAAACTTCTTCTTAAAGCACGTGGCGAAATACTTGGGGTCTCTGAAGCCTACCATATAGGCTAGGTCGCTCACTCTCAGGTTGGGCTGACTCTCTATCTGTCGCATGGCTTCCTTCATGCGGATATCCTGGATAAAGTTGGTGACGTTCATGCCCGTCATGGCGCGCAACTTGTTATAGAGTGTCGATTCCGAGGCACCCATCTCGCGTGCAAATGCTTCGCGGTCAAAGTCGGCATCGTTCATGTGCTTCTTGGCACAATCCCTGGCTCGCTGCAGAAACTCCTCGTCGGCCGAAAGCGGACGCTGTTCGTTCTCCTTTGTTGCAGGTGTGCGTTCGCCCACAATGCGGATGCGGTTTTCAATGATATTATTGATGCGTAGTTTTAGGTCGCTCAATCGGAATGGCTTGGTGATATAGTCATCGGCGCCGGCCAGCATCGAGGTCTTACGGTCGTCCTCACTGGTTTTCGATGAAATCAGAATTACGGGCAGGTGACTCAATGCCTTTGTCGACTTGATCTTCCTGGTTAGTTCGTTACCATCCATATCGGGCATCTCCACGTCCGACACGATGAGGTCTAATGGTTCTTTGGCAATCATCCTCAGTGCTGTCTCACAGTTGTTGGCTGTCAGTACGCAGAAATGGTTGCATAGCAGCGAACCCATCAGCATCAGCAACTCCTCGTTGTCTTCTACAATCAGTATGCGATAAAGGTTCTCATTTTCAGCTCTGTCTGTCATGGTCTCAGGTTTTACTAGGTAGTCAATATCTTCCATGTCGATGATGGTGTGCTGGGGTTTGGCCATGTCGATGGTCTTCTCCTCGTCCACTTGCTCAGGTGCATAGTCTTCCTTCCTGATGGGCAGTGTCACGGTGAACGTAGTACTCTGGTCTTTGATGCTCTGACAGTCGATGTCTCCGTTGTGCAGAAACACCAGGTCGCGTGTCAAGGCCAGTCCCAGTCCTGTGGCGTGTACTTTCTTCCATCGATAATCGCCATCATAATAGCGGTTGAATAGGTCTTTTATCCTGTCGGCAGGAATGCCCACGCCATTGTCTGTCACCTTTATAATCACTTGGTCGAAGTCCTTACTCATCGTCACCTTCAACTGAACGGTGCCTGGCGTGCGCGCATATTTGGCGGCATTAGACAATAGGTTATAGATAATCTTGTCCACCTTGTCGGTGTCTATCCATCCCATCATCGACTCTGGTTCGCAGTGAACCAAAAAGGTGAGTCCCTTTTTGTGCATCAGCGGCTCTATGCAGAAGGCTGTCTGACGGATAAACTCAATCACATCGCCTTGTGTCACCTTGAGCTTCAATTGGCCCGACTGCGATTTGCTGGCTTCCAGAATTTGTTGAAGCAGGCGTGTCATGCGAATCACGTTGAGGTCCATCAGGGCGTAGTCCTTACTGTGGGTGGGCTCCTGCTCGCGTAATTGTTCTATGGAGGCTGCTATCACGGTGAGAGGGGTGAGTAGTTCGTGCGAAATGTTCATGTAAACGTGCTCCATCTGGCGTCTGGTGCGTGCTCGCTCCGTACGCTGATAGAGTTTTCGACCCAGGTAAATGATAATAAGGGCCAAAATAATATAGATAATTGTGTTTATTACTGTTGTCATTAGGTTGGTATTAGGTAATTATTAATCGTGAGCGAAGGTACGAAATTCTTTTGAAACGTGCAAATTATTTCTACATTTATCGTCTATTTGGGTATAAAATTCGTGATTTTGGGTAGAAAAATCAAGAAATAACGTTTTTTAAACCCATTTTAACTATTATTGAACCGCTAATTCAAAAAAAAGTATTACCTTTGCATCGTAAAAGATTTTTAATGGTTAAGGTTTATGGTTGATTAATTTAGTTGGAAAAGCCTCGCTGTGAAGCGCGGCTTTTCATTTCAAGAAGGTTTTTGGGAGCGCCCAGACTTTCTATTTTGACAAAAAAGCCCAGGATTTCCTGGGCTTTTATTGTTTTTATCCGTTTGCTTGGCTTAATCTGTTTTGGTGGTTGATTAAGCCAGCAGGAATCGTTCTGCTTCGATGGCTGCCTGACAACCTGTGCCAGCGGCACTAATGGCCTGACGGTAGGTGGGGTCGGCGCAGTCGCCAGCCACAAACACACCAGGAATCTTTGTCTTGGGCGTACCGTCAATCTTCTTCAGATAGCCCACCTCGTCGGTCTCCAACCACTCCTTGAAGATATCGGTGTTGGGCTTGTGGCCAATGGCCAGGAAGAAACCGTCAATCTGGATGTCGAGCTGCTCCTCATCGGGCTCGCCCTTGCGCTTCACCAGGTGTGCACCCTCAACACCATCCTCGCCAAACAGGCCCACGGTGTTGTGTTCAAACAGAATCTCGATGTTCTCGCGCTCCATCACGCGCTGCTGCATCACCTTCGAGGCACGCAGGTAGTTCTTGCGCACAATGAGGTACACCTTCTTGCACAAGCCACTCAGGTAGAGGGCATCCTCGCAGGCAGTATCACCACCGCCCACCACGGCCACGGTCTTCTTGCGATAGAAGAAGCCGTCGCAGGTGGCACAGGCACTCACACCCATGCCGTTGTACTTCGTCTCGTCGGGCAGTCCCAAATACTTAGCCGAGGCGCCTGTGGCAATAATCACCGTGTCGGCCACGATCTCCTCGCCAGCATCGTCCCATGCCTTGTAGGGGCGCTCCGAGAAGTCCACCTTCACAATCTCACCATCGCGGATGTCGGTACCAAAGCGCTCGGCCTGCTGGCGCAGGTCCATCATCATCTGGTTGCCGTCCACACCCTCTGGATAACCAGGGAAGTTCTCCACCTCGGTGGTCTGGGTCAACTGGCCGCCAGGTTGCAGTCCGCAGTACTCGATGGGCTGCAGATTGGCTCTGGAGGCATAGATGGCTGCGGTGTAGCCCGCAGGACCGCTACCTATAATTAAACATTTCGTCTTCATAACTATAAACTTTAAATGATGAACTTTGAACTTACTTCAGCAGCTCTTCAATGCGCTTGGCAATGTTCTCAATCTTCTCGGTGGGCTCGAAACGGGCAATCACCTGTCCCTTCTTGTTGATCAGGAACTTGGTGAAGTTCCACTTAATGTCGGCCTTCTCCTTGTAGTTAGGATCGGCCTTGCTCAGCATGTCGTCCAGGATGTGGGCAATGGGGTGACTCATATCCCATCCGGCAAAGCCCTTCTGTTCTTGCAGGAATTTATACAGTGGCTCAGCGTCGTCGCCATTCACCTTCACCTTCTTAAAGCGAGGGAACTCAGTGCCGAAGTTCAGTTTGCAGAACTCGTGGATGCTCTCGTCGGTGCCAGGAGCCTGCTGACCAAACTGGTTGCAGGGGAAGTCCAGAATCTCGAAGCCCTGACTGTGATACTGCTCGTACAGTTTCTCCAGCTCATCATACTGGGGGGTGAATCCGCACTTGGTGGCAGTGTTCACAATGAGCAACACCTCGTTGGCATACTCTTTCAGCGATACGTCTTTGCCTTTTCTGTCTTTTACAGAGAATTCATAAACCGTTTTCATTGTTTAATTAGCGTTTATTAGATTGTATTTTGATTATTATTTGTTCGACAGGTTCCATAGTCGCTTAATGGTGGCTATGTCTTGTGTCTCTACAGCATTCTCAATATCATCGGGCAGGTTACAGAAGAAGTCGATGCCGTCGTTGCGGCCTGTACGACTCTTGCTCTTCTCCTCCAGCGTGCGGATGTTCACCAGATAATCGCTCAACTTGGCGTTGGCGCGACTCTCGTTGGTGTGCTCAATCCAGAAGCCCATGGCCTGATAGCTTCCATTGCGCTTCAGCAACAGGGCCATGAAGAAATAGCGGGGCACGATGAATCCGCTCTTGGTGCGACACAGAATCTGGTCCTCGTGGTCAATGGTGCCACCCTTCACCACAAACAGGGTGTCGTTGGCACCCGTGATGTTGCGGCCCCAGTCGTTGCGCACAAACGATTCCATGGTCGACCATATGCCTGTGTTGAACTTGTCGCCCTGCGGAAACATGTTCGACATGTAGAACGTCTGACCGTTGGCATCCATCGAGGCCACACGGTCTTCCGAGGCGCAGATATGGCCACGCTGGAAGTACGTAAAGCCCTTGTCGGGATAACTGCTACCGCTAAACTCGCCAGTCACGTTGGGCTGCTCGGCATAGGGAATCTTGGGGTCTTTCTGAAAGGGGTCGCCATTCCAGTTCTTGCCATCCCAGTTGATGCCACCTCTCCAGTTGTTGCGGTTCCAGTTCTTTACCTTGTTTTGCTTGGTGAAGTAATAGCAGGTCCAGCGCTGGGCCTTTCGTGTGTGGTCCCATTCCAATGAATAGGTGATGCCATACTCTGGCGTGCTGTGGGTCACAACGCTACTGTTCCCGCTACTGATGTGGGGAAACTCCAAACCAGCATAGCGGTCAATGTTCTTGTTGGCATTGCCCGAGTACTGACTTTTTTCTTCACCATTGTCGCCACAACCCGCAATCACTGCGGTCATGGCCAGAAGAGATAGTACTTTAAGTAGCTTCATTTGTTTCTGTGTTAAAACAATGAAGGTGCGTACAAGGCATATGCAACTACCCTGGACGCACCTTCTGTAAGTGTCATTTCCTAGAAATATCTTACTTCTTCGAAGCCTTACCGTAGCGGCTCATGAACTTATCGACGCGACCAGCGGTGTCGACGAGCTTGCTCTTACCAGTGTAGAAGGGGTGAGAGCTGCTTGAGATTTCAACTTTTACCACGGGGTAAGTTTCGCCTTCGAACTCTACAGTGTCGTTAGTCTTAGCAGTAGACTTCGTAAGGAACATATCGCCGTTGGACATGTCCTTGAACACGACGGGGCGATAGTTTTCGGGATGAATTCCTTTTTTCATTTTGTTTCTTATAATTGATAATAAATATGTATTCTATGCGCATAATGCGCCAATCAGGGTGCAAAGGTACTAACTTTTTTTGAATCTCGCAAACTTTTGCTCTTTTTTTTGGAAATCACCACCGCTCTTTAGTACCAACCCCTCTGGTATTCTCAGTACCAACCGCTTTGGTATTTTCAGTACCAAGCCCTCTGGTACTCTCAGTACCAACGCTTGGTAGCGTCCGTACCAAGTGTTGGTAGCCACACTACCAAGCGTTGGTAGCCTGCCTACCAAGCCGTGGTAGTCACCCTACCAAAGGTCGGTAGTCATGATACCAAAGATTGGTAGTGCTGAAGGAGCATAAAAAGAGAAACGAAAGGCCATTTGTTCGTGTTTTTATTTGTACCTTTGCACTCGTAAAATCAGATGAGCCATAATGACCGAGGATCAATTGCAGACAAGAAAAATATTAGCCGGAGAGAAAAATCCATCGATGTTGCGCAGAAGTGACACGCACGACTATACAGGGAAATGCTTCTATCTGGTGACCATGACCGTTGAGGGCCGACGGCCTTTGCTCGGTGTTCTGACGGGTAGGGTAGAGGCCAGGCCTGGCGCTGCGGATGCTCCCGCTGTGGATCTGTCGCCCTTAGGGCAGGCGGTGAGCGAGGCCTGGGAGGCCATCAGTAGTCATTATCCCCAGGTGGCAGTCATTGCCCAGCAAGTGATGCCCGACCATTTTCATGGCATCCTCTTCTTTCGTGAGAGCACCGATGGCTTGCATCTGGGGCATGTCATCCGTGGCTTCAAAGCTGCCACCAACCGCGCCTATCGTGAGCTTTTTCCTTCCTCGTGTGCTGCCAGTATTGGTGTGCCTCGTCCTTCTTCGTGTGCTGCGACATTGTCGCAGCCAACCATCGAAGGACGAAAGGGCCCAGGCCTGCTGTGGAGCAAGGGCTACAACGATCGCATCCTTTATAATTATTATCAGCTGGACCGCTGGAAGGCCTACCTCCGTGATAACCCTCGGCGCCTTTTGGTGAAGCACCAGCATCCAGAGTTCTTTCGTGTGCAGCGCAATCTGCAGTATGCGGAGCTTTCTTTCTCGGCCATTGGTAATCGCTTCTTACTTGATTATCCTGTGAAACTGCAGGTGCAGTGTTCGCGACGCCTGACGCTCGAGGCTTTGGAACAGAAAAAGGCCGATTTGCTGTCGGCGGCAGCTCAGGGTGCTGTCCTTGTATCGCCTGCCATATCGCCTGGCGAGAAGGCCATCATGCGTGCAGCATTCGATGCTGGTTATCCCTTGATTATTCTTCAGGAGAATGGTTTTACAGATCTGGCGAAGCCCGGTGGTGCGCGCTTTGATGCTTGTGCCCGTGGCCAGTTGCTTTTATTAGCTCCGTGGGAACATCATAACGAGCGACTGGTCATTCGTCGCGATCAGTGTCTGCAGCTTAATGAGATGGCCAGGCGGATTTGTGAGTAAAAACAATCCGGGCTGCAATCATGTGATTGCAGCCCGGATTAGTGTTTTGTTTATGCTTAAAAGCTTATTCGGCATAGGTGATTGTCACGCCAGTGCAACGGAACTGAGTACCACCACTGTTGGTATCAAAGTCGTTCACCACCTTCAGCGTGCTGTTGTTCACATTGCTGAAGGTCACGTTCTTGTCGTCCTTGGTGGGAGTAATCTTGTTGCTGCCAGCCTGACCGTACATCTGTTCATTGCCCTTATAGGCAGTGCCCTGATATGTGTCGTAGGCAAATACCACCTTAGCAATCTTCTTGTTCTTGGCATTGATGGTCACAGAGTTGTGAGCATCAATGCGGATGATGCTAGTGTTAGCGTGATAGATGGGAGGGTTCTTACCGTCTTCCTGTGAGAAGGTGAGGGTTGTGCCATCGGTCAGTGTGATAGCGCTGCTCAGGTCAGTGAGACCTAAGTCACCATAAACCACAGTGATGCTTGCGCCATCTACGGTGCCACCACCGTCATTGCCACCACCATTGCCACCACCGTTACCGTTAGCGGTGCGCTTTACTAGGTAGTTGCCCTGAGCAATCTCAGGAACGATCTTGCTGTTCTTGGTATCCTCGTACTTCATCAGCTGACCGTAGACAACCACCTCATCACCAACCTGCAACTGGTCGGCAGAAGTGAAGTCAGAGTTGTCGAGGTTCTTGCCACGGAACACCTTGATCTCGTTGTTACCATCATCAGTGATGAGGTAGTCGATGTTCTTATACTGAGAGATCTTGTCGGCAGCAGTGATCACCTGCTTAACCTTACCCTTTACATACCAGAACTGCTCTGTGGTAGCACCCTTAGCCAGAGCGTCAACGGCTGCCAGAGCCTCGGCTACAGTCTTAGGATTGTCCTTTGTACCAACGGCATCGCCAGTGTTGCCACCACCATTACCACCAGCGGTGTACTTCACCAGGTAGTTGCCCTTGGCAATCTCAGGAGTCATTTTGTCGTTCTTCACGTACTTCTGGATGTGACCATAAACCACAACCTCATCACCCTGCTTCAGAGCGTCGATGCCAGAGAACTGAGTGTTGTCCAGACCATTACCAGCATAAACGGTGATGGTGTTGCTCTCAGTACCATCCTCAGAGATGAGGTAGTTCAGGTTCTTGTACTGGTCGAAGCTGGCCTGGTTGGTAGTAACCTTCACCACCTTACCCTTTACATACCAGAACTCAGTAGAGGTAGCACCATCCTCCATAGCGTTGATGGCAGCCAGAGCCTCAGTCACACTCTTAGGAGCGTCCTTAGAACCAACCTCGTCGGCGCTGGGCGTCTCGCCACCACCTTCACCCTTCTTAATAGAGTGAATTTTGCTTCCGTAGTTGAACTGTATACCTCCTTGGTGATTCTTAATTGTTCCAGAAACGAGTACAGTGTCACCTACAGACAGGTCTGCCAAAGAAGTAAACTTTGCTCCATCCAGTCCATATCCACCGTAGATATAGAATTGACCAGTTTTTCCATCTTTATCATCAGAAACATAGTAGTCGATTTCTCCATATTTTTCTTGGAAATTGGCAACGTTAGAGATGATACCTTTTACATAGACTTCCTTTGTGTCAGAAGAACCGGATGCTAATCCAAGGTTCGTAGCATATTCATTTATTCCAGATACATTGAAAGGTGCTGCTTCGGTTCCATCTCCCTCAGGATCAAGTGGAGTAACTTCTTCTTCTGGTTCAAATGAACTCCATGGATTGTTGTACGGCTCGGGCACATCCTCACACGAGGTGAAGGTAAATGCTGCGATGGCCAGTGCCATCATGCTAAAATATATCTTTTTCATAAGTCTTAAATTTTCTATTATTGTTGTTGTTTTACTTCACTTCCTCGATGTCGTCGAGAGAGCGGATGATGATTTCCCACTGGTCGCGATAGCGCTTCACCACACCCGTGATGTTCACTTTGCCAGTAGGCAACTTCACAGCGGCGAAGTCGGCATAGTTGCTGGTGTAGATCTGCACGCCACCAGTCTGACCGTCGGGCTGCTCCTTGAAGTACCATGAGGTAGAGTAGTTAGGATCCGAGAAAGAAGACTCGCCAGCAACGAAGGGCACGTTGTCCACATACTGCTTCGTGTCGCTGTTATAGTAGCCACCCTTCTTGAAGCTCACGTTCTTAATCACGCACAGCTTACCAGCATCCTTAGCGATGTCCCAAGTCGTCTTGGTGGTGCCGTCGGCAAATACCTCAGGCTTCAGAGGCATGCGGTTGCCAGTGAGTTTGAAGTGCTGCTGCCACAGCATGCGAGGCATGCGGCTCACGCTGGTGTCGCCAGAAGAGTTGGTGTAAGGTGTGCCGATGGTGGCGCTCTTACGATAGTTACCAATATAGAGTCCCTTCAGGTCAACCAGGATCTCAGTGCCCTCGGGCAGGTAGCCGAAGATACCACCCTGAGCGATGCCAATGAAGATGGCGCCCGTCTCGTCCTGAACAGAAATCTCGTTATACATGTTTCCCTGGATATCGTTAGCCGTAACGATGGCCTTGATCTGCATATCCTCGGTGATGAGCTTGTACTGACCCTCGTTGTCAATCTCGTTCTTGAACTTGGTCTTCAGCGCATCGATGGTCACCACGTTGGTGGCCTTGATCTCGTTGTTGCCATAGAGGGTAGCGTCTGTAGCCGGCTCGTCCCACTCCTGCGTGAAGAAGTTTGAGTTGCCGTCGGCACAGCTGGCAAAGATGCCGCATACAAGTGCTAATAATAAATAATGTATCTTTTTCATAACCTTTCTGTTTTGATGTTGATTAGAACTTGTAAGCGATGTTCAGCATACCGTTAATACCGTAAGCATAGTACTTGAACGGATTCTTCTGGAACTGATAAGCACGTACGTTGTCGCTGGCAGTATAGCTTGAGCGACTCTGCTCATAACCACCAGTCACGATGTTCCGGTTGTTCAGCAGGTTGGTGATCGAGAGGTTGAGGCTCAGAGAGCGACCCTTACTCAGATACAGGCTGCGGCCGATAGAGGCGTCGAGCATGAAGCCACCGTGACCCTTGGCCTGAGCCAGTGCACTCTCGAGCACGTTGCCATCATTGTCGTAAACGGGCTCGAAGTCCAGACGGTTACGCTTGTCCAGTGTTGACTGGTAGCGATAAGAGGGAGAGTACGACAGATAGATACGGTCGTACCAGTTGCCATTGAGGTCGATATACCAGCCACCCTTGTGATAGCTCAGGATGAAGCTCAGGGCGGTGAGTGGTGTGCCAGCCTCACGCATGTTCTTGTTGTAGCAAATCTCGGGTTTGCCGTCGTTAGCATCGTTGAAGGTACCCTTCGTAGAACTCATGTACCACACCTGGGCGTTGTTTGTGTTGCGAGCCTCGCTCACCGTACCCAGTGTCTTGATGCTGATAGCGTCGGTCACCTTGAAGTTCAAGCCCCACTCAATGCCGTAGTATTCCTTCGACTGGCCAGTCATAGAAACATACGAGAATGAGTTGATATCGTCGAAGTAGAAGTTCTGCCATTCAGTAGCATCCGTTACGATAGCGCCATAGACCATGATGTTAGCCTTGAGCCATGAGTTCTGCATCTGATAGCCAATCTCGGCCGAGTAGTTCTTCTCGTTCTTCAGGTCAACCACGAAGTCGTTGTTCATCTCGGGCGATACGAAAGCAGCCTGAGCCTGAGGAGCGCGAACGTCAACGCCAAAGCCGCCAGTCAGCACATGACCATGACCCAGGGTAACGGCAGCACCCATCTTACCACCTCCTTCGAGAAAGTGAGCAGTGCTGCTCTTGCCGTATGAATTGTTGAGGAACATACCATTCTTCATCTTACCGTCGCGCTGCATCTCAACACCACCAATGCGGCCACTGATAAAGGCGTGCGTGTTGCCCACGTTGGCAGCATAGGTAGCCCATGCGCTGGCTTTGTCAACCAGGATGTTGTAGTCGTAGCCAAAGCGATCACCTACACCCACGCTGGCATTGCGGTTGTTAGCATCATACTGCACGCGATCATCGCTGGCAGCATAAGTACCCAATGCATACGTGTTGATGTTATGGAAACTGTTGGCACCCATCAAGTCCTCCATGGTCTGATAGTGCATGCCCTTGTTGGTGGCCAACTGGATGCCCAGGTTCAGACGCTGGTCCTTGTTCAGGTCGAAGTTCAGGTTTGACGACAGCGCCAGGTTCAGGTTGTCGTTGTGCTTAGCCTGGATATAGTACATGGCATCAGCGCCCTGCAGATTAGCACCCTTGTTGGCCTGATACAGACGGTCGAAGTTAATCTGACGGTCAGCCTTGTAGCCACTCATGAAAGTCTTGGCGCGCAGCCAGTCGCTGGCACCCTGCTCAGTACGGTTGGCAGCATCCTGCTCAAACCAAACGTCGAAATAGCTGCTGGGCAGGTTCTTCCAGTAGTTAGGCTGAGGGTTGTCGCTGTTGTTATAGTTCAGCTTGGTGCTCTTATACATCGAGTAGCGACCAGTCAGTGTGGTCACCAACTTCATCTGGTCGTTAATCTTCCAGTCCCATGTAAACAGAGCCGTAGGCGCAAAGTCGTTCACTACGCGCGAGTTGCGGATGTGACCGTTCTGATAGCCCCAGTAAGGGTTGTAGTAGCGGTCGTTGGCCAGCCAGTACATCTCGTCGGTAGCAGCACCCTGTGAGGCACGCTCAGTGGGGTTACCCCAGGTCACCAGTGAGATGTGGTGCTGGTCGTTGATAAACTTCTCAGCGCCGAAGAAATAGCTCAGTGAGTTGTAGAACGTACCCTCCACGTAAGCCGTCTTAGGACTAGCCCAGCGATAGGTCACGTTGGCCGACAGCGCCCAACCATTCTCCATCACACCAGTGTTGTAGGTGTACATGCCGCGGAATGTGTAGTTGCGGTTGGCACCCGAGAGTGTGACGCGCTGTCCTGTGGCGAAGGCCGAAGGACGGAAGTTGTAGTTGTTCGATCCAGCCATGCCGCTCACGGCAAAGTTGTTGTCCTCAAAAGGCAATGCGTTTTCCACGCCACGTGTCTGCTGATTCAGACCACCCACGAGTGAATAGCGGAACTGTCCCGTCTCCATGTCGTTCATCTGAACACCGTTGATGTAGATGTCATTGTACTTTTGGTTAAAAGCACGGTAGCGGAAACGCATGGGACTGAACAGATAGCCCACCTGTGAGGCATAGGCGTTCGAGTTCGAGTTGATGATTGTCACGTTCTGCGACATATCATCATCATCGCCCAACTGTGCTTCCGTGAATGTGAAGGCCTGCTCCTCCTGCACCCCCAGAGAGTCCACCTCCTGGGCCATCATTGCAGGCGTGCAGCATAGTGCCATCACCACGAGTTTCAGTTTTTTATTCATAAAATTTAAGATTAATGTGTTACTGACCGCAAAGATACATTAAAAAAATGGAACGGCAAAGTAATTAATAAAAAAGTTTTGCAAGGCACAAAATATGTTGCGAAAAACGTAGGCGGTATCAGTTTTTTTTGTATCTTTGCAGCAGTTATAACTGCCTAATTATGAAAAAGACGTTTTTATTTCTCGCGGTGATGCTCCTCTGGGGTGTCAGTACCGCTTCTGCCGACGAGAAGAAGTTCTCGCTTTATGGCGTTGGTTTCTACAACTTGGAGAACCTGTTTGATACCTGTCATGACGAGGGTCACAACGACTATCAGTTCCTGCCCGACGGGCAGTATAAGTGGACAGGCCTGAAGTACACCCATAAGTTGCGCAATATGGCCCGAGTGCTGGCCGAGTTGGGCACCGATAAGTTGCCAGGCATTGGCTGTGCGCTGATTGGCGTGTCGGAGGTCGAGAATGCCAAGTGCATGGAAGACCTGGTGGCACAGGAGCCCCTGAAGGCCCGTGGCTATAAGTTCGTGCATGTCGAGGGTCCTGACTATCGTGGTGTCGATTGCGCCCTGATCTATAACCCCCGCCTGTTCAAGGTGAACAACGTGAAACTCGTGCCCTATGTCTATATCCTCGAGAAAGACAGCAAGCGCAACACCCGTGGCTTCCTCACCGTCAGTGGTACACTGGCTGGCGAGCATGTAGTGGTCATTGTCAACCACCTCCCTTCGCGTGGTGCCGAGTCATTCTATCGTGAGGAGGGCGGTCGCCAGTTGCGCATCGTCAAGGACTCGTTGGTCAAGGAAGATCCCAACGCCAAGATCATCGTCATGGGTGATATGAACGACGATCCTCAGGACAAGTCAATGGCAGTGTCACTGGGTGCACAGCGCAAGATGAAGGACGTTGAGAAGGGTGGCCTTTGGAACCCCTGGTGGGATGTGCTGGCCAACGGTGCAGGTACCCTGCAGTACGATGGCAAGTGGAACCTCTTCGACCAGATTATCCTGTCTCAGACCCTCCTCGATCAGAAGGGCAAGAAGGATTATCAGACCCTGAAATACTGGAACCATCAGATTTTCCGTCGCGACTATCTGTTCCAGAAGGAGGGTAAGTATAAAGGCAACACCCTGCGTACCCATGCCGGCGGCGTATGGCTCGATGGCTATAGCGACCACCTGCCCACTGTTGTTTATCTCATCAAGCAAGTAAAATAATGACCATCATAGGAATAGCAGGCGGAACAGGTTCTGGCAAGACCACCGTCGTGAAGAATATTGCCAAGGCTTTGCCCCCTCATTGTGTGGCAGTGGTGCCCATCGACTCATATTATAACGACACCACCAACATGACCCCCGAGGAGCGTAAGGCCATCAACTTCGACCATCCTGATGCCTTCGACTGGAAGTTGCTGACGGAGCATGTCAAGAAACTGAAGAGTGGCGAGGCCATCGAGCAGCCCACCTATTCGTATATCGAGAGCAACCGTCAGAAGGAGACCATCCACGTGGAGCCCAAGCCCGTCATCATCATCGAGGGCATCATGGCCCTGCACAGCAAAAAGTTGCGCGACATCATGGACCTGAAGATCTTCGTCGATACCGACAGCGATGTGCGACTCATCCGAAACATCCGTCGCGATGTGGTGGAGCGAGGCCGTACGGTAGAGATGGTGCTCGATCGTTACGAGAAGGTGCTCAAGCCCATGCACGAGCAGTTTATCGAGCCCACCAAGCAGTTTGCCGACCTGATTATCCCATCGGGAGGCGAGAACAAGACGGGTATTCATATCCTCAAGACCTATATCGAGGGCATCGTCACCGGGGTATGACCACACTCTATCTTGCTCGCCATGGCGAGACCTATGACAACGAGCGCCAGATCATGCAGGGGCAGACACCTGGCGAACTCAACGATAATGGCATCTGTCAGGCTGAAGAGCTGAGTCTTCAGTTGGCGGATGCCCCTTTTGATGCTGTGGTGGCCAGCGACCTGTGGCGTTCGGTGCAGACAGCACGTATTGTGGCCCAGCCTCACGCCCTGGAGGTAGTGACCACACCCTTGTTGCGCGAGCGCGACTGGGGCAGTTTCACAGGGCGTTTTATCCCCGATTTGAAGGACATCAAACCCTGGCCCGATGATATCGAGTCGCTGGAGGCCATGAAGGCTAGGGCAGGGCGCTTCCTTGATTTCATCCGTACTACCTATCCCAACCAGACGGTACTGGCAGTGGGCCATGGCATCATCAATAAAGCCATCCAGGCAGTGTTCTTCCATAAAGAGATGCACGAGATCGAGAAAATGAAAAATGCCGAGGTACGCGTCCTCGACATTTCTCTCTGAATTTTTCGTTGAATTTTTCGTTTTATTAATTCTCTATCTTCTGCCGCCACCACCACTTCTGGGGCTGCTTCCATTTCCTCTTACAGATCCACTAGTACTTCTGCTGAACGAACCACTGCTGCGGCTGGGGGCAGAATTACCTCGGCTGAACGAGCCAGTGCTGCGAGTTGATTCAGTACTTCTGCTGAACGAGCCAGTGCTGCGAGCAGGCTCTGCGCCTCGGCTGAATGAGCCATTGTTGCGGATATCTCGTCCACTGCCAATCTCACGACCATTACGATTGTCATGACGCTCAGTCACCTTGGTAGAGCTGCGTCCATGGTTGCCACGATAGTCACCGCGGTCCCAACTGTTACGCATGCCAGAGTGCTCCTCGCGTGTTCTGTGCGGACGGAAATGATCGTGACGACCCTCGTAATAGCTGCGGCCACCATTATGGCGCCAGCTGTGTCCACCACGATAGGTCAGGTAGAAGTGTGGACGACCAAAGTAGAAGTAGTCACGATGCGGATAGCGGGCATAGATGCCAAAGTGCCAAACACCAGCCTCCCAATAGAGTGGGCGGTAGAAGTAGGTAGCGGCTCGGAACAGATCCCACTGCCAGCTATAGAGGATATAGCTGATATCCAGGTTGCGACGCTCCCAGTAAGTACCAAACACATCGTTATAACTAGTGACGCCCATCAGATAATCCAGGTTGATCTCATAGGCAGCCTCATATTGTGCATCCGTCAGGTTCAACTCGTAGGCCATCTTGTCGGTCAGGAAGAGCGCCTCTCTGCGAGCCTGCTCGTATGACATGGCGTTGGCCGATACTGCTATCGTCAGCATGGCAACTAGGGTAAACAACATCTTCTTCATAGTCGTATTCTTTAGATGATTCTACATTCTGTTTCTTAATCTCTGCTGCAAAAGTAACGTAAAAAACAAAACATGCAAAAGGATTTTCCCTAAACCCACGGGGAAAATCCCTAAACCAAAAAAGGATGGCATCTCAAATGATCTTGAGATGCCATCCCGCATAAAGGTATTATCAGTTATAATTCTCGTTATTTATTTGTCGAGCGAGCTGTAGATCGAGTTGTTACTGCGATACTCAGGCACAATCTCCTTCATCTTGCCCACAGTCTTCATATCGTCAAACTGCTTACCAATCTCATAGAGCTCGTCAATGTCCTGGCATACCTCGTCGTAGTCATACTCACGTACGGTGGCAATGCGAATCTTCTCGTGGAACGAAGGCTTCGTAGTCTCCTTCTCGTTCAGCACCTCCTCATAGAGCTTCTCACCAGGACGTAAGCCCGTGAACTTAATCTCCACGTTGGTGGCACCCGACAGGGCAATCATGCGCTTGGCCAGGTCGGCAATCTTCACAGGCTGACCCATGTCAAACACGAAGATCTCACCACCATTACCCTTCGTACCAGCCTCCAGCACCAGCTTACAAGCCTCAGGAATCAGCATGAAGTAACGGATGATGTTCGGGTCGGTCACTGTGAGAGGACCACCCTTTTTGATCTGTTCCTTAAACAGGGGAATCACCGAACCGTTAGAGCCCAGCACATTGCCGAAGCGCGTGGTCACAAACTGCGTCACACCCTCAATCTTCTTGTCCTTGATAGCCTTGTCCAAGCTCTGCACATAAATCTCGCAGATACGTTTAGAGCATCCCATCACGTTGGTGGGGTTCACAGCCTTGTCCGTAGAGATCATCACGAACTTCTTCACCTGATACTTCACGGCCAGGTCGGCAATCACACGCGTGCCAATGATATTGTTGCGCACACTCTCCGAGGGGTTATCCTCCATCATGGGCACGTGCTTATAGGCAGCAGCATGGAACACATAATGCGGCTTGTAGCGCTTGAAGAGCGACTCCATATAGTCCTTCTCACAGATGTTAGCCACGATGGTGTGAGCCTTGATGTCGGGCCACTGGTTCTGCATCATCAGTCGGATATCATGCTGAGGCGTCTCAGCAGCATCCACCAGCACCAGTTCCGAGGGCTTATAGATGGCAATCTGGCGCACCATCTCACTACCAATACTACCGGCAGAGCCAGTAATCATGATGCATTTGCCTGTCAACTGTTCACCCACCGATTTCATGTCCACCTGAATCTCATCACGTGGCAGCAAGTCCTCAATACTGATCTCGCGCAGTTGTGGTGCCGACGATATAACATCGCCCGGGGCTTTCACCTCTTTCTCCTGTTGCGAGATATACAGACGGATACCAGCGTTAATCAGTTCCTCCTGGAAGTTCTGCTTCTGACGGAATGCGTTCATGCGCTGAGGCGACACGATGATAGCCTCAATCTTCTCCTTCTTCAGGATGTCAATCAGGTTCTCATCAACATAATACACCTTCTCACCCATCATGATATGCCCATCCATCTTCTTGTCGATGGTGGCGAAACCCTTCAGGTGGAAGCGCATAGGCTTCTCGCTGCGGATATGCTTACCAATGGCGATAGCGTCACTCAGCACACCAAAGATAAACGTGCGCTTAGCTCGCTGGTTGGCAAACAGCAGGTCGTGCAGACTCTTCACGGCAATACGCTCAATCCAGATGATGATGGTGGCCATCAGGAACGATGCAAAGATTTGTCTGCAGGTAATCATCTGCAGATCCACTACATCAAAATGTCTGAACAGCGTGTGTGTGGCCATTGACAGACCCCAGCCCACCATCATGGCAAATCCTGTGCGCTGCAGGTCGATGAACGACGAATAGCGCAGGATGCCCGAATAGGTTCTGAAGATTCTGAAGCCAATGTTATAGAAAACCATGTAGATAAGAGCATTGATGAACACCAGCTCCAGGTTTTGGAATGATCGCTCATCCCTATTATATAATAGGAACATAAAGGCAATAGAGCCGAACACAATAGCATTGTCGATAAGCAGGATACCCCAAATGGGCAGTGCTTTTCTGCTAAAGTACCAGTTCGCAATTTTTCCGATGTAACCCATATTCTATGTTTTCTATATGACAATCTACTCTCTAAAAATGGAGGATTAATCAATCTATGTTACCTAATCCGGCTGCAAAGGTAATCATTTCTTTTGAATAATCTTACAAGAATATCCAATTATTTTTACCATGTACCTAATATTTGTACAAACTCCATGTCTGGGTTCCCTTCGAGAGTATCAGGTTGTCATCGTCCAGGTTCTCTATTTTCAGACGGATATCCGTGAAAGGCTTGAGTTCGAAAGAGTCCTCCACAATACAAGTGTCCTTTGCCAGACTGTTGATAGAGGAACATTGGATAAACAGACTGTCACCCTGGTGCTGGAACTTCCCAAATACCTCACCTTTATGGATATAGCGGAACAGAACCACAGAGCCCGAGAAGCTTACATACTTCACGTCAGACCCACGCATACGCCATTGTCCCAGAAGGTCACCTGCTTCCCTGCCTTCCTGACACGAGAGAGATAAAAAGATAAATAAGAAAAAAAGTATATACTTATAGAATTTTTGCATGATAATTAATTTTAATGTTAAACGTAGAGCAATCACCATAGATGTTGCCCTTGTCGAAGCCAAAGGCACCCGAGAACTGCCACGGGCCCATGGTGTAGATGCCTTGCAGCATCATGTCAAACGAGTGGTGTTTGTCGGCAAGTGGCAAACTGTAAGTACCCCATCCCTCGCGATACGAGCCCTTGGCCAGATAGCTCAGTCGGTCGGTGATTTCACCACTGATACCCATGTGCCAAGCCTTCACACGGTTGTCGCTAAAAGCCGTAAAGCCATCCTTGTTATATATAGGAGAGGTGATTAGGGCAATACCAGGCGTCATGCCATAGTGCGAATAACTGTCATAGCGCGTGTGGTTGTAATACTCATCAGCACCCACCACCACATCTTTTATCTGACTGCGGATAGGCTCAGGATAGTCACCACCGTCAAAGTGCAGCGGTCCACATTGGTTGGTAGTCTGGAAATACTCCACCACAGCCTTTCTCACATATTGCACCCCAGCAGTTCTGTTGTCGTATTGCAAGCCCCAGGTACCATCACACCCATTACTCTTGCGCATGCCCGAGCCATCCTCAAAGGGGTCGTCCAGATAGATTTGCAGTAAGTGGTTCTTGTTGATGTTCCATCCCAATTGTACGGTCATCTCCCCCAAGTGGTTACCAAATATCCAGTCCTCATGCGCATCATCCTGATAATAGTTCTTGTCGCCCAGCGGCAGGATCACATCCAGGAAAGCCTTCAAACTCGTATCCTTGTTTTTCGTCCTCAGGTTGTTCTTCTCGTCGTGATACATAATTGTGCCTCCAAACTGCACCACATGTTCAATGCCACCCACAAAGAAGAAACGCTTATTGGGGTTCGTTCTGAAATAGAAATGTTTCTGGTGATATAGGATATCCGATGCATATCCCCTGTTGATGTCAGGCTGTTCATAGTATCTGGTCTTTCGATAGTCGCCATCCAAGAATTTACCATAGCCACCGTCGAAGTTCACCTCCAACCAACCATTGGTGAAAGGCACTGTCCAGTAGCCATTTGTACCTATGTGAATCTGAGGAATCGGTTTGGCGTTCGTGCCCTTGGCAAACGAGCCAATCGACAGGTCCTCATCACGAATCACAGGCTTCAGCTCACGCGCACCAGCCTCCAGGAAGAAGTCCTTCCACGACAGGTTCGCGTAGCACTGCTGCAGATACGCCTTATGGTCAGCATGCACCGAACCAATCACATCCACAGCACCCGAGAGCGTCCAGTCCTTGTTTATCTGATGCTCAATGGTGATGGCACCACGCGTATAACCCGTGTTGGCCCTGGTGCCTAGCACATGGTGACGGTTGGTCACCAATTGATAGGCCGTATAGTCACCAGTACCCATTGCTACCTCTGTTGTCAGGTCATACGAGATGTGCGTCTTGGTTGAGTCCTGTGCGTGTAATGTCATGGCGCACAGCACACAGGCAATAGTCAAGGAAATAGGCTTGTTATTCATAGACTCACATTTATATTTTCTTTCCAAAAGCAATCTTGGTGAACGTCTTGAAGATGATGCTCAGGTCCAGTTCCCACGACTGGTGTTCCATGTAATACAGGTCCAGTTCCAGTCTTCTCAGCATCTTCTCCATCGTGTCGGTATAGCCATTATAGAGTGTGGCATACGACGTGATGCCTGGGCGCATCTGATAGAGTTCCACATAGCGCGGGTCATGCTCCATAATCTGGTCGATGAAGTATTTGCGTTCTGGGCGATAGCCAATAAACGACATGTCGCCTATCAACACGTTCCACAATTGTGGCAACTCGTCCAGGTGATGTGATCTCAGGAACTTTCCAAACTTTGTCAGACGCTGGTCGTTCGGCTCAGCCAACTGCGGAATACCATCCAACTCGTTGTTCACAATCATCGTGCGGAACTTATAGATATAAAACGGTTTCCCGTTCTTGCCAATACGTTCCTGCTTAAAGATAACAGGTCCCTCGCAACTCAGTTTGATACCCAGGAAAATAATCAGATATAAGGGCGAGAAGATTAAAAGCCCTATGATAGAGAATGTAATGTCGAACAAACGTTTTGCCATGGTTACTGCTGACATGAAATATAAACCTTTTGTCCCTTACTCTCAATCACTTTGTTGATTCCGAAGTTCACCAAGATCCAGACGACGATGTTTGTGAACACAATATAGCCCATTCTCACGTTGAAGATATGCCATAGCGTCAGGTTCATCAGGATGAAGCACAGCGTGAGTGCCAGGATGAATATCAGCGCACAATGCTGTCCCAGTCCTGTCCTCATCAGCTTATGGTGAATATGGTTCTTGTCGGCCTTGAACACGTGCGCCTTATGCTTTAGTCTCACCAGCGACACACGTACCACATCGAATGAAGGCACGATGAGCAACGTGTAGGCCAGCATCATCGACTCCAGGTTGAAGTGCTTCACGTGAGGGTTATCCATCGAAAACTTCACGAACAGGAAGCCCAGGATGAAGCCCAGCGTCAAACTGCCCGAATCGCCCATGAAAATCTTTCTGTTCTTCTCCTGACTGCCAAAGATGTTGTAATACAAGAAAGGCACCAGGATGCCAATCAGTCCTGCAATTAGAATACTATAAACGATGATGCCCTCGTTCAGGAAACAAATCATAAAGCCCGTCAGCGCCACCAACGAAACCCCAGCCGACAGACCATCAATACCATCAATCAGGTTAACGGCATTACAGATGAACACGATGATAAACACCGTGAGCACACTGCCCACACCGGCAGAAATCTCATGAATCCCCATGAACCCATAAAGGTTGTTGATGTATAAGCCCGAGAGCGGCAGCACCGCTGCAGCAATTACCTGTATCGAGAACTTCGTTCTGGCCCCCAGTCCCACAACATCGTCAACGATGCCAACACCATAGATCAGCAGCAGACTGAAGAAGAATGCCACCGACCAAAGGCTGAAGGTCACCTGCTGATCATTTCCCTCGTGATTATAAACAACGATAGCAACGATGGTTGCTAGAAGCATACTCGGCATAAAACTGATACCTCCCAGTCGGGGAACAGCACTTTTATGAATCTTTCTGCTGTTGGGTAAATCATATAAGCCTTTCTGCTTACAGAAGTTTAAAGTCAACGGGATGAATGCTAATCCGCAGAGCGCACTGGCAAAGAATGCAATGAGAAGATAGAGGGTATAATTTTCAATCATAAAGTTTCGTTTACTATATAACCGAAAAAACGCTCATATATTGCATTCTCAGACTAAAAAAAACGATTATTTTTTTGCTATTAATTGCGCGTAAATCTCCATGTGCTTTTTCACCACTTGGACAACTGAGAATTCCTCCTCAGCTTTTTTCCTGCCTTGCAGTCCCATTTCCTTTCTCAGCTGCGGGTTGTTGATGAGCGTGATGAGCTTGTCAGCCAGCGACTTAGCATCTTTCGGCATAATCAGAAAGCCATTCTTGCCATCATCCACTGTGTCCTTACAACCAATCGATAATGTCGTCACGATGGGTCTGCCAATGGCACAAGCCTCGATGAGCGAGCGCGGCACACCCTCCCTGTAATAACTGGGCAAAACCACGATATGCGAGGCCATCAGCAGTTCCATGATGTCATTGCGATGACCCAGCCACTGGATATAACTGCCATCACACCATTGTCTCAGTTCCTCCTCCTGAATACCCTCAGGGTTGTTCGACAAACAGCCACAGAGCAGGAACTGCACCTTTCCCTCCATCTCGCTGCGCAGCATCTCGGCAGCCTCAATGAGTGTGCAGATACCTTTCTCCTTCACCATGCGAGCCGTCAGGATAACCTTGATGGGTTGCGTATCCGGTTCAGGCGTATACACAAACTTTGTCAGATCCACGCCAGAGCCTTTGATGAATTCACACTGCTCGTCCTTGGCAATGCCATGCTTTACGAACAGTTCACGGTCCTCACTGTTCTGGAAAATCTGTTTCACGTTTTCTCTGTTACTTGAAAAGCGCATCACCATCATCACACACCTTGTCATCAGTCCAAAGTGCTCGCCCGAAAACAACACCCCCAGTCCACTCACAGCATTCACCACTCCCTTGATGCGTGTCAGTCGAGCAGCCAGTCCACCCCAGAGGATGTTTTTAATACCCACATGATGCACAATGTCCGGGCGATCCTTCCTGTATAAATTCAGTAAGAAACGGAATGTCTTCAGTTCCTCAAAGATATTACTGCCAGTAGGGTTGATGGGCAGTTCAATCATGGGAAGTCCCAAGTCCAGCACCTCCTGTTTCCTGCCAGTGTCCTTACAGATAATGCACACCTCATACCCGTTCTTTACGGCCTCGATGGCAATGTCCTTGCGGTGCGATAAGAAGAAGCGATCCTCGTTCACCACCATATAAAGTTTCGTAGGACTCTGCACCATCTTCATCCAAAACGTCTTATTACCCTCAAACGAATAGTGCTGGTCGTAATGAGCCTTCGCTTTCTCACACCTTTTTATATAACTGTCCCAGTCCTTTGCTAGGTCCATGATAGCCTCCTTCCATGAGAAGGTTGTGTTGCCTTCCTGAATAAGATGGCCCACCTCCTTGGTCACCACCTCCTTGTTGAATCCAACCTGCGAGGCCACAACGGGCATGCTGGCAGAAAGATATTGAATCAACTTAAAAGCCCCTTTACCTCGGGTGAAGGGCGTGTCAGGTAGTGGCATCAATCCGATGTGAGCTTCACCCAACTCCTCCTTAGCCTTCTCCCTGTCCCATGGAATGTTCACAATCTCCAGGTCTTCCGATACCATCTCCAGCGGTTTGTTGCACACCACATGCAGACAGAGCCTCTTGCCCCATTCCTTCCGGATGGCGCGAGCAGTCACCTCCAAATCACTGATGATAGCACTCAGATACGCCAATCCATTGGCAGTGGCCACCCAAACCAACCTGATTTCTTGCTCAAACAAAGCCTTTCTGCGTGCCAGGATCATGGCAGCATCAAGTGTCAGCATATCCCCATCCGTGGTAGGGAGCAGTGTCACCTTCTCCTGATAGCATGGCTCAACCAATGACATCAAAAAGCTGTTCGTCACCACAATCTTATGACTCGTTCGTGCCATGAAGTTGAAGTCAGCCTTCGAGATGGTCCTTGTCTCGAGCATGTTATCGTCAAAGTCCCATATCAGTTGGTTCCTCCTGCTTAGTATTTTGATGAGGCAACGATGCAACAAAGGCAAGTGATGAGGCACCACCACCTTCGATATAATCACCGTTCCCCCATGGAGTGTCATCACATCGTGAAACAAAGAAACCAGTGTTCTCACCACATAGAAGAGATACAGGAACACCTTCATCAAAAGCTTTCCCTTTTTGCTCCTACTGTGCCACCATGTATAGACACCATTGGGCAGAGCCGAGTGCAGTCTGGCACCACTGCCTAGGAAATATTGCGTCAACCTGTAGTAGCTTGACGGTGTGAGGTGAGCGTTCTGAAGGTATATGGATACTTGTTTCATGCTTTATACTTTTCCGATGAGAATTCTAATCATTAAGAAAAACTGATCTGTGGCCCGGGTCATCCTGATACCTTTGGGTGCGTGAGGCAGTCCCAAGAGCCACGAGAGTCTGAGCCACCAATGCTGTCTGTAGGTTGCCACAAACGAGATGAGCTTTCTGTCGTCCACAGAGAGCAGTGTGTCGTAGGCCTTCAATAGTTCCTGAGCCTCAATCTCCCTGAAGTGTTGCGTCTTGAGTGTCTTGAACGACTTCATCTTACTGTGAAGACGCTGGATGAACGTTGATTTCGCTCCGATTTCGTTATTCCGGTGCTGTCTGTACAGTATGTATGGCTGCGGGTCATAGATAATCTTTCCCAGAAACATACACGAGTGAAACAGCCACAGGTCGTGCAGGTGCAATCGCTGGACGTCATACGATGTAGCCACCTGCAGTAACGCCCTGTTGAACACCATGGTGCATCCTGTGGCAAAGCTCTCAACCAGTGATTTCGCCTTATTCGTCGTCTCAGGCAGTCCCTGGCGTTTCAGTCCCAGCGTGTGCAACTCTGCATCCGTGTATGTCAGGTTCGAACAGTACAGACAAGGTCCCTCCTCCTGAGCCTGTTCCAGTTGCGCTACAGCCCTGCTCACTTTGTCTTCCAGCCAATAATCATCCTGATCGCAGAAAGCAAAGTAAGCATAGTCCTCCAGATGTGCCTTCGCATATTGCAGCAAGAGCCAGAAACTCCTGGCACACCCCACGTTATCACCTTCAATCACCGTGATGCGCCCAGATTTCTGTTCATAGTCATGTAAGATACTCCGTGTTGCGTCGGTAGAGCAGTCATCTCGCACAACAATATCCAAGGCCTGATATGACTGACCGAGCAGACTGTCCAGCTGTTCAGCAATATATCTCTCTCCCTGATACGACGACAAGAGAACCAATACACGTTTAATGTCTTTTTCCTGCATATGCATTAATAGCGCCCCAGTTTGATGCGCTTTTTATATTTCAGTTTAAATTTGATATATTTGATGATGGAGCCATACCCCAGTGATGCCAGCATTGCATAGTAGTTGCGGTTACTCCTGATTACCTTGGTTAGATGTCTCAAACGGTAAGTCCAGTTCACGGCCTTTGCTTCCGTATCACCCGAACCCAGACAGTTGTTCCCATGTTGCCTATACAGCACCAGTTTCTGGTTGATTCCATGAATCAGTCCCCCCTCCTTCAGAGTGCATAAACAAACCCAGCAGTCGTGCATAATAGCCTTTTTCGCGTCATATCTGCAGCAAAGCTTTGCCTGCTTGTTAAACAGCATTGTACTGCCTGTGACATTGGCTGTGTGGCCTCCAAAATCATCAAAGGTCCTGAGGTACTGCGGATAGACACCCGTATGTAGCCACATCGACTCATACGTCATCTTCAGATGCTCGTCAACGATGCACAAGTCCGAGAACACCACAATGCCCTTCCCCTGCAGAGAGGCCTCTAATGCTTGCATCTCTTTCAGCGAAATTTCCACCTTTTCAGATACCCATACATCATCCTGGTCGCAAAACATATAATAGGGTGCATCCACCCGTTCCATCATGCTGAGGAAGTTGCGGCAGGCGCCCCCCTGAGACGCATAGTCCAGCAAAGAAATCTGCTGGGGGAAACGGCCGGCATAGTCCTTGAGGATATCCATGGTTGCATCTGTTGACCCATCATCATGGACATACAAGTGCCAGTCATGACACGTCTGCACCATGATCGAGTCCAGTTGCTCCCTGAGAAACCTTTCCCCGTTATAGGTAGCCATCAAGATGGCAATCGTTTGCTCCTTCATATCCTTCAGATGGGCGTTCTTAGTCCCTCAATCGTTCCTTTAATCAGCATCTTGATGCGGTTCCATTTATCCTCCTCGTCCAGGACGATGAGAACTAGTCGGCGCAAGTAATAGCGCTTGATGATCATCCATTTCTCCTGAAAGGTCAGCCAGTCGTGATGCTTCCTGAGGCAAATCATATGACTTCGAGCCATCGAGTAGGTGCGTTGTGCGTTGTGGTTACTCGTCTTCAGGTGCAAATGTTTCGAGAACGTAGGTGCCCCAATCGTATGACTAAGTATGGCGTCCGCCAGTTTCACAATGCGATAACCCTTCTTCTGAATTCTGATGGCCATATCGTGGTCCAGCGCATCCAGAGGCATCAGCTCGTCAGCCCCTCCAATGTCCTGAAGAACCTTGATGGGAATCACCGTGCCCGAGTTGATGAACAGACGAAGCACCTCCACTGGTTCAGCAGGTTTCGGTTGACCGGCAAAATAAGGCGTAAACACCCATTCGTGTCCCATGCGCCAGTGTTCCTCAATCATTTTTTTGTAGTCAGCAAAGTTCTGCCACTCACTGTCCTGGTCCATAATCAGCAGCATGTCGAATCCATTCTCCTGTGCATGGTGCCAGGCAAAGTTCACTGCTGATGCAATGCATCTGTTCTCTCCATTTCCCTGCCAAACAATTCTGTCAGCATCATCAGTCAGGATTGCCATCACCTGTTCCTTCACCTTGTCCTTCAGGGGCGAGTTGTCCCAGATGATGAGCTGGTCCAAGTACTCCAGATAACGTTTGATGTTATCCGTAGCCACCTGTATATTCGGATGATAGAGCGTTACAAGTCCCAGAAACTTCATATTCTTCATGTTGGCCTCTCCTTATTTTATTCTCCACCAGCCAGTGGCCCTGCCTTTCAGAATTTTGTTAAACTGCAGCATGTTCACCACAATACTCGGTGCAATGCAGAAACACATCACACCCATGAAACACAGAATGTTGTGTGTCTCTCTGCTCACCAGCCATGCCAGAGGAATGAACACCACCGTCATCACGGTCATATAGAGTTGCAGTCTCAATGCTCCTACACCATTCAGGAAGTAAGAGTATCTCAGACTCAGCACCATCAGGAAAATGTAGAGCGCCATCATGGCAGTCATGCCCATAGGCACCTCACAACGATCACCAATCCAGATGTCGTAGACCCATGGCGAGATGATGACCATCAGCACCAGCAGACCTAAGATCATCATCGTCATCCAGTTCATCCTTCTGCTCGAGCGCCTAATCCAGTCCATGTCCCCCCGTTCATAAGCATCCGTTGTAGCATTCCAGAAAGGCATGCAAATCACCGTAAAGGCAATCATCACAATACTCACATAGCGATAGGCAATCTGATAAGGTGTCACCATCTCGGGTGTGAAGAAGCGTGATATCAGGATGTTGGCCGTGGCAAACTGAATCAGGGCAGCCACCTGTAGCCAGAAAAACTTTACGCCAAGGTTGCCCAGTTCCATGGCAGCACCCATCTTCACCCATTTCAGCGAAGGTCTGAGCATGGGAAACTGCTTGAAGAACGTATAGGGATAGGCTATCAGATAAACCAGCAGTGGTGCAGCCGTGTTAGCAATGACGATGGCCGTGAACGAAGCTTGGTCGGTGTAGTAGAGTAGGGCAGTAAGAATCAACGCCACCGTCTGTCCCAAAGCTAGCAGCAGGTTACTCACAGCCGGCAGTTGCATGCCCATATACACATTGCCAATAAACTTCAGCACAAACGTCATGCATACCAAAGTCACTGCAGCCGTCAGAGCCGTACGCAGTTCCGGAATCAACTCCGGATCCACGTTGAGCATGCCATACACATCCCCATAGGCAATCAATGCCCACAGAATCAGAAGCAGCGGAACCACGATACAGATGAGCATAGCCAGTGTAGAACTCACAATCTGTCGCGCCTCCTCGTATTGCTGATGCGCCATGTGGATGGCCAACTTATTTCTGAGTCCGTTGCCCAAACCAATATCCATCTGGTCAATCCACACCAGGATGCTGCTGATGGTGAGCCACACTCCATTCTTATACGAGCCAAGACACGTCAGGGTGAGAGGCACCATCCATAGCACAATGAAGGCAGACCACCCCTTCACCACGAATGAGGCAGCCACATTGCTTATCAGGAGTTTAGATCTTTTGGTGTCTCTCTTATTAACCATATCCCTTTTGTTATTCAATGTTTCGAATGCTCTTATCCTCCACCTTCAGCATCGTAGCCTCCTGGTGCGCAATGGGACGGAACTCCACGTTCGCATCCTCGTTCAGCACACAGGTGTAGGGGTAGAAGAACTCATAAAAATACGTGTTGGTTATTTTGTAGTGTCCCGTATATAAGTCCAGCACAAAGAACAAACTACCCGCCAAGGTGGCCAGTCGGATGATGAGGTGCTCCTTCACACGGAATAGCAAGAAGATAAAGTCGGCAAAGGCAATGAAATACAGGATATACGCATAGTTGTAGAAACGCATAAATCCAGGGATGGCACTGGCGAAGATGGCCAGCATACACATATAAGCCGTGAACCGCTCCTTACACCTCTTCAGCTCCTCAGAAGGCTCAAACTGCACCGACGTATACATGATGACAAACGGGAATACCAAATATCTGGCAGCATGACGGATGAATCCAAATACCGAAGTAGCCTGCAGCGAGTAGTACATCACCTTGGTCGACATAGCTTCAGAGCCACCCAGAACAGCCAGTATCAGTCGTCCCAGAATCACGTCACTGATGAGCCACACCATAGCAGCCGCCAGAAACGCGTAGAGCAGTGTCTTCCATGATATTCTGATGAAAGCGAAAGGAAAGAGAATGGCGATGGCAGCCGAGAGGTGGAACATCAGCGCCAAGAGCAGCATCACGAAGAACACCCATCTCTTTCCGTCCATCCAGAACTTCATGCCCACCAATACCAAGGCCAGCGCAAAACCCTCACGCATCACCTCCGTATTGAAAATAAAATATTGTAATGATAGGAAGTAGATCAGCAGAAAAATAAAATACCGGTGTGTGTATTTCATCACGAAATAGCACACTGCGATATTAATAGCCATACTTTCCAGAAACTGTACGGCATAGAACGAGTCAAACACCGTTTTGCACACCATGTTCAGAATAGTCCAAAAAGGCATCTGTCCTCTGATCATCAGTCCCTTCAGGATGAAGTCACCCGTTTCCGACAAGTCCTTCGAGTAGTATTCAAACTCCTCCATATACGTAAACTTGTCAGCCCCCAGTCCATAGCTGAATCCCGACAGACAAACCAAGTAGCCGCACATCAGCCACATCCTGTGCACTTTGTGCGAGTCATATTCCTCTATCCCATCATAGCGGATAGAGAAATAGATGGTTAGTCCTATGAATATCAGATAGAAGACCGTCATAGACTACACGCGTTCAGAACCACTCCTTCAACTCTTTGCGGAAGATATGTACGACGGTTCCGCAGGTAGCCAAGAACAGCATAGCAGCCACGAAGATCATGCGCTTGGGGCCAGCAGGCTTCACGGGAACCGTGGCGTTGGTCAGTGTGGTGAACACAGGCGTGTTCTCCTGCACCTTAGCCTGAGCAGCCTCCAGTCGGGTGTTCATGGCCGTATAGATGTTGTACTTCAGTTGCATCTCGTTCTCCAAGTCATCCATCTTCGTCTTGGCACTCAGCAGATACACCTCCTGATGCGAGTCAGCATACGAAGCATAGGCAATGCGCGCCTTGTCATAGGCCTGTCGAGCCTCGTTGGTCAGCGTCTTATAGTGCTCATAGTCAATGCGCGATTTCTTCGTTCTGTAGTCCGTGATATATTCCTGTAGATGAGCCTTCACGCTATCAGCCATCAGAGCACACACCAGTGCATCCTGATCCGTCACGTTGATGGTCACCACATCTGTGGTACGGCTGTATGTACACACAATGTTGTCCATGGCCTTGCTGAAAATCTCCGAGTCTTTTTTCGACAATTGGAACGGATTGAAACGTTGTCCATCCTTTCCTGGAATACGATTGTCCTCCTTCTTAAACAGCGACTTCACCTGATCACCCACCCATCGGAAAGGAGCAGTCAGCACATTCTGCTTCTGGTGCTCCTTCAGGTAAGTGAAGTAATCCGTCTCCACCTCACCATCCAGGGTCTTCACCCGGATGTCCATCAGGTTCACCATAAACTGTGTCGACGAGAACAAGTCAGGATACAGTTGCGGATAGATGGCATCACCCGAGCCATTGCCAAGGCTCACGCCAAAACTCGAAGCCAGAGAGGCCAGACTACCCACATCCTCGTTGTTCGAACCTTCAGGGGCTATAGACACCTCAGCCGTGTAATAGCGAGGCTGTGGAAATATCCATACACAAGCCAGTACAAACGTGATGCCCCATACCTTGAAGAATAGCCATTTCCGGCTCATGCAGGTATTGAAAATCTTACGAATATCTATATTCAGTTTCTTCTTGTTCTCCATATCTTTCATCTTACATCTTACATCTTACTTCTTCCATCTTCCATCTTACATCATCCCTCTTACTTCGTCAGAATATTCGCAAGCGTAGCAATCATGGTGGCGATAGAGGCGATACCAGAGCCCAGGGTCACGGTCTCAGCCGTAGTCATCTTGTTGATCGACTTCTGGGGCACCACAATCTCGCAGCCAGGGCGCACCTTGGTGCGACCCGTCACCTTAGCCACATCACCATTCATATAAATAATGTAGGTGCGCTTTTTCTTTGCCTTGGCACTGTAGCCACCAGCCTGATTGATATAGTATTTTGCCTTTTTGCCAGCCGCAAAGCCCACCGTGTTGGGATACATCACCTCACCACTAATCTTCACCGTACTTGTCAGTCCAGGCACCACCAGTCGGTCACCCTCACGCAGCACGATGTCAGCATCACTGCCAGGTTTTTCCAGAGCCTTGTCCAGCTCGATGCCCACGAAGTAAGTCTCAGGCACCTTCAGCTTCTCCTGAGCTGTCTGGTTGGCAGCCTTCATCTCACTCACCGAGCGGCCACTCTTCAAGGCCTGCTCCATCATCGCAGCCTCGTTCTGCTGTTGCTGCATCTTTACCGATTCCTCATAGCGAATGCGCTCAGCCTCATTCATCTTACGCTCCAGGCGGGCACCAGCCACATAGGCAATCGATGTCACGCCACCAGCCTTTTTAATCAAGTCACTCAAGCGCTCGTTCTGCTTCGTCAGCGAGTAGTCACCACTGAATTGCACCTCGCCCTCCACCGTCACGTTCTGCTGAATCTTATAACCAGGACTCTTACGCACAAACACCTCGTCGAACGGTTGCAGGTGGAAGCCCGGTTCCCCGTCAATCACAAACCCATCCTTCAAGGCAAAGCTGAACGAATGACCCAGGATCGAGTCAGTCTCCGTAGCCTTCGGGTTGATGATTCTGCGCGACACAAACACATTCACCATGGCAGCAGTCTCCTTCAGTCCGCCAGCCTGCAATACAAAGTCCTCCAGCGTCTCATTATCCGCATAGCGATACACACCCGGATACTGCACCTCACCATGAATCGTGATCGTCTGTTCCTCCTGCACATCCTGTCGTGTGGGCACAAACAGCACATCCTCGTTCTGCAGCATGATGTCACTGGCCGAGCCATCCATGATGCCAGCCAAGTCCACGGGAACCACCTCCAGGGTGCGGTCCTTCTTCATGCGGTGCATCACAGCATGGGCCGTAAACGCCTCCTCCGTCACACCCTCACAGTTCTCCATCAAGGTCTTCACACTGTTAATCTGTCCACCCAGCTGATACATGCCCGGACGGAACACAGCACCCTTCACCTCCACCATATTCTCATAGCGGTTCAGGATCGAGTCCACCAATACCGAGTCGCCATCAGCAATCTTAAACGAGCTCATGTCAAACTCATTCACGTTGAATACACTCATCTGCGAGCCCATCTTACGGATCACACGTACCGACTTACGATACGCATCACTGGCAAAGTCGCCCGCATAGTTAATCAGCGACTTCATGCTCTCGTTGCGCTTCATTTCGTAGTACATCGGGCGCTTCACCTTACCGTTGGCACTCACCAAGCAGTCGTATGTGCCCACCGTGATCACATCATTGTCCGCCAGACGCACATTACCCTTCAGGTTACCATTCAGGATATAGTCATACACATCCACCGTAGAAATCAGTCGGTTGTTGCGATACACCTTGATGTTTCGCAACGTACCAATCTCGTTGGGACCACCAGCCATATACAATGCATGAAACACCGTGGCAAAAGCCGATAGCGTATAAGAGCCAGGGGTCGTCACCTCACCCATCACGTTCACCGTGATGGTGCGTGTCTGACCCACCGAGAACATAATCTGTGAACTGCTATAGCGCGTTTTCAGTTGCGCCTTTACACGCTGACTGGCCTGCGCCACTGTCAATCCACCAATCTGAATAGGACCAAAGTCCTCCACCATGGCCTGACCATCAGGCGTGATCGTAGCCTCCACACTCTTCTGCGAAGCTCCATAGATGTCAATAAACACCACATCGCCAGGACCCAGCACATAGTTCTGGGGCGTGGCCACGTTCATAGGCGGCTCAAACGTCAGGTCCTCCTTCTGAAACAGGTCATGACCGAAGATCTTCTTCTGAGCCTTCTTCTCATATTCATCCTTCGCCTTCAGGTAGTCCTGAATCACCTTGCGGTCATACAGGTCAAACGAGTCGGGCATAAATTCATCCATGTCCTTCTTCAGCAGTCCGGCCTTGTAATCCTCAGTCTCCTCCTGTTCCTCCTCATCGTCCAGCGACACGATGCGCCTCGGACTCTTATCCTTCAGTTTCTGCGTCGAGTTGTTGTCCTTCTTCGGGTCGCCATTAGCCTTACGCTGGCGTTTGTCCGTGCCCAGTGTCTTGTCGTTCACGGTGCCCAGGCCCTCATTGTTCTTCAGGCGCTCCACCTTTTTCTGTACACGTTTAATCTGGTCGGTGGTCACACCCTTCTGCACCAGTTTCACTGCAATCTCCTGCTGTGTAGAACCAGCCTTTTGTTCTTTCATAACAAACTTAATGACCTGCTCGTCAGTCAGAGTCGACTGTGCCGAGATGGTCATACAAGTCAGAAAGAACATCCCCAAGAGGAAGAAAACTTTTCTCATATTTATAGATCTATATTTTAGTTCGTTATTTAAGTACCGATTTTAATGGCGATTCGTTGCCTTCTCACCTTATATATAACTGCGTTTCCGCAAAATTATTGCAAAGGTACAACAAAATCTTAAAATAATTGGGTGTTTCATAAATTTTTTGTACCTTTGCGCCGCAATACCGGCATTTTGCCTGGTCATTCAATCTGGGGTTGACTGGATTTGACGGCAAGATGAAATGGTACGTAAGCACGCGGAGCTGGTCGATGGGAGGCTCCCTAATCTCTTCTGTCGGAAAATTAATTGGCAACAATGAGTATGCTCTCGCTGCCTAATCGAAGTACAGTAGATTAACGGCTTAATTCCCTTACAAGGTGAGGGAACGGGACGTTGCTCCAAGGATGTTGTTCCGAATCCGAGGGTCAAGCAACGCAGGTAAATCGGAAATAGCCTGTCGGGCGCTCCGACTGTCAGGTGAAAATTTAGGAGATAAGGCAGTGGTTGGTGGCTTGGGTCTTGCCATTGCACGAAAACGAAGTCCAAGATAAGCGTGTAGAAAGCGTATGGTTTCCTTGTGCGGACGAGGGTTCGACTCCCTCCAGCTCCACTATTTAATTAAATTACTATCAACGTAAACACAGCATGAAAAAAATTATCTGGGTCATCCTCCTCATGATGACCATTGTCTCTTGTGAGAAAGAATTGCTGCTGGACAACAGCGAAAATGACGGACAAACATCGTTGTTAACCTCCCGCCTCAGTATCACCACCCGTGCCGTGGATGACGATGGCCAATTGCAGGCCGTGGCGCAAGGTCGTGTGTATGTCTTTAATGCCCAAAATCAATGCGTAGAGGTTCTATCGACAACCGCAGAAGAAGGCACTTTTTCAACGGAACTCCCCATCGGAGCCTACACCCTTTATGCCGTTGGTGCCGACGATTTGGATCGTTATGTCCTCCCCACCCAGGAAGAAGCTACTCCCACCAGTATTATCACCTGTGCCGAAGGCAAAACCCTGGGAGATCTCCTACTGAAAAAAGCCAACATCGAGCTCAAGCGCAAGGCCACCAACAAACTCACCCTCGACCTCAAACGCCAAGTCCTATGCCTCAGTCAGGTTCAAATCAACAACGTCCCCACCGACGTCACCAGCGTCGAGGTTACCCTCTCTCCCCTCTACAGCGGTGTCACCCTCTCCGAAACCTATTCTGGTTCCAAGTCCTGCACTGTCGAACTGAAAAAAGGCGATGATGATGGCCTTTGGCAATCGGAACCCAAAACCTATCTCTTTCCCTCGAAAGACACTCCCACTATCACCATTTCCTTCACTACCTCCGAAGGCACCCAGAGTTACTCATACTCCACCAACCAACCCCTTGAGGCCAATCACCATGTCATTCTCTCTGGCACCTACGAAGGCCACCAAGGCGTATCCCTCACTGGTGTCCTTCTTTCAGAAAAGTGGGGTGAAAACATCACCATCACCTTCGGCTTCGACACCCCCACAGACAATAATAATTCGAACCCTTCCGACCCCACCGTCACTCCCGTCCCGGGCCGGTTCTACCACGACTACTATGTCGTATCAGTAGATCAAACCAATCATAAGGCTGTTCTATTGTCAAGGGATAATTTGACGTATAGTGAGCCTGCTAAAAACGATGCAAATAATGAGGGTTGGTTGAGGGTTGTAAAATCAGCTATAGCGAAACTCGAGAAGCCCTCTGGTCTTACCTGTGACAGTTGGCGTGTGCCAACCATCGATGAGGCCTTAATATATGTTCAAGATCCCTCAGTTATCACATTGAGCACAAAATATGTGCTATGTGCTTGCATGATTGGAGAGTCATTGGGCTGGATTCGTTATGGCTTAAATAAGGCAGGTGAATTCGATTACGAACAGAATCCTTCTTTCGGAAGCGTAATACCTCTTCGCCCCGTCATCGACATCACCTACTAGTCACCTTATACACAATACACACATGCACACAGCGGGGCCTTAGGTCCCGCTTTTTTAATTTTATTTTTTTATTTTTTCTAATTCTTGACCCCAATTCTTTCTAATTCTTTCTAATTGTTTTCCATCCTCCTCGGGCCCTTTGGCCCCCCTTCTTTCCTGATTAGAAAAGAATAAGCAAGAATAGGCAAAAATTCTTCCCAACAATAAAAAATAATAATTATTTCTTTCCCATTCTTGGCCTTAATTCTTTCTCATTTTTTCCAATTCTTTTCCATCTCGGGCCCTTTGGGCCCCCTTCCTTCCTGATTTGAAAAGAATAAGCAAGAATAGGCAAAAATTCTTCCCAACAATAAAAAATAATAATTAATTCTTTCCCATTCTGAAGTGAACCCAGAAAGTTGGACACAACAGAAAGGTTCAAATGAAAAAAGAATTTAGTTTAGAAGAAAAGATGTCCGCAATTGGGTTTGTGTTCCAAGGCGAGTCAGCCCGTTCTGTGTCCCGTAGACTCCACTTAGGCCATCATATTCTATATGAGTGGATAGAGAGTTACAAACTCCTTGGCATTGAAGGTCTAAAATTAAAGCCGAAGAAGAAAAAGAGGCTTTCATATGAAGAAAAATGCAAAATAGTTCGTGATTATCAGGAAAGTGAATTAACTTTGTTCCAGCTTTCAGCCAAATATCAATTGTCAAGCTCGATAATTGGCAATTGGGTTAAATTGGTTGAGCGAAATGGATTTGAAGCACTGGAATCTCGACGATCCAGGCATTTCCAAACTGGTGAGCATATGGTTAAACGACTACCAAAAGAAGAGTACGAAAAGGAGAACGAGCGTCTTCGCAAGGAGAACGAACGCTTAAGACTGGAGAATCTCCTGCTAAAAAAAGTGAGAGCCTTAGTCGAGGAAAGAGAAACCCAAAACAGAGCGATTGGGCGCAAGCCATCGAAGAACTAAGGCGTAATGAGCATGCGGACTTAGATGTCCTGCTAGAGCTCAAGAAGATGGCGCGTAGCACGTTCTACTATCACCTCAAGCACGGCAAGAAGAAAGACAGGTACAAGGAAGTAAAAGATATGATATACACCGTATTTCATAAGCACAAAGGTCGTTACGGCTACAGGCGTATAACGCTGGAACTCCGTAAAGATGGCTGTCCTATCAATCACAAGACAGTCAAGAAGCTTATGGACGAAATGGAACTGAAGAGCGAGGTGAGGAAGGTGAAATTTCACTCCTATAAAGGAGAAGTTGGCAAGACTGCGCCTAATATCATAGACAGGGATTTTACAGCTGAAAGACCTTATCAGAAGCTTGCAACAGACGTGACCCAGATGACGATAGGCGGACGCAAGATTTACCTGTCACCTATACTTGACATGTGCGATGGTGAGATTCTTGCATATTCAATCACAGAGAAGCCAAACATGGAAATGGTACTCGGTATGCTCAACCAGATGTACAGGCGTATAAAGCTGCCTGAGGGTGTCGTATTGCACTCTGACCAAGGATGGCACTACCAGCACGTAGCCTACCAGAATAGTCTAAAGAAACATGGCATTATCCAAAGCATGTCTCGCAAGGGAAATTGTCTGGATAACGCCATGATGGAGAATTTCTTTGGTCTCATGAAGTCAGAGCTGCTGTATTCTGGAAAGTACACATCAGCAGACACCTTCATCAAAGACCTGGTAGAATACATGGAATATTATAATAACGAGAGAATAAAACTGAGGCTTAATGGCATGTCGCCCGTACAATACAGGAAGATGCTTACTGCTTCGATTGTTTAATTCGTCCAAACTTTGGGGTTCACTTCATTCTTGGCCCCAATTTTTTCTAATTCTTTCCAATTCTTTTCCTTCTCGGGCCCTTTGGGCCCCCTTCCTTCCTGATTTGAAAAGAATAAGCAAGAATAGGCAAAAATTCTTCCCAACAATAAAAAATAATAATTAATTCTTTCCCATTCTTGGCCCCAATTTTTTCTAATTCTTTCCAATTCTTTTCCTTCTCGGGCCCTTAGGGCCCCCTTCTTTCCTGATTTGAAAAGAATAAGCAAGAATAGGAAAAAATTCTTCCCAACAATTAAAAACAATAATTATTTCTTTCCCATTCTTGGCCCCAATTCTTTCTCATTGTTTCCAATTCTTTTCCATCTCTCAGGGGCCTTGGCCCCACATTCTTTTCCCTCTCTCAAATGATGTTTTAAAAAATTCTATACTTTTCTTGTATTATGTGGAAATTTCTTTGTACCTTTGCATCGGCAAAGCACCTGAAAACAGGCCCTTTTCCGCTAAGGTAATAATATGCAAATCATGCATGTAGCTGGAAATCAGCGCATAAGATGAGAAGCTCACAAACTAACCCCTTAAACGTCCCCGCAATATCCTTATGCGGTGACCCCCTCCTTTTGTCTTTCTCGTATGATGTCCAATGATGCCCCGACGCCCCGTCGGGCGCAAATTTTTTGGTACCCCATGCGAGTCACCTATGGTCGTGAGGAGGCCATTCGCGACGTTTTAAATGAGTTAGGCGTGCGCACCTTTCTCCCCATGCAGCGATTGCGCGGCTGGGTCGACGACTCCGGCGAGCCCCACGAAAACCTTCAGCCCGCCATTCGCAATCTCATCTTTGTCTATGCCTCCCAGGAGCGCATCACCGAGTTGAAGATGTACAACAAGGCCTGTCATCCTTTGCGCTACATCACCAACCCCTTTTCCCATAGCGATGACGATTATCTCCTCACGGTGCCCGAACGCCAGATGAACAACTTCATCCGCGTGGCCTCTGTCCAGGACGATCGTCTGTATTACCTCGACCCCAATGCCGATTATCTGAAGACCCCCGGCAAGCGCGTGCGCATCACCGATGGCGACTTCAAGGATGCCGAAGGCGTCATCAAGCGCATCAAGAGTAACAAGCGTGTGGTCGTCGAGATCAAAGGCGTGGCTGCCGTAGCCATCACCTTTGTGCCCACAGTCTGGCTCCAGCCCATCGAAGAGTAGCTCCATAGTCCATGCGCCTTGTCCCATCCCTTCTGTTCCTGCTTCTGATGCTCTTCGCATCCTGCGAGAAACCCCAGATGAACGAAGCCGACGACCAAGACGACAAGAAGCAGAGCAACCTCACGGTCAGCATCTTCCAGATAGAGCAGACCCCCTTCAGCGAGTTCACCAGGAACCAGCAGGACATGCCCACACGCATCAGTTTTGCCGCCTACGACATGGAAGGCGAGCGCGTGAAGCAAATCAATCAGAAGTCAGGCGATGCCGACTATGGCCAAGCCCGTTTCCTGTTAACCCCCGGCACCTATCAGTTGGTAGTGGTGGCCCATAGCAGTAATGGCAACCCCACGATGACCAACCTTGGCAAGATACAGTTCACCAATGCCCAGGGCTATACCGACACCTTTCTGGCCGTCGATACCGTGGAAGTAACCACCCAGAGTCAGACCCTTGATGTCAGTCCCCAGCGCATTGTCTCCCTCTGTCGGTTTGTCGTCACCGATACCTATCCCCAGAATGTTGCCAAGCTCCATTTTCTTTATACCGGAGGCTCAGGCGCATTCGATGCCCATACCGGCCTTGGCAGTGTGAACAGCAGTCAGGCCATGGAAGTCGAAGTCACCAAAGACCGCAAAGAGTTCGACCTCTATACCTTTCTCCACAGTGAGGAAGACACCATCGACCTTCAAGTCACAGCCATCGACAAGAACGGCATCATAGCCCACCAGCGCCAGTTCCAGGTGCCCATGGCCCAACGCCAGATCACCAGGTTCTCAGGTCCCTTCTTTGGCGGCAATGGGGGAGGCGGCACCACCGATGAAAGCCTTTCTGTGGGCATCACCATCAACACCCAGTGGGATGGTGAATACAACGTCACCTTTCAGTAAGAACAAAAACAAAAGATATGAAAATTGCAGTAGCAGGCACCGGCTATGTCGGTATGAGTATCGCCACTCTGTTGGCACAGCACAACCACGTCACAGCCGTGGATGTCATTCCCGAGAAAGTCGAGAAGATCAATAATCGCATCTCACCCATTCAGGACGAATACATAGAAAAGTACCTAAAAGATACCTTCATTCTTCCTTGCGTAGGAGAGGCATCTACTCCTCTCCCTCAACAGGGAGAGGCCGGGAGAGGGTCTTTAATAGCTACCCTTGATGGCGCTTCAGCCTATAAGGATGCCGACTTCGTCGTCATTGCGGCCCCCACCAACTACGACCCCCAAAAGAATTTCTTCGACACCCATCATATCGAGGATGTCATCGACCTCGTCTTGAGTGTCAATCCCGATGCCGTGATGGTCATCAAGAGCACCATCCCCGTGGGCTATTGCCGCTCATTGTACGTCAAGTACGCCTTGAAGTTCCTGACCGACCCTGCATTGAAAGGAAAGACGTTCAATCTGCTTTTCTCCCCCGAGTTCCTGCGCGAGAGCAAAGCCCTTTACGATAACCTCTATCCCTCTCGTATCATCGTGGGCTATCCCAAGGTTCTGCCTGCCGACAGAAATAAGAAGTGGGACGAGGAAAATGCCGCCATTGCCGCCATTGGCAATCCCGAGGCAGAAGCCAAGGCCAAGACCTTCGCCAGCCTGCTTCAACAGGGTGCGATAAAAGAAAATATCGACACCCTGTTCATGGGAATGACGGAAGCAGAGGCCGTGAAACTCTTCGCTAATACATACCTTGCCCTGCGTGTCAGCTACTTCAACGAGCTCGACACCTATGCCGAGGTCAAGGGTCTCGACTCCCAAGCTATCATCTCTGGCGTGGGCCTCGACCCCCGCATCGGCACCCACTACAACAACCCCAGCTTTGGTTATGGCGGCTACTGCCTCCCCAAGGACACCAAACAGCTCCTGGCTAACTATGCCGATGTGCCCCAGAACATGATGACCGCCATCGTCGAGAGTAACCGCACCCGTAAGGACTTCATTGCCGACGAAGTCCTTCGTAAGGCCGGCTGGTACGCTTACAGCACTGATAACCAGTACGATGGCAGTAAGGAGCCCGTCACTATCGGTGTCTATCGTCTCACCATGAAGAGCAACTCCGACAACTTCCGCCAAAGCGCCATCCAGGGCATCATGAAGCGCATCAAGGCCAAGGGAGCCAATATAATTATCTACGAGCCAACCCTCGAAGATGGAACAACCTTCTTCGGATCTCAGGTGGTGAACGATTTGAAAAAATTCAAATCACTTAGCAAGGCTATCATTGCCAATCGCTACGATGCCTGCTTGGACGACGTACACGACAAAGTGTATACTCGTGATATTTTCAAGAGGGACTAATAGTATCTATGAATCTTATTGCATAAATAGAATTAATGAATATCCTGTACATCATAGGTAATGGCTTAGACATAGCCCATCATATGAAGACGTCCTATCAGGATTTCTTCAAATATTATCTTGCTCTTCCATCAGATGATTATAAAATCGATTCGATGAAGCATGATATCAAGAGTCATCGATATGAGACTTGGGCAGATTTAGAGATAGGTCTGGGGCAATATTCATCCCATTGCATTAACAAAGGTGAGTTTCTGAGATGTTTGTTAGATATTAAATCGAATCTAAAGACATACCTTCAGAAAGAATCCGAGAAAATCACAGGGTATTCGCTTAAGTCTACATCAAGTTTCTTAAATCTGGGTTCTTTCTTGGATCCAGAACCCAAAAGCCGATATGATTATTATGTAGGTCGTTTTGCATCAAACAAGCGATTAGATGTCAATATTATGACATTTAATTACACGTCTACATTGGAATGGTTGTTTGATTTTTCCGGTGGAGCTAAGGCACTTGCTCCTAATACATGGTTAGAGTCCATACAACATGTACATGGGGTGTTAGACAACATGATGGTAATGGGGGTGAACGATTCCGACCAGATTGCCAATACATCTTTTAATACAGATGAGGATGTGATGGAAGATTTCGTTAAACCCGAGTATAACGATGCCTGCATGAATAACAAAAACAAAGTATGCGAATCGCTTATCCGTAAAGCAGATCTTATCGTACTTTATGGCACCTCTTTAGGTAAGTCTGATGAAAAATGGTGGAAGCTCATTGGGCAAAGAATGAGTCTTGAAAACAACTATCCTTTATTGGTGTTCCTTCCTTATGACGAAAAGAAAGACCAAGCAGCAGAGCCCAACCACCTGAGACGATGGGTAATGCAAAGCGTCCGCGAAATAAAGGAGAAGTTCGCTATACAGCTCGATGATAAAGTATTAGCTTCCAGAATCTGTGTTGCTTTCAATAAACGCCTGTTTAATATCAGCAAGGATGCACAAAAAACTGTAATGACACGATGAAACGAACTTTACGGTTAAAATATATTAAAAATTACATGCTTTAAAACGATTATATAGAAAAGTTGTATCTTTGTAAGCAAAAAAGTAAACTATTCTTTTATGAGTACTTATAAATATAAGATGTCAGACTATCATGCAGTCCGTTCAGCGGACATTGTTGTTGATGGTCTTACGATCTTGGCTGGTGAAAATGGATGTGGAAAATCAACGCTATCTCGTTGGTTATATTATCTTGTTAATGGAGTTCAACAATTTGATAGACTCGTAATTAAAGATTACGTGGAAAAAGTTGAACGACTGATTCGTCAGCAGAGAATGGCTGCAAGAGAAATGCGCTATTATATTCAGAGTAGAGATACTTCTTCAAATAGAAGTATAAGCGATATTTCGTATAATTCTGTTAAGCAATTTAAAACCTCGGACTCTGATGAAGATATTATTCAGCAATGTCAAGAGAACTTTGCTCTGTCTATTCATAATCTAAGTGATTTAATCGTAGATTTCCTGAATAACACAAAGTCGGGTGTTCGCCGTGATCGTATTTTGGCGTACCTTAAGATCGATGCTAATGAAGCTATGATGGATTCGCATCAGGTCGCAGAAAACTTTGTAGATA
The DNA here is from genome assembly GCF_023204875.1 of Prevotella sp. E15-22. Classification (NCBI taxonomy): domain Bacteria; kingdom Pseudomonadati; phylum Bacteroidota; class Bacteroidia; order Bacteroidales; family Prevotellaceae; genus Prevotella; species Prevotella sp. E15-22. Next base: position 916,906 of record NZ_CP096247.1, read on the forward strand.
AAAATCTGCGTCTATTAAGAAAATTTTCTGATCAGTTATATGTTGATTTGGAAAAACGTTCTTTTGAGTGTTTGATGAAGAATATTTGTCATGAATATGAAGAAGATGATAATCCTCCACAGTCTTTGCATTTATTTGAGGATGATGTTGATTTGATTGATGACGGAAGAGTTTCATCTCTATTTAGTCTTCAACGTGCCATTTATGTTGATACTCCTATGGCATTGACAAATGACTATGCTGAAAATGTTTTTTGGAGAGAATTGAGAAACTTGGTGCAACAATCTAAGCAGGAATTGGGGCTTCCTGAGAAAAAACTTCTACGTAGAATTAAAAATATTCTCCATGGTGAAGCCAAAATGGTTAAAGTAGATTCTCCTTTTGATGAAGAAGAATTGAGATTTGTAAGTGATGATGGTAAGGTCAATATTGAAATTGAGAAGGCCGCCACAGGATTTAAGACTTTCACATATCTTCAGCGTCTATTGGAAAATGGCTTCCTCGGTGATAAATGTTTACTGTTGATTGATGAGCCTGAAGCTCATTTACATCCTCAGTGGATTGTGGAGTATGCTCGTATCTTGGTTCTTTTACATAAAGAGCTGGGATTAAAGATTATGGTTGCCACACATAATCCTGATATGGTAGCTGCACTAAAATCTATTGCTGAGCGTGAGCAGGTTCTTGATAAGACACATTTCTATATTGCAAAGTCTTCAGAGAACTCATATGGTTATGATTACAAGGATTTAGGTGGAGATGTGAGTGAGATCTTTAAATCTTTCAATATAGCGCTTTCAAGAATTGAGTCATATGGAACCAGTAGTTTATAATAACGAATTCCTACGGCATCACCCTTTGATAGAATGTTGTTTAAGTACCTTAAATACTGTTTCAGAACGCGATTACCCAGGAAAAAACTATTTCAATCCGGAGATTGAATGTTTAGATATTGATACATATGAGTGTAAACATAGTCATGGAGAACGCGGTTGTACGGCTGATGCAGTAATTGGTATTAGCGCCTGCAAGAATAAGGTGTTAAGTGGTCATCGTCTCCAGATAGTTGAATTACGAATAGACTTTAAATCTCCTAAAAATTTACGCAAAGATGAACTGGAAAACAAGGTTACGCATACAAAGGAATTATTAGGCACGGAATTGCCAGTTGATACTTACAGCATATTTGTTTTTTCAGAAAAGGTAGCACCTCAGGCACGTCATTGGGTAGAATCCCAAAAACATGAGGGTGGTGAGATTCGATTTTGCAAAGCATATTCAGTGCAGGAATTTCATAATAATATATTGTCTGTTGATGATATACCGTATGTCCCTCAATATAATCCAAACTCAATTTCCGAAGAGTTGAATAAGTTGGTTGATGATGAGTCCTGGAATAAATTGTGTGAAAAGATGTCGTTTTGGATAAAACTGGCAGGAGAATTGAGATATGGTAATATCTATGAATACGATAGTCTTAAAGAAACGCTAACAAAGTGGTGGAGTGCTTTTCGTGCGAATTGTCCGATTATTGATGACGATGATGAACTGAATGCTCTTATTGTCGATGAAGACATTGAAACAGTTCTGAAATAAACACGATTTCCCAAAATACAGTTATGGCAAAACAGGCAACTATGAAAGTGTGGGATGTACAACTTGGGTTGGCAATCCATATCAAGGCTCCTAATGGAAAATACCTTGTTATTGACATGGGTACCGGCAACTGGGAGAGTGGTAATACATCCCCTTTGTCACTGTTGCGCTATAAGGATATTCATTATATGATAATCACACACCCACATCTAGACCATATAGATGACATCCTTCAATTTGACAATAATACACCTACGGTTCTTTGGAGAGCGACTGCTATCACAAATGACGAGGTGATGGAGGATGTTCGTGATTGTGATAAGCCTAAGTTTGAAAAGTATTGTGAAATTAACGATAGGTTTAGCCGCGCTATTAGTTCGGATGAAGATCCAACTACTGAAACTCCCTTTGATGGAATGACAGTAGTTAAATATGCTACAGTGCTTTGTGATAAATCAAACTTTAATAATTTCAGTCCAGTAACGATTGTTTGTTTGAGTGGCATTAAAGTTGTTATATGTGGTGACAATGAAACGGCCTCTTTTGAAAAATTGATGAATCAAACAGGTTTTACAGACGCTGTTAGTGATGCGGATATTCTCGTAGCGGCCCATCATGGTCGCGAAACTGGCTATTATAAGGATTTTGTTGACAAAGTGAACCCACGTTTGACAATAATATCTGATACATCTAAATCATCAACAACCGCTCAGACAAAATATACAAATGCGAGTCGCGGTTGGGATGTTCATAATAAGAATAAAGGCAAGGATGAAAAACGTTATTGCTTAACGACTCGAAGTGATGGAAATATTGAAATCGAGTTTGGAGAGAGTAACGACCCGAATTTTAAAAATGTTCTTTCTGTTACTATTCATGCTTAGTACTATAGACTCATGGAGAATTTACTTGATAGGCTATCATCTTATAACATACTGAATTATCTCATCCCAGGTGTACTATTCTTGGTATTGGTAGATGCCTTTGATATTGCGCCCATTGAGGAGAAAAATATATTGCTGATGCTTTTTGGAGGCTATTTTGCAGGTATGGTCTTGAGTCGAGTAGGCTCTGTTATAATCGAACCATGGTTTAAGAAGTGGAAGATAGTAAAGTATGCACAATATAAGGATTTTCTTGATGCAGAAGCAAGGGATTCGAAGATTTCGACTTTGTTGTCAGAAAGCAATATGTTCCGCACATTTGTTGCGATGTTTCTATTCTTGCTAATTCTATTTGGCATTTGCATGATTCCAAATGTTAAAGGATGGTTGAGGACACCATGGGCAGTTGTCGTTATGATTTTCCTAATGTTGATGCTATTTGTGTTTTCATACCGCAAGCAGTCTTCTTTTATACGCAAGCGAGTAGAACATATAATAAAGAGTCAGTCGTAAGTCGAATTTCTATTCTAAGGTAGATGGAAGAGATTTGCCAATAGCGATGATTCAACTTAATCCACAATATGAGGCGATATTTGATGCTCGGAACATTGATGAAGATTGCAATAATATAGCTGTATCGATATGCAGAAACTTGTAATAGCAAATAGAGGCTCTAAAGAGCAAGGGAAAACATCTTCTATCCGAGAGGTGTTCAATATTCTTGCTGCCAAATATCCTGCAAATGTCTATATTGACTATGGTGATATTATGGCAACCATTAAGATTGGGGATGTTCTGGTAGGTTTGGAGAGTCAAGGCGATCCTGGTTCTCGTATATTTGACTCTTTGGAGAAGTTCGTGGAATTGGGTTGTGATGTCATTGTGTGCGCCTGTCGGTCTTACGGAGATACGACCGATGCTGTATATGGGTTGGCAAATAATGGCTACCAGGTTATATTTGCCCAGAATGACAAATCTGATGATGAAGCAATGCAAGTGGTACTGAACAAGAAATATGCTACTCGCGTTGTAGATATGATAGAGGAACGAATTAGTGGTGATTTCTAGTCCAGACGAGTTGTTAAGTGCGATGCCAGGGACCGGGGGGGACAGGTCCCCTCTGTCCATGACACGAGTCCAGATGACTGACTTTGAGCGGAAGATATACGATGCGGTGACGTACAATGCGTTCCTGTTCTTGAAGGAGGCGCTGGGGCGTTTGCTGGAGCGCGATGCGGAAGGGAACGGCAAGATCGACAAGGAATTGCTGACGCTGACTTGTGCTGAACTGCAGATTGCGCTGGAGTTGGCAGTAAGGGCTGTGGTGATTCGGAGGGATGGCATCAAGGGCGTGCTTAAGAGCTCCCAGAAGGAACTCAAGGAGGATGATATCATTCGCCACTACGAAAACAAAACGCTGAAGGTTGAGGACTTTGAAAAATTGAAGAACCACCTTAAGAAACATAGCGTTACGTCACTAAAAAAAGAAGAGTTCGAAGAGGTTGAGCGTTTTCAGCTATACCGCAACAAGATTTCCCAGCTAATGTGAACTTCCGCATAACAGCCTGATACTGAGTGTAAAACGAAAACACCGTTTCCTGTTTCATCAGACATTCATCAGACATCCGGGAAATTGAGCCTTTTCCGCTCATTTCTATACAAAATTACTACTTTTTACCCGAATACGCAAGAGCGTTAAGATTTCTTATCCATTAAGAGTAAAGAAATGTTAATTTAAGAAAGACTGGTTGAGATGACAAAAGGGGCGTTTGAGGGGAAAATGAGAGAAAATCGAGAAAAATCAGGGTTCGGACTGCTCTGAGATAATCCGAGAGAAGTTGAAAAGACCCTTGTTTAACTAGAAAACAAAATTTCACAATAATAAACATTCTCTAACAAAGACGGTGGTAAAATGACAGGAGTTTGACTTCTGGCTAATGACTTGAAACAAATATCTGATTGCACAGGTGGTCGCATAACGATGCAGTTCGATACTGCCAATTGGAACCAATAAGTTTTGTTTGAATTATAATTGCATAAATCGATAATACACATAATATGGCAATATTCACCAACCTATTAGAAAAGGCGGCTGCTCGTATAAATGAGATACGCCAGAGCTGTACGTCATATAAGATTGGCAAAACAGGTATGCTTCTTGAATCGAGGCTCAATGAGCCTGATTACAAAGATGATTATACTTCGATTGAACCAGTATATGAATCAAATAGTAAGGAATTGTGCAGTTTTGCTGAGTCAGAACTGATAAATACTTTTATAGATGATCCTCAATGCGACAATAAGAAAGATGGAGATCATAGCATAGGAGATAATTTGGCAGATACTCCGCCATTCTATGTTTATGTTGTCAGTCGATAATAGGCAGACTTTAAATAGGATATTACCTGAAGGGTTGATACATATCTTAGAGAACTACGAGTCAGATTTCCATTTTGACAGGAGGAGACCTGGAGAAGTATACTTTCAGAGAATTCCTTTGTTTAGGGTGATTAGAAAAATAAGGTATTGAATAACAAAAACATTTAGAATTATGGCAATACAGATAAATCAAATAGAAATACTGAAGGAATATTTCAATGGCGTGATGAACAGAGCAGACCATCATGCAGATGATGTAAACGAGATAGTGTTGGCATTGATTGGCGGTGTGATTTGGCGAGCAGAAGGAAACTTTGAGGTTAAGCAATACGGTGGTGCGCCTGCAAACATCCTTTGGATGTATGTGGGTGACAATAGATATTGCTTCAAGTTTAACCACGAGACGGGTAAGATAGAATGTCATGAGGGTGGACATAATGGCGAACTGATAGAATCTTTCGATAACCAAACTTCGATTTCAAAGGTTAAGCAGTTCTTTGCAAATATTTGAATATCGTATATATTTGATAATAGAAAATAGTTTGCTATATAGAGATAGTTTTTTAACATTTGTCTTCTAACTTTTAAAATGAACATAATAAAAACAGCAATAGAAGGCGTCCTAATCATCGAACCAAAGATTTTCGAGGATGCCCGGGGGTATTTCTTTGAGTCATTCTCCCAGCGTGAATTCGATGAGAAAGTGGGGAGGGTAAATTTTGTACAGGACAACGAGAGTAAATCATCCTATGGAGTAATGCGTGGACTGCATTTTCAACGCCCCCCCTTTACTCAGAGCAAGTTGGTTCGTTGCGTAAAAGGTGCTGTGCTTGATGTTGCTGTTGACATTCGTAAAGGTAGTTCTACGTATGGTCAGCATGTGGCTGTAGAACTTACTGAGGATAACCACCGTCAGTTCTTTGTACCGAGGGGCTTTGCACACGGCTTTGCCGTGCTGAGCGAAACGGCAGTTTTCCAGTATAAGTGTGATGAGTTCTATCATCCTGAGGCTGATGGAGGAATCAGTATTTTGGATGATTCTCTTGGTATTGATTGGCGTATTCCTACAGAAAAGGCATTACTGTCTGAGAAAGATACAAAGCATGCAATGCTTAAAGATTTCGAAAGCCCATTTGATATTAACGTAAACCTTTACAAATGAATTATCGTGCAAACCGAATGCAGCAAGCTCGCTTATTGCTGAGGTGCAGCCGATGATGCATAAATTAACAGAGTAAATTTATGAAGGGTATAGTTCTCGCTGGCGGCTCCGGAACCCGCCTTTATCCCATAACAAAGGGTGTAAGTAAACAGTTACTCCCTATTTATGATAAACCGATGGTTTATTATCCGATTTCTGCACTCATGCTTGCAGGAATTAGGGATATCCTTATCATCTCTACTCCTTATGATCTCCCTGGATTCAAACGCCTGTTAGGTGACGGTTCTGATTATGGTGTACACTTCGAGTATGCGGAACAACCAAGTCCGGACGGCCTTGCCCAAGCCTTTATCATAGGTGAGAAGTTCATTGGCAATGATTCTGCTTGCCTTGTACTTGGGGACAACATTTTTTATGGTGCAGGTTTCACAGCTCTGCTTCGTAGGGCAGTTGAAGATGCTGAAGTTAATGGAAAGGCATCAGTATTTGGCTATTGGGTTTCTGATCCAGAACGTTATGGTGTTGCTGAATTCGATAAACAAGGCAACTGCCTTTCTATTGAGGAAAAACCAGCTAATCCTAAGTCAAACTATGCTGTGGTAGGTTTATACTTCTATCCTAACAAAGTGGTGGATGTGGCTAAACATATCAAGCCGTCAGCAAGAGGCGAACTGGAGATTACCACTGTTAATCAAGAATTCCTAAAAGATGGCGAATTGCTGGTAAAGGTGTTTGGACGCGGCTTTGCTTGGTTAGATACCGGTACACACGACAGCCTTGCAGAAGCTTCTACATTCGTTGAGGTGATTGAAAAGCGCCAAGGACTGAAAGTTGCTTGTTTAGAGGGTATTGCTTATCGCAATGGCTGGATAAACGAAGAGCGTATGCGTGAAATTGCTAAGCCCATGCTCAAAAATCAGTATGGTCAGTACCTTTTGAAAGTAATAGATGAGATGAAGGAGGATATTAACAGCGGAACGCTGGAACATGTGTAATAGTATTTAAATAGCAAATTTATGAAACCAGTAATAATAGCAGGGCCTTGTGTCATTGAATCACAGGATTGCCTAAATGAAGTCGCTGAGGAACTTGTTCGCCTGAACAAGAAATATGATTTGAGTATCATTTTCAAGTCTTCCTTTGATAAGGCAAATCGTACCTCTATCAAATCATTCCGTGGCCCTGGACTTGAAAAAGGACTGACGATGTTGAACGATATACGTGAGAAGTATGGCCTTAAACTTCTGACAGATATTCACGAAAGCTATCAAGCTGCCCCCGCAGGTGAGGTGGTAGATGTTTTGCAGATACCTGCTTTCCTTTGCCGCCAGACAGACTTGCTGGTAGCAGCAGCCCGGACAGGAAAGGTTGTAAACATTAAGAAAGCACAATTTCTGAGCGGTCAAGATATGGAATACCCAGTACAGAAGGTACGGGAAAGTGGTAATGATAAGGTATGGCTTACAGAGAGAGGGAATATGTATGGCTATAATAACCTTGCTGTTGACTTCCGCAATATAGCGGATATGAAGAAGTTCACAGATACAGTAATCATGGATTGTACTCACTCTGTTCAGAGACCAGGCGCCGCTGGTGGTAAGACTGGTGGAAATCGTGAATTTGTTCCAGCAATGGCTTTGGCGGCTAAAGCGTTTGGCGCAACGGGTTATTTCTTTGAAATCCATCCTAATCCTGAAGTTGCAAAGAGCGATGGCCCGAATATGTTGGCATTAAAAGACTTCGAGAAGGTGGTCAAATCATTATTGGATTGATGATGAATATAAAAATGCTTGTCATGGATGTTGATGGCACATTGACAGACGGGAATATATATATGTCTGCCAATGGAGAATTGATGAAAGCCTTCAACATTAAAGATGGATATGCTATTGCTCGACTGAGAGATTATGGTATAGAACCAGTCATTATAACAGGTCGCTCATCAGAGATTGTAAAGCAACGATGTGCTGAACTTAAAATAAAAGAATTGCATCAAGGCATAGAGAATAAAAGCTATAAACTGAGAGAAGTTTGTGAGAAACTGCATGCCGAATTGAGTCAGGTGGCATATATAGGCGATGATTTGAATGATTTGTCTTGTATGAAGATTTGCGGCTATTCAGCATGTCCGTCTGATGCTATGATGCAGGTTAAGGATAGTGTCAGTTATGTTTGTCAAGCAAAAGGAGGTGATGGTGCAGTAAGGGAATTTATTGACCATATTATCTCCAATCTCGAAAAGGATGATTCAATAGCTGACTATACATTTAATGAGATAAAATACGAGAGTCAAGATAATGAATAATATGAATGAAATAAATCAGTTTGCGGTAAAATGTTTTGAAGACGAAGCTCAGGCTATTTTGAATCTGATTCCTCGTCTGGACGAGAACTTTACCAAAGCGGCAGAACTTATATACAAATGTAAAGGTAAACTGATTGTAACAGGAGTGGGAAAGAGTGGTCATGTAGGTGAGAAAATTGCAGCTACATTGGCTTCGTTAGGAACACCTTCATTTTTCCTTAATCCGTTAGATGCATATCATGGTGATCTAGGGATGATTGCTACGGGTGATGTGGTAATGGCTATATCTTATTCTGGTTATACGGATGAGTTGTTGAGGTTTATACCTTTAATTATTGATAGGAATGTACCAATCATTGGTGTTTCAGGTAATCCAGATTCTCTTTTAGCTCAGTATTCTGTATGTCATCTTAACATTGCTGTTGACCATGAGGCCGATCCACTGAACTTGGCTCCTACATCATCTACAACAACTACTATGGCTATGGGTGATGCACTAGCATGCGCCTTGGTACATATGCGAAACTTTAAGCCAAGTGACTTTGCTCGTTTCCATCCTGGTGGTAGTCTTGGCAAAAGATTACTAAGTACGGTTAAAAACTCAATGGTCACGGAAAATCTCCCAATTGTAAAATTGGACGATAAGGTGAGTGACACTATTATCGCCATAAGTCAAACTAAACAAGGAATAGCAGTCGCCATTGAAAATGGAAAGATTGCAGGCGTTGTTACTGATGGAGATGTACGCAGAGCCATGCGTAATCAACAGAATGGTTTCTTCCAACTGAAAGTGAGAGACATCATGAGTTGCAATCCTAAAACTGTCAATGAAAAGGCAAAGTTAACAGAGGCTGGTAATATGATGAGAAAATATAATATACATTCATTGATTGTTGTTAATGATGATAATCAACTTGTAGGCATTATTGATTCTTTCGCTTGTTTGTTGTAAATTAATAGAATTAAAATATGAAGACTGTAGCATTTGTTCCGATTCGCTTGAACAGTAAGCGAGTAGTGGGTAAAAATCTGAAAATGTTGGGCGACAAGCCATTAATGTGCTATGTCCTCGAAACACTGGCTAAGGCTAAAGGTGTGGATGAGGTCTATTGCTATTGCAGTAATGAAGATGTGATAAAATACCTCCCTGAAGGCGTTAAGTTCTTGAAAAGACCAGAGTTCCTTGACAGGGATGAGACTCTTGGTAAAGAGATTTACGAGGAGTTTACTAAGACTGTGGATGCTGATGTATATATTCTTGCACATACTACATCTCCTTTCATGAAGAAAGAAACCTTCGAAAATGCTCTTGATAAAATTATCAATGAGGATTATGATTCGGCCTTTAGTGCAGAGAAGATTCAGACATTTGCATGGTTTAAGGGCAAAACATTGAATTATGATTTAAAGGAAATTCCCAGAACTCAGACTATTGAACCTGTTTTTGTAGAAACGAGTGCTTTTTTTATGTTTAAACGGGACATTTGGAAGGTGCATAAGCAACGTATAGGTTTCAAACCCTATATGGCATTAGTAGATAAGATTGAGGGTGTAGATATTGACTGGCCTGAAGACTTTGAGTTTGCAGAGAAAATATTGGATACTTACAAAAAATAGCATGCATATGAATAGCGATGCATGTCTGAATTATAGAATAGTTTGTCATAAGGTAAGCGGGTATATGAGAAGTCAGTGCCAGTATATTTGCAATCCGTGTCAAATCTCTGCAATCAGTTACTTCGGACAGGCACCAGTATCGGAGCCAATAATGCCGAGGCATGTAACGGCATTAGTAAAGCTGATTTCAAAAGCAAATCTTTTATTGCACTAAAGGAGGCTCGAGAATCACTTTATTGGATTGAATTGCTTCATAGGAATAATTTTATTGATGATAGGCAATACGAGTCTATATATGGTGACTGTGAGGAGTTGGTAAATTCTCCATCATCGCTGTAAAAAGATCAATGATACGGAATAAGAGGAGTTATAGGATTGGGTGTAGCAACATCTTCCATCTTCCTTCTTCCATCTAACATCTTTACGACATTCATCAGACATCCGGGAAATTGAGCCTTTTCCGCTCATTTCTATACAAAGCTAGCCATTTTTAGTTGTCAAATAGGCAATAGCTTTAAGAAAGTTTGTCATAATCCTTTTATGTGTAATATTTGAATGTTATAATAAAATTGAACTATTCTTTCAAATTTTTGATGGTAAGCCATCATTTTAGCGTAAGGTCATTCAAAATATAATATTTACCTTTGTCGCCAAATTCAAATTTTAGTTGATTATGGAGACAAGAGAGTATTTTGAGAAAGTGATGCAGGACTACAACCAGAACCGTAATGGCAGGAGCCTGCGTAAGTATTGCAAGGATGAAGCAGTGGATTACAACTGGCTCATGGAGTTCAAGAAAACCTATTCGGCTAGTAAGCCGGTAGAGCAACAGTCTTTCATTTCCCTCTCCTTGGAGGAGGAAACTCCGAAGCGGATGACCTGGGAGGTGAAGGTGCTGCAGTTGCAGAGTCCTGATGGTGACAGTATTGAAATCAAGAGTAATAATCTGTATGCAGTGTCCGAGCTGCTTCGCAAACTGTCATAGCCATGATTAATTTCACATCGAGAACCAAGTATTTCATTAGCAGCAAACCTACTGACATGCGCAATGGCCGCGAAGGGCTAGCAGGTATAGTGCGAGAGGTGATGGGCCATAATCCTAAGTGCTATGACGAGGCATTCATATTCTACTCAAAGGATTACAGGAAGGTCAAGATCCTCCATTATGACATCAACGGCTATGTGATGTATCAGAAATGGTTTGATAGTGGTAAGTTCTTGAAACCTGAATTTACGAAGGTACAGAAGAGCCACGAGATCAGTCGTGAAACGCTTATTTTGCTTCTGTCCACTGCCATCCAGACCAAGATAGCGATATAAAGAATATGTGTAAGACTTATACTCTTGAAGACAACGATGGCTTGATGGCCGAGCTGAAGTCCATGCATGGAAAGATGGCCGAGATGAGAGGCCGTTTGGAACGTGACGAGATTACTCCTGATGAGTGGAGGGAGTGGTATGCAGGATATCAAGCCCGTCTTGACGAGATCAAGGAGGCCGTTTCTGGGATGCGTGAGGAGATTTCTCGCAGAAATGCAGATTTGGAACGTCAGAAACGCGAGAGGGCGGCAGAATTGAATATGTCATTCGAGGAGTATGAAAATTATCTTAAGTCGCTGATAATCAGTTAGTTATATTAATATTTATTAACTTGAAATATTTGCATAAGTCATTGATTTTTAGTAACTTTGCAGTATGATAGAAAGAGATAATAGGGACATCCAGTTCACCCATCTTGCAATGGAGAACGTCAGGCTTCAGAACTTGGTTCTGGAGTATGAAGAGGAGCTCCGTCTGCGCGATGTGGAGGATGCTGCGGATAAGGCTCAAACGGCCGAAATGCTGGCATCTAAGGATCGGCAGATTGCCGAACAGGCTGCCCTTATAGAATCTCAGAAGAAAGACATTGAGCGCATCACGGCAGACAGAGACCAGGAGAGGGATAGCCGTATAAAGGCAGAAGATGAGAAGAAAGCCCTGATTATACAGCTGAACCAGCAGAAGCAGGATCATGAGGAGGAACTGAAGGAACTGCTTCCAGCCAAGGAAATGCTCAAGGAGGTCGAGAAGAACAATCTCGACTGTCAGGCTGTTATCAAGATGATGCTCAATCGCAAGTATAATACCAACAGTGATGCCAGACGCTATATGGATGGTGAGTTCTGTCTTGATGATCCGCTGATTCAAGACATGGGACTAGGCGATATAGTAAAGGCCCTGCTTGCACGTACTCAGACCTCCGATTACAAGGAGGAAGAAAAACCGGCGCCTCGCAGGTCTCCAAGAGGCAGTGTCAAACCGAAAAACAAGAAGAGCCAGGCAGGTATCAGTAAGAAACGCCGCAAGTGGACTAAGGAAGCTATCGAAGAGCTTGGCATCGACACGTCAAATCTCCCTAAAGGTGCAAAGCTCATCAAGCGTAAGGACAAGGATAGCGGCTATGACATTTGGTATGTAGAGCTGATAACCTATGTCGGTCCTAAGTTGGAGAGAAGGACATACTGCATAGGCCGTTTCAATGTGCCGGGCAGAGATCCGATGTGCAGCAAGTATCCAGAAAGTATCATACAGGGCAATCCGATGACGCCCAGTCTTGCAGCCTTCTACCTAGATCAGAAGATAGGCTACGGCATGAGTGAGGAGAGAATCCTTCAGATGCTGGCGCAGATGGGTGGCAACATCCCGCAGGCAACTTTGAACGGCTGGGCACATGATGTCATGGGCTATCTGAAGGACAGGCTGCAAGAGCCAATGAAGGATGCCATCAAGCTTTCTGTGTACACTCATAATGACGGCACACATATAATAGTCCGTAGCTGGAATGAGGAGAAGAAGTGTTACGAATACCATGTGGAGTGGATTCATGGTGTGCTTTCTCCTGATATGAAGACGGTAGTTATGCTCTATGCTGATGGCAGTCGCAGTCATACGATCCAGGAAGAGGAGATTTTCAAAGGCTCCAATATCAAAAGTTTCATTGCAGACCGGGCTCCTCTATATGAGACTATAGTCAAGGACTTGGAGGAATACCATATTGTACGTGCTGCCTGCTGGTTTCACGCTCGCCACAAGTTTGTTAATGCCTATATCAGTGACAAGCGCATGGCTCAGATAATAGACCTTATTAATGGTCTGTTCATGATTGAGCGTCAGGCAAAGGACATGAGCTTCAAGAAACGGAAGGAATTTAGGAGGATACACAGCAGACCGCTTGTGACGAGGCTGTTCTTCCTCCTTCATAAGATGCGACGGCGGGCAGAAGACTATGGGAAGATGGTTAACGATGCCGTGAATTATTTATTAGATGATGAGAAAGCCTTTAAGGCATTCCTTAAAAATGGTAGAATTGAACTCTCAAACAGTGCTGCGGAGCGTATGTTCCGACACATAGCCATGGGCCGTCGTAATTGGCTGCACTCTGGTAGTCATGATGCTGCCCAGAACATAGCCTTCATGTACTCGCTGTATGAAAGCTGTAAGCTTAATGATCTGAACTTCTTTGATTACATCAATGATGTGCTGACCAGACTGATGAAGGGTGAGACCGATTACAAGTCTCTTATCCCATGCAATTACAAGCCTCTTCCCAAGGACGATGGTGAAGGGCAAAAAGAGGCGGCCTGACTCTGTCAATCGGGCAATTTTTAAACTCAAGTGAATTTTTCTGAAATTGTTTTGTACGTAACTTGCTGAAAATCAAGTTTACGTCAAAGTGATAGTTTACTTTTTGATGAGGTGAGATTAAGAATGAAAGATACTATCATTTCCGTACTAAAAGGAAGCCTTTTCAAAGAAACATTTATTTATACTGCTACAGATATGATAGGGAAGGCTATGGCTTTTATACTCCTTCCCATAGTCTCTTTTTATATGCCTCCAGCAGAACTAGGAATAGCTACAAACTTTACGGTACTAACGGGATTGATAATTCTATTATCTGGACTTGCTATTGTTAATAGCTTATTCTATTTCTTTTATGAGCAGAATAAGAATGAGAACAACCAGATGGTTTCTAATTCTATACTACTATGCATTATTTTATCTTGCACTATTGGTAGTTTAATGTTATTATGCCATCGTATAATCGAAACTTATCTGATGTTAGACAGAAAGATACAGTTGCTTAGCATGGCATTTGTTATTGGTAGCCTAATTTCACAAGCCAATCTAAATGTATTACGTTTAGAGAATAAAGCAAAACAATACGCAGCTTTGCAGGTCTTACAAATAGTATTGCATGCTATTGTAGTGTTATTTTTTGTAGTCACCTTGAAAGGTGGAGGCATCGGAAAAATTTATGCAGAGGTATTAGTTTTCTCATTTATAGGGAGCATCCATTTCGCGTTCTTAATGCGAAAGGGCTATTTGAAATTGAAGGCAAGTGTTGCGTGGATGAAAAAACTATTAAGTTTTGGTTTACCCTTATTACCACATTCTTTGTCATTTTGGTTAAAAGGGGGAATGGATAAAATATTAATAACAACATATTGTGGTCTTCAATTTAATGGTTTATATTCTATGGCACTTAGCATTAGTTCAATTTATACAATGCTTATCCAGTCATTTTTTAATGCATATATTCCTTATTTACAAAAAAGGTTATCTTTTAATGGTGAAGCAATCGATGAAAAAAAAAGAATTGTCAAACAAATATATTTAATTATTTCTATATTTGCATTAATTGCAATAATATCCTTAGGTGGATGTTGGTTTGTATTTAATTATATGATTGATTCTAAATATTTAACTGCATATCAATATTTACCTGTTATATTTTTAGCCAATTTTGTCTATACTTTCTATAGTTTTACGATACAATTTATTTATAAAGCCAAGAAAACTTTTGTTATGGGAATAATAACATTCACTGCAAGCTTAACGCAAATGGCTTTAACGTTCTGGTTCGTACAACTTTTTGGAGTTATGGGAGCTGTATATAGTCTTTTACTAGGTAATTGTCTTATAACAGTTGGAATTTCTTTATATAGTAATTATGTTTATCCCATGCCATGGGTATCGTTTAATAGAAAATAATTTATTATTATGAATGATTTTGAAAAGTATAAAATAATAAAGGAACAATACGACATAGAATATAATGGATATAAATTAAATCGTATTTTGGCACTTGTCTTGTGGTCGTTTGCGAATGATCACATGCGATTCCGATATAGGGCAATAGCAAAATTATTTTTGTCTTATAATTTTAATAATTTATTTTATAATTCTAGCGCGCATCAAATATTGTCCACTTTTGGTACTTATAATCGCAAAGATCATTTGGAGACTTATGAGAATGTTCTTTCTATGTTAGGACCATTTGTTTCAAAGAATATTCTTATTAATCCCAAATTGAGATTCTGTTTTAGTATAAGATCATTTTTGTTTTCATTCAAGAATTGGAAGTCAAGAGTATGGCAGTTAAATAACTATACAAAAAAATCTAAAATAGCTCTGCTTATTGAAACAGTTTTTTGGTGTAACAATATTAACTCATTAAGTCGTAAAGATTTTGTAGGTGTAAATAAGTACTTAAGTTTTTGTGATGCGCTGGATTTAGAAAATTTGTTGACTCAACATTTCAAGAGATTGGGTGTTCCTACCTATTCAATGACACATGGTTGTCATCACATTTCTCATAAATCGCCAGAGCCAGGTATGATTGATTATGAAAATCTTGAAACAGACAATTTATTAATGTGGGGAAAATACTCAATTAACGAATACGTTTCATGGGGTATTGACACAAAAAAATTGCTACTAGCAGGTTACCCGAAGTCAAACAAATTAGTGAATTATAGGAAAAAAGAAGAGACAAAACGATGTATTGTTTTTCTATCCCAGCACTATTTTTTTAATCAAAATATGCAATTGCTTAATATTATTTCAAAATTCACCGACAAATTTGAATTTACTATAAAACCGCATCCTGCAGCCGTTGAATACTATTTTAAATTTATTAATGAAAATGGAATGAAAATGATACCTTCTAACGAGACAATTGAAAATTGTTTAACTCAGGAAAAATATGATTGGGCTATTGCAGTAAATACAAATGCATATTACGAAGCTTTAATGCGCGGAGTTATATGCCTACGTTATAATGATGGAAGCTTTGATTTAATGCCAGGTTGTGATGATGTCTTTGAAAATCCAGATCAATTTGAAATGAAAATAATTGAAAGATTTGGCCTGTCCCAGGAAGAATATCAAAAAGAAATCAATGATGTCCTAGAATATACTATGGGAGTGGGTATTAATAATTATCGTAAAATTATTGTAGGTTCTTAATTAGATCAAATAAATAAGAGACTTTGTTATATGTTAGCATTGAAACTAAATAATAATATGATACTGTAATACAGATTATATTAATGATAAAAAATGGTAACATCATCCTAATGAGATAAGAAGCAAATCAAGGTGCGATTAATTGGTGAAAGAATAATAGTTAAAAATTATTCAGTATCCCCAAATGAGAAAAATGAATAATAAAGTATTAGTCACAGGCGGAGCCGGATTTATTGGATCACATGTTGCCCTGAAACTGATAGAGAAGGGCTATGAAGTGACAGTTCTTGATAACTTGTTGGAGCAAATCCACGGAACAGATTCCGACAAGACCTCTCCGCTCTATTGTAGTATCAAGGACAAAGTGAGATTTATCAAGGCAGATGTTTGCGATAAGGCTGCCCTTGAACAGGGATTGCTGGATGCAGACTATGTGATTCACCTGGCAGCTGAGACTGGTACCGGTCAGTCTATGTATGAAATTAAGCGTTACATAGATGTAAACATTGGTGGCACAGCCTTGCTACTAGACCTTCTAACCAACACCAAGAATCACGTTAAACGTGTAGTGGTTGCAGAATCTCGCGCTATCTATGGTGAAGGGAAATACCATTGCGAAAAGTGCGGTGATGTATATCCCACTGAGCGCAAGGATGAAGATATGGCCAAAGGTGACTTTGAATGCCATTGCCCCAAGTGTGGCGGAAAAGTTTCATTAGTTGCTACAACAGAAGATAGTGCCATCCATCCTTCTTCTGTATATGGCATTGGGAAGCAGGTACAGGGACAGTTGGTACATTTAATTTGCAAGAACATAGGTATAGAGTCCGTATCCTTCCGTTACCAGAACGTATATGGCCCTGGTCAGTCATTGACCAATCCTTATACGGGCATCCTAAGTATCTTCTCAAATCGCATTAAGAGTCACAAAGGAATTAACATCTTTGAAGACGGAAAAGAGACACGTGACTTCGTGTATATTGATGATGTGGTAGATGCGACCATAGCCGGCATGGAAGTGCCTGAGGCAAACGGCCACGTATTTAATGTGGGAACTGGTATAGCAACAGATGTGCTTACCGTTGCTCAAACGCTTTGTAAGCATTATGGTATAGACGTCCCTTTGAGAGTATCTGGTAATTATCGCTTGGGCGATATTCGCCACAATTATGCAGATATTTCCCGGGCAAAACAGATTCTTGGATTCCAGCCCAAATGGTCATTTGATGCAGGCATCAAACAATTCACTGATTGGGTGAACCGGCAGGATTTACAGACAGATAATTACGAGGCTTCTTTGGAAGAGATGAAGCAAAAAGGCCTCTTTAAATAATGATTTACGTATGAAGGTACTAGTAACAGGAGCCAATGGTTACATTGGCCGTCACGTGGTGAAAGCCCTTTTGGATAAAGGTGCTGAAGTGATAGCGTGTGATATTGTCACCAATGATGTAGATGAGCGTGCAGAACGTAAGACGTTAAACCTCTTTGAACTGCCAGAAGGCAATGTATATGAACAATTAGGTTCACCTGATGTTTGCCTCCATATGGCTTGGCGTAATGGCTTTGTGCATAATGCCCCCACCCAAATTGGTGACCTCTCTGCTCATTATAAGTTCTTGACTGCTATGATTGATGGTGGTCTGAAGCAACTGGCTGTGATGGGAACTATGCACGAAGTTGGCTATTGGGAAGGTGCTATTGATGAAAACACCCCATGCAATCCTATTTCTATGTACGGCATTGCTAAAGATGCCCTCCGCAGAGCTATGATACTCTATTGCCAGCAGAAGAACTGTATTCTCCAGTGGCTTCGCTGCTACTACATACTAGGTGATGACAAGAAGAATAACTCCATCTTCTGCAAACTCTTGTTGGCTGCGGAAGAAGGCAAAAAAAACTTCCCGTTCACGACAGGTAAGAATCAGTATGATTTTATCACAGTTGATGAACTTGCCAATCAACTTTCTGCTGCTGTTATGCAAAAGGATGTTGTTGGAATAATTAATTGTTGTACAGGCAAACCTATGAGCTTAGCTGATAGGGTAGAGCAATTTATTAAGGAGCATAATCTTGACATTAAATTGGAGTATGGCGCATTCCCTGACAGACCGTACGACTCGCCATGTGAATATGGGAACAACAAAAAGATACAACAGATATTGAAATAGGAGATTAATCAATATGTGCAATGATGTTGACAAGACAAATAAAATTAATACCTATTGTTCTGCTTAGCGGAGAGACATAGAGAGAAGGGTATGTAACGTTCTAACATAAGAATATGAAACTGATATATTACATAAGAAAGATATTGGCACTTAGGAGTTCAGATGCTTATAGTAAGTGGTTGAGGAGTAATGGAATAGTCATTATGGGGGGGGTGCATTTCAATCCCCGTTCCACTCTAATAGATATTACTCGTCCCTCTCTTGTAACAATTGGTGAGAATTGTTATTTCAACTCCAATTTTACATTATTAACACATGATTATGTTGCGAAAGTATTTATTGAGAGCGGTAGGGACTATTTACCGAGTTCAGGAAGGGTGACAATAGGGAATAATGTTTCAACAGGAAGAAATGTTACCATATTAAAAGGAGTGACCATAGGTGACAATGTATTTATAGCAGCAGGTTCAATTGTGACAAAAGATATACCTTCCAATAGTATAGCTGCTGGAGTACCGTGCAAAGTAATAATGAGTCTTGAAGACTATTATCAGAAAAGAAAGAGAGAGTATGAGAAGGAGGCCCAAGATTATGCCAATAGCATAAGGGAAAGATATAAGCGAGAGCCGAGACCTGAAGATTTTTGGGAGGAATTCCCGTTGTTTGTATCTGGTAATGAAGTGGACAATTACCCTCAGATACCTATCAAATATCAACTTGGTCCCTCTTTTGTACGATATATAAAAGAACACAAAGCAAAGTATAAATCCTTTAAGGATTTTGTTGATTCATCAAAAATGATTAAATGATGTCTATTTACGAATTAGCCTATAAGATAAAATTAAGACTAAGGATTCTTCTCTATGGATTCTTTAATAAAAGATATTTCGGTTCTTTTGGGAAGAGAGTGACAATCGTCCAGCCTCTAAAGATCGAGGGAAAGAAAAACATCTATTTAGGCGACCAAGTGCATATAGCTAATTATGCGTGGCTCGCGGCTCTTCCACTAACGGGGGAGAAGGAAGTTCGATTGGAGATAGGCAGTGGAACGTCAATAGGACATTTTAATCATATCTATGCTACAAAAAGCATTGTGATTGGAGAAGAAGTACTAACTGCAGATAAGGTTTATATCAGTGATAATCAGCATCATTATGAAGATATAAGCAACTCTGTGATTCGACAGGCTGTCAATCAGTGTAATCCAGTGGTTATAGGTGAAGGTAGCTGGCTAGGTGAGAATGTTTGCGTGATAGGTGCGTCAATAGGAAAGCACTGTGTGATAGGAGCTAATAGTGTAGTAACTAAAGATATTCCTGATTATTGCGTGGCAGTGGGAGCACCTGCAAGAGTTGTTAAAAGGTACAATAAAGAGTTAATGAAATGGGAAAGAGTGTAGTAATGAAAAGAAAGTCGCATTGGTTTCTTGCCATTATCATTTTTTTTATAATTCTTTGCACTAGTTCTGTGATTGCACAGATGTTTGGGCCAACACAGATTGAGATAGGTTTGTGTGCTATAGGCATTATGTTTATGTTTGCGAACAGTCC
Organism: Prevotella sp. E15-22; assembly: GCF_023204875.1. Classification (NCBI taxonomy): domain Bacteria; kingdom Pseudomonadati; phylum Bacteroidota; class Bacteroidia; order Bacteroidales; family Prevotellaceae; genus Prevotella; species Prevotella sp. E15-22. The sequence continues at coordinate 936,861 of NZ_CP096247.1, forward strand.
AAGAGATTATAAACTTAACTTCTTTATTGTCTATGTTATATGCTTGTCGTTCTTGTCCATCTTACAGTTCCTTTTGTATTCAGAGAATATACTTCATTGGTTGAGGTTGATGCTTTTGTTTATAGTAATGACGCAGATGTCTATTTATGTTATTAGTCGTCACATTAACGCAGTTAAAATATTTTATAGAGTATTTCTTCTAATGTGCATAGTTTCAACTTCAGTGTATATGGTAGTAGAAATTGCACAGATAAGTCTTCCTTATACAAGATTCGCAACAGATTGGTTGCCAACATACGATGTATATTATTATGTATATTGTTCGATAGTGACAGATTTCGGAACAGACACGTTCATGGGTTTTACTTTTAAACGGAATTGTGGATACTTTACAGAAGCTGGACTTTATGCATTTTTCATTGTTTTAGCTCTATTTGTTTGGCTATTTGTAAAAACTAAGAAAAGCAAGGTTGAATTGGCTATTTTATTGGTTGCACTCCTTTCAACATTCTCAACAACAGGATTGATTTTGACGGTGCTTATGTTTGCCTACTATATTAATACTCGTAAAATCAAAGGAAAAGCTATAAGGTGGCTGTTGGCCTTAATGACTGTTGGAGTAGTGGTCTTTGTTGTGAATGATTTGCTGGCAACTAAGCAAGAAGAACACTCATTTTCTTTTTCAGCAAGGATGTTTGATCTAATAGGTGGAATACAGCTTTTTCTACAAAGCCCTATATGGGGGTGGGGCTACAAGAACCATGATGCGTTCTATGTAATTTCTATGCAAGGATTTGGAACAGAGCGTTCAGATTCAAATGGTGTTGTTTCTGCATTATATCAAATCGGTATTCTTGGTTGTACGATTTTTTATGTCCCTTTTATTTTAGTTCGAAAAAAGCTCAAGGAGAATAAAAGGTTGTTTTCTTTTCTTTCAATTCTGCTGATACTGTTGATGATGGGAGAACCTATACAATATACAACAACGGGTGTCGCAATTGTTGGATTCGTTACAGCTATGTTAATGACAAAGAACAAAGTAGATTTAAAATTTGAATAAATGGATACTAAATTCATAGATAAAAATATATTACTTATAGCGCCCAAGTTTTTTGGGTATGAGTATGAAATTATTAAGGAATTGGAGAGGAGAGGTTCTAAAGTATATTATGTTCAAGAAAATATAGATTCATCCAGTTTTCGTGAGAAAATTATCAATAAACTACCAAAACAACAACAAAAAGAAATACGACAGAACTATTTTATTGAACGATTCAGGAAGAATATACCGAGTAGTGTTTGTATAGACTATGTATTCGGTATTCGAATGGATTTATTGGCCGAAGACGCTCTAAGTTATTTAAGAAAGACATACCCTAGAGCACGATATATATGCTACTTTTGGGACTCATCAAAGAATATGAGAAATGCAGAACTAGTTGCAAGTTACTTTGATAAGGTTCTGACCTTTGATCGTGCTGACACAAACAAACACGAGGGCTGGATTTTCCGGCCGCTGTTTTTTATCAATGCATATGAACGGTGTAAGAAACTAGAAGGTAAGGACCTTGATATACTATTTGTCGGCTCTCTTATGCCTAAGAGGGCTGAATTATATTTGTGGCTTAAAGACTTCTGCGCTGAAAATAGGCTGAGCCTTTATGCTTATTTCTACTGCAAAGTATTTGTATATTTGGCAAACTACTTCAAACAATCCTTATATAAAAAGTTACCCTCATCAATAGTGCACAACAAAGGATTGCTACAAGAGAGACTTATAGGATTGTTTGAATCCTCTAATGTCATTTTTGACTGCAGCAGCCCTTCCCAGAGTGGATTGACAATGAGAACCATAGAGTGTTTAGGAGCAAGAAAGAAGATGATAACTACTAATACAGATATTGCCAATTACGATTTTTATAACCCACGGAATATATTTATTTTTGATCCTAAGAGGCGACAGGAAATGTTGGAGTTTGTTAAGGATAGAACCTATCAGGATCTTTCCCCCAAACAATATGAATACTATTCCATACGTGGTTGGATAGACAGTATTTTTGAATAAAAGAAAAGAATATGAATAACCCTTTTATTTCCGTAATAGTACCAGTATATAATGCTGAATCATATCTGAAAGGATGTTTAGAATCTATTTTGAATCAGAGCTATAGTAACTTCGAATTAATTTTAGTAGACGACGGCTCCACAGACAATAGTGGTTGGCTATGCGATAACTATGCCACTATAGATTGTCGTGTCCGTACTTTACACAAGTCAAACGCAGGAGCAGGGGCTGCCAGAAATGATGGCCTTTCAACGGCAAAGGGAGAATACATAGTGTTTGTTGATTCAGACGACAAATTGAGTTTAGACTACTTTGAGCGTCTTTCGAAACACGATGAAGATGTCGTATATATTGATGTAGAGGATGTAAATGAAAAAGGTCAGGTTATTAAACATGAGTATATGTCACCATATAAGACCTTGCCAAAAATGGACTTCCTGCGTTTTCAGATGACAGGTAGTTTGCCATGGGGTGGGGTTCGAAAGTGTGTTAAGAAACAATTTCTTATCGAAAAAAAAATAAAATTCAGTAATCACAAGATTGGGGAAGAGGCAATATATAGTTATCAGGTTTTACGCTTTGCTAAAACGATTGGGTTTATGGAAGGGGTTTCCTACTACTGCTTACTCCACGACAACAGCCTTTCTCAAACAAAGTTGGATGACCCTTTAGGATATGTTCCACTGGATTTAAGAGAGAAGGTTAAAGAGAATGGTGATTATGTCGAACTTGGAGGTACAGTTAATGCCTTTATAAAGGTAGCAGCTGCCAGTTCAGTATATGTAATGGCACAGAAATATCCGTTCTTAAAATTTAAAAGAATGGCTGAGAATAGACTCCAAAAGATGAAAAGCGAAATAGATTCGGATGTGTGCACCGACTATCAACATATCAGCAGAAGGCATAATTTTGCAATATGGTTCATGGAAAAAAGATTGTGGCTCCCAATCTGGATAGTCAGTAGATTAAGACAATGATATCGAATATCCATTGTTTCTGATACCTATACCTAGTTGCTCTAGTGTGGAAGTGGCTTAATTTTGGGTGAGACAAAAATGATGCAGGCAATACCGCAAAGATGATTTAAAGTGTTTTGCATTATTTGAATTCGATAAAGACACGAGTTATAATCTACACCTCCGCAGAAATAGAGATAAGAAATGTTTCTATAGTGTCTTTGAAGATCATTGTGGATTATTATGTTGTTAAAGTGAAATGAATAAAATAGCAGTAATACTACCTGTTTATATGAATGATAAGGTAGAATTCCTCAGCTTATCAGTAGATAGTATCCTTAATCAGACTTATAGGGATATTCACATCTTTATAGGTGTAGATGGCCCTATTAATGATGATTTAGAGAAGTATCTTAACATTATAAATCGAAAGGATCATGTGAGTATAATAAGGTTCTCAGAGAATCGTGGCCTTGCATGTGTTTTAAATGATTTATTAGATATATGCTTCAAAGAAGGGTATGAATATATTGCTCGCATGGATGCAGATGATATTTCTGTTAGAAACAGGTTTGAAAAACAGATGGCGTTTCTTGAAGTGCACAAGGATATAGACGTTGTTGGTGGATCTGTTTTGGTAATTGATAAAAATGGTAAAAGCAAAGGACAGGTGTTAAAGTATCCAGAAACACATAATGCTTGTGTGGAAAGATTTTCACGGCGTAATCCGTTATCGCACCCTGCAGTTTTGTTTAGGAAGAGTTATTTTGAAAAAGCAGGTTGTAAATACCGTCCTGATTATAAAAAAAACCAGGACACTTTGTTGTGGTACGACGGTTTATTGAAAGGAGTGAAAATGGGTAATGTTCAGGATGTTATTCTTAAATTTCGGAGCACGGATGATATGATAAAAAAACGTCGTAGCGGAATAGACGCTGCCAAAAAACAATTATCTGCGCGACTTATGATTAATAAAGGTCTAGGATATGGTTTTATTTCATATTTTTATGCGTATGCGATTTTTATACTTATGATTTCACCTTCGTGGCTAAGATCTTTTGTATATAGTAAACAATAACAACTTTTATTATTGAATTATGAAAATTAAAGAATTTATTGAGAATTTCGTTGATCAGTTCGACGATTTAGAGTTGGCGGATGTAACCCCTGAGACAGTAATGCGTGACTTGGACGAGTGGTCATCCATGATAGGTCTTTCTTTGTTGAATATGGCAGAGAAGAGTTATGGTGTGCAGTTAACATTTGATGAATTGCGCAATGCCATCACTGTTCAGGATTTGTACGACACCATTGCAAAAAAACAGGGATAATGGACAGCCCGTTTGTAATTGAAGGCAAGTCAATATTTGTGACTGGTGCCGCATCTGGTATAGGCAGGGCAACTGCTCTGCTCTGTGCCAAGATGGGCGCTATGGTAACTATTACCGACTTGAATGAAGAACAATTGAAAGCAACCTTTGAAAGTCTTGAGGGTGATGGTCATCAGATGGTTATTGCAAATCTGACTAATAATGATGATTTGCAGCGATTGATTGATACCTTGCCAAAACTGGAAGGTGTGGTTTGTAATGCTGGTATTATCAAGACTATCTTGGCGCAATTTGCTGATAAATCTGATATTGAACGTATACTTAACATTAATACCATAGCTCCTATCTATTTGACCAAGCTTCTGCTTGAGAATAAGAAGATTAAAAAGGAGGCTTCAATTGTTTATACATCATCAATGGGTGGTGTGTATAATGGTGCTATTGGTAACGGTCTATATGGTGCCTCGAAGGCTGCATTGGTAGGCTTTGTGAAATCTTTGGCTTTGGAGTTGGCCCCAAGGGGTATCCGTGTGAATACGGTACATCCGGGTATTACTGAAACTAACATTTACAACAATACTTCCATTACTCCAGAACAATTGGAGCAGGAGAAGGCTCACTATCCGCTGAAGCGTTTTGGAAAACCTGAAGAGATAGCTAATGCTATTGTATTCCTGCTCTCTGATGCGTCTAAGTGGATGACTGGTAGCCAGTTGCTGATAGATGGAGGCTGTTCATTAGTTTGATTTTAAGAATGAATACATACAAAGAATCATTAATCGACGGACTGGAGAGACTACTGATTGATCCAAAGTGCTTTCTCCTGGGAGAGGATGTAGAGGAGCCATATGGAGGTGCCTATACCATCACCAAGGGAATGAGCACGAAGTATCCTGGCAAGGTGCTTAACACACCGATGTCAGAACAGGGCTTCACCGGTATGGGTGTGGGTATGGCCTTAGCGGGCTATAAGCCCATTATCGAAATCATGTTCGGTGATTTCTCCACACTTATCATGGATCAGATACTGAACCATGCGTCGAAGTTTGTAGAGGGCTTTGAGAAGAAACTCCATTTGGTGGTACGTGACCCAATGGGTGGTTATCGTGGTTATGGAGCTACACACTCACAGTCTTTGGAGAAACTATACGTGGGACTGCCTCACATTGCTGTGATTACTCCTTCTGTACTTCACGAGCCAGGAGATTTGCTTATCAAGTCGATGAACCTTGGCGTGCCAGTTATCTTTGCCGAGAACAAGCTGGATTATACTCGCAAAATGTTCCAAGCAGAGAAGATTGCAGATGCGTTTGAAATTAAGTATCATGGTGGTGATTTCCCCATTGCAGAAGTATCCTTCCCCGATGAGGAAGCAGAAGTAACGATTGTGAGTTATGGCGGACTGATACATCCGCTGCTCCAGATGATGTACGACCTCTATATGGAAGAGGAAGTGGCTGTAAGGCTGCTGGATGTTAGCAGTCTGAGTCCGATGGACTTTGACTTGCTGCATTCTCTGCTGAAGGGTTGCAAGAAGATTATGACCGTGGAAGAAGGTCATATTCCGTTTGGCATTGGAGATACCGTGATTTCGCAAATGGTACAGCGTGGACTGATGGCGGAGTACAAGACCATTGGAGCCAAGCAGCATATCATTGGAACATCCAAGGAGGCAGAGGCTATGGCACTGCCACAGATGGAAGATATCAAGGAAACAATTCTTAACTGGTAAAGGAGGGAAGACAATGGACAAGAAAGAAGTATTGTACAGAATGATGCTCATCCGAGAGATGGAGCATAAGATTGAATCACTCTTCTCCCAGGGATTGCTCCGTGGTACTACCCACTGCTGCATTGGTCAGGAGGCTGTTCCTGTAGCATTGAGTTACCTGCTGAATATAGACCACGACTACCTTTGCAGCGGACATCGCGCTCACGGACTCTCGATGATGATGACCATGAAGCCGGAAACCCTGCTAGGTGAGATTATGGGCAAGCCATACGGTATGGCCAAAGGATTGGGTGGCAGTCAACATGTGTACTACAAGAACTATTTTACCAATGGTATCACGGGCGGTATGGCAACGGTGGCAACCGGTATCGCCTTTGCCTTGAAGCAGGATAAGACCGATGCTATCTCTGTGGTGGACTTTGGTGACGGTGCTATGAACGAGGGGTATGTATTGGAAGCCTTCAACTTGGCTGCAGAAATGAAACTGCCCGTGCTCTATATCTTGGAGAACAACGGTTATGCTATGAGCACGCCCGTGGAGACAGCCAATCCGTTTGTGGTATTCGAAGACCGTGTGAAGGGATTTGCTCTGCCTTATACCCGAGTAGAGGCATCTGATTTTGACAATCTCTATGAGGTGCTGAGCAAGGCAGTAAAGGCCGTCCGTGAGACACGTGAACCTCAGTTTGTGGAGGTGCTGACCCACCGCTTCTGTGGTCACAGCAAGAGCGACAAACGAGCCTACATCCCCAAGGAGCGCGATGACTACTGGCACGAGCATGACTGCATCAAGAGTGTGGCCAAGCAACTCACGGAGGCAGAAGTGAAAGAGATAGAAGCCTCTGTTGCTGCTGAAATAGAACGAGTATATCAGTACTGCACTACTCACTGATGACAAACATTACCCTGCCTGAAGCCCGGCAGCGACGCTTGACCTTCTATCTGGCGATGGAAGAGTATCTGGCGGGACATTGCGATGAGGAAATGTTCTTCCTCTGGCAAGTAGAGCCCACAGTTATCTTTGGGCGAAACCAGGTGCTTCAGGCAGAGGTGAATGTTGACTACTGTGAGAACCGACATATTCAGTATTATCGCAGGAAAAGTGGCGGCGGGTGTGTGTATGCAGACAAGGGGAACATTATGGTTTCCTATATCACACCTAAGACCACTGCAGACAAGGCATTTGAAGACTATTTAGGAAAGTTGGCTGATGCATTGAGGCAACTTGGATTTGATGCAGTAAGGTCTGAACATAACGATGTGTTGATTGGTTGCAGGAAAGTGTCCGGTAATGCCCTGTTTCAAAAAGAGAAGGCGAGCATTGTACACGGAACACTCCTGTATGATGTGGATATTAAGACTATGCAGGAAGCCATTACGCCACCCAAACAGAAACTGACCAAGCACGGGATAGCATCCGTCAGGCAGCGAGTGGCAAACCTAAAGGAACTTGGAATCAAGATGAGCGTAGAAGAACTGAAAGCACATCTGGCGAAGTATTTCTGTGAAGCAGAACGAGCACTCACAAAGGAGGAAATCTCGAGCATAGAAATGATAGAGCAGGAATACCTGACACCAGCATTTATTGGAAGGATATAGGATGGAAGACTTATTGATTATAGGAGCAGGCCCAGGCGGCTACGAAACCGCTGTGGAGGCTGCGAAGCGAGGAATGAAAGTGACCATCATCAATGACGGTACACTTGGAGGGGTATGTCTCAATGAGGGGTGTATCCCGACCAAAACATTCTGTCACTTTGCAGGGAAAGAAGACTTTGCTGCCGTTGCTGCACGGAAAGAGGCTGTAGTTAACCAACTCAGAAATGGTGTGGCCTATCTGCTGAAAAATCCCAATATAACGATTGTTGGGGGTAAGGCCAGTTTCAAAGATGATAAGACTGTAGTAGTAAATGGTGAAGTATATACCGCCAAAGATATTATCATTGCAACAGGTTCTAAGCCTGCCATTCTGCTCATTCCGGGTGCAGATTCAGAGATAGTTCTTACATCTACTGATGTTTTGAACTTGAAAGAATTACCCGAAAGCATCTGTGTGATTGGTGGTGGGGTGATTGGATTGGAAATGGCATCTTATCTTCATCGTTTTGGTGTAGAGGTAACTGTACTTGAATATGCACCACAGGTGCTACCTAACTTTGATGCAGAGGTATCCAAGCGTTTGAAGATGCTGCTTACCAAGCAAGGCATCAAGATTGAAACTGATGCCCAGGTGACAGCCATTGATGAGGAAGGTTTTGTAACCTATAAGAAGAAAGATCAGGAATACAATGTTGAGTGCGACAAGGTGCTGATGGCAGTTGGCAGAACGCCTAACACTTCAGACTTAAATCTAGAAGCCGCTGGTATTGCCTATAACAGAAAAGGTATAGAGGTGGATGATAATATGCAGACCTCTGTCCCTCGTATCTATGCCATTGGTGATGTGAATGGCAAGATGATGCTGGCGCATGTGGCAACTTTCCAAGGCACAAGAGCTTTGAACCACATTCAAGGCAAGAATGATAAGATCAAGTTTAATCTGATACCCGCTGCCGTATTTACCATCCCTGAGGTTGCATCAGTTGGTTTGACGGAGGCCCAATGTGATGATGAAGAATTGGATTACAAATCAGTTAAAGTACCATTTGGAGCAGTAGGAAAGGCTGTTGCTATGGGCGAACCTGATGGCTTCTGTAAACTGATTATTGACAACGAAACGAGAATCATGTTAGGTTGTCATATTATGGGTGCACATGCTTCTGACCTGATTCAGGAGGTCGTGACAATGATGAATCTGGGAGTGACCATTGATGATGCAAAAGACATTATCCATGCACACCCCACACTGAATGAGATTATACAAATAGTAGTACATCAAGCTGAATAATAACAAATAAAAGTAATATAATTATGGAATTTAAAGATTTAATTATCCCTACCATTAACGTGAATGACACTAAGGTTACTATTAGTGATATTCGTAAGGAAAATCTGGAGTACATCGAAGATGGTGAAGTGCTCTATAGTGTAGAAACATCTAAGGCCACTGAGGAATACAAGTGTGATTTTGCCGGATATGTTGTTTTGTATGTTGAGGATATGGACGAGGTAGAAGTAGGCAAGAGCGCTGGTATGATTTTCAAGAACCTTGATGATGCTAAGGCTAAGTTGGCTGAAGTAAATGAGGCTAAGCAGAAGGCTAAGAAACTGGCTTCTGTAAATGCATCGAAGAAGGCCATTGCCTATGCTGAAGAAAAAGGTGTTGATATCACCTTGATTCAGAAGGATGGAATTATCAAGACTCAGGATATTGACGAATGGATTGCAAATCATAAGTAAGGAAAGGACGGATATGAATATTAGTACAATTAAGGGAGTAAGAATGGAGGCTATTGCAGCCTGCGTTCCCGAGAATAAAGTAGATAACCTTGAGTTCGCCAGGAGCCATTTTGAAGAGGATATGACATCCACCCTTAAGGCATTGGGTGTATTGGAGCGCCATGTTGCCGTTAAGGAGGAAACCACCAGTATGGATATGTGCGTTGCCGCTGCAGAAAAGATTTTTGCAGAAGGTGGCGTGAAGAAAGAAGATATTGGAGCCGTTATTTACGTCACATTGACTCCAGACTTTCTAATGCCCAATAACTCAACATACGCTCAGCATTTGCTTGGACTGGGAAAGGATGTGGCCACACTAGATATCAATCATGCGTGCCCTGGCTATGTGTTTGGTCTGTGGAATGCTGCATTGATTGCACAGAACATGCAGAAGAAGGTGTTGCTACTGGATGGTGACATTAACTCCAAGTACGTTTCTCAATGGGACAAGAGTACGGCTTTACTGTTCGGTGATGCCGGTACGGCAACAGTGGTGACTCCTGATGCGAGCGCTCCTGATTGGCATTTCACCTTTATGAGTGATGGTAGCAATCGTGATGCTATTACCGTGAAGTTGGGTATGCGTTATCCATTGAAGAAAGAGTATCTGGATTATCAGGTATGGGAAGATGGCGGCAAGCGTAGGTTCATCGATATGTATATGAATGGTCGTGCCGTGTTTGACTATGTGGTTGATGTGGTTCCTGAGATTGCCAATGCCTTTATGGATGAGTTGGAGACTAGTGGTGAAGAGTATGATAAGTTGGTTCTTCATCAAGCAAATCATTTCATGCTGAAAAAGTTGGCAAAGGCTATTGGCTTTGACCATAAGACCCAGATGCCGGTTTGTATGAATAAGTATGGTAATACTTCTTCAGTGTCTATTCCAATGACAATATCTTCAGAACTATCAGAGCCCGTTAATCATATCTTTATGATTGGTATGGGAGCCGGATTGGCTTCAGGCATTGCAGATATTTCACTGAAAGGATTGAAGAATTTTGGTGTAATTGAGAAAGACCTATAAACATGAAGTTTTATACAAAAAAAACTATAGAATTATCCAGAGAGGAGAAGGAAAGTCTTATCAAACTATATAATGAAACTTTCGATGAAAAGCGAACATTGGAAGAGTTTGATAGGCAGTTTCTGAATAATCCTCTCGGTTATTCTTACCATACCATAGGTGATAATGATGGTGAGATAATCTCATCAAACACCATGATTCCTGCTTACTATACTATAAATGGCAAGAAATTGCTCTTTGTGTGTAGTGTGGATACTATGGTTGACAAAAATCACCGTGGAATAGAAAATTTTTACGATACGAGTAAAGAATCGTTTAGAGTTTCTGAGGAAATTGGGGCAAAAGCTGTTTATGGATTCCCCAATGACAACTCATACACACTTTTCACGAAATTGAAATTTATGAAAGACATAGGTAAGCTAAAAACATATTGCTTACCATATCGTATTGGTGGCATTAAACCTTCTATGACGATTTTTAATATTGTTTCAATTCTATTCTGTAGGTTATGGATATCTATAAGTTCATTATTCGCATCGAGAGATTTGCATGATTTTACAATAGAGAAAGAAAGTGACAGCTATAATGCAACTCGCTATAAGAGGGCAGACGCCAACTATGTAGTAGCAGGTGATAAAGGATGTCAGTTCGCATATAAAATTATGAATTATGATGGAATAAGAACTGCATTTCTTATTGATGTGTTTAATAAATCAGCAAAGAATTTTTGCAAGGCTGTTAACTATATCGTAAGAAATGAAGAAAATCGATTTGACCTCTTGCTATATGTCGGTGATTTGCCTTTTAGCCATTATGGCATGGTGAAAATACCAAAAAAGTTTGAGCCGAAGGATTTTAATTTTACCGGTGCAATTATAGATAAGGAAGCTATTAGTAAAGAGGCTTTCTTTAATCAGTCAAATTGGGATGTGAATCTCTCAAACTACGATTTGTTGTGAAATGAAAAATGTATTAGTTATAGTAGCCCATCCAGATGATGAAGTTCTTGGGATGGGTGGTACGATAGCCAAATTGGTTAAGGATGGTTGTGTGGTTGATGTCCTTATTGTAACTGACGGCAGTTCATCACAATATCGAGACTCTGACCATTTGGCAGAGATAATTGAAGCTAAAAAGAAAGAGACACGTAATTGTGCAGATGTTTTGGGAGTCCGTGGTGTTTATTATGGCGAGCTGCCTGATATGAAATTAGACACAACCCCTCATATTAGAATTAATCAGGTGATTGAAGATGTGATTGACAAGGTACAGCCTGACATAGTTTTTACACATTTCTGGGGTGATGTTAATTGTGACCATCAGAATGTGTATAAGAGTACGCTGGTTGCAGTGCGACCTGTGATGGGGCAGGTGGTGAAGGAATTGTACTGCTACCGCGTGCCATCTTCTACAGAATGGACACCCAATAAGGCAGACACGATGTTTATGCCTAATGTGTTTGTGGATATAGGGCAATATGCAGAGCAAAAATATAAGGCATTTGCTTGCTATTCTACTGAACTTCGTGAATATCCTCATCCTCGTTCGGTACAACATCTTAGAGAAATAGATAAGGCAGCGGGCTTGAAGGTCGGTTTGCTGGCTGCTGAGGAATTTGTGTTATTACGAAAACTATTTTAAAAGATGTACGAATTCTTTAAGCGTTGCTTTGATCTTCTCTTTGCAGTTTGTTTTTTGATTGTCTTTTCACCAATCTATATAATTAGCTGGCTGATTATTAAGATTGTCAGTCCTGGTCCTGCCATCTATAAGGCAGAGAGAGTGGGGAAAGATGGCAAATTGTTTAAATGCTATAAGTTCCGCTCTATGAGAGTGGATAGTGGTAAAGTGCGTTTGACAACTTTAGGTAACGACGAACGCATCTTCCCCTTTGGGCAGTTTATCCGTAAGACTAAGATTGACGAGATGCCCCAGGTGGTGAACATCTTAAAAGGAGATATGACAGTTGTAGGCCCGCGCCCAGAGGATAAAGAAAATGCAGATAAGGTATATGTGGGAGAGTTAGTACATATCCTTGATGTAAAGCCAGGTTTGACCAGCACAGCAAGCTTGTATGATTATACACATGGAGAACTGTATGAGGATGAAGAATCATACGAAAAGGAATTCATGCCTAAGAAGCTTAAACTGGAAATGTACTATGTTAATCACAGGTCTTTCTGGAATGATATACATTTGGTGTTAAAGACAGCATGGTTGATAATATTAAGGACTTGCGGTAAGACTGATTTTGAAGAACCAAAGGAGCTGGGAGAGGTATAAGGTGAATAATAGTCAGGATATATTCTTTGCGTTAGTTCGGGTTGGTCTGTGGAACGACGGAAATCTGGATTTACGGATTGATGAAACTACGGATTGGACTGAGATTTATAGATTAGCTCAGGAACAGTCCGTTTCTGGATTGGTACTCTCAGGATTAGAGTCTTTAGGCGCAAAGCCTCCACAAACGCTATTACTGCAGTGGATAGGGGAAGTACAGGTGCTGGAGCAGCAGAACAAGGCTATGAATAGCTTTGTGGCGAAGTTGATTGAAAACTTGCGCAAGCACGGTGTCTATACTTTGTTGGTAAAAGGACAGGGGATTGCACAATGCTATGAGAAACCACTTTGGCGTTCGTGCGGAGATGTGGATTTATTTTTGAGCGATGAAAACTATAATCGAGCAAAGGAAGTATTAATGCCAATAGCCTCCTCTGTTGACAAGGAATATGAGAGAGAGAAGCATCTGGGAATGACAATCGACGGCTTTGTGGTGGAACTGCATGGGACAATGTATAGCGGTTTATCATCCAATGTAGAAAGAGTACTTGACGAAGTTAAGAAAGCCGTTTTCTTTGAGGGAAAGGTTCGTTCATGGATGAATGGCAGTACACAAGTGCTTCTGCCAAATGCAAACGAAGATGTAGTTTATGTGTTTACACACATGCTACAGCACTTCTTTAAGGAAGGCTTGGGCTTGAGACAGGTATGTGACTGGTGTAGATTACTATGGACGTACAAGGATTCACTGAATTATGGATTTTTAGAATCTCGGATTAAGAGTGCTGGTCTGATGTCTGAATGGAAAGCATTTGCTGCATTAGCTGTTGATTTTCTGGGTATACCAGCTGATGCAATGCCATTCTATTCTTCTTCTCGGAAATGGAGTCGTAAGGCAAAGAGAATTTGCAAGTTTGTGATGGAAGTAGGAAATATGGGTCATAATCGAGATAATAGCAATCTTGCGAAGCCGTATTTAATGAGGAAAGTTTATTCGTTTGGACGTAGGTGTGGTGATCTCATGCGTCACGGTTTTATATTTCCACTTGACTCTTTGAGGTTTTTCACTAGCATAGTATTTAATGGGCTGCAAAGTGTAGTTAGAGGGGAGTAAATTACTATATGCTTATTGATGAACAGCTTTTTGACATTCTGACAAGACAAGCGAGGGCGAATCCCCGTCTGAGGCAAACGATGGAATTACGTAATTCTTCAGAGAATTTGTCAATGTGGATGTTTAATGTGCTCTTCACTATCCTTTAGAAGTGTTTTGGTTTCCTTTATGGAAAATACGGCTTTACAGTTGGGGAAAGCGAAAAGACAATTTATGAATATGATTATGAGAGTATTGGGTGTTGTGATGATTCTACTGACTGCCCATAATGTGATTGCAGCAAACTGGTTGTTCAAGAACGGGAAGAGCGATTATAAAATAGTAGTTACATCTGAAGCCTCTGTATCAGAACAGACAGCAGCAAAAGAATTGCAGGATTATCTTTATCAAATCAGCGGAACGCGTCTCCCTATCACATCGGATGTAAATAATCTCAGTAATAGCATATTCGTAGGTTATTCATCCAAGGTGGCGGAATTGACAGGAAAGCCCAAACCTGCAGATGATGATGAGGGTTTTTATTATCAAAGTGTTGGAGGGAATCTTCTTATTTGGGGAGGAAGTCAACGTGGTACTATGTATGGCGTGTTTACTTTTTTAGAGAAAGAACTTGGGGTACATTGGCTTGCACCAGACTGTACGATAGTACCACAGCGGAAACGATGGAAACTACCGCTGTTAAACCACCACGAGAGTCCTGCAATCCCTTATCGATATAATTTCTATTACGTTACTCAAAATAAACCTGCGTGGAGTGCTCATAACAAGGAGAATATGCGCGGCCCTGCCACTAATGAGTATGGTAATCAAGAGGGCTATTGGAGTCACCACACCATGGGGCGGCTGATTCCTGTGCATGAGTTCTATCAAAGCAATCCAGAATATTTTAGCCTACGGGAAGGTAAGCGCTTGTCACAAAATGAACAATTATGTCTTTCCAACCCCGATGTTTTGGAATTGTGCAAACAACGACTCCGAAAGGTGATGCATGACAATTCAGGATACCGAATCTATAGTCTTTCCCAGAATGATAACCTCAATTTTTGTCAGTGCAAACAGTGTACAGCCATTGAGGATAAATATGGAGGGCATTCTGGTCTTATCGTATGGTTTGTCAACCAAGTTGCAGACGCAGTACGCGAAGAATTTCCAGATAAGTATGTAGGTACTTTCGCATACCATTATTCACGCAAGCCACCTGTGAATATTGTACCGCGTGAGAATGTAGTTATCCGATTGTGTAGTGCTGAATGCTGTTTTGCCCATCCTCTTTTGTCTGGTTGTCCACAGAATGAAGGGTATGAAAGTGACCTACGCGGGTGGGCTGCTATTGCACCACATCTTTTCATCTGGGACTATATAGTGGATTTTGCTCAGTATGTGGCACCTTGGCCTAATTTCCATGTTCTTGCCCCCAATATACGTGCATATCGTGATAACAAAGCAATAGGTGTTTTTGAGGAGGCACAATATCAGTCTTTAGGTGCTGAGTTTGAGGAGATGAAATCGTGGACGGTTACCCAGCTGTTATGGAATCCGGATCAGGACACAGACTCGCTAGTAAGTATCTTTATTAACGGTTATTACGGAAAAGCCGCCCATCGGGTTATGGAGTACTATAATCTATGCCAGTCGTTAGTAGAGCCAGATGTGCACTTTGGTTTTTATATCCGAGAAAATCATGCGATATACACAGATGAGTTTCTTCATCAGTCTTTCGCACTTTTAGATGATGCGAGGCGATTGGCCGATAGCAAGGATGTAAGTGAAAGAGTAGAGCGCGTCCGTATGCAACCTTTATTTCTTCAATGTATGCGACATAGAGACAAATCTCTTCAGGATGGAACATGGGATGAACTTATAATGTTGATGCGCAAATATAACACAAGACCAAGAGAAAAGCAGACCCTGGATGATTTTGTATCTCATAAGTAGAATTAAGATCGTAGTAAAAAATTAGTGAAATAGTTCAAATATGATTAATATAAAATGATATTTGATGAGTTGACCAGAAAGGCTAAGGTATATCAGTGGCTAAGGCAAGGTGTGAATCTACAGAATAATCCTGAGGTTATAAGTCAAAGCATGTTGAATGTATTGGAATCCGAAACAATTATGTCGATTAAGTATCTAATATAAGTAAGCTGGGCATTTTAAGTATAGCTGGTAAGGTGAGAAAAGAGTTTAAAACTTATATTTTATCGCTTATCAATGATATACCCCATGGGTTTTATGAGGGGGCGTTGTCGATATTATGTGTTGGGTTAGTTGTCTTTTTGGTATGGAAAGGTAAACAAGCTGGGCAATATATTGCGAGGCTAATTCTCATAGAATTTACTGTTTTGATTTATTATTCTACTATAATATGTCGAGCAACAAAAGTTTCAAGAGAGTATAATTTTACCCTCTTTTGGAGTTATGAGAAGCCGGAGCTATTTGTTGAGAACATCATGAATGTAGTGGTGTTTGTGCCAATAGGGTTATTATTAGGTGCAGGCATTAAAGATCTGAAATGGTGGTATGCACTACTAATAGGTTTCTGCCTGTCTAGTTTAATAGAAATCCTTCAGTTTGTGTTTAAGAAGGGGTTTGCGGAATTTGATGATGTGATGCATAATACCATTGGATGTATCGTGGGATACATTCTGGTTAAGGGTTCAAGGTTAATGGTTAAAACAAGTAAATAATATAAATATGGCTGAAAGAAAGAGAATTTATCTGTGCCTGGCTCATATGAGCGAGGACGGAATGGAACAAAAGTACGTGAAAGAAGCATTCGATACGAACTGGGTAGTACCTCTTGGCCCGAATGTGAATGGGTTTGAAAAAGACCTGGAACAGTTCATAGTTCATAGTTCAGAGTTCACAGTTAGACCTGCGCTTGAAAACAAGCGTGTGGTGGCGTTGTCGGCAGGTACTGCTGCGGTGCATCTGGGATTGTTGAACTGCGGTGTGAAGCCGGGTGATGAAGTGATCGTGCAGTCGTTTACGTTTTGTGCTTCGACGCATCCTGTGACTTATCTTGGAGCTACACCGGTGCTCGTGGATTCAGAGCCTGATACATGGAACATCGACCCGGAACTGCTGGAAGAGGCCATCAAAGACCGTATTGCCAAGACGGGCAAGAAACCTGCTGCTATTGTGCCAGTAGCTCTGTATGGTATGCCGTATAAGGCTGACCGCATCATGGAGATTGCCAACAAGTACGGGATTCCTGTAGTGGAGGATGCTGCTGAAGGCTTTGGCTCAAAGTACAAAGGGCAGGTGCTTGGTACATTCGGTAAATATGGTGTACTGTCGTTCAATGGTAACAAGATGATTACGACCTCTGGTGGTGGTGCGCTGATTACGGCGAATGATGATGAGTGGCGTGAGATTATGATGTATGCTACGCAGTATCGTGAGAGCTATCCGTACTATCAGCACGAGAAGATAGGTTATAACTATCGTATGAGTAACATCTGTGCTGGTATCGGTAGGGGACAGATGACGGTGGTGAATGACCACCTTGCTCACCATAAGCACGTGCAGAAGATGTACGAGGAGTTGTTGTCTGATGTGCCAGGAGTACATGTTCACTCTCAGCCTAACAACGGTGATTATGACTCAAATTACTGGCTGTGCACTATCACTATAGATGAGGATGTGAAGGTAAAGGGACAGGAGGATGCTTATAAGACTATCGTGACTGGTGCAGTAGGAGGTGCTGCCGGTGTCATCCATGCAGCAGAGTCTGCTCACACCGACTGTGAACCCAATGCTAACGTAGAAGCTATGCGCGTAGCACTCGACAAGGCGCAGATTGAAGCACGTCCAGTATGGAAGCCAATGCACAAGCAGCCTTGCTATAAGGATGTTCCCGCATACGTTAATGGCGTATCTGAAGCATTGTTCAAGGTTGGTATGTGTCTCCCTGCAGGTCCATACGTCAGTGATGATGATGTGAAATACATTGTTGAGACAATAAAGGAAAACATCATCGGATGAAGATTATCCTGAGTGTAATCTGGCAATTTTGTAGCTACTTGTTCGTACCTCAGTGGGGAAAACATAAGCAATAATCTACAATGGAAAAGTATCAATTTCATATTTTCAGCCCTTATAGGGTTTGCCCACTGGGGGCACATGTGGATCATCAGCATGGATTGGTGACAGGGTTTGCGATTGACAAGGGAGTTGACCTTTGGTTCAATGTGCGGAAGGATAGTACCGTCAAACTGACATCGAGGACGTTTGAGGGTGATGTTGAATTTGAAATCGACAAGCCTTCACAAGTGAAAGAACACCATTGGGGAGATTATGCCCGTGGTGCTAAGTATGCTCTTCGCAAAAGGTTTGAACTGAAGTATGGTATCGAGGGAGTCATTCAAGGTAGTCTGCCTGTTGGTGGATTATCATCCAGTGCAGCCGTGCTAATTGCATACGTGATGGCTTTTGCTAAAGCAAACGATATGATTCTACAGCCGTTTGAGGTTGTAAAAATCGCTTCAGAGGCTGAACGGGAGTACATCGGTCTGAATAATGGTTTGCTGGACCAGGCGTGTATTGCCCTTGGCAAGAAGGATGGCCTGTTGTTCCTCGACTGTGACAGCAACGACTGGCGTATCATCAAACGCAATCCTGACATGCTGGAGTTTGAGATTGGTATTTTCTTCTCTGGACTGACAAGAAGCCTTGTGAATTCGGATTATAATCTGCGTGTCTATGAGTGCAAGACGGCGGCTTGGAATATGCTGGCCTATACGGAACAGCCGCTGAAGACGTTTGACAAGACGTTCTTGCGGGATATTCCCAAGGCAACATTTGAAAAGACGAAGATCGCTATGCCAGCGAGGTTTGCTCGTCGTGCAGAACATTTTTATAGTGAGTACCGCCGTGTGCGTCAGGGAGTGACAGCATGGGAAACGGGCAATATGAAGCTGTTCGGAAAACTGTCATTTGACTCATGTGAAAGCAGCATCCATAACTATGAGTGTGGTTCACCTGAACTGATTGCTATATACGAGATTATGCGTCAGTTGCCAGGCGTGTATGGTGGTCGTTTCTCTGGCGCAGGCTTCAAAGGCGCTTGTATCGCCCTCGTAGATCCTGCCTATAAGGAGGATATTCAGAAGGTGCTCACAGAGAAGTATCTGGAACAGTTCCCCGAATATGAAAAAACATTCCAAGTGTTCTGGGTGAAGCCGGATGATGGGGCAAGATTTGTTGAAGATTGACAGTTATGAAGAATATAGTTATTGCAGCGGGATATGCAACGAGGTTAGGAGAGTTGACTAAGAACTTCCCAAAACCATTGCTGAAGATTGGAGAGAATACCATCTTGGGAAGGATGTTGGATGATATTGACAGTATTCCTGAGATTGATGAACATATCATTATTACGAATCATAAGTTCGCAGGTATCTTCGAAGATTGGAAGAAGGATTTGCATTATAGCAAGCCTATTACCATCGTTGATGATGGGACAGAGACTAATGACACTCGCCTAGGAGCTGTATGCGATTTGTTGTTTGCAATGGATAAACTCCAGATTGATGATGATTTGTTAGTAGTGGCAGCGGATAATCTGCTGTTTTTCTCGTTCCAAGAGTTTGTAGACTTCGCAAAAGAGAAACAGACGAGTTGCATCATGTGTCATGAGCAACCCTCGATAGAGAAACTTCAGCGCACGGGTGTGGTGGAACTTGATGAGAACCACCGGGTGCTGGGTATGGAAGAGAAACCGCAAGTGCCAAAGAGCCACTGGGCAGTACCACCTTTTTATATCTATCTAAAGAAGGATCTCGACTTGATACGTCATTCTGTTGAGGATGGCTGTGGCAAGGATGCACCAGGCAATCTCGCCCACTATATGGTGGAGCATACCACTATGCATGCTTGGCCCATGAGTGCCGGGCGTTTTGACATTGGTAGCCTCGATACGTATTACGAGGCCGTCGAGAAATACGGTAAGTAACGAAAACGATTTCATGAAGACAATATTAGTTACGGGAAGTGCCGGATTTATTGGTTCGAACTTGGTGCTACGTTTGTTCAAGGAACTGAGCGAAGGTACCATTGTGGGCTTGGATAATCTGAATGATTATTATGATCCTACACTGAAAGATTATCGCCTCAGTGTGATTGAAAAAGCTAAACCCTCCACGCTGAACTACGAGTTCGTTAAGGGCGATTTGGCTGACAAAGCACTGATTGATGGACTGTTTGAGAAGTACCACTTTGATGTGGTGGTGAACCTAGCTGCTCAGGCTGGTGTACGTTATAGCATCACCAATCCTGATGCCTATATACAGAGCAACATGATAGGCTTCTATAACATACTGGAGGCGTGCAGGCATAACCCTGTAGAGCATCTGGTATATGCTTCTTCAAGTTCTGTCTATGGTGGCAATAAAAAGGTGCCATTTAGCACGGATGACCGTGTGGATAATCCAGTGTCGCTCTACGCAGCCACCAAGAAAAGCAATGAGTTGTTTGCCCACTGCTATTCAAAGTTGTATGACATTCCCACAACAGGCTTGCGCTTTTTTACGGTATATGGCCCTGCCGGTCGTCCTGATATGGCATACTTCGGTTTTACCAACAAACTGCTGAAAGGCGAGACCATCCAGATATTCAACTACGGCAATTGCCGTCGTGACTTCACTTACGTCGATGATATCGTAGAGGGTGTTTATCGAGTGATGCAAGGTGCTCCAGAGCGCAAGAAGGGTGAAGATGGCCTGCCCATCCCTCCATATGCAGTCTATAACATAGGTGGTGGCCAGCCAGAGAACCTGCTGGATTTTGTAAACATCCTGCAAGAAGAATTGGTTCGTGCCGGTGTCCTTCCCCCAGATTTCGACTTCGAGGCACATAAGCAACTCGTCCCCATGCAGCCTGGTGATGTCCCCACCACCTATGCCGATGCTACAGCCCTAGAACGTGACTTCGGATTTACACCAAAGATAACGTTGAGGGAGGGATTGAGGAAGTTTGCGGAATGGTATAAGGAGTTCTATGGCCACAAATGATGGTAATCGAACGAATTTAGCAAGTAGCAAGATACAGACAAGTCGGTCATTGAGCTATTGGTTTGAGAGCAACTTCCAATAGTGATATGGCCACTTGTCGGTTTTAAGAAATGGATATCAAATGAACAACAGCGATTTGTCATCCAAACTTACACAGGTCATAGAGCAGATTCCAAATGATGTGTTTTATGACTTTTGTTGTTCTTATGCGCAGGAGCATGAAGAGCTGGCTATGGCATTGGTCAATGAGTTCTGGAGGCCAGAGAAAGATGACTATCGCTCAATGGTTCAGCAATGTCTGATGCACCCAACGCCAGCAGGTATCAAGAATGGTGATGGTTTCGACTGGGGCGCTATCGCAGTAGATCTTTCTCGGATGATGAATCTGGCGGATGAGAAACTGAAAGAAGGGAGTTTGCTGGATGCTGCTGAGATTGCCCGATATGTGATGACACTGACTTGTGCTGAATATGAGGCTGACCATCCGTATGGAGAACAATACGGTGAGATTTGGGCACTACGTCGTGAAGGTCTTCGTGACGTGATGGCCAGGGCAAAGGCTATGCTTATCGACCTGCTTGTTACGGGAGAGGACATCGATGATGACTCCCAGAGAGGTATAATGAAAGAGATTGTTGCAGAATGCAAGCCCTTCAAGAAGACCCATATCTGTAGAATGGACGAGTTTCTGGAGGATGCGCAGGCGAAGGTGCTGTCACCGAAGCGATATATCGCATGGCTTCAGAAGAAAGTGGATAACACACGAGGTGGTTACTTCCGCAAACCGTATCTGGAGAAAATGGTTCGGTTTCTGGATAAGATGGGGAAGCGCAATGAAGCTATTGCTGCGATGGAAGCCAACAAAGATAAGAATGAAGAATTGAGACTGCTTTATGTGGATATGCTGACGGAGTGGAAGATGTATGACGAAGCTCTCAAAGTTGCTGACATCGATAATCTTACTCGTGCTGGTCTCTACGGCTATTCGGGAAAGATTCTTGCAATTCTTGATCTGATAAATGACCGTGACAAGACCATTGAAGTATGTAAGGATCAATTTAAGAAGACTGACAGGAAACATGTGTACTTCGACCGACTCCAAAAGGAAATGACGAAGGAGGAATGGGATGCTTTCATTGATGATACCATCCGTGATGCAGATGAGGTGTTTGTGCATGATTACGATGATGTGGAAGCACAGATTTACATGGAGCGGAAGATGTATGACCATTTGGTGAAGTTCTGCATGCATACCTCATATAATGCGGAGGAGAATCTGGAGAAATATGCCAAGTATATGTCAGAGGCTGACCAAAGGCTGGTGGCGCAGGACATCATTGAGCGGATGAAGCGACGTGCTCCAGAATGCAAGCGCGGTGATGACTATGACCATTTCGCTGGTTGGATAAGGAGGCTTTACAACTCTTCGCCTGAGTGTGAAAAGATTGCGAGAGAGGTTGCGGAGGAGATTGTGAAGGAGAATCCGAATAAGGCGTTTAGGAGGATGTTTGAGAGAGTTGGGGTGATGTAGAAGTATCAATATATAAGAAATCATTTGGAGACGATGTTTAGAATATTAGCTATACAAGTTCAGAAAGAGTGCAAGGACAGTATGAGAAGATGCCTTGTGCCAGGGATGATGTACTATCTCAACAATGAGTATGTTATTTCCGAAACGGCAAATTCTAAATGCACAATGAGCAGGAGGACTCCGTTTGCTAAAAATATCGATGAACAATTCTATAGGATTGACCCTGACAAGAATATCCGTATCAATGTTTCGGCAATTGTGGGCGAAAATGGAGCGGGAAAGAGTACACTCGTGGAATTACTACTAAGGACGATTAACAATGCCGCTATTAAATTTGAGTTACTCGCAGATAAGGATGAATTGGTGTATGTAGAAGGGCTATATGTAAGTGTGTACTTTGAAAGCGATGGCAGTATTTTTAAATTAATGGTAGCGGGGGGAAAAGATGATATAAGCTTAAAGGAAGTAGGTAAGATAAAGCCAGATGGTGTTACACAGGAAGATCGTGAGCTGAGTACTGACGAGGTTAAAGAGTGCTTTTTCTATACGCTGGTGTCTAACTATTCGCACTACGCCTATAATACATACGACTTTAGGAGCGAGTGGATTAAACAAACTGACGAGGATAGCTGCTGGCTAAAGTGGTTGTTCCACAAGAACGACGGTTATCAGGCTCCACTAACTTTGCATCCATTTAGGGATAAGGGTACCATAGGGATTGAACGAGAAAAGGAACTTTCGAACCAGAGGTTGTTGTATTTCTTTATGGACTATGGTAAAACGGCGGGGCAAAACAGCGTATTTGAAAACATCAAGAATAAAAGGCCTAAATATCTGAACCTTGTTGAAGTGAAGAAATCGAAACTTCAGGAGCACACAATATTGAGATTCTTTCAAGAGGAAAAGAATACTTATCTGTTGAAAGAACAAATCGGTATAGCGGAAACTATTGGTATCACCAAGTTGAAAGACGGGAAACTTTTAGCAAAGAATGACACGGAACTTATAAAGAAAATAATTGTCCCATTGGAACATTTAGCCTATCGAACCATGGGGCTGGATAAAGACAGGCAGAACCGTCATCACCTCCTTTTCCGGACTATGAAGACTTGGATAGAGGAAAAAGATAAAGAACTGAAAGACAAAGGTAAGGATGGGTTACTGCCAGTAGAAAGTGATTTGAAAAAGTTACTTGAAGTTCTTGAGAGTTTGCATGGCTATCTAAAAGCTGAAACCTATCAACGAGCAAAAAAACTTGAACTACTTTTAGATAGGTATTCATGTATGAACCTCTGCCAGTTACAGCGATTGGAATTGATAGATGATGTGTGTGATTTTTGGAATGGCCATGTGGCAGGTGTGGATATTGAGGAGGATATGGTGGTATTCGACCTGACGCCTACATCTATCGTGAAGGATTATGGTGAACTCACACAGAAAGAAAAGTGCTACCACTATATCGTCTATAAGACCATTGATATTTTTGAGACATATACCAGATTGTATGATGATCCGACGAGATACTTTCATACTATGCCACTGGGATTTCAAGGTACAACTGGTAATATTACTGCTGTTCCCATGGAAAAAGCATACATAAGGCTGGTGGCAGACGTGAGAATGGAGAAGACACATATTACATTGAAGTTAAGGCAGACTCTCTACTATTTAGAGCACTCACTTAAGGACGATGCTGATGGATATGTGGTAAAAGGAAAACTTGTGGAAGGATTTGACGGATTCTGCTTGTCGCTTGAGGATCTTGCAGCATATTATGCAGAAGAGGAGGAACGCAATGCAGATACACTGCCGCCACCAATATACGAGAGGCATTTCATATTTGAGACAACGGACGGAAGATTGACAGATATGGATACTTTCAGTTCTGGGGAGAAACAAATCCTGAACACGCAAAGTGCCATTATCTATCATTTGCAAAACCTGTGCAGTATCTTTAAGGACAAATCAAGGATGAAATTCTCCAAGGTGAATATCATATTGGAAGAGATAGAACTGTATTTCCATCCTGACTACCAAAGGAAGTTTGTTGACAGTCTAATATACTTACTGGAACATTCGGGAATAGAGGATGCTATCACCGATATTAACATCATCATTGTGACACACTCACCATTCATCCTGTCGGACATTCCCAAGAGCAATGTGCTGTTTATAAAAGACGGTCGAATAGACAACACCATGCAGACGAATACATTCGGAGCAAATATTCATAATCTGCTTAAAAACGGATTCTTTCTGCCTGGGTTGCCGATGGGAGAGTTTGCACATAGGAAGATAGATGGGCTGTTTGCTAAACTTAATTCGGGTGAATTTCCTTTGGAGATACTTGATGATATCTATCGTGATATTATGTTAGTTGGAGAACCCGTGTTAAGAAACGAACTGTTGATGCTGTTTGGAGGTTACAAATCACTTAAACAATGATAAACATTCAGTATCTTCATAGCCATCATCTTGATGGAATATGCCAAGCATGGAAAGATGCTGCAAAAGTACTGGTTGAGAAAAAAACAACCACCAAGAAGTATGCCTATACTCAAAAGTATGCTGACGGCACGTCGCAGACATTTCTATATGACACCCTTAAGGATAAAATATATGGGAGCTGTGAACTGATTTTAGAGGGCCTGATTCCTGACGATACATTTTTTGATACAAATTTTGAGGTGTCATGCGGATTACTGAAGGAGGAACTGGATTTTGTGTTTACAGACATTTGGACATACGTAGGAAAAGACTGGTTACAGGTGAAAGAAGATGCGGATAGGTGTGATAATAACAAGAAGGATACATGCTTATATTTCTATGTCTATAATGCATTGAAGGAGCCTTTCGAAGAACTCTATAAGTATATGCAGGAGTTGATGCAGGACATGGTATTTACAGAACTCAACATACGTACATGCCCTTATTGCAATAGGCAATACACCTTTACGCTAAAACCCAACAAGAAGGGGGAACCGCATACAAGCCCTGAATTTGATCATTTTTATCCCAAGAGTTTATATCCTACACTTGCTATCTCGTTTTATAATCTGGTGCCATCGTGTCATTGCTGTAATCACGGGAAAGGACAGAAACGACTACATATCAATCCCTACGAAAAAGGATTCCAAGGAGATTTTTGTATTGTAAACAAAGACGGCTACCGGTTAAATATTAAAGAGGTTTTGGACATAAAGGATGAAAAGGATATATATGTTGGATATAATGGGACACTTGATGAAAGAGAGGATGTAAGAATTCTTGGGTTGGATCAATTGTACACTATGCACAGTGACTATATACAAGAGATCATTGACAATGTGAACGACTATAACGAGGCATCAGCTAACGGACTGATTGACTCTTTCCAAGGCATATATAACACGCCACAGCAAATATACGACTTTGTATGGGGGCGGCATTTAGAACTGGCAGA
The DNA here is from genome assembly GCF_023204875.1 of Prevotella sp. E15-22. Classification (NCBI taxonomy): domain Bacteria; kingdom Pseudomonadati; phylum Bacteroidota; class Bacteroidia; order Bacteroidales; family Prevotellaceae; genus Prevotella; species Prevotella sp. E15-22. The sequence continues at coordinate 962,730 of NZ_CP096247.1, forward strand.
ACAAGAGTTGCGTCCGCTCTCTAAGTTTACTAAGGATATATTGGAACAGGTCGGGGTGAAGAGGTGATATTGAGAATTATGCCACGGTTATCAATAAAGTACATATTAGGAGGAATTATTATCTATGCCGAACTACTGATTGTTGGGCTGAGGGACTATATATGTTCTGAAGTGATTGACAAATGGTATACATTTGGCATTATAGCAGAAAGAGTAGCTGCGTGCCCATGGCTAATAGTGGTAACATCGGTGATACTGGCTATACCTTACTATTATATCATAGAGCATGTATATCGCCATAAGCGGTTCTCGTTATTGCGATTTGCTTTTTTCACAACAACGGCATTGATGTTTTTCTCACTTAATGGTGTGGCATTGACGGGCGGATTTGCATTGACCATCGCTCTTGGCTGTTGTTTCGTTGGGTTATGTGTTTTAGAAGTAATCAAGTCGTTATGGAATAATGATGGGCAAGTTACACTCATTCAGGAGAATAAGGAGCCTATAGCCAAAGGGTTCTCAAATATTACGAAGGATGATGATCTTTATGATTTGGGATGGGAGAGTTATGCTAAGGGACTGTATGATAAACTGGTCGCTACGAATGTAGAAGAAGCCTACGCTGTAGGCCTTAATGCGAAATGGGGTTATGGAAAGACGACCTTCCTTAATGAAATCAAGAAGAACTTGACGGGTGATGAAATCCTTATGGACTTTAATCCTTGGTTAAGTAATTGTCCGGACCAGATTGTGAAAGACTTTTTTGAAAACCTAAAAGAAAAACTACTGAAATATGACAATCAGATAAACGATGACATCGATAACTACGTGAAACTGCTTATCAATATGGATGTACATCCATTGATAACCTCCGTAGCAAAACTTTGGGAAGGGGTTTCTTCAACGAGTATTGCTGATAGTAGGGATAATATTCAAACTCGCATCAATCGTATCGGCAAAAAAATCATTGTCGTGATAGATGATTTAGACAGGCTTGAAAAGGATGAGATATATGAAGTACTAAAACTCATAAGGAATACTGCCAAGTTTAAAAACCTTATTTATATTGTTGCTTACGACAGATATTATATCTGTACCACATTAAAAGAAAAAGGTATCGTAGCCCCAGAAACATACCTATATAAGATATTTCAAATGGAGGTGCTGCTACCTACATTTGAAGGTGACTTAATAGAGAAGATGTTGATGGATGAGCTTAAGAAACAGTTGGATGGTGAAGTACAGCTAAATTTCTTGAAGGCAATTGAGAATGAAGTCAGCAAAGCTAATCACACAAAAAGAGCTATCGTTTTTTTCCTTAAAAACTTTCGGGACGTAAAGCGGTTTGCGAATTTACTCTGCTTGGAGATAGAACAAGTAGCGACCGTAAAGCTTGTACATGATGTGCTCCCATGGGGATTGTTCTGGCTTGAAATTATCCATTATGCCTATGAGGATGTATATCTGAAACTAAGAGATAACTATACGGAATTGCTGGCAGAAAATGGTTTTGACGGAAAACTGACGTTGAAGGATGGTAAGAATGATAATGGTATATTGGACGAGCACTTGTTTGAAGTATTGAAATATATGTTTGGGCCATCGACTGATTGTAGAGGTATAAACAACATCAACAGCTATTCAACCTATTTTAGCTTACGTCCATATATAGACCAGGTGGGGTGGTCAGATTTTATCTACTCTGTTAATACAAATGATGATCAAGTTGTTGAGCAGAAGATGAAGGAATGGCTTGATTCTCCAGAGGGAAAAGAAGCCTCGTTGTATTCAAGATTTAAAGGTATTAAAATAGGAAAATCCACGAGATTCAGCAAGGCGTTTGTACATTATTTCAAGGCTTTGGAATTTTGGGCTGATTACAAAAATAACAGTGTCTGCAAGTATTATCTTCCCAAAATATATCATCACATCGTGGACAAACGCAATTGTAATGACGGGATGACATCTCATGTCTGTGATTTTTTTGACAAGACGATTAATCATCTATTGGAAAAACGTGAGAATTGTGTTCTTCTGATGGATATATTGACGGAAGTGTATCCAATGGATTTCGGTGAAGAATACCTCATAAATGACAATGTTATAGGTGAGGAGAAGATAAAAGAATATGTAGTTATGGCTTTCAATAAGTTTATTGAAGGTCGAGAGATAAAGGTTGAGGATCTTTGTGACGATAAAAGCGAGATACATAGGCTTATTAAGAGCGCTAAGATTGATATGACAGAAGATTTTGGAGGCGCTCCATTCTTTGTGTTTGATTTTCTTTTAAGGGATTATTTTAAGAATAAGCCTGTAAAGGATAGTGCCGCAGTTTTGATGAATACATTCAGGCTCAATGGGGATATGATTGATTGGGGGTATGAAGAGGATGAATTGAGACATGATTTGTCTAACCGTATTTCTAAATATTTTGTGAGTCTGATCTGGTATCGCAATTTCCTTTGGCAGTGCGTTGCAGAAGAAAGAACAGTCGTTGACAAGTATATGAAAGATAATTTGTTGGCGTAACGTAGAAGACAGTATTGATTATGTTGGAGTCAAAGATGACGAAATCCGATTTTAACTATGATGAACAAGGACGGGCTATACTTGGCTCGGCCAAGGAGATGGCGGCATGGGTTGAACTTGGGTTTGAAGAACAAGATAAGAGAAAGATTCTTGACGAACCATTTTATAAGCATTATATTGATCTCTGTAATTGTGTACTCTATATTTCCTATCCGATAGACAGCAAGGAACCCCAATCCCAGATCTTTAATCTTTGTGATATGGCAGGGGTAGTGCCAGGGATTGAAAAGATAGAGGACGACCCAAATTATCTTTTTGAGGTAAAGCTTGATATTCATCTTGAAGGTTCTATACTCTACGGAAATTTCTTCCATTATGTGAAGTTTGACGGGATGGTTAGAATGGACGATACTACGATAAACAATACCTTTAGTTGTTTCAAATGTCTTTTTAACGGATATGTATTTATGCAAGGGATTCGTCTGGATGGAGGATATTCTTTTGAACAATGCTATTTCAACAAGGGGCTTTTGATGTCAAGTGCCGTGGTGGGCAGTATTAATGCAGAGTTCGGTAATTGTCTTTTTAAAGAATGTTTATCTTTGGCGGCAGCAGGCTTTACTAAGCAGACACATTCAAATCCGATAGAACTAAGGAATAGCACCGTAGACAATCTGAATATTTCAAATATAAGAACAGATGGCATTCCATTTTATATTCAAGATACAACGATTCATGGAATGAAAATGGATAATCTGAAGATGGATGGAACCCTTGGCTTTTATTCGTGTGATTTGGATGGAATCGTCACTTCGGTTATTGATGAGGAGAGCACAAATAACCATATCAAAGAGCTATTGCTACATAGCTGTAATGTCAAGGCTCAATGTCATATTGAGAATAGCGATATAGAAAAAGTTGCCATTACGTTCGGTAGAATTGAAGATTCTGGCCGGCTGCGCCTTTCACAATGTAATGTTGGGGAGTTTGTGCTTGGGTCATCGTCTATTTTGGGACTGATGGATTTTTTCGGGAATACGATTACTTCTATAAGTATGGAGGAATCTTGTGTTCCAGGGTATCTTAATTTTCAAGGCAATGATGTGAAAGAGTTTAAGGACAGGCAGACTTTGAGGTTGCTTAAGAATGAAGCAATAAAAGTGAATGATAAAGTGGCAGCTATGCAGCTTTATGCGAAAGAAATGAAATTATTGCTATCTGACGAAAGTGTTTCGAAAGGAGATAAGGTGTCTTTGTGGTTAAATAAGGCATTTAGTAACTTTGGACAAAACTGGATAAAGGCGTTGCTTGTAACTTTGATGTTGAGCATGACCTTTACACTCTTGATGCTGGGCATAGGCTCCCGAATTTATCAGTTCAATCTGAGTGGGGAGTTTATAGGGGTTGGTACGTTTGTTACTGCCTTGCTGGATAGCATCAACGTGTTCAGTATACCTTTATTCAGTGAAACTATTGAAAAATACGGTTTGAATGTGTTCGGACAGATACTGTATTTCGTGATAAAACTGGTAGTGGCGTATGGATCTTGGCATCTCGTCGTGGCATTCAGAAAGTACGGAAGGAGTTAAAGTATGACGCAGGATGAACGCTGGCAGAAACGATATGAAGAGGTGGTTGGCTTTATTGAGGCTAACAAGCGGAATCCTTCGAAGTATGTGGCGGAGGAACGGTTGATGGTGCACTTCCTGAAGCGTGGACGGAAAATGTTGAATGCAGGGGAACTGGCTGAACCGAGATTTAGTCAGTTCTTGGAACTGTTGGAATTGTGTAGTAGGTATAAGCATATTAATCAGTGGAAATGAAGCACTATACTTCAAACTATATTGGGATGGCAGGGTACTTGATGGACTTCGGCTTTGGCGGGTTCATCGGGTACGGGAAAGGTGTGTCCTGTCGTGAGGTTGAAGAAGAGCTGAATAGATGTGATAAGTAAGAAGTAAGATGGAAGATGTGGAGTCGTAGATGAACGGCTTCGCATTATAGCGGCATATATACAGGCATCCCCCGATTCAGCTTTTCGTGAGCTGGGTCGGGGGATGTTGCGTTTGGTTGGGCCGGTTCACTGGCGGCGGTAGTTGCCGACGACTTTGTAGATCTCTACGATGATGTCCTTGGGAATGCTGGACTCTTCGGGAGTGCCATCGACCATCTGTGTGAAGTTGATGCTTTGCTCGTCAGGCTGAGTGACAGATACCTTGCGGAGTACTTTATATTCGCTAGTAACTACGACGCAGATGAAATCACCGGGAATGTATGTTTTCCATGTTGCGAGTTTCTTCAGTGCGATGACATCACCTGGCATGATGATTGGTGCAAGTGACTTGTCATTGTTGATACACATGAAATCGAAATCTCCTGCAATAGGTAAAGATATTGGTATTACGCAACCTGTCGTTATTGGCTGGCCATCATTGTTCAGACATAATTCAAAATCAGTGTTGTAGAATAGTCTTTCATTTTCAGACCTTACATGTTGCTCAAAGGGTTTTATGCCGGCAAGAAACATATCTCCTTCGCCTGTGTACAACCAAGCTGCGTTTATGTTGTATTTCTTACATAGCAGTTCGATAGACTTCTTTTGAGGTTTTTGCCAGCCATTTTTGATTTTGCTTAGTACCTGTTCGTTTGCGACAATGCCGTCGCGGTAGAGTCGTCCTCCGGAAAGGTGCAGTTCTTCAGCAGCCTTTACGAATCTCTGAGCTACGCCCATCCCTGTAGTCTGTTCATTGTCTGTTGTCATAATGTTTAAATAATGCTAAAATATTACACGTTCGTGGAATGAAACTTATAAAACGTTTGGCTATATTTGTAAAAACATGTAATTTTGCCGCCGTTTTCGTAGCAATCCGGGTGCAAAGATAAGCACTTTTTACGGAATATGCAAGAAAAAACAAATAAAAATGATAACAAATATATAAAATACATAAAAACAACGTGTAATTTAGCATAGAGATATGGAGATACCCATAACGACATTACAGGCGATGCTGACCAACGCTGCTACACTCGGAGCGATGTCAGCGGTGAAGCGGCTCGATCCAGTCAAGGATGAGCTGAAAGCGTCAGAGGTGAGAACTTGGTTGGGAAACGACAGTAAGATGAGTCGGAAGTTTGATGCCATGGTCAGGAAAGGAATGATCAAGGGCTTCAAGAAAGGAACCAGCCAGAACTCACCTTTTTATTATTCCAAGTGTCAGATAGAGGCAGCGTTTGCTGCCGTAAGATGCAAAGACCTGCTATGAACGAAGAAACAGAACAACGAACAGCTGGGTACATCACATTGCCATTAGCAGTGCTGGATGGCTGGGTAGGGCAGAATGCACAGTACCTGAAATGGTGGACTCAGCTCAGGCGTGAAGCCTCTTGGATGGGCAAGACCGTCTGGTATAACCGCCAACAGGTTTACCTCCAAGCAAGACAGGTCATCGTAACGGTCAATTCGCTGGTAAAGCAGTGGCAGGTAAGCAAGCCAACGGTGATACACTTCCTACAGCGATTGGAAAGCGAAAAACTCATTGAGCGACAGACCGATAGTCGTAAGACAATCATCACCATCACCCCATTGGGATGGGCTGATTCGGAGGTAAAGCAAGAGGTAGCACCAGTGGTAAAAGTTGACCACGATGTTGACCACCAAACTTACCACCAACCTTTACCACCTATTATTAATAATAAAGAGAAAAATATTATAGCCAGTGGAGGAGCGCGTACGCGCGAGGAGGAGGTGGCTAATCATGATTTTGATGAGATTATCTCTTTTTTCAATCAACAGATGAAAGGTAAGGGCATTCAGCAAGTCGCGATTATCACATCAGAGCGCAGACAAGCCTTTGAACGTCTTATGTCGCAGACAGGTGTGAATAAAGACAGCGTGAAGCAAGCCATCAAAAATGCAGCCGCGAGTGACTTCCTGAACGGGAAGGGCCCAAAGGGTTGGGTGGCCAGCTTCGACTGGATGATGATGCCGCAGAACTTTCAGAAGGTGTTGGAGAACAACTACCGCAATAAACCAGTAACACAACAAGTACAGTATGGGACAACCGATGGATATCAAGACCCTCGTAGAGGTGTTGAAGCGTCAAGGACGAGCTCTTATGCTTCCGGGTATGACAGACCACTCTAAGTTACGTGTGGATGAACAGGGGCTAACGGCACTGTTGGAGATGGCCTACCGAAAGCAGGTTGCCATGCGCAGAGTTGCTTATGTTCCCAATAACCTGACCAGTGGAGCCATCAAAAAGCTTGCCCATTTCCTGACAGATAATGGTGATAACCGCTTTATGATCGTGCTGGACGGTAGTACAGCTACAGGTAAGACCACACTGATGACTGCTATGCGACAAACCTTACGCTGGCTGACAGACCACAGACTGGTGTCAGATGATGTAGGTTTAAGGATTCTTGACGCTACCAAGATCTGCACCTTGATGGACTCCAGCAGAGATTGGAACGAACTGTTAAGCTGGCCGTCATATCTTGGTATCGAAGACCTGGGCTGTGAGCCTGCAGAGATACTGAGATGGGGTAATCCCCTCTATCCTGTACGGGAACTTATCACAGAGCGATATAAGCTACGCCTTCCCATGGTGGTAAGTACTAACCTCGACAGTGACCAACTGAGAGAGCATCTTGGCCTAAGGATAGTGTCCAGAATGAACGAGATGGCTTTCTATATCCACTTCGAAAATGAAGACTTCCGCAAGATGGCGTGGTACAGTCACCATCCAGAAGCGAAAAACTAAGTGTGCAAAAGCGACGAATGAAAAATGAATGATGAATAAGGTGTACAACGAAAAAGAGAATAACAAATAAAACTATACAATGAAAGAACTAAGTCCAGAAAAGAAGCTCCGACTGGAAAAACTGGAGCTATTAACCTATGATGTTGAAGTGGGCAATACCCACAGAGTACGAAAGGTGAAAGGAACGATGCTTAATTCTGCCTTTCTGTTAGGTGAGTTGAGCGACAGCAGACGAACGATGATAGTCCGCCAAGTGGAGAACGAACGCAAACCAGTGAGAGTAGAAAGCAAGGATTTCGAGGGTGTGCTTATAAACATACTCATCGGATATATTCAGAGCAAGCGCTGTAAGTTACCGTTCAACGAGGCTTTTGCTTGTAAGCGACTGTCGCTGAAGTCTTGGCCTAAAGACTATATCGACGGCTTCATACCCAATGATTTCCATGTAAAAAGAGAGTATCTTGATGAGATTGCCAGAATGGTGAGTATCCATGTGACCGCCAACGGTCTGACGCTATCTCATTCGGAAGCAGCATAAATGAGAGATAATAACCAAGCTACTGCAGACCATTGTGGTCGCAGTACTAACGAAAACAGTTTAATTTCAACAATAATATTATGACTATGTATGTAATGTCCTCTGGTGAGGGCTTTGAAGACTACTGTCTTCGTACTTTTAAGACCATGCTTCATGGTGAGATGTTTCCCTATAGCTTACGCGAAACATACCACCTCGTGTTTGATTCGTGGGACGAGGCAGTGAATGAGATTAATGAGTATGGTGTAGAGGGTTATTCCTATATGGTGAGCCCTGATGCCGATGACTACCTTCTCAGTATGTGTGGATTCACCCAGCATGTTGTGATGCAAGATAGGTCACTGCAACTGCTTGCCTTGTTCTGTGACACTACCTATCGGCAGCAGATGGCTATCTTTGACATTCCCGTGCGCTTTACAACCAGATGTGAAAAGATGGCAAATGGTAAGATGGGAATTGTGCAGATTCCCATCAAGGATTATTTGCCCAAGAGTCCAGATGCTCGCAACGATGGATTCATGTCCTGCTGTGGTGATTTGTACGCCAAGACCTGCTTTGACAAATTCCTGCAGGAGTCGGGATTTACGCAGAGTACAGCAGCTGTCGCCGCATCCTATGGTATTCCGGAAGAAGGGCTACTGTGTATCTTGAACCAGAACGGCATCATTAAGGAGAACGAGGATGATGCAGGTTGGGAGTTGGCAGAGGCGTTAAAGGATTCGGAGCTGATTAGAGAAAAGACAGGAACGGACGGAATGCCAGAAAAGCAATGGACTTATAAAGGTCAATACTATATCTGGGCGTTGATCACCAACAATTGCTCTGTCAGACCTCGTTGTGATAGAAGCAACTATCAGAAGTGATAATCATACGATTTGTTTATTAATAAAAAGGAAAGGACGCTGGCTCGTGAGGGTCAGCGTTTTTTGTGCCCTGATGTTAAGGAAGGAATGAAAAGTATATAAAGCAGATAAAAAGGCATCGTGATTGAAATAATCGCAGTACCTTCGCAGCCGAAAACGAAAAACAGGATAACACGAAAAAGAAAATACTATGAAATTCACAACACTATTGACAATCATCATCACGGGCTATGTCATCTATTATGCCTATCAGATTATCCACGACCTGTTCTTTACTAAGGGTGTGCTGTCTGATGAGCTGCACATAGAGGAAGAGGTGGACATCACGGGCGAAGTTGAGAAATACCAGCCTGTCAAGGTCAGTAGGGAAGACATCCCGCTGACAAAGACATCCACTAAGGAGGAAACCTCTCAGGATGACGGACTGACTCAGATGTGCGGTGGCTACACCATTGATGAGCTGCACAATGCCCTCAGAGAGGAGCATGACAATCCAGGCAGCACAGCCCTGAAAGATGTGATGAAGCTTTACGAATAGACTTAAACCTTACGGATGAAAAACACACAATCCCACTTTAAGATTTTTCAAAAAAACAAGTAAAACAATGAAAAACACACTATGCAGAAAAACTGGAGCAAGCTCTGCTCCCTTTTGAAGTCATGTAAGACGAAACTGTCTTACCAAGGTTTGAGACTCGCCAGCTTGGCGTTGATGTTGATGATGAGCACGGGCTATGCTATGGCCGATGCCGGATCGAGTGCCATCACAGGTGCTGTAGGTACCTTCAAGGGTTACATCGACCCAGTACGAAACCTTCTCTATGTGATTGCCGCAGTGGTCAGCATCATTGGAGCCTTCAACGTGTTCTACAAGATGAACAATGGCGACCAGGATGTCAAGAAGACCATCATGATGACCATTGGCGGTTGTGCCGCACTGGTAGCGATGGCCGTTGCCCTGCCTAAGTTCTTTGGCTATTAAGCTATGGAAGCGAACTACGCAGGTTACCCCGTGTATAAAGGTCTCCAGATGCCCTTGGAGTTTATGGGCATCCGGGGACGCTTTATCCTCATTGCCGCAGCCACCTTCGGAGCAGCTTTCCTCGGCTTCATTGCCGGATATGTCCTCTTTGGACTCGGTATCGCCCTGCTTGTGCTGGGTGTCAGTGCCGGAGGCGGTCTGCTTACCATCTATCTGAAGCAAAGAAACGGCTTGCATACCAAGCAGAAAGAAAAAGGAATCAAACACTATCATCATCTGTATGAGCACTAGGAAAAACACACTGGACGGACTTTTTACGGGCATCGAGGATATTACCGATGCACGGGGCAGAGTTGTCAATACCGTGCTGTATAGCAAGGCAGGCAACTACAGTTCTATCTTCGAGATAGAGAACCCCGTGCAGCAGTATTGTACCGATGCAGACCAGTACTATGCCTTTATGAACGTGCTGGATCATATCCTCCAGACCCTTGGTGAAGGCTATGCCCTGCAGAAGCAGGACATCTTCTGCCGACAGGCCTACCACCATGACATCACCCCTGATATGGAGTTCCTGACCCAAAGCTATTTTAAGTACTATGAGGGCAGACCCTATACCGAAATCCGCACTTTTATTGTCATCACCCAGGAAACCCGGAAGAGCACCTTTGTTGCCTATGACCCCAAGAAATGGGCAGAGTTCAATAACAAGGTGCAGAAGGTAAAGGACATTCTGGAGGAAAAGGGCTTGCCACACCATTTGTTAGACAGGAAGGAGATAGACGAATACCTCCACCGCTTCATGGCCTTTGACTTCAAAAAAGGACCATTCGGTATGACGAACTTAAAGTGTACTGATGAGTGCCTGAAGATGGGCGATAAAGTCGTCAAGAACTTCTCACTCGTTGACATCGACGTGATAGACCTGCCGAATGTCATTCATCCTGTGCAGACCAAGCCCGTCAACGGCTATCCGGTCAGCACCGATTTACTGTCGTTTCTCTCCACAGTACCCCTGACGGACTGTGTGGCCTATAACCAGGTCATCCAGATACCAGCCCAGAGAAAGGAACGTCAGCGACTCATAGGAAAAAGTAAGCGACATGCCTCCATGCCAGACCCCAGCAACAAGATTGCCAAGGCCGACATCGACGAGGTTCTGGAAGTCATTGCTACAGAACAAAAGTCACTCGTCTGGACAAACTTCAATGTTCTCGTGTCCTGTAAGCCAGAACATCTGACCAAGGTCACCTCCTACTTAGAAACCAAACTCTTTGAGGTGGGCATAGCCCCAAGCAAGTCAGCCTATAACCAACTGGAACTGTTTATGGACTCCTTCCCCGGCAATGCTTATAGCTTCAATAAAGACTATGACCTCTTCCTGACCCTGCAGGACTCGGCTTTGTGCCTCTTCTATAAGGAGCGCATGAAGCATGACGAGGTGACACCGCTGAAGGTATTCTATACCGACAGACAGGGAGTGCCTATAGCCATTGATTTCACAGGAAAGGAAGGAGAAAAGAAACTCACCAACAACTCTAACTTCTTCTGCTTAGGCCCAAGTGGCAGTGGCAAGAGCTTTTCGACCAATACCGTGGTTCGCCAGTTGATTGAGCAGGACACCGATGTCGTGATGGTTGATACCGGTGACTCGTATGAAGGTATCTGTGGCTATTTCCATGGCACCTATATCAGCTACAGCAAGGAGCATCCAATCTCGATGAACCCTTTCAAGGTCAGTGATGTAGAGTATCAGCAGAACTTCGGAGAGAAGAAAAACTTCCTGAAGTCCCTCATCTTCCAGATTTTCAAAGGTAACAAAGCACCTGAAAAACTGGAGGACACCATCATAGATACCGTGCTGAACGAGTATTATGATGCGTACTTCCATCCCTTTAGTGGTTATACCAGCGAAGAGAAGGAAGAGCTGCGGAAGCAACTCTTACTGGCTGACAAGCGTAACGGGAAGTACGGTGAGTATATCGAGGCCATTGAGAATGACAAGGATGTTGTGGAGGAAGGAACCACGGATTCAACGGATTGTACGGATAGAGCAGGCAGACAGAGCTACAGCGAGGATGAAAAGGCACACCATGCCAAGGTGCAGCGCATCGTAGAGAAACTGCATAACCTCGCCAATGATTCTGCTGCCAGTGCCGGAGAGCGTGTACATGCCAATAACCAGCTGATGCGTCTGATGCCAGAGCTGATAGAAGGTCACTATCTGATGAAGATAGACCAGCGGATAGAGCGTATGGAGCGGCAGAAGCGTGACCTGAAAGTGACGAAGCTGAGCTTTGATACTTTTTATGAATACGCCTGTGAACGCATTCCTCAGATGATGGACGAGAAGAGCATAGCCTTCCCCATCAATGAGTTTGCCGCTATCCTGGAACCCTTCCATAAGGGAGGAAAGTTGGAAACCATCCTCAATAACGACATGGACTTGAACCTCTTTGATGAGAAGTTCATTGTCTTTGAGATAGACAAGATCAAGGATGACCCCGTGCTGTTCCCCATTGTAGTGCTGATTATCATGGATGTCTTTTTGCAGAAGATGCGCATCAAGAAGGGACGCAAGGCACTGATTATCGAAGAGGCATGGAAAGCCATCTCCTCACCCACGATGGCAGAGTATATCAAGTACCTGTATAAGACGGTGAGAAAGTTCCACGGCATTGCAGGCGTGGTGACTCAGGAACTCGGTGATGTGATAGACTCTCCGATTGTCAAGGAAGCCATCATCAACAATAGCGACATCAAAATCCTTCTCGACCAAGCCAAGTTCAAGGACAGGTATGGTGAGATAGCTGCCATCCTCGGTATCACTGACGTACAGCGACAGCAGATCTTTACTATCAACTCACTGGACAACCATGAGGGACGTAACTACTTCAAGGAAGTCTGGATATGCAGAGGTCAGAGTGCCGATGTCTATGGTGTGGAAGAGCCTCCTGAGTGCTATATGGCCTATACGACTGAACGCGCAGAGAAGGAAGCCCTGAAAATCTATATCAAGCACTATGGCGATGATACCGTAGAGGGCATCCGCCACTTCTGTCAGGATATGGAGAAGGCTGGACTGACAGGTAAGTATTTGAAATTCGCCAACGAAGTCAACAAGCAACAAAACGTGATGGAACTATGGGACAAAGTAGCATAAGACGACAAAGAACAAAGGTTGTGGTACTGTTGCTGGCTGCACTGGTCAGCACAGTTCCTGCCAATGCCTGGTGGCGTTGGAACATTGACTATTGGACTATTGCGCAGGTTGGAGAGAATACCGCTGCCGAATCTGGAGCAGAGGGAATACATAACAACGCCCTCACTGAGCAGAGAAAGAAACAGGAACGCATTGCCGAGTATACCACAGCTATCAATGTCATCAGACAGCTCTATAAGCAGTCCATGCAGAATACCAAAGGCTTCGGAGAGGAAAGCAGATACTATCAGCTGATAGGTGAGAATGCCCTGTATATTGTGACCAATATCCCTGTAGCAGTGAGCTGGCTCACCAGAAAGCCGCATATTAACCTGCCGCTGTGCCTGAATGAAATCAGTAACCTGACCATGAAGACAGAACAGTGTATAGCAGGCTTTGTGAACATCGTCAACAATGGTCATGTCAAGTCGCCGCTGAAGGATAATTCGCTAATACCAGGTGGAGGTGGCGTAGCCAACATCGGTCAGGATGACGGCTACAACTTTATGAGCCGTTCAGACAGGATGGGTATGGCCAATGACATACTGGAGGACTTGGTGATTGTCAGGAACAACCTCGACTATCTTATCTTCATGTGCCAGACTAACAACGGACTTGAAGACCTGCTGATGGAGTTGGATCCAGATACATGGTGTAATGCCATGCAAATGAAGTGGTCGGTTGGTGACATTGTCAGTGGATGGGAAGACTTCTCTTAAAGTGAAAAGTGAAGAGTGAAAAGTGAAAAATTTGCTACCGCAGAAGTACGAATGAAGAGAATAAAGCTAACCATATTCGCAATCATGGTGGGAATGATATTTTCACATACAGGACTTGCTGGAATCTTGCCAAATGACCTGCCAACCATTGAAGCACTGATAGACCAGCATAAGGAGTGTATGAGTGCCGAAGATGAGAGCAACCGCCAGTTGGCTGCCAATGCCTCTATCAAGGCTATGGTGAAGGATGTCGCCCAGAAGTATGATGATGTCAAGAGTATTCTCGACAAGAAGAGTAATGATGCCTTGTCGTATCTGGCTTTGGCAGCAGAGATGAGCCGTTGCGTGACGAATACTGTCAGACTGACGAATGAGTATTCCGAGTTTACCCGCTTTGCAGCAGACCATCTCAAAGGCAAACCGTTGGTTGCTTGGTATGCCTTTGAAGCCAATTACAAGGTATCGAAAGAGATCAAGAATATCAGGAAACTCTACCTTGCTGTGGCAGCATCAGAAACACAGTTCTTCAGAGCTACCAACAAGGAACGCATGAATATCATCTGGACGCTGAACCAAAGCATTACGAATATGCGTGACGTCATCCAGCAAGCATACGTATGGTGTGACCTGTTGGTAGGTGGGTATTTTCACGAGAGTCATATTTGGGAGATTATCGATACGTCCGTACTAGAGGAAATAGGAAAAAGCGTAATAAAAGATTGGCCAATATGAGAAAGACATTGATTACAATAACGATGGGTTTGGCTTTACTGCCGCAGATGAGTAAGGCTCAGGTCTATGATGAAGAAAAACGTCTGCAATGGCGGTCGATGGAAACCGGCCCGTTGGAGTTTGAACCGAAGTTCTACTATTGGCTGTTTCATAACAACTATGCCCATCATGAGTGGGAATGGGAGTGGCATGGACTGTTCCATAGCGGATTCTATCTGAACCTGAAGCCCCATAAGAGCGATGCCAAGCCACTGTTGCCGAAACGTACGTTAGGTGCTGCTACTGATGAGTGGACACGGGAATCCACTGATGCCCAGGAGAAGAACTTCAAGCATCAGCTGGAGCAAGAGACATTGGCAGCAGCAGACCGCCGGATTGATGCCGCCTATCTGCTCTTCAAGGATGACTTTGACGAGATGCAGCAGAAAATCTCTGCAGGACTAACCTATTGCATGGCCAACAGCAAAGGCGATACCAATGTCATATCCTTGGTTAACAGCCTCTCCAATCAGAACCGCTTTATCACGGAGCAAGTCAGTTACGTACATAAGAGCAGTAACGGCTATGAGCTGGAGAATGCCAAACGGGAAGAGTGCTATATCAAGCTGAAAGCTGATATGGAGAAGGTGACACAAAGCACCATTGACTTGATGAGATATGTAGAAGTTTCAAAATAGTAAAAACGATGAATGAATTATTAAACTGTAATGTGGGCTGTATCTTCCTGACAATGGGCTTGCCGACACTCGATCCAGTGATGACCAGTGTGCTGGACTATATCCACCAGCATGCCTTGTTCTTGGGTTCGTGGGGAGGCTTTGCCAAGTCGTTAGGACTGATACTTGCCATGTGTGTGACCAGCTATGAGTGCTGGATGATGATGCTTGGACGGCGAGGCATTGACGTGATGAAGCTGTTCAGGATAGTAGGTATCTCACTGTGTATCGTCTCTGCCAATGCCATTGCCGATGCCGTGGCAGCCCCAGGTGAACAGATGGGACGTGTGATGAAAGCGCAGGCTACCAGAAGTCACCAGCGTATCGATGCACTGGAAAAACATGAGGCAAAACTCCAGAGCCAGTACCTCGATAAGCTACGGGCGCATAACGACTCACTGGACAGAAAACGCAGGGCAGAAGCCAAACTGTCAGAAGATTCCCATTGGTGGGAGGAAGTCGCCTATGCCGTGAAGAACATGGACAATGCCGTGGAGCAGTGGGCCAAGGAAGCCGCTGTTATTGCAGAGACCAAGACGGCAGAGACCATCAATATGCTGATACGGTATATCGGGGAGATTATCTATCAGGTGGTCTATTTCGGAATGCTGTTAGGTCAGGCCTTCATGATGAACGTGCTGAAAATCTTCTGTCCCGTAGCCTTTGCCCTGAGTATCGTACCACCTTGGGCCAGTGCGTGGAGCCAATGGATTAGTAAGTATGTGAGTCTGTCGCTATGGGCACCCTTGATATATATGTGTAGCATCTATGCGGACATGATACTGAAATATACCATCCTACAGGACACCACCGCCTACACCACACTGCTTGGAAGTGCCAGCTATACCTGGGGAGAGATAGGAGGACTTGGAATGCAGGGCATCGGAAGTACCTGTATGTATGTAGTAGGATTGTTGGTAGGAGCCATGCTCATCAAGTTCGTGCCAGAGCTCGCCTCATGGATAGTACCAGGAGGAGCCAGCAGCAGTATCGGTTCAGCTGTCAGCAGCATGACCACAGCAGGAGCAGCAGCCGTCGGAGGTACAGTAGGTGGTGTTGTCGGTGGAACCATCGGAGTGACAAGACATACTGTAGGCGGAGCCGTCAAGGGAGGCGTGACAGGATATGCATCATCAGAAGGCGGTGGATTGAGCGGCGCATGGAATGGTGCCGTATCTGGAGGCCGTCGCGGATTCGAGCGAGGTATGGACTTCAATGTCGGTACGCACATGAGAGACAAACAGTATAAGTAAGTGAAAAGTGAAAAATTAAACAGATATAACCATGTTAATAGAAAGTTTAGAGAAGAAGACAAAATTGGCTATGTTCACGGTATTGCTGGCAGTCTGTGCCAGCACCGTGATTTGCGGCCTGTGCTTTTACTTTGCCACCAAGCTGGTCAGAGACCAACAGCAGCAGGTGTATGTGTTGGACGGGAGCATCCCGTTTATGGCAGAGCGCAGTAAGAATGAGATGACCTTTGACATTGAGGCCAAGGCACACATCCAGTTGTTCCATCAGTATTTCTTCAACCTCTCGCCAGATGACGAGTATCTGAAGTGGACGTTTGGTAAGGCAATGTATCTGGCTGATGAGAGTGCTTTGAGACAGAAACAAGCCATCGAGGAAACAGGATTTTATTCACAGTTGCTCTCCAGTTCAGCCGTAGAGACCATCGTAGCAGACAGTATCGAACTCGACAAAGACCAGATGAGCTTCAAGTATTACGGTACGCAGATGATTAAGCGCCGAACCAACAGCGTAAGGCGTAGCATCATTACCGTAGGAAAGCTGCAGAACGTACCAAGGACGCAGAACAATCCCCATGGTCTGCTGATTACCAACTGGCGTACGCTGGAAAATAAAGACCTGAAATCATATTAAGTGAAAAGTGAATAATAAAGTACCATGAATATATTCAAGAATAAGCAAACACACGAGTATAAGGAAAAGGAGCGTTACCGACTGAGAAGAGCCAGAATCTGGGGCTATAAGATAGGAAAGAAATACGCTATCGGAGAGAAGATTGCCAAGGCCAATGCCTGGGCAGACGGTCACAGACGCAAGACTGCAGGAATCTTGTTCTCCGTGAATGCCACCATCTACGTTATCGGTTTCCTGCTGTGTATGTCTGGAAATGACAGTAATAGCATCAATGACCCCATGCAGGACTTTGCTCAGGTACAGCCCATGTTTGCACAGCTGCATCGTATCGAAGACATGAAGACCGTTCAGAAGAATACCTTTGTGACTCTGAGCAATAGGGCAGTAAGACTGAAACACGAGGTCGATTCGCTGATGGCCAAGCCCGGTAAGACCCATGCAGATTCCGTGCTTGCACTCGAAAAGTATGATGAACTCCAAACGATTATGAATAAATAACCAAATAAGAAAAGAACCATGAAGATAGATTTCAAGAAGATTGATTTTCGACAGGGAAAGTACTGGTTCCCGCTGGTACTCTTCGTTCCCTTGGTAGCCATAGCCTATTTCTCCTGTGAGATGTTCAAAGGTCCGACAGAGCAGACAGGTATGGTCACCGACAGTATCAATACCATGATGCCAGAGCCGGCAGGTGACGGTCTGCATGGCAAGTTTGCTGCCATGGAGGACAATATCCTCAGAGGCGACGGCTATACCGCCATCAATGCCCTTGGCGCGGAAGAGCAGGGAGAGAGCGATGACGAGAACGTGTATAGCGAGAGTGAGATGGACAGAATCGACAAGGAGAAGGCAGAGAAGAAACGCCAGGAGCAAGAGATGGTAGCCCTCCAACAGCAGCTCAAAGAGTCGAGGATGCACATCAACCAATATGATGACCGCTATACCGGCCATAGCAGTAATGGCAGTCAGCAGCGGGAGATGGAGCAGTTTGAGGAGCAGATGCGCCAGATCCAGGAGCGAAGCAGGAAGATGGCACGGGACATCACTGGTGATGACTATCCTTCAAGGAATGGTCAGCAGGCACAGCCCAATCTGAATGGCCAGATAGCAGGCTATGACATCTACGGCAATCCTATCATGGCTAACCAACAGCCCAAGAAAGACACCATAGCCGTTGTTGCCAAGGCTGATGATACCCATGCGGAAAGCTTCAATACCATTGCTGATGATGAAAAGCTCGATGCCCCACTGATTAAGGCCATGATAGACAAGACCACCAAAGCCCATGAGGGAACCAGACTCCGCTTCAAGCTGTTGGATGATGTAGTTGTTATGGGTGTGAAGCTGAAGAAAGGCACCTACCTCTATGGAACAGTGACCGGCTTCGGTCAGCAGCGAGTGATGGCAGACATCACGAGTATTCTGGTGAAGGATAAGTTCCTGAAGATTCACCTGTCAGTCTATGACCTTGACGGTATGAAGGGATTTTACGTACCTGAGTCAGCCTTTAGGGATATGATGAAGAATGCCGGTAGTGCTGCCATGCAGAGCAACATCAGCTTTGACTCCAACGGTGGTAGCGGTATCTCAGCACAGGCACTGGCTCTGCAGGCTCTGCAGAATGCCTATCAGAGTACATCAAGTGCCATTTCACAGGCTATTAAGAAAAACAAGGCAAAGATTAAGTATAACACCATTGTATATCTGATTAACGAACAGTAAGACAGAATAACAATTAAAGACATAATAACAGAATAACAAAAGAGTAACCATGAAAAGTATGAAAAAGATTCTATTTGTAGCAGTGGCTTTGATGGCCATGAGCACAACCAATGTAAGTGCAGAGACAACACAGTCCAATGACGTATATCTGAGCACCATCTATGTCAACGAGCAGGTAACCACCCACTTGATTATGCCAGAGACCATTCGCTTGGTGGATATCTCCACTGATACCATCGTTGGCAACCAGGTCAATGACAATATCGTGCGTCTGAAACCCAAAGGTGCGATGCAGGACTATGAGCAAGCTGGCATCGTGACTGTCATCGGAGAACGGCATATCGCCCAGTATAAGTTGGTCTATCGTAGTTGTCTGCCCTTTGCCAGTACCCGCTTCACTGTTCCGTACTGGGATATGCAGGAATACCAGAATCCTGATGTGAGTATGTCTGTAGGAGAGATGAGCCGCTATGCCATCCGTATCTTTAACACCAAGCGCAGTGTGGAGAATATCCATACCAAGAAAGACAAGATGAAGGCATGGGTGAACCATATCTGTTCGGCAGGTGACTACTTCTTCATTGACTTCTCACTGGAGAACAAGACCAAGATACCATACGACATTTCAGAGATACGCGTCAAGCTGGAGGATAAGAAGCAGAAGAAAGCCACCAACTACCAGAGTGTTGAGCTGACACCAGAGTATATGCTGAACTGCAACAAGCACTTCAAGAAGCGCTACCGTAATGTGCTGGCGGTAAAGAAGCTCACCTTCCCAAAGGCCAAGGTCCTGAAGATCGAGGTCAGTGAGAACCAGATTTCCGGCAGAACCATCGAGCTGAACATCAACTATGATGATGTGCTGGATGCCGATTGCTTTGACGATTAAACAAACAAAGGTAGAAGAAGAGCATGATTCAGGAAACCAAGGAACAGCAGCAGATGTATAATCTGTTCCGATCGTTCATCTATATTTTCTTGATTATCGAGTTGGTGATGCATATGCCTGTCCATACAGGGAGTAGCATTGCCAACTCCTTTTTGCAGATGATAGCCAGACTGGGCTTTTTTAATTCTGTGGTGTCGTGTAAGGTGATAGAGTTGGTGACCATCTTGATTACCTGTGCAGGAACAACGGCACGACGGAGCTTGAAGTTTGATGTGAGGACGATGGTCGTCTATCCCTGTGCGGCAGGAATCACCCTGACCGTGCTATGTATCTTTGTCCAGCCCAGTCATTGGGGAACCCATATTGCAGGCTATTCGCTGAACCGCATTCTCTATCTTGTTACCTCGATAACAGGCGTGATGTGTATTCACCGAAGCCTCGATGCCATTGCGCAGTACTTTAACTGCAAACTCGGTGAAGACCGCTTTAACTTTGAGAACGAGAGCTTCCAACAATGTGAGCAGTTGGTGGAGAATAAGTATAGCGTCAATATCCCGATGATCTTCTACTATAAGGGACGAATGCGAAAAGGCTGGTGCAATGTGGTGAACCCTTTCCGAGGTACATGGGTAGTAGGAACACCAGGTAGCGGTAAGTCTTTCTCTGTGGTAGAACCCTTCATCCGACAACACTCAGCCAAGGGCTTTTCGTTAGTTGTCTATGACTACAAGTTTCCAGCACTTGCAGAGATGACCTTTTACCACTTTAACAAGAATAAAATGCTTGGTAATATCCCCAAAGATATGAACTTCAATATCATCAACTTTACCGATGTGGAGTACTCCAACAGAGTGAACCCCATCCAACGGAAGTACATCCCAGATTTGAGTGCTGCCTCAGAGACAGCAGCCACACTGCTTGCAGCCCTGAACAAAGGTGCAGGACAGGCAGGCGGTGGCGGAAGTGACAAGTTCTTTACCAACTCTGCTGAAAACTTTCTGGCAGCCATCATCTATTTCTTTGTTACCTTCCGTCCTGTGGCATGGAAGAACGGCAGAAAACTGCATCACATGATTATCAGTGACGGACGAAAACTGGAAATCAAGATACGGATGTGGGATGACTATGTGGCATTGGATAAAGATGGTAATGTCGTTCTTGACTTCACTGATAATGACGGTAATAATGTCAGCACCGATGCCGATGGTATGCCAGTCACCTTGAAAGGCTTTTCGTATGTCGATAGAGAGGGGAGAGTAGTCTTTATCGAAGATGAGTTCTACGAGGATGATGAAGGATGTATCACCCAGCCCGACACCTTTACGGGCGAGTATAGTGACATGCCCCATGTACTCAGCTTCCTGCAGCTCAGTTATGAAGATTCCTTTAATATCCTAATGCAAGATGAAAACATCATGTCGCTGATGGCCCCATTCAAGAGTGCCTACGATAATAATGCCATGGATCAGTTGGAAGGTATGGTTGGAACACTTCGTGTCAACGCTGCACGACTGGTATCACAGGAAGCCTACTGGGTATTCTCGGGTGATGACTTCGACCTGAAGGTATCAGACCCCAAGAAACCCTCGTATCTGATTATCGCCAATGACCCGGAGAAAGAACAAGTGATAGGTTCTCTGAATGCCCTGATATTGAACCGTCTGACTACCCGTGTCAATAGCGGACAGGGAAAGAACGTGCCGGTGAGCATCATCATCGATGAGTTGCCGACACTCTATTTCCATAAGATAGACCGACTGATAGGTACAGCACGTAGCAATAAGGTCAGTGTGACGATGGCCTTTCAGGAACTGCCCCAGTTGGAAGCCGACTATGGCAAGAACGGTATGCAGAAGGTGATAACCACGTGTGGTAATGTCTTCGCTGGTTCAGCGAGAAACAAGGAAACGCTGGAATGGTTGCAGAATGACATCTTTGGTAAGGTGAAGCAGACCACCCAGAGCATCAGTATCAATGATGAGCGTGTCTCTACCTCCTTCAATGAGAAGATGGACTGTCTGGTTCCTGCTGCCAAGATTGCCGATATGGCCACTGGTTGGATCTGCGGACAGACTGCACGCGACTTTACGCCCACAGAAGCGGCAGCTATGCACAGCGTGAACCTCGAAGAGACCGACGAGTTCAAGACCACCAAGTTCTTTTGTAAAACCAAC
Organism: Prevotella sp. E15-22; assembly: GCF_023204875.1. Taxonomy (NCBI): domain Bacteria; kingdom Pseudomonadati; phylum Bacteroidota; class Bacteroidia; order Bacteroidales; family Prevotellaceae; genus Prevotella; species Prevotella sp. E15-22. Next base: position 984,443 of record NZ_CP096247.1, read on the forward strand.
TTCGATATGAGCCATATCGAGGAAGAGAAGAAACACTATACCCCCTTGCCCAAGAAATACTGTTTCGAGAATGAACATGAGAAAGAAGTGATGCTGGCAAGAAACTTCCGACGCATCAATGAAGAAGTGACTCAGCTCACAGCCAGTTTGCTTGGAAAAGAAAATGCCCAATAAACAAAGAAGCCTGCCTCCAATGCGAGACAGGTTTCTTTCGTTATAGCGTATTCGCGATGGCTCTGACTTTGGCGTTATAGGAGTCCATGTTTTCCGCATATCCGATACGTTTTAGGAAAGCATAGTAGTCTTTGTCCTTCTTGGGGTTATAACGTCGTTGTATCATGCGGACATAACCGGCAACAGACTCTTCCCAGGAACGGAAACGATAGTAGTCATGAGAGGATGAGTTATAAAGCCCGAAGAGGTTGTTGTAGTTCCGGCAAACATTTGAAGAACCATAGCCCGTTTCAAGGCAATACTGAGCAGCTACAATTTTCGGGAAGAGAACACCGCAATCCTTCATGACCTTGAAGAGGTTGTGAAGGTTTAGCGGTCTGTCAGGTCTGGAGGCAAAATGTAAGTTCTCCATTTCTTCCTGCAAACTACAGATGTAACTGTTCAGATGATTGATGAACGGCTCTGGATTGATGGATTTCCATTCCCCATCAATAAGTCTTTCAGCCCGGATATGCAGATGCGGGCCTGTTGACTTACCTGTATCAGAGGACAAAGCCACTATCGTTCCTGCTGATACGATATCCCCTTCTCTGACGGCAATCAGTCCTAAGTGACCATACAGGATGCGTAGTCCTATATGGTTGATGATGACATGATGACCATAGCCCGATTCGCTATATACCACCTTTTCGATGACTCCTGGCATCATTGCGTAAACCAGAGAGCCTTTGGCACAGCGCAAGTCTATTCCGTTGTGAAATGTCCCTTTTACAAAAGTAACAGGATCCTGACGATAGCCATAGTCGGAAGTGATATGGATGAAATCCAAAGGAAGAGCCACTGAAGTACGACGGTTCAGAAGTTCCATCATCATACTGTCTTTGATAGAAACGAATAAAGGGACATCGTACTCAATGGCTATTTCCTGATGCGAAGGAAGGTCAAAGTATTCTTTTGAGCTCTTTTGTTCAGAAGCCGCTAAATTACAGGAATCCGTCTGAACCTCTGAAATCGGCTTACTTTTAACTACCTGTGGCAGCTTTTGAACCGTATTAAACTGTGCCGGACAAGATACTGGAATTGTCGGCAGGAATAAGAAGTATAAGAAATAATTTTTTCTGCTTTTCATGGTATTATTTGTTTTAATTTTGCACTCGGTTTGATAAACCAAGTCACTCCTGAATACGGGTGCAAAGGTACGGAAAACCGACGAGGAAATCGAAAGAATAAAAACTTTATATCCTCTGAGTAATCCTGCCACATTTTAATAATAAGGTATAACTATCAAACAAAAGAAGAGAATGGGAAAGCTATTTGGTGAAAGAGAACTGAGTAAGAAGGACTTTGAGCGTATCGACATAGATGTAAGGTCGATGCCCAAGGAAATCAAGGAGAAACTGTTGAACGGTGAGCTCACTCCACTTGTGGAGATCCGTGACCAGCTGGACAACGGCATCATCGCCACCATGCCTGTGAAGCTACGTTTGCAGCGAGATACAGACGGCAATGCCGTGCTGAAAGCCTATCCAGTGAGCAGGGACATCGTGAGTGACCTGAAGCTACAGGATGCAGAGCTGAAACGTCTGCAGGCTGGAGAGGTCATCCAGAAGGACATCCGTGAGGGCAATCGTACGAGAACCATGTTCCTCCAGTTAGACCAGGAAACAAAGTCGCTGCTGAAACGGGAGGTCAATAAGGCTGAGATTGACAAACGCATCGATGAGCTGGAGCATGTGAAGGACATCACCCTTGGTCAGAACCAGCGTCAGGCCATCAGAGAAGGTAAGCCAGTGGAACTGGAGGTAGGCGATACCAAGGTAACAGTCGGTGTTGACCTCCGTCAGAACTCCGGCTTCAAGGCCATCGACGGTGACATGTCAGAATGGAAGCGTCAGCAGGAAATCAAGTGGGACATGGCCAATCCCGGTCAGATGGGCTACTGGCAGACCGACGAGAACCGTTGGGAGTACAAGCAGGTTCAGGAGAAATACAAGATACCGGAGGCTAAGAAGGAAGAGAAGAAGACTGTCAAGGAGGAAGTGCGACAGACGCTCCACTTCAAATAAGAGAACAAAGGTATAACAAGGTAAAGATTGAATAAAGGATAACAACAATGATTCTTGCCATTTCTTAGATACTATGAAAACACGAGACCTTATAATCTATACTGTGAAAACACACTTTTAAATTCAGGAAACATGGAGAAAACAGGAAATACTTATGAAGAGCTTGTACAGCTCAAAGAATCAGGAGAGATAGGCTGGCGCGAGTTTATCCGCAGGCAGCCTGAGATGGAGGATGACTACTATCACTGGTGCGTGGAGAACGACCTCGACATGAACGAGGACACGGCAGAAGCCTTTATGACGCTCACCGAGGAACACGTAGTGGCATAGTAGCAGAACTCCAAAGTTAATAACAACAAAATAATGACTACACTATGGAAGATAACAAGGATAACAGTGTAAAAGAGACTGAGCAAAAGCCCCAGGAACAGACTGAGGGCAAGACTGGCGGTAAGACGATGGCAGAAAAGGCCATCGACCGCTTCGCTCAGATGATGGTCACCCGTCTGGAGGAGATGAAAGGCCAGCAGTGGGAAAAAGGCTGGATTGACGGAGGCGGCAGGACGCACGGCCTGCCTCAGAACCTCTCCGGTCGCCGCTATTCAGGACATAATGACTTCTTCCTCCAGCTGCATACCGCTGCCAACGGCTATGATGTACCCGTCTATGCCACCTATAAGCAGATAAAGGAAGCTGGAGCCACTATCGCCAAGGGTGAGAAGGCCATGCCCGTCATCTATTGGAATGTCACCCATAAGGATGAGAACGGTCAGAAGGTTTCTGATGAAGCCTACGAAGCCATGACCAAGGCAGAGCAGGAGAAAGTCAAGACCATCCCCATTATGATGGGCTATTATGTCTGGAACCTGCAGCAGACCAACTTCCCTGAGATCAAGCCAGAGCAGTATGCCAAGCTGCAGGATAAGTTCAAGGCACCGCATATCGAGGATGCCACCGGTATGTACACCTCCAAGGAGTTCGACCAGATGATTGACAAGCAGACTTGGGTCTGCAAGATCAACAATGTCGAAGGTGCCGGTGCTTACTACAGTCCGACAAAGGATGAGATTACCGTTCCGACGAAGAAACAGTTCAAAGTCCACGATACCCCGGAGGAAGTCTTTAAGGACGGTATGGAGTACTACAGCTCCATCGCCCATGAGATGGCTCATTCTACAGGTGTAGAGAAACGACTCGGAAGAGATATGGAAGGACATTTCGGTGATCCGAAGTATGCCAAGGAAGAACTTGTTGCAGAGCTGACCGCTGCCATGGTAGGTAATACGATGGGCTTTGACAAACGCATCCTCGACAACAATGCCAAGTATGTCGATTCCTGGATGGACACCCTGAAGAAAGAGCCCCGTTTCATTCTCAGTGTGATGGCCGATGTCAACAAAGCCTCGAAGATGATCCTCGACCATGTGGATGCCCAGCGTCTGGAGATGGGCATGACAGCCCTCCAGCCCAAGGAAGAGACAAACAACGGGAAAACAACGGAAGCCAAGGTTGCCCCAGAGACCAAGATGGATATAGCAGCAGAACCTATCGCCAAGCCCAAGACCAAGGCAGAAGAAAAGGCAGAACTTGCCAAGGAAACAGCAGCCGTCTTTAAGGACTTGAAGGAAAAGCATCCCGATGCCCTGCTATTGATGCGTAAGGGAGACTTCTATGAAGCCTTTGAAGACGATGCCAAGAAAGTTGCCAAGTCAACAGGCTTGAAGGAGCAGCATATCATCAAGGAAGGTTTTGCTAATAAGGAAAACAAAGAGGGTGAAAAAGGCGTTTCCTATGTCAACTTCAAGAACACCAGTCTTGACAAGTACCTGCCCAAACTCGTCCGTGACGGCCATCGTGTCGCCATTGTCGATAATCTGGAGGATATGGCCAAGCAGCGTATTGCAGACAGGAACGAGCTGCAGGTTAAAGCAGAGAAACAAAAGAACCAGCAGACTCAGCAGACCTCACAGGTAGCTAAGACCATTCCCTTGGATCAGTTCAATAAACTCGAAACCGAGGATGGTAAGAAGATAGACCATTTTGCCGTGTTCAAGATGAAGAGCGGCAACTACGGTGTGAGGGCTATGGTGGACGGTCAGCAGATGAGCGTCAAGGCACTGGATAAAGAAGACCGCAATGCCTTCTTCGAGCATACCACTACCAAGGCTGCTTTGGTCCAGAAGTACTATGGCAAGGAGCTCTCCCAGCCAAAGCAGGAAGAGCGTAGCAGAGCCAGAGCGATGTAACAGGAAGTAGTAAGAAAGGAAAAAGTACAAAGATAAAACGATGTTTGAAGAATATAAGGCGTTCAAGGAAAAGGTCGGTGTGGATGATGTCGCTGCCTATCTTGGCTATAAACTCGATAGAAAAGCTGGAGTCGGCAAATATGTCGAGTACAATATCCGTGATGGTCGGGGACGTAAGATTGACTCCATTGTCATCAGTCACCCGGGCGACAAATCCAGCCAGACCTACTTCCATAGGAACGGAGCCAGTGGCGGCGATGCCATCAGTCTGATAAAGGCAAACATCAATAGTTTTGGCGTGACGGGCAGCAGCGAGGCAGAAATGCTTGCTGCCGTCATGTCGAAGCTTACCAGTGATGACACTTTCATTACCAAGGCCGAGGACAGGTATAAGGACATGAAGCCACAAGTCTTCGATATTAAGCGTTTCCAGATGGAAAATGCAGCAGAGCACTTCGAGGCAGTGATGTCCTTTTTCAGGGCACGTAACATTGATGAAGAAACTGTCAGGACATTCCTTCCCTTTATCATGCGAGTCACTGATACCGAAGCCCAGTATAAGTACAAGGATTTGGCATTCCCCTATACCAAGCCAGGCTCAGAGAAGATAGAAGGTTTTGAGTTACGCGGCTATAATAACTTCCGTCAGAAGGCACCAGGCACGAATAGCAGTAGTGCAGCATGGATTGCCGACTTCACAAAGGAACAGCCCGATAGTGCCAAGAATGTATATTTCTTCGAGAGTGGCTATGATGCGATGGCTTTCTATCAGGTGAACAAGTCAAGGCTGATTCTCGAAACCTCCGTATTCGTCTCTACGGGCGGCACTTTTTCCAGTCAGCAGATCAAGGGCATCACAGACTATTATCCGCAAGCCAGATACTGGGACTGCTTTGACAATGACATCCCCGGCATCCTCTATGGTGTCAGGATGGAGTCACAGCTGAGTGGGCAGTTTGTCAATATCGTTACTACCGATGATACCATCATCTTCCAGAAAGGAGCAGATGAACTCCGCTTGAAGAAAGAGGAAGTCACTCTGCCCAAGGTCAGAGAGAAGTTAGGCTTGGAAAGACATATCTATGTATGGAAAGCCCCGAAAGCCTTTAAGGACTGGAATGATGTGACAATGAACAAACCCATGAAAGACCTGCCTGTAAAGACTAAGTACCAGAGAAACGAAAACCTGAGAGAAAACAGAAGAAAGAGCAAAGTATGAGAATAAGAATACGATATGTACTAACAGCTATGCTGCTGACAGTGACGCTTACGAGTCATTCCCAGCAGACAGACCCGGCACTGACGGCCGCTGTGACGGCTCAGACTGTCACCCTGAAAAGTCTCTTTGATGCCCGTAAGAGCACGCAGGAAAAGATCTTGGCCGCTACAGGAATTGAGAACGTACAGCTGCAGCAGTTGCATGATATTGAGAAGAAGGTACTCGACTATATGGCCAATGTCTCAGGACTGATGCAGAACCTCTATCAGGTGAAGCGTACGACAGAACTTGTCACCGTAGAGATACCAAAGAATATCAATGAGGTGACGAAAGCCTGCAAGGGACATCTGAAAGGTACAGCTATTGCTTTGGCCGTCTCTGATGAGGTGAAGAGTGTCTATACCGAGATTGCCAGTCTCTCTGCTCTTTGTACCTCACTGGTTAAGACCAAGACCGTTGACGGTAATAAGGTGAACCTCCTCAATGCCGCAGAACGCTACTGGCTGTGTGAGAAAATTGTATCGTCACTTGAAGACATCAATTCTGCACTATATATCCTTTCCTGGCAGATACAGTACTTGTCATGGGAAGACCTCTGGCGAGGCCTTGATCCAGAGACCTGGTGCAACTACATGCAGGGAAAATGGATGGCTGAGTCATGTATCAGGGACTGGGATGACCTATTGAAGTAAGAGGTAAGATGTAAGAAATAAGAGAGAAGAAAGAATAGGATAACAATAGTAAACACACTTTAATCAAACAAAAAAGAAAATGGAAAGCACTAAATCAATCGGCATCTGCCCCATTTGCGGACAGGGCCACATCACAGAGCACCCCTTCGGATGGGCATGTGACAACTCAAAGAAGAATGACGACGGAACATGGTACAACTGTAAGTTCGTTGTGTTCCGACAGTATCATGGAGCCAACATCACCGAGGAAGACGTAAAGACGCTTTTGGCAACAGGTGAGACAGGTGAGCTTCAGATGTGCAACAAAGAAGGGAAACCCTTCATCGGGAAGCTCGTCATCAAGGAAGGCAAAGTACAGTTGGCATTTCCTCCCCGTTACCTCGAAGGACGTTGCCCCGTCTGTGGAGGTCGTATCAAGGTGACTGGTAAGGGCTATGCCTGTGAGAACTTCTTTAAGAAAGATGAAGGCCACTGCAACTTCTTCATCAGTAGCACACTCTGTAACAGGGTCATCACGGAACAGGAGGTGGAGAACTTCCTGGCAGGAAAGAAGCAGATTCTTGACGGCTTCTGTTCCAAGGCAGGCAAACACTTTTCTTCTTTGCTGTCCACCACGATTGAAGGAAAGGTGATGCTGAACTCCACCATTTGCCAGTGTCCTCAGTGTGGCGGTGAGATACGAGTCGGGCCACGAGCCTATAACTGTTCCAACTATAGCAACGAGGACGTGAAATGTCAGTTCTCCGTCTGGCGAACCATCGACGGTCATGAGGTGACACCCGAAGAAGTCAAGCAGCTCTGTGACAAGGGCGAGACCGATGAGGTCATACATTTCTACCGTAAGGACGGCAGCCAGTTCGACAAGAAACTGAAGTTGGAGGATGGCAAAGTCATCCTGGCATAAGTATAATCAAGTATAACCCTTATAAAATAATATCATAACAAACAAAAGAAGCAAAATGAAAATCACAAAGTTTATTCCATTAGCCATGCTCTCAGTGGTGCTGCTGGCATCCTGTCAGAGCCGTGAGAGTAAGATCAACAAGTTAGTATCGAGCCATCTGGAGCAGTCACTGGAGAATCCTCAGAACCTAAAGGTGCTGGAGATTGCAGAGCCAGACTCTGCTTTTGGCCTGAACTACTTTACAAAGCAGGAGCAGGCCTATATGCTCGGCACAGTTACCAACGTCACCAAGGTTCTGATGGAGCGCACGGAGTACATGACCAAGCCTGACTTGGATGATGCTTACACGATGACCCTTGCCGACTTGGAGATGCGTATGTCCACAGGACTCTTTTCGGGAATGCTCGGTGACTGCAAGAAAGGAGCCTGGTCAGGATGGAAAGTCAGAGTCACCTATATCTGTAAGAGTAAGTACGGCTGCATGTACAAGGCACAGCGATGGTACTTCCTCGACAAAGACTGCCAGACCGTAATCCGAAGCTTTGACCTGCCCATTGTAGAGACAAGCAAGGCAGACAAGACTACAAAGTCAGCTACCAAAAAGAAACAAGGAAATACTGCCAGCAAAATCATGTTATCAACAGGAAAGTAATAACCCATAAAAACAAAAAGAAAGAATGAAAAACACAGTCAACAAGTATTTCGAGGTCAAAGTCAAGATGCAGAAGACCCAAGAAGATGGCACTCAGAAGAAGGTCAGTGAGCAGTACGTAGTAGAAGCTGCTACCTTTGGTGAGGCAGAGCGTCGTATCACAGAATGCCTGAAGCCCTATATCGAGGGTGAGTTTGATGTTACCGACATCAAGATAGCAGGCTACTGTCAGATTATCAGCACCAATCAGGATGCAGACAAATTTTTCAAGGCCAAGGTTTCTTTTGTCACCTTGGATGAGACTACAGGTAAGGAGAAGAAAACCTCTGAGTTGTATCTGGTGCAGTCTGATACGCTGGAATCTGCAGAGAGTGATGTGAAGTCATTCCTGAATGACAGTAATACCGCTATCAGCAGTATTTCTGAGACAGTCATCCTTGATGTGTTCCAACTTGATTGAAGGCCATGAAAGTAGTATTAGCAGAGAAACCCAGCGTTGCCCAGAGCATTGCCCGTATCGTAGGAGCCACCCATAAGAAGGATGGCTTCTTCGAGGGCAACGGCTGGCAGGTGACCTATGCCTTTGGTCATCTGATACAGTTAGCCATGCCTGAGAACTACGGCTATAACAGTTGGTCGAAAAGCAATCTTCCTATGTTGCCCAAGGAGTTCCTGATGATTCCCCGACAGAAGAAAGAGGGCAAGACCTATAAGAATGATCCAGGCGTGATGAAGCAGCTCAAAATCATCAAGCACCTCTTCGAGGAAGCAGACTCCATCATCTGTGCGACTGACTCAGCCAGAGAGGGAGAAGCTATCTTTAGGTATATCTACAATTATCTCGGCATCAAGAAACCAGTCTTGCGTCTGTGGATTAACAGTCTGACTGATGCCGCTATCAAGGATGGCTTTTCAAATCTCCAGCCTGATAGCAACTATGATAATCTCTTTCTTGCTGCCAAGGCACGTAGCGAAGCTGACTGGCTCGTGGGTATGAATGCCACACAAGCCTGTAGCATTACAGGGAAGTCGCTCTGTTCCATTGGCAGGGTGCAGACACCTACACTGGTGATGATTGTGGAGCGATACTTGCAGAACAAGGAATTTAAGTCTGTTCCTTTCTGGCAGGTTGCTCTGAATACGACCGATGGTGTGAAGCTGATGAGTGCCGGTAAGTGGGATGAGAAGGGTCAGGCAGAGCGAGCCTATAACACAGCAAGCAAAGCCCGTAATGGGAAAGTCATTAAGGCCGAGAAGAAACAGAAGACGGAACTGCCGCCATTGCTGTTCAGCCTGACAGATTTGCAGAAGGCTGCAAACTCCAAGTACGGCTATTCAGCTGACAAGACGCTGAACATAGCCCAGAGTCTCTATGAGAAGCAGCTCATATCCTATCCACGAACTGGCTCATCGTACATCCCCGATGATGTGTATGACACTATCCCTGGACTACTGAAGAATCCAGTCTTTGATAAGTTTAGAGCAAGTGTTGATACCATCGTAAAGCCTTCCAAGCGTAGTGTCGATGCCTCGAAGATAGAAGACCACCATGCATTGCTTGTAACGGGAGTTAATCCTAAGACCAAGGACATCAAGCCCGATGAGCAGGTTATCTATGATATGATACTCGGCAGGATGGTAGAAGCCTTTTCAAGACCCTGTGAAAAGGAGATTGATACCTACACCGTTGATGCAGGAGGGTATCTCTTTACAGAGTCGAGTACCATCATTCTCCAGAAAGGCTGGAGGGCTGTCTATGGTATCGATGATAAGGAACGTCTGGCTGTTCCTTCATGGTATCAGGGTGAGACCATCTGCTTTACTGGTGCAGAGTTGCAGCAGGGACAGACTAAACCCAAACCGCTGCATACAGAAGGAACATTGCTTGCAGCTATGGAAACCTGCGGTAAGGACATCGATGATGAAGCACAGCGAGAGGCCATTAAGGATAGTGGTATCGGTACACCAGCCACCAGAGCAGGTATTATTGAAACCCTTGTTGCCCGGAGCTATGTGGTGAGGGAAAAGAAATCGTTGGTTCCTACGCCCAAGGGTATGGAAATCTACAAGATCGTCAGGGACATGGATATTGCCAATGCCAGTCTGACGGGACTGTGGGAAGCAAAGCTTGCTGCCATCGAGCGGGGTCAGTTGAATGTCAGCCAGTTCAACAGTGACATTGTAGAGTACACCAGGCATGTGACTGATGAGTTCCTGCATTCAGACTTGAAGCCTATCCTCACAGGTAAGCAGACAGAGATAGAATGTCCGCTATGTCATCAGGGGCATATACGCTTCTTTGATAAGGTAGCCAACTGTGGGAACGAAGGCTGTAACTTCCATATCTTCCGTACCATCCTGGGAAAGAAGCTAACCAATAGTGAGCTGACAGACCTTATCATCAAAGGCCAGACCCGTGAGTTGTCAGGCTTCAAGTGTAAGGATGGAAAGCCATTCAAGGCAAAGCTGAAGAGAGATGATAAAGGAGGCATAGCCTTCGTGTTTAGTCAGAAGAAAGGAAATAATCAGCGATGAAAAGAACTATGTCTTACATTGTGGCAGACCAGCACCGTCTCTCTGTTGAGCGTGATGAGCAGCGCGTCCATGAGCTTGGTTTCGGTAATCCTGATAAGAATTTTAGGAATTACAAGTTCTTTACTTGTGACATACGTTTTGGCATTGCTCAGCCTGTTCTGGAGGAAGCTGCCTTCCAGCTGCTCGGCTATGAGCGTTTTTCCATTACCGGTATGGGTGACAAGACTGTCATGCCAAACCCATGGGATGACCTTTTTAATACGCTTAAGTGGGCTATTGACAATAAGGGACTTAATCCGGACTACCTTAGACGTGTGAGCAAGTATGACTTCTCGGTTCCTGAGAATGAGAAAGGCGAACGTCCACAGCATACTTCTGATGATGAGTGGGAGCATTATGTCAAGCAGGTGAATAGCAATGAACGGCGTATTTTCTCATCTGCGGAACTTCGTGAGATTGCCGCTATTCTGCCGGATACGTTGAAGCTTGACCTATTCAATGACCTTGTCAATATCAGCCGTATTGCCGATGTGCATGCAGTTGTCAACCATATTCTTGTGCAAAATGATGGTGACGATGCTGTGCGTTTCGTGAATGCCGTTAAGGAACGTCGCCAGTTGCTTCGTGATCAGGGACTTCCTGTTAATTCTGATGCAGACCGTAAAATTATTCGGGAACTTCTCGCGGAAAGCCCGTTGCTTGCTATGCCAATGACAAGGGATGCAGCACGGAATCGTCTGCCTGAATCATCAAAACTCTTGGATAAACAGAAGTCAGACAATAAGGTAGCGAAGAAGGTAAAGATGAATGACAGACAGGAGGAAACCCCTCGCAGATCGTTTCATCGTTAAGGTGAAGAGTGTAATAGGATAAATATCAAACCAAAGTAATAAAGAATAATATGAAACAGACAAAATCAACAAAAACAGTAGCTGCAAACATGGTAGTGAAAAGAGTAGTACTCAAACAGCTCAATAATGAGAAGTTCGGTACGGTAAAAGTCGTCAAGACCGAAGATGGTGAAGGATTTGCCTGCCTTGACGACCTATGTGACATTCTGAATCTGTCCAAGAAAGAAGTGATAGAAAAACTTGATGGCCACCTGCATACTGTCTCACCCAAAAAGACTGAGGTGACAAAGTATGACACGGACTATGTGGATGAAGTCGGCATCTATCTGCTGTATTTCCTGAGTAAGGAAAAGTATACCATTCAAGTACAGAATTGGTTGGACAAGGAGTTTTTCCAGTCGCTGCATGAACAGCACCGTGACGATACAGCTACAGATCATGACACGCTTGTCTTAGATGTGGACTTTCAACGTCAGGTGCTGCGCAACATGGCCACCGCCGACAATGTGATAAAGTCTGGCCATTTCATGAAAGGAAAGGATATTCCAGAATTGACGCAGTCACATCTGATAGGGTGGTGGCATAATCTCAATGACCAGACGATTTTTATGCTTCAGTTTAACTGCCAGTCTGACAGTTATGTCTATGAGAACGTCAGAATGAATGTCTATCTGCGAAAGATGGTTGACGGTAGGATTGATGTGTGCGCCATGCACATCAGTTTCCTTGATCTCGATGATGACAATCGTGAGTTCCTTGTAATCGATACTATCATTCCCTGTAGTGTAGTATTGGACGGCTCGATTCTGGATTTTATCATGGAAGACCAGTTTGCAGACGTGGATATTTTGGAACCAGGGGATCTTAACACTATTATGATTTTGAATGGTACAATGTCATTCCATCGCTCACGTCGAATTGTGAAGAAGGAACCGCAGGGTATCATAGAGTTTTTGTAGTTAGCCTGTAAACTGGAATAGAAGAAGGCAGGGAGTCGTAATCCTCTGCCTTTTTCATTTATTGCTCTTTAACCCGTAAATAATCAGGTCGATTGTGTGCAATTGTCAAATAATGAGTTATACTCACTTTCTATTTGCATCTTCTCAACTAAGAACTCTACCCATGCCTCAGTATATAAATAGTTGTCGTTAGCATAGTCATATACACAGTATCTGGAATCTGTCAACTCTGGTGAATCTGATTCGTTTTCAGGCCTGACTTTGTATTTTTTCCAACAGCGTGTGTGAGTATCTTGATTGAATTTTTGGGTTTGTTTGTTTCCTCGTGTTACCATCGGGTTCCCCAATCTTTCTTGCACTCGTTTTACAACGACTCCGGGTTTCAACTTATCTTTGTTCGTTACTGACACCTGCATGACTTTGGGCTTCACTAGAGCCGCTATTCGCATTGTATTTCTTTTTTCTTCATCGGTCATCTTGTCATAGGCCATAAATTGAATAGGCAGGGCATCTTCACTATCGTGGTTCGCGACTTGTATAAGAAAGGCTTTGAAAGCATATTCTCCACTGTTTAAGATGTCAGTGCTAATGGAATGCCTATACTTCTTGATATAGTTGATAACCGCTTCAGAGTCTTTTGTAGACTTTATACAATCACTAAAAGCTGAAGATGTGGGAAATAGCTGCAAAGCAAAAGATAAAGTTTCTCTTAAACGATGTTCTTCGCCAAACTCTTTTTCTATTATCTTGTCAAAATTCAACAAGAAGGACTCACACTCAGCAAAAATGTCAGGATCTATTTCTGGCATAAACTTGTGCTCAAGTTTGTTTCGCAGTGGGATGAAAAATTCTATATTCTTTCTGATGGCGCTATTCTCTGTCTTGAAATATTTCTTGACACATTCCTGCAATTCCCAATAGAACAATTCACCATTAACTCTTTTAAATCTACCATTCTTGTCCTTGTAGATTGGCTTAATTTTCTCTCTGTAGAAATAGGCATGGAACAGAGAAGTCCATGCGATGCACATAAGGACTATATAACCTCCCGATCGGAATTTGGTGGCCGGTTTATTATATACCTCAATTGCCAACATTGCAGATTCCTTAGCTTTTTCAAGCATGTTTCGAACTTTATATGGAAGTCTCTTACTCATTGAATTATGAAATGTTATTGGTACTAATGATACTATATGCTCCCTTTGTTTCCTGTTGAATGGCTACTTGAAAAGGTCTTTAAGAGTAACTACATTTTGGAATGCACTGCTGTATTGGTTGTTCGCTAGTCCGTATGTTGTGACTAGTACAGGATGAATAGCCTGACGGATTCCATTCGTCGAACGGAATACCCGTACCCTACGCTCAATATCATCATAATCCTTTTTCTTCATTACATAGTCACCATCATAGAATTTCATTTCGCACACGTTGATTACTTTATCTGCACGTTTAATTATCAAATCAATCTGCGCTTTTTCTTCTGCTGTTTGTGGAGACGTCCATGAATAGACTTTAGTACTAATGACAGCTATCCCCAAAGCCTGTTCTAACTGTTTATGGTGATTCAGGCAAAGCTGTTCAAATGCTAGCCCTGCCCATGTGTCATGTTGACGTGTTCCTATCTGATACTGCCAGAATGCCTTGTCAGTCTTACCGTTGTTCTTGATAAACTTGTAATAGAACAAAGAGAATGGGTCCACAAGTTGGTAGATACTCATCTTTGACTTGTTGCCATAGCCTTGATAGCGACGGATGAAATCGCAATTTATGAGATCTTGCAGTATTGTCGAAAAGTGCCCGTTGTTATCGAGCTTTGTAGCTTTCAGAATCTCTTCACGTGTCAATCCTTTATTCTTGGAACTTAGGGCCTGAACAACTTTTATATAATTGTCGGATTTCTGGAATAATGATGTGTACAGAGCGTTGAACTCATCATCGAGACGTCCTTTGTCTGCAAAAAACATCTCGTCAACGTTCTGCGAAAGACTTGCACCACGCCTGATGTTTTTCAGATAGAAAGGAATGCCTCCCATAATCATATAGCATTCAGCAATCTCCTTGTCCTCCATAATGATGTCACGGCTCTTTAGGTACTCTTTACATTCTGCCAATGTAAATGGACGGATATAGATCTTTTGCGTTACGCGATTGTGTAGGCCGCCTCGATTCTTCAGAATCTTCTTTGTCATCCATGAGGTGGCTGAACCGCAAACAATAAGAATGAGATTGTTCTGTGTTACAGCCCAGTCATTCCAAAAATGCTCCAATGCAGAAATCAGATTGCTCCCTCTAGAATCCATCCAGGGAAGCTCATCAATGAATACCACCCGTTTACCTTTAACGTTTACTCTCTCTAATAGTTCTCTAAGCATATTAAAGGCTTCGTACCATGTGCGTGGCTTCTTATATTTTGTACCACCACTGTATCTATTAAGTGACACCGCAAAATTCGCTAGCTGTTCACGCTTGCTTTTCTTGGCAAGTCCAGTTAGCTTGAATGAATATTGGTCGCCAAAGAATGTGTTGACAAGGAATGTCTTGCCAACTCGTCTTCTACCATAGACAACCACAAATTCAGCTTCCTTTGATAATACTATAGATTCAAGATGCTTCTTTTCTGCATCACGTCCTATCAATATGTCCTGCTTCTGCTCCATACTTGTTATGTTTTATTGATGCAAAAGTAGTAATAATTATTGAAATCACAAAGAAAAATGCAAACTTTCGGGCTAAATGTTGGCATTTTTATGCGATTTAGCCCCGAAGTCTGCATAATTTATGTGGATTATCCCGTTTTCTACTTTATGTTCTACTATCGTTTCCTGCTATAGAAAGATAAAAATGCAGACTTTCGGGCTAAATGTGGTCTTTTTTGTTAGATTTAGCCCCAAAGTTTGTAATTAATGAGTCTTTTACATGTCAAATCAACGGATTCTAATTACTATTTTTGCGTAAATACGCATTTTTCGTTAATGGATTAGATGCAAATGACCCGCCAGCAGTTCTTGTGGTATGCTTGGCGGGGACTCTTATCAAAATAGAACGACCCGCACATTTGAGCATCGTTGAGAGGCTTGGCGGGTTCTGGTGGTGCAAAGGTAAGAATTATTTTTAGAACTTCTAAGAAAAATCCTTAGATATTGTATTTTTAGTTTTGTTTTTTTGCTTTTTCCTTCATAAAAGTGCTTTCCAACGTGCCTTGTTAACTCAAAAAGCTACTCTTTACGAGGACTGTACCCATCTTGACGATGCGGTAAAGATTGACCGCAACACAGATGGGCAGGGCTATGATGCCGATGGCCATAGAGACTGCCAGCTTGATTAGCATGAAGATAAGCATAGTCAGGCAACCGCCGATGCAGATCATGTTGTTCATGAAGCCGGAGAGAACTGTCAGGCCGCAGAAGAGGGCTGCCATAGCATAGCCATCAAAGATGCGTCCATCAGGAACATTGTCGAATACGAGGTTGAGCCTGTACCCGATGACGAAGAGTACAGTGTAAGTCACCAGACGCATAAATGCCTCACGAAAAGCCCTTGCCTCGTTATAGTCGCTGAATACCAGGGAGAGAATCCGTCCCATTCTCTTGAATACTGTCGTATTTGTTGTTGTCATCATAGTCGTACTGTCTTTAAAGTTGATAAATGTGAATTGAGCCATATCCCTTTTGTGGAGTATCTAACTCCATCAGGGTGCAGCCATGACACATTAGCGTGCCTCATATAGACTGGGCATGTAATGTGTCTGGCTTGTCACCCGATGGAAGAAACTGCCTATCAAAGAATGCCCCCCTTGTCCTTCTGCATCCGTTGGATCTGTTCCTTGTTCCGCTCAATGAAAGTCCGACATACCGCATTGAGGATATTGCCGAAGTTGAACTGTCGGCAGTTGATGCGGATGATGTCTAGAGCCCGTTTGATGTCCGGGTTCAGAACCACGGTAATCCTGTTCTCGTCGGGATTGTCGTTGTAGAACTCTGCATATCTGACCATCATATCCCACTCACCAGAGCCAGCCTCGATGATAGGCTGCACATTTACCTGCTTTCCTCGACGTGCTCTTGCTACTTTCGGTCTTTGAGGTGTCGTATCTACTGGTGCGACCTCAGAGCTTTTGTTCTGAATAATCTCCTCACCCTCAGTATCAGAAGTGGTTTCCTCTGCTGTTGTAACCTTCTTCTCTTCCGATGCAGTAGGAATCGGATCATTCTGTGCATCCATGAATGCGCCCAGAGAATCCAGATTAAGGATGTCGGGCTGCTGAATTAACTTGTTTGCTGCCATAACTATTCCAGTTTTTGAAGTTCATTGTAAATCATGTCGAAGGCAGGTGCTACGCACTCAGCCTGAATCTTCGTGTTCCCGAAGGTGTTGTAACGGGCAATGTCAGCCCTGTCAGCTACCATCGGTGTGACGATGCCACCTGCCTGTGCCAGTGCCTCGTCCGTCTTCTTCCAAGTCTGAAGTTCCGCTGCCGTTCCTCGGGTACGGATGACTAGATTCGGAACGAATATCAGTTTCGGCTTTTGCCGTCCTTTGAGGTAGGTTATCCAGATCTTTCCCACCAGATTGAGGAACTTCTGAGTGGCACTCAGACAGTTGAACTCATACTGATACGGACAGACAATCACATCGCTGAAGCCCAGCAGAGGCACCATACCCTCCAGATAGATATTGCCGGGAGAGTCAAAGAGATAGATGCCGTTGGCAGTCTTTACTGACTTTAATAGTTGTGCCGACTGCTGCAGACGGTCAATCTCAATCTGCTTGACCTCGTAAGGCACCTTATCCGTTTGTAGGCTCTGACTGTCGAACTTGCGTTTATCAACGATGGAATGCTGACGGTCACAGTCCAGGACGCAGACATCAGACACATCTTTCTCAGAGAGATAGTTTGCGAAGAGCGTACACAGGGTGGTCTTACCTACGCCACCTTTCTCATTCGCCCAAGTAATGGTAATGTTCTTTTTCATTGCGATACATATTTAGTTATTACTAATTCGATACTACTTATATACTCAGTCAAGACCGACGGATCATAGCCCTTTCATCATCCACCTCACCGTAGCTGTTGCGGTTGGCATCCGGATTGTAGTTGATGCGGTCACTGCTGCCAATATCATTCGATATAGGACGGGACTTGCCAGAAGTAACATGATGCTTATGCTCCGATGTCTCGATGTCAGCAGAACGTGAAGCTTTGAACTTGCTCATGTCTATGCCATTGGCTTCAAGGTCAACCACCTCCCTTTTCGACGGATTCACGCAGAAGAACTTGTCTTCAAAGCGGTACGTCCAGATACCCTCGTCATTCAGACGGTCAAAGATACTCTCGTTGCAACCCTTATCCTTTCCCAGCTCCAACTGCTCGTTGATGGTGTAAAGGGTGGAATAAATGTTATTGCCATTCTCAGAGACATGCAGATGCTCAGAAGATACATTGAACATCTTTGAGAGCAAACGAACCTGCTGTTCGTTGACAGGAGAAAAGCCCTGTACCCAAGCCACCTTATCGTTATACTTGATCTTCTGTACGAGATAGCTGGCCAGTTCCTCTTTATCCTTTCCCATGATGATGTTGCCATGCTTGATGTAGCAGCCGTAGAAACGGTGTAGGTCACGGTTGAGGTCGAAGGTTGTTGCAAGAGGATTCTCTCGCAGCTTGTCCTCGATGAAGAAGTCCACCTTCTGAAGCTTCTCTTCACGGCTCTGGAACTGGAGAAGATCTTTCACGCTAAGAATGTCGCTGCCCTTGAATACGGACTTGGTAGCATTATCGACCACCATATAGCCGTAAGGTGTAAACTCCTTGCCGAGGAACTTTAAGCTAATGCCGAACTTTTTCTTTAGCATTGCCTCCACCTCCTCGCGGCTACTGCTCTGGTCACGGTACTTTTTGAGGATAGCCCGGAGCTGACGGATGCGTTTCTTTTCCTCTTCACCGTTCTTACGGCATAACTTCTCCACGTCCTTTACTGCGATGCTGTCCTGTACCTGACCACCTCTTTTAATATATATGTCCTTGTCCTGGATATATGCCTCGTAGCCCGAAGTCTCGAAGACCGCCATGAACTGAGATACACTCTCGAAGTGGTACGACTTGGCCAGCTTCATCATTTCAGAGTTCTGATGCTTCTGGTCAATGCTCATGATTGATTCAATGGCCTTCAGTGAACGGATATTCTCCATAGAGTCGGCAATCTTCTTTCCATTAGGACTAATACGACTGGTTACGATATGCAGATGGTTGTTACCCGTGTCGTGGTGAAAGTATATCAGCACAGGCTGGCCATCGTTGTTGTAGCCCATCTTATCAAGATACTTCCAAGCAATCTTGATAAGCTCTTCCTTGGAATACTCAGAACCCTTACAGGAAATGGCAGCATGAAACTGAGTCATCCGAGTACGGTCATTCCTGGCAGAATAGTCCATCAGATAGTTTCTGAGCGACGTAATGCCACGCATATCGGGAGCATCCTGCAGGTACCCGAAGTTACGGATGGCTACCAGTTCTGCCACACCATGCTCCACCTTCCGCTCGTTGTAGCGGACGGCAGAGAAGGTGCTACTGGACTTTAGGATGGTTGCAATCATACTGGTTTCTCGCTGAAGATACGTGTAAAAATCTTATGTTCCGTGGCTGCTATGTCACTGTTCAAGGATAGGAGCTGATGCAGTACCGGCTCAATGGCAGAGGTCACATACCGCATTTCATACTCGCCGTTTTCCGCAAGCACGTTGCAGTAATGCGCCACCTGATTGAGGTTGTTTCCGATACGATTCAGGTCGGCCTCGTGCCTTGATATGAGCGGATAAAGCAAGTTCATCGACTCGATACGACGCTTCATGAGCGTGTCATCATAGTGGGCCACCGCATCGCGGATCATGGCACTGATGCCGCTATAGTTAGCCGCCTTTTCCTCGAACATATCCCTTTCCGCACCGCTTACTCGGAGTCTTACGATACGGTCTTTGTTTCCGGATTCTTTCATGGTCTCTGTAATAGTCTGTGAGTTGCGAACAGACTTTCTTCCCCAGCCGAAGGTCTGGCAAGTGGCGTTTTGTGGTAACAAACGCACAACTTGCAATCCCATCAACGATGGAGCCGTCTGTCCAGTTGGACACTCCCCGGAATAAAGGTCGGTCAGAGCCGTTGAAAGAGGCCTGCCATAATTGAAGTCGATGGAAGTCCATCGCCGAAGTCGTTGCAAAAGTAGTCATTTTCATTGATTAATATGTCCTATTTAAAAAGTTTATATACTTGTGCATTCGTGCGCTTGCGCATTCATGCACGTGTGCGGTTGTACGCTTGTGCATGCACTACCGCATAACCTTGTACGTTCGTGCCCTTGTACGCTTGTGCATGCATAATTGCACACACTTGTGCAGTTGTACTTTCATGCATTTGTGCAGTTGTACGTTTGTGCCTGCATTATTGCGTAATCGCAGACCCTTGTGCAGTCATGCACTTGTGCTTGCACAATTGCACACAATTATGCAGTTATGCGTTCATGCGTTTGCGCAGACTCAGATTATGGAGCCCACTGCTTATTCTCGAAGACATAGATACGAGCCTTGCTGCTGTCACCACGAGTCACGAGCCAGTCGAAAGCCAGTTCCTGGTGCTTGCGCTTCATCACGATGTCCCGTCCATGAACGTTCTCGTTGCCAATCATGAAGTACTTATGGCAGTGAGCGGCAATCCATCCGTTATCCACACCATAGATGTTACCAACCTTCCGAGACGTGCCGTTGCCCCATTTGTTGGTGACGTAGCTGCCGATGACGAACTCCGGCTGATACTTCTTAACGGCACTTACCGCATCCAGCTTTTCCACGTCATCAGGGTATTGGATGACAGGTTGCCCCATTTCGCGGTATATCTTCATGATGTCCTCACGTTCCTGAAGACGGGAGTCCGTAATTGGTATGTCCAGCTCACGACCGAGCCATCCGCTGCCACAGCAGATCTCGATGGCATCGGGTGCAAACTCACCGCCATCGTCAATCTCCGAGCGTAGCCACTCGACCAGTTCTGTGGTCGGAAACGTGTATAGAGCCGTCTGCATGAGAAACAGGTTAATCTCGTCTAACGTGAAGTCCTTGATTCTCTCATACGGCACAGGATGGATGATACCGCCATCCGAAACCATTTCCCTTGTCAGTTCTGCAATCTTCAAGGGGTTGACATTCTCGGCAGAAATAACCCTTCTGCCCTTGCTTTGGCTCATCACATTGTGAAGAACCTCCTCTTTGGAAACCTTGTCCATGCTGTTATCTGTTATGTAGTCCATAAAAACTTGTCTTAAAAGGATGCGCAGGGAAGGCAGAGCAAAGAAGCCCTGCCAATCCTGCCTATATGATGGTTATGCCCAGCAGAACCTTACCCACTTGCTTTCCTTGTCGCACTTGTTGAGCGCATCGCGGAGCAGAGAGACCAGTTCATCATGGCTGATGCCGAAGTTCGTGCAGATGCAGTCGATGTCGTCACCATCCTCCAGATGCCATGAGGCTACGGCCTCTGTCACGCGCTCCAAGTCTTCCTTGTCCACTTGGAACTCGTCGGGGATGGCTTCGCCTTGGCCGTCGGTAGGAAATTCCATGTCACACTCGAACACGATGTTGAAGAGTCGGAGAAAGTAGTCCTTGCTCACGTCATCGTAGTTCTTAATCCACTGCTGCAGGTCGCCCTGTTCAAAGCTGACCCTGTTCACTGTTGCAACTTTTAATTCTTGCATGCTGATTGAAAAATTGTGGCAGGCCGGTTACACCTGCCGTTACCTTTGTTATCAATGATGGCGGTTGTTATGCCGCTTTCTTATGCTCGATGTACTTGGCTCCTGTTATGAGCACCTGGTCATCCCTGAACTTGACCCTGCACTGGAGTACAGACCAGCATCGGTGATTCTTTCGTCTATAGAGTCGGATGTAATAGACCTCCTGCGCATTGCCTGTTTCCATCGCATAGTGCTTGATATGCTGGCAGGCGATACGGTACGATGGCAGCTCATTGGCAATCTGTTGCCCGTTGCTCTCTGTCTCTACGTTGAAGTAGAAGCGATGTTTGGGATAAACTGTTGTTTGAGTCATAACTGTGAATTTGAATTTTATCGACTAAGCCTGAGTCCCGAGGGGGATGAGATTTTTCCTTTTTCTCCGTCTCCTGGAGTGCAAGCTTTTTTTTATTTCCTTCATCGGCTGAAGCATCGCCGTCGGGGTTTTCGATTTTTCCGGTGCTGAGAAGAGTGAAAGACCAGGAGTGAATGACCAAATAATTTCGTGCGTTCTTTCAGAATACCCGCTTTCCTCCGAGTATCAGAGAAAACGGGAAGCCTGCTGGAAGAAGGCAAGCGAAATAGTATGCGGTATTTTGTCAGCAGCTCCTTTCACTAACTTTGCACCGCAAAATCAGAAAACCAAGGCGAAGCAGGGACTAACAGATGAGGGAAGGGTGGCGAGCACTCCAGAAGTGAGAGACGGTGAATACCACAAGGCCTTCTCATACGTGAAGCCATAAGGCATTAGGAAGTGATGGCACAGCATCCCTGCTATGCCGACTCTCCCGACAAGCCAGTTCCGTGTGCCGACAAAGGCCTCACGGGAATGAATGCAGAGGATGAATGGTACTGCGGTTCATCGTGAGCGATGACAGACCTTTTCCTGACGAGCGTTTCGGTATATCAGGCATGGTCCGACATACCGAATCCCGAGAGCAGGATAGGGTCTGAGCAGTAAGGGTAAATACTTGTCAGAAGTGTGCATGTCTGAACAAGACTCCCGCAGTTCTGACGTGTATGACCAGATCCAGGCATCCGGCATCCATCCCATGTGAGGACTGTCGGCAAGCGGAAAAGTAAGGCACAGTGACAGCCGTGCTTTACGTTGGCAGAAGGGAAACAATGAGGTTCTTTCATCGGCCAACTGTCGCATCAAAAGTCGGCCAACTGTCGCACCAAAATTTTGCCAAATGACCAAACGAAAACTTGCCAAATAACCAAACGTAATGGGCGGATTGTAATATAAATTCGTATTTTAGGGTACCAATAGTGCCATAATAATAGGTTCACAGTTATACTATGAACCTAAACCGTGATTTCAGTCACGAACCACCCTTGCTAACCAGCAAGACACATTATGGAAGAAGCTTATCTTCCGTAACATGGTATTTGCCGCTTCGCGAGAGTCAAAGGTCTTTGCGCACTCTGGGACTTTAGTCCAAGTAATACGTTTTTTACTGAAAACAGCCATATATTCCTCGTTGTCATTCTGGATAATGTACTGTGTCATAACCGAAATATTGAAGTAAAACTTGAAAAGAAAAATTGCCCGTATAGCCCGATAGCACAGCTTGGAAGGACTTATTCGGCTGCCTCCTCGTTATCTTTCATAGTCTGGATTTCCATGTTAGTGACAGCGAAGATGATACGGCTGCGCTTCTTGCCATCCTCTTCCCATGTGTCGGGCTTGAAGAATCCGTTGCAGGTGACGTACTTACCCTTTAGGTCGTCCAGCTCATCCTTCTTGCTGTTAGACACCCACTTCTCAACAGGGAGCAATGCAGTCTTGGTGACCTTCTCATCACCCTTGTTCTCGGTGTGGCTTACTGAGAGACAGAAGCGAGCGATGCTGCTCTTCTCAAATTCCTTAACTTCAGGTACTGTAGCGACGAATGCGCTGATTGAAAACTCGTTAATCTTTTTCATTTTTCTAAAATTTTAATTGGTTTATATTCAATTTATTCGAGGCAACAAAACGACGCGGAAAAGTGGTGCGACATGGATTTATCTGTGAATACACGTTTTGTTTATTGCCCATAGGCAAAGACCTGTCGGTAAAGAAAAAGGAAGATTCATGGAAAAATCATTGTCCAAGGGCGGTAGGCAGTCCACGGAAGAGCCGGAAATTAAACAGGCTCCCGCTTCGTAACTTCGCGGAGAATAAATGAGTATAACGCCAAGATTAAAATGGAAATGAAAAAGTAGAGTTTACAGAGCGCATCAGCACAGTGACGGATAGGGATAAAAAGAGAAGAGCATACCGTATCTGCAGAGAGTAAGCCGGAGAACAAGAATGATGGGACACCAACCATGCTCCCAATGTTGAGACAAGAAAGACCAAACCAAACAGCAGAAGTATGGGCCGACCTAAAGGGAGGGCTGGCTGCAACACCGATTTTACATAGACACAAAGGAAGAGGGTAGTGAGGAGCGAAACAACAGAAATCGACCAGGAGCTAATGGAGATTCTTGAAAGATGACAGGGAGGCAGAAACCAAGGACTAGCCTGTGCCATCGGCTATACGGGCATGGCTTGTGACGTAGTACATCATACTGGGTATCAAATAAAAGCTTCATTTTTCCGTTTTTTAATTAAAAAAGCAATGGAGAAAATAACATTATGTCACGATCATGTGCCAGGAACTGTCCCTGGCATTCTTTTTCAACTTGAGGATGGAGAGCAAGTCCTATATCACTCTACCGGCATTCAGGCAGATCCTGATGATGCCGGAACTAATTCAGGCTTGCGTAGTGAACTGGGCCGACATCGTTTGGCCATGTGTAAGGCCTATACCATCATGCAGGTTCGTAGGATGGACATGACCAGTCGTGTTTTCGAGATGGAAGTGTCCCGTATATTAACAGACAACTACGACCTTCCCACTAAAACACGTTCCAAACCACTATATCCACGCCTGATACGATATATTGAAGAGGCTCACCGTGACGGTATAATGGGCGATGGCCGATATGCTGTTGCTCTTGGCAAAGCCAAGAAACTACATAGGTTTCTTTACATCATAGGTCGAAGTGCGATTACTGTACGTGAGTTCTCGACTGAATTGGTGCTGAAATTCCGGCACTTCGTATATGATGAGTACATGTATGTCCCCCAGTTCCCAGAGTTATATCCTCGTGGCAATGGCCATCGTCCTCCTACGAAACGAATGAAAGACACGACCGTTGTACATGATTTGAAGATCCTACAGGCCTTTTATGAGGAGCTTAAAAATGCTGACGAAATCCGCCGCTCACCATTCCATAACATATCTGGTGAGCGGCGCCGTGTCATCATGCATGTGATGTATGATACGCCAGTTTGTTTACGAGCAGAGGAGTTCAAATCGGTATTGGAAACCTCTGTGCCAGAAGAATTACAATGGGCTAAGGATCTGTTTGTGCTGAACTGTGCTATCGGTTGCCGCATCAGCGACCTTCTTCGTTTGACCATGGAGAAGGTGGCGGTGTCAGATGAGGGCATTCCCTATGTACATTACATACCTTCGAAGACCTCAAAGTTGCAGACTAACAATGTTGAGGTAGTCACACCGTTGATTGAACCTGCTCTAGAGATTGTGAACAGAACGCAGTTGAAGTTGTTAGACTATAATCCTCACTACGGCAAACAAAGGTATAATATAGCACTACGAAAGCTTTTGTCGTATTGTGGTATCACACGGAAAGTAAGTGTTTTCTGTCAGGATACAGGTGACAATATATACAAACCTCTATGTGAGGTAGCGAGTTCGAAACTAGCCCGTAAGACACATATTGATATGCTCAGCAAGGTTCAGATCAATTACTATGTCGCGGGTTTGCATCGAGCAGGATCGGATTCGGTATTCAGGTATACGAATCTGGAGTTAAGGGATAGGTATGAATTGTTCAAGATTGCATTTGGGTGTTAAGACGATGAAAGAGTCTTTCTTTTAAGTATTTACTTCTGCACTTTCTTTTAGCTTCTCTTTTCTTGGTGCATTACCAAAGAAAAGGAAGCCAGGCGAATTTGCATCACCTGGCCACCTATATGGTAATAGTTCAGAGCTTACCGCATTCCGCATAGCTATAGTAGCATCCGTCCGTTACAATCACATGGTCGGTAAAGTGAATGCGCATGATTTCAGCGGCCTTCTTCACGCTTTGGGTCAGCATATCATCGTACTTGCTGGGATGAAGGCTTCCTGACGGGTGGTTGTGGCAGATAGCCATGATGGTGGCGTTGTTGAGGACGGCTTCACGCATGATGATTCGAACGTCAACACTGACTTCTGTCAGACCTCCCTGACTGATGCACTCTGCTTTAATGAGTCTGTAGTTGTTGTTCATCAGCAGGATATAGAAATGCTCTGTTTCTAAGTCCATCATCTTCGGTAGCATGTAGTTGTAGATGCGGGTGGCGGTGGCCATGTCGGGTTTAAGTGCTGCCATAGCCTTTTGTCTGCGCTTGCCGAGTTCTACGGCTGCAAGGACTTTACAGGTGGTGCAGGTGCCCACACCTTCCACATCGTTGATTTCATCGAAACGAGCCTTGCCGAGGGTGTTGAGGTTGCGGTCGAACTTGTCCAGAATGTTCTGAGCGACATCTACTGCGGTGAGTTTGCTTGTTCCGCTGCCAATGAGGATGGAAAGGAGTTCCGCATCAGAGAGCGCTTCCACTCCGTACATCTGAAGTTTCTCACTTGGGCGGTCTTCGGTAGCCCACTGTCTGATAGTCATTTTTACGGTACTTGCCGTGTCTGCCTTTAATGCTGTTGCTGTATTCATAATCTTGAAATTTAATTGAGTTTTTTCTTCTTGAACTGCTTGGTCTTTGCGAGGAACATGGCCATTCTGACGTGTGCGCCTGCCTGCTCCATCTTCTCACGGAAATCATCAGAAGTCCTGCCCGTGGTGCAGATGTCATCGATGATGAGGATTCGCTTGCCTTGGAAGAAGTCCGTGTCAATCCATACGTTATCCTCGGCTGCATACTCTCCGCAGATATGAACCTTTTCACGTTTGCCGATAACCTTGATGTGGTCGAATCCGTTGATGGCACCGGTCATGGCACATACATTCTCAGAGAACTTACGGAAGCGTCGGGTGTAGGTGCGCTGACAACTGGCAGGAATGCAAACGATGATGGTGTCTTTCAAGTCCAAGAGTGCAAGAGACTTTGCAAAGAGCCGTGAAACTCTCTCGGTGGCGTACTTGCGTCCACTTTTGAAGTCTATGATAAGGCGGTCTGCCTCCTGCGCCTCAAATGATGCGTGTCTGAGGTACTTCTGCGGCAGGTAACTCATCAGTGCGTACTTGAAAATGCCTTGGTTGTCCATATTCTGCGATTTTTTTTATGCGGATTCAGGAGCTGTGAAGTGAGTTCCTATTGAACCAAGTCCGAACTCCGTGAACCCTTCGTTTTTTTTTTGCGTATTTCTATCGCCGTTTGTTTCGTTCCTGTGGCTTTCAAGAAGGTCGCAAGTGAGGATAAGGCAAGTTTTTCAGGCAAAATACTACCCTTGAAGAGGTGTGGAGATTTTCCCGGAAACCCTTGGGCCTGGAACTTGACATTCCAAGCTGAGGGTTTACCTTTGCCACAGGAACGTATCTAACGGGCGTAACGGAAATACACAGCGAAGGTTCACGGTTCGGACGACCAAGCACAAAGGGCTTGCACCACGAAGAGGGTATTCACTCCCTTGTCAAGGCACCACAAGGAAATGTTCAAGAAATCGATGCTGTTCACAAATTCGTGAACATGCTTGAAATAATGAACAAAAGGTTGTACTCGCTTTTGTTATAGTTAAACAGTTCTAAAAAACCACCGTTTTATATAAAATGAAAAAGAATTGGCTCGTTGCATTATTATGCAATTCTAAAATGAGTACTAAAAACCGCCGTTTTTGTTACTTTTTCAATAAACTCTTGCAAATCACAATAATTATTTGTATTTTTGTGCCAAAATTGGTACTTTAATCTAAGTATCATAAATATAGAACAGTTTTAATTTTGGCACAGGCTTATGATAATCGGGTATGCACGTGTAAGTACGCAAGATCAACAGACGCTTAGACAAATTGACCAATTGAAAGATTTTGGTTGTGAAAGGATTTATGAAGAGAAAGCGTCAGGAACCAAACGTGACAGAGTAGAGTTGATTCGAATGATGGATGCCCTTCGAGAAGGAGATGTCGTCATTATCACAGAATTGTCTCGATTAAGCAGATCTGTTAAGGACCTGTTTGAAATTGTGGATAGAATCCATAATATCGGTGCAGACATTAAGTCTTTAAAGGAATCGTGGATTGATACAACTACTCCTCAGGGTAAACTTCTCTTTACAATTTTTGCTGGAATAAGCCAGTTCGAACGAGACTTGATCCGTCAAAGAACTATTGAAGGATTACAGGCAGCACGTGCAAGAGGTCGCAATGGTGGTCGACCTCCTAAAGAAAAGTCAAAGGTAAAACTAGCATTGAGTATGTATGAATCAAAGGTCTGTTCGATATCGCAGATTTTGGAAACAACCGGGATTAGCAAAACGACTTTATACAGATATATAAGGCAACAAAATGGCAATCATTGAGTCATGTATGTGTATTATCTGGTAAGATTTCTCTTAAAAAAAAATAAATTATACGCGGTTGTGTTATACGCACGCGTATAATTTTGTATCTTTGCATAAAATTTTAAGCTTGTAAATAGATGGAAGTACCTTTTCAATACGGGAGATTAGCTGAAGCTAAAAGCTTCATTGATAGAATCGATGACAGACGGGAGTTGAAGAATTTCCTGAGTCATGGGATTAATACTATATTGGTATCCCCAAGACGATGGGGTAAATCGTCGTTAGTGAAAGAATCCATGAAAGAACTTGTGGAAGAGGAAAAGAATATTAAAGTTTGTTTCTTGGATGCATATAAAATACATACAGAGGAAGAGTTTTATAATAAATTCGCATCGGCTATTATACAAGGTGTTTCATCTACTTTGGAGCAGAAATGGGGTGATTTCCTACGATTCGTGAACCGCCTGACACCTAGCATAACGATTGCAAGTGATCCAATGAACTCCATTGAGGTGGATTTGAAGATAAATCCTGTGAAAGAAAATCCGGAAACGATTCTTCAGCTCCCAGAGAAGATAGCTATCGAGAAGGGAATCCGTGTCATAGTTTGTATAGACGAGTTTCAGCAGTTGGCAAATATTCCTCATTGGGAAAGATTGGAGTCTATGCTGCGTTCAGAGTGGCAGTTGCAGCACCATACGACCTATTGTCTGTATGGAAGTAAGATGCATATGATGAAGAAAATCTTCAATAACTCTAGGAGCCCATTTTATAAGTTTGGTCAGATGATGCAGCTGAAGCGAATATCCAAAGAATACTGGTTGCCGTACATTGTCAACAACTTTGAAGCTACAGGTAAACATATTACGGAAGAACAAGCGGAGAAGTTGTGTGAAAAGGTGAAATATAATTCATGGTATGTCCAGCAATACTGTTTCTTTGTCTGGTCGCATACAGAAGGAATCGTTTCTGATGAGGATATTGACCGGCAGTTAGACATGGTTATTGATACTAATGCGGAAACATTCCAAAATGAACTTGATGAGCTGGTACCCTCACAGATTGCCTTGTTGAAGGCAATTGCATCAGGCGAAACGCATTTTAACGCCAAAAATGTGGTAGAGAAATATCGTCTTGGCCAGTCCCAGACTATCACAAGGAACAAGAAGACACTTGTCGAAAAAGATTTGGTTGAGAAAACTAGAGATACATTTTCCTTCGTGGATCCGCTGTTTGAGCTTTGGTTAAAACGCGAATATGGGATAGTTTAATATTATGGCTCGATACTGAAAGATGAGTACCGAGCCATAATTGTGTTTGACAGGACTATTTGAACGTCTACGGTTTCTGGTTTTCCTTGATTTAATAGTACTGTTCATCCGTAAGGATGATGTAGCCGCATAGGGTCATGCCTACAGACTCTGCGGCTTTGGTGAGTCCAACCACCGTTTTATATAAAAACAGATAAGATATTTGTTTGGTTATGAAATTATGCCTATCTTTGTCTAACAACTCATATATTTATCAAGTTATAATAAACCCTCATATAAACAAGTAATTAGATGATTATTGGTTATGCACGTGTTTCAACGGAACAACAAAGTCTGAATCGGCAAATTGACAGGCTTCAAGAAGCTCACTGTGAGAGAATCTTCTCGGATAAGGTGAGCGGTACCAAAAAAGATCGCCCAGAGTTTACGATGATGATGAACACGATACGCGAAGGCGACATCATCATTGTCTGCGAGCTTTCGCGTCTTAGTCGTAAAGTCAAGGATATTTTTGCCATTGTCGACAAGATACACGAATTGGGCGCGGACATTAAATCTTTGAAAGAAGAATGGCTCGATACAACGACTCCTACAGGTAAATTGCTCTTTACGTTTATAGCAGGCATTAGCCAATTTGAGCGTGACATGATTCATGAAAGGACAATGGAGGGGTTGAATGCTGCTCGTAAACGTGGACGCTTGGGAGGTCGCCCAAAAATTCCAAAAGATGATGTCGAGGCAGCTTTGAAGATGTATGACAGCAAGAGCTTTACACTGGCAGAAATAGAAATGCGTACAGGTGTAAAGCGTCCGACTCTTTATCTGTATTTGAATAGGAGAAAAAATGGAGAACTTTGATGCTTGAAAACTCTCATTTTTGAGGAATGGTATTTACAATAAAAACGCTTATATTACTACGGTAACTCGAAAAAAAGTGGGTTACCGAAGTAATATAACGCAATTTTGGCCAAATTGGTGAATAAAATAGCGTCAAATGGGTGAATGAAAGTCGTCCAACTGTCGCATCAAAAAACAGCCAACTGTCGCATTAAAATAAGTCCAACTGTTGTGTCAAAAATCGGCCAACTGTCGCATTAAAATTTGTTTAAAACGACTGATTATGGAAAATTTTTCGTAACTTTGCACCCAAAATAGTGTAAGATTATGAAATACAAGAAAAGAATAGCAGACCAGATACTTGCTGATAAACTAGAATCATCAGGTGCCGTTCTTATAGAAGGGCCTAAGTATTGCGGAAAGACAACACTGGCCAAGCAACAGGCAGGGAGCGTCTTGTCAATGGCAGATCCTGACACTTTAGCTCAGAATCTTGCTCTTGCTCGGACGAACATTTCGAGACTTCTTGTTGGAAAGACACCAAGATTAATAGATGAGTGGCAAATTGCACCTCAGTTTTGGGATGCAATTCGAAATGAGGTGGATAATCGTGATGATGATGGACAATTCATGCTTACAGGTTCTGCTGTCCCTCCGAAACCCAAAAAGGATGAAAATGGAAATCTTATAGAGGAAGAACAAATACACCATACAGGAACTGGTAGAATCTCCCGACTAAAACTTCGTACTATGACATTATGGGAGTCAGAGGATTCGACAGGAATGGTTAGTTTGGGTGAGTTGTTTAAGAATTCAGATTATGTCGATGGGGAGAGTCATATAGATTTGGAACGTTTAGCTTATCTGACATGTCGGGGGGGGTGGCCGAAAGCTGTATTGAGAAAAAGTGAGAAAGCTGCGTTGGCACAAGCATTTGACTATTTCGATTCGGTGGTAAGCACCGATATTAAGAGAGTTGATGACGTGGAAAGAGATGAGGAAATGGCCAAACGTATTATGCGTTCTTATGCCCGTAACCAAGCTAGTCAGGCAACAGCGGGAACCATATTGGCTGATATAAAGAACAACGGTGATGAACTTTTATCTGATAGCACCGTGTATAGCTATATTAAGGCATTGAAGGAGATCTTCGTTATAGAAGACTCCGTTGCATGGAACCCAAATTTGAGGAGTAAGACAGCTATTAGAACCTCAGACACCCGTTATTTCACTGACCCGTCTATTGCCACTGCTGCTTTGGGCTTAGGACCGAATGATTTGATTAATGATTTGAACACTTTTGGACTTATTTTTGAAACTCTTGCTGTGAGGGATTTGCGTGTCTATGCGGAATCGCTTAATGGAAAGGTTTACCACTATAGAGACAAAAACAATCTGGAATGTGATGCAGTCGTTCATCTTAGAAACGGTTCTTATGGGTTGATTGAAATTAAAATTGGAGGATCTGAACTCGTAAATGATGGAGCAGAGAGTCTGAAGACTCTTTCGGACAAAATTGACACTACCAAAATGAAAAAGCCTTCTTTCCTGATGGTTTTGACGGGTATCGGTGAATATGCATACAAACGTCCAGAGGATGGGGTGTTAGTAGTTCCAATCGGATGTCTAAAAGAATGAATAACGATTATTGATAAGGAAATATAATTTAATAATGGCTCGATACCGATAGAAAAGTGTCGAGCCATTGTTGTGTTCAAAGATGATGTACGGCTACAGTTTCTTGTTATCCTTGAACGAATAGTACTGCTCATCCGCAAGGATGATGTGGTCGTGCAAGGTCATCCGTACAGACTCTGCAGCCTGTGTGAGCTTAGCAGCAATTGTATTGTCGAATTTTGTGGGAGAGGGGTTTCCACTGACATGGTTATGTACTGTGACGATGTAGGTTGCATTGTAGAGCACCCCAAACCGCATGATATTCCTTGGATCGGCAGCGTTTTCAGACACCTCTCCCCGGCAGATTCTGACTCTTCTGAGCAATTCATGTTTCGGATTAAGGAACAATGCCCAGAACTCCTCCACATCCAGGTCTTCAAGTTGTGGCATCATGTAGTCACCGATGGCCAAGGCATTCTTTAGAACAGGTTTCTCCTCTGGAGCTGTCTTTCTAAAACGCTTCCCGAACTCACAGGCAGCGACTATTGCAATGGCCCGGTTCTTACCAATGCCACGGTAGCACATCAGTTCTTCCATTGTCTTTTTACCCAGTTTGGAAAGGTCATTGCCGCAGTCATCCAACATCTGATTCATGAGATCTACGGTAGGAAACTCTTTCGGGCCGTTGCCAATAATGATGGCCAAAAGTTCACTCTCGCTGAGCTGGCTGACACCATCCGTCTGGAATTTCTCCATTGGGATGTCATCATTAGTCCATTTCTTGATTGATGGAACAGGATCCTCTTCCTGATTTTTCTGGACGGTGATAGCTGAAGTAGGGTACAGCTCATGAAGAGAGGCTTCCAGCATAGACATCCTTTTCTCATGTTCTTCAAGTCTTCTGCTGTCTCTTTCTTCGAAATCTCTGCTTCTCCTTGGCCGTCTGTTTTCTTCCCTATCCTCAAAATGACGAAATGATTCCCTGCCATCCTTTGGACGGAATTCGTCTCTTGAACGACTGCGTCTTCTGGATTTATCCTCTTTCTCAGGATTCACATAGCCTAATACACCAGTGGGACGATAACTGCCACGTGCGACTCCAGGTCTATATGGAACACTTGGAGAAGAGTCAGACCGTCCAGTAACAGGGTGATAAGTCACCTTGTTACTTGGCTTACGTTCATTTCCTCTTCGTCCTTCCTCCCTGTCAAGCTCTTTTTTTGAAGGCTTCCTGATCAGTGTCTCAATGGGTTCATCGACCAGTTCCCCGACAAAATTGTTCTCACCATTGTCCATGTTGATGTTAACACCCGTTTCTTCCTTCTCAGCAGGGGCCTCCATTACAGGCTCTTCCTGCCATGCAACTAACTTCTTCATACGATTTGATTTTAAATGTTGATATTGTATTGATTGAATTTCTCTTGCTTACTCTCATGCCAACAGACGCATTACATCAAGGATGGTCAGGTTAGTAGCAGACAAGTCCGTCCTTTTAAGCCTACTGTTACATCGGTCTATTAAGGCTTCGCATTCATCGACGGCTCTCTTTGACACTATCTGATACCGTGAGTTTACCTCATTGTTGGCTACTGTATGCGGTGTGGCTATATCCCTGCTCTGGCCACGAAAAGCCACGTTGAAGCAGATGCCCAGCTTGCCGTCCTCATGCTTCAGCAGAGGATCGACATAGTATCTGAACGTGACTGTGTCCTCATGTACCGAAGTAAGGAAGTCACCCTCCGTTCCACCCAGCTCTTTCAGACGGCTATTCGACATCAGATGATACTCAAACACGTAATTGATCAGACGGAAGTTCGCATCGTTGATGCGTGAGAAGTCCTGCCGGATATACATGTTCGTGACCGTGAACACCTGCACTTTGTGGTTCAGCATCTCGTGTATCGTGAACTTGTCAATGCCAGCTTCATTATATGCAATAGTGGCCATCGAGTGCCTTGCCGCATAGAACTGCAGATTGGGCACACCCACCTTCTCACCTACGATTTTCAATCCCCTGTTGACTGTCTGGTTGAAAGTCGTCGGATCCTTGTACATGTAGTTGAAGCAGAACACATAGTTCTTCTTTTTGTGCCTGGTACACCGATATTTCTTGATAAGCGGTAATAACAGAGGATGCGGACTGATGACGATGCGGGCATGGTCAGGCCGCCTGTCCTTCGTCTTGGCACGGTCATAGGTGATGTTGCCCCGTTCGTCCCACTTGCAGTTAAGCAGGTCTATCGTGTTTGTACCCATCAACATAAAGGAGATGGTGAACACGTCACGGGCGAGGTCGGCGACAGCCCTTCCTTCGGTATCGTCGGGAAGATTTGCTATAGCCCGGATAATATCCACAGGCAGGGCACGTTTCTCCGTCTGGATTTCCACATGAGGCGGATGATAGAACTCCAAAGTCCTCTTGATAACCTTGTTCTCCTCACGACCCTCGTTATAACGCTGCTTTGCCGAGTTGAACATACGCTTGATGACCTGCGGATAGACACTGCGAGCCGTCTTCTTGTCACCAAGCCACTTCTCGAAGCTCCTCATAAAGACCTTGCTGATGTCATTACACATATAGCTGTCACGACCGACGAACTTGATGAAAGCATTCAAGGCCACAAGATGGTTCCGACTGCATTTCTGGTCTTCATGCTCCTTGATCCACTCACGCCCATACTGGATAATGTCAATGCTGACATCCCCGACACCGACGATGTAATTGACTACCGCATCGATGTTCATGTCATACTGGTCCAACTCCAGCTGCTTCAACTTGGCATTGAAGTCTTTCAGAAGAGCCTTGACCTTTCGCTTCACCAGCTCATTGCGGATAGTCCACTTCTTGGTCATTTCCGTCTTGGAAACATATATGCCTGTCTCAATCAGCCTTTTCTCATGGTGGTGATACAGGCGTATGCCAACCTCACAGGTTCCCTTCCTGCTGATGGCAGTCTTTGAAACTTCAACTTTTAGTGTAGCCATAATCGTTGTTATGATATTAACTATTATTTTCGCGCGTACATATATTATATACTGTCTATGACAATAGCTTGTTGACCAAGTCGTTGATGTCATACTGAGCCGCTTTCAAGTCAAGCCTGCTGATACGCTCCTTACAGGAATTGACAAGAGCCTCGCAACGCTTTACAAGATACTCGTTGGTGAGCTGGCCATCCTCAGAAACATCATTCTCCGAAACGAATATCGATGTTCCGATAAGCTTGCTCTGCCCCTTGTATGCTACCTTGATCTCCACATTCCATGACTTTCTGGTGTTGATGTCCTGTGGAGTCAGCTGCCAAGTGATGTCCACAACCGTATCAACAACATTCGTCAGGAAGTCGCCAGTCAACAAGGCACCACCTTGATGCTTGTCCTGATGAGTGCCTGACTTTTCCTTTTCCATGTCATTGAAGACAAAGTCAATGAGCTTGAAGTTAGCCTCATTAATTTTGCGGAAGTCCTTCTTGATATAGATATCCGTTATCTTGTACACAGGCAGCTGATGGTTCAGCATGTCGTGTATGGTCATCTTGTCAATATCGGTTTCATTGAAGGCAATGGTCGCCATCGTATGTCTTGCGGCATAAAAAGTGAGACCTTCCTCGTCAATCTCCTTTCCAACCTCCTTCATGCCTCGGTTCAGGTTATAGCTGAAATCGGCAGGATTCCTGTACATACGGTTGAAACGGAACACATACCTTTCCTTTTTGTCCAATACAGACGCATATTTCTTGATAAGAGGCATGAGCAGCGGATGCGGCTTGATGACGATGCGGGCATGGTCAGGTCGCCTGTCCTTTGTCTTGGCACGGTCATAGGTAATGTTTCCCTCGCCATCCCATTTGCATGAGAAGATATCAATGCTGTTGGCACCCATCATCATGAATGAGATAAGGAATACGTCACGAGCCACATTGCGGCTTGAATTCGAGCGCTCCTCATCAGGAATGGCAGCCAAAGCCCTCAGATGCTCCAGGGAAATGGCACGTTTCTCCGTACATACATGAACAGGAGGGTCGAAGAACTCCAGTGAGCGTTTGATGATCTCCTCACCGTCGAGGTTGTCATTGTAGGTCTCGCGGGCCTCATTGAATACGCGCTTGATACATATACAGTAGAGGTTGGCCGCACGATGCCTGTCACCAAGCCAGCGTACATAGGCCTCCATCAGTCTTACCGTAATCTCATTGCAGTCGATAACCTTACGTCCCATGAACTTGATGAACGAGTTGAGGGCAGTCTTGTAGTTACCCATACCCTTGATTTCATCCTCATGAGTCTTTATCCACTTCTGGTAATAGTCCACGAAGTCAACAAAGGTTGGCTTGACAATGTCTTTGCGTGTGATTCTCCTTACAAGTTCATCGGCAGTCATGTCGTTGAACTCCAGGTTCTCCTCCTCGATACGTTTACGGTAGATGCGGAGGATGTCCTCACACTTCTCCTTCTTCTGAAAGTTCTTGATCTTGAAAGACGAGGTCAGCTCGTCACGGGTAACAAACACCGTAGTAGGGATGTATTTCATCACCCTTTTGTGCGTGACCCTGATGACGACGTTCCACGTCTTGTCCTTTCTCATGTTGTGCTTCAGCACCTCATACTTTATTGTAGCCATATAAGTCAATTTTATAGCGGATTTACCCGCTGAATTTTTTAATTTTCTGCAAATTTACCTTTTCAGGGCCTGAGAGCCGAATTTTGGCGAAAATCGACCATTTTACAAGTAACCATATATGGGAACAAGTAAAAAAGCACCAGTCCTACAATTCTGTAAGGAAAGATTACTTTTTATGTCCCAAATGCCCCTAAAACGGCCATTTTCGCTATGGCGCAGAGCATCCCCTGTCGGAGTTTTTGTCGTTAATGTTTTTTAACGCCCAACTTCGAGGTAAAACATGCCAAAATGACCAGAAAACCGGGTAAAAACCCCTTCAAATTTCATCAGACTTTTTGGGTTTACTTTTAACCACATGTCTTTACTTTCATTTGAGCCCTTTCTCCGGGATGACATTTACGTCTGCATTTATCATTTTAGGATTCGGCTTCCGTAAACATTCTGTTTTTCAGCTTCTTACGCGGATTTGTCACTAAGCAAAAATTTTTTTTCTCGCCATTTATCTCCCGACAAAACGAGAAAATCACATTTAGATTAAGGTGAAGATGCCGGGCGGTCCTGCATTTTTTGTGCAGAAGCGTGTGGGTCTTAATGGGAAGTTGTTTAAGTGCCATAAGTTCCGCACAATGACGGTGAAGCATAATGGATCTTCTGTGAGTGTGGCTGGCGATAGTCGCATCACGCCATTTGGCGCTAAACTTCGTCATTATAAACTGGATGAGCTTCCTGGGCTGTGGGATGTGCTCATCGGCAATATGAGTTTCGTAGGCCCAAGGCCTGACGTGCCTGGGTATGCGGACACGTTGCAAGGGGATGATAGGGATGTGCTGAAGTTGAGACCGGGGATTACGGGACCTGCTACTTTGAAGTACAGACTCGAAGATGAGTATCTCGCGAATGCGAGGACTCTGGCTTACGGCTTACAGCTTACGGCTTATGGAATTACCAAAGAGGAATTGGAGAAGATGAGTGATCAGGAGGTTGCGGTGTGGTATAACGATAACGTGATTTATCCTGATAAGGTAAGGCTGAACTGCTATTACTATAGGCATTATTCCTTTATCAAGGACATCCAAATGATTATCTGTACTGTCCTTGGAAAGAAGATGGAGTATGCAGGGGAAATAATATAAAGGTTACGAATAAACAATTACATTAAAATATGTCTGAAAGAAAGAGAATTTACCTTTGTTTGGCGCATATGTCGGACGAAGGAATAGAACAGAAGTATATCAAGGAGGCATTTGATACCAATTGGGTGGTGCCTCTTGGTCCGAATGTGAATGGATTTGAGAAGGATCTGGAGAACTTTGTGAACCAAAACGATAATGAAAGCGAAAAGCTTTCGAAGCGAGTGGTGGCGCTGAGTGCAGGAACTGCGGCGGTGCATTTGGCATTGAAGGCTTGTGGCGTAGGCCCTGGTGATGAGGTGTGTGTACAGAGCTTTACATTCTGTGCAAGCTCGCACCCAATTACGTATCTGGGAGCTACTCCAGTGTTCATTGATAGCGAGAGGGATACTTGGAATATGGATCCGGAACTGCTAGAAGAGGCGATAAAAGACCGTATTGCCAAGACTGGAAAGAAGCCTAAGGCTATTGTGCCAGTGGCTTTGTATGGTATGCCGTATAAGATGGATCGTATCATGGAGATAGCCAATAAATACGACATCCCCGTAGTGGAGGATGCGGCTGAGGGATTCGGATCGAAGTTCAAGGGCCAGGTACTAGGTACGTTTGGTAAGTATGGCGTATTGAGCTTCAACGGTAATAAGATGATCACTACCTCTGGTGGTGGTGCGCTGATTACACCCGATGAGGAGAGCTGGCGGGAGATTATGATGTATGCCACACAGTACCGTGAGAGCTATCCGTACTATCAGCATGAGAAGATAGGCTATAACTATCGTATGAGTAATATCTGCGCTGGTATCGGTCGCGGACAGATGACGGTAGCCAATGATCATATCGCCCACCACAAGCATGTGCAGGCTCTTTATGAAGAGCTGCTAAAGGACGTGAAGGGCGTGACTGTGCACAAGCAGCCCGCAACAGGCGAATATGACTCGAACTATTGGCTCTGTACTATCACACTGGATCCTGATTTGAAGATTAAAGGTCAGGAGAATGCGTATAAGACCATTGTGACTGGTGCTGTGGGTGGTGCTGCTGGCGTGATTCATGCTGCTTCGTCTGCTACCACCGACTGTCAGCCAAATGAGAACGTAGAAGCCTTGCGCGTATATCTGGATCAGGCTCAGATTGAGGCTCGCCCAGTATGGAAGCCCATGCACAAGCAGCCGGTATATAAGAATGCGCCTGCGTATGTGAATGGTGTATCTGAGGCCATCTTCAAAATCGGTATGTGTCTGCCTGCTGGTCCTTATGTGAGCGATGATGATGTGAAGTACATCGTGGAGACTATCAAGAGTGCGATAGAGGGATAAAGAATGTGTGGAGAGGGGCATGAGCGGAGGCTCATGCCTCTTTTTGACTCAATGGGGATGAAACAATAGAAATGAATGAGTTGAAAGAGACGCGAAAGCAGATGTTCGCTCAGATGGAGCAGCGGCTGCAAGAGATACATCCAAAGGAAGAAGATAGGATGTTTTCCTATCATTCTTCTGAGGATCGTATTGTTCTGTCGCATGCGCTGTTCTGGGTGATGACACAGCCTCAGTGCCTGAAGAGCAAGATTAGGGGATGGCAGAGGGACAGGTTCCTGGCATGAGAAATCATCATTCACATTGTTTCAACTAATTGCATAGATATTATAAAAGAAGTATATGCCACGTAAGGCAAGGGTCGAGTCTGGAACAGGGATCTTTCATGTGATGATGCGCGGTATTAATCACCAGAATCTCTTCGAGGAGCCAGAAGACTACTATCAATTTATTGCTACTCTGGATAGGATGCGTTTCCGTTATGATGAGGACGGAACTCCAATGGGAAGTAATTGTACCTATTACGCATACTGTCTGATGTCGAACCACTTTCACTTGCTGATTCGTGAGCGTGAGGAGAGCGTAGGTGAAACGATCAAACGTATTGCAGGCTCTTACGTGTACTACTACAACAGGAAATATGGGCGTGATGGGCATCTCTTCAAAGAGCGTTTTAAGAGTGAACCTGTCAACGATATGGCTTATTTCATGACTCTGTTGCGCTATATCCATCAGAATCCGTTAAAGGCTGGTATTGTTGAACACGTAAAAGACTATGAATATAGTAGCTGGGGTGAGTATGATGGAACTGTTGAACCTGTCTTTCAGATTTGCCATACGCAGACAGTTTTGAATCGTATCCCTTTCAGTGAACTAGAAGAATGGGTAAATGAGCCTTTGTCTGGTGATGTTCATTGCTTGGATATTGAGGATCCCTCACGAAAAAGACCTTCTGACGACCAGGTATGGCAAATGATAATTGAGAAATCTGGTGTAACGAATGCCTCTGCTTTTCAGCAGTTGAATGATGATGTGAAGAGAGGTGTATTGAGGGAATTGAAGGAACGAGGTGCCTCTCATCGACAGTTAGAGCGTTTGACTGGTGTGGGAAGAGGGGTGATTCAGAAGTTGTGAATTGAGGCCAGGGACCCGTCCCCGTGGCACTCGTCCCCGTGGCACTAGCTCGCTCATGAGTATGGCTAGAGCGAGAAGAGAGTATGAGTGATGGGAGAGTGGGGTGACTGAAAGCTGAAAAGAAACAGGGTGCAGTGCTGGTAACACTGCAACCTGTCAAAATACAAAACCATTCTGCGAGCGGCAACTTGCAGAATGCAGAACTGTTAGAGACGTTTGTTGTGGTCTCCTTCTGAAGTAACAGCACAGCTAAGCCTACCGTTAGACTTGGCCATGTTGTTCTCCCACTGTAAAGGACGCAGGTTGGACAATGCGTCACTACCACCTTTGGACTGCGGCGTGATGTGGTCAATTTCCCAGCCGTAGATGGACGAGCGGTTTCCGTATTCGCTGAACGTCATCCAGGCACCACACTGGTCCTTACGATACTTGGAACTGTCGTAACCTGGTACGGCTTGTCCCTTGTTCCAAACTTGAAGAATAAGATTATCTTCCATATTTTTAATTGAATCCTCTCTGCCTCCTTGGAGCAGGGTTTTAAGTTCGAGGACTCATTTTTTTATATGGCAAATAAAGTGCCAAAGGCTCAAAGAATGACAAAATGGTAGATTTTATATGAAAATTTCGTGAAAAACAAACGAAAATTGGAAATAGATTCGTTCAATTCAATAATTTGTAGTATCTTTGCACCGTCATTTAATACTGATCAATTATGATAGCTGAGTTCAAAATCAGGAATTTCTACTCGTTGCGGGATGAGCAAACGTTGAGTTTCATCCCGACTAACGATGATACGTCGCGCGATATTTACGCTGAAGAGGTGGCTGACGGTGTCTCGCTTTTGAAAATAGGCTGCATCTATGGCTCCAACGCTTCGGGTAAAACAAATATTCTTAAAGCGCTTGACTTCTTCTCCCGGTTTATGGTTGATGACAGCCTGAACAAGGGGGATGAAATAGGAGTTGTACCTTTCTTGCTGGATGACGAGTCTCGGCAGGAGCGGACACAGTTTGAAATGACTTTCTATCTGAACCGTGAGAAGTATAAGCTCAATCTGGTACTGGATAGCAAGGTTATTTATGAGGAGACCTTGCAAGTCTATTCCTCAGTTCAACCTACATTGTTATATAAGCGTACCTTCAATGCTGAGAAAGACGCTACTGATATTGTGTTTGGCGGAAAGGTGGGTTTGATTAAGAAAAGTAGGGAGGCCATTGAGGGGAATGCCATCATTAACCGCACGGTTATCGCTGCCTTTGGAAAGTCAAATGTGGAGAAATCCAGGCTGAATCTGGTATATGATTTCTTTTCACAGAGGATTGCTCCCATCATGTATCCGCAGAGCAGTTTGATGGGCTTCACAAAACGTCGTATAACTAAAGATAAGGATGGACGACTGAAGAAGTTCATTCTGCATTTTCTGAAAGCATCCGACTTCAATATCTCGGATATCTCCATCCATGAAGAAGAGGTGAACATTACGCCTGAAATGGAATTGATGATCAAGAATACTTCTGGTATGCCCGCCAAGGTAAAAGAGGAGATTCTGAAAAAGGGAACCTTACATTCGGACGAGATGTTCTTTGTGCATCATACCAATAATGGTGATAAAGAGCTTGACGAAGAGTTAGAGTCTCGTGGAACCAAGAGGTATATGGGTTTAGCAACAATCCTTTATGATCTGTTGGTTCGTGGCGTAATTCTTCCTGTAGATGAAATAGAAACCAGTATTCATTATGAATTGCTTTCCTACTTTATCAAGGTGTTCCTTGTGAATAGCAAGAGGGGTGGACAGCTGATTGCATCTACGCATGACATTAACCTGCTGGATGAGGACTATATCCGCAGGGATGTGATTTGGTTCACAGATAAGAACGGCTGTGGTGAGACTCAACTGATAAGGTTGTCAACGCTGGGTCTGCACAAGACTCTGTCTGTTTACAATGCATACAAGCAGGAGAAGCTTGTGGATCTGCCTTTCCTGGACAGTATTTATATGGATATGGATGAATACTATGAGCACGAGACAGAGGAATAAGAGAGAAAGGAAGAGTATAGCCATCATTGGTGAGGGGCTGACAGAGTATCGCTATGTGGACGACATGCGCACGACTGAGCGTTACAGATTCAGTCTGGTACCCGGTATCCCTAAACATTCCGACCTGGATGATATTGTAAAGCTTGCCAATGAACGGGTGAAAGCAGGGTATGACTATGTGTTGTGCCTGATAGATATGGACGTGATTGAAGGTAATCACGAGAAAATGGAGCATTATAAAGCGCTGAAGAAGGGTAATCCTAAGATCATTTTTGTGGAGTCAAGCCCTTGTACAGAATACTGGTTCCTGATGCATTATATGCCTAGGCCATCGAGTAAGGAGTTTGCTAACTACGATGCCGTGGCCCAGGAACTAAAGAAGCACATCCCTAACTATGACAAGACAGAGGCTTTCTTCAACAAAACTCATATCTACCGTGAACTGAAGGAGAAGGGTGATATGGAACGAGCCATTGAGGTGTCTCGTGACTTGGATGAGTTGCACGAGAAGGAGCCGGAGGTGTACAAGTCTTACTCTCAGATGTATAAATTGTTTGATATTATCAAGGAGATAACGAAGTAGGGGGTTATGTTTGGGGACCGGGGGGACAGGTATGAAGTGAACCCAGAAAGTTGGACACAACAGAAAGGTTCAAATGAAAAAAGAATTTAGTTTAGAAGAAAAGATGTCCGCAATTGGGTTTGTGTTCCAAGGCGAGTCAGCCCGTTCTGTGTCCCGTAGACTCCACTTAGGCCATCATATTCTATATGAGTGGATAGAGAGTTACAAACTCCTTGGCATTGAAGGTCTAAAATTAAAGCCGAAGAAGAAAAAGAGGCTTTCATATGAAGAAAAATGCAAAATAGTTCGTGATTATCAGGAAAGTGAATTAACTTTGTTCCAGCTTTCAGCCAAATATCAATTGTCAAGCTCGATAATTGGCAATTGGGTTAAATTGGTTGAGCGAAATGGATTTGAAGCACTGGAATCTCGACGATCCAGGCATTTCCAAACTGGTGAGCATATGGTTAAACGACTACCAAAAGAAGAGTACGAAAAGGAGAACGAGCGTCTTCGCAAGGAGAACGAACGCTTAAGACTGGAGAATCTCCTGCTAAAAAAAGTGAGAGCCTTAGTCGAGGAAAGAGAAACCCAAAACAGAGCGATTGGGCGCAAGCCATCGAAGAACTAAGGCGTAATGAGCATGCGGACTTAGATGTCCTGCTAGAGCTCAAGAAGATGGCGCGTAGCACGTTCTACTATCACCTCAAGCACGGCAAGAAGAAAGACAGGTACAAGGAAGTAAAAGATATGATATACACCGTATTTCATAAGCACAAAGGTCGTTACGGCTACAGGCGTATAACGCTGGAACTCCGTAAAGATGGCTGTCCTATCAATCACAAGACAGTCAAGAAGCTTATGGACGAAATGGAACTGAAGAGCGAGGTGAGGAAGGTGAAATTTCACTCCTATAAAGGAGAAGTTGGCAAGACTGCGCCTAATATCATAGACAGGGATTTTACAGCTGAAAGACCTTATCAGAAGCTTGCAACAGACGTGACCCAGATGACGATAGGCGGACGCAAGATTTACCTGTCACCTATACTTGACATGTGCGATGGTGAGATTCTTGCATATTCAATCACAGAGAAGCCAAACATGGAAATGGTACTCGGTATGCTCAACCAGATGTACAGGCGTATAAAGCTGCCTGAGGGTGTCGTATTGCACTCTGACCAAGGATGGCACTACCAGCACGTAGCCTACCAG
Source organism: Prevotella sp. E15-22 (assembly GCF_023204875.1). Lineage (NCBI taxonomy): Bacteria > Pseudomonadati > Bacteroidota > Bacteroidia > Bacteroidales > Prevotellaceae > Prevotella > Prevotella sp. E15-22. The sequence continues at coordinate 1,027,800 of NZ_CP096247.1, forward strand.
AATAGTCTAAAGAAACATGGCATTATCCAAAGCATGTCTCGCAAGGGAAATTGTCTGGATAACGCCATGATGGAGAATTTCTTTGGTCTCATGAAGTCAGAGCTGCTGTATTCTGGAAAGTACACATCAGCAGACACCTTCATCAAAGACCTGGTAGAATACATGGAATATTATAATAACGAGAGAATAAAACTGAGGCTTAATGGCATGTCGCCCGTACAATACAGGAAGATGCTTACTGCTTCGATTGTTTAATTCGTCCAAACTTTGGGGTTCACTTCAGTACATGTTCCGCAACAATAGGAGTTGGCTAAAATATTGGTAAAGTAATGCCAAGACGGGCTAGGGAAGCATCAGGAACTGACGATGGCTGATGTTTGAAGGCTGATGGAAGATGTAAGAACTACGATGTAAGATGAAACTCATAGACAAACAATTGTTAGATGACGTAAGTAGGCAGGCACAAAAGTCTGACAGGCTGAGGATGAACTATAACTTCCATCAGAGTCTTGAGGATAAGTGCCATCGCTTTTTAAACGCAGTGGAGCCTGGAACTAAGGTTGAGATACATCGCCATCCAACGAAAGACGAGTCGTTTGTATTGCTTCGTGGTAGAGTTAGAGTGAATACCTACAATGATGATGGTTCTGTGATAGAGAGTGTAATTCTTTGCCCAGAGGAAGGACTCTATGGGGTAGATATCCCCAAGAACGTCTGGCATAATGTGGAAAGCTTGGAGTCCGGGAGTGTATTCTTTGAATGCAAAGAAGGACCGTTCGTGCCGCATGAGGAAGAAGGCGTTTTGCGCCTTCAACGATAACGAACTCCGCTTGCGCCTGAGCACCTACTGGAGCGTAAGAACCTTGACGATAACTTTTAGGTCACATGGATAGCGCGGAAAGTACGGACGTTCTTTAATGTTAACTATATTAAAAACGAAACCGTTAACTGAGGAGAGAATTTAAAATTAAGCAAAATGTCATACTTAAATATTTCTGTACGTCAATTGATTATGGATAGAGTGGGAAGAGATACTTTTCTGCCTGCTATCCAACGTGAATATGTATGGAACCCCTATCAGGTGGAGATGTTGTTTGACTCACTATTAAATGGTTATCCTATCAATTCATTCCTTTTCTGGAAAATCAGAGAGGAACATAAGAATGATTGGATTTCGTATGATTTCATTCGTGACTATGACGCAGAGAAACCGCATAATACGGAAACCAACCTGAATGGTGTAAACAAGGATATCTACTTAGTTCTCGATGGTCAGCAAAGAATCACTTCCCTGTATATCGGATTGAGAGGGTCGTATCGCTTCTTCTACAGAAAATGGAGAACGTGCAAACTGTATCTAAATCTTCTCAAATCTCCGGGTGCGTTCAATCCACAAGAAAGGTCGTATGACTTTTATTTCAAAGAAAATGCTAATCCTTGGCCTAACTCGACGGAACCACAACTTTGGTATGAGGTGGGAAGAATATTATCCTTTGAAGATGCGGAAGATGCGAAAGATGACATCAAGAAAGAATTGGAAGGGCTGACTCAAGAACAACGTGATTGTGCTAATAGAATTATCGGAAAGTTGCACGGAAGGTTGAATTCTGCGAATATCATCAACTATTATGAGGAGACATCTAATGATTATGACAAGGTGTTGGAGATCTTCGTTAGAACGAATACGGGTGGTAAGAAACTAGAATACAGTGATATCCTGCTATCTACAGCAACGGCCAAATGGAGAAAACTGAATGCTCGTGAAGAGATAAACAACTTTACCGACGAAATCGAAAAGATAGGCAATGGCTATTCCTTTGGCAAGGACTTCGTGATGAAAGCGGCCATGTATCTGACAGAGGATTTGCCTATACAATATAAGGTAAGCTCGTTTACAAGGGAGAATCTTGAAAAGATAGAAGAGCATTGGGAAACGACAAAGGATGCTGTTAGAGATACAGTAAGACTAGTGAGTCGTTTTGGTTTTAATGATAAGAACCTTGTTACTAAGTTGGCTCTTCTCCCCATTGCCCAATATATCAGGAACAAGAATTGGCCATCATATATTTCGTCGAGTGCTGAAGTAGACGTAAAAGACCAGAATAACATTCAGAAGTGGCTGCTGATGGCAATTCTTAAGAATTTGCTTGGCAGTTCGACTGATGCCACATTGAACCAGATGAGAGAAGTTGTAGACGAAGAAGGAAATGCGTTCCCGGTAAAGGAACTGTCTGATAAGCTAAAAGTAGATCTTACTTTTACAGATATGGAGTTGGATAAACTATTAAGCTATAATTATGGTACTCGCTATAGCTATTTGATACTCTCACTGATATATCCTGGAAGAGATTGGAAAGACAAGACATTCAATGAAGACCACATCTATCCACAGGCATCTTTCAGAACCAAGGAATTGCGCCAAAGAGGATTGAGCGATGAAGTCATAGAGCAGTATCAAGCGGTTTATAATTCAATAGCGAACTTGGAGTTGTTGGAGGACAGTGAGAACAAGTCTAAAAACGCAACTCCCTTTGACGAATGGATTAAATCGCGTGATGCTAACTTCAAGGCTCGTCATCTTATTCCAGAGATGGAAGACTATGGCTATGACCATTTCCTAGAATTTCTTGAGGCAAGGCGAGAACTCATAAAGGAAGCAATTAAAAAGGCTGCTTTTGATTAGGTGGAAAAACTATAGTGGGCGATGACGCAGGATGAAAGGTGGAATACTAGGTATGAGGAAGTAAAAAAGTTTATTGAGACTAATAAACACAATCCTTCGCGTTATAGAATAGAGGAGCATGATATGCTCAACTGGCTAAAGGCAAATAGGAAAGCGCTTAATGCGGGGAGGATGAAGGAGGAGAGAGTGGAGAAGTTTAAAGAGCTTCTTGCCATGACGGAACTGTATAGGAGGAAGAATCAATATGAGTAATTTGGAAAGTCGGCCGAAGGGCTGGCTTTTCTTGGTTAATGGAACTAATGAACGATTTGAATGCCGTAGATTTTTATTAAACCCTTACCGAAGCATTTGGAAAAATACTCAGGGGTAATTCTCTCGCCAGATTTAACGGCATCGTTGTATAGTTCAGATATAACGTATTTGATAAATATTTCATTAGGCTTTAGTGGAAGATTTGGTATTAACATCTTCCTTACATTTTCCCACATGGAAAGAATGTTCTTCCTATCTGCCTTTAATCTTAATTTTTTTAATTTATAGAATAGGCTTGAAATAACAGAGTCTAATATGCTAGTATCTATATTAAAGATAATTTCGCTGCAAGAGCCATCGTTAATAGGGGCATTTGCGAATGCTTTTTCGAGACCGTGGAATGTGTATTTGTCAAATGAACGATGTCTATGGAATGAGAAACAAGCTACTACATCGCCCAAAAGCAGGGTGACTACTTTAGATTTACGATCGTATTCGTAATAGATGAGCCCGCCTTGATACTTAGAATAATCCTTGCAGTATAGGACTTTATAGTAGAATGGAAACTTACACATTAGTTGGGATGTGTCGCTATTGTTGTCTTTGGCTAAGATAAAATTGTTTAGTCGTTTTCTGAGAGATTGTTCTATATGAGTAGGTAATTTGAAATTTATGCCCTCGAATGCAGAGAGTCGCCAAAGGATAGATACCCAAAAGAAATATGCCGAGGTTGGGGCAATTTTTCTGTTGTTAAATAGATGATCATGCCAAGGTGATTCAAGATACTCTCCAAGTTTCTTTTCACAATGAGGACAGAAGATGTAATCTTTCGAAGCGGTGTTTTCACTCATCATGGCAAGGCGTTCGTCTGTTACCGAATCGAAACTACTGAGTAGTTCATCACCTCTAACGGAACGCCCTATATATGCCGTAGTAATACGGTCGCCAATGGTATATAGCAACTCCTTATCTCGCTTATAACTGTTGTCAATACTAGAAACCATAGCAACAAAGAAACTCGGAATGATGTGCGAGTTGGTCTTGTCTGCAGGTTTTGACTTGCAGATAGCGCAAGGGGCGTGCTGTGTGTTCGTATTATTCATTATTTTGATGGTTTCTGAGGTTTGATGAAATAATAGTCGCGGCCTTCCACACAATCTGGTGAGATATTGAAATTGGCATTTATCTTCAGACTAGTAGGTGCAATACCATGTAACTTCATCGGTTGTAAGTTGATGTTTGGCATGGCATTCTTAAGCCATTGATGGAAGAATTCTACACGTGAATTTCCAACAAATTTGTATTTGTCGAGAGAGCAGAATGGGATGATAAATAAATACTGATCGCCTGCTATGCTCAGTATGGCCCAGCAATAAGGAAAGTTCTTATGTTTATGCTTGCGCTGCATAACTATCAAATAAGGGGAGTCGGTGCTGTTAGGGACCGTATAATGCCATACTGGTGGTAGACGGTGGTGGGTTGGCGCCTCATTAATCCAGTCGATGGTACCCTTAAAATATGGTAGGAATTTGCTGTCGATCACACTAAGAACGTATTTGCAGAAACATTTGTAGATGTTTTGAGGGATGTATTTGACGCTGGAGAAACCTGCAAAAGATCCCGAAAAATGTTGGACAATCTCCTGAGGGTCGTGTGTATCAGGCATGGTAGGAACTTTCAGCACCAAGGTACTCCTCCCAAGTGTTGCTTGTGAGGATGGATCATTCTTTATGGAAATGCCATCGCCTTGGAGTGTTGGATTGCCGTTCTTGCCCTTGATGCCTTTTAGGATAAGGAAGAATTGGAGCAAACGGGTAATGTCTTGTTCGATGGTTTGATTGAAACGCGCGTTACATTCGTCACATTCCTCTCGACAGACTAAGCCTTTGTTACCAAGGGATTCTGAGATAGCATGGGCTTTTTGCGTGAATTTAACATCAGGCATTGAACGGCCACAAAAACGGCAAACGCGTTTTTTTCTATCAAATACACCAATGTTGAGACGTTCGTCGCCGTTGAAGGTGCGAACCTCATAATGGTCATATAAGTAAGAGGCAATTTTTTCCAAATCGGTAGTTTGGAGAGAAACCTTATCTATCTCTGATAGCAGTTTCGTATAAAGATACATCTGAATACGGTCTTCAATTCGCTCTGGTAAGATTAGAAAATGCTGACCAGTAGGAATGCCATTGAAGAACTTTCTCAACTCATATGCTCGCTCACCGATTACATCAAGCATAGGGAGCCTGTCCTTCAATTCCTGTGAGGCAGTTTGCAGGTAATTAATCTTTTCTGTATTGGGATTGCCAGTAATGAGTTTAGTAAATAACTGGGCAGTGGCTATATTGCCAATGTCCATATAAAGTACTGAGCTTATAGTGTTTGCTATGACGGTAAACTGAGGCATAAGTTATTCTGCGTCCATTTTCTCCTTTACGTGCTGACAATAGTTGCATAGACCGCCATTATAGAGCGCTTCCAGCATTTCACACCAAGGGATATCAACGCCACATCTCTGACACTCTTCAACGGTGTTGTCTTTAATCATTTGATCGAAAACATACTTTTGTTTTTCTGAAAGTGATTCGTAACCATTGTCTATCATGTATTTTGCAATACCTGCTTCTTTGTCTTCAATACGGCCTGAGGAAATGAGATCCTCAACAAAACCCTTAAAATCATCTTCATTGTAACGGATGTTATTCATAAGCTTATATTTTAAATTATTATACAAAAAATCTTCTGTAGTGGATTGTGCAAATAGAGTGCCAAACTTTGTTAGATGACATAATGGCATTGGTAAGATAGGCAATGCTGCCGGATGATAATCGGACAGACACTTTGTTGAGGCTGATAAATGTGCTTGACAATGCTCTTTTATCAGGGGTATGGGGTAGTGAGTGTAACGAGTAGGGGTTACACTGACATTACACGCTGATCAGGGGACGGTTCTCCGATTACTTTAGTAAATATATTTAGGGAACTATATACCTGTTGACTCTAAATATCAATAGTGTATAACTATACAAAAATGAGCAGCCAATCACGGTTGTTCATTTTCATTTTCGTTAATAAAGAATAAATTCCATCGGCATATTCAATGTATGTCAATGGGATTTTGTAATTTTGCTTCATAATCGGCTCAAGGGCTGTATTTGACATAATAACATCAGCCCCCAAAGAAAGTCGGTTTAGAAAGGATAGGAGTATTGCCTTATGAGTAAAATTTATACTTCACAATGGCAGCAAGATGCTCTTTCTCTAATGAAAAGAATGCATCTACTCTAAATGTTCTCGAAAAGTAAACTATAGTTGGTTTCTTTCCCCACGTTGTATGTCACGTTGGGGTCTTTTTATGTCAACTCACTAACAGTAAGTGTAAATAGTAGGACCGTGGTGACAGGTCTGTGTCTTGTAGTGATGATGAAGGAGATGTCTCCACTACGGTCGACGTGACAGAGCGGTGGTGGGAGACATTGCAATAATGCAAAAGCAGCTACAACATTGATTGTAGCTGCTTTCTTTGTTTTGGCGGTGGCGGTCTAAAAAGTATCATGGAAAAATTCGGGTTTGGGGGTTAGTTACTGCTCAAGCGTGAGGGGCTTGAGATGATTGTATTCAGCACGGGCATCGAAGCAGGGACAGGCCTTGCAAACCCAGGGAAGGTCACGATGACCAAGGATCTGGGCATCGGGGTAGTCGGCCTTCAGGGCGCGAAGAAGCGTGATGAGGGTCTGCTTCTGGGCAGGGGTGCGGGTGTCGGCAGGCTTGCCATTGGCATCGAGGCCTCCCTCATAACAAACGCCGATACTGTGGGCGTTGTAACGACGGGCGTGGGCTCCTATCATGTCCTCAGGGCGGCACTTATGCAGGTGCCCGTCCTTGGTGATGTAGTAGTGGTAGCCGGTGGTGGTGAAGCCCCGGGCCTTGTGACAGGCCTCGAGGGCTTCGGGGGAGAAGTCGCGCGTGACGCGCGTGGCTGAACAGTGACAGATAATGAGGTTAATGTGTCGCATAGCTAAAACCAATTAGGTGAGCAGGACTGCACGCAGAGGGTGCCGGCGATGGTGGTGATGATGGTGGCGATGATCTGGAGCAGCTGCTTCCAAGATGAAGGGGATAGTTTCATTTTTGAAAAGGATTAAATTTGTTAATTGACCACGGATGACTCGGATTGTACGGATTATCCGTTTTATCCGTTAGATCCGTGTTCGTTTACTAAATTGACCACAGATAACTCGGATTGAACGGATTAGGGATTCGTGGGCTCACTGTCAACGTTCATGGCGTTGTCGTGGGTTTCCTCGAAGACAACGTCCTTGAGCATGGTGATGGCGTTGACGTACTTCTGCTTCACAGAGCCGTCGGCCTTCTTCTGCTGACCGACAACAACACGGGTGGTCTCGGGCTGGAACAGGACGCGACGGGTGGTGATGGTCTGGGCACCACAGTCCTCAATCTTGGCGACACCGATGCTCGAGAAGCCGACCTTGAAGATGCCAATGCCGTCGAGCTTGATCTTCTGACCCATCTCGAAGAAGTGCTTGAAGGCCTCGCCCAACTCCTGGAGCACGGCCTTGATGTCGCTCTTCTTCACGGAGGCCTGGCGCTGGATGAAGTCGGCGAGCTCCTCGGTGGCCACGAAGTGGTTGTCGTAAATGGCTTGGGCAAAGTACTTGCAGTAGGCTTTGCTGGCGGTGTTCTTGTTTTGTGTTTTAATGAATTTCTGACTCATTGTTTTAAAAAGGATTTTTTAGTTAAACATATTATTTTTTACTTATCCGGATAGTCTCTATCGGGCGTTGAGATAATCTCAACGGGGTGTTCGGGTTATCTCGATACCCCCTAAGGGGTTATCTCGATCGTTCGTTCGAGGTATCTGAACGGGGCGTTCAGATGGTTTCGATGGGGCGAAAGTCGCGCCCCTTGTGGGGCTTGATTTCGTTTGCAAAGGTACTACATTTGGAAAGGGTCTTGTCCCTTTCTGTCCGCTTTACAAACCTAAATCTTCTATTTTTTTATGTTCGTTTTCTCGCTCACCCGAGAAAAGGAACCAAAAGAGGGGTGCTACCCCCAAGGCCCCCTAGATAGGGGGATGCAAACGGGAGTCGCGGACGACCGACGACTCCCGTGCCTTTTTGGTATCGCGGGACACGCGATATTCTCTCTTACATCCCTGCTTGCGCCGTCCCTTGGAAAGGGACTCACAGGTCCGCGATGAATCGTTTTTATCGGCTGGCGCGGTGGGTAATCCGTTAAATCCGATAGATCCGTGGTCGTTTTGTTAGATAGAGTCGCTGTGTTATCGGGGATGTCGATGCAGTAGTCCTCAGAGATGTAGTGGACGGCGGGAGGGGGAAGTTTACGGGCGAAGGGACTGACGCCCATGGCCGTGAGGATGGGACGACGGGTGGCGAGGTAACGGCGGAAGGTGCGGGGGGAGACCCCGGCTAGCTTGGCTAGCTCACTTTTGTACATTGCTTTCATTTTTCTTTTATTTTTGAACACGAATTCTTGGACGAGCCAAGCGGCAAAGCCGAGCGACACGAATTGAACGAATTTTTTTTCTTTTTTTTACGAACACGGATTGTTCGGATTGTACGGATTATTATTTTCAGTTTATCCGTTTCATCTGTTAGATCCGTGTTCGTTTATTAATTGACCACGGATGGTTCGGATTAAACTAATTCTTTCAAATGTATAAATACATTTGTGTAATGAGTGTAATGAGAAATGGGAAATTGCGTTATGGAAATGCATTTGGATGGAGGTGAATATATTTCTTAGAAGGGAAGGTCTAATTCTTCGCTACATTCGTTACACTGGTCGGAGGCGGAGAGCATGTCGGAGATGACGCGCTGCGACTCGTTGGTGTCCATCTCGAAGAGCTTGTAGTAGCAGCCCTTGCTGTTGCGCTCGGAGTGGAAGCCGATGGCTTTCATGACCAGGGAGACGCGACGCGAGGTGATGGGCTGACGACCGTAGGAGATCATCTGGGCGATGGTGGCTGCGTTGAGGCGCTTGAAGGGCTCGCCGGGCTTGGGCTGGCGGAAGCGACAGCGGATGAGCTGTTCTTCGTCGGACACAATGCGGAAATACTCGTTCTGCTGCTTCATGCGCTCTTCTTCATGCTTGTTGAACCAGTAGCTGAAGCCGTCGTAATACTCGTCGCGCAACTGGGCATAGAGCTGCTCGTAGTCGAGGTCCCAGGCGCGGGGGTTGTCGATGTTGTTCACGCGGAAACAGAGCCAGCGACGGTTGCCGGTGTCGTCGGTGAGGAAGCGCTCCTGGTTGCCGGTGGCGCAGAGCGAGGCCAGGCGGTGCTTGGCCATAACGAACTTATCGTAGGGGCGGCGGATCTTCAGGGTGACCTTGGTCGATAAGGACTTGAGCTCGGCGTTGTCGCGGTCCTTGAACATGTCGATCTCTTCGATCTCCACCAGACAGTTCTCGACGAGGGCTATCTGGTCGTCTTTCTGCGAGAAGGAGTTGCTGGAGTTCTCCAAATAATACGGGCGCAGCGAGGGCGGCAGGAGGTAACGGAAGAAGGTGGTCTTATAGATGCCTTGCGGACCGATGAGGGTGAGGATGGTTTCGTTGCAGATGTCGTCGCTCAGCCAGTCGGCCATGGTGGCCACGAGCCACTTGTGGAGGGCCCACTGGAACAGCTGCTGGGCGTCGGCGGGCTCTTGGTTGTCTTGCACGGGGTCTACATGCACATGGGCGGCCAACTCGCTGACGCGGTCGGTCTTGTCCCAGGCGGGGAGATCACGGACATAGTCGCGCACGGGGTGGATGCAGCGGGCATAGTCGCTCATGATCATGTCGCGCACGTCTGACTTCAGCACGCGCTTGGCGGTGTCGGTGGCCATGAGTTTGCGCAGGGTGCACACCACGCTGTCTTCCATCTGCTGCCACTCGGGGGTGGGGGGCGTCAGCCCATTGCCCTGGCCGCGCAGGTTGAGCATCTCGCAGCGGTAGTAGGTCTGGTCGGTGATCTGGTTGTAGATGACTTCGACCTTGTTCTCGCTGAGCCACGTGACGATGTCGGGCAGGGTGATCATCGACACTTCCTTGGGCCGCCCGGCCTTGTTCAGTCGCCAACGGCCATATTCGTGCTGGCGGTTCTGATACACCCAGTGGATGATGCTCTCGCGCTGCTTCTGCTCGTAGTCGCACCAGTTCTGGGCGGCCCACGACAGGAGGTCTTCCTTCGCCACGCCGAAGTGGTTGAACAGATGGGCGGCATGCATCACGTAGTGATGGTGGGTGCCCTGACCGTAGGTGATGTTGCGCTTGGCCAGCATCTGCTCGATGACGGCCCAGGCGGCTTCGGCCTCGGCATGGTGGGTACCCACGGGGTCGTCCTTGCGGCGCTTGCCGGGCTCGGTGTCGGCTGCGGTGTTGGCTGCCGCTGCCTCGTCGTCGGTGATGAGGAAGGGCTGCGCCTGGAGGTTCAGCACGGCCTCGGGGTCGTGGGCCATGCCGCTCAGGCGGGTGATGTTGCTGCACTGGCCGTCGTAGGCCACGCCGCACAAATCGGCGTAGTACTGGTTGCCTTTCTTATACGCTGCGCGATAGAGTATGCCGTTCTCGGGGGGCGAGAACGCTGTGACCACGGGTGAGTTTACGAACACGGATGGCTCGGATGGAACGGATGATTGGGCGTCCCAGGATGAGACGCCTGAATAGCAGAAGATGATGCGGAAGCCTTCGCCACTCACGGTGCGATAGGCGAGGACCGTGTGGGGGTCTGCCCAGATCTTACTTCTTATCTCTTCCATCTTCTCGCGCTCCACATGGTCGATGTCGCAGATGGACAGGCCTGTGACGCGCGTGGCGTGGGTGGTCTGCTTGCCCAGACCGTTGAACACTACGGCCACGGAGAAGGCCGGCATAATGGAGTTCTTGACTTTTTTATTGGCTTCGTCGCGGGTTATGGTCTTTGCGATATTGCGATAGAGCTCGGTTTTTTGCTCCAAGCTCTTATCGCTTTTTATCCACCATAACACGCTTTCCAGACCTACTGTCTTACTTTCGTAAGACTGCAGGTCTTTGAATATACTGAGTTTTATTTCTTCTATCTTCATATCTTCTTTCTTTTCGAACACGGATTTTTCGGATTGAACGGATTATCCGTTATATCCGTTAGATCCGTGTTCGTTTATTAATTGACCACGGATTACTCGGATTTTACGGATTATTATATCCGTTTCATCCGTTAGATCGGTGTTCGCTTATTACGGGGGATTCGTGGGAGAGTCATGGGACTCACGGGCATGCAGGAGGCCCCAGTGGAGGATGTTGTCGAAGACATAGTCGATGAGTTCGTCGGCACGATGCTTCGTCTCATCACGACCAATGAACTCCATGGTGTGGAGAAGAATGCGCAGGAGGCGCTTGGATGGGATGTTGCGAGGGTCGTCGCACCGCAGCCACCGGCTGTTGACGCCTCCTTCCTTCACAAGGGACGAAGTGAGGCCCTTGATGCGTTTCGTTTCATGGATGATGTAGGTCAGCAACTCTCGTTCTGGACCTTCCTCCATAGGAGGAATTGGTGGGTTTTTAAAGAAAGTCATTTTTGACAAAGACTATAAGTTATTGTTGATAATAGCGATTGTGTTTATTGCGGCGGTATGTTGCCTTTTACGATACAAAGGTACAACAAGATTTTTATATAATGGAGATGTCTATAGTCGTCTATTCTCCCACAAAGATTTAAGAAAATTTATACTTTTAATGGCGAAAAATATATAAAAAAATAAGACAACAGATTATTATGTGCTTTTCTTGTCATTTCGTTCTGTTTTTGAACACGAATTAAACGAATGATTTTATGAACATCTAAAAACTCGAAAGTCACAAAAAAATAATTCGAGTCTTTCGTGTTTTTCGATGTTATAAAAAAAAGAATCCGTGTTTGTTTATTGAATATTGATGTGAAAGTGCGTTTTTTAAGATAAAATAGGGGAGATATTAAAAAAAAGTTGTACTTTTGCACATTCATATTCAACATATGTCCTTAATGGTATAAGATAAAAAGATTCACATAAGATATGAAAACAGCACTTATTACTGGTATTACTGGTCAGGATGGAAGTTACCTGGCCGAGTTTTTGTTGGAAAAAGGATATGACGTACATGGAACTATTCGTCGTAGTTCTGTGGACTTTCGTGAGCGTATAGCACATTTGGAGGGTACGCCTCATTTTCATCTGCACTATGCAGACTTGGGCGACTCGATGAGTGTGCTGGGTGTCATCGGTAAGGTGAAGCCCGATGAGATCTATAACCTGGCTGCACAGAGTCACGTGCAGGTGTCGTTCGATTCGCCTGAGTTTACGGCCGACGTGGATGCTGTGGGTGTATTGCGTATCCTGGAGGCTGTGCGTCAGCTGGGTTTGACGGAGACTTGCCGTATCTACCAGGCTTCTACATCTGAGTTGTATGGTAAAGTGGAGGAGGTGCCTCAGAACGAGAATACGCCTTTCCATCCTTATAGCCCCTATGCTGTGGCTAAGCAGTATGGCTTCTGGATTGTGAAAGAGTATCGTGAGGCTTACAATATGTATTGCTGCTCGGGTATCCTGTTTAACCACGAGTCTGAGCGTCGTGGTGAGACTTTCGTGACCCGTAAGATCACGCTGGCTGCTGCACGTATTTCGCAGGGCGTGCAGGATTGTCTGTATCTAGGTAATATGGATAGCCTCCGTGACTGGGGCTATGCCAAGGACTATGTGGAGTGTATGTGGCTCATCCTGCAGCAGGACAAGCCTGAGGACTTCGTGATTGCCACGGGTGTGCAGCACAGTGTTCGTGAGTTCACCACGCTGGCCTTCAAGCACGCTGGCATCGAACTGAAGTTCGAGGGTGAGGGTATCAACGAAAAGGGTATCTGCGTGGCCGGTCCTGAGAACCTCATCGGCAAGACCCTCGTGGCTGTCTCAGAAGACTTCTATCGTCCTACGGACGTAGTCAACCTCTGGGGTGACCCCACAAAGGCTAAGGCTAAGTTGAAGTGGAATCCTAGCAAGACATCTTTCGAGGAGCTCGTGAAGATTATGGTGGAACACGACATCGCCAAGGTTGCCGCCGAGGGCGCTGCTGCGAAGGTACGCACAAACTTGGCTGAGTACCTCGAAAAGGGCATCGTGAAGTAACAGAACATATAAAGATTAACATCTAAAGACACGGAAGAAACGAAAGATATTAGAGTTTTTAGTGCATTTCGATGTTAAAACAAAAATGTTAAGATGTTAAGTAAAGAAAGTAAGATATATGTGGCAGGTCACCATGGATTGGTGGGCTCTGCCATTTGGAATAATTTGCTTCAACGAGGTTATACAAATCTTGTTGGTAGAAGTCACAAGGAACTGGATTTGACTGACCAGGTGGCAGTGAAGAAGTTCTTTGATGAGGAACAGCCGGAGGCGGTGGTGCTGGCTGCCGCATTTGTCGGTGGCATCATGGCTAATTCGCTGTATCGTGCTGACTTCATCATGATGAACATGAAGATTCAGTGCAACGTGATTTCAGAGGCGTATGCCCATGGCGTAAAGAAGTTGCTGTTCTTGGGTTCGACGTGTATTTATCCGAAGAATGCGCCACAACCCATGAAGGAAGATTGCTTGTTGACAAGTCCCCTTGAGTACACCAACGAGGAGTACGCCATTGCGAAAATCGCTGGCTTGAAGATGTGTGAGAGCTACAACCTGCAGTACGGCACCAACTACATTGCGGTGATGCCGACGAATCTCTATGGCCCCAACGATAACTTCCACTTGGAGAACAGTCACGTGATGCCGGCGATGATGCGCAAGGTGTATCTGGCGAAGCTCATCCACGATGGGGCGTGGGACAAGATTGCGATTGACCTGAACAAGCGTCCTGTTGAGGGTGTTACAGGCGAAGGCCTGTGTGAAGAGAACATCGAAAATCACGAAAATAACAAAAAATCGAGTCTTTCGGGTATTTCGATGTTAGAAAATAGAAAAAAGGCCCTAGATGTTCTTGGTAAGTATGGCATTTTTGACAACAAGGTGGTGTTGTGGGGTACTGGTACGCCATTGCGTGAGTTCCTGTGGTCTGAGGACATGGCTGATGCCTCAGTGCATGTGCTACTGAACGTGGACTTTAAGGATGTGATTGGCATCGAGAAATATTCGTCGGTTCATTACGGTGCTGCAACCGATGGTGCCGTAGATCGTAACCACAGTGCTGGTCGTGGTGGCGCCATTCCGAGTCTTGGTGAGATTCGCAACTGTCACATCAACGTGGGCACAGGTAAGGAACTCACCATCCGTGAACTCTCTGAGCTCGTCGTCAAGGCCGTCGGCTTTGAGGGCACAGTAGAGTTTGATGCATCTAAGCCTGATGGAACCATGCGCAAGCTCATCGATGTCTCGAAGCTGCACAGCCTCGGATGGACGCATAAAGTCGAGATCGAGGATGGTGTCCAGAAACTGTTTGATTGGTACAAGGAATCGCTGCAGGACAGCGGGGACAGTCAGTGTCTCGCGATGGCATGAGGTGGATGGAATAATGACTGTTCATGGTTCTTTGCAGAGCAAAGCGGCAGAGCCGAGCGAATGATTAAGGAGATTGTTAAAGGGGTATAGCTGATGAGGCTATGCCATTTTATTGTTATTGGTTCAGGGTTCATGGTGAATGATTCAAGGAGAATGGCACCTGTGGGATTGGTAGGTAAAACATAAATAATGTTAGTGATATGGAACAACAGTTTAAAATTGGTGATATCGTTATTCTGAAGAGTGATGCATTGAAGCATTTTCCTATCGTTATGACTGTTAATGAGATTGAGATGGGGAAGGTGGTTTGTGTGTGGTCTTCTGATGGTAAGGGCTTTAGCGAAAGGACGTTTAGCGCTGAGGCTCTGGAATTATACAATGGGGAGTGAAATGGGTGAGAACTTGTTAATCTTAGGTAATGGATTTGATCTTGACCTGGGACTTCATACTCGGTATTCGGAATTCTGGGAAAGCGACAGATGGGATGAGGTGAAGGGAGAATGTCCTGAGCCGTATCTTATCAATTCTCTGGAGAAGTATCGCGTTACTCATAACTGGTTTGATTTAGAGTCGGGTCTGCTTGAGGGTGCTAAAAACTTGAAGGGTAGGATAAGGAGAACTTCCGATGTTTCTGAATATTACGACTCTTTTCAGATTCTGATTCAGGAACTGAGGGCGTATATTAAACAGCAGCAGGAGAGTTTCACTCCGACGAAGAACAGTGTGGCAGAGCGGCTGCTGAAGGTGATTGACTCTAGGCAGGTGTTTAAATGTATCTATACGTTTAACTATACTGACATCGCGAAAATGAGTCAGCGTTTCCATGTGTCTAAGTTGCCTCTTGTTCAATATGTTCATGGCTCGTTAGCCCCGAATGAGCAGATAATCTTGGGAATAGAGATGGAGGATTTTTCTTCAATCCCTCCGCAGTTGACTTTCTTGATAAAGTCTAATAGTCCGTATTATCGCTATACAAATTTGTTGAGGGATCTGAATATGGCTGACCATGTGGTTTTCTTTGGTCATTCTATTAACGGTATGGACTTCCCGTATTTCAAGGATTATTTCTTGCAATTGGTGGAAATGCGAATTCCTCAGGAGGAGAAGCGACATATTACAATCATTACGTACGATGAGCGGTCTGCCATGCAGATTAAGGATAATTTCCGTGCGAATGGTATAGATGTAAGAAGTCTCTTCAATAAGGTTGCTCTGGAGTTTATCATGACGAAGGGGGTATATGAGAAGAATCCCATGGAATGTGATAAACTTGATAGGCTGATTGGGGATTTGAAGTCGTAGGGATAGATTAACTGATGGCAAAGCTTGGATGAGAAATGTCATTGAATCTCTCTGATTTGATTTAGATAAGTATATCGTGTGAAAAACAAAGGGCTTTCGTACAAGGATGTGCGAAGGCCCTTTATTGTTTTCAAAGGGTGGGGTGGCATAACTACATAAAATTAATTTAAAAAATTTCACTGTTTGCTTGCTTTGTTCGAAGGAAATCTGTATATTTGCAATCGTGAATTGTGAGAATCATAAACTTTTGCCATAGACAAAAACTAAAATGATTCAAACATCATGATTCAATGCATCTATTCTGAACACGGATAGTTCGGATGGAACGGATGCGTCCTCAGGTGTCATCTCGACTGAAGTGGAGAGATCCCCTCGATAGGCTTGAAAGGATAGGGTAGGAAAGTGCACATGTCCCTTTGTTGGTAATAATGTAATTCAAAGAAATAATTATCTTATATGTTTAGAATTCTAGGTATAAAAATATTGGAAGGATGTTTTGAGAGTGTTCATAAAATCCTAAAGGTAGGCGTACCTTACCTCCTCTTTGATTATTATGAGGAGGATAAGGACAATCCATATAACCTGATTTGCAAGAAACAAGAACGTGGCGCAGAATATAAACTTTACAGTGTTACATGTGATAACGGGCATAAAATAGACATCACCGTAAGTGGAATTGTGGGTCAGAATGGAGATGGAAAAAGTACATTCGTGGAGGTGGTATTACGACTGTTGAATAACTTTGCACACGCCTTTGGCTTCCTTACAGACCAAGAATCGCTACACTATAACATAGGCGTGGCTGGAATATTGTATTATGAATTGGATAATCATATCTATGCGATTAGATGTGAAGGAGGAGATAAGGCTTTTGATACAAACGGGATTCCTAATATATCGTGCTATAAGGACGGTGTAATAATGGAGGGTATAGATTTGAGAGAAGATGATATCACAAAGAAACAGAAACTGAAGGAGATGCACTTGGAGGAACTGTTTTATACCATGGTGATAAACTATTCGCTCTATGCCTATAATTCGCTCACGATGATGAATGAAACGAAAGACGGCGGCAGTTGGATGGAGGAACTGTTCCATAAGAATGATTCATATCAAACACCAGTGGTACTGAACCCCATGCGTACTGACGGTAATATAGATGTGAATAGGGAGGATCATTTGTCGTACCAACGGCTGTTGAGTTTGTATACCGTGGGGGGTGAAAACAACATTGAAAGGAAAATAAAGGAGCACGAAGAGGCCATTGGATATGCTTTTTATCAGGAGAAAGAATCGAAGTTCGTAGATAAAACGATTGAGGCTTACTTTATAGAATACCATAGGGAGGATTTTGAGTGGCAGAATGTAGATGTGTACTTTGTACCATTAATTCATGCAGAGGATAAATATAGCGAAGAAAAGAATAACCTCAGCAAGCACTTCCTGGAATTCTGGAAGGAGTTTGATGAGTTGTATAAGCAGTATAATAAGCTATGGGATCTAGCTGGAAACGTTCTTTCTAGTGAGAGGATGGGCAGAAGCGGTGAGTCTGATTTCAATAAATATGTGACGAAGTTGTTTGGCTACATGGAACAGCACCATGCCGATGCAATAAAGCCTTACAAGGATAGTAAAGAAAAGTTTTTGCAAAGCGAACCATTCAGAAACATGAACTATGCCGAATTTTATAGGCTAGTAAGGGTGATTGAGTTGTGGGAAATGCTGCGCAAAGAATGCAAAGAGATAGATTGTAACCTAAATGATGCTATAGAAAAGAGAAAACAGCCACTATATGCGGCCAAGTTGTATGTGCTGTATAAGGTGATGGAAATTATGAATACCTATACCCCCTATAGGGATCATAGCTACATTGAAGATAGAACTTTCGAGATGTTGGTTAACCCCATTTCAAAGAATATTGGCTTTAAGAGAATGAGAAGTGACTTGCATGAAATTCTGGAAAAAGACGACTATACTACATTAAAGCTGAGACAGTCACTGAATTACATCAAGAACTATAAAGACAATATCAAGTACTACGGAGCAAAGCCTATAAAAGAAGTCCTGCCAGATTATAAAGAAAAGGTGGATGATACATACTATGTAACTTTTAGCGAATTAAAGAAGTTGCTGACAGGCATTGTAGGATATAAAGGCATTAATAATATCATCGGATTGTTGCCACCGCCAATCTTTATCGGGGATATTATTATTAAATATCAGGATGAAGAAGCAGTGAAATATCATGAAATGGCGTCGATGAGTTCTGGCGAAAGACAACGGCTGAACTCCGTCGGGTCGTTTAGTTATCATCTGCGCAACCTTGATGCCAATCAGACGGACAATAGCAAGATACAATATAAAAATGTGTTTGTGGTATTTGAGGAGGTGGAACTATATTTCCACCCAGAATATCAGAAGGGTTATATTAACAGGTTGTTGCATCAGATTAAACAGTCGAACTTGGAGAATGTGAAAAGTATTTTCCTTCTGTTTGTGACCCATTCGCCATTTATACTTAGTGATGTGATAAAGAACAATGTTCTGTATTTAAAAGATGGAAAAGATGCAAGAGCGGAAATGAAAGTGCAGACGTTTGCATCGAATATCAATGAGTTACTTGCAGAGAGCTTTTTTCTGAAAGGAGGGTTTGCTGGGGAGTTTGCCAGTGAGGTGATTAATGATTTGGTTCAATATCTCTTAGACAAACAAAGCAAACGCCAGTGGAACATGAAATCGGCAGACCAGCTGATAGAACTGGTAGGTGATGATGTCGTGAAAATGCAATTACGCAGATTGTTCGTACAAAAATACGGAAAGGATAGTTTGGGCTATAAGGCTTGGCTGAAGAAAGAATATGAAAGGTTGGGACTGGACAAGGAAAACTGATGAGGAGAATACTGATTGATAAAAGAATAAAAGACATGGCTGCCGACTACGTGAAAGATATACAAACCGTAGTGGGAGATGTTGAGGCTTGTTTGCGGAACTTGACTGAAGAGCTAAAAAAGCAAACAACTAAGATTTATGTCTGTACAGCTGACAATGTGAATCGTTATAAGGGTGATGAATACCAAAGTGTATCGAAGTATGTTGGCAAGATAGCTGGCCACTATGATGAAATCAACAATCTATTGCCATCGCAATATGATGGTGTGATGAGCGAGATTGATGGAGAGTTGGGAACAATAAAGGTAGATGAAGTATTAGTAAAACTGAGAGGAAAGAAAAAGCAACCATTATATGAATTGATAGTAGATATAATGGGATATAACAAGGTTAGAAAAGAAGTACTGCCCCAATATGTTAATAAATTGGAGATAAAGACTTGTGTTTATTGCAACGCCCAGTTTGCGATTACGACGCTCATAGAAGATGTACGTGAGAAGATAATGTTAGGCAAACCTGGACGTCCGAAGAAAGCAATAGTTATCCCCCGCCTAGGTGGTTATTATGAGATGGACCATAATAAACCAAAGTCGAAATATCCCTATCTATGTACAAATTTCTATAATCTGCAACCATGTTGCAGTTCGTGCAATAAGCGTAAGTTGACGCGAGATTTGCCTTTTTCTATCTATTATGAGGAGGGTGATCCAGATCCTGCACCGCTACGTTTTGCCATCAGTCCGCAAGACGTGATAGACTTCCATACCAAAGGAAAGTGTAAGGGAATAAAGCCATACCTGTGTGATGAGGCTAATCCTACCAAACGTGTAAGGGCAAGAAAAAACGGAACATTGGCAGAACGCTTCAATTACATCTTTGATATAGACAAAATATACGCAGAGCATGAGGATGAGGTGGAGGAACTGCTTTGGCGGAACAGAATTTATACACATGGAATAGTAAGTGCTACCAGTAGCCAATTTAAGGATTTGCAGATAGAGGACTTTGACTTTGGAAGGTATATTCTTGGTACATATCCAAACAGGGAAGATGCTTTAAAGCGCCCTCTTACGGCGATGAAACAAGATATTTGGAAACAGGTAAAAAAGGATGAGTAAATACCGTAGAACTATAGTGACACTTGATGACACGCAGACGAAAAAAGACTATATGTTGTTTTGTGTGTTTGAGAAGTTGTGGCCAGATATGGTTACACCATCACCGCTGCATATGCATCCCAAAGGAAAAGACTTTAACAACGATGGCAGGTTTGATATTTGTGTGCATGTTGATGAGGTAGATATAACTGCAAACGTAGAGGACGACCCATTGCCACACGTGGTGTTGCAAGGCAAAGTGGAAATGCTATGGGGAGATATGCGGAGAGATCCTGATCCTGGCAATCATGGATTCATGCTGAAAAAAGGAAACTTTGACATAGATTCTGTGACCGACATGCTGCCAGAGTCACAATCTGTGCAACAAACATGGGCTTGGTTTGATTTGCAGAGACAGATGTACAATTTCTTGGGAACGCACAATATCAACCTTAACAAAGTAGGTTCTTTTACAAAGAAGCATCTTGGTATCAACCTTGCTGACAATCCTCTACATATAGGTTGTATCTATGTGGTACATTATAGCCCTATTAAAGCTGTGCATGTAGAGACGGTGCCAATGATGCCTGCAGTGAGGTGTGAAATAGACTGGCGGGTAGATGCGACCAAAGAAGATGTGTATGTGAAAGTGACGGAAAAAGTGACTGATAAGCAAAGTACCCCCAATGTTTTTACCCAGCAAGTGACAAAAGGACAGACGTTTGCTTTAGTCCAAATGGGGAGTAGGCCAAGAAGGATAGACCTTGATGTGGAAAATGGAGCAGGTGAGGTATACTTCTTCCTGAGGAGTATAGTGTTCTTTGGTTCTACTGTGTCGTTTTATTCAAACCAACGCCAAAAGAAACAACCATCGCCGTTACCAGTCAAGACCGTGGGATTGGAACACTATCTGAGAGCGGCAATACTTGAAAAAGAGGCAAAGATAAAACGGTCGAGGATGGAGTTCGTGTATTTTGACGGAGATCCAACCAAGAAGGCTGAGAACAAGAATGAAGCCAAAGATTGTGTGGAAAAGATGCTGGGAAGGGCGAAAAAGCACCTGTTGATAGCAGACCCATACTTTGCAATAGACCAGTTTAATGAATATATCATGCCATTGGCAAACGAAAAAGACCTTGAGATAACTATCGTGAACTGCAAAGAACAATTGGAGGATGTTGCGCATGGCCTGCAAAAAAAGTTTCAAGATATAGAGAGTGATCTGAAGGCTTTAGTAGTAAGTTTTAACGCAAATGTGAATGGGAATAATGTTGATATTTATTGCGTTACAGGACAAGGACGTCTGCATGACAGATTTGTGCTGACTGAAGAAGAAGGGTGGCAGATAGGTTCCTCATTAAGTGAGTTCGGTACGAGAGCTTGTTGCATCATCAAACTCTTTGATAGTGCCCATATGGAATTAGAGAATTTACTACGTGGGTGGTGTGACGACAGGAGTGTTTCATACAAAATTGAGTAAATGGAATGGAAAGGAAAGATTTGTTTATAAATAATGACCTCTCCATGATGTTGTCGAGAGAACTGGCTTCTGCACAAGAAATAGATTTAGAATGGGCAAAAGAGCAGGAGAGGATACGTAAAGAGGCGGAGGTAGTGGCTGAAAATCCGGCAGCAACTATCGATGCCAAAGTGATAATGGTCAAATGCATTAGCTATGCAGGGACTGACGAACACTATTTGAAGTTATTTACGGAGGGGAGTGATGAGGAACAAGTGACGGAGTTGAGAAGTTTGGAATACGTAGCATCATTGACACTACTGCCTGCTGCTATTCTTGTAGCTAGCCATAATCTGATAGAGAAAGAATACTATGCTAAATGGACGGAGATACTGTTTAACCTTCGTTACGTACCTTTGCAGAAAGCTTTTTGTTATTGCTTAAAAAGCCATCGTGATTTTTGCAATGTACTGAAGACGATAGACGTTAGACGACTGGATTATCCGCATACGTTCGTGCTGTCGCTTTTGGATCATTGGTTTGAATGGCTTACGAGGGCATGCGGACATCTGATAAGTTATGATGATGAGCGTGGAAATTATGATAAGAATCCTAAGGCACAGGAACTGAAAAAGGAAGGCCAAACAGTAAGAGGAGAATGGGAGAAAGAACTGCCTGTGATGATTCATGAAATCATGGATTGTTTTGCACTGCATTTGCAACCTGAAAAAATTCTAGCATGGGCAACCAATGAGCCGCTAAGAGATGACACCTTGAGTAATCCGTATAGCGCGAGTTATAATCGCTGCATATATCAGATATGGGATGACTTGTCGAAAGTTGTTCAGTTAAAATCAATACCAGAAAAGGATTTGAATCTGAATATGCTATTGCTGATGGCAAATAAGGCAGTGGAAGATCATGATGAGGCTTATGGAAAAGAAGTATATGAGAAACTGAAGGGGTGCTTGATGAAAGAGAACTTTTCCAATATGGAAAAGAAATCAAAAGTTGAAGAGAAACGACAGCGAACAATTGCGAAGCTGATGTCTTTAATTAGTCCAGATTTGGATTTTGGTGGATTTGTAAATGGTGTTGCGACGCGGTTTCAGGGATGGAATTTGGACTACCAGCAGGTTTACGCAGAAGCAAGACGGGAAGCGTATTTAATATGTTGCCTATTTAGGGTGTTTGAAATTCAGACAGTTGAGGATAGTAGCTTATTCCCGTTATGGAAAACCTTGGTGGATGTCTATTTGCATGAGTATCGGCGCTGCGATAACGAATATATACTAAGAGATGATTTTACTGTGCCGTTTAGAGTGGCTGTAGAGATGGCTGCGAAGCTAAAGGATGATGGTTGTCGGGACTATCTGCATGAGGTGATGCTGGATAATGTGCTGAGCATTGTAGCATTGTTGACGGTATTTTCGGAATGTAGTATGACGCTGGCTGATAATATTGTAAAATGGTTACTGCAGAGGATAGAAACAGAGTGGCCATCGGCAAAGATGTTGATGGAAGTAAGAGGACAGCGGATGTTGGAAGAGAGAATTGAGGATTTGATTGGGCAGTTGAAGAAAGGAGGAAAGGAATAATTATGATAGCATATAAATATCGTTCAGGAAGAGGCCAAAAAGATGCCCAGGGAAATGATATCTTTGAAAGGGACATTAATATGTTGGCCAAAGATACGATTTATGTTCCTACGGTTGCTCAGTTGAATGATCCAACGGAAGCACTCGTGGATGACAGAATCTTCGAGATGCAACTGGAGCTTTTCAAGAAACTGGGTGCGAAGGATAGTATCAATATGGTAAGGGAACGATATATTGAATTTTATGAAGGCATCATTCGGGACTCTGGTATATATTCCCTCAGCAAAAAAATAGATAATGAGTTGATGTGGGCTTATTATGCAAGCGGCCATAGCGGATACGCTATTATCTTTGACACCGATGTACTAGCTCGGTCGTTTGAAAATGGAAAATGGGGAGGTATGTATGAGATAGATGTAAATTATTCAAAGAAACTTCCCAAATTTGATATTTCACGTTTACGCAGAGAGAATGATGTGACTGTGGCATTATCATGTCTCGTTGGTAACAAGTCGGAGGCATGGGAGCATGAGAATGAACACCGATTGGTGTTTGATAAAGGTGGTAAGAGCCTGACGATTGACTATAGGGCTATCAAGGGATTTGTGTTTGGCTGCAGAATGAAGGACGAGGATATAGACTATGTTATGAAGTTATTTTCGGGCCGGGATTTGGATTATTATAAGATAGTTCTGAAAGATAATACATACAAGTTGTTATTGCAGGAATTGAAAGACAGATATCCTGATGCAGATAAGTACTGCCCGAACAAAGTTGAATATGATATAGAAAAACTCATTGAGTGGGACCGATATTCAGATGGTGTTGGGTATAAGTATCGCCCGTTTGTTGAAGCAGCCATGAGCGAGGTGAGCAAGGAACCGTTTCTTACAGGTATTTCTCATTTTGTTGTGACGGACGATGGAAAGTATCCGCATATCTTGATTTGGGCAAAGGTAGATCAAGATGGCTATGTGCGTCCAATGAAGTCGTTTGAGTATGACATAATTAATGGAAAATTGGTTAGAAAATAATAGTGTTGGAGAATAAAAAAAGGTCGGCAATGCTATTTCGGCATAAGGGACAATAATAAATGAGAGAAATGGAGAAATGGACTAATTCAAAGGGGAATGTTTGTTTCCGATTCCCAATGCGTAAAACATTCGAACGGCCGTGGATAATAATAACAGCGGTAGTTCTTGCTGCTGCAACATGCAGTGTGGAGTTTTTCGTATGGGACAGTTATAGGTTGCTGGCCCCAGTATCCTTTGTCCTTTTTGTCTTCTTCTTGTGGTGGACAGATATTCCGACGCGGGGCAATGAAGCAGTTATTTCTAATGTGGTTCATGAAATAATGGACAATGTGGTAAATGAAGATGCAAGGGCAGCAGGTTCGAAGGTGGTTAAAAGCTTAGTGAATCATGATAGCAAAGGAACTTATGGAATAGTCGAGGCTAGTTGCTTTCTGGTATTATTGGATAACGAGAAGGTCTGGGAATACCCATTGATTTATCATAAGTCTAAGAAAAGAGGGGCCTATTTTGAGTGCGAAAGGAATCATATTGTAAGTAAGAATCAAAAACATATACGAAGCATTAATCCAAAGAGGTGGAGACGTTTTATAGAGAGTCTCAAAATGTCTGAGAATGCGACCTTGTGGACTTTGCTGAGTACTATCGTTATCATTGGCGGATTGTCTTTTGCTGGCTTCTGTTGGCTGATGGAAAGATATAAGTGGTGGCTGATTCTGTTTTTTATAGGCTATCTATGTATTTATTCTTTGTCTGAATGGTTATATTCTAAGTATCCAAATAAGTTGCTGAATGTCATTAGGTGGGTTGTGACGATACCATTTGCTGTCTTGTATATTATAATTCATGCAGGTTTACCTTTCATAACTATAGTAGGTACATATTTTTTTGTGGCATTATTTGCTTTTGGCTTACCGGCTATCATTTTGACAGCATTCTCGCATTTGGGGTGGTTGGATCTCAAACCCGAGACTATAGCATTTATTGTTTTTACAGTCGGATCTCTACTGTGTTCAAACTCATATAGGGCAACGAAGTGCATGATACGCTATTCTCCATTACGTGACTGGGGCAATCATGAATATGAATCGTATAAAGAACGATTGGCTATCTATTTAATTCATCCGAGCAATGTGATATTTATTTTATACTTTGTGTATCTAGTTTTCCTAGCAGTGTCTGGATACCTTCAAATTGAAAAAGGAGTCTATCTTGTATCAGAAGGATTTGACTCTGCTATTTTAAAAGCATTTTTGGTGTTTATTGCTTTCACCAACATGAAGGTTAAGGCAAAGGTCGCCGAAGTGGAGGCAAAGGAAGTGTTTAGAAAGACGATGGGGTTGTTTGTACATGATAAGTAAGTCTAAAGTGAAAAGAATACTCTATAATATCGTGAAAGGGAAGAGAAAATGAATAATGATGACTATCTGATAAAACTTAAGAATCCAGAGGTTTGGTTTGAACATGCCTTTGCTCAAAAGATGGTGGCGGATAAATTGCTTGTAGATGTCATCATGAAGAAGGATTTCTTGCTGAGCCTTAGGAAAGAGTCGAACCTGAACAAATACGTTGCTTTGTGGTCAAATGCATTGTATCACTACGGTATTGGGATTGAGAATGGGCTAAAGGGAATCATCGTAAAAAATCAGCCGGAGTTGGTTAACTTTGAAATATCGGGCGATGATGTTATCTTGCATGATATTGGTGGAAAAGCGAGTAGGAATCATGATTTGTATTCTCTTGCTAACCGTGCGGGAATGCTGGATAGAAATAATGATTATCGTAAAGGCGGATTTGGAGGGAAACTTACAAAGAATGTACTCCAAAGCTTGTCAGATATGATTCGTTGGGCCGCTAGATATCCTCTGCCGAATAATTCTGCCAAGGTTTTCAGAATGGATGATGATGTACCGTCGGTATGTGTGTATGGATTTCATGTCTTGGATGTAATCTGTCCTATATTTGATTATTTCAAGAGCTTAAGAGAGCTGAATGGTGAGGTAGATGAGGATTATTTGGAGGAGTATCTTCATGGGGTAACAAAGAAAGCGGAAGATTTGATGAGGAAATCTCAAGAAAAGGTGAATGGAAATGACACAGGAAGAACGGTGGTTGGTGAGATATAAGGAGGTGATGGAGTTCTTGGAAGAGAACCATCGGAATCCATCTAAACATCGGATTGAGGAGCATGATATGCTGAACTGGGTGAAGGCAAATCGGAAGGCGATGAATGCGGGGAAGATGAGGTCTGAAAGGATGGAGGCTTTCGGGAGACTGATGGCTTTGATGGAGGAGTATAAACGGAAGAATCAGTATGAATAGGATATGGGAAGGTCAGCCGATGGGCTGGCTTTTCTTGGTTTATATGGGGCATACGGAAACCATGGAAAGTCTCAAGCTAAAGCGTGAGGATAATATACGGGATTTGTAGATTATCGCAGATGAAATAATAAAAAGATAGGTTGAAAAAGAAGATTTTGGTATAAAAATGTGATTATATTGGAAAATATTCCTATCTTTGCGCCCAGAAAACGTAAATGACTAAGGACTGTATAGTAGAAATTAACTTGGAGCGTCTGCACTATCTCTTGAGGTTGTATAACCTTTCGGTAGGGGAGTTCTTGGCGATGCTTAATAGTGGACACAAACGGGCGTTAAACCGCGAGGAGGTGTTTACTAATGAGATGTCTATGGCTTTGTTGAAGCGTATAGATAAAATATTCAATAAGGGTATATACTACTATATTGATTTTACGCCAGTGTCGCAGGGGTCTCATGCAAGTATATTTTTCAGGAAGCAGAGTTTTAATGGTCAGCTCAATTTGGAAGCCCGGAAAATGGTGGACAAATTTGAAACTCTGAAAAATACGCTTGATACATACAATGTGTTGGCAGATGTGTCTTTTGAACGTCAGTTGCCATCATTTACCGTAAAGGACAACCCTCGGGAAACGGCTCGTGTGATTAGTGGACTGCTGAAGATGAGAAGCCATAAGGACGAGAAGGATCATCTGAAGTTCATAATTAATCAGTTGGCTAAACTAAATATTTATGTGTTTGAGTTTGTTGAGACTTTCAATAAGAAACAGAAGAGTAATGTTGAAGGTTTCTTTATCGCACCAAATGTTATAGTTGTAAAGAGACAACAGGGTCGACTGAAGAGAGAACTGTTTACATTGGCTCATGAGCTGGGGCATTGCGTAATAAATGTGGAAGAGGTTGAAAACGTTTCGGATGAGTTGTCGTCTGGCCTGTCGGAGATAGAGAAATGGTGCAATGATTTTGCTTTCTACCTTTTGATGGGTGATGAAGCTGTAAAATTGGACGGGCTGAAGTATGTCAATGCCAAAAACGACTATGCCCACGACATGATAAAAGGCATGTCGGACGCGACGCATGTAAGTATGCTGGCCATTTACACCCGTCTCGTGATAGAGAAGAAGATGAGTCAGGATGACTACGCGCTCGTGAGAGGTGGTATCATGGCCAATGTGAGACGGGCAGAGGAAAAACGAAAGCAGGAGGCGAAAGATGGAAAATCGGTTATGTCATCTCCACGCCCAATTATTTCGAATCTGTTTCGTGACACCATGCAGTGTGCGCTTTATAGAGGTGTAATAGATGAGGCGACTTTTTGCCAGCAGTTGAATGTGAAACCTGAAAGGATGGAGGCTTACTTGTGATGGAATACTATTTTGATACCAGTTCGCTTGTGGCCCTGGCTCGCTACTATCATCCTTTTGACAAAGACGGACGGCTTTTCGATTTTGTGCGTAACCAATTTCAAAGTAAGGAGATTATTGTTCTTGATGCTATATTGAATGAAGCTAAATTCACTTCTAAGGGTATTGTACTGAAAGCATATCCTTTTATAGTAGAGCAAAAAGACCTTATTGTTGATACGAAGGAGTTGATGCCATACAGTACCAAGAAGTTTGATAATATGGTTGACAAGAACTTCATTGTGGCTGCTTTGGTGAATAATGGGAAGGTGAACTATTCTATAATGAAACAATCTTTCTTGAACAGCGGGGATGGTAAGCTGATTCTCACTATGTATAACCGGTTGCATGATGACAAGGAGGCCAATATATGTATTGTGACAGAAGAATCGAAAACAGGGAATGATGGCAAGATATTTAAGAAGATTCCTGCTCTATGTGAATTTATTGGAGCAAGGTGTATATCATTGGCAGAGTTCTTGTCAACAACGTCATTCCATGTAGCGATGTGATAGTTATTCCTGCAGTTACAACAAATTATAAAAAGCAAACAGCAGTTGCAACCTTATATCGGAGTTGCAACAAGAGGAACGGGGGGACGGGTACATTTTCCGCAACAATAGGAGTTGGCTAAAATATTGGTAAAGTAATGCCAAGACAGGCTAGAGAATCATCAGGAACGGGGATTTATCACGTGATGATGATGGCTCTGTCGCATGAGCCTGATGGTACCCCCGGAGGCAGGAACTACGGAATTACGGATATGACACAGGAGGAACGCTGGCTAGCGAAGTATAATGAGGTGATGGAGGAGTATAAACGGAAGAATCAGTATGAATAGGATATGGGAAGGTCAGCCGATGGGCTGGCTTTTCTTGGTTTATATGGGGCACGTGGAGAGAGTAAGGCGCACAGATTACGCTGAAGACAGTGGGGACAGGTCAGCGTCTCGCGCGAACGTGCATGATTTGACATTAGACATCATGTAGAATTGGAAATGGTGGTTCTGGTGCGCCAGGCACCTCATAAAGAAACTCGGAAACCATGATAAACAAAGGGCTTCCGAGTTTCTTCTTTTTCCTGGAAATTAAGAATTGTAGCGCAAATGTAGCGCACGGGACAGAAGGTCTGTCTATATAAGGATTGGATTATAATACCTCGCATCATTACATGGAAGATACCGGTGCTTGATGGTTTCCTTGGCTGTCTGGGCATGATGTTTTCGTCTTTTGGCGGGCAAAGGTACGAAAAATTTTAGACAGAGAGAATGGAAAACGGGGATTTTTGAACACGAATCACTCGAATATCACGAATATGTAGTACAATAGTTGTAACTACAAGTAACTGCAAAAGCGGCTATAACTTAGTCTTTGAAGTTGTAGCTGTTTTTTTTGCATGATCCGCTTGGGATTCGAAACCATGACCCCATTCTATTATGAATGTCAAAAATAGTAGATAATTTGAAAATATCTAATAAAATATAGATATTATTTGTTTATCACATGATGATGTATAGGGCTCGGTGGCTTTGAATGTGTCTGTGCCTCATATTAAAGATTATGCAAGGGTCATTCACGTTTCAAAGTTTAACGAATTAATGACCGCGAAGGCTCTGTTGGCGAAAACCAATTAAGACTGAAGTGGAGCAAAAATGTGAAAATAGGGCTGATTTCTGATGGAAATCGGCCTTTTTTAGTAAGAAAAACGTTAAAAAGGTTGTAACGTTACAACCATTTAGGGATTTTTTTGTATCTTAGCAGCCGAAATTACAATGATTCGCACCGTATGAAGCATCTGAATATTAAAAAGGCACTGGCGGCATGGCAGGAGTTACAACCTCTATCGGAGAAAGATAGGGAGAGGCTAAGTCGTAGATTCACCGTAGACTTTAACTACAACAGCAACCATATTGAGGGTAATACGCTGACGTATGGGCAGACGGAGATCCTGTTGCTGTTTGGAAAGGTGATAGGTGAGGCTGATGTGCATGCAGTACAAGAGATGACGGCGAGCAATGTGGGGCTGAAGATGATGACTGAGGAGGCTCGCGTGAAGGAGATGCCGCTGACGCAGAACTTTATCCGAACATTGCATAAAACATTGTTGAGGGAGGATTATACGGTGTATCGCAATCTGCCCGGAGGACAGCAAACTAGCTATGTTATTGACGGATTGTCGACTTCCGTCACGACTCGACAATGCTCGAACGAGCTCGGCACTGTGCTCGCTGTTCCGTCAGTTCATGCTGGGCAGTATAAAACTCGACCGAACAGCGTGATTACCCGCTATGGTGACCGTTTTGAGTATGCTTCGCCAGAGGAGACACCAGGGCTGATGACGGATTTGGTGGATTGGTACAATGAGGCTGAAAAGGAAGGGAAGTTGTCGCCTATAGAACTGGCGGCGTTGTTTCACTACCGCTACATCCGCATTCACCCGTTTGAGGATGGTAATGGACGTATTGCCCGCCTGATGGTGAACTTTATATTGATGCGTCATGATTATCCGATGATAGTGGTGAGAAGCCGCAAGAAGAGCGAATATCTGGAGGCCCTGCATCAGGCTGATATGGAAGTAGGGCCTGTGCCTGCAGACGGTGCTCATGCTGAGATAAAGGACATCAGGCCTTTCATGAAGTACTTCAACGAGTTGGTGGCTACGGAGGTGTACAACGATGTGCTGTTTGTGAGCGAGAAGGATGAGAACGTTTGGTGGTATGACGGGGAGAGGATAGCTTTCCGTACGCCGAACTACACGAAGATTCTGAACGCCATGCGCACGCTGCCTACGCTGACGCTGGCAGACATGATGGAAGAAACGGGCATCAGCATGGCTGCCATACAGAAACTGCTGGACAGGCTGATTGAGAAGAAGTATGTGGAGCGGGGCGAGAAGGATGGCAGCTGGCGGGTGTTTGTGACACAGTGATTGATTCCCCCAAGGCCCCCTACATCCCTGCTGTCGCCGTCCCTTGGAAAGGGACTCACAGGTCGGTTACTGCTGCTTTTTTTTGTTGTCGTGGCGCAATAAATAATGTCATAGGTCTATTTTTCTATATCTGAAAGATTTTTATGTTATATAATGTTAAATCCATTGTGCGTTTCTTTCCAATTCTTTCCAATTCTTGCAAGATTGGAAAGTTTTTCTTATTTTTGCCACAAAATTGTTAGATATGAGTATAATAGAAACCCCTCCCCAAATTGATAATCAGGAGATGTTGGATTGTTTAGTCACTTCTCCTCCTGAAGATGTTGCTGCATTGGTGGATAAGATAAATGAAGAATATGAGTATTGGGATACTGTTAAGTACAAAAAGAGTACCCAAAAGTGTTCTTCCAAGAAGTTGTGGACTTATGTAAAGGTCTCTAGGATGAGGAATATGATTAATGTATGGCCTCAATTCAATATGTTTCTTGGCGTTACTAACCAAATGCAACGAATATGTTATGAGCTTGATATGAACTTTGGTGGTTCTTGGGGAACGAGTTCCATAATACCAGGAGACAGTAAAGAGAGATACTTGGTTAGTTCACTGATGGAAGAGGCTATATTCTCTAGTCAAATGGAAGGTGCTGCTACAACACGACAGGTGGCAAAGGAGATGCTTCGCAAGAAGATGACACCAAAGGACAAGTCGCAGCAGATGATAGCTAACAACTATCAGACAATCCAATTTGTAGTCCAGAATCAAGATACACCTTTGACTATAGAACTATTACAGCGCATTCATCGTCTGATGACTGAGAATACATTGGATAATCCTGAGGATGCTGGAAGATTCCGTACAAACGATGATGTGGTGGTAGAAAACGGTATCACCCACGAGATAGTACATCGTCCTCCTTCATATACAGAGTTGCCTTCTTTTGTAAAAGACCTATGTAAGTTTTTTAATGATGAAAAAACGAAGGTCTTTATTCATCCTATTATTCGGGGTATTATTATCCATTTTATGATTGCTTATATGCATCCATTTGTTGATGGTAATGGAAGAACTGCACGAGCTCTTTTCTATTGGTATATGCTGAAGCAGAAGTATTGGTTGACAGAATATCTTTCTATATCAAGGGTTATTGCAAATTCGAAGAAATCGTACGAGAAGTCCTTCTTGTATACAGAAGCAGATGGTAATGATATGGGGTATTTTGTGGCCTATAATCTGAGAGTGCTAGATATTTCATTTAAACAGTTGCAACGTTATCTGAAACGAAAACAGGACGAAAAGAAAGCTGCAAATACGTTCCTACAGTTAGGAGATATCAATGACCGACAGGCTCAGATTATTAAGATGTTTGTTGATAATCCGAAGGAAGTCATCACAGTTAAAGATATTCAATGTAAGTACTTAATTAGTGCTACGACTGCAAAGAATGATATTATGGGCCTTGTGAATCGTGATCTAATTAATGAGTTTGCCTTTAATAAGGTTAAGAGAGGCTATGTGAGAAGTGATAAATTTGAAGATGCTGTCAAACCATTCTTAAAGTAATTCTTTCCAATGTTTAAAGAATTGGAAAGAATTGGAAAGAAATAGAATGTTAGTTAGGCTCTGATTATAATAGCTCAAAAGGTTGTAACCCTACAACCTTTTGGGGAACATTTTGGGCGATATAAGTAAGTTGTTTACGTTAAATTTGGGAAATTAGGGGAAATTTTTGGGGAATTCCCCCTAATTTTGTGTTGGGACAAGGATGAGATGTCTCGACAGGCTCGACATGACAAAGGAGGGGCGGCATGACGGGACTATGCGCGGATGGACATCCATTGCTTGCGTTCGGCATCGGACATCTTTTCGATGGCATAGCGGAGCATGGTGCGAGGCATTTCGTGGGCATGCTGGTGGAGGAAGTCGCGGAGGAGGTCCATGGAGACGCGCTTACCCATTTCTCTTAGCATCCAGCCGACGGCTTTATGCATCAAATCGTGAGGGTGGTGGAGGTGGATCTCGGCATAACGGAGGCACCAGGAGGGGTCGCCCATCTGTGAGGTCTTCCATGAGCAGACGATGCTCATGCGTTGTTTCCACAGGCAAGGGCTTTGGGCAAGGTCATCGAGGACCTTTATCTTATAGGCTTTGTCGCCAAGGTGGCTTGGCAACAGGAGCCAATGGCCCAGAATCTTATGGACAGACAAATCGACCAGGTCCCAGTTGTTGGCTTGCTCGGCATATTTGAGGTACAGTTGAAGGATCTCGTCACGACCTTTTATCGCTTCCTCGTTGTTCTCCAGGCGTTTTGTAGCGAGCTTTTCGAATTTTGCCACCAAAATAAGGAAGCCGCAGAGGCGTACTTCGTGCCAGTGGTTCATCAATAACTCAGGAACCTCTTCTAAAGGAAAGTCCTGGGGTACGCTTTTGACCACCTCCCTTGTCTGGGGCACTTTCAGGCCTAGGAACTCGTCGCCTTCGCCGTACTCGCCTGGGCCGGTTTTGAAAAAGCCCATCAAAACCTTGCGTTGCGCTTCGTTGCGCAACGACTCCATATAAACTATTATCTCCTTTGCTGTCATTTATCTAACTAATTCATCAGGAGCGACCACGGATGACTCGGATTGAACGGATAATCCGTATTATCCGTTAGATCCGTGTTCGTTTATTAATTGACCACGGATTGCTCGGATTTGACGGATTTTTTTTGTTACAATTTATCCGTTATATCCGTTAGATCCGTGTTCGTTTATTAAATTGACCACGGATTGCTCGGATTTGACGGATTTTTTTCTCGTTACAATTTATCCGTTAGATCCGTGTTCGTTTATTAAATTGACCACGGATTGCTCGGATTTGACGGATTTTTTTCGTTACAATTTATCCGTTTTATCCGTTAGATTCGTGTTCGTTTATTAATTGACCACGGATGACTCGGATTGAACGGATTTTTTTCTCGTTACAATTTATCCGTATTATCCGTTTAATCCGTGTTCGTTTAAAAATAGTATTGTTTGTACCACTCAGCGAAATGCCTTAATCCCTCTCTCAGCGTGATCTTGGGCGTGAAGCCATAATCGCGCTCAAGGGCGGTGGCATCGGCATAGGTGGTGGGGACATCACCGGGCTGCATGGGGACGAGTTGCTTGTGGGCCTCGAAATCAAAGTCCTGAGGCAGAACACCGGCACGAACGAGTTCCTCCTGCAGGATGGTGACAAAATCGAGCAGGTTCTCGGGCTGACCGCCACCGATGTTATACACAGCATAGGGTGGGATGGGGAGTCCGTCTTCGCCCTTCTTGCGCTCGGGAGCACCCTGCATCACGCGCACGATGCCCTCAACGATGTCATCGACGTAAGTGAAGTCGCGACGGCAGTTGCCATAGTTGTAGATTTGGATGGTGTCACCCTTCAGCAGTTTGTTGGTGAAGCCGAAATAGGCCATGTCCGGACGACCGGCAGGACCATAGACGGTGAAGAAGCGCAAGCCGGTAGAGGGGATGTCGTAGAGCTTCGAGTAGCAGTGGGCCATGAGCTCGTTGCTCTTCTTAGTGGCGGCATAGAGTGACACGGGATTATCCACACGATCGTCGGTAGAGAAGGGCACCTTTTTGTTGCCGCCATAAACGCTGGAACTGGATGCATATACCAGATGCTCAACAGGGTGGTTGCGGCAGGCCTCCAAAATATTGTAGAAGCCAATGAGGTTGCTCTGGATATAGGCATCGGGATTGGTAATCGAATAGCGCACACCGGCCTGAGCGGCCAGGTTCACGACCACATCAAAGTGATAGTCGTCGAAGAGCTTGTCGATGGTAGGCTTGTCGGAGATATCACCACGAACGAAGATCCATTTATTCGACCACGGATGACTCGGATTTAACGGATAATCCGTTTTATCTGTTAGATCCGTGGTCGCATTATTCTCCAGTTCCCGCAAACGGTACTCCTTGAGGGTGGGGTCGTAGTAATCATTCATGTTGTCGATGCCTACGATAGTGGCACCTGAAAGGTCGTTAAGCAGACGCTTAACAAGGTTGCTGCCGATGAAACCGGCTGCACCTGTAACCAGAATGGTTTTGTGGTTTAAATCAATTTTTTCCATATTCCTTTTTTTGTTTTCGACCACGGATTGTTCGGATTGAACGGATTTTTTTCGTTACAATTTATCCGTGTTATCCGTTAGATCCGTGTTTGTTTATTAATTGACCACAGATGACTCGGATTTTACGGATTCTCACTGCTGCATTTTATCCGTTTTATCTGTTAGATCCGTGTTCGTTTATTAATTGACCACGGATTGTTCGGATTGAACGGATTTTTTTTCGTTACAATTTATCCGTGTTATCTGTTAGATCCGTGTTCGTTTATTAATTGACCACGGATTGCTCGGATTTTACGGATTATTATTTTCAGTTTATCCGTGCTATCCGTTAGATCCGTGTTCGCTTTATACAACTATACGTTCTTTCTCCAGTCCATCAGAACATCCGAAGTTGTAGAGTAAACCAAGCTTGTAGCCTGTGGCATGCAGGTAATTATAAACCTGAGATCTGTGACCATCATCTAATGCACTTACAGCCTTCAGTTCTACGATTATCTTCCCATAGCAGACGAAATCTGCTTTATAAGTTTGTTTTAGCTCTACACCATCATACGTTATTTTCAATTCTTTCTCTCTTTCATACGGAATGCCACGACGTTGGAATTCTATTTCCAATGCTTCTTGATATACTGCTTCAAGAAAGCCATGACCAAGCTTGTTGTAAACCTGGAACGCAGCTCCATTGATAGCATAACTTAGGTCGCTATATAACAACACTGTTTTTTCTTTTTATTAATTGACCACAGATAACTCGGATTGTACGGATTATCTGTTTTATCCGTTAGATCCGTGTTCGCTTATTAAATTGACCACAGATAACTCGGATTGTACGGATGATTATATCCGTTTTATCCGTTAAATCCGTGTTCGCTTATTAAATTGACCACGGATAACTCGGATTGTACGGATCATCCGTTTTATCCGTTAGATCCGTGTTCGTTTATTAAATTGACCACAGATAACTCGGATTGTACGGATGATTATATCCGTTATATCCGTTAGATCCGTGTTCGTTTATTATATTGACCACGGATTGCTCGGATTGAACGGATTTTTTTTCGTTACAATTTATCCGTTATATCCGTTAAATCCGTGTTCGTTAAACGAATCGGGCTCCGTCGTCTGGACGGACCCAGAAGACCTTGAAGGTCTTTTCGTATTCAGGGAACTGGGCGAGATAGCGCTCTGTGAGGGCTTTTTCGATTTCTGCTTTGTGGGCAGGATCGACTAAGGCGATGCAGGCGCCTTTGAAGCCGGCACCAGAGAAGCGACCGCCATAGACGCCGGGGAGGGAGCGCATGATTTCGTAGATGGCGATGAGCTCGGGCGAGCCACACTCGTAGTTGTGGATACTCGACTCACAGCTGTCGAACGAGAGTTTTCCGAAGAGTTTGAGGTTGCCCGTCTCCCAAGCTGTTACACCCTGGCGCACACGACGATACTCGCTATAAAAATGCTCTGCACGACGGGCAAAACGGGCGGGCATGGCAATACGGGTCTTGTCGAAGGTGGCCTTGGGGATATCGCGCAGGAAGGTCTTGTCGAACGTCTTGAGCGGCTGTTCGGTATAGGCCAGCATATTCCATGCGGCCGTCTTACACTCGTACACACGCAGATTGTAATCACTGTTGACAAGTGAACGTGTGAGGCCACTGAAGAAAATGCCAATCTCGAAGGGGATTGTTGAACACGGATGACTCGGATTGGACGGATGATCCGTTTTATCCGAAAGATCTGTGTTCGTTTCTTTTTCGACCACGGATGAACCAAAAGGTATCAGTCGGTATTCGTTAGAATCGCAGTCTAAGAATAAGAGTTGGTCCTTTTTGCTCAGGGCGATGCAGGCCTGATCGAGCAGACCGTTGTTGAGTCCGATATATTCGCGCTCGGCCTCGGAAGCAATTTTTACTACCTCGAAGGGCTGAAGGGTGATATTATTCGCCTTGGCAAACGCCATCACGTAGGCAATTAATACCGCTGCTGAAGATGAGAGTCCACCTACAGGCAGTGAGCCCTGGATAACACCCGTGATGCCTCGCGTGAGTTCGAAGCGCTTCTTGAGGGCGTACTTGGCACCTCGGGCATAGTCGCCCCAATGGCGCTCGCGTACCTGAGAGGGGGCGTCAATATCGAAATCTACGACTCCCTCGAAAGTCTTACTCTCGAGGTGGACATGACCATCCTCGGCAACATCGAACCACAGGTCGACACCCTTGTTGATGGCAAAACCCGTGACCAGACCATGCTGGTGGTCAACATGAGCGCCCAAGGGACATACGCGATAGGGCGAGAAAATGTGATACTGCATAGGTGATAATTATTGATTTAGATGCAAAAGTACATATTATTTCAAAAACTGCAAAAAATATTCAGTTTTTTCTGGTGTTAATGCTGATGTTTGGTAATTAATTCGTAACTTTGGAGCGCGTTTTGTTTAACGAACACGGATTTGACGGATATAACGGATATAATAATCCGTGCAATCCGAGTTATCCGTGGTCAAAATAAATAAAAAGAAAAAATGAAATGTGTTGTAATAGCGGCAGGATATGCCACGAGGCTGGGGGAGTTGACAAAGAATTTCCCAAAGCCATTGTTGAAGATAGGTGAGAACACGATTCTGGGTAGGATGCTCGATGATATCGATAAGATTCCGGAGATTGATGAGCATATCATTATCACTAACCACAAATTCGCTCATATCTTCGAGGAATGGGTTAAAACGACTACGGATGGAGATATAAAAACGAACACGGATCTAACGGATATAACGGATTATCCGTCAAATCCGTGTTCAAAATATAAGAAACCGATTACAGTGGTTGATGATGGTACTGAGACCAACGACACCCGCCTTGGTGCTGTGTGCGACCTGTTGTTTGCGATGGACAAGCTCCAGATTGATGATGATTTGCTGGTGGTGGCAGCGGATAACTTGCTGTTCTTCTCGTTCCAGGAGTTCGTGGACTTTGCGAAGGCCAAGGGGACATCGTGCATTATGTGCCATGAGCAGCCTTCGATAGAGAAATTGCAAAGGACGGGAGTCGTGGAACTCGATGACAATAATAAGGTGTTGGGTATGGAGGAGAAGCCCCAGGTGCCGAAGAGTCATTGGGCTGTGCCGCCGTTCTATATCTATCTGAAGAAGGATCTGGACCTTGTTCGCCACTCGGTAGAGAATGGGTGTGGGAAGGATGCGCCTGGTAACCTTGCCCATTACATGGTGGAGCACACCACCATGCACGCTTGGCCCATGTCCGCCGGAAGATTTGACATCGGAAGTCTTGATACTTATTACGAGGCGGTGGAGAAGTACGGATAATCCGTTATATCCGTTAGATCCGTGTTCGCTTATTAAATTGACCACGGATGACTCGGATTGAACGGATTATCCGTATTATCCGTTAGATCCGTGTTCGTTTTGTCATCTCGAGCTTGTCGAGAGATCTTTTTTTATCTATCCTTTTCTCGCTCACTCCGAGAAAAGGACCAAAAGAGGGGTGCTACCCCCAAGGCCCCCTTCAAAGGGGGATGCAAACGGGAGTCGCGGACGACCGACGACTCCCGTGCCTTTTTGGTATCGCGGGACACGCGATATTCTTTCCTACATCCCTGCTGTCGCCGTCCCTTGGAAAGGGACTCACAGGTTCGCGGATAATCCGTTATATCCGTTAAATCCGTGTTCGTTTATTAAATTGACCACGGATGACTCGGATTGAACGGATTATCCGTATTATCCGTTAGATCCGTGTTCGTTTTATTTCAGCAGGTTGTCAGCTAGCTGCAGAAGAAGGGGCTCATCCGTGGACTTCATGCGCGAACGAATGGTGACCATGGGCTCGATGATCTCGCAGTCCTTCAGGGATTCGATCATGGTGCACATGGTGCGACCTGCGGTGGGGGCCCAACTGCCGTTCTCGATGATACCGAATTTGCGCTTCTGGTAGTTCTTAATCTGCAGGTGGTACAAGAAGTCGTGCATCACGGGGAAGACACCTGCATCGTAGCTCGAGGCTGCTACCACCACCGTGGGATAGCGGAACGCATCTTCGATGACCTCCGCCATATCCGAGCGACTCAAATCACTCACTACAACCTTCTTCGCGCCTTTCTGACGAAGCATCTCCGCAAAGTGCTCGGCAGCCTTGGCCGTGCCGCCATGGATGCTGGCATAGGCAATGAGGATGCCCTCGCTCTCGGGCTCGTACTTGCTCCAGATGTCATACAGACGGATGGCTTCGGCCAGGGCCTCACCCTTGAGTACTGGTCCGTGCAGGGGACAGATGGTCTGGATATCAATGGCAGCGGCCTTCTTGAGGACGCTCTGCACCTGGGTGCCGTACTTGCCACAGATGTTAAAATAATAACGACGGGCCTCGCATGCCCAATCGTCGGTCTCATTAACTAAGGCGCCAAACTTACCGAAACCGTCGGCCGAGAAGAGTACCTTGTCGGTGAGGTCGTAGGTCATGATGACCTCGGGCCAGTGGATCATGGCGGCACCAATGAACTGCAGGGTGTGGTGGCCCAGCGAGAGGGTGTCGCCCTCCTTAACCGTGGTCACGCGCCCCTCGAAATCGACGCCCTCGAAGAAGTTTGACAGCATCTTCACGGCCTGCGCACTGCAAACGAGTTGTACCTGAGGATAGGTCTCCAGCATCCAGGCAATGAGGGCCGAGTGGTCGGGCTCCATGTGGTGAACAACGAGATAATCGGGCTGACGGCCGTTCAGAGCCTTTGTGAGGTTGGTCTTCCACTCGTCGGCCTTGCGGGCATCGACCGTGTCCATGACGGCAATCTTCTCATCGTCAATGAGATAGGAGTTGTAACTCATGCCCTCGGGCACCACATACTGACTCTCGAAGAGATCGATGTCGATGTCGTCAACACCGATATACTTGATGGTATCGCTTATCATATCGTTTTTTAAAATGTCTATAAAGTTAATACATCCTGTCTGCAAAGATACTACAATATTCTGAATCCGCCAAGTATTACTCCTTTTTTCTGAAAAATCATATCTTTTCATGAAAAAAGTTTGCCAATTGTGAAATTCTTTGTACCTTTGCACCGATTGTCTGAACGATAAAAGAAAAACCAAACAATATGACGTTAGAAGAAAAAAAGGCTAACCTTGCCGAAAACGAGGAACTCCTGAATGCTGAAAACGATGCCCAGTCGTGGTTTACGTTTCAGAATATCTATGCCATTCTGATCCTGAACTGGCAGTGGTTCTTGCTGACTATGTTTATCTTCTTGTGTGGCGCACTGATTTATCTGCGTTACACAGATCCGACTTACTCGGTGTCGGCTCGCATGCTGATTAAGGAGGATAAGAATGCCCGTCGTAATACCGGAAATATGCTGGCCAATATGCAGGACCTGGGCTTTATGACCAATTCGGTGGGTCTGGAGAACGAGATGGAGATCCTGCAGAGTAACGTGCTGCTGCGCAGTGCGGTGAAGGACCTGAAGCTCTACACGGAGTATTACAGCAAGGGTTATGTGAAGAAGAACCTGACTTACGGCAACCAGCCCATCAACGTGGATCTGGATCCGGTGAGTCTGGATAGTCTGGACAAGTTGATTATGGACGAGACGCGTACCATGGAGATGAGCATTGTCCGCAAGGAACAGGTATATGAGGTGAACGGCTTGCTGAAGAAGAATGGTAAGCCTGCGGGCTCGTTCTTAAAGCAGTTTAAGCAACTGCCTGCTTCGTGCAAGACGGCCTATGGCACACTGACCTTCACCAAGAATGTGGTGAACAAGGCTGACAGCCTGAATGGTACGTGGATTGTGAAGATTATGCCGCCCATGCTGGTGGCTCGCAAATACCTGGCTGCCATGAACGTGGCTGCTACCTCGAAACAGACGGATATCGCTGAGATTACGCTGAAGGATGCGAACCCCAAGCGTGGTATCGACTTCCTGCGTGCACTGGTGAACTGCTACAACCGTCAGGCCAATGCTGACAAGAACGAGATTGCGCTGAAGACGGAGGAGTTTATCAATGAGCGTATCGAGAAGATCAACGAGGAACTGGGTAAGACGGAGAGTAAGCTGCAGAGCTATAAAAAGGTGAACGAGGTGGTTGACCTGCAGTTGGATGCTGCTCAGACACTGCAGATGACGAATGAATACTCTACAAAACTGGCCGAGGCCAGCTCGC
The DNA here is from genome assembly GCF_023204875.1 of Prevotella sp. E15-22. Taxonomy (NCBI): domain Bacteria; kingdom Pseudomonadati; phylum Bacteroidota; class Bacteroidia; order Bacteroidales; family Prevotellaceae; genus Prevotella; species Prevotella sp. E15-22. The sequence continues at coordinate 1,068,564 of NZ_CP096247.1, forward strand.
AGATCCAGTTGCTGGACTACCTGCGCCAGTATGTGGACAACCCTGCCAACCAGTATAGCATCATCCCCTCGAACGTGGGTATGACGGATGCGGCTTCTACGGCGTTGATTACGAGTTACAACCAGACTGTGCAGGACCGCAACCGCTATCTGCAGACTGCCAGTGCGCATGCACCTCAGGTGCTGACACTGACCAGCACGCTAGACCAGTTGCAGGTGTCTATCATCAATGCCTTGACGCAGGCCCGCCGCTCGGCTGAGATCCAACGCAAGAGTGTGCAGGACCAGTACTCGAAGTACCAGAGTCGTGTGGGTAAGACGCCCGACCAGGAGCGTGTGCTCACAGAGATTGGTCGCCAACAGGAGGTGCGCTCGGGCTTGTACCTGATGCTGCTGCAGAAGCGCGAGGAGAACAGTATCTCGCTGGCTGCTACGGCCGATAAGGGTAAACTGATTGACGATCCTCAGTATCTGGGCATCGTGAGTCCTAAGCGTTCTATCATCCTTCTGGCTGCCTTGGTACTGGGCTTTGCCCTGCCCCTGCTGGTGCTGTTCCTCATCAGCTTCTTCCGCTACCGTATTGAGGGTCGCGATGATGTGATGAAGTTGACCAGTCTGCCCATCGTGGCTGATGTGCCCGTGGCCAGCGATAGTGTGAAGACGACTGCCGGCATCGTGGTGCAGGCTAACAAAAATAACCAGATTGACGAGATATTCCGCTCGCTGCGTACGAACATCCAGTTCCTGATGAAGGAGAACGAGAAGGTGATCCTCTTTACCTCGTCTACGTCGGGTGAGGGTAAGACGTTCCTGGCCGCTAACCTGGCCGTGTCGTTCGCATTGCTGGGTAAGAAGGTGGTGCTCTGCGGCTTGGACATCCGTAAGCCTGCGTTGGGTAAGTTGTTCAACGTGAGCGACCGTAAGGCTGGTGCTACGGCACTGCTGGTGAAGAACGAGGTGACCACGGCTGACGTGCGCGCCCAGATCACTCCCTCGGGTGTGAACGACAATCTCGACCTGCTGCTGGCTGGTCCTACGCCTCCTAACCCCACTGAGCTGTTGGCCCGCCGCAACATGCAGGATATCATCGAGATTCTGAAACAGCAGTATGACTATGTGATTCTTGATACGGCTCCTGTGGGTCTGGTGACGGATACACTGCAGATCGCTAAGTTCACGAACGTGAGCTGCTATGTGTGTCGTGCCGACTACACGCCAAAGGCTAACCTGGGTGTGGTGAACACGCTGGCTAAGGAGAACAAGTTGCCGAACACGTGCATCATCCTGAATGGTGTGGATATGTCGAAGAAGAAGTATGGCTACTACTATGGCTACGGCAAGTATGGCAAGTACGGACGCTACGGCTACGGTCGCTATGGCTATGGTAAGTATGGCTATGGCAACTATGGAAACTACGGAAATTATGCTGACTCGCGCTACAGTAACAAGAACGATGATAGTATTAAGAAATGACTATAGCTGTTGATTTTGATGGCACCATCGTGGAGCATCGCTACCCACAGATTGGTGAGGAGATACCTTTTGCCGTGGAAACACTGAAGATGCTGGTCCAGGACCATCACAAGCTGATCCTGTGGTCTGTCCGTGAGGGCGAACTGCTGGAGGAGGCTGTGAACTGGTGTAAGGAGCGTGGACTGGAGTTTTATGCGGTGAACCGTGACTATCCTGAGGAGACGGTGGAGAACAACCCGCATTTTTCGCGCAAGCTGAAGGCGGACATGTTTATCGATGACCGTAACCTGGGGGGACTGCCCGACTGGGGGACCATGTATCGCATGATTAAGCATCATCGTAAATGGGAACACCTGATTGACGAGGCGGGACATAACTCGTTTGAGTGGCACCGCCCGCCAAAGAAAAAGCACTGGTGGCAGTTCTAACGCCCTGTTTTTTGAATCATAAAAAAATAAGTATATGAAGAAACTGAGTCTTATTTTTGTTGTATCAGTGGTATCACTGGTGATGGCTTCCTTCTCTTCGTGCGGCAGCGTGAAGAACATTGCCTATATCCAGAATAGTGATAGTGTCAACTACGAGAAGTCGCAGTATCTCTATGATGCGAAGATCATGCCGAAGGATGAGATTACCATCACGGTGAACACGACGGATCCTGAGGTGTCGCTGCCCTATAACCTGCTGATGCAGAATGCTTACCAGCAGGGTCGTACACTGTCGTCGGGTGCTGGTGGTACGCTGATGCCTTACCTTGTGGATAATGAGGGTTGCATCAACTTCCCAGTGATTGGTCGTCTGCATGTGGCTGGCTTGACCAAGCGTCAGTGCGAGCGCATGATCCAGGAGAAGATCAAGCCGTTCCTGGCTGAGAACGAGAACCCTATCGTCACCGTGCGCATGTCGAGCTACTCAATCTCGGTACTGGGTGAGGTGGCTAAGCCAGGTAGTTATATGGTGTCGCGTGAGGAGATTAACGTGTTTGAGGCGCTGGCTCAGGCTGGTGACCTGACGATCTATGGTGTGCGCGACCGTGTGAAACTGATTCGTAAGAACCCTGATGGACAGAAGGAGGTGCACACGCTGAACCTGAACGATGCGGGCATCGTGAACTCACCTTATTACTATCTGCAGCAGAACGATATCCTGTATGTGGAGCCTAACAAGGTGAAGGCGCAGAACTCTAGCGTGGGTAGCATGACAACGTTGTGGTTCAGTGCTACGAGCATCCTCATCTCACTGACTTCTCTGATGTATAACATTCTTAAGTAAACAGTCATGGCAGAGGAACATCATCATCACCATCATCATCACAAGAAGGATGGTGCCAGTCTTTTTAAGCAGCGTTCGCTGCAGGCTATCGAAACCCGAAGGAGGGTGGAGAAAGTGCTGAAGGTTTTTTTGGTGGTTTTGGCCATTGTCATGGCGTTGGCTGTGGTTGCTTCGCAATTTATTATGTAAAATTGCGAAACAACTTTTCTATCATATAAAGGCGTTTCAGGGAAACCTGAAATGCTTTTTTTGTTGTTGGGCCTAGCCCAACGGGCTTGTGTTGGGCGAAGCCCACGACCTATTTTTGCGGGCGAAGCCCACTGATATTTATGCGGGCAAAGCCCGCGGTGTCTCAACTCACCCAACCCTCTCTTACCGTAAGAGAGGGCTTCGACCCACCCCCGGCCCCCTCCCTCTCCAGGGAGGGCTCCAACTGACTACGGGCAGCGACCGCCCTTCGTCAGGGTTTTGGTATCCTTGACCCATCAAAGAGTCAAGGATGCGCTCTTTTCGGCTAGCGCGGTGGGAAATCAATGAGAGATGAAAGATATGAGATGAGAAATTAAAGATGAAAAATGAGAGATGAAAGATATGAGATGAAAGGCGAAAGAAACAACCTCCATGAAGATGCAAATGGGGCGATAGCCGAAAAAAACGCCAAGCCGGACCTTTGATGGTCCGAGCTTACCTTAATGTAAGAGCGACGGGTAGTCGCGGTTGGAGCCCTCCCTGGAAAGGGAGGGGGCCGGGGGTGGGTCGAAGCCCTCCTTAGGCAAGGAGGGTTGGGTGGTTGTGAAAAAAAATAATTCGTTGAAGGTAAGAGAGGGTAGGGTGAGTTGAGACCCTGCAGCGCCAGCTGCAAAAAAGGGAAGGACGGGGTTACGGATTAACGGAATTACGGAGAAATGGAGAGAGGGAGAAAGGGATTAACGGAAAAAGGGAATTACGGAATAATGGAAAAAGGGGCCGAAACCCCTTTGTGATAAAAAAGAAATTAGTCGATAAAGCGAGAGGTGAGATTGGTGTAAGACTCAATCCGCCTGTCGCGCAGGAAAGGCCACCAGCGGCGAACCTGCTCACTGCGCTTAAGATCAACATCAATGACGGTTTCTACCTCCTGGTCGGTGGGCGCCTCATAAAGGAGCTCACCCTGCGGCCCAGCTACAAAGCTGGTGCCCCAGAAAGGCACACCATCCTCGTCGCCCACACGGTTGACCGTGATAACGGGCAGACCGTTGGCCACGGCATGGCCACGCTGCACCGTCTGCCAGGCCATACGCTGGCGCTCCTGCTCGTCGCGAGTGTCATGAGGGTCATAGCCAATGGCGGTGGGATAGATGAGCATCTCGGCACCCGCCAGGGCCATGAGACGTGCTGCCTCGGGATACCACTGGTCCCAGCAGACGAGTACGCCCAACTTTCCTACTGAGGTCTGGATGGGCTGGAAACCGAGGTCGCCGGGGGTGAAATAGAACTTCTCGTAGTAACCAGGATCGTCGGGGATATGCATCTTGCGATAGATGCCTGCAATGGAGCCGTCTTTCTCGAGCACCACCGCGGTGTTATGATAGAGTCCTGCGGCACGACGCTCGAAGAGTGAGGTGACGATGACAATCTGCAGTTCCTTGGCCAAGGCACCGAAAAACTCGGTGGAGGGGCCTGGAATGGGCTCTGCCTGGTCGAAGAGGTTGACATCCTCTACCTGGCAGAAATACAAGCCATTATGAAGCTCCTGAAGGACTACCAGTTCTGCGCCTTCGTGGGCGAGTTTGCGTATCTTCTCGGCCAAGCGCTGCTTGTTGGCCTCGATATCGGGGGTGTTGTGTTGCTGAATGATTCCTGTTTTCATAATTATTGATTTTGGGTGTGTGGGGGCTGCGACGGTGTCGCAGCTTACGGGATGAAGGACTTATTGATAGTATTGCATGTCGCAGCTTACGAGAAAGGGTTATTGATAGTATTGCATGGTGCAGCAATGGAGCGAGCCATGCTGCTTGATAACGGCCCGGCAGTCGATGCCAATGATCTCACGGTCGGGGAAGGCCTCACCAATGATGCGCATGGCCTCTGCATCGAGGTCTGGCTGTGCATAGGTGGGCACCAACACTGCACCATTGATGATGAGGTAGTTGGCATAGGTGGCTGGGAGCCTGTCGCCATTTGCAACGGCGTCACCGCTCTCTATACCTTCTGCAACGATGGCATCGTTGACTACAGAACCTTCTGCCACAGGCGGGTCATAGATAGGACGGGGAAGAGGGAGTTTCAGCAGACGGTAGGGCTTGCCTTCCAGAGTGCGCAGGGCTTTCAACTCTTCTTCCATCAGGGCCAGGTCGGGATGGTCAGCATCGCCACCGGTATAGACAATGGTGTCGTTGGGACAGATGCGTGCCAGCGTGTCGATATGGCCATCGGTGTCATCGCCAATCAGGGAGCCGTGGTTGAGCCACACCACGCGCTCGGCACCCAGATATGCTTTGAGGCGTTCCTCTATCTGGGTCTGTGTGAGGGGCTGGTTTCTGTGAGGTGCCATCAGGCAACAGGTGGTGGTAAAAATGGTGCCTTTGCCATCACTCTCGATAGAGCCGCCCTCGAGGACGAAGTCGAGATGGTCTTCGTAGTTGCCCTTGACCAGTCCCTGCTCGTAGAGGTGCTTGTTGATGGCGTTGTCGAGCTTCGCCTCGAACTTCTCGCCCCAGCCGTTGAACTGGAAATCGAGAAGTTTGATGTCTGATGTCTGATGTCTGATGTCTGATGTATCCTCAACGGTGATGAAGCCATGGTCGCGCGCCCAGGTGTCGTTGGTGGGACAGGAAGATGAAAGATGAGAGATGAAAGATGTGGTTAGTCCTGAATCTTTTGGGGCTACCACCAGCAGGGTCTCGCGCTTTGATATCTCGCGTGCCATCTCTTCATAAACAGCGGTGATCTCGGGGAGAATAGGGGCCCAGTCCGTGTCCTTGTGAGGCCACGTGAGTTGCACCATGCTTTGGGGCTCCCATTCCGCGAGCATTCGTCTTTTCGTCATTGTGCTAACAAGTATTTCTTAAAGTCATCAAAGTTCTTGGTCATGGGCACACTTTGCTTCTGGCCCTTCATGAAGGCTGCCAGACGCTCAGGAATCTCCACGTCGATGCCCAGGATCTCGTCGACCTTCTCCTTGAACTTAGCCGGATGGGCCGTCTCGCAGAACACGCCGATCTCGCCGGGCTTGAGTTGTTCCTCGAGGGCACGATAGCCACAGGCTCCGTGAGGATCGAGGATATAGCCTGTCTCCTTATAGCACTGGCGCATGGTCTCGCGGATCTGCTCGTCGCTATAGGTGGCACCACTGATGAGCGAGGTGATGCGCTGGTGGGTCTCCTCGGGCGACAGTTTGCCGTTCTGGGAATAGAGGTTGATGATACGGGCAAAGTTGGAGGGATCGCCCACATCCATGGCGTTGGCCAGTGTCTGCTTAGAGGGCTTGGGGTTGTACTGGCCCGTCTGCAGATAATTATAGAAGATATCGTTGGCATTATTAGCCGCGATGAAACGCTTGACGGGCATGCCCATCTGATGGCCAAACAGGGCCGCACAGATGTTGCCGAAGTTGCCGGAAGGAACGCAGATGACGATGTCTGAGGGCTGATGGCCGAGGGCTGAGAGTTGTGCTACGGCATTGAAATAATAGAAGGCCTGGGGCAGGAAACGCGCCACGTTGATAGAGTTGGCCGAGGTGAGCATCATGTGCTCGTTGAGTTCCTGGTCCATGAAGGCACTCTTGACCAATGCCTGACAGTCGTCGAAGACACCATCGACCTCGATGGCTGTGATATTCTTGCCCAGGGTGGTAAACTGGCACTCCTGGATGGGTGACACTTTGCCCTTGGGATAGAGTACATAGACATGAATGCCCTCGACACCCAGGAAGCCGTTGGCCACGGCAGAGCCTGTGTCGCCAGAGGTGGCCACAAGGACGTTGACTTCCTTGTTGGCTGCAACACTGTTGCAGCTTACGGGGAAGGATGAACTGCCGTGACGCAGGAAATACTGCAGCAGGCGCGCCATGAAGCGGGCACCAACATCCTTGAAGGCCAGGGTGGGACCATGGAAGAGTTCCAGGGAGTAGATATTCTTGCCTTGCAAGCGTCCTTCGGCCGAGCGGTCCTTGACCTTGACCACAGGGCAGGGGAACTGCAGGGTGTCGTATACCAGGTCCTGCAGACTGTCCAGGTCTACATCGTCGCCAAAGAAGGCACTGGCCACATTGAAGGCAATGTCCTGGAACGACATGTTCGGCATGTCGGTGAAGAACTGCTTGGGCAACTGGTGAATCACTTCGGGCATATAGAGTCCGCGGTCTTCGGCCAGGCCTTTTACCACGGCCTTGCGCAGGTCAGCCACAGGGGCTTTTCCATTGGTGCTATAGTATTTCATATAGTTGAGAATTGATAATTGACAATTAAGAATTGACAATTGAGAATTTTAATTGATTTTCATGAATTCTTGCATAAACTGCTGGAGGCGCAGGAGTCCGTAGCCACCAGTGACGCATGACTCCTCGTCGTAGTGCTCCACGCTGTCGGGCTCTATTCCTTTATAATAGATAAGGAAGGGCACGGGCTCGTTGACATGGATGCGCTGCTCCACAGGGGTGGGGTGATCAGGCAGGATGGCGATGCATACGGGCTCGCTCATCTTTTCGCAGGCCTCGACAATGGGCTTGATGAGTCGCTGGTCCAGGTAGTCGATGGCCTTGAGCTTCAGGTCGAGGTCTCCGTCATGCCCCGCCTCGTCGGTGGCCTCTACATGCACAAACACGAAGTCGTCCTGCTGCAGGGCCTCGATGGCTGCCTGCGCCTTACCCTCGTAGTTGGTGTCTGCGAGTCCGGTGGCGCCTGCCACCTTGATGATGCGCAGACCAGCATACTTGCCAATGCCCTGGATGAGGTCGACAGCCGAGATGACCGCCCCAGAATGGATCTGGGGGTACTGCTGCATGAGCGTCTGCATGGAGGGACGATAGCCACCGCTCCAGGGCCAGATGCTGTTGGCCTGGCGCTCGCCACGGGCCGCACGCGCCTGGTTGAAGGGGTGCTGGGCGAGGAGTTCCTGTGACTTCAAAATTAACTCGTTGAGAAGAGCCGCTGTGCGTCGTGCAGCGACAATGTCGCTGCCTACGAGAGAGGACTCGGGGGTTACCAGGAGTCTGCGCCAGGGCTCATTGGGATGATCATGGGGCGGGGCACACTGGATATGCTTGTTGCCGCCCTTGATGATGAGCAGATGGCGATACTGGATGCCACAGATGAACTTGACGCGCTCGCAGCCCTCTTGCTCGTTGATGGGTTTGGCGAGGTTCTCGTTGAGATAGTCGATGAGTACGCGTGCATCCTCGGTCTGGAGGTTACCGCCGTTATGCGTGATGATCTTACCATCCTCGAGCGTGATGATGTTACAGCGCAGGGCCAAATCGTCGGCCTGCATCTCGTAACCGATAGAGGCTGCCTCGAGTGGGCCGCGTCCCTCGTATACCTGGTTGAGGTCGTAGCCCAGGATGGCCGTGTTGGCCACCTCACTGCCAGGAGGGAAGCCCTCGGGCACTGTGACGAGACGACCTGTACGACCAGCCTTGGCCAGTCGGTTCATATATTCAGGACGGGCATATTGCAGGAGGGTCTTGCCTCCCAGGCGTTCCACCTTGTGGTCTGCCATGCCGTCGCCGAGGATGATGAGATGTTTCATGGGTCTTGATGGGTCTTTATAGGATGAATGGACTCGGTGGGTTAGATGTTGGCGATACTCATGATGTTGGCAAAGACACCTGCCGCAGTGACGCCTGCACCTGCACCATAGCCCTGGATGAGCATGGGATATTCCTTATAACGCTCGGTGGTGAGCAGTACGATGTTGTTAGAGCCTTCGAGTCCGTAGAACGGATGACGGGGCCCTACAGCCTCGAGTGATACCGAGGCGCTGAACGTCTTTTCATTGTTCTCGCTGCCAGGGATGGTCTCCATCTTGGCCACGAAGCGCCAGCGTTTCTGTTCCTTGTCGAGCTCCTGACGACGTACTTCAAAGTCGGTATCGAGTGATGGGAGATTCTTCCAGAAATCATCCAGTGAGCCCTCGAAGAAGGCATCGGGCATGAAGAGGTGCTTTTCAACATCCTCCTGTTCCACCTTATAACCCGCCTCGCGCGTGAGGATGACCAGTTTGCGGATGACATCCTTGCCACAGAGGTCGATGCGTGGGTCGGGCTCGCTATAGCCCTTCTCCTTGGCCAGTCGTACGGTCTCGGAGAAAGGAATCTCCTTCGAGATGGTGTTGAAGATGAAGTTCAGCGTGCCACTGAGAACCGCCTCGATGCGCAGGATCTTGTCGCCCGAGTTCAGCAGGTCGTTGATGGTGCCGATGATGGGGAGTCCTGCTCCCACGTTGGTCTCGAACAGGAACTTGACGCCGCGTTTCATGGCCGTCTGTTTCAACTTGGCATAGTTGTCATAGGCCGATGAAGCCGCAATCTTATTGGCTGTGACCACCGAAATGTTATGGTCGAGGAAGTCCTGATAGAGACTGGCCACCTGCTCGGAGGCTGTACAGTCGACAAACACCGAATTGAAGATGTTCATGCCGATGACCTCGTTCTTGAGGTTGGCAATGTTACTGTCCTGCAACTGCTCGCGGTAGTTGCTCAGGTCGATGCCATCGCGATTGAAGATGGCCTTCTTCGACGAGGCAATGCCCACGACGTTGAGTTTCAGCTGGCGTGTCTCCTTCAGCGTCTCGTATTGTGAACGGATCTGTTCGATGAGGTTGCCACCCACGGTGCCGATGCCGCAGATGAAGAGGTTGAGTACCTTATATTCAGACAGGAAGAACGAGTCGTGCAGGACGTTGAGCGACTTGCGCAGGTACTTGCCATCGACCACGAACGAGATGTTGGTCTCGGAGGCACCCTGGGCACAGGCAATCACACTGATGCCCGAACGGCCCAATGTGCCGAACAACTTACCGGCAATACCTGGCGTGTGCTTCATGTTCTCGCCCACGATAGCGATGGTGGCCAAGCCACTCTCGGCATGCATAGGGAACATGGCGCCCGTTTCGATCTCCTTGGCAAACTCCTGATTAAGCACATCCACGGCCTGGTTGGCATCCTCGTCGCGCACACCGATAGAGGTAGAGTTCTCGGACGAGGCCTGTGACACCATGAACACTGAGATGCCGTTCTGGGCCAGGGTAGAGAAGATGCGTCGGTTGACACCGATGACACCCACCATGGAAAGACCCGTGACGGTGATGAGGGTGGTGCCACTGATAGAGGAGATGCCCTTGATGGGCTTCGAGTCGTTCTCGATCTTCTGCTTGATCATCGTGCCTGGATGCTCAGGATTGAAGGTGTTCTTCACCCTGATGGGGATATTTTTGACACAGACAGGATAGATGGTGGGGGGATAGACCACCTTGGCGCCGAAGTTACAGAGCTCCATGGCCTCGACATACGACAGTTCGTTGATGGTATAGGCGGTCTTGATGACGCGTGGGTCGGCTGTCATAAAGCCGTCCACGTCGGTCCAGATTTCCAGTACCTCGGCATCGAGAGCCGCTGCAATGATGGCTGCGGTATAGTCGGAACCGCCACGCCCCAGGTTGGTGGTCTCGTTGGTATCGCGATCGCGTGCAATGAAGCCAGGAACCACAGCGACTGTAGGCTGCGACAATGTTGCAGCACACTGGAAGGCCTCCTTGACGAGCTGGTTGGTGAGCTCGGCATCGAGCACGTGCTTGCCCTGCTTCTTCACCGTGCGGATGAAGTCGCGTGAGTTCATGCGCTTGCCCCCACGAATCAGGGCTGCCACGATGTGACTGCTCAGGCGCTCGCCATAGCTCACAATGGCTGCCTCGGTCTTGGGGCTGAGGTCGTGAATCAGGAAGACACCGTAGTAAATAGACTTCAACTCGTCGAACAGGGAGTTGATGGTGTCGGTGAGCTGCTGGTTCTTGTTCTGCTCCTTGAAGAGCGTGTCAATCATATCGAGATGGCGCAAACGCATGGCTTCAAACTCGTGCTTCCACTGCTCGTCGCCCTGCAGGGCCAAGCGTGAGGTGGCTATGAGTTTGTCGGTGATGCCACCCAGGGCACTCACCACCACGATGACAGGTGTTTTTTCTGCCTCGACAATGCGTTTCAGGCTAAGGATGCTCTCTATGGAACCCACACTGGTTCCGCCGAACTTGAGTACTTTCATATCTGCTGTTATATTACTAAGGTGCAAAGGTACGATAAAGTGTGTAAAAAACCAAAACTATTTTGGATTTTTTCCGACACAGCTGTTTTATTGGAAATAAATTGCAATAATACCCATATTTTACTGTTTTTTTCGTAATTTTGTAGCCGAATTATGACGAATGAATACCAACTACGCGTTTTGCCGCAAGTGGCGGCCAACGCAGACCAATTACGCAAGTATATTGCTGAGGAACAGGGACTGGCCCTGGGCGCGCTGAAGGCTGTGCGCATACTGAAGCGCTCGATAGATGCCCGTCAGCGTACGATCTTCGTGAACCTGAAGGTAAGGGTCTATGTGAACGAGCTGCCCACGGAGGATGAGTTTGAGCATGTGGACTATCAGGATGTGAGCAACAAACCACAGGTGATTGTGGTGGGTGCTGGTCCTGGCGGACTCTTTGCGGCCCTCAGACTCATTGAGTTGGGTCTTCGCCCCATTGTGCTGGAGCGTGGAAAGGATGTGCATGAGCGCAAGAAGGACCTGGCCAATATCTCGCGTACGCAACAGGTGGATGGCGAGAGCAACTACTGTTTTGGTGAGGGTGGCGCCGGCGCTTATTCTGACGGAAAACTCTATACGCGCTCGAAGAAGCGTGGTAACACGGAGAAGATCCTGCGTGTGTTCTGTCAGCATGGGGCTTCGACCAACATCCTGGCTGATGCGCATCCGCATATTGGTACCGACCGTCTGCCTCAGGTGATTGAGGCTATGCGCAACACCATCATCCGTTGTGGTGGCGAGGTGCATTTTCAGACGAAGATGACAAGGCTGTTACTTGAAAATCAGAAGGTGATAGGCTGTATTGCTGGCGAGAAAGAGTTTATGGGCCCAGTGATCCTGGCTACAGGTCATTCGGCGCGTGACGTGTACCGCTATCTGAACGAGGCAAAGATCCACTTGGAGGCGAAGGGCATTGCCGTGGGTGTGCGCCTGGAGCATCCGTCGCAGTTGATTGACCAGATTCAATACCACCGTAAGGAGGGCAGGGGACAATGGCTGCCTGCGGCTGAATATTCGTTTGTGACCCAGGTGGATGGTCGTGGCGTGTATTCGTTCTGCATGTGTCCTGGCGGTTTTGTGATTCCTGCCGCCACGGGTCCTGAACAGTTGGTGGTGAACGGTATGAGTCCTGCCAGTCGTGGCACGCAATGGAGTAACTCGGGCATGGTGGTCGAGGTGAGACCGGAGGATTTGCCCTCTCTGCCGTCTTCCGAGGGAGAGAGTGGGGACCCGCTGGCCATGATGCGTTTCCAGGAGGAACTGGAACGGATGTGCTGGCAGCAGGGCAATATGAAGCAGACTGCGCCTGCACAGCGCATGGCAGACTTCGTGAACGGTAAGCTGAGTTACGACCTGCCCAGGAGTTCGTATGCCCCTGGACTGGTGTCGTCGCCCTTGCATTTCTGGTTGCCGAAGTCTATCTCGCACCGCCTGCAACAGGGCTTTAAGGTGTTTGGCCGTCAGGCGCATGGCTTCCTGACCAACGAGGCTGTGATGATTGCCATGGAGACCAGGACATCATCGCCAGTGCGCATTGTGCGCGACAATGAGACGCTGATGCATGTGCAGGTGGAAGGCCTCTTTCCATGCGGTGAGGGTGCTGGCTATGCAGGTGGCATCGTGTCGGCTGGTGTGGATGGTGAGCGCTGCGCAGAAATGTGTGCGCTGTACCTCGAAAAAAATAGCTGATTTCTTTGTGAATTTCATTTTTTCTTCTTATCTTTGCGGCAGAACAAACACTTTACGTAGAACCTATTAATCTATATGCTTATGAATAAGGAGGAGAAATTTGTTATCACCATTAGTCGACAGTTCGGTACTGGTGGACATGAGATTGGAGCCGAGTTAGCCCGTAGGCTCAATGTGAAGCTTCTCGATAAGCAGATACTCAACGAGATGGCTCGCAGGTTTAATATTGTGGAAGAGGCGGTAGAGAAGATTGAGGCCCGCAACCCCTTGTGGCGTGATGACTTCACCCAGTTCTATCGCTCGTATATGGCCAAGGCTGAATATAGTGGTCAGGAGCATGACGAGACCTCACGCCAGTTGTTTGAGGCACAGGCGGAGGTGATCAGGAAGATTGCCAATCAGGAGTCGTGCGTCATTGTGGGCCGCTGTGGCTTCCATATCTTCCGCGATCATCCTAACGCCCTGAAGATCTTCATTCATGCGGATGTGGACTGCAGGAAAAAGCGTATCGGGCGGAAGTACGATATTTCAGAGAGTGATGCGGCTGCCATGATCGTTGACAACGACTACAGTCGTGAGCTCTACACAAAGACGTTTACAGGAAGTGAATGGCAGGATGCCCGCAACTATGACATCTCGCTGAACGTCAAGCAGTTTGGCGTGAATGGCGCTGTCGATTTCCTGATGAATGTCATAGGATAAAAAATTGATATGGCTTTTGGAAAATGGATAGGCGGCTATCTGGGATGGAGCGCCTTTGGTCCGTTGGGTGGACTCATCGGATTTGTTGTTGGGGCGCTGTTTGATACTGCTACTTCTCAGGAGGGCGCTGATACCATACGTCTGGACAATGAGCAGTCGCGACAGGGCGACCGCAATAGTTTCTTTTTGTCAATGCTGGTGCTGTCGGCCTATATCGTGAAGGCTGACGGTAAGGTGATGCATTCTGAGATGGAACTGGTGCGTGGCATGCTGCGCCAGAACTTTGGCGAGTCTGCCGCCCAACAGGGTGATCAGGTGATGCGCGAGTTGTTTGCTGAGCAGGATCGCCAGGGGGCAAGTGTCTATCGGGAACGCATCCGTCAGGCTTGTCAGCAGATTGCGATGAATGTGGACTATTCTGGACGCCTGCAACTCCTGAACTTCCTCGTGATGATTACACAGGCTGATGGACGTGTGGATCAGGTGGAGGTGATGGCCTTGAAGGAGGTGGCTCAGTGGATGCAGATGTCGCCTCAGGAGGTGGATGCCATGCTGCACCTGGAGGGCAACTCGCTGGAGGATGCCTATAAGGTGCTGGGCGTAAGTGCTGATGCCAGTGATGCTGAGGTGAAGAAGGCTTATCGTAAGTTGGCCCTGGAGCATCATCCTGACCGTGTGGCTGCACTGGGTGATGATGTGCGCAAGGCTGCTGAAAAGAAATTCCAAGAGATCAATGCTGCCAAAGAACGTATTTGGAAAGCCAGAGGACTTTAGGAGAACTGAGAGTTGAAACAGCCGGCTATTTTGATTCCTGAAGGGTGTGAGAAGGTGCTGCTGCATGCTTGCTGTGCACCATGTTCATCGGCCATTGTTGAGTGGTTGCTCAACAATGGGGTGCGCCCTACCATCTTTTATTTTAATCCGAACATCTGGCCGCGCGAGGAATATGAGATTCGCAAGAATGAGAGTAAGCGCCATGCTGAGGGCTTAGGCATCGACTGGATTGATGGGGATTATGACCATGGGGCGTGGCGCAAGGGTGTCTGTGGACTGGAGAACGAGCCTGAACGTGGAGGCAGATGTGAAATGTGCTTCACGCTGCGACTCACTGAGACGGCTCGCAAGGCCAAGGAACTGGGGTTCCGCTATTTTGCCACCACGCTGGCTTCGAGTCGCTGGAAGAGTTTGGAGCAGATTGAACGGGCTGGACTGATAGCGCAGGAAACTGTGAAATCGGAGGATAGTCCCTCACCGCTGTTCTGGGCACAGAACTGGCGCAAGGGTGGACTCCAGGAGCGTCGTAACCAACTGCTCAAGGAGAATCAGTTTTATAACCAGCAATACTGTGGGTGCGAGTTTTCGGCCAGGAATGGGGCGAACACCAAACCCTTGCTGCGTGCCCAGATGCGCGAGGCTAAGAAACAGCACGAGGAGCAATTGGCAAGGCTGTCAAAAGAGGTGGTGGAAAAGCTTGCGGATCAATTACGCCTAATTCTAACCTCTAACCCTTCACCTTTAACCCTTAACCCCTCACCCAAAACCATCATGGCGTTCTGGTCGCTGCCTGATGAGGTGGATATCCGCCCGTTGGTGGAGCAGTTGGTGGAGCATGGCCATACGGTGGTGCTGCCCAAGGTGCTGGATGGTGAGAGGATGGAATTGCGCCGCTTCTCGCCGGAAGAAGACCTGGCTGAGGGGCCTTATCACTTGCTGGAACCTGTTGGCGAGTCGTTCACGGCATATGACACCATTGATGTGGTGCTGGTGCCTGGCATGGCGTTTGATGCCGCAGGACACAGACTGGGGCGTGGAAAGGGCTATTACGACCGTTTCCTGCCACTGGTGCCGCAGGCCAGGAAAATGGGTGTTTGCTGGCCTTTCCAAAGGGTGCCTGAGGTGCCTGTGGATGCGCATGATTTTACGGTGGACATGGTTGTGGGGTGAGTCTGGTGAAAGAAATCGCTTGATTTTCTTTCGCAAATGCTTTTTTTTTACTACCTTTGCACCCCAATAATTGCAATTATAAAATATGTTTGAGAATTTAAGTGAACGACTGGAACGGTCGTTCAAGATATTGAAGGGTGAGGGAAAGATCACCGAGATTAACGTTGCCGAGACTTTGAAGGATGTGCGTCGCGCCCTGTTGGATGCTGACGTAAACTATAAGGTGGCCAAGCAGTTTACTGATACGGTGAAGCAGAAGGCTATGGGTATGAACGTGCTCACAGCTATCAAACCGAGTCAGTTGATGGTGAAGATTGTGCACGATGAGTTGACTGAACTCATGGGTGGTAAGGCTGCTGAGTTGAACCTGGAGGGCCGTCCTGCCATCATCCTGATGTCTGGTCTGCAGGGCTCTGGTAAGACTACCTTCACGGGTAAGCTGGCCAAGATGCTGAAGGAGCGTCAGCACAAGAACCCCCTGCTGGTGGCTTGTGACGTGTATCGTCCTGCTGCCATCGAGCAGTTGAAGGTGGTGGCTCAGACCGTTGGTGTGGATGTCTATACCGAGGAGGGCAACAAGAACGTGGTGGAGATTGCTCAGAATGCTATCCGCAAGGCTAAGCAGGAGAACTATAACGTGGTCATCGTAGATACTGCTGGCCGACTGGCTGTGGACGAGGAGATGATGAACGAGATTGCCAACCTGAAGGAGGCCATCAATCCGAATGAGACCCTGTTCGTGGTCGACTCGATGACTGGTCAGGATGCTGTGAACACAGCCAAGGAGTTTAACGACCGCCTGGACTTTGACGGCGTGGTGCTCACCAAACTTGATGGTGACACGCGTGGTGGTGCAGCCCTGAGTATCCGCACTGTGGTGACGAAGCCTATTAAGTTCGTGGGAACGGGTGAGAAGATGGAGGCCATCGACGTGTTCCACCCTGAGCGTATGGCTGACCGCATCCTGGGTATGGGTGACGTGGTTTCACTGGTGGAGCGCGCCCAGCAGCAGTTTGACGAGAAGCAGGCTAAGGAGCTGGAGAAGAAGATCCGCAAGAACAAGTTCGACTTCAACGACTTTATGAACCAGATCCAACAGATCAAGAAGATGGGTAACATCAAGGAACTGGCTGGCATGATTCCTGGCGTGGGTAAAGCCCTGAAGGATGTGGATATCGATGATAATGCGTTTAAGGGTATCGAGGCTATCATCAACTCGATGACGCCCAAGGAGCGCTCTAATCCGGATATCATCAACCAGAGCAGGAAGTTGCGCATTGCCAAGGGCTCTGGCACTAAACTTGAGGAGGTGAACCGACTGCTGAAGCAGTTTGACCAGACCAAGAAGATGATGAAGATGGTGTCTGGCATGGACCGAGGAAAGATGGCGCAGATGGCTGCTGCCATGAAGAATATGAAGCGACCCTGATGTCGCATGTGATAAGGACCTTAAGGACGTTCGCGCCCTTAAGGTCCTTAACGATTATAAGAACTTTAAAAGACTTAATGATATGCAACTGATTGACGGAAAAGCAACGGCAACGGCGATTAAGGCTGAGATTGCCGAAGAGGTGAAAGAGATCATGGCCAAGGGTGGCAAACAGCCCCATCTGGCTGCTGTGTTGGTGGGCCACGACGGTGGCTCGGAGACCTACGTGAAGAACAAGGTGCTGGCCTGCGAGGCCTGCGGGTTTAAGTCGACCCTCATCCGCTATGAGGACGACATCACGGAGGAGGAGCTCCTGGCCTGTGTGGATAAGTTGAACAAGGACGACGATGTGGATGGCTTCATCGTGCAGTTGCCTTTGCCCAAGCATATCGACGAGCAGAAGATTATTGAGGCTATCGACTATCGTAAGGATGTGGATGGCTTCCATCCCATCAACGTGGGTCGCATGGCCATTGGTCTGCCTTGCTTCATCTCGGCTACGCCGCTGGGTATCATTACGCTGCTGAAGCGCTATGGCATTGAGACTTCTGGTAAGAAGTGTGTGATCCTGGGTCGCTCGAACATCGTGGGTAAACCCATGGCTCAGCTGATGATGCAGAAGCAGTATGGTGACTCGACCGTGACAGTGTGTCACTCGCGCTCGAAGACCTTGAAGGAGGAGTGCCGCGCTGCGGATATCATCATCGCCGCCATTGGCAGTCCTGAGTTTGTGACGGCTGACATGGTGAAGGATGGTGCCGTGATCGTGGATGTTGGTACTACGCGTGTGCCTGATGCAACGCGCAAGAGTGGTTTCCGTCTGACTGGTGATGTGAAGTTTGACGAGGTGGCTCCTAAGTGCTCGTTCATCACACCTGTGCCTGGTGGCGTGGGTCCTATGACCATCTGTTCGCTGATGAAGAATACACTGGCTGCAGGCAGAAAAGAATATTATAAGTAATGACTGCAGAGGAATGGTATGAGAAGGGCAATGCCTTTCGTAAGGAATCCAAATGGCACGAGGCCATTAACTGCTATATCAAAGCGATTGAGCTTGACCCCGACAGTCCGGCTGTCGAGGCCAAGCGCATGCTCGACGATATCATGGCCTTCTATTGCAAGGATATGTATAATCCGTAGGACAAGCGTCCTGCGGAATTTTTTATCCCTCTGAAACCCCTCTGTTTATCGGTGTTTTGGCTGTGTACAAAACTTTTTTATTCTAGGTTGGTTTAAACTTTCCGAAGCCTGTCACGTCAAAAAGACAGAACAGGATAACAAAACGATAGTAATAACAAAACTAAAAAATGGAAAGGAAACGAATTATGAAGAAGATTGTATTATCAGTGGTAACAATGATGATGTTTGCAGTTAGTTATGCCGAGACTTCAGAGAGTAACAAATTTAATCGTCAACCAATTAATTACGACATGAGTTTCGACATGCATCGCCTGGCAGTCAAGTTGGATCTCGATGCTAATCAGATGGAGGCTGTGCAAGTGATTCAAGACTGCTTCAATGACGAAGTGCAGGAAGCTGCAACATCCAGAGGCCTTAAGCGCCATCACCTGATTCATCAGGCCGTGCGCAAGGATGCTCAACAGATGCGACAGGTACTCAATGATAAACAGTATGATACCTACATGATGCTTCTGGGCGTCACACTTCGTAACAAAGGTCTTTAAAATCATCATTTAAAGCAGATATCGGGGGAGCCAATTGGTTCCCCCGATATCTTTTCTGTATAGCCTCTGAATAATTTTTCAGATAATCGCTGTTGCGCTCGAAAAAAAACACTTTTCTTTTGCATTTTCCCTATAAATTAGTACCTTTGCACATTGAATTTTGGATTTAAATGCATCAAACAAATACATTATGGCAAAATTAAAAGGTGCTATTGTGGTCGATACCGAGAGATGCAAGGGATGCCAATTGTGTATCATTGCATGTCCTCAGAAGGTTATCGCCCTGGCCAACAAAGTTAATCTTCACGGTTATCCCTTTGTGGAGGCTGTCAACGAGGAAGCCTGTGTGGGCTGCGCATCGTGTGGCATTGTCTGCCCAGATGGCTGTATTACCGTGTATCGTAAAAAAGTGGAGGAATAAGCTATGGCTGAAGAAAAAAGAGAAGTTGTGTTGATGAAAGGCAACGAGGCTATTGCCCACGCTGCTATTCGATGCGGATGCGACGGCTATTTCGGCTATCCTATTACTCCGCAGAGTGAGGTGATTGAGACACTGGCTGAGTTGAAGCCCTGGGAAACCACTGGTATGCAGGTGGTGCAGGCTGAGAGCGAGCTGGCATCTATTTATATGGTGTATGGTGCTGCTGGCGCTGGTAAACGTGCCATGACGTCGTCATCGTCGCCTGGTATTGCTTTGATGCAGGAAGGTATCACCTATATGGCTGGTGCCGAGGTACCTGGTGTGTTTATTAATGTGCAGCGTGGTGGTCCTGGTCTGGGCACTATCCAGCCTTCACAGGGCGACTATAACCAGGCTACGCGTGGTGGTGGTAATGGCGACTACAAGGTGATTGTCCTGGCGCCCTCTTCTGTGCAGGAGATGGCTGACTTCGTGGACCTGGCCTTCGAGTTGGCCTTCAAGTATCGCAACCCTGCCATGATTCTGAGTGATGGTGTTATCGGTCAGATGATGGAGAAGGTGGTGTTGCCTCCTTTCAAGCCCCGTCGTACTGACGAGGAGGTAATCAAGGAGTGTCCCTGGGCTTCTACGGGTAAACCCAAGAACCGTGAGCGTGTGGTGATCACCTCGCTGGAACTGAAGCCTGAGGCTATGGAGAAGCGCAACCTGGCGCTGCAGGAGAAGTATCGCAAGATTCAGGAGAATGAGGTACGCTTTGAACAGCAGCAGATGGACGATGCTGAGTATGCTATCGTGGCCTTCGGCTCTGCCGCCCGTATTGCTGAGAAGAGTGTGGAGATTGCTCGCGAACAGGGCATCAAGGTGGGTCTGTTCCGTCCTATCACGCTGTTCCCCTTCCCAGAGAAGCAGATTGCTGAGCTGTCGAAGAAGGTGAAGGGCATCCTGGTGGCCGAGATCAATGCTGGTCAGATGGTGCAGGATGTGCGTCTGGCTGTGAATGGTGCCGTGCCCGTTGAGCAGTTTGGCCGTCTGGGTGGCATCGTGCCCGATCCTGAGGAAATTGTTGAGGCTTTAAAGAAATTAATCTAGGATTACCTAGGATAGCCTAGGAATGCCTAGGATAGCCTAGAAAAAGAAAAGAACAATGGATAGAAATCAAATAGTTCAACCGAATGAGCAGCGAGAGCAGAGTGGAGCTTGCTCCAACTATGCCGAGTCGCAATTGAGGAAGAGCATTGCTCAACCAGAGAACATCGTCTGCAAAAAGCCGACGCTGATGAACGACAACAATATGCACTACTGTCCTGGCTGTAGCCATGGCGTGGTACATAAGCTCATTGCCGAAGTCATCGAAGAGATGGGTATGGAAGACAAGGCCGTTGGCGTATCGCCTGTGGGCTGTGCTGTCTTCGCCTATAATTATATTGATATCGACTGGCAGGAGGCTGCCCACGGTCGTGCACCTGCACTGGCCACTGGTATCAAGCGCTGCTGGCCCGACCGACTGGTATTTACTTATCAGGGTGATGGCGACCTGGCTTGTATCGGTACTTGCGAAACCATTCACGCCCTGAACCGTGGCGAGAACATCGTGATTATCTTCGTTAACAACGCTATCTATGGTATGACGGGTGGTCAGATGGCTCCTACCACACTGGTGGGTCAGAAGACCTCTACCTGTCCTTACGGACGTGATCCCCAGATTCATGGCTATCCCCTGAAGATGGCTGATATCGCTGCTCAGCTCGAGGGTACATGCTACGTCACTCGTCAGAGTGTGGAGAGTGTGGCCTCTATCAACAAGGCTAAGAAGGCACTGCGCAAGGCTTTTGAGGCTTCGATGGCTGGCAAAGGCTCTTCACTGGTGGAGTTTGTGTCTACCTGTAACAGCGGTTGGAAGCTCTCGCCTGCCAAGGCTAACGAATGGATGAAGGAGAACATGTTCCCCTTCTATCCCAAGGGTGACCTGAAGGATACAACGGGTGAGAAGTAAGATGTAAGAAGTAAGACGTAAGAAGTTATGAAAAAAGAAATAATTATCAGTGGTTTCGGAGGTCAGGGCGTGCTCTCAATGGGTAAGATCCTGGCTTATAGTGGACTGATGGAGGACAAGGAGGTGACTTGGATGCCTGCCTATGGTCCTGAGCAGCGTGGTGGTACGGCTAACGTGACGGTGATTGTGAGCGACGAGCGTATCTCTTCGCCCATCCTGAGCAAGTACGACATCGCCGTGGTGCTCAACCAGCCTTCGCTCGAGAAGTTTGAACCCAAGATCAAACCTGGTGGCATCCTGATCTACGACGGCTTTGGCATCATCAACAAGCCCACGCGTAAGGACATCACTATCTATGAGGTGAACGCTATGGACAAGGCTGCCGAGATGAAGAATGGTAAGGTCTTTAACATGATTGTGCTGGGTGGACTCCTGAAGGTGGCTCCTGTGGTGAGCGACAAAGGCGTGGAGAAAGCACTCTACAAGACGCTTCCTGAGCGCCACCATGGACTGATTCCCCTGAACATGGAGGCCCTGAAGGAGGGTGCCAAGATTATTAACGAGGTGAAACTGTAAACAGTATATTATCTATTAATTTTCTAATCGTTATGAAAAAAACAATTTTGATGGCGACCGTAGCTCTTTTTGCGCTACAGGCTAATGCCCAAGAGGCTCTCGAGGAGAGCAACATCTGTGACAACTGGTATGTGGGTGTGAATGCTGGCATAGGTATGAAGACAACCGAAAACAGCGATGTTCTGAAGAACCTGAACCCATCGGTTGGTTTGCGTCTGGGTCGTTACTGGACTCCTGTAACGGGTTGGATGATCTCTGGTGAGGTGTTCCTGCGTGACAAGGCTTTCGACTGGAGTGATGCGAAGACCGTGAAGGGCACAAGTGTTGACCTGCTGGGAACGCTGAACCTGAGTAACTGGTTTGGTGGCTATCTGGGTGAGCCTCGTCATTTCGAAGTTGTTGCCTTGGCTGGTCTGGGCTGGAACCATGTGTTCGATACGAAGCTGGCTCGTGCCAACGATATGGTGTCGAAGTTTGGTCTTGACTTTACCTTCAACCTTGGCGAGAAGAAGGCTTGGCAGTTCTATATCGAGCCTGCCATCAACTACAACCTCACCAACACCAACGAGGTGCGCTTCAACGTGAACCGTTCTGGTGTGCAGCTGACTGCTGGCTTCAACTATAAGTTCAGCAACTGCAACGGCACGCACAACTTTAAGTTTGCTGAGTTGCGCAACCAGCGCGAGATTGACGCCCTGAACAATCGCATCAACGACCTGCAGGCTCAGGTGGTGGCTAAGAACAAGCAGGTGGCTGAGCGTGACAAGACCATTGCTACGCTGCAGGACGACCTGGAGGCTGCCAAGAAGGTGAAGCCTACGGTGACGACTGTGACTAAGGTGGTGAACAACAACGTGCTGCAGCCTACCGTTATCTTCGGTCAGGGCAAGAGTACTGTGGATGCTGCCCAGATGGCTAGCGTGGCCATGGTTGCCAAGTATATGAAGAACCATCCTGAGTCGAAGATCTTGATCAAGGGCTATGCTTCTCCTGAGGGTAACCCTGAGTTGAACCAGAAGCTTTCTGAGGCGCGTGCCAACGCTGTGAAGAAGGTGCTGGTGAGTCGCTATGGCATTGCTGAGGGTCGCCTGACGGTGCAGGGCATGGGTGCTACGAGCGAGCTCTTCGACGAGATCGACTTCAACCGCGTGGCTACCTTCACTGATACCACCAAGTAAGCTGATACGTGCAAAATAAAAAAAGGCTGGGGCAGTGCTCCAGCCTTTTTTTGTGTCTTATCATATTCTGTCCAGGTCTATTGACAGTCCGATGCTCACTGAGCGTCCTGTGGTGAGGGGCGAACTGTAATAGTAGGCCTTGGGCTTGTAGTTCAGCAGGTTGTCAACAGCGGTGTTGATGTTGATGCCGCGCCAGATGTGGTGCTGCAGCATCAGTTTCCAGATGGTATAGCCCTGGTCAACGTCCTTGCGGCCTGACTGTGGCTTACCCAGATGGCGCCCTGAGAGTGAGGCATCCAGTGCGTAGTGGCACGAGAAACGATGATCGTAGCCCAGGCGCCAGGTCATGGAGTGGGAGCGTGGCTGGTCAAACTGTGAGTTGATGACGTTGCCTGTCTCGTGCATCCATGCGTAGTTGAACTTCAACGACAGACCGCAGTCCCATACGTGTCCCATGCTGGCATCCAGTCCCCATACGGTGACGCCGTCCTCGTTCCAGTAGACCGCACTCTCCATGCCGTTGTAGAGGCCTCCGTCGATGGTGGTGATGCGCTTGTTGAAGCGGTTGCAATAGCCCACCAGCGTGAAGCTGTAGCGCCCGTCGAGCAGTCCACCGTTGCTGATGTGATTGGTGCGCTCTATGGCGATGTTGTAGTTGTGACTCTTCTCTGGCTCCAGGTTGGGGTTGCCCAGGATCATATAGCCCATGTTGCCCATGTCGAAGTACATGTACATCTCCTTCAGCGTGGGGGCACGAAAGCCGCTGGCGTAGTTGGCACGCAGGGTGGCCCAGGGCAACTTATACACCACGGCGAAGCGTTCTGTATAGGCCTTTTGCTTGGAGGCTGAGAAATAGTCGTAGCGCATGCTGCCCACGATGTTCAGTTGGTCGGTGATGTTCCAGTCGAACTGCACATAGCCGTCGATGTTGTTTTGCGTGTGACTGGCATTGTCGATGAACTGATAGGTGGAGAGGTAGTCGTGCATCAGGTCGGCACCCACAATCAGACTGTTCTTGCCAAAGGCCTGACTGTACAGTGCGTGGACCACGTGCTGCTGGTTGCTGTAGTCGTGGTCGTGGGTGCGCTTGCCGTCGGGGGTGAAGTTGGCCTTGTCGTACTGGTCGTAGGCATACGACAGCTCCATACTCCTTTCGTGGTTCCATACGTACTTGCCCTTCAGACCTGCGCTATAGGCGTTGAAATGATAGTCGTATGTGTCGCGTTCGCTGGTGCGAAAGAAATAGCTGCCTCGTCCTGTCAGTGTCAGGTGGTCTGTGGCGCGCCATGTCAGTCGTTCTTTCACGTTGTAGGTCTTCTGGCCGAAGAGTCTGCTCAGATTCGAGTCGTCGATGAACACGGTCGAGTCGTAGGGCAGTCCCTGCGCCTGTTTCAGTCGCTCCAGCGCTATCTCCATGGCCGAATGGCGCTTGGGCAGGTCAACAGGGTTGATCCTGGTGTGCTGGAAACTGGTTTGCGAGTTCCATTTCTTGGTGTTGAACGAGAAGGTGGTTCCATGGCGCCATTCGTGGCCGAAATCGCTGTAGCGTGTGTTGACATTGGCCGTCCAGGGCTCTATGTTCTCGCGACTGATGATATTGATGACGCCACCCACGGCATTCGAGCCGTAGAGGGCTGATGAGGCGCCTTTTACGATCTCTATACGTCCCACGTTGTCCATGTTCATGCGCGTATAGTCCATATTGTTCAGCGTCTCGCCTGCCATGCGCTCGCCGTCGACCAGAAACAGCACGGCATTGCCACCAAAGCCACTCATGTTGAGCGAGGTTTCCTGACCCATGGCAAAGCCAAACTCCAATCCTGGAATCTCTTGTGTGAGCAGGTCCTGGATGTTGGTGGCATCGGCCATCTTGATGTCGTGCAGGGTGATGAGGCGTGTCACCACAGGGGCGTCCTTCAGGGCCTTGGGCGATTGGGAGGCTGTCACCACCACCTGTTCCAGCTCTATGGAGTCGCGTACGCCCTGTGCAGAGACGCCAATAGCCAGCATGGATAACACCACGCTGGCTATGACTGATTTGCTATGAAAAGAGTGTGCCACCCCTTAATTTTTTTCTCCAGTAAACTGTCCGGCAAAGGGGAATGGCATGTTGCCGTATTTCAATGTATAGGTTACCACTGCTGCCTTGTCGCTGAACACCACCACGAGGTCGGTTACTGTGAATGCCTTCTCGATGCTGTCAGAGACGATGGCTTTGCCTGCGTATGAGTCGAGGGTGCCATTGATGGTCTTGCCATTGGTGGTCAGACTGATACCCTTGACGGTGAGGGCTGGGATTGACATGTGACCCATATCGTCCATGGCGGGGATGACAAGGTCGATAGTGGTGTCTGTGGCCTTGGGGAATGTGTAGGTTGTATCGCGCATGAAGTCGGTATTGCTGCCGCCAGCGCTGACGGTCAGCACCTCATGACCATTGAATGCGCCTGCCACCTGGGCGGCTACAGCAGCCTCCTGATTGTCGTCGTCGCTGCCACATGAACTCATACCTACGGTGATGGCTATTGCGGCTGCCATCATGGTCCAAAATTTTCTCAGTTTCATCTCTACTATTTTTTTTGTTTTAATTATATTTCTTCTTCTTAGTTGCTGCCAGTGGTCAACTGCTGGGTCTCGTAGTTATACTCCGATCCGTTGGCGCTGTGGGGAATGGTGAACACGGCTATCATCACCATCACGGCCAGGGCCACCACCCATCTGTTGTATTTCCACTTCCTGGTGGCCAAGGCCAGCAGGAAGAACAGGAGCGAGATGAGGGTCTTGTTGTCTGTGAGGTCGGTGTCGAAGGGGAAGCCTGCCCACCAGGGGCCAAAGGCCTCGTGCTGCACCATGGGACCCAGGATGAAGCCGCCAGCAAACAGGGTTAGCGTAGTGAGCTTCAGCCATCTCTTGTATTTCTGTTGTGTGATTACCAGCAACAGTGTGTAGACGGCAAACAGCATGGCTGCAAACATCAGCAGGATATGGGGCACCAGGATGTAGGCTGGCACGTCGTTGCGAAAGCGTATCACCAGTGGCTCGTCGGAGGGATAGTTGTGGTTGTTCACGGTGATGTAATACTGCAGCTTGCCTGCCACGGGCTGAACGGGCAGGGTGGCCTGCCAGGTGCTGTCCTGCCATGTGAACGCCTTGGTCGAGAAGTCATCGTGTGAGGGATATCGACGGTAGTGTATCTGGGCGTTGGCCTCGGCTGGCACGTCGCTCAGGGTGACAATCTCGTCTGTTCGCACGCCACTCCTGGGCAGTTTCATCTTATATTGCTGGCCATTCAGCTCAATCGTCACCTTCTTGGGGTGGGTGGGACCTGTTATGCGCTGATAAACGCTCAGGGCCAGTGTGATGACGATGGCTAATGTCCAGTAGACGGTCTTTTTCATTACTTATCGGTTCTTAAGTGAACTTGAAACTTGATGGTTTGATTGCCGCGAAGCACCTTCACAGGGACCACGGTGCCTGCCTTCAACTCGGCCAGGCGCTCCATATATTCCTCGATGTTCTTCACGGGCTTACCGTTGATCTCCTGAATAATGTCGCCGCTCTTGATGCCTGCGTTGTGGGCTGGCTTTCCTGCTACTACGATGTCGGCCCTCAGACCTGGTATGGTGCTGGCGCCGGTCACATCGGGCATCAGACCCAGGGTCACCTTGAACTTGGCGTGCTTCATGTCGCCATTGCCTGGCACGTTGATGAAATCGGGTGTCTGGGGCATGCTGGCCACCCTGCTGATGAGTTCCTGGGCATAGGTCAGCGTCTGCTGCATGCCGTCGTAGTTCAGCGTGGCTGGCTTGTCGGCTGGTGTGTGATACTCCATGTGTCCGCCTGTGGTGAGATAGAGCACAGGGATGTTGGCTGCCACAAACGAGGCCTGGTCGCTGGGGCCATAGCCGTCTGGCGTGCAACTGATGTGCAGGCCTGTCTGCTCGCCCACCTGCTCGGCCAGGGACTTGAACGAGGTACTGGTGCCTGTGCCCGACACGCTCATGGCATCGTCGCGCATGCGTCCCACCATGTCGAGGTTCACCATGGCCACAATGCCTTTGATGTCCTTGGGCAGGTTGATGCGCTCGTTGCTCTCGTGCTTCATCCATTCCACGAATGCTTTCGAACCTACGAGTCCTTGCTCCTCGGCGCCGAAAAACATGAAGATGATGCTTCTTTTCGTGCCTTTCTTCTTGAAGTATTTGGCCAACTCCAGCACCACGGCGTCGCTGCTGGCATTATCGTCGGCACCAGGATGCACGCCCAGGGTGTCTGGTCTGCGTGAGCCTGAGCCTTGTCCGCCCATGCCCAGATGGTCGTAGTGTGAGCCCACCACGATATATTCGTTCTTCAGCTGTTTGTCCTTGCCAGGCAGCACTGCCACGATGTTGTGGGTCTTGTATGTGGTTGTGCTGTCGCTGACGATGTTTTTCTTACTGAACGAGAAGTCGTGGAAGAAGGCTTTCGCTCCTTTCTCCTTCAGGATGGGCTTCAACTTCATGCTTCGCAACTGGTCTGTCAAAAACGCTGAGGCCAGCGTGTCGCCCTTCGACTCAGGGAATCTGCCGCCCAACTCTTCCGACGCCAGGTACTCCACAGTTGCCTTCATGTTGCGTTGCTGCTGTGCGTGCAGTGGCATCATCAGGGCAAGTGTCAGCGCTAGTAACAGGTATCTTTGGGTCATTTCTTTGCTTCTTTTCTTTTTCGGCTGCAAAGGTACTGCTTTTTTTCTGCTTTCCATATCCATATTTATATGGATTTTCCGTCTTACTTCTTCACCTTGTTACTCAGAAACATGCCTGTGAGGATGAGAATGGTGCCGATGGTGAAGTAGAGGGTGATACGCTCCGACAGGATGAGCCAGGCAAAGAGTACGGTGGTGACGGGGTTGAAATACACGTAGTTGGTGGCTGCCACGGCTCCAATCTTCTTGATGGCCCAGTTCCACGCCAGGAAACACAGCATGGAGGCCACGCAACCCAGAAACAGCAGGTTGGCCAGCACATCGGGACGGAACACCAGACTGGGCGAGGGAAAGTCTGGGAAGAGGATGAAATAGGGGATCATGGACAGCAGGCCATAGAAGAACACCTTGCGCGTGATGAAGCTTGTGCGATAGCGCTGGCTGGCTGGAATCATCAGTAGTGAATAGAAGGCCCAGCAGAGGCAGGCACAGAAGGCCAGGGTGTCGCCCAGGGGTGAGAGATGGAGCACGAAATGGCCATTGAGTACCACCACGCTCACGCCCAGCGCTGCCATCAGCGTGCCCACTATCTGGATGCCATGCAGTCGCTGTGAGCGATAGAACACGGAGATGAGAGCCGTGGCAAACAGTGGACTGAGACAGACGATGAGGGCCGTGTTGGTGGTTGTGGTGTAGTTCATCGCACTGTTCTCTGTGAGAAAATACATGGAGCCGCCAGTGATGCCCAGTCCCATCATGGTCAGCTCGTCTTTCCACGACGAGGCAAACCATCGGAACGTCTTCTTGGGCAGGAAATAGATGAGCAGCAGCACGTAGGCAATGATGAAGCGTAGCACAAAGATATGTGCCGCTGTGAGTCCTGCCATGAGTAGCAGTTTGGTGAAAATAAAGGTGGTGCCCCATACGGCCACCACCCAGAAAGCTACGAGGTGATATACTAATTTATTCATTGATTCATTTACTTGCCAATCAGCGTGAGAATCTTGGCAGCCTCCTCGCCGTCGGCCTTGGCCTTGCGCAGGTCCTTGAGGATGTCAGGACCGTTCTTGGGGTCGTTCACAGCACGCTTGATCCATTTCCTGGCCTCGTCGGCATTGGCAGTAACGCCTTTGCCCTTGAGGTAGCACTTGCCCAGTTGATACATGGCCTTGGCATAGTCCTGGCGCGCCGCCTTCTGATAGAGTTCGAAGGCCTTCTTGTCGTTCTCCTTGACGCCATAGCCCTTGTCGTAGCAGCGCCCCAGGCGATAGAGAGCCTTCTTGTGACCCTTGTCGGCTGCCGCCTGGAGTTTGGGCACGGCCTTGTCGTATTGCTCGGCATCAAACAACTGTTTGCCCTCGTCGTAGAGTTTATCGGCACTTTGGGCGCTGGCGCTGAGGCTCAGCATGAGCATGAGGGCTAAAAAGATTTTTTTCATAATTATTATTTTTTTGTGGCTGCGACAATGTCGCAGCGTACTTTTAATGCGCCGCAGCGCTGTTCATTACCTCTAGGATAGCCTCGCCCGAGCAGGCGTTAGGCTGCTGGATGTGGAGCATCTGGCAGATGGTGGGGGCGATGTCGTTGATATGCACCTCACGACTGCTCTCGCCGTGCTTGATGTGCCAGCCGTAGAAGAGTAGGGGGATGTGGGCATCGTAGGGATTCCAGGTGCCGTGGGTGGTGCCAACGGGTGATGACCAGTCACCATACTCATAATAGCCAGGCTCGACGATGATGAGCATGTCGCCAGAACGACGAGGATGATAGCCCATGAGAGCCATGTTCATCTGACGCTCAGGCAGACTGCTGGTGCGCAGTTTCTCGTAGTCGACCACCTGCACCACATTGGGTGCTGTTCGGAAGTACTCAGTGAGGCACTGCTTTACGTCAGAGACGCTGAGATGCTGCTCGGCAATAGACTGGTGGTCCAGGTAGATGCGATACACGGTGATGTCCTTGATGACGTTCTTCGTGGCATGCAGTTTCTTGGCGATATAGGCCTCGGCCTGCTTCTGATGGTCCTGATAGAGCCACTTGCCGCCATTGAGCTTGTGGTCCTGCATGAACTGCCAGTTGTGGGCGCCACCATGGTCGGCTGTGAGGAACAGCAGATAGTTTTCGTGGCCCACCTGCGCATCGAGGACCGAGAGCAGGCGCTTGATGTCCTGGTCGAGTCCCATGTAGGCCTCGTCGGTATGCTGGCCACGCGTGGCCCACTTATGTCCAATGGCATCGGTCTGCGAATAGCTCACGCAGAGCATATCGGTGGTGCCGTTGCGCCCCAGATTCTCGCCCTTGATGGCTGCGATGGCCATATCGGTGATGAGATGGCCGCAAACAGGACTCAGGTTGATGTCCTTGCCCAAGGCCTTCACCTCCTTGTTCTTGGCCATCTGGGCGTTAACGTCCTTGGCATAGTCTGGCAACTCGTTCATGTAGTAGGTGCTGGTGACGAAGCAGCCAGCAGTGTTGTCCATCCAATAGGCCGCATTGGCACTGCGACCAGCAGGCAGAATGGCTGCACGGTCTTTATAACTGACACCAATCACCTTCGAGCGGAAATCAGTGTGCAGGCGCAACTGGTCGCCAATGGTCGAAGCCAGCAGCAGATGGGGTGACGACTGTCCCCTCTTGGTGTCGGAACCCACGGTCTGGTAGTTATCATCGGCCACGCAGCCCACAGGTTCGCCATCCACATAGAAGGAGTTGCCACAGATGCCGTGATAGGCTGGGGTGGTGCCAGTATAGATGGACGAATGGCCAATGGCCGTGATGGTGGGCACATAGTTGATGAGGCAGTTGTTTATCGAATAGCCATCGTTGATAAGGCGTTTGAGTCCGCCATAGGGCATCTGGTCGTAATAGCGTGAGAGATAGTCCCAGCGCATCTGGTCGACAACTACGCCCACCACCAGTTTCGGCTTACTGGTGAACGTCTGAGCCAAGGCCGTGATACTGGCCGTGAGCAAAAAGCATATGAGCAAATAAAACCTTTTCATATTTATAAAAATGCTTCTTTCCTGTTTGATTATTTTGCGTTAAACTGATTGAGCTTGTTGGTCCAATACTGGCGTACATCGGTCCACTTATAATAATAAGGAGTGGCTGTGGACTGAACGGGCAATGTCATCTCGCGCTCGTTGAGCAGCGCCTTCACCAGGATGTCGCCCGTGCCCTTCTTGGGCTTGTAGAAGATGAGTTGGATGTTGCAGCCCATGGGGAAGATCTTGTAGTTCTGCCAGTGAAGGTCGAGCTCGTCGATGTTTTCAATGCTGGCGTTACAGTCGCCCAACTCCATGAGGCAGGCCAGGGGCATCACGCACACCTCGTGGCCAAAGCGCATGGTGGCCTGAGGCTTGCCCAGGGCTACGCAGGTGTCGGCCGTCTGGATGATGTTCGTCAGGAGGTTATACTGACTGAAAGGCATGTTGTTGTCGGTCATGGGCGAGTTGGCATAACGCACATACCATCCCACGTTGTTGATGCGCCACTGGTCGTAGCGCTCCTCAGGCGTAAAGATGTTGATGAGGTCGATGGGCGCGTTGTCGTGACTCTGCATGTTGATGACCATCTCGAAGAGCTGGCGCATCAGGGTGTGACGATGAATGCTGTCGGCCGCCCACTGCTGGTCGTTGAACAGCACCTTCATCAGGCGTTCAGGGTGGGTGTTGCGATTATTGAACTCGCTGATACGACGACGGTCCTCATGGCGACTGCTCTCCTTGACCTTGCCCTCCCAGTCTTTGTTCAGATAGTACTGCAGTGCCTCGCTCACATCGTTGTGGATACGAGCCGTGGGGTTGGCAGCCATCAGCTCCTCGCATTCGGCCACCATGGACAGGATACAACGGTTGACCACCGTGCTGCGTGCATCGATGGCCACGTTCTTGGTGAGGAATATCTCAGGGAAGTGCTGGGCAATGCGTCGGCCAATGCCGTGGTGCTGGCGCTCGCCAACGGTGGTGAGGTCGCCTAGGCGCTTGTCAGTGGTCTTGTTAAACTCCTCCAGCAGTCGCAGGATGCGCTCGCCCTCAGCAGTCAGTTTGCCTTGGTTGCGGCCCTTCTGCAAGGGGCGAATCACACGGTTGTAGTCGTCCTTGCCAATGAGCCAGCGTGAGCCATGTCGGCCATAGTGGGTGAAATAGAAGGGTACATAGCCCTTAGGGGCCTTGGTGTAGGCAAAGTCGGGCAACTGGCGATCGTAGTCCACATAGTTGGAACCTGCCAAGAATGGGTTGGCTTTAATGTCATCGCGTGCTGTCTGTGCCGAAGCAGAAAAAGTGACTCCCAAGAGGAGCAGAGTTAGTATTTTCTTCATTTTTTGTTTTTGTTAGGTTTCAGGTTTGCAAAATTACTAAAAAAATGTCAACGGCCAAAGGGATTATAAAAATAATGCGTATATTTGCAGCCACAAACCACCTTTCGAAGGGTGGGAAAGTAGTATAGTAATAAGGTAAAAAGAATAAGAATTCAGTATGAAAAAGATATTTTTAACGATCATAGCAGTGATGGCGTTGACAAGTGCTAGCGCCCAGAAAACAGTGAAGAACGATACCCTGCAGTTTATGACAGCCTATCGCCAGTTTGCAGCCTGTGTTGAGAAGCAGCGTGTGCTGACCAAGCCCATGGCCGATTCGCTCATTGCCCGCCAGGACTCGCTGATGAAGCAGTATCGCAAGGTGAAACCCCTGCTGACGAGTAAGCAGGTGGAGGAGTATAACACGCTGAAGGGCCGTTTCACCAAGAAACTGCTGCAATATCGTGGTGACCGATTGGGTGAGGGTCTGGAGGCCACAGGCGACAGCATAGCAAAAGCCACCGGCAGGGTAGGTAGTGCTGTCGGCGGCTTCTTTAAGGGGTTGTTCGGAAAAGACTAACAGTTATCTTTTTCTAAGCGTCTCAACGATGCGTGACATCTGATTGGGAATGCGAATCTGCTGAGGACACTTGGCCAGGCAGACCTCGCAGTCCTGACATTTTGATGCCCATTTCTTCTCGTCGGGCAGTGCCTTCTTATAGCCATCGATGAAGGCCTGCTGACGTGTAGCATAGTCGGCTGCCGAGGCCTCAGGTAGGGGCAGCAGATGACTGTTCACGGCCTCGTTATAGGCCGCGAAGTTGCCTGGGATATCCACACCAAACGGACAAGGCATGCAATATTCGCAGGCCGTGCAAGGGATGGTGGGGATGCCCGACATCTGGTCGGCAATCTTGGCCAATAGGGCGTTCTCCTGCTCTGTGCAGGGGTCCAGGGGCGAGAATGTCTTCACGTTGTCCTCCAGGTGGTCCATGCGGTTCATGCCACTCAGCGTGGTGAGAATGTTCGTGTGACTGCCTACCCAGCGGAAGGCCCAGCGAGCCGTGCTGTCGTCAGGATGAACGGCCTTGAGTTGGTCTGTGAGTTCAGGTGCCATGCGACCAAACGAGCCGCCACGCAGAGGTTCCATCACCACGCACTGAACGCCCGTCTTCTTACATTTATCATACAGGTATTCTGCGTCGGCATCGCTGCGTCGTCCGCCACGCATAGAGGCATGGCGCCAGTCGAGGAAGTTCATCTGAATCTGAACGAAGTCCCAGTGATACTCCTCCTGACGGTCCAACAGCCAGTCAAAGTCGCGCACATCGCCATGATACGAGAAGCCCAGGTGCTTGATGCGTCCTGCTTCGCGCTCCTTCAGGAGAAAGTCCAGGATACCGTTGTCCAGGAAGCGCCCTTTCAGTGTGTCCATGCCGCCGCCAATGGCGTGCAGCAGGTAGTAGTCGATATGGTCCACCTTGAGGCGCTCCATCGAGGTCTCGTACATGCGTTTCGACTCGTCGAACGTCCATGTGCGACGGTTCTGGTTCGACATCTTTGTGGCCACGAAGAATTTTTCGCGAGGATGGCGCGCTAGGGCGTTGCCAGTGAGCACTTCCGACTGTCCGCCCATGTACATAGGGGCCGTGTCGAAGTAGTTCACACCATGCTCAATGGCATAGTCGACCAACTGGTTCACCTCGTCCTGATTGTTGGGCAGACGCATCATGCCAAAGCCCAGCAGCGAGATCTGTTCGCCAGAGCCATGCTGCACGCGATAGGTCATGCGATTCTCAACAGGTTTCTCGCTTTTTTCCTTAGCCAGCACGTTCAGGGGCTCCATGGCCATCAGTGCCATGGCCGAGCCAGCGCCTAGGCCCAGTCGCTTGAGGAACAATCGACGGTTCATGTCCATTTGTTCTTTCTTGTTCATCAGTTTTTAGTTTTTGTTGTTATTACAATTAAAGTATTTGTTTGTTTCAAGTTGTGCGATGCAAAGATACAAATATGTCATGGAATAAACAAATAATTTCATTATTTTCGCATTTTATTTGTTTTTCTCAGAGAAAAGTCGTAACTTTGCGGTCTTAAAAGCGATTAGAAGCGTGAAAATAAAACAAGTGCTGAGCGCCCTTGAACGATTCGCGCCCCTGCCGCTGCAGGAAAGTTGGGACAATGCTGGCCTGCAGATTGGATTAACAGAGGCGGAGGTTTCAGGGGCATTATTGTGTCTGGACGTTACTGAACAGGTAATCGACGAGGCTGTGGCAAAAGGCTGCAACCTGGTGGTGAGTCATCACCCCCTCCTGTTTCGCGGACTGAAGCAGGTGAGCGATGCCAATGATGTGCAACGCACTGTGCGTAAGGCCATTAAGCACGACGTCTGTGTCATCTCGATGCACACCAACCTGGATAATGCCAAGGGTGGGGTGAACTTTAAGATGGCCGATAAACTGGGCGCCATGGTGCTCAACGGCGCTTGTGAAAATGACTCGCTGGAGAAAGTGCCCATGGTTGTGGCAGAACTGCCTGAGGCCCTCGACGCACGTCAGTTTGTGGCGCATGTGAAGCGTTGCTTCTCTGTGGAGTGCGCTCATTGCAACGAACTGCTTCAGCGTCCCATCAAAAAGGTGGCTATATGTGGCGGCGCAGCTGATTTTATGCTCGACGAGGCCATTGCAAGTGGTGCCGATGCCTTTATCACAGGCGAGATGCACTATCACTCCTATTTCGGTCACGAGCAGGAGATTCAAATCTGCGTGATTGGTCACTACGAGAGTGAGCAGTTTACCTCTGAGATTTTCCGCGAGATCATCGAAAAGGCATGCCCTGGTGTGGCGTGCCAGATTACTGAGACAAATACGAATCCAATTAAATATTATTAAATTATGGCAAAGAAAGATCCTACAGATTTGTCAGTTGAAGAGAAACTGAAGACGCTCTTCCAGTTGCAGACGGCCCTCTCGGCCATCGACGAGAAGAAAGCCTTGCGTGGTGAACTTCCCCTGGAGGTAGAAGACCTGGAGGCTGAGATTGAGGGTCTGAACACGCGTGTTGAGCGCATTCAGGCCGAGGTGAATGATTTCGAGCGTGCCATCTCTCAGAAGAAGGCAGAGATTATCGAGGCTCAGAACAGTGTGGATCGCTACAAGCAGCAGTTGAACGAGGTTCGTAACAACCGCGAATACGACACACTGTCTAAGGAGATCGAGTTCCAGAGCCTGGAGATCGAGCTCTGCAATAAGAAGATTAACGAGGCACAGCGCCGCATTGCCGAGAAGCAGGAGGAACTGCAGGCCAACCAGAGCGTGATGAACGACAAGCAGGGTGACCTGGACTTGAAGCGCAATGAGTTGGACGAGATCATGGAGGAGACTCGTGCTGAGGAGGATAAGCTCAAGGAGAAGGCTCAGGAGTTAGAGGCTAAGATTGAGCCCCGTTTGCTCACCTCGTTCAAGCGTATTCGCAAGAACGCTCGCAATGGTCTGGGTATCGTATACGTGCAGCGTGATGCCTGTGGTGGTTGCTTCAATAAGATTCCACCTCAGCGTCAGTTGGACATTAAGATGCACAAGAAGGTCATCGTTTGCGAGTACTGCGGTCGTATCCTCATCGATCCTGAGTTGGCTGGTGTGAAGACTGAGAAGCCTGCTACTGAGGAGAAGAAGACCACACGTCGTCGTGCTGCTGGTGCCAGCGTTCGCAAGACTTCAAACTCGAAGCGCGCTACCGACGCTAACGACATGATTTAATAGCACGCTGATGCTGTCTGTCAGATAACAACGTCAGACGGTATGAAAACAATAAAGGTGAGAGACGCATTGTCTCTCACCTTTTTTTGTTTTATAGGGCGTTGTAATCAGGAATATCCTGCAGAAACGTGTAGGATTGCTGCTCATAGTCCATTTTGCAGCAGTAATGCTGAAGGCCATTCGAGATCACCAGATAATCCACGTGCAGCAGGTGGTTATACACCGTTATCTGATTGAACACCTGCTGGGTGATCTCAACCTGTGGCGCCTTGTA
Organism: Prevotella sp. E15-22; assembly: GCF_023204875.1. NCBI lineage: Bacteria > Pseudomonadati > Bacteroidota > Bacteroidia > Bacteroidales > Prevotellaceae > Prevotella > Prevotella sp. E15-22. The sequence continues at coordinate 1,104,214 of NZ_CP096247.1, forward strand.
TTCAATAATCATCTGTGGCTGCAAGGCATTATTATATAATATGGTGTCGCAGCGCAATTTCTTCTCGCCTACGCGCAATTCCACCTCGTTGGCCAGTAGTCCCTTGGGATAGCCCTTGTGCTCTGCAAGGAAATGTACGAAGTGCTGGCGTACCCATTCCTCTGGCGTCAGTGCCACGTATTTACATCGCAGGAAATCGAAAATCTTCATCTTTCCTGCTTGCTCACGCAATTTTATATGAAATGTAGGGAGGTTTATTTCCATTTTTTTATGTACCTTTGCAGATGCAAAGGTACGAATAAGCGAGTTAAAATGCAAATTCTATTTGCATTTTCCGAGCGAAAGTACCTAAAAACAGAGTTTAAAGTTACTAATTCTCTTTCAATCAACAATGGCAGAAACCAAAAATGTGACTTATAGCTCCATTATGAAGGAGTTGCAGAGCGGTCAGTATCGCCCTGTGTATTATCTGATGGGCGACGAGTCGTACTATATCGATAAGATTTGCGATTATATTGCTGAGCATGCACTACAGCCTGAGGAGCGCGACTTCAATCAAACAATCTTCTTTGGAAGTGACGTAACTGCTTCGCAAGTGGCCGATGCTGCCCGTCGCTATCCCATGATGGCCGAAAGGCAGGTGGTGATCGTGAAAGAGGCGCAGAATTTGAAGAATACAGATGCGCTGGAGAAGTATATGAAACAGCCGCTGCCAAGCACTGTGCTCGTGATTTGCCACAAAAACGGTAAGATTGACGGGCGTAAACGCGACTATGTGAAGGCTGTTCAGCAAGCTGGCATCCTGTTTGAGAGTCAGAAATTGCGCGAGCGCGACCTGCCTGTTTTCATTGAGAATTATGCTAAGCAGAAGGACGCATCCATTGATCCAAAATCCACGCAACTCATTGCCGATGCCATTGGCGCAGATCTGAGTCGACTGACAAGCGAACTCGATAAGGTGCTCATCAGTCTGCCGGAAAACAACAAACGCATCACACCCCAGGTGGTGGAAGACCAAATAGGGGTGAGCAAGGATTTTAATGGTTTTGAGCTTCGCGATGCCATCGTCAACAGAAATGTGTTCAAAGCAAACCAGATAATCAACTATTTTGACAAGAATCCAAAGGCTGGTAGTCTCTACTCATTTCTCCCAATGCTCTTTAATTACTTCCAGAATTTATTAATTGCCTGGTATTCTCCCAATAGAGGCAGTCAGGAGGCTGTTGCTGACTGGTTAGAATTGCGATCTCCATGGGCAGCGAAGGACTACATGACTGGCATGAGAAATTTCTCTGCGATGAAATCGATGCAGATAATTTCCAAACTACGCGAAATTGATGCCAAAAGTAAGGGTTTGGATAACCCAAATACCCCTCCAGAAGAGCTCATGAAGGAACTTATATTTTACATATTGCACTAAAAGGGCTGTTTTTTAGTCCTTTTTTTATCTAGAATGGGTACTCGCCAGAGTACCTTTTTTTAGGCCTAAGTGCCTGTATTTATAGGCAGTTAGCTCAAAATAACTACCCTCATATTTTAAAAATTTCGAGCTTCTCGACCGCTCGCTCAGAATTTTTAAGCTATGGCAAAATAGCCATTTTTCGCCCGCTTCAAATTTAGTGTTAACGTTTATTATGATTTATGAATTTGAAGTTTGAAAGTTTAAAGTTTTAAAATGCTAATGGAAAACAAGTGGTATTTATGTTTTAAAACGTAAACTCATTGAATTTGATGTTTTAAAGTTTAAAATATTAAAAGTTTAATTTGTTGATTTAAAACATTGAATGCATAAATATAAAACTACATTTTTAAATATTTATATTATTAAAAATCAAATAGTTAGCATGCATATATACAAGTAAAACACCTTTTTATCCTTCTATTACCTGAATATGGCCTTTTTAACGAATCCGTTGGTTTATAGCGTGTTCAGACCTTTAAACGCCTTTAAAAATATGAATATATCCCCTAAAAATCTCCCTATTTATACCTATAAAACATTGAAGACCAATCAAATACGCATTATTTCTTATATTCCTGTTTAACAGTATTAAATTCTTAATATTAAAATATATGAATGTAAACCTTGAAAACTCACCTTTATCGTTTTAATTTCACAAATTTAAAATAGAAAATTTAAAGTTTAATATCATAAATTTCTCTTTAAAAATTTGCATGGTTCAATTTTTTGGTTTACCTTTGTAAACTGAATGTAAAACGCTCCCCTAGGGGCCAAAAACCACTTGATTAGCAGATGAAGGACAGAATCAGACAGATTATGGAGGCGCAACACATGACCCAACAAGTGTTCGCAACTTACATTGGTACGACACCAGCCACCCTTAGTGGCATCTTTAACGATCGCACTCGCCCCACCATTAACATCATAGAAAACATCAAAAAGAAATTCCCTGACATTAGCCTCGAATGGTTGATGTTTGGCATAGGTGATATGTTCCAGTCATCCTCTACCCCCCAGAAGGATGCCTCTGATGAGGATAATAATGGCCTTTTCACCCCTCAATCGGTAGAAGAATCGACCCTCGATTTTGACATGCCTTCGTCTCCTACCCCTCAAAATCCTCTTTTTAAGTCGCAAAATGTGCATTCAGCACCCTCTTACAATAATAGTGTAAGAAATACACGACCCGAAATTGTTCGAGAAGAGGTAAGAATAGTTGACAAACCTGCCCGTCGCGTCACTGAAATTCGTGTGTATTATGACGATCAGACCTGGGAGAGCTTTGTGCCAGCAAAGAAATAGAATACCCCTTTACTTTACTATCAATTTATAGAATCGCTGCGAGGAAAGGCCAAATTTGTTTTTGGCTTTTCTTCTTTTTTTCGTAACTCTGGCTTCGCCCAAGTTACTGCGTCTCGGCAAAAAAAGAAATTAATTTCTTTGTTTTGCTCTCGACTTTTTCGTAACTTTGGCTTCGCCCAAGTTACTGCGTCTCGGCAAAAAAAGAAATTAATTTCTTTGTTTTGCTCTCGACTTTTTCGTAACTTTGCACCCAATTATAATCATATATAATAAGGTGTAATGAAAAAACATATCCTAGACTTGACTGTGAGGTCTGTGGAGCGAGTACACGAGCGTTACGTACTGATCAAGTTGACTCAGTCGGCTGCGCTGCCCCCCATGAACCCTGGTCAGTTTGTAGAGGTGCGTGTTGATGGCTCTTCATCAACCTTCCTGCGCCGCCCCATTTCCATTCATTTCGTAGATTACCAGAACAACGAGCTGTGGCTGCTTGTGGCCTGCGTGGGCGATGGTACGCGTCGCATGGCCGAGCTTCAGGCTGGCGATACGCTGAACTGCGTGCTGCCCCTGGGCAATGGCTTTTCGCTGCCTGCTACTGCCCCTGCCGTTGGCAAGTCATGGCAAAAGGTTTTGCTCACTGGCGGAGGCGTTGGCGTGGCCCCATTGCTCTATCTGGGCAAGGTACTCAAGGACCAGGGCGTCGAGCCTACGTTCCTCCTGGGCGCCCGTTCTGCCAAGGATCTGCTGATGCTTAGCGAGTTCCAGAAATACGGTCGTGTGCTGGTCACCACTGAAGACGGTACCATGGGCGAGAAAGGCTTCGTCACCAATCACAGCGTGCTTCAGCAAGAGACGTTCGACATGATCCAGGTGTGTGGTCCCACGCCTATGATGAAGGCTGTGGCGCGCTATGCCCACGAGAAGCACATTTGCTGCGAGGTGTCGCTCGAAAATCTGATGGCCTGTGGCCTGGGCGCCTGTCTCTGCTGCGTTGAGAAGGTGAAGGCCGATGCAGACGCCTCTGTGGCAACGAATGTGTGTGTATGCAAGGAAGGACCCGTATTTAATATCAATCGATTGTTATGGCAAAATTAGAAGTAAATATAGGCGCACTCCAGCTGAAGAATCCTGTGATGACCGCCTCTGGGACATTTGGCTATGGTCTTGAGTTTCAGGACTTTGTAGATCTCAGCGAGATTGGTGGCATCATTGTGAAGGGCACCACGTTGAAGCCTCGCGAGGGCAACGACTATCCACGCATGGCCGAGACCCCTCAGGGCATGCTCAACTGTGTGGGACTCCAGAATAAGGGTGTCGACTATTTCTGCGAGCACATCTATCCCCAGCTGTTGCCCACTGGCGGTAATTATATCGTCAACGTAAGTGGCTCTTCACCAGAAGATTACGCCGAGTGTGCAGCCCGTGTCGACGCTTTGGACCATATCCAGGCCATCGAGTTGAACATCTCGTGCCCCAACGTGAAAGATGGTGGCATGGCCTTTGGCGTCACCTGTGCAGGAGCTTCCAGCGTGGTGAAAGCCGTACGTCAGGCCTATCACAAGACCCTCATCGTGAAGCTCTCGCCCAACGTCACCGATATCACAGAGATTGCCCGTGCCGTCGAGGCCGAGGGAGCCGACAGCGTGAGTCTGATCAACACCCTGATGGGCATGGCCGTCGATATTGAGAAGCGCAAGAAGACCCTGTCTATTGGCACTGGCGGACTGAGTGGCCCTTGTGTAAAACCCGTTGCCCTGCGCATGGTCCATCAGGTGGCCAAGGCAGTAAAAATCCCCGTTATAGGTCTGGGAGGCATCAGCACGGCCAAGGACGCCATCGAGTTTCTGATGTGTGGTGCCACGGCCATTGAGATAGGCACAGCCAACTTCCTCGACCCATCCGTCACCATCAAGGTGCGCGATGGCATCAACGAGTGGCTCGACAGTCATGGCGTGGCCGATGTCAACGATATTATAGGAGCTATTCAGTAGCTCCTATTTTTTTTCCAATAATTATAGGTGTTTTATCAATATTAAAAGCGGTATATGCAGATAATACCGTAGTTTTGCCATGAAATAACGACTAAAAACAAAAAAGACAATAGAAATATGAACTCTAACAAATTCTTTGTGGGGCTTGCTCTGTCGGCTATGTGCCTGACGGCCACTGCTCAACAGCTTGCCTTTCCAGGCGCTCAAGGCTGGGGCAGATACGCTACAGGCGGTCGCACAGGCACCGTTTATCACGTTACGAATCTCAACGACAAAGGCACAGGCTCCCTGCGCGATGCTGTGAGTCAGCCCAATCGCATTGTTGTTTTCGACGTCTCAGGCGTCATCCGCATCAACTCGCGCATCACGTTTGCCAAGAACCTCTACGTGGCTGGTCAGACAGCCCCAGGCGAGGGCGTCACCGTCTATGGCGATGGCGTAAGTTTCTCAGGCGCCGATAATATTATCGTGCGCTATATGCGCTTCCGTATGGGCGCTGTGGGCACCAAGGACAAGGACGCTGGCGGCATTGCCAATGGCCAGAACATGATCTTCGACCACTGCTCCTTTTCGTGGGGCCAGGACGAGAATTTTTCCGTCAACTGGGACAATAAAGGCACGGCACCCAAGAATATCACCCTGATGAACAGTATCGTGGGGCAGGGCCTGATGACCCATTCGGCTGGTGGACTGATGCAGGGCGACAACATCACGCTCTATCGCATCCTGCTGGTCGACAACTCCACACGTAATTTCAAGGTGAAAGGCATCAACCAATATGTCAACAACCTCGTTTACAACTGGAAGAACTACGCCTATAACATGGGAGGCGACAGCGAGGGCGAGTCGTTTGCCAATATCGAGTCGAACCTCTTTGTCAACGGTCCTGACGGAGGTGGCAACTGCCTGGACGGTGGCAATGCCAAGTTTCATTTCTATGGCACTGACAACTGGCAGGACGCCAATCGCGACGGCCAACTCAATCCCACTGAGTTTACAGCCAACGGTGGAGGCGATCGCCAGTCAACCCCCTACGCCTATCCAGCTTTGGAGAAATGGTCAGCGCGCGACCTCGCAGAGAAACTCCTGCCCGATGTGGGCGCCTCGCTGCCTTATCGCGACCTGGCCGATTGCTATATGATTGACGAAGTACGCTCGTTTGGCCAGAAAGGAAAACTCATCACCAACGAGAACGAACTGCCCATCGGCGTGCCCACCCAGTGGTCGTGGTTCCAGGGTCAGAAACCCACGGACACCGATAACGACGGCATGCCCGACTGGTGGGAAGAGGCCAACGGCACCAACAAGAGTGCCAACGACGCCATGGTGATGGCCGACAATGGCTATGCCAACATCGAAAACTACATCAACAGCATCACCAAGGCCAATCGTGAGTTCTTCCTGCGCGCCCCCTTGCTCTTGAATCTCGAGGCATCCACCCCCAACAGTCTCTCCCTTGCCTGGAGCGACTTCACAGACGATGAAGACGGCTTTATCGTCGAGATCCAGCAGAATGGCCAGTTTGTCGAGGTAGGGCGCACCACAGCCTCGCAGTTCCTCGTCACCACAGCTGATTTCCCCCTCACAGCCGCCTCCACCTATCAGGTGCGCGTCTGCGCCTATCAGGGCGACCAGAAGTCAGCCTATACCCCAGCACTCACCGTGAAGACCCGTCCAGAGCAGACCGACCTCATCGATATCGACACCTTCACAGGCCAGGGCGAGGGCGAATGGCTCATCAATCCCACGTCCGACGAGGTGATCACCCTTAGCGCCCCCACCCAGAAGACAGCCGTTGTGGTGCGTTCCGATGCCCACGTCACCCTCGATGGCGAAGGCTATATCAGTGGTCCTGCCTCGATGAACAAAGGTGGCGAAGGCACCCTCAGCGTCCTCACGGCCCAGCACTACGAGGGACCCACCGTGCTCCATCGCGGCACCTACGAGTTCTCTGTGCTCAAGAACGGCGAGCAGCCCAGCGGCCTTGGCATGAGTCAGGAGTTTGCCCAAAACTGGGTGATGGATGGCGGCACCTATCGCTATACAGGCGCCACCACAACCACCAACCGCTCGGCCCGTCTCTACGACAACACCACCTTTGCCGTGGCCACCAAGAGCAGTGTGGTCACCATGAACGGCAGCATCGAGGGCACAGGCAATCTGATCATCGACGGTCAGGGCACGGTGGGCGTCAACACCCCCAACTTCTTCAAGTATAATGGCAACCTCGTGATGCGTGGCGGCACCCTCAAACTCAACAATCGCGAGATTTCCGAGGCAGGCCTTGGCACAGCCTCGAAGCTCGTTGTTCAGGGCGGCCTCTTTACTACTGTGGGCAAGAACGAGGGCAATATCACCTATAATTTCCCCATCGAGGTGCCAGAGGGCGCCAACGGCACTGTCGACTTCGACCTCTGGAACACCAACAAGTGTCGTGTCTCAGGTCAGGGCACGCTCACGTGGAATGTGCACTACGTGCGCGAGTATATCGAAGGCAACTGGGACAGCTTCACAGGCCGACTCATTGTCAAGGGCACAGGCAATGCCGGCTCCAGTCAGTTTGCCATCCGCAATGGCGCAGGCATCAAGAATGGTGTGCTCACCCTCAAGGGCAATGCAGCCGTGCATGGCGCCAAGACCAACGTCACCTATTATCTTGGTGGCCTCTCAGGCGATGGCAGTACCGTGCTGGCAGGCTTCGACGTGAAGAAGGCAGGCACAGGCAAGTGGGTTGTGGGAGGCGCTAATACCGATGAGACCTTCCGAGGCATCATCAATAACAACGACCAGGCCAACTCGCACCCAGGCACCACCTCCATCGAGAAACAAGGTTCAGGCGACTGGCGACTCACGGGCAGCAACAGCTATGGCGGCACCACCGTGGTCAGCAAGGGTCGACTCATTATCAACGGCAATCACACGGGTACAGGTGCCATCACCGTGCGCTCAGGCGCCATCCTCGCAGGTCGAGGCACCCTCGCAGGCGCAGTCACCCTTCAGAGTGGAGCCATCCTCCAGGTGGGCGACACCCTGGCCACCGATAAGGGACTCACCCTCAAGGGTGGCCTGAAGATTCAGAGTGGCGCCATCCTCCAGTTGAACGACCGTATGGCTGCTGTCGAGCGCACCGTGGGCAGCACCCTCAAGGTCTTCACTGGCACAGCCACAGGCACCTTTGCGCAGATCATTCCAGCCACCCCAGGCGAAGGCCTCCGTTGGGACACCTCCGAGCTCTATTCAAAGGGCACCCTGCGCGTGGCCGACGATGCCAACGCCATCCAGACCGCCTCTCATGCAAGTGCCATGAGCACAGTCTATTACACGCTGTCTGGCCATAGGGTGGGGCATCCTCGCAGTGGTTGTCTCTACCTGATGCGCACCACCGATGCTCAGGGCAACACCACCCAGCGCAAGGTTCTATTTCGCTGAGTTCTTGTTCTCCGACTCTTCAAGTGCCTTCAACTTCTTGTAGTCCTCCATGGCAGCACCAGCCACGATGGCGATGATGTAAATCCAGAATAATGCATCCATAATCTTAAGTTTTTTTATTTGTTTGAATTTCTGGATGCAAAGATAATATAGGGGGTGTACCGCAAACTAGGTACACCCCCTTTTCTTTTAACGCCTTTTAACTATTCAGCCGCATATCTCGCGCTGCTCCCCATCAGAATGCCCTTCATTTTCTCCCTCAGTTCCTTGGGTTCCAGCACCTCGATGCCATCGCCCTGCGACAGCAGTTGCGCTATGAAATCAGCCGTAGGACGGATGTCGAATGCAAAGTCGGCATAGTCGCTTGTCGAGGCAATCTCACGCTGCGAGTGATGCAGTGGCAGCGTGCGCAGGTAGTTGGGCGTCCACTTATGGGCGCGCACCACCACGTGCGCCATGGGTGTGCCATCCGTCAGCACCCCAAAATACTCAGCAAAATACGCCTGTGGACTGAAGTCTTCTGGCAGCACAAACGCCTCCTCAGTTGTTTCCAGGTGCGTCATGCGGTCCAGCGAATAGATGCGCATCTTATTGTCGGCCGTCCTTGCCAGCATATACCAGCGCTGGTGAAACAGCTTCAGGGCATAGGGACACACCATCTTCTCGTAGGCCTCGGCTCCAAACTTCTGATAGCCCATCAGCAGTTGCCTGTTGGTGCGCATGGCACTCACAATCACAGACAGAAACTCCTCGCCAGCAGGCACGTTCTCCAAAATCACACGATCCTTGATCGATGCACTGTCCGTCAGCACCCCCTGCACAGCCATGGTCGACATGATCCAGCGCTCAATACTGCCATCCGTCAGTGCGTCCTTATTACTGATATAGTATTTATACGTCTTGGGCTCGCACTCAATGATAATGCCAAAACTGTCGCTGATATAGTCGCGATTGCGGTTGAACGACGTTCTTGACAGCGGTTTTCCGCAGTCCACAGCGTCGCGCATCCATTTCTCGTTCATCTCGTCGAGTGTCAGTGCCTTGTGCGTTCTCAGCGCGTTGATAATCCAAATGCACTTCCTAAAGCGGTTTGTCTGAATCATAATATTTATATGAATGAAGGGTTTTCTAAAAAATGAAGGGTGCCAATCGTCACCCGCTCTGTCGAGCGGACACCTTTTTTAAAAAATGAAGGGTGCCAATCGGCACCCTTCAACCAACACAAAAACTAAACTAGACTTAACTAATGTAACGCAGATTTTCACAAACCCTCACCGTTACGAATGCAAAGTTAAATAAAAAATTTCATATAGCAATGGATTTTCCACATTTTTTGCATTTTCAGTGGATATTTTTTATATAAGACAGGTTTTTTGGGCCAAAAAACTGTCCAAAATGGTCATTGCTGCCATTGCTTCGACCACAGGAACGGCACGTGGCAGCACACACGGATCGTGTCTTCCCTTCGCCGTAAATGTAGTAACATTTCCTTCCAAGTCCACAGTATTTTGTTCACGCAGTAGGGTAGCCACAGGTTTGAAAGCCACGCGGAAGTAGATGTCCTGTCCGTTGCTGATGCCACCCTGAATGCCACCACTATGATTGGTCAGTGTAGTAATTTTTTTACTATCCTCGCCAGCTTCGTCTGTTGCCTCTGTTGTCGTGTCACGACAACTCACAAAGACATCGTTCTGTTCAGAGCCGCGCTGGGTGACCCCCTCGAAGCCCTCGCCATATTCAAAGCCCTTCACGGCGTTGATGCTCAGCATGGCGCTGCCCAGTTGTGCATGCAGTTTGCCAAACTCAGGCTCACCCAGTCCAACGGGGCATCCCTTGACCACGCACGTAATCACGCCGCCAATGGTGTCGCCCTCGGCCTTCACCTGCATCACCAGTTCCTCCATCTCCTTGGCCTTCTCGCTGTCAGGGCAACGCATCACGTTCGTCTCCGTTTTCGACAGGTCGTAAAGATGGTAGTCGCGCTCCAGGGCAATGTGGCCCACCTGCGATGTGTAGGCCTGCACACTGATGCCCAGTTGCTTCAGTGCCAGTTTGGCCAGTGCGCCGCCAACCACCCTGCTGATGGTGATGCGAGCCGACGAACGGCCGCCACCACGGTGGTCGCGCGTACCATATTTATTATAGTAAGTAAAATCGCTGTGCGAAGGTCGAAACAGCGTGCGCAGGTTCTCATAGTCCTGCGAGTGCTGGTTCTGGTTGCGCACCACAAAGCCAATGGGGCATCCCGTTGTCTTGCCTTCGAACACGCCGCTCAGCAGTTCCACCTCGTCGGCCTCGTTGCGTGCAGTGGTCACTCGGCTCTGTCCAGGTCGACGCCTGTTCAGTTCACTCTGAATAAACTCCATGTCAATCTCGATGCCAGCCGGCATGCCGTCGACCACGCCACCGATAGCCGCCCCATGACTTTCGCCAAAGGTGGTCAGTGTGAATAGCTGTCCGAACGTATTTCTCACAACTCCTTACTCCTATAATGATTAATGATATGTGTCTTGTTATGGCGATTTGCTGCTTGTTGCAGTTTTTTTTTAGTGGTGACAGTGTCCGCAACCGCCGCCGCAGCACTCGCCGTCCTCCTTGTGCTCGTGTCCGCCACAGTCGCCACCACAACCGCCTTCGCAGTCGCCGCCGCATCCGCCACAGCCGTGACTCATGTGGGCAATCAGGTTCTGAATCTCCTGAGCCGTAGCGTCGCGATTCTCCAGCACCTGTCCCTTAAACTCCAGTGTCTGACCAGCCAGGGGGTGGTTCGTGTCCAGTGTCACGCCGTCGGCCTCCACCTTGGTCACCTGAGCCATAAAGTGCTTACCCTCCTCGTTCTGCATGGTGATCACGGCACCCTCATAGATGTTAGTGCTGTCAAACTTACCATTGATCTCGAAGTGTTCGCGACCCATTTTGTGCACGCCCTCCTCATAATATTCGCCAAAGGCCTGGGCAGGTGTCAGCGTGAAGTCGAACTCCTTGCCCTGTTCCAGTTGCGATATCTGCTCCTCAAAGCTGTCCAGCGAGAAGCCGAAACCTGTGATAAACTGGAAGGGACGGTCCTTCTGTGTTTCCTCCACCAGCTCCTTCTGTCCGTCCTTGTCGATGGTGTAGAGCTGGTAGTTCACTGAGATGTACTTGTTTTGCTTATTATCCATTTTGGTCTTTTTTATTCCGTTTTGGGTGCAAAGTTACGAAAAAGTCGAGAGCAAAACAAAGAAATTAATTTCTTTTTTTGCCGAGACGCAGTAACTTGGGCGAAGCCAGAGTTACGAAAAAGAAACGAGAATCCACCCAATTCTCACCTTATTATATTATAATAGGCGCCTCATCGCACAAAAAAAGCCAACAAGCAGGATAAAAGTACAAGAAAACTCTACAGTATTTGACATGGGTCAATAAAAGTGCTGTTTGCGCACACAATCACACAAAAAACATTGTCGGTTAGAAAAATCGTCGTACCTTTGCATCGTCAAAAGGAAATAAATCCTGGCGACAGGATAACAAACATAATTAATAGGTAGGAGCCTGAAGAGGTAGAAAAGATTCAGGATAACAAATTTAAAGAAAACAGGATAACAAACAAAAACGAAAAAAAGACGTTCGAAGGCTCCGAGTTAAAAAAAAGAAAGGAAAAGAAAAATGAAAAAGATTGTTTTGATGGTAGTTGCCATGTTCGTAATGACTGCAGCTTTTGCTGAGAACGAGAACAACAGTACAATGAAGAGCGTTGAGGCCTACGATATGACGATCAATATGCGTAAGTTGGCCGTGACACTTGACCTGACCAGCGACCAGATGGAAGCCGTACAGGACATTCACAACGCCTTCTGCAACGACATGATGCTGGCTGCTCATGCTCAGAGCGACGAGCGCAGTAACATGGTAAACCAGGCAGTGAAGAAGGACATGCGTTATATGCACTACATCCTTAACGATGCACAGTACAAGAAGTATGAGCTTCTTCTGATGACCACGCTGAAGAACCGTGGTTTGAAGTAAAAAGAAAGAAAAGAGAATAGTATAGAGATTGTTGTTGAGTAGAGAGGGAAGCCTTTTATTGAGGCGTCTCTCTTTTCTTTTTTGTATAAATCTTTGGCCTTTTGCTCCAGTTTTCGTAATTTTGCAGAAACTTTTTAAACGCAAACAAACTTATGAAAGCTATGAAAATTGTTGTGATGTCGTTGTTGGCCGCCCTTCTGGTGGGCTGCGGCACCACGAGTACAGTGCCCATCACGGGTCGTAAACAAACATTGCTGGTGACCGACGGCGAAGTACTGAGTCTGTCAACCCAGCAGTACAAGCAGTACATGCAGAGCGCCAAGCCCTCGACCAACGCCACCAACACCGCCATGGTGAAGCGAGTGGGGCAGAACCTGGCCAATGCCGTGAGCACCTATCTCACCAACAACGGCATGAGTGCCGAGCTCCAGAACTACGCCTGGGAGTTTAACCTCGTGCAGGACAATCAGGTGAACGCCTGGTGCATGCCTGGTGGCAAGATTGTGGTTTATGAAGGCATCCTGCCCATCACCCAGGACGAGGCCTCGCTGGCCATTGTCCTTGGTCACGAGATAGCCCATGCCGTGGCCAAGCACTCGGCCGAGCGCCTGAGCAACGAATATAAGAACCAGTATGGCACAGCCATCCTTGGCGCTGTGGTCCAGGGAGCAGGTGTCAGCGAAAAGACGCAGGCCCTCATCTCGCTGGGTCAGCAGTTGGGTGGCGCCCTGTGGACCTCAGGTTTTTCTCGTAAGCAGGAGAGCGAGGCCGACCACATGGGACTCATCTTCGCAGCCATGGCCGGCTACGATCCTCAGGTGGCCACAGCCTTCTGGCAGCGCATGGCCGCACAGGGCACTGGTGGTGGCGGTCTGTTCTCTGACCACCCCTCCGACGAGAAGCGCATCAAGGATATTCAGGGTTGGATGCCCGAGGCCTTGAAGTACTACGTGCCCAAGACCACCACGACTACGAAGAAGACCACTTCTAGCACGAAGAAGACAACCACCAAGAAAACCACCACGAAGAAGACTACCACCAAGAAAAAGTAATCCCTTCGTTGAGGTTGATACAAATAAAAATAGAGGCCGCTCGTCATCACGACGAACGGCCTCTTCGTTTTTGCTTAATGATTCATTAGGTCATATCTCAATCTTTCCGCCCTGCTTCAAAGTGCCAAACAGGATCTCGCGCATCAGTTGCGGCTTCAGTCGCTGACCAATCACGCGGTCCATCTCTCTTGCGCCATATTCCTGTGTGTAGCCCTCTTTCAGCAGCGCCTCAAAAGTCTCGTCCTTCAGTGTCAGTTCCACCTTTTTCGCTTTCAACTTCTCCTGCAGCTCGCCCACCTTCTTCCTCAGAATCAGTTCGGCCATGTGGCGATCCATGTCGTTGAACACCACCGTGCCACTCAGTCGGTTGATAAACTCAGGCTTAAACGTCTTCTTCACCTGCTTCATCATGGCCTCGCCTCGGCTCACGCCACCCTGAAAACCAATCGACTGGCCGGCATACTGAGCCCCAGCGTTCGACGTCATAATCAGAATCACGTTGCGGAAGTCGGCCTTGCGCCCCTTGTTGTCCGTCAGTCGGGCGTAGTCCATCACCTGTAGCAGAATGTTATAGATGTCCTGGTGCGCCTTCTCAATCTCGTCCAGCAGCAGCACGCAGTGGGGCGTCTTGCGAATGGCGTCCGTCAGCAGTCCGCCGTCCTCGTAGCCCACATAGCCAGCAGGCGAGCCAATCAACTTAGCCACCGTGTGTTTCTCCGTATATTCGCTCATGTCGAAACGCAGCAGCTCGATGCCCAGTTCCTTGGCCAGCACGCGTGCCACCTCCGTCTTGCCCACGCCCGTGGGGCCCACAAACAGCAGTGCCGCCGTTGGCTTGTTGTCGTCCAGCAGTCCTGCCTTCGCCATCTGCACGGCCTCCACCACCTGTCGGATGGCCTCGTCCTGGCCGTAGATTTGGGTGGAGAGTGTAGAGTTGAGCGTGTAGAGTTTAGAGTTTGCTTCCGCTGTGGAGTCGTCCTCCACCTTGCAGGTTCTGGCTAAAACTTCGGCTATGAGAGCCTTTGTTACGAGTGTAGAGTTTTCACTCTCTCCACTCTCCGCTCCACACTCAACAAGTGCGCCTGCCTCGTCCATCAGGTCGATGGCCTTGTCGGGCAGGAAGCGGTCGTTAATATATTTCGCACTCGCCTCCACAGCATAGCGCAGGGCCTCGTCGTCGTATTTCACGTGGTGAAACTCCTCATATCTGGGGCGCAGCTGCATCAGGATGTTCACGGCCTCGTCGATGCTGGGCTCCAGGATGTCAATCTGCTGAAAGCGGCGTACCAGTCCCTTGGAGCGCGAAAAGTGGCGGTTATACTCCTCGTAGGTTGTCGAGCCGATGAAGCGCAAGTCGCCACGCTCCAAGTAGGGCTTCAGCATGTTCGACGCATCCATCGAGCTCTCGCCCACGGCACCAGCGCCCACCAGGTTGTGAATCTCGTCAATGTAAACAATATTATTCGTGTTTTCGCCAGCCACGCCGTCCATCACCATCTTGATGCGCTTCTCAAAGTCGCCCCTGTACTGCGTGCCAGCCAGCATGGTGCCCAGGTCAAGCATATAGATCTTGCTGCCCTTCAGTCGTTCAGGCACGCGCCCACTGTTGATGCGCTCAGCCAGTCCGTAGATCAGCGCCGTCTTACCCACGCCAGGCTCGCCCACGTGCAGCGGGTTGTTCTTGTCCCTGCGGCACAGCACCTGGATGGTGCGTTCCAACTCAGCCTCGCGCCCAATCAGGGGGTTCTTCTGGTCCAGCACGTCGTTCATGCAAGTCACCAGTCGTCGCCATCCGCTGGCCTCGCTGGCCTGCTCGTCGTCGCTGTTGTTAGTGGCGTCAGTGGCCTGCTCGTCGTCCATCTCGTAGTTCGATATGATGTCGCTCACAAACTCCGACTCGCTCTCGCCCAGGTACTTTTTCAGCAGATAGGTCGCCCACGACTTCTCCAGCTGCAGCAGGGCCACCACCACGTGGGGCGTGTCCAGCGCCTCGGCACTGCTCGAAATCACCTGCAGCGAGGCCTCGCCCATCAGTTGCGTATAGAGGTCCGACGGCATCAGCTGATAGTCCACCTCCTCAGGCACACGGTCCATCTCGGCCAGTTTCTCCTCCAGCTCGTCCTCCAGTGCCGTGATGTCGCAATAGAAGTCGATCACCGAACAGAACACATCCTCGCCCAGCAGTGCGTGCAGCACCACCTCAGGCGTGATGAATTCGTATCGGCGCTCCTTGCACAGGTCCACGCACTCGGCGAACAAGTCGTTCAGTCGTTCAGTCAGTTTTATATCTTCCATGTTGATTTTTTAATCAGGTTCGTACGTCAGCCTCAGTGGAAATCCCTCTTTGCGTGCCATGATGGTGGCCTTTCTCACCTTCGACACGGCAATGTCGTAGGTATAGATGCCCACCACGGCCTTGTCCGAGTGGTGCACCTGCAGCATCAGCTGTTCTGCCTCGGCCGGCTGTTTAAAGAATACCTGCGTCAGCACCTTGACAACAAAGTCCATGGGGGTGAAGTCATCGTTGTGGATGGTCACCTTGTAGCGTGGCGGCTCGCGCAGGTCTGTGCGCTGCCTCTCCTTGATGTGTGATTGTTCCTGTGGCATAACAAGTGCAAAGTTACTAAATTTCGGATGGAAATGCAAGTTTTTTGCTGAAAACATGGGGGGACATAGTCTCAATTCTCATGACAAAAGCCCCTCTGAGATTTAAAAATTCTCCACCAAAATTTTTTCGCGCGCGTACAGGCGAAATATGAGCAAATAAGCAATGTGCTGATATTCAAGCGGTTGTAAAAACACCTCCAAAAGTGTAAAGAATCAGAAAGCGTTCGCATATTCGTTTAGGGTGCAACGGAGCCTGTTTTACCTTGCAACGGAGCCTGAGTTGCATTGTAAAACAGGCTCCGTTAGGGTGTAACTCAGCCTCCGTTGCATCGTAAAATCGATAGGGGTCAAAAATGGGCGAAAATCAAGCGAAAAAAGAGCCAAAAATACCCCTTTCGCCACTCTAGTTTGTCCATTCTCAGACCCCTAATTTTTAGCACTTTTTCTTTACATCAGTATTTTGTCTACCCATACACCCATACACCCATACACGCATATCATTTCGTTTTTCGCTTTTCATGATGGGAGGATGAAGGAGGGTAGTAAATATTTATATATTATATATATATTATAATATATATATAATATATAAATATATATATCCCTTTTTTTGATACGCCACATACATATCGATTTACCAAATGATATGCGTGTATGGGTGTATGGGTGTATGCCTAAAACTTTAATACAGCCGAGTGGTTTCTTGAGCCTGTCGAGCCATCTTAGCTACCCATACACCCATACACCCCTACACCCATATCATTTCGTTTTTTCATTTTTCATTTCCCCAATTTTTCCAGATAAAATGTAAACAGTTTGCATTTTTTTTACTACCTTTGTAGGCAAGTATCGGCAAACCGTCGTAAACGACGCCTGCCCCAGGCAAGAAATCGTTCGCAAGAACCCCTTGCTGCAAGGCAAAAATCTCTGAGTGCAGAGTGCTGATATGATTTTAGTGGGTAAATATAATAGCATCAGCTATTTATTCAGAGCGTCGTGAAACCTAGGAAATTTCAAAGATGTAATATAATGGATAAGTCAGTTGGTGTCCGTGCGATAGCGCGGGCATGACTTATATCTTATATATTACAGGTTATTCCTAGGACCTCACGATGCAAGAGAAGAGCCATGACTCGCGCTTCTTTTGTGTCCTGAGGTCTTATTGTGATTACCTGTAAGCTAACCTGAAGATATAGTTTTGGTGCTTGCTAAAACTATATCGTTAATCTATGCTTATAGACAATCGTAACGATCGTTATCCCCCAAGTGGCTTGGGTATCAAGACCGTGTGGGATTTCATCAACATGTATTCTGGTAACCAGTCACAGCAGATGGGACGTCTGGATATTGTGACAGGCTACTTCACTATCCGTGCGCTGAGTAAGCTATACAGGGAAATTCCTGAAACGGATACCTTCCGCATTGTTTCTTCTGAGATGGTAAGACCAGACGAGGCGACTGATGACATTATCGACCTGTTGAATGGCGACCAGAGTATTGACACAGCCCTCGAGTTGGACGAATATGCTGAGGAAGCAAAGGCTTTCTTGGAGCGTAACAACGTGCAGGTAAAAAGCATTCTGAATGCATTCTGCCATGCAAAGGCCTATATGTTTAAGAACTCCAACCCTCGTGGTCAGGGTTACTATCTGACAGGCAGCAGTAATATGACAGATGCTGGTCTTGGTCTCAAGAAAACCTCAAATGTGGAGCTGACTATTGGCGAAGCTGTTAATGGTGCCAATCCAGACTATACAGAGGTTTGTTCTTGGTTTGAGGACATCTGGCGTGATGCTAAAGATAAGATTCAAGATCCTGATGACAGTAAGGCAGGCTTGATTAGTGTAAAAGAATTCTTTATTCGCAAGATAGAGGAATACTTCAAGAAATACACACCTGAGGAAATCTATTACAAGATACTTTATGAATTGTTCAAGGCTGATTTAGACCTTGACGGCACGTCACTCGAACATCAGCAAGATATGTCGTTGCTGCAAACTAGTGAGATATGGCGCACCCTGTTCAATTACCAGCAAAAGGGAGTTATCTCGTTGATTAAAATGCTGCGAAAGTACAATGGCGCCATCCTTGCCGATGCTGTTGGTTTGGGTAAGACCTTCTCTGCATTGGCAGTCATAAAGTATTTCCAGATTCAAGGTTACACCACCGTATTGCTTTGCCCTAAGAAATTGCAGCAAAACTGGACGCAATATCTGAAAGGAGCTGGTTCACGCTTTGACAAAGATAAGTTCGACTATCAAGTGCGCTTCCATACAGATCTTCAGAATGAGCGCCTGCAAACGGCCTACGATACATTCCGTTTGGATTATTTGCAAAAACGTGAAAAGTTATTGTTGGTTATTGACGAGAGCCACAACCTTCGCAATGAGAAATCAGGCCGCTATCAGGAACTGATGGAAAAACTCATTCAGGTTCAGTCGCAAAAAGAGGGACACCAACTAAAGGTGCTCATGCTTTCTGCTACGCCTATCAATACAGGACTGCGCGATGTGAAAGGGCAATTCAATCTGATTGGCCGTGGAAAAGATAATGCTTTTGATACTGATGATTTTGGTGTTGAGTCACTGCGAAACCTCTTTGCTGATAGTCATAGAAAATACACGGAATGGTGTAAAGACCCAGATCGCACAATAGGCTCGTTCATTGCCAAACTGCAACCTAAGTTCTTTAACTTGACAGATAAACTTATCGTAGCTCGTACACGCCATTTGATCGAAAAAACATTAGGTGAGGATATGGGCTTTCCAGAGAAGGCAAAACCACAAAATGTTTATCAGGGCGTTGACCATTTTGGCAAGTATCAGAGTACAGATGAAATCTATGATGCCTTCGATAAATTGACACTGACGGCTTACCAACCAAGTCTATTCCTACCTGATTCACAGCAGAAAGCCAAGAAGGGAGCAAAAAGCGATTGGGAAGACAACGTAAACCGTGAACGCTTCCTTGTGAAGATGATGGGCATCCTGTTTATGAAGCGACTGGAGAGTTCGTGGTTTTCTTGTATGCTCACCGTCAAGAAAGTACTTGATGTGCATGAGCAAACGCTGCAAAAGGTGCTCGAATATAAGGAACACCAAAGAAATGGAGAGTTAGATATTGATGTACCTGATGAGGATGAGAACTTCGATGTTGACGATATGTTCACTCTTCGCAAAGGAACTATTCGTCTGAGCGACATGAAGAATCTTGGCGGTTTCGAGGCTGGCTTGCGCTACAATGTGAATCGTCTGAATGAAATCTATAAGAGTCTGCAAACCTTTGAAGAAGACTATCATAATGGTTTTGAGCAAGACTTGAAGATGGAGGAGCTTATCAGGATTCTCAAAGAGAAGCAAAAGGCAAACAATAAAAAAGTGGTTGTCTTTACTGCTTATAGTGATACAGCCAAGTTTCTCTATGATGAACTGCAGAAGCGAGGCTTTGCACATATTGCTACAGTTTCAGGTTCTGATATTCATAGTTCAGGAAATCATCATACCAATGACTTTCAAGAAGTTCTGCAAAGTTTTGCACCTTATAGCAAACTCTACAAGGAAAAGGATTGGAGTACGCTTTATGAAGATTCGAAACTCGATACAGAACAGTATTACAATGCAGAAAAGCGCCAGTGGAATGTCCCTTATGAATTGTGGGAGCAATTGGTCAGAGAGAGAGAACCAGCTACGGCTCGTCTGCTTGATGATCCTGTCGATATTCTGATAGCCTCAGACTGTCTATCAGAAGGTCAGAATTTGCAAGATGCTGATATGCAGGTGAATTACGACATCCATTGGAATCCTGTTCGTCTAATCCAGCGTTTTGGCCGTATTGACCGTATTGGCTCACCTAATAAGTTGGTGCAATGTGTTAATTTCTGGCCTGCAAAATCCTTTGAACAATACCTCCGTTTGGAAAGTCGCATCATGAATCGAATGGTGACCATGAATCTTGTTGGTTCAGAGACCCAGGAACTGAACGATGCCTATTTACAGATGGAAAAAGATAACCCTCTGATTGACAAGAATGCAGACCGTCTCTTGGCAGAGTTGGAAAACAACAGCATCAGCGACATCGAATCTCCACGTACCTTGTCGCTCAAAGACTTCTCACTCGAAGTTTATCGTCAGGATTTACTCGACTACTTTGAACGCTACAAGCAGCAGTTAGAAAGTATGCCGAATGGTATCTACTCAGGTTTTAGAAACGAAGATACGCTTTTTGAGCATGTTCCAGAATCGTTGGTGGCTGTCATTGGCTATCCCAAACGTGAACAGAATACCAAGAGTCATCACTATCGTGAAATCTATCTGATGTGCCAACCCGCCGACAAATCGCAGGCTCCCACTTTCACAGAAATGAATCGTGCAGAGGTACTAGACTTCCTGCGTAAAAACAAATATCAGGATCGCTATCTGCCAGACTGGATTGAGAGTCATCAGAAAGAGCGTCTGTCGAAGTTATCTGCCATTGTGCAGGAATGGATGGAGGAGAAGGTGCCACAACAGGCGGTTATAGATATGAAAGATCGCTTCCGCTCTAAAGGAAGTATGACAAAAAAATCTGCTGAAGAGGAAAGCCTAGACAAGAAATTTCAGAAGGAGAACTTTGACCTCATCGCATGGGAGTATGTAAGCAAATAAGGAAAAGGTATGGAACAAACTTTGAAACAATTTATCAACGGCAATCTTTTTGATGCCACTAACTTATTGCTGGGTGAACTCAATATCAAGCATACGCAAGAAATACCTTCACCCATACAATACAGCGACTTTTTTGACGGAGAAGTACCTCTGTATATCAAGAATGCTCTATCATTAACAACAAGGTGTTATTATATAGGTGAAGTAAGCGATGATTCACTATCTGGTAACAATAAAGATGCAACTACCCTCAGCGAGGACCTACAGAAACTGAGAGATAATGCCAAATATAAAAGCATGATGCTCTTTGCCGTTGACTTGCATTCTGATGCTAGCATCACCCGCTCCAATATGGCTGTACTGACTCGTGCTTTCAACCGCTTAGTGTATAACTTCCCTGTAACCGTCATTTTCCGTCAAGGGCATCTGCTGAGCATCGGCACTTGTGAACGTACAGAGTTCAAACAGAAATGGAAACAAGGTCAAGGAGAGAAGTTGGGACGTGTCACAATTTTAAGGAATATTGATTGTAATAATCCACATCGTGCTCAAATCGACATTCTTTCTCAAATGAATGCAGAGGAATGCACGAACTTTGATGACCTCTACAGAAAATGGATGACGGAGTTCGACATTTCGCTGCTCAACAAACAGTTCTATAAGGAATTGCAGGAATGGTTCTATTGGGCAGTTGACGAGATTAAGTTACCTCAAGTCATATATAGTAATCAGGACGATGACCAGCAAGCCAAAAACTTCATTGTGAGGATGCTCTCACGTCTGATGTTCTGTTGGTTTATAAAGGAACGTGGCCTCATAGAAAAACAACTATTAGAGCTAACTGACTTCAATAATCATAGATACCCTATCGTAAAAGATATTGATGATGAGAATTTCCTTGATAGCAACAGTTACTATCGTGGCATCTTGCAAAACATGTTCTTCAATGGTCTTAACAAACAGAACAAGTCAACACAAAAGGATTTCAAGTGTACGAACTATCTGCCTGATGGTTTTGACTACAAGCGTTTCCTCAATCTGCCATTCCTCAACTGTGGAACTTTCGACCCTTTGGAAGAGGACTTTAACAAGGAATCGATTGAAGACACTGTAATCTCAGTACCCAACCGACTGTTCTATGGTGATGACGAAAACAAAGGTATTAACAAAATTTTTTGTAGTTACCACTTCACTATCGAAGAGAATACACCGCTTGATATTGACATTGCCTTAGACCCAGAGATGCTTGGTTTGGTATTTGAGAATCTGCTAGCAGAAATTGACCCCAATAACGATGACGCTACCACCAAGAGTATTCGCAAGGCTACAGGTTCTTACTATACACCTCGCCCTGTAATTCAGTCTATGGTTAATGAAAGTCTATTAGTCTACTTGAAGAAGTGTATCGGATTTGAGGCAAACGAAAATGCAACGGAGTTCCTGACCAACTTGATTTATCACGATGTTCTAAATAATGATAGGCATAATCGTCAGATTGTAGAGGGCCTCTATGAAATTAGAGCATTAGACCCGGCTTGTGGAAGTGGTGCTTTTCCTATGGGCATGTTACAGCGAATTGTGGACTTATTGAAGATAGTCGATCCTGGTAACAGCCTTTGGCTTGATATCATGCTGGAACCGATAAAAGACTGGACTGTTCGTGAGAACTTCAAAAAGCAATTGGTTTGTCATCAGGATGACTACTCTCGCAAATTGGGTATTATACAGAACTGTATCTATGGTATCGACATTCAGCCTATAGCCGTACAGATTACAAAACTGCGTTTCTTTATTTCTCTTCTCATAGACCAAAAAATTGACAAGAATGCCGATAATGCAGGTGTTACTCCATTGCCAAATTTGGAAACGAAAATTGTATGTGCTGACTCATTGAAAAGCCTCAGTGCAGATGTTTTTGAAGAAGATCTGAAGGCCAAGATGATTCTTGAACGCGAGAAGTATTATCAGCCTGATGTTACATCTGATGAGCGTAAGGAGATTGCTGGAAGAATAGCAGATATGATGGATGTCTTATATCCCACATTTGCGATTAGACTCGGGATGAAGCAGGTTTCTAATAAAGCCGTTTTGAAGAAGTGGTTTATGACTGGTAGTGTCAATGCCCCATTCTTCGATTTGAAGACTTTTTTCCCAGAAATTGAAAATGGCTTCGACATTGTAATTGGCAATCCACCGTACGGAGGTTTCAAGATAGAAGATGATGTAAAAGATGGCCTTGGACTTGGAAACAAAGATCCATACGGAGCTTTTATAGCTCGTTTCTTGGGTAATGGCTCAAGAATCACACCTCTAAAATATGGAGGCGTATTATCCTATATTGTCAGCGACACCTTTATGACTATTGGCACACATCTGAAGCTTCGTCAACAGATGATGCACAACAAGATATACAAGATGGTACGCATGTCTCCCAAAACATTTAGTGCCACAGTCAATACCGTTGTTATTGTCTGTGAGAAATGCAGAGCAGATGCTACCGACTCTGCCATTGAGGGAAATATCTGTCAAATGGCCGATATGTCAAACATAGATATTCATGAGGATTTTGAGCATTTCATGGACATCCTTTCTCGAAGCACTATGCAAATAATCAATGTTGCCAATGAGGAATATGCTATTTACAACTATGAGCAGAAACTAATCAAGAACTGTTCTAACCTTCCGTTCTTTGTGGCTTCACCAAAGATATTTGGTTTGATGAATGATGCAGATAGGAACGCAATTAGAGGTACAACGCAATTGGGGGGTATAAGTATCCCTTTCAGACAAGCAAGCATAAACGAATCTATCATAAGAGTTGTAAATCTGGGCCTCGTATCTGAAGTCAAAACCGGACTTCAAACAGGCGACAACCCAGCATATCTTTTTCAAGATCCTGATGCAAGAGGTACCTATAAAGATATAAACTTATTTGTTGAAAAAGTCCTTAACGATGAAGATTTCAATAGAATCTCCAAAGACAAGAAGTTGCGTTTGGATATCATTTCAAATGGAATAAGTATAGATAATACACGTTCTCAGAGATATTTTGGAGGTAGGTATATACTCCCATATGACAAGGGTGGAGAAAGTGATAGCGATGGAGGTTGGCTCCCCAATTATTACGTCCCAACAAATTATTATATTGATTGGAGTGAATGGGCAGTTAATAGAATGAAATCACTGACCATAGCTGATCGAATAAGAATTAATAAGGAGAAAAAGAAAATAAACGCACGTGCAGAAAACACCTTAGCTGCTGTTATTAGAAGCCCTCAAACTTATTTCTTACCAGCAATAAATGTTTCGCGAGTTGGTATGTATAGTCCAACATTCAGAGTGTCATCCAATGCTCCATACGACTCTGGGTGTAATAACATCTTTACAGATTTGGATACAATTTACCTGATGGGTATACTTTGTAGCAAATTTTACCGTTTCTTGTTTATTAACTATGTAAATGGTACTGTAAACAGTCAGACGGATGATCACTTATTGCTACCGATAGTGGTTGATGAAATCAGTGGATTGAAAGAAAAAGTAGAAGCAATTATAAAGAAACAGCATGAGCCTGGCAATCTCCGATATGACTATGCTTCTCATGAACAAATTGAGATCGACAAATTAGTTTATAAAGCCTATGGCTTAAACGAAGATGACATCAACGAGGTTGAAACATGGTTTGCTCGTCGTTATCCCAAACTTGCATCGGCTCAACGTAGTAATCTTGAAAAGTTGAAGAGAAAATGAGATACTGGATGGTAAAGTTCGCTCCATTTCGTGTAAGTTGGGAAGACATCTTGGCTTCAGGAAAGTTTGAGATTTATAGCGTGAGGAATCCTCAGTCGCGCAACAATCTCGAACAGATGAAGGTTGGCGATCTTGCTTTCTACTATCATAGTCAGACTGATAAACGAGTGATGGGCATCATGCAAGTAGGTCAAGAGGCCCATCAGGACTTCACCACTTCAGACACTCGTTGGAAGTCTGTCACCTTCGAACCTGTTGAAACACTTAAATGCCCCATTACTCTACAAGCAATCAAGGATACAGAAGAGTTAAGTCAAATAGCACTCGTTCGTCAACCTCGTTTGGCAGTAAGTGAGTTGACAAAAGAAGAATACGAAACCCTTAAACAATTATCAATATGACGAAACTTGAAAAGCTATACAGCATCATAGAGAACTCTCGTGAGGTGGGAGTGAAGCTAAGCAAGGATGTCCTTCAACAAGTAGAGGAATTGGAGGAAGGTATTATCAAGGAAGAGATATTGCCTGCGTTGGGCAACGATATTGCGCCACGTTTGGAACCAATCAAGCGTGACTTGGTTCTGGTAGTGGAGTATCACCCTGGTGAACCCATCAGCGTGGCCCTGAGCCGTAAGACAAAGATTAGTGAGATTATGGGAGCTAAGACGCTGACACCTCGAAGCAGCACGCCTGTAAAGAGTGATGAAGAACCAGTAGAAGTAGAGCCACACGAACCCAAGAAGCACATAGAGAACACTACAAAGGGTATGCGCGTCACTTTCCCAGACGGCACAGTCATTTGGTATCGTCAGGCCATTGATACCTTCATTGATGCTCTACGTAAGATAGGGTTAGAGCGTATTCCTGAGGTTGGCATTATTCATAGCGACTTCAATCTTGTCAGCAAGGAGAAGCGCCCCACAGTTCCAGGTCGTATCTGGCAGCATGAGTGTGATGGCTGGTATATTTACTCGAACATCAGCAACGTAACCAAGAAAGAAGACCTGAAACGCATCTCAGACTACTATCACCTTGGACTAAAGATAGAAGATGGGAAACCAGAGTAGTTGGTCAGTAGGTAATATGAATGATGAAGGAGGGAGGAAGTAAGAAATAACGTGAAAGTATAATAATTTAATGGCGTACAGAAGTAATAGTAATGGGTGTGGTTGTATAATAGTCTTTATAATAGTGATGGCTATTATTGCTGGTATCAGAGGTTGCACAGAAAAACTAATTAATGGCGATCTAAAACTGCCAAAGCTTGGTTCCAGTCATGTTGGTAGTGGCTCTGGAGGTAATGGGACTTCTAATGGTTACAATGTGGAATACAATCAAACTTCATCACCCAGCAACAATGGGAGTTTAGAAGATTATACACATACAAATGACCAGCCAACAGAATATCAAGATGGAAGAAGTACATCTCCATCATCTTCGAATTCTGTTTATGACTCTCCTTCTCGTTCGATGAGTGTTGATAATTCGTCCTCGAATTATTCATCTTCATCCGCTGCTGGAAACAATACAACTATTTCCAATAGACAAGGGGCTAAAACCTACTACAAAACATGTGGTTTATGTGGAGGTAAAGGTAAAAGGACCATTAATGAATGGTACTTTGGAGAAGTAATGTGGGGACGGGCGTGTCCAAAATGTGGCCGTTCTGATGAACATTGTCATAGCGAAATCGTAGAGTGTGACGTATGTTCTGGTAAGGGAAAAATTAAGATGGAAATAGTAGATGGACCATTTGGCGAGATGGAGATAAGGGCTTGGGATATTTAGCAGCATTATAATGGTAGGTACCAGTCTCCTGCCATCGCTAAAGGTTAATTCATGTTTTTAAGACTGGCCGAACTGATTTGACAATGTATCGTGGATAGGAACAAGCAATTCTTTTGCCATCTGGATGATGTCCTTATGAAAAACTATCAGCAAATCTTGTATCTTGTTTAAATCAACATGTTTTTTTGTTTCATCTGAGTTGTATTTGCCTTTCACAACGTTGAAGAATTCTTCGTACAGTATATAACTGCTGTTCTCTAAATACTGGCGATGCTTAAGCCTGTTTGCCAAATCAAGCACTTCCTTATGGCGCTTCTCGAAATTAGAAATTGGGTTGTCGTCTTTGTTCTGATACAGTAGTTTTTTTATCTGAGAGATTTTGCACCTTCGCAATATTTCTTCCATATTCTGTCCTGTCAATTCTGTTGGTGCATATAGCTGGTGATTAAACCAGAGACATTGCAACACCATATCGAAGCTGTTGTGATACCAGATAAGTGCCGAATATAGATAATGCTGTTTGAAATATTCCGTTTTGAACTTGTTGCCAAAGTCTTTTTCTTCCACTATGTCCAAATAGGGATGCTTGTATGACATCGCCAACATAAAACGTGCCGTTTCAAGTTCACGCACGAAATCAATAATACGACGTCTGGTTTCCATATCTTCAGGAGTCACAGGTTGTACCTCCCCTAAATCCCTAAGAAAATTTGCCGATTCTAATACGCAATAAGCATCTCTTGTTGTCATAATGATAAAATACGAATAATAATTGGTAATAATCTCAAATTGAGGAGGGAAATGTTAGATGGCAGGTGCCAATCCACTGTCATCCTCCCTGTCGTCTGGACGAAACAGTGACCTGACCTAGTTTCTTTATTGCTAATAGCCATAACGCCATAATCGATTTTTATAGTTAATTGCCTGATTAACAGTATTAGCAATGTTTCTATAATTAAAACCTAAAACTCCTTTCTGTAACATTTCAATCACTTTCTTACGGTCTGCACATACCAACACTTTAACATTCGTTCCTTTGAATTGTAAAAGACTCCATAATGGTTCTCGTAATGGATCATTGTCATAATTATCTTCGTCTTGCGCAAGTAGTCCTTTGAAATCAAAAATTACAGGAACATTGCTATTCAGCCATTCTTTGGGTAGATATCTTTCTGGACATTCAAGAACAAAGATATCACTTTTAGGACTCGTTGGCCAGATTACACAATATTCAAAGGCATCCTTAAAATGCTTAAAATCAAGTTTGCGTCTAGTCCCGTCTACAATCCACATCATGTATTCGTAAAACTTTTCGCGTGAGGTCCTTTCAGCCTCCGAGATATTTGAATGTTGGAATTCTATAACCATATTCCTATTTGTTTTTATATCAGCGATATGTTTCTCTCCAGTCTTTTCGTCGTAAGAGATAACCTCTTGCCACTCTTGGGGAAACAAATTCTTCCATTGTCTATGCCATTCTGTCTCATTCTCCCACCATGAGTCACAATGTTTGCAGCTTTTATGTGCCCAATGATCGGCCTTGAATTGACCACATTTTGCAATTACTGGCTGATTACACAAAGGGCAAAGTCCTTTTAGACCTTTCTTTGCCTCTATTTTCTGGTTGTCAACAATAGCATATTTCATAATCGTAATATTTATATTAGGGATAAATACAAATTATATGCCAAAATAAAAAGGGACGCACCAAAGTGCGTCCCAACCAAGTAGATCTAAATTGAGAATCACAATTTCATTTAGATGGTGCAAAGATAAGTTTTATATTTGGATTATACAAACAAATCACAAATAAATTGTGAAATAAATCTTTGAATCTTATAAATCGTCTTCTGCAACTGATAATTGGTCAATGACCATATCAGGTGTAACATATGTGAGTGAGACGTAGTCTGTATCTACTCCTCCTACTAATACATGACTAACGATGACGTAGGGACAGGTGAGTGACATTGGCGATGGCTGAGGGAAGAAGTAGGATGGTTGATGGTTGATGTCTGATGTCTGACGCTATGCCATAAAAAAGACGAGACTGGCTCGTCATCACGACGAACCAGCACACAAAAACAAAATTGTTATAATAAAACTAAACGTTATTGCGGCGTAAAGCACGCATACGTTTTAATACTACGGCTGCAAAGATACGTATTCTCAGGCGAACTTCCAAATGTTTTGCAAATTTTTCTTGGGAAACTTTGAGAGGACGAAAGCTGATGGCTGAGGGCTGAGGGCTGATTTCACTCTCTTGTCTACCCATATGTGCGTCGTATCCCGAATGGGTGTCCTCTCGCTTTCGAAAGCCAAACTGATAAGTATCGCACCCACCCAGTGGTACGTCTTCGAGGAAACTGACACTATATCTTGTGCCCGAATCAGTGGTAAAATCAAAGTCGCCATTGTTGAGGGTAACCTCGTATGGCGACTTCCGATTGATATCTTCGAGAGTAATCTTTATCATACCAAAGCTATTTTCTGCTGGTCTTCATTAGCCCAGCGCTCAGCAACTTTACGTTCCCATTCGCGTTTGATTTCCAACGAATGCTTCCATCGACGTAATGCCTCTTCGTGTGTAATTTTCTTGATATCCATAATGGCAGTCCATTTTGATTTCTGCTGCAAAATTAAGAATATTTTCCGAATAAACAAATAAAAACAAACAGACATTAGGGACAGGCGAGCGTCTCGCTCTTGAATCCCTTTAATCGGGAAAGGGCAGCTTATGAATAATCAATCACTTGTCATCGTAATGCCCATAAGCAGAAAGCACATCTACGTAAACTTCGGTTTCGAAGATGCGATACACCAAACGATGTTTCTTGGTAATCTGACGGCTCCAACGATTCTCAGGCTTACCCTTCAGTGGTTCTGGATGGCCAGTACCAGTTTGAGGATGGTCTACAATCTCGTTGAGCAATTTGACAGCTTTCTTATAAGATGCGGGTTCGCTGCGCTTTAGTTTGGCAAGTCCCTCTTTAGCTTCGGGGGCATATGTAATAGTGTATTTCATCAGAGCGAATCTAACCAAGCATTCATGTCGTCTTTATTTGTAAAGGTGATACCTTTACCCTCAGCGATTTCTTTCTCTGCTTTATCTACACGAGTAAAGAATTCCTCCTTCGTCATGAGCGTCGGATCTTCTTTTTCTGCCACAAGCTTGCGCAGATATTTGGCTGCACGCTTCAGCAGATTTTCGTCCTCTGCTATGATGCTCATATTACGGAGCAGTTCGGCATTCATCTGTATTGCTGTCATATCATAATTTTTTTTCGATGCAAAAATAGAAATAAAAACTGAAAATACAAAATAATATATGGAAAAACTGAAAATGCAAACCACGAATAGATGACGTAGGGGGTTGACAGTTTCCTATGTCCCCCCATGTTTTTCCAAAAAATGTTGCAAATACACTATTTTTTTAGTACCTTTGCATCCTGTTTGCCGTGCGCGTGTTCAAATTTACACGCATTCGACCATAAAAAGTAACGATTAAAAAATAATATAAATGAAAACAAATGCTATGATGCTGGCCCTGCAAGGATGCCTGGGGCTACAAGGATTCAGGGGCGCACTCCTGCGCCTGAGTATGACGCTGCTGTTAGTAATGCTCACCGTCACGACGGCATGGGCGGACGATAGTGGCACATGTGGTGACAACCTGAAATGGGAATTCACGTCGAGCGACAGTACGCTCACCATTAGTGGTACAGGCGATATGGATGACTATGATCCTGGAAAAGATCCATGGCGTCATTATATATCCAAAATAAATAAAATCATATTGCCTGAAGGCTTGAGTAAAATCGGTAGTTGGGCATTCTACAATGCTGGTAATCTGAAAGAGTTAACCATTCCAGCAAGTGTCACACAAATCAATGAATATGCTTTTACGTACGTAGGACTCGATAATGGCTGCACTTTGACCTTTGCCCAGGGAAGCAAACTCTCTTCTATCGAAAAAGAGGCATTCAAGTCCTTCAAGGGCAACGTAGATTTGCATGAATGCACAAACCTGACCACTATCGGTAAATACGTATTCGCCAGTGGCTATTTGCTGAAAAAGATAACCATTCCGGCAAGTGTAGAAATAATCGATGATTATGCTTTTCAGGACGTGGGAAGCGAACTCGATAATGGCTGCACTTTGACCTTTGCCCAAGGAAGCAAACTCTCTTCTATCGGAAACTATGCATTCAAGAGATTCAAGGGCGACATAGATTGGCTTGAATGCACAAGCCTGACCACTATCGGTCAATACGCATTCTCTGGTGCTGTTAATTTGGAAAAGATAACCATTCCTGCCAGTGTAGAAAGATTCGAATCCTATGCTTTTCAGAACGTGGGAAGTAAACTCGGTAAAGGCTGCACTTTGACCATGGCCCAAGGAAGCCAACTCAAGTATCCCAAAGCCAATGCATTCAATGGCTTCAAGGGCGATATAGATTTGCGTGAATGCACAAGCCTGACTATTATCCATAAGAATACATTTGAAGGATACCAGGCTGGCACCCTCAGGCTACCAGTCAGCCTATCAATAATCGAAAAGGATGCATTTATAAATTCAAAACCGAGTAAAGTCTATGTTGCCTACAAGAACTGCGTTCTCTATGTCAACGACAAATATAGGTCTGTTAACCCAGACACAAAATACGTTGGGGCGAATATCAAGTCTAATCTAAGAATTACTGCTAATGGCAGTAAGAAACTTGATTTCACACGCGTTTCCTTCGATGACATTGCCATATCATTTGACGAACAGGATACAACCTACGTCATCTCGCAAAAGCAAGGATTAATTGATCTTGGTGATAAATTGGCCGAAGAATTACAGAGTTTTAGGCTCAAAGGCCAGAAGGTAAAACTTGCGGCAGACCTTGACTTCACAAATATGCCGTTAGACTGTGAGATTACTTCAAATCAAAGAGGAAACTTCATGCCAATCGATATTTATTTATCTTCGATATATTTCTCATTCGATGGGCAGGGACATACCATAAAGGGACTCAAATTCAGCGGTGAAGAAAATGTAGGACTATTCAGTACCATCACAACGAATTCGATTGTCAAGAACGTAACCCTTATCGCCCCAAACTTTAGCGGCACTAATAGTATTGGCGGCATTGCAGGCAATAACAATGGTGGTAGTATTACTAATTGTAGCGTTATTGCTCCATCTATAAGTGGCGATTCGCATCTTGGTGGCATTGCAGGCAAAAATGAAAAAGGAACTATTAGCGAGTGCAATGTTATTGATCCATCTATCAGTGGCACAGGTTCATTTATAGGTTGCGTCATCGGTGGTGGCAAAATCCCCGTTAGATGCGACTTCGATGTCAGCACGGGACTGGATATTTACGGTGAGGACGTGGATGTCCCATTTCTTGATGCAAGACTCGCCAAAAACAGGCCTCTCCTTCATCTGAATCTCGACTATGGCATAACATCAACCAAAGCCATTACTATCAGAAACTACACTATGGGTGAGCTGTACGATAAAATATGGCTTTATGCAAATCGTGCGGGATATGAATTGGTAAATTACAAAAGCGAGGAAGTTACTATCGAGGATAACTCGTTCCAAATGCCACAGAAGAACGTGAGTGTTACGGCCGTTTGGGAGCCTATGAATGATATCATCTTTAAGGGCAGTCTGAATGAAGGTGTCAACTGGAGCACCTTCTATTGTGGCGATGCAGGCTATCGCATTAATGAGGAAGAGAATGCCTGCGCCTATACCGCTACGTTGGGCGACGACGAGATCACCCTCCACCAGCTGGGCAAGGTGATTCCCAAGGGCACGGCCGTCATCATTGCCAGCGAGAACAACGACATCAGCATGACTCGCGATGATGTCTCGGCTGCTGAATATAAAGTTGAGAACGACCTTAATGGCGTGGACCTGCCGACGGCTCGCACCTCACTCACCAACAACGATGCCCAGACGCTCTTTATGCTGAGCAACAAGAACGACCACTTTGGCTTCCACAAGTTTGGTGGCGCCAATGTGCCTGCTCGCAAGGCCTACTTCACCGTTTCGACGTCGACCGACGCCCGTTCGTTCAGCATGGTGTTCGAGGACGAGAGCACACGAATTGTTTCGACCACGGATAGAACGGATCAATCGGATAAGGCTGACGCATGGTACACCCTCGACGGACGTAAGCTCCAGGGTAAGCCCACGCAGAAGGGACTGTATATCGAAAATGGACACAAGGTGGTAATTAAGTAATTAAGTAAGAAAAGCAATATGAAAAAAGAATATATGAAACCCACGATGTGCGTGGTAATGTTGACCAACAGCTGCTCTCTGCTTGCAGGCAGTAAGAAAGGTTTTAATAATTATAAAGAACTTGGCGACACGCCCATCCCTACATACCCGGACGACGATGATGATGATATCATCGACGAGGACGATGTGATTTAGGACTGTCCCCTGCTGTTTTTGAATAGAATTTGTGGGAATTTTTTGGATGATGCCAAATTATTTTTTATATTTGCAGTCGTAGAATTTTAATAATGTTATACTATGAAGAGGATTATTCTTTGCGCTATCTGCGCTATGTGGGGCTTTGTGGCTGTCAATGCCCAGGGTAAGTTCGGCCATGTTAATTCAGCGGAGATTATTCAGGCGATGCCTGAGTACACAACGTCGCAGAAAGAAATAATGGCGCTGCAACGGCAGTATGAGAAAAAACTGGATGAACTGCAGAATGACGTTCGGAAGAAAATGGAGGGGTATCAGAAAATGCCTGCAAACACGAGCGAGGCTGCCAGGAAGAGTCAGGAGGAGGACATAAGAATGGCGCAGTCGGTTGTTCAGGGCTACTATGAGAACAGTCAGAAGGCGCTGGCCGACGAGCAGGAAAAGAAACTGAAGGTTATCAGGGATAAGATTCTCGAGGCCGTTCAGGCTGTGGGCAAGGCTGGTGGATATGTCTATATCATGGACACGACGCAGGGCATCCCCTATATCTCGACTACGCTCTCTACTGACGTGACCAAGGAGGTGAAGGCTAAGTTGGGGATAAAAAAGTAGGAAAGGGATAAAACAAGATAGGCTCGTCATCACGACGAGCCTATCTTGTTTTGAAAAGAATTTGTAAAATTATATCAGTTATTCTTTATGAAAATGGTGGTTACTTCCACCAGAAATCGTCGACAAAGTAACCCTGCACATAGTCGGTGAAGCGATCGTGCTCGTCGGCTATGTTCATGCGCTCTGGCACTGGGGCGAAGGTGTCGTCCACCAGAATCTTGCAGGCTGCCTCGCCAGTGGTGGCTCTGAGTTCCATCCAGACGCCACTCTTCAAGACCTCGATGGTGATGTTCTTGATCTGCTCTGGCGTGGTGTATTCGCCATCGACCTCGAAGGTGACTGGGTCGACCGTGGGTCCTGCGCCTGTGTTAAACATCTGATAGGTGCCGTTGGCGTTGGGCGTGGTCTGGCCAAAGAGACCGTGAACCTCGATGCCCATGACGCGCAGAGGCAGGGTGCCACCTGCGCAGATGAGCTTCAGGGTGGTCTTGCCATTCTGGGCCTTCACCACATCGAACACGACATCGTTGAAGTCGAAGTCGCCTGCCTCTGAGGCAGACAGGTCCTCGGCAATGACGCGATAGAGTGGGGTGCCGCCTGTAAAACCTGGGTTACAGGGCGATGGGGCAATGGTGATGTTGGGCTTGCCTGGGAGGAAACCTGCAGCAAAGAGGTTGGTGGCGATGCTGAAGCCGTCGGCCTCGTTGATGAAGGGCTTGGGCTGGGCAGAGCCACTGCCATCGCTGTCGTAGCCCTGAGCGAAATGGGTCTGGGCCGACACGTAGAGATTACCTCCATAGGTTACTGCGCCATGACTGTTGATGCTGGCCAGATAGGGGTCGCGAACGATGTCCTTGGCCTGGAACACGGCATAGCCATCGGGCGAGATGCCAAAGATGCCATAGCCCTCGTCGACGGCTGTGCCTGACTCGAGCTGGGCTGTCTGATGGACAACGAAGACAGCATCCTCACCCATCTCGATCTTGAACGGACCTGTGACAACGCCCTGACGGGTGTCACGTCCGCCATAGAAATTCTCTGTGACCACGCCACAGCCGGCATCAATCTTGAAGGTGCCCTGGGCCGATGAGATGTTCATCTCGAAATCGTGACCCACCTCGAGGAAACAGTTGTTGATGACGTTCTCGCTGCCTCCGATATAGGCGTAGTCGTAGGTGGTCCAATGGCCATTGTTCACCCAGCCTGAGTTGTTGGACTGAACACGGGTGGTGGCTGTGGCTGTGAACGTGCCATTGTTCTGAATGGCGCCTGCATTCACAGTGACGTTGGCCACATAGGCTGTGCCGTCGTTAACGATGCGACTGGTATTACTCTCGACATTGACGCTGCCTGCTTCCAGTCGGCCTACGTTATAGAGGAAGCTGGACATGTTGACCTGGAAGGTGCCTGCCTTCAGCGTGCCGTGGTTATAGACCTTGGTGTTGGTGTTGGCCGTGAGTTCTGTGGCGGCCTCGAGTGTGGCTCCCTGGGCAATATAGATGGCTGCTACGTTGAGGGTGCTGGCGCTGACCTTGCCCAACTTGAGTGTGGCGCCCTCGATCAGATAAATCTCTGAACGATAGTCGGGGGCGAAACGTGGGCTTTCGGCCGAGAGGTCGCCTTCGGACAGGTCGACAACGCCTGTGACGTAGATCTTGCTGGCGCCTGACCACGTGGAAACGCTCTGGGTGGTGGCGTCAATATAATAGGAACCTGCACCTGCTCCCCAGGTGGGCAGTTTGTTGACACCCTCAGGAACGGCTGCCAGGAAATTGCTGGCGGCACAGTCGGTGGGGAACGAAATGGTGGGCTGCAGACTCCTGCGGAACATGGCATTGGTGCCCATGGCGCGAGCCGAGGTGCGCAAGCTGGAAGGGTTACTGCTGAAGCCCCAGTCGACATTGGGGGCCACTTTGCCAAAGGCGTTTTCGAAGGCCTGGGCATAGGTGGCGTTGACGGTCTCTTCGATGCTGCCACCGTTGAATGAGTCGTCGTGCCTACATGATGTGAATAGCGCTGTGGTGCTTAACATGGTTGCTCCAACCAGTATCAATGCGAGATGCTTGTTGTTTCCCATAATTTTAATAGGTTAGATTGGTTAGTATTCTAATTATTAAGATTTTGCGCAAATATAGGCAAAAAAATAACAAGTTGTATGTGATAACGGGTTAAAAAAAGTTAAGTGTAAGATAACACATGGGAGGGAGAAGGCCTGAAAATGCGTTATTTTTCGTACCTTTGCAGGCAAATTGCAAAAATTAAATGATGAATCGACTTCCCCATCCCCTTGTGGCAACCATTCCGCTGGTGGTTCTGATTGGATTGCTGGCCGTGATTATTGCGCTGTTTGGCAGCGATTCGCTGAGTGGCGGCAGTCAGGTGAGCCTGCTGGCAGCCATGGCCGTGTGCGTGTTTATCTCGATGGTGTTCTATCGCAATCCGTGGAAGGCTTTCGAGGCGCAGATTGAGAAGACGGTGGGGGGCGTGGCCGTGATGATCCTGATTCTGCTGGCTGTGGGTATGCTGGCTGGAGCGTGGATGATCAGTGGCGTGGTGCCTACGCTGATTTATTATGGCGTGCAGATGCTGTCGCCTCAGTTTTTCCTGGTGTGCGCCTGCGTGATTTGTGCACTGGTGTCGCTGCTGTCGGGCAGTTCGTGGACCACAATAGCCACGATTGGCGTGGCACTGCTGGGCATCAGTCATGCACTGGGCATCAACGAGGCTATTGCGGCTGGTGCCATCATATCGGGTGCTTACTTCGGCGATAAGATGTCGCCACTGAGTGATACAACCATCCTGGCATCATCGTCGGCTGGGGTGGACATCTTTTCGCATATCCGCTATATGATGCTGACCACGATGCCGGCCTTCCTGATTACGCTGCTGATTTTTACGGCCATGGGACTGGGTTTCGACGCTGACGACAGTATTCATGTGCACCAATATACGGAGGGACTGTCGAAGACGTTCAACATCTCGCTGTGGACGCTCTTGGTGCCTGTGCTCACGGGCGTGCTCATTGTGAAGCGTGCGCCCTCGCTCATCGTACTGTTCCTGTCGGCCATGATGGCTGGCGTGATGGCGCTGATCCTGCAGCCACACATCCTGACGGAGATTGCCGGCGATGCTGAGTTGAGCAGGGTGGGGGCGCTGACCAAGGGACTGGTGATGACGTTCTATGGTCCTACGGCCATCGAAACGGGCTCGGCCGAGTTGAACGATCTGGTGTCGACGGGTGGCATGGCTGGCATGCTGAACACCATCTGGCTGATTGTGTGCGCCATGTGTTTTGGTGCAGCGATGGTGGCCAGCGGCATGATTGAGAGTATCACGAAGGTGGTGATCAGTTGGGTGCGCAGCAGAGTGGGTCTGGTGGCTTCGACAGCCAGTACGGGCTTGTTTCTGAATGTGGCCACGGGCGACCAGTTTATCAGTATTGTGCTGACGGTAAACATGTTTAAGGACGTGTATAAACGGCAGGGCTACGAGGCGCGACTGGTGAGCCGTACGGCTGAGGACTCGGCCACGGTGACCAGTGTGCTGGTGCCTTGGAACACGTGTGGACTGACGCAGAGCACGGTGCTGGGCGTGGCCACGATTGCTTATCTGCCTTATTGCTTCTTTAATATCCTGAGTCCGCTGATGACGATTCTGGTGGCGGCTGTGGGATGGAAGATCAGGAGGAAGATGAGAAATGAAAAATGAAAGATATGAGATGATAAAATCATAAAAATGATAATATGATAAAATGATAAAATGATAATATGAAAATATGAAAAACGTAGTACTATTTGCTGCTTTGTGCGTCGCAACGACGGCAGCAGCACAGACCAAAACGGGAGGCATCAGCACAAAGATGCTCAACGAGATTCAGAGTGAGAACAGCCTGAAGGCTACGGACCGTGCGCTGGTGAACGCCATTGCTGGCAACGCCATCGACGACCTGGCGAAGAACCATCAGAACGCCAAGGCGCTGGACACGCACTTCAGCATCGAAACGAAGAAACAGTCGATCACGGACCAGAAGTCATCTGGTCGCTGCTGGATGTTCAGTGGCATGAACGTGCTGCGCTCTGACTTCAACCTGCGCTCTGACTCGCTGACGGTGGAGTTTTCGCAGGCTTACCTCTTCTTCTGGGATCAGCTGGAGAAGGCTAACCTGATGCTGCAGGGCTGCATCGAGACGGCTAAGAAGCCCATGGACGACGTGCGCGTGCAGTTCTTCTTTAATCATCCCATTGGTGATGGTGGCACGTTCTGTGGTGTGGCCGACCTGGCCGAGAAATACGGACTGGTGCCCACGGAGGTGATGCCTGAGTCGTTCTCGAGCGACAACACTACGAAGGCGCGCGCCCTGATCTCGTCGAAACTGCGCGAGTTTGGACTGCAGTTGCGCGACATGGTGCAGAAGGGTCAGAAGCCTGCTGCCATCGAGAAGGCCAAGACGGGCATGCTGAGTCAGATTTATCGCATGCTGCAGTTTGTGATTGGCGACCCTGTGAAGTCGTTTACCTATGCCTTCAAGAACGAGAAAGGCGAGACCGTGGGCGAGGCTAAGGAATATACGCCGCTGTCGTTCTATCAGGAGGTGGTAGGACAGAAGTTGAACGGCACGTTTATCATGGTGATGAACGACCCTCGACGCGAGTACTATAAGACCTATGAGGTGGAGCTCGACCGTCACACGCAGGATGGTCATAACTGGAAGTATGTGAACCTGCCTATGGACGACATCGAGGAGATGGCTATCAGCGCCCTGAAGGGTGGTCACAAGCTGTACAGCTCGTACGACGTGGCTAAGATGCTGGATCGCAAGCGTGGCTATGCCGATACGGAGAACTTTGACTATGGCTCGCTGTTTGGCACGTCGTTCTCCATGGACAAGGCACAGCGCATCTCGACCTTCGACAGTGGCTCGACGCACGCCATGACGCTGACGGCTGTCGACCTGGACAAGAACGGCAAGGCCACGAAATGGAAGGTGGAGAACTCGTGGGGCGCTACATGGGGTCAGCAGGGTTGCTTGATTATGACCGATCGCTGGTTCCGTGAGTATATGTTCCGCCTGGTGGTGCCCAATGAATTTGTGCCTGAGAAGGTGATGAAGGCCTACAACACCAAGCCTGTGATGGTGATGCCTGAGGATCCTTTGTTCCAGTATGATGAGTAAAAAAAAGGTAGAAAGATAAATGATAAAAAAGAATGCCTGGCACGATGGTGTGTCAGGCATTCTTTTTTTATTGTTTTATCGCTCCTTGGGGGTCATATTGAACTTATAGGCCACGGAGAGCATGAGATAGCGTGGAATACAGTTGTTCCAGGTCTCTGTGCGACCTTGGGCGTTGATGCTGTACTGCTTGTTGGACAGGCGATGCAGAAGGTCGAAGGCTGTGAACTTGAGCGTGAGCTTCTCGCTGAAGAACGAGCGCGCCAACTCGGCATTCCAAACGAGGTCGTCTGTGTTCATCATCTCGCTTTGATAGCCGCGGCGACTGTACATGCGGATGTCTGTGGCCAGGCTGAGCTCGACCCAGGGGATGACGTAGCGCAAGAGGCCACCGTAGTTATAGTCGAAGGCGGAGATGTTCTGGAAGTCCTGGCGATGACTGGTGGAACGGCGCCAACTGACATCGCCGCTGAGGCCAATGGTGAGCTTGTCTTTCTGATACTCTACACCCAGGTGCTCGTTGACAGTCCAGTTGTGAACGGTGCTTCGGCCGAAGCTGACATCCTGGAAGGGCACATCCTGCTCGTAGGCCATGGCGAAGTCGACTGAGTGGGTGTAGTTGGCGCTGGCACGCTGCTCGAGGGTGAAGTGCTTGGCGCTGTCGAGGGGCTGCTCGTAGTTGGTGTTCAGACTCCAGGTCCAGTTGCCATTGATATTGTCTTGCATATAGGTATAGGCACCCGTGGTGGGGTCGTAGAGGGTGCGCATGCCAATGGCGTTCTGGGTGATAGAGGCATTGGTGTTGATATTGAGGAAATGGCGCGTAGAGTCGTTGGCGAAGCGGAAACCCATGCCAAAATAATGGGTGAGGGTGGACTTCAGATCGGGATTGTTGATGCTGTGCGACAGGGCATTGCTGGTATCATCAACAGGCATCAGGTCGGCCAGCGAGGGGCGACTCATATTCATGCTGTAGTTCAAGGAGTTGAGGCCGTTTTTCTTGCCCCAGCGCGACCAGAAGATGTTGGGAGTTACCTCGACAAAGCGGCGATGGGCAATGGTGTCGAGACCAGCGAAGTCGTTGTACCACAGGCGCTCGTGCGTGCTGTTGATGGGCAGGCGCAGCGAGAAATAGTCGTTGTCGGTGGAGTGCATCAGTTGCAGCACGGCTCCTCCTGTGCGCGTGAGCAACTGCTGTTCGTCGCAGTTGTTCATATCTTTCACACTGAGCAGGGCCTCGTGGGTGGAGGGCAGCCATTCTGTCTGGTACTTGTCTTCAGCAAGGCGGTCCAGACGGTAGCGCAGGTTGTTGCTGTTGGTCATCGACTGATTATAGGTCATGCTGGCCTCTATAAACCATCTGTTGAGCAGCTGGAGGGTGTAGCCCAGACTGGCGTCGTAGCTATAGTTGTCGCCGTGGGTGTCGATGTAGTTGTGGCGCAGGTCGGTGTCGCCTGTCTGATTGAAGTTGGTGCGATCCATGGTCCAACTGTCGCTGGGCTTCTGTCGCGAGAAATTGCCTGAGAGCGAGGCAATGATATAGTCGCCCCAGTCGAACTTATGCTGCATACCGATGTCAAAGCCCAGGTTCAGCGTGCGATAGCGTGTCAATCCATCGCTGAGGCTCTGGTTGATGAGCGACTCGCGATAGGTGGAGTCCTGACTGCCATGGGTGCGACGGCCATTGGTATAGCTGGCGTTGAATGTGCCATAAAGGGTGACGGGCTTCTTGATCTGGAAGTAGTCGTAGGCCGAGAAACGGAAGTCGTTCTGCTTGTTCCACGACTCTGAACCGCCAAGGATGCTGCCGCCTGTGGCGAAGCGCTCGCTGGAGGTGCGACTCTGGTTGTTGGCATCGTTCCATTCGAAGGTGGCATCGAGGTTGGTCTCCCAGTTTTTGTCGGCATCCTCAGTCTCCAGGTGCAGGCCTGTCTGTTTGGTGGTGCGCAGACCTTGGGGCATGTTGGAGGGACGCCATTCGCCCTCGCTGCCTGGACGGTGCATCTCGTTGATATTGTTCGTATTGGCAAAGACGCTGACACGCGAGTGGTCGTCGTAGTAGAGACCGAAAAGGCGCGCCATATAGCGATCGTCTGTGCCATAGCCGCCCTCGACGTTGGCCAGATAGCCACGGTTGTACTCGCGCTTCAGCTGCACGTCCATCACGTAGTCTTTCTTCTCAACGTCGTGGCCAATGAGCTCGCTCTGCTTGGTACTCTTGTCGAAGACCTTCAGTTCCTTGACGGTGTAGTAGGGCAGGTTGTCGAGCATCACCTTGTTCTGGCCCTTGAAGAAGTCCTTGCCGTTGAGGGTGAGATAATCCACCTTCTTGCCGTTGATATAGATATCGCCATTGTCCTTCAACTCGGCGCCAGGCATCTGGCGAATGAGGCCGTCGAGCATCGAGCCCTCTGGCAGGTTGAAGGCCGAGGCATTATACACCAGTGTGTCGCCACGATAGGTGAGCTTCACCTTGGTGCCTGTGACCACCACGCCGCCAAGTCCCACCTCTTTATATACGTCGTCCTCGCTGCGCTGCTTCTTCTTCATGAGGATGCGAGGCAGTTCGAACCATGAGTTGCGCGCAATATGGCGCAGGTTGTAGTTTAGGTAGGTGGTCTCGTAGCCATCGGCCGTGGCACGGAGGATAAAGTCGTCGTTCTTGGCAGGCACCTTGAACTCATAGTACGACGAGGTGCCCCATGTCCAGCAGGTCATGGAGTCGACAAAGGTAGAGTCTTTCTTCATCAGTGTGATGAGGGCCTTCACCTTGGCCTTGGTAAACGAGTCGTAGACCTCGCCAGTGAGTTCTACCTTTCTTTCTTTTTTCTTCTTGGTTTGCAGAGAGTCGGTCTGCGCACATAGTGCTGTTGCTATCACTAGTGACAGCATCATGATGACTGTTCTTTTCATTCTCTATTGTATGGTCTTGGTTTTCTTAGAGTTTGCCCTGATCGCCCAGATACGAGTCTTTGAAGCCCAGGAAATAGAGCACACCGTCGAGGCCGATGGTGTTGATGCTCTGCTTGGCGTTGGCTACCACACGCGGCTTGGCGTGGAAGGCTATGCCCAGTCCTGCCTCTGAGATCATGGGCAGGTCGTTGGCACCATCGCCCACGGCAATGGTCTGCGCCAGGTTCACCTTCTCGACCTGTGCGATGAGCTTCAGGAGCTCGGCCTTGCGAGTGCCGTCGACAATCTCGCCTACGTAGTTGCCTGTGAGTTTGCCGTCGTCGCCAATCTCCAACTCGTTGGCATAGACGTAATCAATGCCGTAGCGACGCTGCAGGTATTCGCCAAAGTAGGTGAATCCACCACTGAGGATGGCAATCTTATAGCCACAACGCTTCAAGGTGGTCATTAAACGGTCGACACCCTCAGTGATGGGCAGATGCTCGGCAATGTCCTGCATCACGCTGACGTCGAGGCCCTTGAGCAACTTTACACGGCGTGTAAAACTCTCCTTGAAGTCGATCTCGCCACGCATGGCACTCTCTGTGATGGCGCGCACCTCGGCTCCCACACCATTGCGCTCGGCCAACTCGTCGATACACTCGGTCTGGATGAGGGTGGAGTCCATATCGAAACAGATGAGGCGGCGCATACGGCGGAACATGTCGTCGCGCTGGAACGAGAAGTCGATTTCCATCTCGGCCGACAGCTTGAGGAACTTCGACTGCATCTCGTGACGGTCGGCAGGCTCGCCACGCAGCGAGAACTCGATGCAGGCACGTGTGTGCTTGGCTGGGTTCTTGATGCTCTTGCGTCCTGTGAGGCGGATGATGGAGTCGATGTTCAGACCCTGGTCGGCAATGATGCGAGTGGCTGCCTCAATCTGCTTGGCTTCCAACTGGCGACCCATCACCATGAGGATATAGCGGTTCTTGCCCTGATGGCCCACCCAGTCTTCGTACTCGTCGTCTGAGATGGGGGCGAAGCCGATGTTCACGCCCAACTCGGTGGCCTTGAACAGCAGTTCCTTCATCACCTGGCCTGAATGAGATTCCTCCATGCGGATGAGAATGCCCAGCGACAGGGTGGCGTGGATGTCGGCCTGACCGATGTCCAGAATCTGTGCGTCGTATTTTGCCAGGATACTCATCACTGAGGCTGTGAGTCCAGGACGGTCCTGACCTGTGATGCGTACCAATATCTGTTCTTCTTTCTTTGTTATAGCATTTTCCATTGTAGTCATGTTATTTTTATCTTGTTTCTTTATTGTTTTCACCTTGTTGCTTTTTTACTGTTATAGTATGGTCATTATCTCTTTGAGCGACTTGACTTCATGAGTGACGGGTTCTGTGGCAGGATACTCTGGCCTGCGGTTGAAGAAGATGGTGTCGAACCCTGCGTTCTTGGCGCCAAGGATATCGGTCTGGAAGTTGTCGCCAATCATGATGGTGGTTTCCTTGTGGGCACCCGACTGCCTCAGGGCGTAGTCGAAGAACAAGGGCGAGGGCTTGTTGACACCTGCATCCTCGCTCAGGATGACGGTGTCGAAATGGGGCTCCAGGCCGCAACTCTTCAACTTTCTGTATTGCACCTCGTGAAAGCCATTGCTGGTCATGTGGAGCTTGTAGCCTTTCTGCTTCAGATAGTCCATCAACTCGTGGGCTCCCTCAATGACGCCTGGCTTGGTGGAGCAGTAGTCCAGAAAGACATCGCTCACCTGAAGACAATAGTCGGGCGTGGGCTCTAATCCCTTTCCCAGGGCCAGCGGATGACGGAAACGCTCAACAATGAGGTAGTCGCGTGTGATTTCGCCCTTGGCATAGCGTCCCCACAGGTCGACGTTGGTGTTCCAATAGTCTTCATAAAACACTTCAGGGTCGTCGAAATAACGGCCCAGCTGGAAGTGCTCAAACGTCTCGGCAAGGGCTATCACAGCATTGCCGTGGGTATCATAAAGTGTATCGTCGAAATCTAAAAAAATGTCTGTATACTGTTTCATTCGTCTCTTTTCAGTTGTTCCATCAGGTCGGCAATCTTCTTCAGCTCCTGAGGAATACGTATTTTCTGTGGACAGGTCTTCACCTCGATGCAATGGTTGCACATGATGCAATGATCGGGCTGACGGTCCTTGGGGATGGCACGGTCGAGGCTGATGAGGTAGTTGCGACGGTTCTTGCGATAGTTCTCGTCGCCCTGGTCTTCAGGCAGTTTCTTTTCTACCACCCATTTGTTGTAGTGAACAAAGATACTGGGGATGTCGATGCCATAAGGGCAGGGCATGCAGTATTGGCAGTTGTTGCAGGGAATGGTGCCCATCTCCATCATCTGTTGGGCAATCTCTGTGTCGAGGAAACGCTGCTCCTCTTCTGTGAGGGGCACCAGAGGGCAATAGGAGAGGAGGTTGTCTTTGAGGTGCTCCATGAACGTCATGCCACTGAGCACGGTGAGGACGCCCTTGGGGGTGCCTGCATAGCGAAAGGCCCACGAGGCAATGCTCTTCTGTGGGTCGCGCTGTTTCAGTTCGTTGATGGCATACTGGGGCAGGTCTTTCATCAGTCGGCCGCCCAGCAATGGCTCCATGATAACGGCTGGGATGCCGCGTTTCTGGAGTTCGGCATAGAGGTAGGAGGCATCGACGTTGAAGTCGTTAATCTCGTTAGCATAGTTCCAGTCCAGGTAGTTCAACTCAATCTGTACGAAGTCCCAGTGATACTGGTCGACCATGGCGAGGACCTCGTCGAACACCTCTTTCTGACCATGGAACGAGAAGCCCAGGTTGCGAATGCGACCTGCCTCGCGTTCGGCCATAAGGAATTCGAGCATGCCGTTGTCCACATAGCGCTTGCGGAACTCCTCCATGCTGCCA
This sequence comes from Prevotella sp. E15-22, assembly GCF_023204875.1. Classification (NCBI taxonomy): domain Bacteria; kingdom Pseudomonadati; phylum Bacteroidota; class Bacteroidia; order Bacteroidales; family Prevotellaceae; genus Prevotella; species Prevotella sp. E15-22. The sequence continues at coordinate 1,148,281 of NZ_CP096247.1, forward strand.
CCAATGGCGTGGAGCAGGTAGTAGTCGATATAGTCTACCTGCAACTCCTTGAACGAGTTGTTGTACATCTGCATGGAACCTTCGCGAGAAGCGTCGCCGAAGTTGGACAACTTGGTGGCTACGAGGTATTCCTCGCGCTTGTGGCGACTCAGGGCGATGCCTGTGCAGCGCTCAGAGAGTCCGCGACAGTAGACGGGCGACGTGTCGAAATAGTTGACACCGTGCTCCAAGGCATAGTCTGTCTGACGGTTGATCATTTCTTGGTCAAACTCTTCAGAATCAGGTAGTTGCGGTAGTCGCATCATACCATAGCCCAGAATCGACACCTTATCGTTGTTCTTGGGGTTGGTTCGATAGGTCATCTGACCAACAGGAGGTTCGCCAATGGCATTGTCCTCGTTGTTCTTCTTGTCAGCGCAGGCCGCCAAAGCAGCAGCCGAGCCCAGTCCCATATATTTTAAGAAATCTCTTCTATCCATAATCTTTCATCTTTCATTTTTCATCTCTCAAATCATCTTGTGAACCTCGTGGCCCTCTACATGGATGGCCGACAAGGGACGTACAGGACAGAGGTGCTCGCAGGCGCCGCAGCCGATGCACATGGCTTCGTTGACGGCAGGTACAGAGGGCGAGAGGTCGTCGTCAGGATCGCTGGGCACCATCTCGATGGCACCAGCAGGACAGTGGCGCGCGCAGTTGCCACACTCAGCCTCGCCCAACGCCGAGATGCAGAAGTCGGCAGCCACCACGGCGTGACCAATCTGAATGCCTGTCTTCTCTTCTTTGTCGATGAGTTTGATGGCGCCTGCAGGACAAACCTCAGAGCAACGCGTGCATTCAGGACGGCAGTAGCCTTTCTCGAACGACATCACAGGCTGCATCAGACTGGCGATGTCCATGCTGGGGCGCAGCACGTCGTTGGGGCATTTCGATACGCAGAGTTGACAGCCTGTGCAATGCTGGGTCATGTTCTTCAGCGAACGGGCACCAGGAGGCACCACGGGTGTCAGTCGCTCTGGGGCTTTCTTCTCGATGATATCGGCCAGTCCGCCATCCACGTGCTTGGCTTCCTGAGCCAGGGCAGCCGTGGTGAGCAGGGCACTGGAAATGAGGAACGCGCGCTTGCTGGGGTCTTGGGCAGAATGGGCCTCTTGGGTTGAATGGGTTTTATGGGCCCCATGAGGCCTGTTAAAACCATACTTCAGTGCCCCAAACTTACAACTCTCGACGCAGTCGCCACAAACCACACAACGGCTATAGTCCACCTGATGGTTCTTGAAATCAATGCAGGCCGCCTTGCAGTTCTTGGTGCACAGCGAGCAGTTGCGACACTTATCCTCGTTGAAGTGGATCTTCAGAAGTGAGAAGCGCGAAATGAACGACAACACTGTGCCCACAGGACAGATGGTGTTGCAATACGTTCTGCCGTTTCGCCAGGCTAATACTGCCAGAACGACCAGCGTAATCAGGGAGATGGCGAAGACAGGGAGCGACTTCATCCATACGTCGACGCCATAGAACGCATAACTCTCATAGTGCTCGGCTACTAGCGCCAGCACATTGTTGCCCAGCATCCACAGGGGTTGCAGTAGCATGGTGGCAATGCGACCAAAGGCAGAGTAGGGGGCCAGCAGTTCAATGATGGTGCCGACACCTGCCAGACAGCCTGCAACAAAGATGACGAGCATGGCGTAGCGCAGCCATCTTACTTCCTTGGAAAAGGTATAGCGATTCTTCTTGGATTTCTTTCCCAGCCATCCGAAAAGGTCCTGCATCACGCCCAGCGGACAGATGACAGAACAATAGATGCGTCCAAAGACAAACGTGAGCACCACGAGGCCAATGATAATCACCACGTTGAGTGCCAGAACGGCCTCCAACGCCTGAACCTTGGCCATCCACCCCAGATAGTGGTGGAGCGTGCCTGTGAAATCTAAGAATAGCAGCGTCAGTCCAATCAGGAAGAGGCTGCCCAGTGTTACTCTGATTTTTTTAAGCATAGTCTTAGAGATTGTGGCGACAAAGGTACGGAAAAATAGGATAATTACAAAATAAATAGGTGATAAATTGTTCTTTTAGGGTAGTATTTATCCAATTCTTTTGGACGTTTTTAAAAAAAAGCGTAACTTTGTCGTCGATTAATTATAACGTAAACAACCTATAGGATGAAACAACTGAACTATTTGATGCTAACCTTGATGCTCACATGCGGTTTCGTGGCATGTGGCGATGATGATTTTTCTAAGGATCCTGAGATTCCAACCCAAGAGGATACTGAGACGCCTGAAAAGCTTTATTATAAGGAACGTTTAGTGCCCGTTGTGACCCCGCAGAATGAGTCGTGCGGCGTAATAACCCTGCGTTTCTATCGTGATATGCCTTTTGTTCCCTATGTCAATGTGAGCAACTTTCAAAGCATGATGTTTCCTGGTACTACCATACAGACGTATAAAACGGCCGATAATCAATATGTACTGACGAACCCCTTTGGCACGGCAACGGTTGATACGGATAAGGATGTCTTTGAGAGCGACGACTATGAGGCTTTTACCAACATGATGGGAATGGTACAGTTGGGCATGCCGAATACAACCTATGATGCGCTGCCCATTATCCGATGGAAGTCGCTTGAGAAACAGCCGCAGAACGTCCATGTGGCACTGGACTACGGAAAGTTTGGTATCGACTTGAGGGCTGATGATAAGGGCGTTTACTTCCCCTTTGCAACCATTGCCGACCTCTATGTGGATGGTTATATGCACCTGGCTTCCTTCAACGGCGATGTAGTGATGGTGGCACCTAATGGGGCCTATAGTTTGTTGGATGGCTATCCCAAGTTCTTCATTACACCTATTCTGCAGGAAACGCGTTCAGGTGATATGGCTGATTATGCCTATCGTAACCTGTGCTTCACACTTACGAACTTCTTTGGCTATCCAGGACGAACGCTGCTTGAGGAGAGCATGCATGAGAAGGGATTGGATCAGGCTTTGCTGGATTATGGCAAGGCTGGTCAGATGGTGCGCGACCTGTTGCGGTCGACCAATATGTACGAGTATATTGCTGGCACTGCCACACTGGGGAGGATGCTGGACGACGGTGGTCATACTTATACGGACGTGACCGTCATCAGTGACCTCAAAGGTAATATGTCATTTAAGACGCGAGTAGACAGCATTGTCCAGGTCAAGATGATGGAGTTTGAGTCGTATTGTCCTGAGAGTAAGGCTTATACAAAAGTAATGGACGACAGGCGGGCTATGGCCAAAGAACTGAATCAGAAGCGTACTGAGAAGATAGGAAAGAATGTGAAATATCGTAAGGAGGGCAATACTGCCTATTGCTGGTTCGACAGCTTTTTCTGCAATGACGCTGGATGGCGTAAATACTATAAGGGTGAAGGAGCCAAACCAACAACCAAAAACTATCCGAACGACTGGCTGATTAGTCTGACAGGCGCTTTGGATAAGGCTGAGAAGGATCCCGACGTGAAGAATTTTATTCTCGACATCTCGACCAATGGTGGCGGTTCATCGGATATTGTGGTGTTTATCACCTCAATCTTCTGTAACAAGAATGATATTTATTATGAGAACGTGCTTACAGGTCAGAAGATGAAATGCTCGTACGAGGTGGACCGCAATCTGGATGGTAAGTTTGACGAAAAAGACAATGAGGTGAAATATCATTTGAACTTCGCCCTGCTCACCAGTTGCTATAGTTTCTCGTGTGGTAACCTACTGCCTGCGCTGCTGAAAGACTATGGTATTCCCATTATTGGTCAGACGTCGGGTGGCGGCTCGTGCTGCGTGCTATTTAACCCGTCGGCGGATGGCTTTGGTTATCGTTACTCAACCCACAGAGCTCGTTTGAACAATACAAAGGGTGAGAACATCGACGAGGGCATCACGCCCACCTACACGCTCGACTCAACGGATGATTACTTCGATATTCCTAAGTTGACAGAGCTTGTGGAGAGCTATTATAAGTAGATTAGACAAAAGAAAATGCTAAGATAATCTGTATCATGGAGACGTTTGTTTTTTTAGGTTTTGGTGTTGACGCTTGGATTACCATCGTCACGGTGTTGAGCATGTTTTCCGTTCTGCTTTTCACCAAACTGCGTGCTGACCTGGTGTTTCTGGCTGCCGTTGGTGTTCTTTACGTCACAGGTGTGCTCGATGCCAAGGAAGCCTTTTCGGGTTTCAGTTCTGCGTCGGTAGTGGTCATTGGCGTGTTGTTTGTGGTAGTGGCAGGACTGACACAAACGGGTGTGCTTCAATGGATTGTGAAGAACTTGCTGGGCCAGCCAAAGAGTTATTCAAGGGCCGTCACCCGACTGATGCTGCCTGTGGCTTTGCTCAGTTCGTTTCTCAGTAACACCACTGTTGTGGCCCTCTTTGTGGGCGTAGTGAAGATGTGGTCAAAGAAACTTGGTATTTCGCCTTCGAAACTGCTGATTCCATTGAGTTATGCATCGGGCATGGGTGGTGTGTGTACGTTGATTGGCACGCCGCCCAACCTGATTATCAGTGGACTTTACGAGAACAATACGGGTGAGGCGATGAACGTGATGGCTACCACTATCCCAGGCTTGTTCTGCCTGGCCATTGGTGTTCTTTCGATCATCGCTATGCGACGCTTGTTGCCTGATAGGAAAGCACCTGAGTCTGACTTTGAGGATACGGTAGAATATACGATGGAATTGCTGGTTCCGTCGGACAATAAATTAATAGGTGAGACATTAGGTTATGCAGGCTTGATGGACGTGAAGGGAGGTAGACTGGTTAAGATGTACCACTTTGACCGAGTGCCTGTACCCATCAATGCCAATGAGTTTATCATGGGTGGCGATCACTTGGTGTTTGCTGGCCATATCAAGGATATCCTCGAACTGACCAAGAGTCATGGACTGGTGGCGGGCGAGGAGGTTATCAACGTGGGCATCAAGACATTTCTATCTACGGTCATTATGATTGCCATGGTGGCACTCTCGGCCTTTGGTGTCATGTCGCTGCTCCAATGTGCTTTCATTGCCGCTGCCGCCATGCTTGTCTGTAACTGTTGCAATGCTAATCAAGCTATGAAGGCCATCAACTGGGACATCCTGATGGTCTTTGCTGGTAGTGTGGTCCTTGGCCTTGCCATCCAGAAGACGGGCATCGCTGAGCGTCTGGCCTTTGGCATCCTCGATACCTGTGGCACCAATCCATTGGTGGTGATGACGGCCATCTGTTTTGTGGGCACTTTTGTCACAGAGTTTATCTCGAACACGGCGGCAGGTGCCATTTTCTTTCCCATTATGTACGAAGCTGCCGAAAAACTGGGCTATGAGCCTTATCCTTTCCTCATAGCCTTGATGATTAGTGTGAGCAGTAGTTTTGCAACGCCTATTGGCTCGCCCACGCACATGCTGGTCTATGGCCCTGGCGGCTATCGCTTCAGTGATTTTATGCGTGTGGGATTGTTGATGAATATCATTATCCTGGCTGCCAACATCTTGATTGTTAATCTGATATATCCGTTGACGCCCTTGCAATAAGAAAAATGGTGAGTTTTTATTTCCTCATCAGATTCACTACCAGAATGCTGATCTCATAAAGTAGCCAGATGGGTAGCGAGACGATGAGAAGCGTGAAGACATCGGTGGTGGGGGTGATGATGGCTGCCACGATGAGGATGGCCACAATGGCGTGACGGCGATAGCGGGTCATGAGTTTTGAGGTGAGGAAACCCAGTTTGCCCAGAATGGCGCAGACAACGGGCAGCTCAAAGATGACGCCCATGACTAGGCACATCGAGATGAGTGTGTCGGTATACGACTGCAGGGTGAGCATGTTGTCTACCTCAGGACTGACTTGATAGGTGCCCAGAAATCGCACGGTGAGGGGGAAAATGAGAAAATAGTTGATCAAAGTGCCCAACATAAACATCACATAGCCCGAGGATACCATCCACAGACCTGCACGCCGTTCGTTCTGATAGAGTCCTGGCGACACGAAACGGAAAAGTTCGTAAATAATATATGGGGCTGCGCATAGCAATCCGGCATACATGGCCACACGCATGTGGGTCATGAACTGCTCGGTGAGACCTGTGTTCATCAAATGGATGCTGAACGGTTCGACACCCAGCCATCGAAAGGTGATAAACTCGCTCGTTCTGGGAGCCAAGACCACCGCAAAGAGCCGATCCTTTAGACAGAAGGCTACAACGGCAAAGACCACTGCCACGCCCAGCGAACGCAGAATGACCCAGCGCAGAATGTCGAGATGCTGCCAGAAGGTGGCCGCCTCGTTATTCTTCATCCTTTTTTACTTCGTTCTCGATGTCTTTTTTTACCTCGTCAACCTCTTTCATACCCTCTTTAAAGCTCTTGACACCCTTGCCCATGCCACGCATCAACTCAGGAATCTTAGCACCTCCGAACAGCAGAAGAACAATGAGGGCAATGAGCAGAAGCTCCTGTCCGCCCAGGCCGAAGAGTAGTAATGTTTTTAGTCCAAGCATCATAATTTTTGTGATTAAATGATTTAATTTGTTGGCAAAGATACGAAAATAAATTCTTTTTTTGTATATTTGCAGTCAAAAATTAAAAAATATTGTTATGGGATTCTGGAAATCGTTTTTCGGAGGGGAACCTGAAAACCCTGAGGAAGAGAAGAAAAATGCCGAGGCTAAGAACTTCGACGTGTTTAAATACGACGGTGTAAAAGCCATGCGTATGGGGCAGTTTGACTATGCTGAGCGCTGCTTCCGCGAGGCGATGAAGATAAAGGACGACTTGGAGGTGAACGATTATCTGTCGCAGACACTGATGCGCCTGGGTCGACTGGACGAGGCGCTGGCCGAGATGAAGATTATGATTAACGCCCAACCGTCGAATGCGGCCTTGTTGCTTCAGGCTGCGCATGTAGCCTATATGCTGGAGGACTATGACGAGATGAAGAAATTGTGCGAGCAGGCGTTGAGTCAGAACAGTGAACTGGCCATGGCTAACTACATGCTGGCGCAGGCTGTGCTGGGTCAGGGCGATATGATTAGTGGCATTGCTTACCTGACTAAGGCCATTAGTCAAAACGAGCAGTTGAGCGACGCCCGTCTGCTGAGGGCCAAGACCCTGCTGAAGATGAGCGACGTGAAAGGGGCATCGGAAGATGTGGTTTGGCTGCTGGAGCATACCGAGGCCGATGAGGACGTATTGCTGATGGCGGCTCGTGTGGCTCACCTGTCGGGCAAGGACGACACCGCTTTGGATATATATAATAAGGTTATCGACCTGAACCCATTCCAGATGGATGCCTATCGTGAACGTGGACAGATACGTTACGAGCAGGGCGACAAGAAGGGGGCAGAGGAGGATATGCAGAAACTGCTTGAGATGAACCCCAACGAACTAGCCGATGTGAGTGGTGATTACTCGGCCGAGGGGGTAGAGCAGGCCATGAAACGCGTGTATTCTGCCATTAATCCCTTTGGATTATAAAAAAATCCTTGAAAAAGTTTGGTAATTTGAAAGAATTGTTATACTTTTGCATCCGAAAATTACAAATAGTAACGAAAATGAAGAAATTTAATGCATACTTCTACTTTTATTATTACTTTACAAGCAATTGTGAAGCGGGTAGTCGTATGTAAATAACAAAATTGAAAATTAAAAAAATAAAATAAGGCCCCGCTTCACGAAAAGTGAAAGTGGGGCTTCTTTTTAGAGTATGAAGAGAATAGCAATACAAGGCATTACAGGGTCGTTTCACGATATCGCAGCCCATCAGTATTTTGAGGGTGAGCAATTGCAGCTGATTTGCTGTAACACCTTCGAACAGGTTTATGACAGTATGCGCCAAGACCCAACTGTGATAGGTATGGCCGCCATCGAGAACACCATTGCAGGTTCGCTGCTACACAACTATGAGTTGCTGCGCGATAGTGGTATGACGGTGGTTGGCGAGCATAAACTCCACATCACCCACTGCATCTGCTGTCTGCCCGAGGACGACTGGGACACCCTCTCGGAGGTACACTCTCATCCTGTGGCTCTGATGCAGACACGCCATTATCTGGAGCGTCATCCCAACCTGCGCATTGTGGAAGGTGACGATACCGCCGGCTCGGCCAAGATGATTGCCGAGGGGCATCACAAAGGATGGGCAGCCATTTGTCATGCGGAGGCTGCTAAGCTCTACGGACTGAAAGTGCTTGAGGATGGTATTGAGGACAATAAGCACAACTTCACCCGCTTCCTTGTGTGCTCAGCACCCCAGAAGGCCGACATGCTGCGTCCGCTCATCGATTCGAACAAGGCCAGCATCGTCTTCTCGCTGCCCCACGAAGAGGGATCGCTCTCGGCCGTACTCGCTATTCTGTCATTCTATAAGATTAACCTGACCAAGATTCAGTCGCTGCCCATCATTGGTAAGGAGTGGGAGTATCTGTTCTATGTCGATGTGACCTACAACGACCTCACTCGCTATCGTCAGGCGGTGGATGCCATCATACCCCTGACACGCGATTTGAAAATCCTGGGAGAGTATAAGGCGAATTAAAAGTTCATAGTTCATAGTTTATAGTTCATAGTTATGATACAACCAGCAGACAGATTAAGTTTAGTACAGGAATACTACTTCAGCAGAAAACTGAAGGAGGTGGCCCAACTCAATGCCGAAGGCAAGGATATCATCTCGTTGGCCATTGGTAGTCCTGATATGCCCCCGTCAAAGCAGACCATTGACAAGTTGTGCGAGGTGGCCAGTCAACCCAATGCGCACGGCTATCAGCCCACCATGGGTACGCCTGAGTTGCGCGAGGCAATGGCAAGGTTCTACCAGCGCTGGTACAATGTTGATATCGACGGCAAGACTGAGGTGCTGCCCCTGATTGGTTCGAAAGAGGGTATCCTGCATGTGACGTTGGCCTTTGTGAATCCTGGCGACGAGGTGCTTGTGCCCAATCCTGGTTATCCCACCTACACTTCGCTCTCAAAGATTCTGGGTGCGAAGATTGTGAACTACAACTTGCGCGAGGATAATGGTTGGCAGCCCGACTTCGACGAGTTGGAGAAGATGGACCTTTCGAAGGTGAAGCTCATGTGGACCAACTATCCCAATATGCCCACGGGCGGCCGTGCTCAGATGGCGACCTACGAGCGACTGGTGAAGTTTGCCAAGGACCACGATATCGTTGTGGTGAACGACAACCCCTATAGTTTTATCCTGAATGAGAAACATCTATCGCTGCTACAGGTGCCTGGTGCCAAGGACTGCTGTATTGAGTTCAACTCAATGTCGAAGAGTCATAACATGCCTGGCTGGCGTGTGGGCATGTGTGTGTCAAATCCTCAGTTCATTCAGTGGATTTTGAAGATTAAGAGTAACGTGGATAGCGGTACTTTCCGTGGTATCCAACTAGCTGCTGCTGAGGCGCTTAATAATGATGAGGCTTGGCATCGCGAATATAACATCGAGACCTATGCCCGTCGTCGCCAGTGGGCCGAGAAAATTATGGAAGTTTTGGGTTGTACGTACGATAAGAATCAGGTGGGTATGTTCCTTTGGGGCAAGATTCCTGCCGATGTCCAGAACGTGGAAGATCTGACGGAGCGTGTGCTCCACGAGGCTCGCGTCTTTATTACACCAGGCTTTATCTTTGGCTCGAACGGCGAACGTTATATCCGCATCTCGCTGTGTGCCAAGGAGGAGAAGATACAGGAAGCATTAGAAAGAATAAAAAAAGCAATATAAGATATGGAATTGGAACTTGAAAAACTGAACCTTCCGAGTGACAACGAACGTCCCTTCGTTATTGCAGGCCCTTGCTCTGCAGAGACTGAGGAACAAGTGATGACCACCGCCAAGCAACTGGCGATGAAAGGCTGCCATAACTTCCGAGCTGGAGTGTGGAAACCTCGCACCAAGCCAGGTGGCTTTGAGGGCCACGGCGAACCTGCCTTGAAATGGTTGAAGCAGGTTAAAGAGGAAACAAAGATGCTGGTGTCGACAGAAGTGGCTACGCCCGAGCACGTGGAACTGGCTCTGAAATATGGCATTGACATCCTGTGGATTGGTGCTCGCACATCGGCAAACCCCTTTGCTATGCAGGCGTTGGCCGACTCGTTGAAGGGTGTTGACGTGCCCGTGTTTATCAAGAACCCCGTGAACCCCGATCTCGAGTTGTGGATTGGTGCTCTGGAGCGTGTGAACCAGGCTGGCGTGAAGCGTCTTGGAGCCATTCATCGTGGCTTCTCGTCATACGACAAGAAGATCTATCGCAACATGCCTATGTGGCAGATTCCCATCGAGTTGCATCGTCGCATACCGGAACTGCCCATCATCAGCGATCCCAGTCATATTGGTGGCCGTCGTGAGTTGGTGGCTCCACTGTGTCAGCAGGCCATGGACCTGGGTTTCGACGGACTCATCATCGAGAGTCACTGTGATCCAGACAAGGCCTGGAGTGATGCCGCTCAGCAGGTGACACCCGATGTGCTCGACTATATCCTCTCGCTGCTTGTCATCCGCGATGAGCATGCTACTACAGAGGGTATCCAGCAGTTGCGCAAACAGATTGACGAACTGGACAATCAGTTGATGGACCTCCTGGCTAAGCGTATGCGTGTGTGCCGTGAGATTGGTCAGTATAAAAAAGAACACAACATGACGGTGCTGCAGACCTCGCGCTACAACGAGATTCTGGCCAAGCGTGGTGCTCAGGGCTCGCTGCTGGGCATGGGTGCCGATTTCGTGGCAAAGGTCTTCGAAGGTATCCACGAAGAGAGTGTTCGTCAACAGATAGAAATTATCAATAAGTAAGACCCACCCCCCAGCCCCTCCCTAGAGGGAGGGGAGTGGTTACTTCTGAAATAATAAAAACTTAATCAAGTAGAATACCCCGACAAAACATTCTACTCCCCTCCCTCATAGGGAGGGGTCGGGGGAGAGTCTTTTTTATGCGAATATTAGTGATGGGCGCAGGTAAGATGGGAAGCTTCTTCATCGACCTGCTGAGTTTTGACCACGAGGTGGCTGTGTTCGAACGCGATGCCAAGCGCATGCGTTTCACTTACAACTGCCAACGGTTTACTACTTACGACGAGATTAAGGCATTTAAGCCAGAGTTGCTGATTAATGCCGTTACGCTGAAATACACTATTCCTGTGTTTAAGGAGGTGATTCCTTATCTTCCCAAGGAGTGCATTATCAGCGATATTGCCAGTGTGAAGACCGACCTGAAGGACTTCTACGAGCAGACAGGCATGCGCTATGTGTCAACACACCCCATGTTTGGACCTACGTTTGCCAACCTGCAGCAACTGTCCGAGGAGAATGCCATCATCATCCAGGAGGGCGACTGCATGGGACGCTGTTTCTTCAAGGACCTCTATCAGAAGTTGGGACTGAACATCTACGAGTATACCTTCGAGGAGCACGATAAGACGGTGGCCTATTCGTTGAGTATTCCCTTTGTTTCCACCTTTGTATTTGCGGCTGTGATGAAGCATCAGGATGCACCAGGCACCACCTTCAAACGTCATATGAAGATTGCCAAGGGAGTGTTGAATGAAGACGACTACCTGTTGCAGGAAATCCTATTCAACCCCTATACTCACGATCAGGTATCGCAGATTCGTACAGAATTGAAGGAACTCCTTGAGATTATCGACCAAAAAGATGCCTCTGGCATGAAGCGTTATCTCACCAAGATCCGGGATAACGTGCGTGGAGACATAGAGATTAAACGATAGAAAACGAAAAATCTGGTTATTCGCAATGGATAATCAGATTTTTTTTGGCGTTAATTGCGATTTATTTTGTACCTTTGCAGCCGAATTCGAATTTAAACAATTGTTTTAGGAATGAATATTTCTTATAAATGGCTGAAAGAATACGTTGATTTCGACCTTTCGCCGCAGCAGGTATGCGATGCACTGACCTCTACGGGACTCGAAGTTGACGCTCTGGAAGAAGTACAGTCCATACGTGGTGGACTGAAAGGACTCTATGTGGGCAAGGTGCTCACTTGCGAAGTGCATCCCAACTCTGATCACTTGCATGTTACAACGGTCGACCTGGGCAAGGGCGAGCCTTCACAGATTGTGTGTGGCGCCCCTAATGTAGCTGCCGGTCAGAAGGTGATCGTGGCCGATTTGGGCTGTGTGCTCTACGACGGCGATCAGGAATTTGTTATCAAGAAATCAAAACTGCGTGGCGTCGAGTCTAATGGTATGATCTGTGCCGAGGACGAGATCGGCGTGGGTACCAGTCACGATGGTATTATCGTGCTGCCCGAGGACGCCGTGGTAGGTACGCCCGCTGCCGAGTATTACAATCTGGAGAGCGACTGGCTCATCGAAGTGGACATCACCGCCAACCGTGCTGATGCTCTGTCTCACTGGGGCGTGGCTCGCGACCTCTATGCCTGGCTCAAGCAGAATGGCTACGAGACTAGTCTTCACCGTCCTTCGGACGAGGCTTTTGCCGTTGACAATCACGACCTCCCCATCGAAGTTGAGATTCAGAATACGGAGGCCTGCAAGCGCTATGCCTGCGTGAGCATCACAGGTTGCGAGGTGAAGGAGTCGCCCGACTGGCTGAAGAACAAGTTGACCACCATTGGTCTGCGTCCTATCAATAACATCGTCGACATCACCAACTATGTGATGATGGCCTATGGACAGCCTTTGCACACCTTCGATGCCGATATGGTGAAGGGCCACAAGATTGTGGTGAAGACCATGCCCGAGGGCACACCTTTCGTCACACTCGACGGTGAGGAGCATAAGCTCTCTGAGCGCGACCTGGCCATCTGCAACGCTGAGGAACCCATGTGTATCGCTGGCGTGTTTGGCGGCAAGGGTAGTGGTACCTACGAGACCACCAAGAATGTGGTGCTCGAGAGTGCTTACTTCCATCCTACATGGATTCGTAAGTCGGCCCGTCGTCATGGCCTTTCAACCGATGCGTCGTTCCGCTTTGAGCGTGGCATCGATCCCAATGGCGTTATCTATGCCCTGAAGCAGGCAGCCCTGCTCTGCAAGGAGTTGGCTGGTGGTAAGGTGTCAATGGAGATTTGCGATGTCTATCCTGAGAAGATGGAGAATGCCATCGTCGACCTGAAGTATAGCTATGTGCACAACCTCGTAGGTAAGGATATCCCTGTGGAGACCATCAAGAGCATCTGCCAGACACTGGAGATGAAGGTGATCGAAGAAAACGCCGAGGGACTGAAGCTGGAGATTCCTGCTTATCGTGTGGACGTGCAGCGTCCTTGCGATGTGGTAGAGGATATCCTGCGCATCTATGGTTATAACAATGTGGAAATTCCCACACAGTTGAAGTCGAGCCTCGTCATCAAGGCCGAGGAAGACCGTAAGCATAAGCTTCAGAACCTGGTGTCTGAGCAGCTTGTTGGTGCTGGCTTCAACGAAATTCTCAATAACTCGTTGACGAAGACTGCCTATTATGGCGAGGACGAAACGGTCGTGAAGATAATGAACCCCCTGTCAAGCGACCTTGGCGTGATGCGCCAGACCCTGCTTTACGGTGGTTTGGAGAGCGTTGAGCACAATGTGAAGCGTAAGAATGCCAACCTGCGTTTCTTCGAGTTTGGCAACTGCTACTTCTTTGATCCTGAGAAGAAGAACGAGGAGAATCCCATGCAGGCCTATAAGGAGGAGAACTTCATGGGCATCTGGGTGACAGGTAAGCGCGTAGAGGGTTCTTGGGCTCATCCCAACGAAGATACCACATACTACGAGCTTTCGGCCTACGTTCAGAATATCCTGAGTCGTATTGGCATGAAGCAGGGCCTGATGGTTCAGAAGAAGAGCGAGAATCCTAACTTCTCGGCTGGCATCGTCATTGAGAATCGTGGTGGTAAGAAACTCATCGAGATGGGTATCCTGTCAAAGAAGCTTTTGAAGCAGTTTGATTTGCAACAGCCTGTTTACTTCGCTGAGCTCAACTGGACTCAGCTGATGAAGGCAACCAAGAAGAACGAGGTGACCTTCTCCGAGATCTCTAAGCATCCTGCCGTGAGTCGCGACCTGGCTCTGCTCGTTGACAATGCCGTAGAGTTTGCTCAGATTGAGCAGATTGCCCGTCAGACCGAGAAGAAGCTGCTGAAGAAGGTAGAGCTGTTCGACGTCTACGAGGGCAAGAACCTGCCCGAAGGCAAGAAGTCGTATGCCGTGAACTTCATTCTGCAGGACACAGAGAAGACCATGAACGACAAGCAGATTGATGCTATCATGCAGAAGCTCATCGCAAATCTGAAGAAGCAGCTCAATGCAGAGCTTCGATAAAAGTAAAAAGGTAATAAGAAACTCGCTTTAGCGCTTTTGCATAGCGTAGCGACTAAAAGAAAATAGTAAAATAAAAAATAATCCAATGGGAAGAGCATTTGAATATCGTAAAGCTACAAAGCTGAAGAGATGGGGCCACATGGCCAAGACATTTACAAAGATCGGTAAGCAGATTGCCATTGCCGTGAAGGCTGGCGGTCCAGAGCCCGAGAACAACCCTGCACTGCGTGCCTGCATTGCCAATGCCAAGCGCGAGAACATGCCGAAGGATAACATCGAGCGTGCCATCAAGAACGCTATGGGTAAGGACCAAAGCGACTATAAGGAGGTAACATACGAGGGATATGGCCCTCACGGCATCGCTGTGTTTGTAGAGACCCTGACCGACAACACCACCCGTACCGTTGGCGATGTTCGTTCGGTGTTCAACAAGTTTAATGGTAACCTGGGTACTCAGGGTTCTCTGAGCTTCCTCTTCGACCACAAGTCAGTGTTCACCTTCAAGAAGAAGGACGGTCTGGATATGGACGAGATGATCCTGGATCTGATTGACTACGGTGTAGAGGACGAGTACGACGAGGACGAGGAGGAGAATAGCATCACTATCTATGCCGACCCTTCAAGCTTCAGCGCTGTGCAGAAGCACCTTGAGGAGAACGGCTTCGAGGTTACTGGTGCCGAGTTCACTCGTATTCCTAACGACTTGAAGGACGTTACACCCGAGCAGCGCGAGACCATTGACAAGATGGTTGAGAAGCTCGAGGACTTCGACGACGTGCAGACTGTCTACACCAACATGAAGCCTGAGGAGGCGTAAGTCCCTCTGTCACAGATAATAAAAGAAAAGCGAGTTGAGAACCATCTCAACCCGCTTCTTTTTATCTTTTTACTTTTTTACCCTTTTACCTTTTCACTTTCTTTCCGTTCTCAATCACGATGCCATGCACATTTCTTGAAGCGTCAATGCGACGCCCATTCAGGTCGTAAGTACCTTTTTTCGTGACTGCCTGTCTGTTGGTTGGACTCTGGATGCCTGTTGGCAACTCCTCCGAAAACTGCCAGGCGTCAAACTGCGCGTTGGTCGATTCCGTGAACACAAAGAACACATTGCCTTTTACACCCTTGAAAGTGGTAGAATCCACCTCTATCACATGATCCTCGAATGTAGTCGACGAGAACTCCACCGTGGCAAGAGCCTTGCCTGTTCTGGTGAGTCGGATCTCCATCTTACCCGTTCCTTTGGCCCTGAGCGTAAACGACTTGGCACCGTTCGAACCAAAGTCCACCTTGCGTACCGATGTCCACGAGCCAGCCTTCATCTTGATATACAAGTTCTCAGAGGCGTCGTTGCCCAGCGAACTCTTCGACACACTCTTTGTGTTCTTGTAGTCCTCGTACATCACACCACCCGACGAAGCCATGGTCTCAGCCTGCTGCAGCTGATACGGATCCAGGTTCTTGATGGCACTGACACCTGTTTTCGACAGCGTCATCTTGTTAATCTTCTGTGTCTGCTCGTTCACCGTGGCCTTGTTCACGCCAATAGAGCGATAGCCCGAGGCGTCGCTGTTCATCTCGCCCTTGTCCTTCATGCTGCTCTCCAGCAGTGTGGAGTGATAGAACAGGTAGTAGTTGCCGTTAAACTTATGCAGGTGGGTGTGGTTGTTGCCCCATCCCATGCCAAAGTTGCCTTCGTTGGGCACATACTCTCCACGATATTCCCATGAGTCGGGATCCAGGGGATTGTCACTCACCATATAGCACATGCTGCACGATGAAGGCGCTGATTGTCCGTTGCGCTTGTCATACGAACTCCACTGATTACGGTCACTCCACGATGTGTTGTAGGTATAGACATAGCGTCCGTTCATCATGTTAATCTCACTGGCCTCTAACAGATAGGGTGCAGGCAGGTTTACAGCAGCACCGTCGAGAGCCGTCATCGACGACTTCAACTTAGCTATGCGCGAGTTGCCAGGCATCAGCTTGTTGTTCGAGTTCTGTGGGTCGCCACCGCCAAAGGCAATCCAGCCCACACCATTGTCGTCAATCACCACGCCAGGGTCGAACACCCAGTTACAGGGGTCCACACCAGCCATGCCATGACGAATCATGGCCTGTCCCAGAGGCGATGAGTATGGGCCAAGAGGCGATTTCGTACTCTTCATCACGCCCACGCTGCCACCGCCATTGGCAAAATAGATAAAGAACTCCTTGGTGCCGTTCTCCTTTTCGCGCCATACGGCCGAGGGTGCCCACGACTGTCCTGCCCAGGTGCACACCTTACCCACGTCGATAGTGCCATGAAAGGTCCAGTTCACTATGTCGTCGGTCGAGAACACCACCAGCGACTTGATGTTGCCATAGCCGTTAGAGCCCTTTTTGTTGTTCTTGATGTACTGCTGGTGGTCGTTGGTGCCATACACGTAAAGACGTCCTTCGTACTCAATAGCCGTTGGGTCGGCACAAAACACACTAGCGCTGATGGGGTTGCCGTTCGATGTTCCTTTGTGGTCGTTGGCAATGGTAATGGTCTGCGCGCCCATCTGCATGCTGATGGCCATCAGACCAGCAGCAAGAATGAATTTCTTTTTCATTGTTTATGGTTACAATAAGTTGATGATTATTATTTACTGGTAATCTTCTTTGACGATAGTAATGTCAAGGTAGGTCTTCTCTGGATTTTTCGTTGAGCGATAGACATAGCGGAAGCTCACGCCACGCTGCATCAAGGCCTTGTAGTTGGGCGTGTTTTTCAGCTCCTGAACCAAGGTTTCCTTGACGTTGGTGTTCTCCAGTGTCGTGACCACACTGTCGTTGTCTGTATCGCCAGTAAAACGGAAGTATTGCGTTTGGGTGAGGGTAGGGATGTTAAACACCACGCTGTCCATATACATGTTGTTTCCAATGGGCATTGGGCATTTTGCCTCGGTCACTTCGCGTGCCTCGCGTGCCGCCCTCTCCTCCAGAGATTCCTGACATGCAGTCAGCAGAATGATAGTAGTAACCATCAAGAATAATTTTTTCATGAATGCTGTTATTGATAATTTGGATGCAAAGATATAAAAAAATTGCAAAAGAGCCACCAATTTACTTTCTTTTTTGTACCTTTGCAAACTAATAGATACATATACTTAAATGAAGAATATCAGAAATTTCTGCATCATAGCGCATATTGATCATGGCAAGTCGACCTTGGCCGACCGACTCCTGGAGCGCACCAAGACCATTCAAGTGACTGAAGGACAGATGCTTGACGACATGGACCTGGAGCGCGAACGTGGTATTACCATTAAGAGTCATGCCATTCAGATGGAGTATGAGCGTAATGGTGAGAAATATATCCTCAACTTGATTGACACCCCAGGACACGTCGACTTCTCTTACGAGGTGTCGCGTTCCATTGCCGCCTGCGAAGGTGCGCTGCTGGTGGTTGATGCCACACAGGGTGTGCAGGCACAGACCATCTCGAACCTCTATATGGCCATCGACAATAATCTTGAGATCATTCCCGTGATTAACAAGATTGACATGCCCAGCGCCATGCCCGACGAAGTGGAGGACGAAATAGTTGACCTCATTGGCTGTGACCCTGAGGACATTATCCGTGCCTCAGGAAAGACGGGTGAGGGTGTCGACGAAATCCTGAATGCAGTCGTCGACCGTATTCCCCATCCCGTGGGCGACGAGGAGGCTCCTCTGCAGGCACTCATTTTCGACTCAGTCTTCAATTCTTTCCGTGGCATCATTGCCTACTTCAAGATCACCAATGGTGTCATCCGCAAGGGCGACAAGGTGAAGTTCTTTAATACCGGCATGGAATACGAGGCCGACGAGGTGGGCGTACTGAAGATGGACATGATTCCCCGTAAGGAGTTGCGTACGGGCGATGTGGGCTATATCATCAGTGGCATCAAGAACTCGAAAGAGGTAAAGGTGGGCGATACCATCACCCATGTGGATCGTCCCTGCGAAAAGGCCATCGAGGGCTTCCAGGAAGTGAAGCCCATGGTGTTTGCTGGTGTCTATCCTATCGACCCTGCCGACTACGAGAACCTGCGTGCCTCATTGGAAAAGCTCCAGTTGAACGATGCTTCATTGACCTTCCAGCCTGAGTCGTCAGTTGCTCTGGGCTTCGGCTTCCGCTGTGGCTTCCTGGGCCTGCTCCACATGGAGATTGTGCAGGAGCGCCTGGACCGTGAGTTCGATATGGACGTCATCACCACCGTGCCCAACGTATCGTATATGTGCTATACGAAGCAGGGCGAGGAGAAAGAGGTGCACAATCCCTCAGGACTGCCCGAACAGACACTCATCGACCATATCGAGGAGCCTTATATCCGTGCTTCCATCATCACCGCTGCCGACTATATTGGTCCAATCATGACCCTCTGCCTTGACAAGCGAGGCGAACTCATCGACCAGCAATATGTCAGTGGCAATCGTGTGGAACTGCATTTCATGCTGCCTCTGGGCGAGATCGTGATCGACTTCTACGATAAGTTGAAGAGCATCTCGAAGGGTTACGCCTCGTTCGATTACCATATCGACTCGTTCCGTCCGTCAAAGCTCGTAAAACTCGATATCCTGCTCAATGGCGAGCCTGTTGATGCCCTGTCAACGCTCACACACCAGGACAATGCCGTGACCTTTGGTCGTCGCATGTGCGAGAAGCTCAAGGAACTCATCCCCCGTCAGCAGTTCGATATCGCCATTCAGGCAGCCATCGGCGCCAAGATCATCGCTCGTGAAACGGTGAAGCAGGTGCGCAAGGACGTGTTGGCCAAGTGTTATGGTGGTGACGTGAGCCGTAAGCGCAAGTTGCTCGAAAAGCAGAAACGAGGCAAGAAGCGCATGAAGCAGATTGGCAATGTGGAGGTGCCTCAAAAAGCCTTCCTTGCTGTTCTGAAGCTCGATTAATACACAAGACAATTCAACTACAACAATTTTACCGATATAACCGACAAAAAACAAGTAAAAATGCCAAACCTAAGTTTAACCCCACGCGACGTGGCCCGCGAATTGGCCCGCAGATACAGTACAATGACGCACGAAGAGCTCGACATCCTTGAAAGCGTGCTCGTGCCCATGAAGTTTGCAAAAGGAGAAAAAATCCTGAGTGAAGGTCAGACGTGTGAACATATATATTGGATAGTAAAGGGATTGGCACGTCAGTTCTACTTTAAGAACGGCAAGGAACTGACAGAGTATATGGCCACCGAGAACACCATCATGATGAGTATCGAGAGCCTGTTCAAAGAAAAACCCTCTATGCAGGTTATCCAGGCACTGGAGCCCACGCTCATCTACGCCATGCCGAAGAAAGAACTCGAAGCTGTGGCCATGCGTAGCGTAAACATCCAGATCCTCTATCGAAAGATTCTGGAGGAGTCGCTCATCATCAGTCAGCAGCATGCCGATATGCTGCGTTTCGAGAGTGCTCAGGACCGTTATCAGAAGTTGGTTAAGAGCTGTCCGCAGTTGGTGCTGCGTGCTCCGCTGGTTTATATCGCCAGCTATCTGCAGATGACCCCCGAGACGCTGAGTCGTGTGCGCACGGCCGTGTTGATGAACTCGTAAGGTCTATCCCCAAATAATAAAAAAGGCTCCAAATCTGGAGCCTTTTTTTATATGAATACCTTTTTTATTTGTATAAGAATCGTTTGATACTCTTCTTAGGAGTCTTCTCAAACTCTTCCTCGTGAATTTCCACCTCGGCAATCTTCTCGTAGGCAGGCAACATCTGGTTCAGCGTGTCACGGTTCTGCTCCATGATGCCCTGCAGGTCTTCCTTCGTAAAGCCCATGGCCTTCGCCTCGTCAAGGTCAGGATGAACCAGAGCCACCAGCTTGGTATCACGCTGCACCACCAGACTCTCAACCACCATGGTCATCGAGTTCAACTTATCCTCAATCTCCTCAGGATAGATGTTCTGACCATTAGCGCCCAGCAGCATGTTCTTCGAACGGCCGTTGATAAAGACGTTACCCTCGGCATCCATCGTACCCAGGTCGCCCGTGTGATACCAGCCGTCCTTGTCGATGGTAGCAGCCGTAGCCTCCTCGTTCTTATAATAGCCCAACATCACGTTCAGTCCACGAGCCAGGATCTCGCCAGGCACACGCTCAGGATCGGGCGAGTCAATCTTCACCTCCATGTGCACCACGGCACGTCCGCACGACTTAGGTTTGAACGTCTGCCAGTCGGCATAACAGATGATGGGCGCACATTCCGTAGCGCCGTATCCCACCGTATAAGGGAAGTTGATGCGATGCATAAACTGCTCCACCTCCTGGTTGAAGGCAGCGCCACCGATAATCACCTCGTAGGCATTGTCGCCAAAGGCCCTCAGCACCTCTTTGCAGATCATCTCGCGCACCTTGGCCGAGATGATAGGCATCTGCAGCAGCAGGCGCATGCGGTTGTTCTGAATCTTGGGGAACACCTTCTTGCGGATAATCTTCTCGATGACCAGAGGCACGGCAATGATGATGCGAGGCTTCACCTCGGCAAAAGCCTGTGCGATGATGGCAGGCGATGGCGTACGGTTCAGGTAGAACACGTGACAGCCATGCAGGAACTCGAACAGAAACTCGAAGGCCATGCCATACATATGCGCCATGGGCAGGATCGAGATGATGTTGTCACCCTTCTTGATGGTTGCCCCCAGCACGTTGCAGGCAAAGTCGTAGTTCGACCAGAGGGCACGATAAGGAATCATCACACCCTTCGAGAAGCCCGTGGTGCCACTGGTATAGTTAATCAGTGCCAACTCGTCGGGACTCTGCTCGATGTAGTAGTTGATATGCTCCTGACGGAAGTATTTCGGATACTTCTGTCCGTAGAGCGCGTTCAGGTTCTCGCGAGCATACGTCAGTTTCTCCGAGCGCGACACGATGAGCGAGTAGTCCGTATTGCGAATGATGCCCTCCAGGTGAGGCATAGCCTCAGGGTCGATGATGCCAGCCACGTAGTCGCCAGCAAACAGGAGTTTAGCGTCCGAGTGGTTCACGATGTTATGAATCTGCTCAGGCATGAATTCGTGTAGGATGGGCACAGCGATGGCGCCATATGTCAGTGTGGCGATGAAAGCCACGGCCCACTGACTGCTGTTGCGTCCGCAGAGGGCAATCTTATCGCCCTTCTGTACGCCAGAGTTCTCGAAAAGGATATGTACCTTTTCTATTTTTCGAGCTACATCATGGTATTGCAGCGTCTGCCCCTTATAGTCAGTCAGCGCATCCATATCCCAGTTAGCAATGATGCTTTGCTGGATGAGTTCGTTAAAACTAGGTATCTTTTCCATATCTTAGATTTGTATTATACGTGGTATAGATAGCGTTTAATGCTCTTCTTAGGTGTTTTCAAAAATTCCTCGTCGCGAATCACAACGCGGCTGATGCGACTGAAGTTAGGCAGCATCTCGTTCAGGTTCTCACGGTTCTGCTCCATCACGGCCTCCAGTTCCTCCTGTCCCAGACTGGCAGTCTCGTCCTGGTCTGGATAGATCATGGCCACCAGCTTGTCGCCGTCCTGCACAATCAGGCTCTCGCTCACCATAGGCATTGAGTTCAACTTGTCCTCAATTTCCTCAGGATACACGTTCTGTCCGTTGGCACCCAGCAGCATGTTCTTGATGCGACCACGGATATAGATGTTCTTGTCGGCATCCATCGTGCCCAGGTCGCCAGTATGATACCAGCCCTCCTCGTCAATCACCTGACGGGTGGCCTCCTCGTTCTTGTAATAGCCCAGCATCACGTTGGTGCCTCGTGTGATAATCTCGCCAGGCACATTCTCAGGGTCGTTGCTCACGATGCGCACCTCCATTCTGTCCACAGGACAGCCGCACGAGCTGGGAGCAAACTCCTTGTAGTCGCGATAGCTGATGAGTGGTGCGCACTCTGTGGCGCCATAGCCCACGGTGACGGGGAAGTTGATGCTCAGCAGAAACTCCTCCACCTCTTTCGACAAGGCAGCGCCACCCACGATCACCTCGTAGGCACGGCCGCCAAAGGCCTCATACACCTGCTGGCGAATGCGCGTCTTCACCTTATGCGAAACGATAGGCATAGACAGCAGCAGTTTCACCCTTGGCGTCTGAATCACAGGGAACACCTTCTTGCGGATAATCTTCTCGATGATCAGGGGCACCGACACCACCAGTGTGGGTCTAATGTCGGTGAAAGCCTTGGCAATGAGTGTAGGCGAAGGCAGGCGGTTGAGGAAGAACAGGTGACAACCATTGCAGAAGCCGAACAAAAATTCGATGGCGAGGCCATACATGTGAGCCATGGGCAGGATGTCGAGCAGCGGGTCGCCCGCTTTCACCTCCTTCGACAGACGGTCGATGACAAACTGCACATTGCTACAAAGGGTGCGATAGGGCAGCATGACTCCCTTCGAGAAGCCTGTTGTGCCACTGGTATAGTTAATCAATGCCAACTCCTCGGGCTGGTCCTCGTGATAGTGCACATGCTCCTGACGGAACGCACGAGGATATTTCGAGCCGAACATCATATTTAAATGTTCGCGCGCATAAGTCAACTTCTCCGAACGCGACACCATCAACGAGAAGTCGGGCATAAAGACGATGCCTTCCAGGTTGGGCATCTGCTCAGGGTCAATCTCCTTAGCCACGAAGTCGCCCACAAACAAGGCCTTCGCCTCCGAATGGTTCACGATATTGTGAATCTGCTCTGCATTAAACTCATGCAGAATGGGCACAGCCACGGCCCCATAGGTCAGCGTTGCCAGGAAAGTAACGGCCCAGTGGGCAGAGTTGCGTCCGCAGATGGCAATCTTGTCTCCTTTCTGAATACCACAGTTCTCGAAAACGATATGTAGTTTTTCGATTTTTCTTGCCACATCGTGAAACTGAAGCGTTGCGCCTTGATAGTCTGTCAGGGCATCGGCATCCCAGTTTTTGATGATAGCGTCATAGATGAGTTTATTAAAACTAGAACCAGTGTTCATTGCACAAATTTCAAAATTTTGTGCAAAGGTACATTGTTTTTTGCACAAAACAAAAAAAATCGTGCAGTATTTTATAGTATTATCTTAAAAAATGGAAAAAGAGAATAATTAATTCCTAAAATAGACTATTCGTAGTGCATGGAGCGTGCCGGATGGATGTGCGACACCAGATAGCTTGGCGCAATCAGCACAAAGACGCTCACCAATAGCGTCACGATGTTAATCAGGGCAATCAGCACCAGGTTCACCTCCATGGGCGCCTCGTTCACATAGTAGGTCTGCGCATCCAGCTTCACCAGACCCGTATATTTCTGCAGCAGCACGATGCCCAGTCCGATGATGTTGCCCCACAGCAGTCCACGCCCAATAATAAACACGGCAAACCACAGGAACGTGCGCCTTATGGTGGCATTGCGAGCACCCAGCGCCTTGAGTATGCCAATCATCTGCGTGCGCTCCAGGATGATGATGAGCAGTCCACTAATCATGGTGAAGCCCGCCACGGCAATCATCAGTCCCAGGATGATCCACACGTTGATGTCGAGCAGTTCGAGCCACGAGAACACCTGCGGATAGATATCCGTGATAGTATAGCTCACCGACATCTCGTTGTCGCGATCGCCCTTGCCGTGCAGGATGTCCAGCAGGTTGCGGTTCGTCTCCTTCAGTCGGTCGAAGTCGTTCACCAGCACCTCAGCACCCGTACACTGCAGACTGTCCCAGCCATTCAGTCGTTGCGTCACGCTGAGGTCCGTCAGACACATCATATCGTCGAAGCGCTTCATGTTGGTCTGGTAGATGGCACTCACCGTAAAGCGACGCGTGCGCACATCGTCGTTGCCAATGAAATAAGCAAACAGACGGTCGCCCACATGCAGGCGCAACTTATCCGCCATGGTCTTCGACACCACCAGCGGGTATTTCGATTTCCCATCCGAGAAAGTCGGCAGTTCACCCTCCACCAGGCAGTCTTGCAGGAACTGCGTGTCGTATTCGCTGCCCACGCCCTTAAGGATCACCCCCAGAAAATCATCGTTCGTTTTCAGGATGCCCTGCGTCATGGCAAAGCGCTCAGCATGGCGCACGCCGTCAGCCTCCTCATAGGCCTTCAGCGTACTGTCGTTGATGCAGATGGGGAAGATGTTGCCCTGCAGGTTGTACACCTGGATATGACTGCCAAAGCCCACCACCTTGTCGCGAACGGTGTGCTTGAATCCCAGCACCACGCTCACCGTGATAATCATCACGGCCAGTCCGATGGCCACACCCACGGTGGCTATGCGAATAGCCGGGCGGCTCACCTTGCGGCGGTCGCCCTGATCGCTATAAATTCTCTTGGCTATGAATAATGGGAAGTTCAATTATCAATTATCAATTATCAATTGAACTACTCACTCACTCTCCCCGGATAGGCCTCCAGAGCCTTCTGCAGCACCACGAGCGCCTTCATCAGGTCCTCCTTCTTCAGCACGTAGGCAATACGCACCTGATTGATGCCAGCGCCAGGCGTGGTATAGAAGCCAGCGGCAGGAGCCATCATCACCGTCTGTCCCTCGTACTCGAAATCCGACAGACACCAGCGGCAGAACTTCTCAGCATCGTCAACAGGCAGTTTGGCCACCGTATAGAAAGCACCCATGGGGATGGGCGAATAAACGCCAGGAATGCGGTTCAGTCCGTCAATCAGGCACTTACGGCGCTCCACATACTCATCGTAAACATCACGATAGTATTCCTCAGGCGCATCCAGCGAAGCCTCGGCCACAATCTGTCCAATCAATGGGGGAGAGAGTCGGGCCTGACAGAACTTCATCACGGCAGCGCGCACCTCCTTGTTCTTCGTGATCAGCGCACCCACACGGATGCCACACTCCGAATAGCGCTTCGACACAGAGTCAATCAGGATGACGTTCTGCTCGATGCCCTCCAGATGGCAGGCCGAGATATAGGGAGAGCCCGTGTAGATATATTCACGATACACCTCGTCCGAGAACAGATAGAGGTCGTATTTCTTCACCAGGTCGCGAATCTGGTTCATCTCGCGACGGGTGTACAGATAGCCCGTGGGGTTGTTGGGGTTGCAAATCATGATGGCGCGAGTGCGCTCGTTGATCAGCTCCTCAAACTTCTCCACCTTGGGCAGTGAAAAGCCCTCCTCGATGGTGGTGGCGATGGTACGGATCTTGGCGCCAGCCGAGATGGCAAAGGCCATGTAGTTGGCGTAGGCAGGCTCGGGCACGATAATCTCGTCGCCAGGGTTCAGACAGCTGAGGAAGGCAAAGAGCACAGCCTCGCTACCGCCCGATGTGATGATGATATCGTCGGCCGTCACGTTGATATTGTATTTGGCGTAATAGCTCACCAACTTCTCGCGATAGCTCTGATAGCCCTGCGAAGGCGAGTATTCCAGAATCTCGCGATCGATGGTCTTCAAAGCATCCAGTCCAACCTGTGGTGTAGGCAGGTCGGGCTGTCCGATGTTCAGATGATACACTTTTGTGCCGCGTTTCTTGGCGGCAACGGCGAGGGGAGCCAGTTTCCTGATAGGCGACTCGGGCATCTCCAGACCGCGTACTGATATTTCAGGCATCTTTTTTCTGTTTGATTAAACGTTTGCAAAGTTACGACTTTCTTTCGATATAACGGCATGTTCCGCCGAAAAAATCCTTATTTGTTTGCTCAATTCGGATTTATTGCGTAATTTTGCACGATTCTAAAAGAAAACCGTATGAATTTCCAAGAAATGCTGAATGCGCAGGAGGAGTTGAAGCCTCGTAGCGAGAAACTGCCTATAGGCGACTTCTATAGGACGCAGATAGACAGTAAATATCATTTTGTGGTGAAGCTCAAACCAAGTCTCACCGATAGCATTGCCTTTTGCGACGCCCTGAAGAAGGACGAGCAATGGTCGCTGCACCAGCGCACCCGCCAGCAGTTGCATTTCGGCGTGAAAGAAAACAACGGTACGGTGAGTGAGTTGGAGCTCGAGACCGGCAACTGGCAGACACTCTCGCAGTTGCTCTTCGCCAGTCCTGCCATCGTGGCCCAGAAGGGCTTTGTCGACCAGTTGGTCACCACGCTGATGGACTATGCCACGAAGTTGCATGCCGAGGGCGTCTATCACCTCTGTTTCTCGCCCGATAGCATCTTTGTGCGCAAGGGCGACACCTCGCCTCTTTTGCTCACCCATGGCTCGTTCTATACGTCGCTGTCCGACCAGAACGACCTCTATGCAGGCAGCGAGGATTTTGTGGCGCCCGAGGTGTTCAGTCATGGCACCATCGACGAGCGCAGCGATGTCTATTCGCTGGGCAAACTCATTATTCATCTCTATGGCCAGAGTGCCCTGCCGTTCGAATATAAGAAGGTGGTCAAGAAGGCCACGGCCCAGGATCCCTCGCAGCGTTTCAAGTCGGTCGAGGAGATGAAGGACACCCTCACCCAGCGTCGCAGCACCATGCGTTCCGTCTATGCCCTGGTGGGCACGGTGGTCATCGCCCTGTTCTGTTTCTATCTCTACACCGAGCTGATGCCCTCGGCCGAGCGTATCGAGTTTGTGGAGCCTGCCCAGCAAAAGGCGTCGGCCGATCCGTTCGACACCACCTTCGACCCAGAGTCGCTCGAGGACGACACGCTGATGCAGTCAGAGATGGATGCCATCTACCAGAAGAAAGCCGAGGAAATCCTCCGTCGTCGCGAGGAGCGCGCGGCCGAGGCCCTGAAGCAGCAGGAGCAGGCCCAGAAGCGCCAGATGCGTGCCAAGGGCGTGGTAGAGCCAGAGGAATCAAACGATAAGTCAAACGATAATACTAACGAATAAAAAATAAAGAACGAAACAAAAATGATGAGAAGTAGAACAGCAAACTGGTTTGAATGTAAGATACGTTATGAGAAGACCATGGAAGACGGTCTTCAGAAAAAGGTGACCGAGGCCTATGTCGTTGACGCCCTGAGCTTTAGCGAGGCCGAGGAGCGCATTATCGAAGAGATGTCGTCGTATATCAGCGGCGAGTTCACCGTCACCGACATCAAGAAGGCCCCCTATGGCGAGATCTTCTTCAGCGACCAGGAGTTGGCCGACCGTTGGTATAAGGCCAAGCTGCAGTTTATCACCATCGACGAGAAGACCGAGAAAGAGAAGAAGTCAAACGTGAACTACCTGGTGCAGGCCGGCTCGTTCAATGGCGCCGTGAAAAACCTCGACGAGGTGATGGGTGGCACCATGATCGACTATACCATTGCCAGCGTGGCCGAGACCCAGCTGATGGATGTCTTTGAACATGTGGCCAAGGGCGCTGCCAAGGCCGATGATAAGCCAGAGTACGAAGGCTAATTGTGGGTATGTACGACGTTAAAGGACAATTAAATAAAGTGCGCCAGTCGCTCCCCAATGGGGTGCGACTGGTGGCTATCAGTAAGTTCCATCCTGCCGAATATATCACGGCCGCCTATGAAGAGGGCCAGCGTGTGTTTGGCGAGAGTCACGAGCAGGAGTTGGCCCAGAAGGTGAAGGTGCTGCCCCCCGACATCGAGTGGCATTTCATTGGTCACCTGCAAACCAACAAGGTGAAATACATTGCCCCCTATATCTCGATGATCGAGGCAGTCGACTCGTTGAAGCTGCTGCGCGAAATCGAAAAGCAGGCAGCCAAGGCCGATAGGGTGGTGCGTGTGCTCCTCGAGCTCCATATTGCCGAGGAAGCCACGAAATACGGTCTCACCCTCGATGCCTGTCGCCAGTTGCTGGCCGATGGCGAGTGGCGCCAGATGTCGCACGTCCAGATCTGCGGCCTGATGATGATGGCGTCGAATGTCGACGACGAGGCCCAGATAGCCAGCGAGTTTCAAACCGCTGCCAACTTCTTCGACGAGGTGAAGCAGCAGTATTTCGCTGCCGATCCCCACTTCTGCGAGCGCTCGTGGGGCATGAGTCACGACTATCACCTGGCTGTGCAGCATGGCAGCACCATGGTGCGTGTGGGCACCACCATCTTTGGTCCGAGGGTGTATTAACCCTCGCGACACCTGTCATCTCGAGCCTGCCGAGAGATCTCTCCATGCGCTGCGCTTAGTCGAGATGACAATAAAATGTACAAAAGCCCCTCTGAGATTTAAAAATTCTCCACCAAAAATTTTTTTCTTGCGTACAGCCCAAATATGCGCAAATAACTAATATTCTGATAGTTAGAGACTTATAAAAACACCTCCAAAATTGTAAAGAATCAGAAAGCGTTCGCATATTCGTTTAGGGTGCAACGGAGGCTGAGTTACCTTGCAACGGAGCCTGAATTACAGTGCAAAACAGCCTCCGTTAGGGTGTAACTCAGCCTCCGTTGCATCGTAAAATCGATAGGGGAGCAAAACCACCGAAAATCAAGCCGAAAACACCCCAAAAACACCCCTTTCGCCACTCTAGTTTGTCCATTCTCAGACCCCTAATTTTTAGCACTTTTTCTTTACATGTATAATTATTTATGGCATAACGGCATATCGGCATATCGGCATATCATTTCGATTTTTCATTTTCATGATAGGGAGTGTGAAGGAGGGTGGTATAATAATTATATTTAATATATATTATAATATATATTAAATATAAAATATATATATCTTTTCCGTCGATGCGCCATAAAAATATCGATTTCCCAAATGATATGCCGATATGCCGTTATGCCGATATGCCATAAACCGAAAGCATCCCAAAAGTTTTCTTGACATATTCCTGACATCTCATGGAATCTCTCCTATGTCCCCCAATTTTTTCAGATAAAATGTAAACAGTTTGCGATTTTTTTAGTAACTTTGTAGGCAGTTAGGAGAAAATAAAACTACAATGAGCTACATACCACCATTCACAGTAAGTGCCGAAGCCATCAATCTGATTGCAGAGATTTCTGCACAGATAGAGCGTTATGCCATTCGTTTGGAGCAGGAGGATGGTTTGCGCCTTCGCAAGGCAAACCGCATCAAGACCATTCATTCCTCACTGGCCATTGAGGGCAATACGCTTTCAGAGGAAGAGGTTCGCGATGTCCTTGATGGAAAAAACGTGGTGGCTCCAGTCCGACAGATTCAGGAGGTAAAGAACGCCATAAAGACCTACGAGTTATATCCTACGCTCGATGCCTTCAAGGAGAAAGACCTTCTAAAGGCACATGGTGTGATGATGCAGGCATTGGTTGATAATGCAGGGCACTATCGTAAAGGTGGCGTGGGCGTGTTTGGCGAGAAAGGATTGGTTCATTTGGCTCCTCCTGCCGATCGTGTTCCTATGTTGATGGGCGAACTCTTTGATTGGCTGAAACATTCAAAAGATCATCTGCTTATCCGTTCCTGTGTGTTTCATTTCGAGTTTGAGTTTATTCATCCCTTTGTCGATGGCAACGGACGAATGGGGCGCTTGTGGCAGTCACTGATACTTGGCAAATTGCATCCGCTCTTCGAGCATTTGCCTGTAGAGAATATGGTCTATAGCAATCAGCAGCAGTATTACGATGCCATCACAGCCAGTACGAATGCTGGGCAGTCAGGTCCGTTTATCGACTTTATGCTGGGTGAGATATATAAGACGCTGAAACAGCATCAGGGAAACCCTTTGTCAAATACAGCTGATGAGTTCGATGCAAAGTTCGGCAAAGAGTTCGGTGTAAAGTATGGTGTAAAGTTCGGTGTAAACGAAAAAAAGGTCTTGCTACTTTTGGCATCCAATCCATCTTTATCTGCTGGAGACCTTGCAGCTCAAATAGGATTGAGTCAGCGTGGCATAGAGAAACAATTAAAGAAGTTCCGTGACCTCGGAATTATTACTAGAAAGGGAAGTGACAAAACTGGTTACTGGGATTTCGTAAAGGAATAGACCTGATGCATTGGCAATAACCCACTGTTTAATGACGATGTTCGTAGCGGCAAAAGAGTTAATGGCTAAAATTATGGGACGATGAGCAAAAAGTCAATACGTTTTTATAACGAGATGGTGTTGAACTGGTTAGTATCACTAACCACTTCAAATTCGAAGCCCCAGATGGCAAGCAGCGTGCTTACCTTGACGCAATGATAGAGAGTCAGAACGATAGTACCAAGATTAAAGAGTTACTTTCGCTGGCAATGACCGACAAGATCAATGACCGCGAAACTTTTATGAAGGGCATCGATTATTCATATTATTATGAACAAAACGATTAAACCGCTGAACTGATTTGCTAACCCGATTACGGTGCTACTCTATCATTTCAGCGGGAGGAAATTGTTTCCTTTCACGCTGCAAAGATACGATTAAGTGCGCAAACTATCAAATAAATTAGGATTTATTTTTAGTTTCTAACGAAAGTACCTCGAAAATCCATACTCCATTGCACCCACACCAGGAACATCCTTTTTCTTGTGTGGGTGCATTTTCTTTTCCCCACCACCACCGCTAGGCATACACCCATACACCCCTACACCCATATCATTTCGTTTTTTCATTTTTCATTTCCCCAATTTTTCTAGATAAAATGTAAACAGTTTGCAAAATTTATAGTAACTTTGTAGGCAGAATGAAAGAAAAGGAACTGTATATAGACTTTGACGAGTATATCCGCCAAGGTGAGCCTGGGCAGCAGGAGAAGGCTGGTTATTGGCAGACTGCTATTGGACTGCAGGCAGTAGATGGTTTGAAAGTTTCGAACTATCTTCAGGATACTGCCCGTAAGCACATCGAGGGTGATATTACCATCGATGAAGCTCGTGAACTTGTCAATCAATACTACATCACCAAGACTGCTCATGATGCTAACGATGAAGATAAGGAGGAGGGCGACCGTGTGTCGTCGAACATTGTGAAGGTGCTTTCCAGTCCTACCTTCGACTTCAGCACAGGTGGCTACCAGTCTATTCATCGTCGCGTTTTCGAGGGCGTGATGAAACATGCTGGTGAGCTTCGTACCTACGACATCACTAAGAAGGAATGGGTGTTGGAAGGTGACACAGTGCTCTATCTGAACTGGGAAGACCTGCATCGTGCTCTTGACTACGACCTTGAGCAGGAACGTGCATACAGCTACAAAGGCAAAAGCCATGACGAGATGATAGCCCATCTGACACGATTCGTCTCAGGTTTATGGCAAATCCATGCGTTTGGTGAGGGCAATACACGCACAACGGCAGTTTTTACTATACAGTACCTACGTTCATTAGGTTTTGAAGTAAGCAATGATCAGTTTGCTCGTCATTCGTGGTATTTCCGCAATGCACTAGTACGTGCCAACTATCGCAATGTGGCGAAAGGAATAGACTATTCCCCCGTTTATCTGGAGCGTTTCTTCCGTAATCTGCTACTTGGTGAGCAATGGGATTTGCGTAACCGCTACCTGCATATCCATCCCACTGAGGAGTGGAGCGAGCAGCCGAATCTGGCTTCACCCCACAAGTACCCCACAAGTACCCCACAAGTACAGGATAAGTTGCATACTGATAATCCGAATATCGTTAGATTGGTCCAAGTTGTTAGAGAACAGGAATTGTCAGTAAAGGAAATAATGGAAGGCATAGGGTTGAAAGACAGGAAGAACGTATTGAATCTGTATCTCAACCCAGCTATCGCAGAGGGTTATGTCCGTCTGCTGTACCCCCAGTCACCTCGCCATCCACGGCAGAAATACCTGTTGACGGTGAAGGGACTTGCACTTCTTAATGAATTGAATAAGTGACAATCCTAGCGCACCCCATTGCACCCACACCAGGAATATCCTTTTCCTTGTGTGGGTGCATTTCTTTTCCCCCACCACCACTGCATGGCATACACCCCTACACCCATATCATTTCGTTTTTTCATTTTTCATTTCCCCAATTTTTCCAGATAAAATGTAAACAGTTTGCGAATTTTTTAGTACCTTTGTAGGCACATAACTAACAACCCGCAGATTATGGACGATTCTGTTTATTCCTTGTCAGAGGAAGACATCAAATTGCGATACATCACACCCTCTATTTTGGGGAAGGGATGGTCGGTAGATGACATCACGATGGAAACCAAGGTGAAGCTTACAGATGGTAAGATTAACCTTAGGGGAAACCTTGTGGCACGAGGCAAGGCAAAGTATGCTGATTACATGCTTTATTTTAATCGTGCTACGCCTATAGCCATAGTTGAGGCCAAGGATGCCAACCACTCCGTTAGTTATGGCATGCAGCAGGCCAAGGAATACGCCTCGATGATGGACATCCCTTTCGCTTTCAGCTCTAACGGCTTTGGGTTCCATGAGTACGATTTCCTGACTGGCAGGGAGCGTTCGTTCTCAATGGATGAATTTCCTACGAAAGAAGAGCTTTATGCCCGATTCCTTTCCGAGAGTCATGACGGCAATGGCCTGTCTGATGCAGAACTGAAGGTTATCAATCAGCCTTTTTGCACAGGATTGGATATCTATCCACCACGCTATTATCAGCGTAATGCTGTTAATCGCACTGTGGGCGCTGTGGCCCAAGGAACCAAGCGTATGCTGTTGGTGATGGCAACGGGTACAGGTAAGACCTATACAGCCTTCCAGATAGTCTATCGCCTGATTAATGCAGGACTGGTGAAGAAAGTGCTTTATCTGGCCGACCGTAACATCTTGGTTGATCAGTCTATCGAGCAGGATTTTAAGCCACTCACCAACGTGACGCATAAGGTGAACTATGCACAGGATAAAAAGAGTAAGCCAACTGCTCATGTAGTTTACTTCTCGTTATACCAGCAGCTGATAGGCGAAGATGGCAAACAGAATTATAAAGAGCTGTTCAAGCCTGAGTTCTTCGATTTAGTGATTGTCGACGAGTGTCATCGTGGAAGTGCAAAGGATGACAGCAACTGGCGCGAGATACTTGAATACTTCAGTGGGGCCATCCAGATAGGTATGACAGCCACACCCAAGGAAACACGCTACCAGTCGAATATTACCTATTTTGGCGAACCACTCTATTCCTATAGTCTGAAAGAGGGTATCGACGATGGCTTCCTAGCTCCCTACAAGGTGATAAACATCACCACCAACATTGGTGACGAATGGCGACCCACCAAGGGACAATTGGATATCAACGGCCATCCCATTGAAGACAGAATATACAATAATCAGGATTACGACTACAATATCGTCATAGAAGACAGAACACGAGAGGTGGCTCACGAAATATCGTGTTATCTGAAAGCCACTGATCCAATGGCGAAGACCATTGTGTTTTGTGCTGACGAGGATCATGCAGAACGTATGCGCATTGCCTTGGTCAACGAGAATGCTGATATGTGCAAGATTTATCCAGATTATGTGGTGCGCATCACGGGCAGCGATGCCTATGGTCAGTCAAAACTCGACTACTTCATCTCTGTGGCCTCCAAGACCCCTGTCATCGCTACCACCAGCAAACTACTCTCAACAGGCGTAGACTGCAAGATGGTGAAGCTGATAGCACTCGACCAGCGCATCAACTCCATGACGGAGTTCAAGCAGATTGTGGGACGAGGCACTCGTATACGTGAGAAGGATGGTAAGACACACTTCACCATCATGGACTTCCGTAATATCACACGCCTGTTTGCCGATCCAGACTGGGATGGCCCGTTAGAGGTGGATAAAGGCTATCTGCCTGACAGGGCAAAGCCCTATGTGCTGCCCACGGATAAAACAGATGACAGTGGCACCAAGGTGCAGGAAGAACGACCCATTGTCGACAGAGATGGTTGCGAGGTAAGGGTTATCAACAAGGTTGTTTCTGTGTATGATTCGAATGGTAAACTGCTTCGTACAGAGAGCATCACTGACTACACCAAGAAGAATATCAACGACACTTATGCCAACCTCAACGACTTTATCAACCATTGGAATGAGGCAGAGCGCAAGGCTGAAATCACAGACCTGATGCGCGAGAGTGGTATCGACCTGCAAGCCTTGAAAGAGAGTCAGGGCATGGCCGATGTTGACGACTTTGATTTTATCTGCCACATTGCTTATGGCAAGAAACCGCTTTCTCGCAGAGAGCGTGCTGAGAACGTGAAGAAGCGCGACGTGTTCAGCAAGTATGGCCCAGAAGCCAAGAAGGTGCTCGAAGCCCTGCTTGACAAGTATGCCACAGACGGCATCAGTCAGTTGGAAAACAGAAAGGTGCTGAGCCTAGACCCCTTCCGTCAGATGGGTTCACCAGCCAGTATTGCCAAGATGTTTGGTGGTAACCAGCAGTATTTCTCGGCAGTCAAGGAATTAGAAACAATGATTTATAACGATATAGCATAAGAATGGCATTAACTAACTTTGTTAAGAACATCAGAAACATCATGCGCAACGACGCAGGTATCAATGGCGATGCCCAGCGAATAGAACAGATTGCCTGGATGTTGTTTCTGAAAGTATATGATGAGAAAGAAAACGATTGGGAGTTTAACGAAGATAACTACAAGTCATTTATTCCAGAAGATTGCCGTTGGCGCAACTGGGCAAAGGACAATGGCGATGGTGAAGCCCTGACAGCCGATGCGCTGTTGGACTTTGTAGACAACACCCTGTTTCCTACACTGAAGGGACTGGAGGTAACACCCTCTACGCCCATGCGTAGTGCCATTGTTAAGGCCACTTTCCTCAATGCCAACCAATACATGAAGGATGGTGTGCTGCTTCGACAGGTGATTAACGTTATCGACGACCTCGACCTGAGCAGCTATGAGGAGAGTCACGCCTTTGGCGAGATTTACGAGACTATCCTGAAAGAAATGCAGTCTGCAGGTTCTGCAGGTGAGTTCTATACCCCTCGTGCCCTGACAGATTTCATGGCAGAGATCATTGCGCCTCAGGTAGGCGAGCAAATGGCCGACTTCGCTTGTGGCACTGGTGGCTTCCTCACCTCATGGCTGAAAGCCCTTGACAAGCAGGTTAAGACGGCAGAGGATCGAGAGGCTTATGCCCATTCCATCTATGGCATCGAGAAGAAACAGTTCCCTTATATGCTCTGCGTCACCAATATGCTGTTGCACGATATCGACTCGCCTCAGGTGAACTATGGCAACTCGCTCACAAAGGATGTGCTGAACTATACTGATGATGACAAGTTCGACGTGATTCTGATGAATCCTCCTTATGGTGGCAACGAGAAGAACGACGTGAAGCGTCACTTCCCAGCCGATCTGAGTTCCAGTGAGACAGCCGACCTGTTTATGGTGGTCATCCAGTATCGACTGAAGAAGAAGGGTAGGGCTGCTGTCATTCTGCCTGATGGCTTCCTGTTTGGTGCAGACAATGCCAAACTGGCCATCAAGGAAAAGCTGCTACGTGAGTTTAATCTGCACACCATTATCCGTCTGCCCGGTAGTATTTTTGCACCCTATACCAGCATTGCAACAAATATCCTGTTCTTCAACAACGAGAAAGCTGAAGGCGCTGCTGAGGGCTTTAGCACCAAGGAAACATGGTTCTATCGTCTGGATATGCCAGAGGGCTATAAGCATTTCTCAAAGACCAAACCCATGCAGGCAGCCCATTGCCAACCCATCAAAGACTGGTGGCAGAATCGCGTTGAAATCATCGACGAAGAATCAGGCGACGAGAAATCTCGCTGTTTCTCAGCACAAGAGTTGCTGGACCTTGGCCTGAACTTCGACCAATGTAAGTTCCCCAAAGAAGAGGAAGAGGTGCTCCGTCCCGAAGAGCTGCTGAAGCAGTATCACGAGAAACGCACTTCCCTCGATGCCAAAATTGACCAGACGCTGAACGAAATTCAGCAGATGTTGGGAATTGAAATCAATAAGGAGTCGTTATGAGCAAAATATCATTCCGTTTCTATAAAGACCATGAGGTCAGAGCCATTTGGGACGAAGAAAATTCCAAATGGTGGTTTTCAGTACAGGATGTTGTGGGAGCCATCAACGACCAATCGGACTACAAAAAGAACCGCAACTATTGGAAGTATCTTAAGACCAAACTTCGCAAGGAAGAAAATGAGTTGGTTAGTGCCACTAACCAACTGAAACTACGTGCAGCTGATGGCAAGCAATATGATACAGATGTGCTAGATGCAGAAGGCATCAAATTGCTAGCGAAATATACTAATAATCAGCGCGCTATGGACTTCCTTGATTGGTTTACATATAGCGACAACACTATTGACGGTCAAAGCCGCAAAAAAGCTTATACTCTTTGGGAAAGCAATCTCGTTGCAGACAAAGATGTGGGTAAGGTAAAATCTTTGCAGCAAATTCACGCCTATCTTTTTGGAGGCCTTTACGACTTTGCGGGAAAGATACGCACGAAGACTATTTCAAAGGGTAATACCCTGTTTTGTCTTGCAGAATACCTGCGTGATAATTTGAAAACTATCGAGCAGATGCCAGAGACTACTTTCGATGAGATAGTAGATAAGTATGTGGAGATGAATGTGGCCCATCCTTTTATGGAAGGTAATGGTCGCTCTACACGCATCTGGCTTGACTTGATTTTCAAGAAACAGCTGAAGATGTGTGTGGACTGGAGTAAGATAGATAAGAAAGACTATCTCGATGCTATGATTGCGAGTCACATGGACAGCACACGAATTCGTGAGTTATTGAAACAAGCTCTGACAGACAAGATTGACGATCGCGAAATCTTCATGAAGGGTATCGATTATTCTTACTACTACGAGCAGGAGGACGAAGCATGAACGCACAACAACTGAAGAACGCTATACTGCAAGAGGCCATTGAGGGCCGCTTGGTACCTCAGGACCCCAACGACGAGCCCGCATCAGCCCTCCTAGAACGTATTCGTAAGGAGAAGGAAGAACTGGTAAAGGAAGGTAAACTTAAGAAGTCTGCCTTAAAAGAAATACCTTTCTCTGAAGATGAAGCCCCATTTGAAATACCTGATTCATGGGAATGGTGTAAACTTGGATGGATTGGTGATTGGGGAGCTGGAGCGACACCAGCTAAAGGTAATCCCGATTTTTATAACAATGGAACTATACCTTGGTTAAGAACTGGAGAACTAAATAATGGCTTCGTATATGATTCTGAGATTAAAGTCACTCCCAAAGCATTGGAAAAATGCTCGCTTAGGATGTGCGAAGTAGGTGATGTTCTAATTGCTATGTATGGTGCTACCATTGGTAAAGTAGCGATTGCTGGTATAAAACTAACCACTAATCAAGCATGTTGTGCTTGTACTCCTTATCATGTGTATAACAAGTATTTGTTGTACTATTTGATGGCAAGCAAGAAAACATTTACAGAAATGGGCGAAGGTGGAGCTCAACCGAATATATCTAGAGAGAAAATCGTAGCATTCCCCTTTGCTCTTCCTCCTCTTGCAGAGCAACATCGCATTGTAGCAAAGATAGAAGAACTTCTGCCAAAGGTTGAGGAATACGGCAAGGCTCAAGATGCACTTAACAAACTGAATGCAGAACTACCAGAACGCTTAAAGAAAAGCATTCTTCAAGAAGCCATTGAAGGCCGTCTCGTCCCCCAAGACCCCAACGACGAACCCGCCTCAGTCCTCCTTGCAAAAATCCGCAAGGAGAAAGAAGAACTTGTAAAGGCTGGCAAACTCAAAAAGAAAGACCTCGAAGTAAAACCTATCTCCGAGGACGAGATACCTTTCGAGATTCCTGAGAGTTGGGAGTGGATAAGGTTAGGCGATGTTACAGAAATAGCTCGCGGTGGATCTCCTCGTCCTATAAAAGAATTTTTGACAGATGCTCCCAATGGATTGAATTGGATAAAAATTGGAGATACCGATAAAGGAGGTAAGTATATCAACTCATGTAAGGAGAAAATAAAGCCAGAGGGATTAAAGAAAACGAGGATGGTTCATCCTGGAGATTTTCTCCTGACTAATTCTATGAGTTTCGGAAGACCATATATAACAAATATTGAGGGATGTATACACGACGGATGGCTCATGATTTCTCCATATGCAGAAGTGTTTGATCAATCCTTTTTATTCTATGTTTTATCTTCAGCATTTGCCCACAAACAATTCAGCGATAAAGTTGCTGGCGCTGTTGTACAAAACTTAAATTCTGATAAAGTTGCAGACTCATTTGTCCCTATACCTCCTCTTGCAGAGCAACACCGCATTGTGGAGAAGCTCGAGCAAGTGCTTGGTGAAATCGATAAACTAAAGAAGTAAAACATGAACAGGCTTGTACTCATCGGTAATGGCTTTGACTTGGCGCATGGTCTCAAAACCAGCTATAAGGATTTTATATACTGGTATTGGAAACAAAGGATGCTAAAACTTCGTGATTTCAGAGGTAAGACATCTGATGATGGCCTGTGCAAGTTCACGATATTGGGTTATGACACATGGCGTGACCTATTCTATTATAACCAATATAAAATAAGCCTTGCAGAGGACAACGACTTCTTTGATGTGACAAAGAATAAAGAAGCTTTTGAAATAGAGTATTCCCCTCTTTTTGAGCGAATCCATAAGAGCATAGAGACAAAAAAATGGGTAGATATCGAGAATGATTATTACGACCTTTTGAAAGAATATGCATTGTCTGACGACTCTGCGAAAAAAGCGGAGATTTTAAATAGACAATTGCAGTATATTAAAGAATTGTTGATAAAGTATTTAGGATATATCGAGAAACAAAAGGTAGCTAAAAATGAGAGTATCAAAGAAAAGATATATGCTCCAATAAAGCTAGATGATATTTCTGTTTCAGGCAAGAACATTCTAAAAGAATGGGTCGATTCGTGGATGAAGCAGGATGAATCGTTTATAATAAACAAAATGCATCAATACGGGTGGAAAGTAGAGGATTATATTGAAAGTATTCGGTATTTCCGCAATAAATATCATGAAGGGAAAATACCCTTTACTGATGTTCCACGTTCTTACCTGCTACCAGAAGCTGTGATGCTGTTAAACTTCAACTATACACAAACGGCTCAGTTTTATCATGATAGTAATTTGGGCTTCATCAATTATATACATGGAAAAATAGATAATCCTCAAAGTATCATCTTTGGCTATGGAGATGAACTGGATGATGATTATAAGAAACTACAGAAATTGAATGACAATGATTGTCTTACCAATGTAAAATCAATAAAATATCTAGAATCAGATAATTATAGGAGGTTATTGTCTTTTGCAGAGTCGGCACCTTTTCAGATTTACATCATGGGACATTCGTGTGGTAATTCAGACAGAACATTATTGAATACTCTTTTCGAGCATCGTAATTGTATCTCCATCAAACCATATTATTATGTGAAAAAGGATGGAACAGACAACTATCTTGAGCTCGTTCAGAATACCAGTCGTAACTTTACAGATATGAAGTTGATGCGAGATAGGGTGGTGAACAAGGAATATTGTGAACCACTTACCAACCGAAATAATAACTAAAATCAAAACTATATGGATTACAAAGAACATCATAAATTAAATCAAGAATTTCTTGAGAGATTTCCTTTAGAGAAGCTAAAGGATATGACTCTTGAGCAATATACGAATTTGAATCGCTCAGATTCATTCTGCTATTGGCTTGAAATTAAAACAAGAATACTAGGTTCAATCAGCGGTAATTCATCATTTAAATTTGGAATTTATCAATATAACACAAGGCCTAATGATGATAGGGCTCGTATGTCTGATGGAAAATATGCATGGAACTCGTCTTTTGGCAAAACAGCAAGAAAAGCGTTTGAAAACGTAAAAAAGGCAGTTGTTAAAGCCGCAGAAAGTGGGTTTGCTGGAGATTTGGATGCTATTGAATCTATTGAATTAGCTCCAATGATTAAATGGAAAATTGCTTTCATGTATTCCAATGAATCAATTATTCCTTATTACAGCTTGGACAGACTACGAGTGATTGGTGAAAGGATGGGTATGGGTAATACCCAAGATGCCTCTATTGCTGATATACAAAAGTTCCTAATCAAAAATAGAAAGGGCAGAGATATACATGAATATGGTAGACTGCTTAATGATATCTGGAAGGAAAGCGATTCTACACCAGAAAGGACAGAGTCAAGCGATGAAGGAGATAAAACGATGCAAGCAACGAATGTTGATAAATACATCCGATTGTTGAAAGCAAATAAGAATTTGATTCTTACAGGTGCGCCTGGTACAGGAAAAACGTATCTGGCTAAAGCTATTGCCAAAGAAATGAAGGCAGAGTGTGAGTTAGTGCAGTTCCATCCATCGTATGACTATACCGACTTTGTTGAGGGATTGCGTCCTATTCAGGAGAATGCTGGCGAGGTAGGATTTGAACGCAAAGATGGAGTGTTTAAAGAATTCTGTGCTCGCGCTCTTAAGAATTTGCAGGATTCTAAAAAAACTATTCAGGCTTTGCAGCAGGAATCGTCTGTTCGCGACTTGTTAGAGGACTTTATCGAAGAGTCGCTCGAAGAAAACACGAAGTTCGAAACGTCAGGAACCAAGAACTCCTTTTATATAATAGATAATAAAGAGAAATCAATCATCGTTAAAGTTCCAGCAAATGAGAAAACCAGTGAGGTTGCTCTACCAAAATCTGATTTGACAACATTGCTTGAAAACGATGTTCCTATCAAAGGTGGAAAAGATATTCAGACATACTTCCATCGCAAATACAGAACTCAGCAGGATTCGTATATATATGTGTTCTACAATATTCTGAAAAAGAGAAAGTCTGTTCACTTAAAAAATGTGACTGTAGACCTGATTCCTGAGAAGAAGTTCGTATTTATCATCGACGAGATTAATCGCGGTGAGATTTCCAAGATATTTGGTGAGTTGTTCTTCTCGATTGACCCAGGATACAGAGGCGTGGCTGGTCGCGTGAAGACGCAATACCAGAACCTGATAGAGGAGGGCGATGTGTTTAAGGAAGGTTTCTATGTGCCTGAGAATGTCTACATCATTGGTACGATGAATGATATTGATCGTAGCGTGGAAAGTATGGACTTTGCTATGCGTCGCCGTTTTACTTGGAAGGAGGTGACGGCTAAGGACAGTATGAAGATGCTTGAGGGTAGTCCTTACGAGGATGAGGCCAAGAAACGAATGGAGAGTCTGAATAATGCTATTCTGAAAGTTCGTGGACTGGGCGAGGCTTATCAGATTGGTGCAGCCTATTTCAAGAAGATTGAGCAATATAATGGAGATTTCCAGAAGCTGTGGGATTATCATCTGAAAGGCTTGCTCTATGAGTATCTGCGTGGAAATATGAATGCTAAAGAGCAATTGGACGAACTGAAAAAGGCATACGACAACGAAACGCCAATAGATGAAGCATCTATTTAAAATAGCGGATAATAATTGGGACGGCCTGCCTATTGACGATGAGCTGCATCTTGCTAATCTGCAAAAGATTGCTGAGAAGCCCATTGGACAGCTAAGCCTTGAAGATCACCCCAATTTGCTAATCTTTCCTCAGAATCTGGAAGAGTATGGGGATAAGATTGGTAAGCAGTATGTGTTTGAGGTGAAGGAGGGCAAGCTATGCACTAAGAATGTCATGGGCTTTATTGGTTATCGCGATACGAAGGTGAGAATCCATTCGCGTTTTGCTCAGGGCGATGATGACTACTTCCTGCACTATATGCTGCAGAAGGTATTTGCTATCAATCTCTTTGATTTGAAGTATCATGCAGACGAAGAGAGTATCTTCGATTTTCTGATTTATCTCTTTCCTGCGTTCTTGAAGCGTGCTATGCAGCAGGGATTGTATAAGGAGTATCAGACTCGTGAATATAATAATGCTAATATCAGAGGAAGGATAGATGTGCCCAGACATATTCGAATGAATATTCCTTTTGCTGGCAAGGTGGCTTATTCTACGAGGGAATATGCCTACGATAATCATGTGACCCAACTGATTCGCCATACAATTGAGTATATTGCTAATCATCAATACAGCAGTGGTATTCTGAAGAATGATGATATGACAAAGGATGCAGTGAGCCTGATTAGGGAGGCTACTCCAAGCTATAGTCAGAATAATCGTAGAAAGGTTATCAATCAGAATCTTCGTCCTTTGAGTCATCCTTATTTTAGCGAATATCGTCATCTGCAGCGACTCTGCGTTCAGATATTGCGTTATGAAGAGATTAAGTACGGACGTGATGATGATGAGATATATGGTGTTCTTTTTGATGGCGCATGGCTGTGGGAGGAATATCTGAATACGATTCTGAAGGATTGTGGTTTTGAGCATCCTCAAAACAAGATTTTTAAGGGGAAGGTATCCCTATTTATGGATGGTAGTGGTTGGCGTTATCCTGATTTCTATAAAAGGGATATGGTACTTGATGCCAAATATAAGCGTTATGCTAATTTGAAACTGCAAGAGCTTGATGGGGATGACCTTCATCAGGTTATCACTTATATGTATATCCTGGCTGC
Organism: Prevotella sp. E15-22; assembly: GCF_023204875.1. Taxonomy (NCBI): domain Bacteria; kingdom Pseudomonadati; phylum Bacteroidota; class Bacteroidia; order Bacteroidales; family Prevotellaceae; genus Prevotella; species Prevotella sp. E15-22. The sequence continues at coordinate 1,190,887 of NZ_CP096247.1, forward strand.
AAATCATGGTGGTTTTATTGTTCCTTGGCCTTATAGCTTGCGTGACTATAAACCAGTCCCCAAGATTCTTAATGGCTATGGTGGTTCTATGAATATTTATGGTATTACTGTTGATAGTCCTGTAAATAGTTACAAAGAATACTGCAGCCTCATGGCTCAATACGAATGGGAGTTTAGAGCTATATTTAAATAGTGTTCAGGGATGGCAGGTGCCAGCTACTGTCTACCCATATCGGCATACCGGCATATCATTTGGAAAACGAGGGGAGAAGGCTGTGGGCTGATGTCTGACGCTATGCCATAAAAAAGACGAGACTGGCTCGTCATCACGACGAACCAGTCTCCCAACACAAAAATTTTTTTATGCCTTATGGGATTATGAAACCCCATAGGCATCAAACATATCTGAGTGCAAAGGTACGAATTTTTTTAAAGAATTCCAAATTATAAGAAAAGATTTTGAAAAAATGAGGGCTGAGGGGTGAAGTCTGAAGTCTGAAGTCTGATGGCTGAGGGTTGGAAGAAAGATAAGTGTTTTTTTGCAGAAAAATTTGCATTTATCAGAAATTCTCTGTATATTTGCCATCGAAATGATGGCATAGTGCTGTCATAATGTATATTTAAAGAGAAAAGTTATGGCACAATCAGCAGTTACAGTCAGAATGGACTCTGAAATGAAAATGCAGTTCGATGCACTCTGCGAACAGTTTGGTATGAGTGCTAATACTGCGTTTAATATCTTTGTGAAAGCTGTGATAAGAAGTCGCAGCATTCCCTTTACTATCAAGGGTGCGCCAAGTGCGTTGGACTTGTTTATGCAGCAAAGGAGTGCTGCGGAGTTGAGTCAAGAGCCTGAACTCTCGCTGGATGAAATCAATGCGGAGATTCGTGCAGCAAGGGAAGATATTCGCAAAAGGAAGGGTAAGAAAGCATGATATACGCTGTTATTGATACCAACGTGTTGGTGTCTGCCCTTATCACTCGCAATTCGCTGTCGGCAACGGCCAAGGTTGTGAGGTTGTTGTTTGATGGTGTGTTTACACCCTTGTATGAAAGTAGCATCATTGAGGAATATCAGGAGGTGCTTCATCGTGGGAAGTTCAAACTTGTGCCTGGTGTTGCAGATGCGCTGATCTCCTTTATCAAGGAACATGGAATTGAAACTTCGCGAGCAGCCTTTCATGAATCTATGCCTGACGAGGACGATCGCGTGTTTTATGAAGTATCGTTGAGTGTTGATGATTCTTTTTTGGTTACTGGCAACTTCAAACATTATCCTCAAACGCCTAAGGTTATTAGTCCTGCCGACTTCTTGAAGGTGATAATGGATTCGAAGGGTAATATAGAGTAAGATGGCTGAGGGCTGACGCTATGCCATAAAAGAAAAACTGGCTCGTCATCACGACGAACCAGCGAAAATATCAACTATATCCTTTATTATGAAAACTAAACGCAAATGCGGCGTAAAGCACGCAAATGGTTCTTCCGGATGCAAATTTATGATGTTTTTTTTAATGTACCAAATTTTTTGGAAAGTTTTTTTTAAAAATTTCTCACTATCGACCTAAATACAATACTGCGTTTACTGCAAAAATTATCTCCAAATTTTTTCTTTAATGATGCATTCCTTGGTCATCATAAAAATAATGGTTAACTTTGCAGCATGAAACAGAATTCTATGACGACACCTATTTATATTATTGAGGAGAAGAAACTGCGCAAGAACCTGGCGCTGATTGCCGACGTGGCTAAAAAGGCCGATGTGGAGATTATCCTGGCCTTTAAGGCGTTTGCTCTGTGGAAGACGTTTCCGATTTTTCGCGAGTATATCAACAGTACGACGGCCAGCAGTCTGAGTGAGGCACGACTGGCCAAGGAGGAGTTTGGCGCCAAGGCTCACACGTTCTCGCCTGCCTATACGGACAATGAGATTGACGAGATCGTGAACTGTAGCAGTCACCTGACGTTTAACTCGCTGTCGCAATATGAGCGATATCACGACAGGGTGGCTGGAAAGGTGAGCATAGGCTTGCGCGTGAATCCTGAATATTCGGAGGTGGGCACCATGCTCTATAACCCCTGTGCGCCTGGCACGCGCTTTGGCGTGACGGCCGACAAGTTGCCTGAAACGCTGCCTGCCGACGTGGAGGGCTTCCACTGCCACTGTCATTGCGAGAGTGGGGCGGATGTGCTGGAACGTACGCTGGTGCATATTGAGGAGAAGTTCTCGAAGTGGTTCCCTCAGCTGAAATGGCTGAACCTGGGGGGGGGACACCTGATGACGCGTAAGGATTACGACGTGCCCCTCCTTATTAATATATTAAAGGGACTGCACGAGCGCTATCCCTGGCTGAAGATTATCCTGGAGCCTGGCAGTGCCTTCGCATGGCAGACGGGGCCGCTGGTGAGTCATGTGGTGGACGTGGTCGAGGATAAGGGTATTCGTACGGCTATCCTGGATGTGAGTTTTACTTGTCATATGCCCGACTGCCTGGAGATGCCTTATTATCCTGATGTGCGTGGCGCTGAACATGTGGATATGGACGGCGATGTATGTGTGGACCCACAAACGCCTTTCCTCTATCGACTGGGAGGTAACAGTTGCCTGAGTGGCGATTTTATGGCGTCGTGGAAGTTTGATCATGAACTGAAGGTGGGCGAAGAGGTGATTTTTGAGGATATGATTCATTACACAACGGTGAAAACTTGTATGTTTAATGGCATCTCTCATCCGGCCCTTGGAATGCTCCATGAGGACGGAAATGTAGAAATTTTGAAGACTTTTGGCTACGAAGACTATAGAAATCGCATGGATTAGCACTTTTTTTTGAAAAAATCAAGGAAAAATTTTGGTGGTTCAGAAAAAAGTAGTACCTTTGCATCCGCAATCGAGAGAGATGCACTTTGAACAGAAGTTTTCTGCGGAAATAGCTCAGTTGGTAGAGCACAACCTTGCCAAGGTTGGGGTCGCGGGTCCGAGTCCCGTTTTCCGCTCACAGATTGAACAAAAAGAGAGATTAAGGAAGGCCTTAATCATAAAATGCCCAGGTGGCGGAATTGGTAGACGCGCACGTTTCAGGTGCGTGTGCCGCGAGGCGTGCAGGTTCGAGTCCTGTTCTGGGCACTCTTTTTTTCAATATGTAAAATGTGTTGGAGAGGTGGCGGAATTGGTAGACGCGCTACTTTGAGGGGGTAGTGTCAATTGCGACGTGGGAGTTCGAGTCTCCTCCTCTTCACCTCTTTTTTTTTGATTATTTTTTGATAAGAATTGCGGAAATAGCTCAGTTGGTAGAGCACAACCTTGCCAAGGTTGGGGTCGCGGGTCCGAGTCCCGTTTTCCGCTCTTTTTTTTATTTTAGGAAACACAACCTTTTTCTCATAAAAATGAATTTATACTTAAGATACTTTGACAACGAGACACTTGTTTCGAATGTAGAAGAAGCTCTGGATTTTTTGAGTAACATTAACGAAATAGGCATGAACCCTGTTTTGGAGGCTGATATTCGTGACTATGTGGCAAGTGATGTGCTCTATCCTAAACGCTATAAAATTCGTCCACGTGTATATTTCATTATCATAAAGACTGAAGCGCCCACCATGCTCGACTTTAAGGAGAAGCGTGCTGTTCGTCCCAGTGAGGGGGCCGAGGCTAAGAATCATGCGGCTTCGCCCGTTATCATGCGACTGAACGAGGAGCGTGATGGCTGGTATGAGGGTTCTATCGACTTTAAGCGTGTGCTGATGGTACCTGGCACGGGCAAGTTCCAGTATCGCGATACGCATTTCGTGGCTCAGGTGCGTGCCTTCTCTGGCCTGGATTGCTATAATCGCATTGTGGAGCACTTGCGCCAGCGTGTGGACGAGCGCAGTCAGTTCCCCTCGGCCAAAGGTAAGAACTTTAAGTTTGTCTTCTTGGGTAAAGCTAAGAAGGTGATGAAATAATCGTGTAATGACGGTATCTGGAAAATGAATAAGGTGATGTTGATTGGCAATGTGGGTAAGGATCCCGAGGTGCGCTATGTGGACCAGGGACAGCCTGTGGCTCGTTTGTCGTTGGCAACAACCGAACGCGGATACACATTGCAGAACGGAACGCAGGTGCCCGACCGTACGGAGTGGCACAGTGTAATCTGCTGGCATAAGTTGGCCGAGATTGTGGAGCGTTTCGTGCATAAGGGTGACAAACTTTATATTGAAGGGCGTATTCATTATGCGTCGTACGACGACAAGCAGGGAAAACGCCAGTACTATACGGAAATTTGGGCTGACAATATAGAATTGCTGACGCCACGTCAGCAGACAACATAAAAAATGGACTATCTCCAAGAAGTGTTATCTGGGGTTCAGGTGAACCCAATTGGTTTTGGTGAAATGCTTTCGGCAGTGTTGGCGTGCTTGCTACTGCTGGCTTCTGGGTTTGCTTCGGGTTCTGAGATTGCTTTTTTCTCTCTTTCTCCCAGTCATCTGAACGAGTTGGATGACGAGAAAAACAAGGTTGACCGTAAAATCAAGTTCTTGCGCGAGGATTCTGAGCGTACGTTGGCCACGATTCTGATTACCAACAATCTGATTAATGTGACCATCATCATGCTGTGCAACTATTTCTTCGCCTCTGTATTGGATTTTGGCGAGGTGAAATGGCTGGAGTTTGTGGTGATCACGGTGCTGCTCACGTTCTTGCTGCTGCTGTTTGGCGAGATTATGCCAAAGATTTATTGCGGACAGCATGCGTTGAAGGCGTGCCGATGGTTTGCACCCACCATCATGCTGCTGCGCAAGTTGTTCTATCCCTTGTCGAGCATCTTGATTCGCTCTGGGGCCCTGGCCGAAAAGGTGGTGCGCAAAGAGAACCACGTGTTGAGCGTGGACGACCTGGAGCAGGCTCTGGAACTGACCGATAAGGAGGAACTGAAGGAGGAACAGAATATGCTGGAGGGCATCGTGCGCTTTGGCGACGAGACGGCCAAGGAGGTGATGACCAGCCGTCAGGACATTGTGGACCTGGACTTCCGTTCGACGTTCCCTGAGGTGATCCAGTGTATCGTGGAGAATAACTACTCGCGTATTCCTGTGTATCAGGATTCTGCCGACAATATTCGTGGCATCTTGTATATCAAGGACTTGCTGCCGCATCTGGGCAAACCGGCCTCGTTCCGCTGGCAGTCGCTTATACGTCCGCCGTATTTCGTGCCTGAGACGAAGAAGATTGACGATTTGCTGCGCGACTTCCAGGAGAACAAGGTGCACATTGCCATTGTGGTGGATGAGTTTGGTGGCACCAGTGGTCTGATTACGCTTGAGGATATCCTGGAGGAGATTGTGGGCGAAATCAATGACGAATATGACGAGGAGGAGAAGAACTTTGTTCGTGTGAATGCGAATACTTATATCTTCGAAGGCAAAACGCTGTTGTCTGATTTCTATAAGATTCTGAAACTGGACGATGAGGTGTTTAAAGAGGTGGAGGGCGATGCCGATACGCTGGCAGGACTGCTGCTGGAGTTGAAGGGCGACTTTCCAAGTGAGCACGAACGCATAGAATATGGGCAGTTTAAGTTCGAGATCGTGGAACTGGACGGCCATCGTATTTCTAAGATTAAGGTGATTTTGAAGCAGAGCTAACATGAAGAAACTGACGATATTTCTCACTATACTGTTTTGTTTTGTGGCCGTGGTGGACACTGGCGCAAAAACGCGTAAGAGAACCAGAAAACGTGCTCGCACCACGCGTGTGGTGAAAAAAAAGAAGCGCGTGGTGCCTCCAACGATTCATGAGAATCCTTACTTGGTGTGCGAGGATACGTGCACGCATGTGCATGGCATCGACATGAGTCACTATCAGGGTGAGGTGTTCTGGGAGACGGTAGGCGAGAAAACGAAGATGGCTTATGTTTATCTGAAGGCGACGGAGGGTGGCGATCGTATTGACTCGCAGTATGAGCGCAATATTGACCTGGCACATCGTCATGGCTTGATGGTGGGCTCGTATCACTTCTTTCGTCCCAAGGCCGACCTGCAGTTGCAGCTGGAGAACTTCACCACGCAGTGTCTGCCTGGTGAGCAGGACTTGATTCCTATGCTCGACGTGGAGACGACGGGCAGTCTGCCTACGGAGGAGTTCTGCGACTCGCTGCATAAGTTTCTGGATATGCTGGAGGAGGTTTATCATCAGAAACCGCTGGTGTATACTGGCCGCAACTTCTATAATAAGTATCTGGTGGGCGAGTTGGACGACTATCAGTTGATGGTGGCTATGTATGCCGATGAGCCGCCTGTGCTGGCCGACGACCGTGACTATACTATCTGGCAGTATACCTGCAAGGGGCGTATCCAGGGTGTGAGTGGCATGGTGGATAAGAGTTGCTTGATGGGGGGCCATACTTTGAACGATTTGCGTTTTATTCATTAATATCATCCCACAATGAATAAATCATCGCTTATTGTATCTGTTGTTATTGCCCTGCTGGGCATCTTTGTGGGCCTTTATTTTGCCAAGAATGCTAACGATGAGCTGATGGCTTATCGTGCTGAGCAGCAGGATGTGCTGCTGAGGGAGCAGAACGAGATAGGGGAGAAGGCGGAGTTGGCATCGGTGACGGTAGACACGGATTCCTTAGATTGGTTGATGACGCTGACAGAGAATACGGCAAGGGCTTATCGTGACTATCTGGAACAGCATGCTGACGGAAAGCATGTGAATGAGGCGCGTGAGATTCTGTTGACCATTGCCAGCAGAATGGAGCAGCGTGCCGTGGTATCGGAGGTGTCGGAGGAAAAAGATAGTGTCGAACACGTTGAGGTGTCCGACACTATACAATAATAATATTTCAGTTGTTCTTAGTCTTCCTGATTCTCAGGGCGCAACTTGCGGACGGTCTCGCCTGCACGCCACATCTCCTGGTTGCGCATGGCCTCGAGTTCCTTCTCGAGTCCGGCACGATAGTCGGGCTTTGAGTTGGCATCGATGGTGATCTGTGCCTCGTTGCCAGTCTTAACTGAGTAGTAGAGCCACTCCATGACGGGCTTGATGGCGTCGTGGAAACGGGGAGCCCAGTCCAATGCACCACGCTGAGCGGTGGTAGAGCAGTTGGCATACATCCAGTCCATACCCTTGTCGCCAAAGAGGGGGCCAAGGCTCTGGGTGAGCTCCTCAACGGTCTCGTTGAAGGCCTCTGAGGGGGTGTGGCCGTTCTCGCGCAGCACCTCATATTGTGCCAACAGCAGTCCCTGAATGGCTCCCATCAGTGAGCCACGCTCGCCAGTGAGGTCTGAGGTGGCCTCGCGCTGGAAGGTTGTCTCGAACAGGTAGCCTGCACCAATACCGATACCAAAGGCCAGTGTCTTCTCCTTGGCCTTGCCTGAAGCATCCTGATAGACAGCATATGAGCAGTTCAGACCACGACCCTCGCAGAACATGGTGCGAAGCGATGTGCCAGAACCCTTAGGAGCAACCATGATTACATCGACATCCTTGGGAGGAACAACGCCTGTGCGGTCGCTCCAGTTGATGGCGAAGCCGTGACTGTAGTACAGGGTCTTGCCAGGCTTCAGATATTGCTTGATGGTGGGCCACTGCTGCATCTGACCAGCATCAGAGAGAAGCATGCAGAGGATGGTGCCTTTCTCGGCTGCCTCTTCGATTGAGAAAAGGGTCTTGCCAGGTACCCAGCCATCGGCTACGGCCTTGTCGTAGGTCTTGCCCTGACGCTGACCAACGATGACATTAAAGCCATTGTCGCGCAGGTTGCAGGCCTGTCCTGGACCTTGCACACCATAGCCAATAACGGCGATTACTTCATCTTTCAATACTTCACGTGCTTTCTCGAGTGAGAACTCTTTGCTGGTGACAACTGTCTCAATAACGCCACCAAAATTCATTTGTGCCATAATAGCATTTGTTTTTAAATGTTCGACTTGTCCCTATGAACTATGCCAGCCCTACTCGAGAACCGGACGTTTGGTGATGACCACCGCCTTCTGATGAGTCCATTCGCTTCCTACACGAGGGAGTGACGGGGGATTGATTCTAATAATTTTGTGCAAAGGTAACAAATTGAAAGCAAATAACCAAATATTCTTTCAACTTTATAGGAATTTCACCTTACTTCTGCAGCATTCGGTACCATCGGTACGAACGATACGTACACAAAATTCGTTCTCGCCGGTCTCCTCGCGATAGAAAGATAGCTTGTCGCCAGCATGTGATTCTGCCACATAGGCTATCTCGAAGCGCTGGATGCGATGGGCTTTATACCAGTCGATTGACCAGAGGTCAAGCACGTGCTCTATATATTTCACGGAGTTGATGTGGCCGTTGATGTCCACATCATTATAATAGGTGTCGATGGCGTGGACAAACTCTGCATTGTCTGACATCTTCACGCGACCGCCCTTATCGATGGGGCAGGGCTTCTCGGCCTCAATCCATTCGTTGATGGCGCCGTCTTTGATGGACAGGATGTCGCAGGGTTGGCGTGAGTCGGTGTCGATCATGGCCCAGACGCTGCGTCCGTAGCCATACACCTTGCCATTGTCGTCAGTTACGGCGAAGTTACGCTGGGTGAAGAAGCGCATGGCGTTTTCAACCCATGTCTCAACATTGAACTTGGTATACTGTTCTGGCATCTCGTTCACCTCGATAGCGAGGCGTGAGAGTACCCACGAACGCTTGATGGTCATGAGATATTTCATGCCAAAGCCACGATCGGTGCTGTGAAAGTCGGCTGCGTTCAACAGGTGGTTGCCCAGATGTCCCATAAAGAGTCGGCCACTGAAATCACAGTGAAAGGGCTCGGCCAGGAATTGATATTTTCCTACTTTTTCCATAATATGTGTTTCTTATTTTTTTTCGCGCTCCTCAAGGAAGGCGCTTACTTGCTCCTGAGTACCACGTGTCACGGCAATACGACCAGAACGGGTGTACTGCAGCACACAATCGAAGGCGTCGAGCGCACGGAAGAGTTCGATGATGTCGTCTGTCTGGCCACTCTTCATCACGATGGTGTAGGTGGGGTTCACCTCGGTTATCGTGGCATCATAGCGGCGTACTGTGCGCGATATCTCTGGGTTGGCCAGCACTTTATCTGTCGACAGTTTATAAAGACCGGCTTCACG